>JACKLX010000011.1 GCA_024235695.1 Accumulibacter sp.
TGGTGCGCGCGTCGGCGATCTGTTCATGAGCCTGATTCATACCGCGGAACTGCACCAGATCGAGCCGTTCGACTACCTCGTCACCCTGCAGCGCCATGTGGCGACCGTTGCGCTTGAACCGTCGGCGTGGATGCCTTGGAACTATACCGAGGCGCTGGCTCGCGCCGAGGCTGCCGCCGCCAACGAGGCTGAAGCGCCGCCGGACTGAGTCGCCGAGCGGCAGGGTCTCGCCGCTCTTCTTGCTCGCCCGAGCATCCTCCAGAAGCTAGATTGCCCCCGCGCTCGGGCGGCGTGCGCGCGGTTGCGGCGGGTTTGCAGCGTTGCCGAAAGCACACAGAACACCTCCACCGCTACCGGGCAGCCATCGGCGGCGCAGATCAGCCCAAAGACAATCTGCGGATCATCGCGCTTGCCGTCGCGCGAATGCCCGCGGGCGGCAAGCGGACAGCAACGGCCGGTGAGCCAGGTCGAGGTCAGGTCGTAGAGCACCAGGATACTACCGACCAGCTGCTTGCGCGCCAGGCGCCGCTCGATGTTCGGTTGCGCCGCGTGTAGCCAGTCGAGCGCACGATACAACTCCTCCGGTTCGACCTGCGCCAGGCCCAGCACCCTTCCCAGCGAGTGTGCCGCCGTGTCGTCGCTGAGCATGCGGTGGGTGGCGAGCTTCGAAGCCGGCGACACGACGCGCGCAACGACCATTGCCAGCAGTAGCTTGCGCAGCCGCTCGGGGGCGGCGGCAAACCAATCGCGCGCACCGCAGGTGATCGCGCTACCCAGTGCGGCCGCCACGTGGCCGTGCGGCAACGAGCGCTCGACGGTAAAGACGTCCTCCGCACTGGGTACGGCCACACCGCCCTTGAGGAGAATCATCAGAACCTCGATGACATCCGCGCGCAAGCATGACAGGTTGGCCAGAGTGCGCTTCCTGACCTTGCCTTGCTCTCTGAAGGCTTCACGAAGCAGCACTGCCGGAGGCGAGTTGCGGTTGGGGACGGCTTCGATATACATGGCGTCACCATGCTACAAAAAGAGACAAAAAAGCCGGGGATAATACGCCTATTTACATGGGTGCGCATTCGGCCGACAAAATAGCCAGAATCCGCATCACGCAAGGGTTCCAGCTAGTTCGGCGGGGCAAAGTTCGGGTTAGTTGGAGTGATCGGCGGCGCGAACCCGCGCCGGCGCGAAACGAGAACCTCGGCAGAGCTTGCGCGTTCCCGCAGGCAAGCCTACGATCGCAGTACCCCTGCCTCACTCGTGGAGACACACTTGTCCGCTGCGCAGGCGCGAATCGTCGCGTTGACCTTGGCTTTGAGCGTCGTCGTCGGTGCCTGGCTGCTTTTCGAGTATGGGGAAACGACAAACCAGCGTCAGACGGCGAGCCCGTACCAAAGGCCGCACACCAGTTCGCCATCGCCGGTCGTCGCCCCGCCGCAATCATCAGGCAGCCCACGACCGGAGGTGACTTCTCCGGCAGACGTTCTTGCACGACCTCCAGCTTCTTCTATCTACCATTGCAGGGGGCCAAACGGTAGCGCATTCCGAGACCATCCCTGTGCGAACAATGAAACCGAAGTGCATGTCTCGCCTGCAGGTCCGATATCGAGACCAGGCTACAGTCTAGCGCAGAGCAAGGCGATCGCCGACGAAATGGAAGCCGCAAGGCTGCGCGGGGAGGCCCAACAAAGATGGCGTCTGAGTCAACTTGACAGGCCAGCGCAGGGGTCCAGGAGCAGCGAGTGTGCGGTGATTGACCAGGCGATTGCTCGTGTCGATTCCCAACTCCGGGAGCCGCACTCCCCTTCGCAGGGTGATGCGTGGACAGCCGCACGCAGGGCCCTCACGGATCGTCGCTTTTCCATAGGCTGTTGAGTGGTGAGAGGAACCGTGCCAGGGAACCATCATCCGATTCTTCGTCTGGTTTGCCATGATGGAAATCTAGCTTTCTACGCTAATTGGTCAGGGTTAGGTGTCTCAGGTCATATCGGCACAGGGGGCGGACCATCCACAAGAGGATCATAGGCGATCCAGCGAGCTGCGTAGTTCGTCTGCCCGCTCCTGCAACGAACGCCTTGTCGCTTCATCCATCCTTGCCAACTGCCGATAGACCATGCCGAGACGCGGATTGGTCGAGAGTTTGCCGGCGTTGCGCGCAAAGAAGTCCCAGTAAAGCGAATTGTAGGGGCAGGCTCGCTCGCCGGTGCGCAGCTTTTTGTCGTAATGACAACCCTTGCAGTAGTCACTCATGCGATCGATGTAGGCGGCGCTGGATACGTACGGCTTGGTGGCCAGCAGTCCGCCGTCGGCGAACTGGCTCATGCCGAGGGTGTTGGGGAGTTCGACCCACTCGAAAGCGTCGACGTAGACGCCGAGATACCAGCGATGCACCGCCGCGGGCTCCAGTCCGGCCAGCAGCGCAAAATTGCCGATCACCATCAGTCGCTGGATGTGGTGGGCGTAGGCCTGTTCGAGAGACTGGCCGATGGCGTGGGCAAGGCAGCGCATCCTGGTCTGACCGTTCCAGAACCATCGCGGCAACGCCCGAGCGTGGCCGAACAGGTTTTGCTCGACATATTCCGGCATGTGCGCCCAGTAGAAGCCACGAATGTACTCGCGCCAGCCGATAATCTGCCGGATGAAGCCCTCGGCGGTTGCCAGGGATACCACCCCGCGCGCCAGGCGGCGTCGGCCTTGGCCACGACCTCGCGCGGATCGAGCATCTTGGTGTTCAGGGCAAATGACAAGAGCGAGTGAAACATTCGCCAGGCGCGATGGCTCATCGCGTCCTGGAAGTCGCCGAAGTGTGGCAACGCCTTTTCGATGAAGGCGTCGAGTTGCTGCAAGGCTTCGGTGCGATTGAGCGGCCAGGCCAACTGTGCCGCGTTGGCCTGACCGAAGCTGTTAACGCCCGCGGAGACGATCGTCTTCCAGAGCGCCGTTTGGTCGTGAGCGGCGCGGAAGTCTGCGGGTTCGGACGGTAGCCCTGGCCAGGGCTTGCGGTTGTCGTGGTCGAAGTTCCACTGGCCGCCGACCGGTCGGCTAGCGCCGTTGATGAGCACGCGATGTTGCACCCGCATGTGACGGTAAAAGTGCTCCATCAACCATTGCCGACGTGTCGAAAACAGCCGCCCAGCCTCGTCGCGCAAGGTATAGAAGTGCTCGCTTTCCACCACTCGGCAGGGGATGGATTGACGCCGAGCATAGTCGGCCAGTTGCGCGTCGAGTCGCCATTCGTCGGGTGCCTGATATTCGAAGGCCCGGACGTTGAACCGAAGCATCAGCGTATCGAGGTTGTCCGGCAGCGACTGCCGGCTGTCCGGATCATCGATCGTCAGGTAGTGCACGCAGTGTCCGGCCGCACGCAGCTGACGGGCCAACTCGCGCATCGCGGCAAAGATGGCGAGGATTTTCTGCGCGTGGTGAAGCACGTAGTCGGTTTCCTGGCGCAGTTCCATCAAGACGTACAGCACATCGTTGCGCCGCCGCTCGAACCAGGTGTGCCGTGGATTGAGCTGGTCCCCGAGAATCAGCCGAAGAGTTGTGCCGGGACTCATGGGGTTTTCTCGTAAAGCCCCCTGCGCTGGCGTTGCGGCAAGCCGTGCTGCCGCTCCAGGCCGGGCAAGCGGTACGTCAGAGGGAAAGGTTCGTGGCAGGGCCGCGACTCACTAGATCCGGCCGTCAGCATCCCGCGAACGACCGCAACACCTGTTCGGCCAGCGTCCGGCCGCTGAGCCAGGCACCCTCTACTTTGCCGCCGTTTAGCCAGTCTCCGCAAAGGCCCAGGCCAATGTCTGGACGCCAGGCGCAACCCTCGTGGAGGGCCGGTTCGGTGTCGGCGTAACGCCAGCGATGGACAGTCCAGTCCCGTGGGGCCGGACCACCGAGTTGGCCAAAGGCGGATAGCAGGGCGACGGCGACGCTCTCGGAATCTTCTTCCAGATGTGCCTCACTCCAGTCCGCGCAGGCGTGCAGCAGCCAGGTTTCCTCGCCGCTGCGGCCCGCCTTGCTGCTGTTGCGGGCGAGCCAGCGCAGTGGGCCGTGATTGACGAAGGCGGCATCGAACGGCAGTTCGACCGGCGCAGCAAAGCGCAGCATCAGCGCCCAACAGCCGCGCATCACGGCGCCGCCGGCCAGGTCCGCCAGGTCGGGGGCGGCTTGCTGCAATAGTGGTACCGCCTGCGGCGCTGGTACCGCCAGCAGGACGGCCGCAAAACGCGTCTCCAGCCAGCCCTGTTCAGCCGAAAATATCTGCCAGCCGTGCGCCTGATGCCTGAGTTGCTCGATGTTCGTTCGCGCGTGCACGGCCAGAGTGCTGGCCAGATACCGGGCAGGCGCGGTCATGGTCGGAATACCGACAAAGCGCTCGACCGTCGACTCGCGTTGGTCTGGCGAATCGCCATCAAACATCGATATCTTGGGAGCCCACAGGCCGGCGACCCCGGCCTGCTGCCAGCGCCCTACTTCGGCACGGAATTCGGCGTGGCGAGCGGTGAAATATTGGGCGCCGTGGTCGCATTGCCAGTCGTCGCCTCGACGGGTGCTCATACGTCCGCCGGGGCCGCGACTCTTGTCGAACAGAATGACTTCGAGGCCAGCCTGTTGCAGTGCCGTGGCGCAGGACAGGCCGGCGATGCCGGCACCGATCAGCGCAATATGCGAAGAGGGATTCATGGTTTCCTTGTCAATCATCGATCCGACGAGCCTGCGCGCAAATTCCTCCCGGCACGAGTCATTGCCAGCCTTGTAGCCAACGCTTGCCGTCGGTTAGATCACGCCAGGACAGCGAAAACACCCGTCGAGAGTACACGGCTTCCAGTTCGATGCTCTCGATTCGACTGGCCGGGAACTCCGGCTGAATCACCGCGGTAACGATGAAGTGCTTCTCCCCGTCATGCGGGGTAGCCGCCGTCCACTTGCTGGGCAGCAGCTTCTTCGGGGTCGGCCGGCGAGTCGCCTGTGAACCAAACGCCTGTACTTCGGACCCGGGTGCGGAAGATGATCTCACGGCTTTACTCATTGTTGTCCTAGACAAGTCATAGAGTTGCGCGTATTGTAGTGCCTAACATACGTGTATTTGACGATTATTTTATCATCCGTCTAGAACAGTGAACGCTCCAGATCGGTCAATCTGATGATTTCACTGGCGCCCAGGGGAATCCCCCAGGGGAATCCCTTTCTTACGAGCAGTTGAGCCGGAGAATAGATGTCATGGAAAAAGTAGCCCTAGTCACTGGAGCAGCAGGCGGGCTGGGTCAATCGGTAGCGGCCAGGCTGGCAGAGGCAGGCTGGAGACTACTGGTGACCAGCCGGGAGGGTGAGCGCTTGACCCACAGCTACGGCGACAGCCACATGCAGGTGGTCGCTGACTGCTCCAGCGTTGCTGGAGCACGCCACATTTTCGAGGTCGCCAAAGCGCACCAGCTGCTGCCCACGGCATTCGCACACTGCGTCGGCAACATTCGCCTGGGCGCACTGCATCGCATGTCCGACGCCGACTTTGCGGCCTGCCTCAACGCCAATCTGATCAGCGCCTTCCATACACTGGCGGCTTTCGTTGGCGCCTTACGCGACGCCAAGTGCCCGGGATCGGCGGTGCTGGTCTCGTCGGCGGCTGCACGGATAGGCACTCCCAATCACGAGGCGGTAGCGGCAGCGAAAGCCGGTGTCGAAGGACTGGTACGCAGCGCGGCGGCGACCTATGCGAGTAATGGCATCCGGATCAACGCCGTCGCCCCCGGCATCATGGACACGCCGGCCTCCAGCGCCGTTCTCGGCAGCGCGATGGGCCGCGACGCGGCGGCTCGCCAGTACCCCTTGCCGGGCATTGGTTCCCCCGAAGAACTGGCCGAACTGATGGTCTGGCTGCTGTCGGACAAGGCGGCCCGGGTGACCGGCCAAGTGTGGTCGATGGATGCCGGCTTTTCCAGCATTCGACCGTTGGTCAGGTAGGACTCGATGGACCAATCACTGCCCAATCCCATTCCGCGCAGCGTTGTCTGGCTCGGTTACGGAGGACTGCTGCCGTTTCTCGTCCTGGCCCCCGCCAGTCTCTTCGACCCACACCACGCAACGATCTGGAGCGATGCGCTGTTTGCCTACGGTGCGCTGATCCTGACCTTCGTCGGCGCTCTGCATTGGGGATTCGCCATGACCTTGACGGATCTGAGCGCAAGCCAGCGGACCTGGTGCTTCGTCTGGAGTGTCGTCCCGACGCTTATCGCCTGGTCGGCATTGCTTTTCTCGCCGATGCCGGCGAGTGTTCTCTTGGTGACCGGGTTTCTGGCCCACTACTGGCAGGATAGATTTCTGATCGCAGCCAGCCATTTGCCGGCCTGGTACCTGCCGTTGCGCTT
Organism: Accumulibacter sp.; assembly: GCA_024235695.1. Classification (GTDB taxonomy): domain Bacteria; phylum Pseudomonadota; class Gammaproteobacteria; order Burkholderiales; family Rhodocyclaceae; genus Accumulibacter. Next base: position 6,354 of record JACKLX010000011.1, read on the forward strand.
CCGGCTGACTAGCGTGGCCTGCCTTTGCCTGACCGCAGGAGCTTTCGCTGAAAGCTGGTAATCGTTCAACACCCATCGCGAAAAGGAGGCCCGATGAACGCCTTCAACAGACTTCCGGGATTCGTGCAGACGCCGGCTGGTCGCGAACGCGTCGTGCTCCGTCTATTACCCCGCGTGCTCGTTTTCGGCACGCTGCTTCTGGCCCTGCCGTCGCTTGTGGCGAGAATCTTTCTCGGCGGCGGGGATGCAGTGGAAGCCTCGACTCGCCTTCAGATGGTCGACATTCTTGCGCTCGGTATCGCGGTCCTGCACTGGACGGCGGTGCTCACGGCAGCGATTGCTGCATTCATCGTCATGGTGATGAAAGGTCCCGCTTACGTGGCGGATGCCTATCCGCTCGAGGATTCGGAAACCCCGGATTCTCCCGATTGCCGGCAGCCGGCTTCTTACTGAAGAATTGTTCGCCAAGTGTTCCGGGCTACGGTCGGATCAGATGGAAAGCGAGGCCACATGCTCGACGATGATCGAAGCAAACGCGACGCAAGCACCGCGGCCGTTCCCGGCGGACGGTGGTCCAGGCTTGCCCGACTGGGTGTTCTCGCCAGCGGTGTTGCCGGCAGTATGCTGGTACAAGGCACAAGACAGTTGGCCCAAGGCAAGCGTCCGCGAATTGGCGACTTGCTGCTGGGGTCTGCGAACGCTTACCGCGTTGCCGATCAGCTTGCCCGGCTGCGCGGTGCTGCGATGAAGTTCGGGCAACTGTTGTCCATGGATGCAGGCGATCTGTTGCCGCCGGAGTTTGCCGCTATCCTGGCGCGCTTGCGCGCCGACGCCAGAGCCATGCCAATGAGCCAGTTGGTGAGTGTGCTCGACGCCAACTGGGGGCGTGGCTGGAACCGTCATTTCCGGCAGTTCTCCTTCACGCCGATGGCGGCAGCGTCGGTCGGCCAGGTCCATTCGGCGCAGACGAAGGACGGGCGGCGCCTGGCCATAAAAGTCCAGTACCCCGGTGTCCGCCAAAGTATCGACAGCGACGTCGATAATGTCGCCACCCTGCTGCGTGTTTCTGGACTGCTGCCCCGTGGACTGGATGTCAGACCGCTGCTGCGGGAATCGAAACGTCAGTTGCACGCCGAAGCGGATTATCTCGGGGAGGGCGCATGGCTCAGCCGCTACGCCGGACTGCTTGCCGACGCGCCCGAGTTCATGCTGCCCGAGGTGCACGCCGCACTGACGACGGAAGACGTCCTGGCGATGTCCTGCATGGGAGGCGTGCCGGTCGAATCCTTGCTGCGAGCCCCGCAAGCCGAGCGAGATCGCGTGGCAGAACTGCTGTTCAGGCTATTTTTCCGGGAAGTTTTCGAATTCCGATTGGTCCAGACCGACCCCAATTTTGCCAACTACCGCTTCGACAACGCCAGCCGCCAACTGATTCTGCTCGACTTTGGCGCCACCCGCCCCTACCCGGCAGCCGTCGTCGACGCCTATCGCCGGCTGATGGCAAGTGCCGTCGTCGGCGACCGGCAGGAAATGAGCAGGGCCGCCAGCGCCATCGGCTACTTTCGGGCTGACATCGGGGAGCGGCAGCGGCAACTCGTCCTTGATGTCTTCCTGCACGCCTGCGAACCCTTGCGCCACGCCGGCGCCTACGATTTCGGGAATTCGGGTCTGCCAGCGCGAATCCGCGACGCTGGCCTGGCGTTGAGCACCGAAAGGGATTCCTGGCATACGCCACCGGCGGATGCTCTGTTCTTGCACCGCAAGGCAGGCGGTCTTTACCTGCTGGCGGCAAAGCTCAAGGCGCGGGTCGATATTGGCGCCTTGTTCCTGCCTTACGCGTCGAGGCAGGTGCCGACATGAGCCGGCAGCGAGATACTGAATGCTCAGGCCTGCCGTCCAATCGTCGCCGTGCGTCGTTCCGGGCAGGGGTTGGCAGAGGCAGATGGCTACCTGCTTTCGATAGACCAGGGCAGCAAGCATGACGACTCCGATTTTCCGATTCGATACTCCCGAAGCCGTCGCCGACTGGTATGCCATCGACGATCGCGTCATGGGCGGGATCTCGGCCAGCAGGATGGCTTTTCATAGCGAAGGGCATGCCGCCTTCTCGGGATCGCTTTCTGTTACCAACAACGGCGGCTTTGCGTCCGTCCGCTCACCGGTGATAGTGTCCGCTAGCGTGGGCGGCTCAGCCTGTTTGCTCACCGTGCGCGGTGACGGCAAACGCTACAAGTTCAGCATCCGGACTGGCGCCGAGCTCGACGGCGTCAGTTACCAGGCGGCCTTTCAGCCACCGGCTGAGGAGTGGACCATGATCGAACTGGCTGCAGCCGATTTTATCCCGACCTGGCGAGGGCGCGTCCTCGACCACCTGCCTCCGCTTGCCATCTCATTGGCAAAACAAGTGGGCCTTCTGATCGCCGATCGACAAATGGGTCCGTTCAAGCTCGATCTGCGCGCGATCGAACTTGTCGGCTGAAGGAAGGAGAAGAATGCGCAAGCTGCTCATCCTTGCACTGGTGGTCATGTCATGGTCGTTTCCGGCGTGGGCCGATGATCCGGCTTTACCGCTCGGCGAACTCGCCAAGCCGGGCCGTGTGCTGATGCTGCGGCATGCCCGCGCGCCGGGGTTCGGCGACCCGCCGAATTTCGTCATCGGCGATTGTTCCACGCAGCGGAATCTTGACGCCAGCGGCCGGGCTCAGGCACGGCAGTTGGGCGCCCGTCTGCGTGCGGTCGGTTTGACCAATGCACGAGTCCTTTCCAGCCAGTGGTGCCGTGCGCTCGAAACGGCCCACCTACTGGACCTTGGCCCGGTTGAGTCCTTGCCGGCGCTGAATTCCTTCTTCGGGCGGCCGGACGATCGGGAAAGAACTCTCGACGCCTTGCGATCGTTTCTCGCCACCTTGCCGGTTGATGGTCGGCCGGTGATCCTGGTCACCCATCAAGTGGTGGTGAACGCCTTCACCGAGGCAACGCCGCCTGCCGGCGGCGGCAGCGTTTTTCAGAGCAATGGAACGCAGATGCCGGTATGGCTTGGGGTCATTCCCGTCGAAGAACGAGAAGGTTCATGAGCATGACCTCCATTCGACGCATCTGCTCCGCCTTCAGCTCGCTTCGCTGCTCCATTGTTTCCCCCAAACGCCTGCAATGGGGACCGAGTTTCAGCAATGGCATAGCGGCGTCGAACGCGGTAGCGGCTCGCTGGAGGTCCATTACGCCGTATTCTGCCTTGAAATACGAGGTGGCAGAGAGGCAACGACGCGTGTTCGCTGGGAGGCCAGTATCAGATACAACGAGGCACCGCTTGGTGCGTGACCTGTTTCAGGATTGGCTGGTGATCGTCGCCAGGGGCGGCAAGACCAATCGTCTTGGTGCGCTCCGGAGTCTCTGCGCATCAAGCGAAGCGGAAGACATGAAAATGATCGCGGCCTTGGAGAAGGTCAGAGTTCGCCGCGGATACGTTCGGGTGCCTTCCTGACTCATTGAACGAATCTCACCGGTCATCGATCGTTGTGCTTAAACCCACAGCGCAGCATACCGGATTGGTGTCTGCAGCCATCCGTGTGCAGCGGTGAGCACGCCGCGTTTTCGCGCTTGCGGCGCTGGCAACTACCTCTCGGGCACTTCGATATAGTGCGCGGCGAGCCACTCACAATCAAGTTCCCAGCGCGCGTCCTTGATCCCGGGCTGCGCGAGGCCGATCGCGCGCGCTTCGGCCTGCACTTCGCCGAGCAGCGTTTGCGCGGCGATGAACGCCGGATCGTTGGCGTTCTTGGTATTGATTTCCGGTTGGAGAACGGCCAGCGCCTTGAGCGCCGGTACCTGGACGTTGCGCGGCGTACTGATGAACGCCGTTTCGCCAGTGACTTTCAGGATCCGGAACTGGTAGGGGTAGCTCTTCAGCTTCGCGCTGCCCTGCGCAGCAATGACTGCCGTCAGCTGGCGAGAACGCGAATCGGGGGCGCGGATTACCCAGTCGAGGCCAACGAGCAACAGCAGGATGATGCTTATCCAGTAGCGCCTCTTCACCTTGCATCTTCTGTTGTTGGTTGCGAGAGTTCTTTGCCGTGCCGGTCGGCAAGTGGTCTTGTGGCACCGTCCAGAAAGTCGATCACCGTTTCGAAGTGTTGCTCAATTTCCGCGTACTGATCGTGGTTGCCAGGGATCAGCAGCAAGCGTACCCGCTCATCACGGCGCCTTGCGCAAATTTCCTGCGCTTCGCTGACCGGTACCGTTTCGTCGTTCGTGCCGTGTACGAGCAGCACGGGGCAGCTTGCCGCGCAGATGGTGTGGCAGGGTGCGATGTCCGCAAGACGATGGCCGATGACGTGCTGGACGTCGTACAGAATCTAGGCCCCCAGCGGCCAATAGGGAATCCGCTGCGCTTTCAGCCAGCGCCGCATGATCGCTGCCGGATCGGCGAAAGCGGCCAGCGTCACGGCGGCGACCAGGTCCTGTCGTTGGCTGGCGAGCAGCAAAGCCGCCGCCGCCCCTACGGAATGCCCGATGACACCAACTCGGTGTGCATCGACTTCCGCCTGGGCGCACAGCCAATCCACCGCGTGCGCCAGATCTTCGGCACAGCGCGGCAGTAAAGCAAAGCTCTCGGCAACGCGTGGCGCGGCCAGGCTACAGCGAATCAAGTGATTGAGGCGACCAGGGTGACGACCGCGACCGACAGCAGGGGGAGCGCCGCAGAGATGCCTCCTCAGGTGCCTGCATCGCGCATGCTGGTCGGCGCTGCCCGATGGCCCGACCGCATTGCCGCTGACGGCCGGGCTAGCCGACCTCAATCGCGTCTTCATGGTGGCAAGAGCCGCAATCGCACCCCTGCGGCCGCGCCCGGTTTTGCCCCCGCGCCTGCTCGCCAGTGGAATGAGAGGATGGAGCGTCTCCAGAAGAAACTGGCTCCCCCTCCCCCTGCTTGCTTAATCACCGTCGAATGCTGACGGCAAGGAGAATTTCTTGATTGACTTCGGCCATGGCGGTTAAGGATACTTCGGCATGTGGCTTCGGAGTACGCATTCTCACCAGGTCAGCATTCAACCAACGGTCAAGGGGCCATCAACATGTCAGAGGACAACGGGTCGGCGCTTCACGACGATCATCTTTCGGAGCAACACGACGACCCATTGATACGGGGGTTGCATCGAATCATCCGTCAAGCTATTCGCTTGCTGGCCGTCTTGATGACAATGGTAATCCTGTGGTGCGTTGCCGATGTGGTGCTGGAGCTCTACAAGGCGTTGTCAAGCCCGCCCGTGCTGCTTCTTAACCTCAACGATATCTTTGTCGTCTTCGCGGCCTTTTTGGCCGTACTGATCGCCATCGAAATCCTGGTCAATATCACCCTCTACCTACGCGACGACGTCATCCACGTCCAGCTTGTCGTCGCGACTGCACTGATGGCCATCGCCCGTAAGGTGATCGTGCTTGACCTGAGCACCTTGAAAGCCGAATATCTCTACGGCATGGCAGGGATTCTGCTGGCGCTCGGTGTTACCTACTGGCTGGTCTCTTCGCAGATCAAGAAGTGAGCGAACTGGTTCAAGTGCTTCCCGACGGGTCACGCACGGCCGCTGGTGGTGCCGACTTACCGGATGCAGGCTGACATCGCGCAGGTTTTTTCCGGTTGCACACGCACAGGCGCCACTCGCCAGACCACCACAACTTCCACGCGGTGACGGACGGCCGAAGAGCATGCCGAGTGACAGCCCCAATCCGGCCAGGAATATGATGGCCAACGTCGCGACGGCGATCGGCCAGAAAGCGTCGAAAAGCGTCGTGTTTCTCCTTTGCGGCGCCTGTGGTGCTGTTCAGCCAGCGACATCGTCGAGCGAGATGCTTTCGCGTGCGACGCCGAGATCGGTCAGCCTCCGTATCACTGCACTGCTGATCATCGGCGAGCCACAAAGATAGATCACCGGGTTTGCGGCCGAACGCGCAAGAAGACAGCTTGCTCGGCGGAATGTTGTCGCTGCCGGGTGTTGGCGTCGCGATACACATGCTGGATTTGATGAGCCCTCTGTTCCGGATAGTTGGCCATCGGATAGGCGAGGATCGTCTATTCGCCCATGCATTGCCCGATGGTCAGCTCATGTAGTCGAAAGCGGAACCCGATCAGCGCTCCGGCGTCCGGCCAGGGAGCGCTTGATCGAAGCCGTGACGGGCGCCTTTCTTGCCCATCTTGCTGTTCAGGCAATCAGGCTTCAGCCAGCTGAGGCTGCCCCGGATCTATCGGCGACAAGTGCTTCGCCTTGCGCACCTCGATGTGTGTCACCCGCTGCAGTTCAAGTCCCCAGCGACTCATCGCCTGCGATATCAGAATCGCTTCTCCAGAGTTTAGGGTAGCGTCCGCATTGACGATGTCCACAATCGCGGTCAAGGCCTTTTTTTGCAGCTCAGGCGACTGAATGTCATCCAGAAGGTGATCAACCAATTGCACGTCGAGCTCGATCTGTCCGATATTCGGCGCTCGGGCGGTTTGCATCAGGTCATTACAGAATTCATGTATGACTCGCTCAAGGGTGTCGGCGGGGAGGTCCAGATTCTCGCGAAGTTCGTGCTTTTCGAGTGCCGCGACTTCGCTATGGTCGAGCGCGCCGTCAGCGAGCAGGGCGAGGGCGACGATCCGTGCCATGGCTTCCGTACTATCGACGGGATAATTCCGCATTTCTTTTCTCCTTGTTGGAACGGTTAAGAATTTATTTTCTGAGCACGCCAAGGACCCCCTTGGCCAGAACAAAGTTCCGTCGAGCATGACGGCGGCTCGCACCACGGCTCGACCGGTCGCTGCCGGCTGGCAGAGATGGCGTCAAATGGTCATGAGAGCCTCCCGGCGATTGCGACAGACGTCATTGGCGCAGCCTCAACCAGATCTCGTTGCGGCGCAGGAACCACGGCATGAAGGGAGGGTTGTAGCGCGCCAGGACTGGCTCGCCTAGCCAGCCCACCTCTGCCGTACGCAAGGCGGTTTCGAGTTCGGCGAGGTGCTGATCGTAATTGGCCTGGGTCCAGAAGCCCGAGTAGCGGAGCACCGCGACGGTGCTTGCCGGCACTTCGCGCAGTTGCACCCTGGCGTCGTCTGGTTCGGGCGCCAGAGCGAGTGTCACGTCGCGCGGCAATACGAACTGCACGCGATAGCCACCCGGGGCAGCGGCCTGGGTCACCGGCGAGGTCATTTCGAGTCGCGTGGGCTCTGGAGCCAGGGTCACCGGTGCGGTCATGGCGAACTTCGTCAAGCCCTTGTTCTTGCCGAAGATGTAGCCGGCAAGGATCGGAAACGCTTCACCGCCTGCGTCCTCGGCCGGCGCGTTGATGACCACCTCCGCTACGACGTACGGCGCGTAGCGCCTGACCTCGACTTCGCCGATCCTTCGCTTTATTTCATAGAAGGGTTCTTCGATGGCGCTCGACAGGCCTGGTGCTGCTGCGATGGCCAGGGAAAGCAAGAACTTGCGCATAGGAGTCCGTCCAGTTGGGGCGACGACCGGGCGCCGAGCGACCGACCCAGAACAAGCCGCGTTGATTGATGATGGGTACGCCACCTGGCAGTTGGTCGAGCAGTTCATCGCAGCTGTCGCGTGGATCGTGACAGAGCCGCGCTGCGTCGCCGGTAAGTCTTCTCGAGCTCCATGGCCAGATAGATCGTCAGTCCGACAGCACTGATCGGCAACCAGTCGAAGGCGGCAATCGGTGCAGTGTGGAAGAGGCGGTTGAACAGTGGCAGGTAGGTGAATGCGAGCTGGGCGAGCATCATGGTGCCGATGCCGGCCCAGATCCATGGGTTGCTCAGCAAGCCGAGATGGAACATCGACCAGCGCAGCGAGCGACAGTTGAGCAGGTAGAAGGACTGCCCGACCGCAAACACATTGACCGCGATGGTACGCGCCTGCTCTTCACTGGCGCCGCGTAGCAGGGCCCACTCGAACAGCCCGAAGGCGCCGCCCAGGAGCATCACGCCGACCATCGCGATACGCAGCGCCAGTTCGCCGTTCAGGATCGGCGAGCCGGGAGCGCGTGGCGGACGGTTCATGAGATTTGGCTCCTTCGGTTCGAAGGCCAGCGCCAGCCCGAGGAACACCGCCGTGGTCATGTTGATCCACAGCGCCTGCACGGGCAGGACCGGCAGCGGTTGGGCGAGCAGGATCGCGACGATGATCACCAGTCCCTGGCCAGCGTTGGTCGCCAGGATCCAGGTGATGAACTTGGTCAGATTGTCGAAGACCCCTCGTCCCTCTTCGACGGCGGCGGCGATGGTGGCGAAGTTATCATCGGTGAGCACCATGTCCGAGGCTTCCTTGGCCACCTCGGTGCCGGTGATTCCCATCGCCACGCCGATGTCTGCCCGGCGCAGGGCGGGTGCGTCATTGACCCCGTCGCCGGTCATCGCCACCACCTCGCCGCGTGCTTGCAGCGCCTGCACCAAGCGCAACTTCTGCTCGGGAGTGACGCGCGCAAACACCGCCGTATCGTTCGCTGCCGCGGTCAATTCGCTGTCGGAAAGCGTGGCCAGTTGCGTGCCGGTCAGCGCCGCCGGAGCGGCGCCCGGGCCGGCGCGCTGGTCGAGGCCGATCTGGCTGGCTATGGCGGCTGCAGTGACGGCATGGTCGCCGGTGATCATCTTTACGCGAATGCCGGCGTCGCGACACGCCGAGACCGCCCTGATCGCTTCCTCGCGTGGCGGGTCGATCATTCCCTGCAGGCCGACGAAGGTCATTTCCTCGGCCAGGTCCTGATGGTCGAGCGTCTCCTGATCGTTGCTCGCGGAGCGCTGGGCGAAAGCAAGCACGCGCAGCCCTGCCGCGGCCATTGCGTCCACCTGTGCGAGCACCACCTCGGGCTCGAGCGTCACCGTCTGCCCCCCGGCGTCCAGCGCGCCGTTGCAGCGCGCCAGCACGCTCTCCACCGAGCCCTTCATGTAAATCATTCGCGACTCGCCGGCGTGCAGGCTCGCCATGTACTGATGCTGCGATTCGAAAGGCACCGCATCGAGGCGCGGCGCGCTGGCCAGGGCCTCCTGAGTATCCAGACCTGCCTTGCACGCCGCAACCAGCAGCGCGCCCTCGGTGGGGTCACCCTCGACCTGCCAGTTGCCATCTCTTTCGCGCAGCAGCGAGTCGTTGCAGAGCAGGCCGGCGCGCAGCAGCGCCAGCAGGGCCGGATGATTGCCGAGGTCGACGGCCAGCCCTTGCTGCTGCAGGCCACCTTCAGGGCCGTAACCCACGCCGGTCAGGTCGAAGTGAGCCCCCCCCGCGGACAGCTTCTGTACGGTCATCTCGTTTCGTGTCAGGGTACCTGTCTTGTCCGAACAGATCACGGTCGTGCTGCCCAGTGTCTCAACCGCCGGCAGGCGGCGGATAATCGCGTGGCGCTGCGCCATGCGCCCGACGCCGATAGCCAGGGTGATGGTGAGCACCGCCGGCAGGCCCTCTGGGATCATCGCCACCGCCAGTGCGACAGTCGCCATGAACATCGACACCCAGGATTCCCCGTGCATGAGTCCGACCACGAAGGTCAAGGCTGCCAGGGCCAGGATAAGGTAGAGCAGATAATGGCTGAAGCGCCCGACCTGTCGCGTCAGCGGAGTATCCAGCTGCTGCGTGCTGGCGATCAGACCCGAGATGTTGCCGATCTCGGTGCCGTCACCAATGGCGGTGACCACTCCGGTCGCCGTGCCATAGGTCACCAAGGTCGAGGTGTAGGCCATGTTCCGGCGATCGGCGAGCGCCGCGTCGTGCGCCAGTTCGCCGGCCTGTTTGGCGACCGGAACCGATTCACCGGTCAGGGCGGACTCGTCGACCTGCAGGTCGCGGACCTGCAGCAGGCGCAGGTCTGCCGGCACTTTGTCGCCAGAAGCCAGCATCACCAGATCGCCCGGAACCAGGTCGCGAGCGTTGATCCGCTGTTTATTCCCAGCGCGCACTACCGTTGCCTCGGTGGTCAGCGCGCGCGACAGCGCAGCGAGGGCGTTCAAGGCCTTGTTTTCCTGAGCGAAGCCAAGAACGGCGTTGAGCAGGACCACGGCGAAAATCACAGCCGCATCGACATAGCCACCCAGGGCCAGCTTGACCACGATCGCAACCACCAGGATATACACCAGCGCCTGGTTGAACTGTTGGACAAAGCGCTGCAAAGCGCTCTTGCCCTTGGCAGGGGTCAGCGCATTCGCACCGAATCGTTCCTGGCGCCCAGTAACTTCGAATTGATCGAGCCCGCTTTCGCCACTGGTATCGAGCAGGTCGATCACCTCGCTTGCCGGCAGGTGGTGCCAGTGTTTTTCCAAGAGGTCTTGCACGGTTTTTGCTCCTGTACGGTTGTTTTTTCGGTCGCGTGTACAAGCTGAACTTCTGGAACCACAGCCACGCCTATCGATGCGCCCACGACTGGAATCAAGACGCCGCATTCTTTTTGTCTAGGACAAAGTATAGACAAAAAGTTCAGAAGTTGCCAGCAAAGGCGGCCGGATGATGGGTCGAGCGCTTGAAGACTTGACAAGCATCGGAACGGGCCGACAGGTACGGCCGATACGGACCCGCGGCGCGAGAAGAAGAAGCGCTCCGGGCACGGCCGCAACGGCGCCGAGGACTATCCCCGCGCGCCGCGCATCGCGGTCGCCCATGCCCGCTTGAAACACGGCGATCGCTGCCCCGAGCCGGGTTGTGAGGGTCGCTTGTACGTGCAACGACGAGCGCCGGCGCTGCTGGTTCGCGTGACCGGGGTGGCGCCTCTGGCGGCGCAGGTCTATGAACTGGAACGGTTGCGCTGCGGACTCTGTGGCACGGTGTTCACGGCCGAGCCACCGGCAGGGGTCGGCGAGACGAAATACGACGAGACCGCCGCGGCGATGATCGCGCTTCTGAAGTACGGCTGCGGTTTGCCGTTCCACCGCATTCAGCGGCTCGAGAAGGCGTTGGCCATCCCCTTGCCGGCGGCGACCCAGTGGGAGGTCGTGCAGCAGGCGGCGGCACGTCTGACGCCGGCCTTTGCGGAACTGGCCGAGCAGGCGGCCGAGGGGTCGGTGCTCTACAACGACGATACGACGATGCGCATCCTGAACTTCACCCAGGAGGCGCGCAGCGAGGCGCTGCCGCCGGGCGCTCGCGCGGATCGCACCGGGGTGTTCACTTCCGGGCTGGTCGCCGAGACGGCACACGGTCCGATCGCCTTGTTCAAGACCGGGCCCTGCCATGCCGGGGAACACCTCGCCGAGGTGCTCGACCGCCGCGAGGCGCCGGACCCGCCGATCCAGATGTCCGATGGCTTGTCTCGCAACAAGCCGGGCGATCATCCGACCCAGGCGGCTTCCTGTCTTCCGCATGCGCGACGCAAGTATGTCGACGTGGCCAACGCCTTTCCCGACGAAGTCGCCTTCGTCCTCAAGATGCTGCGCGAGGTCTTCCGCACCGACCAGCAGGCGCGGCGGGAAGGTCTTTCGCCACCGGATCGCCTGCTCCTGCACCAGCAGGAGAGCGCCCCGCGCATGCAGGCGCTCGAGGACTGGATGGCCAGCCAGTTCGCGGAACACATCGTGGAGCCTCACTCGGGGCTCGGGCAGGCGATCGTGCGCGTCACCGGGAGTCACCTGTGTGCGGTCTAAATCGCCCCGAGTCTTGCGGAGGCTCTATCTCTTTAGGCGATGGAGCCATGAAGAGATCAACGAGGTTTTCACCCAAAATCGTCGAGCGCGCGGTGCGCACGGTGTTCGAGGCCGTGTCCTTTCGGCAAAGCTGCATGAAATCGCCGAGGCGGTCTGGTAGCGTGGTAGGCCCGTATTCACTGATCCAGAGGCCTCCCGATGCCGCCGTCCCTAACCGTGTCCGACCCCCAGCTGGCCGCTGCCGCGGCCGCCCTGGCCGAATGGCGGAAGACCCGCCAGCGCAGTTCGCGTATCCCGGAAGACCTCTGGTCGCGAGCGATCGAACTCGCCGAGCGGTACGGCATCGCCAAGGTCGCCGTTGCCCTGAAACTCGACTACACCAGCCTGAAGCGCCGGCTGGCCAGCACCGCCGCGACCACAGCCAAGCGACCCGCCGCCGGCGTGCGCTCATCGTCGCCGTCACGCGACTTCGTCGAACTCGACTTCGACCTGCCGCTGGCCCCGTCGCCCTGCATCCTGGTTCTCTCTGACCGGCACGGCCGGGCGCTGCGTATCGAACTGCCGGGTGCGGCCAGCAGCGACATCGCCGAGGTCGCGCGCAGCCTGTGGCAGACAGGGCCGTGATCGCGCTGACCCCGCGCCTGCGCGTCTGGGTCGCTGCCGAGCCGGCCGACTTTCGCTGCGGCATCGACGGTCTGGCCCGGCGCGTGCGCCAGGTCCTGGCCGAAGACCCGTTCAGCGGCGCCCTGTTCGTCTTTCGCAACCGCCGGCACACGGCGGTCAAGCTCCTGGTCTATGACGGTCAAGGCTTCTGGCTGTGTCAGAAGCGCCTGTCGCAGGGCCGCTTCCGGTTCTGGCCCGGGGACTCGCCGGGACAGGTGCTCGCCCCGCACGCCCTGGCGGTACTGCTCTCGGGAGGCGATTACGCGGCGGCCGGAGGGATGCCGCCGTGGCGGGTACTCGCCTGACGCTTGCGTTCCACGCCCGGAGCCGGTATAACGGTCGGCGTGTCCACGATCCTTTGCTACCGCGGCCGCACGGTCACTGCCGGCGACCTCGAAACCATCCGCGCGCTGCTCAAAGCGCATCCCGACGCCAGCCGCCGGGCGTTCTCGCAACGCCTGTGCGAACACTGGGACTGGCGTCAGCCCAATGGCGCGCTGCGCGACATGGTCTGCCGCAGCCTGCTGCTCGCCCTGCACCGGGCCGAGCACATCTGCCTGCCAGCAGTCCGCCACCGCCCACCGAACAACGCCATTGTCCGCCGCCGGCCGCCGCCGGTGGCAGTGGACCGCTCGCCGCTGGAACAGCCTCTTCGCGCCTTGCGCCCCGTCGAACTGGTGGCGGTCCGCCGCACGCCACTGGAAGGACTCTTCGATCACCTGATCGCCGAGGCGCACTACCTCGGCCCGATGCAGGGCGTCGGCGAACAGCTCAAGTACCTGGCCTTCGGTCAGGGGCGACCGCTCGCCTGTCTGGGCTTCACCTCGGCGCCCCGCCACCTCGCGCCCCGTGACCGCTTCATCGGCTGGTCGCCGGCCGTGCGCCGGGCGCATGTGCATGAGATCGCCTACCAGAGCCGCTTCCTGATCCTGCCGTGGGTGCGGGTCCCGCATCTGGCCTCGCACCTCCTCGGCCGAGTCGCGCACCGGATTGGCGCCGACTGGCAGATGCTCTATGGCCATCCGGTGCATTATCTGGAGAGCTTCGTCGATCCCGAGCGCTACGCGGGGACCTGTTACCGGGCGGCCAACTGGCAGGAACTGGGCCTGACCACCGGTCGCGGCAAGGACGACCTGAGCCATCGCCCGAACCGTTCCCGCAAGCAAGTCCTCGGTTACCCGCTGCACGCGGACTTCCGTCGCCGCCTCGGGGCTTTGGCATGAGCCGGCGCCGGCAGAAGCCGCCCCGGCGGCTGCAGATCCCGATTCAGGAGCTCAACGCCATTGTCGAGCGCACCCGCGACGGTGCATTGCCCGAGGCCGAGCAGGCCACCCTCAGGGCGGCGGTGGACACCCTCGCGCGGGTGACCGCCGAGCTCGAGTCGACGCAGACCACGCTGGCGCGGGTGCAGCGGATCGTCTTCGGCTCGCCGAGCGAGCGCACGGCCGCGGTTCTCGGGGAAGCGAAGACGGGCGAGCGTCCACCGGCCAACGCCCGACGAGTCCGCCGGCAGCGGCCGGCGAAACGGACCCCGGTGGTGCGCCGACAGGTACGGCCGATCCGGACCCGCGACGCGAGAAGAAGAAGCGCCCCGGGCACGGTCGCAACGGCGCCGAGGACTATCCCCGCGCGCCGCGCATCGCGGTCGCCCATGCCCGCTTGAAACACGGCGATCGCTGCCCCGAGCCGGGTTGTGAGGGTCGCTTGTACGTGCAACGACGAGCGCCGGCGCTGCTGGTTCGCGTGACCGGGGTGGCGCCCCTGGCGGCGCAGGTCTATGAACTGGAACGGCTGCGCTGCGGACTCTGTGGCACGGTGTTCACGGCCGAGCCACCGGCCGGGGTCGGCGAGACGAAATACGACGAGACCGCCGCGGCGATGATCGCGCTTCTGAAGTACGGCTGCGGTTTGCCGTTCCACCGCATCCAGCGGCTCGAGAAGGCGTTGGCCATCCCCTTGCCGGCGGCGACCCAGTGGGAGGTCGTGCAGCAGGCGGCGGCACGCCTGACGCCGGCCTTTGCGGAACTGGCCGAGCAGGCGGCCGAGGGGACGGTGCTCTACAACGACGATACGACGATGCGCATCCTGAACTTCACCCAGGAGGCGCGCAGCGAGGCGCTACCGCCGGGCGCTCGCGCGGATCGCACCGGGGTGTTCACTTCCGGGCTGGTCGCCGAGACGGCACACGGTCCGATTGCCTTGTTCAAGACCGGGCCCTGTCATGCCGGCGAACACCTCGCCGAGGTGCTCGACCGCCGCGAGGCGCCGGATCCGCCGATCCAGATGTCCGATGGCTTGTCTCGCAACAAGCCGGGCGATCATCCGACCCAGGCGGCTTCCTGTCTTCCGCATGCGCGACGCAAGTATGTCGACGTGGCCAACGCCTTTCCCGACGAAGTCGCCTTCGTCCTCAAGACGCTGCGCGAGGTCTTCCGCACCGACCAGCAGGCGCGGCGGGAAGGTCTTTCGCCACCGGATCGCCTGCTCCTGCACCAGCAGGAGAGCGCCCCGCGCATGCAGGCGCTCGAGGACTGGATGGCCAGGCAGTTCGCGGAACACACCGTGGAGCCTCACTCGGGGCTCGGGCAGGCAATCTCGTACATGCAGAACCACTGGCAGAAGCTGACGCTCTTCCTGCGCGTGCCGGGCGCCCCGATTGACAACAACATTTGCGAGAGAATCCTCAAGAAGGCGATCCTGCATCGGAAGAACGCGTTGTTCTATCGCACCTTGAACGGTGCGCGCGTCGGCGATCTGTTCATGAGCCTGATTCATACCGCGGAACTGCACCAGATCGAGCCGTTCGACTACCTCGTCACCCTGCAGCGCCATGTGGCGACCGTTGCGCTCGATCCGTCGGCGTGGATGCCTTGGAACTACACCGAGGCGTTGGCCCGCGCCGAGGCAGCCGCCGCCAACGAGGCTGAAGCGCCGCCGGACTGAGTCGCACAGCGGCAGGGTCTCGCCGCTCTTCTTGCTCGCCCGAGCATCCTCCAGGAGCTGGATCGCCCCCGTGCTGGGGCGGCTTGCGTCCGGTGGCCGGGGCTTTGCAGCGTTACCGAAAGCACACTCGAGGCCAAGGATCAGTACGATTCGCAGTGGGCGGCAATCGTATCCATTGCTGGCAAGATTGGTTGCACGTCCGAAACCTTGCGTCGCTGGGCTCGCCAGCATGAGCACAACACCGGCCGTCCGCGCCATGTGCCGGCAACGGCCGCTCCGGCCGAGAATTGAACCGACAGCGAACAGATCCGGGCGACGGGTTCCGGATCAGTTAGCCGACGTTCGCGCCTGGCGATTTTTCGCCGCCTCTACGTCTCTTGATGGCCGTAACCCGCCCGGCGCCGAATGCTCAGGCTGCCGTAGCCATGTGCATATTGACATGGATGTCACAAAACGGACAGCGCAAAGCGCCGGCCTCGGTGCGCTCGATCAGCCCCAATTTAACCAGTTCTGCTGCATCCTCGTGCACACGTTTCACGTCACGCCCAAGACGGCGTGCAAGTTCGCGAACCCCGACCGTGCCGCCGTCGTGCTGCAAGGCCTGCACGATGGCCCAGCGCCGTTCGGTCAACCTTCCAAAGAAGGCTGCTGGCGTTTCGAAGTTCAGGGTCTCTCCCTCATAGGTCGAGGCTGTCGCTGCCTGTCCAGCCTGGCGCAGGGCCGCTCGCCAGTCTGAACCTAGCGTGATTGCCAGTCTGCGTTTGCTCATCGCGTTCTCCGTTTATCCACTTCCCTGATGAAGTCCTCGATCAGCTGATCGATCGTAGAGAAGCGATAGGGAAACTCATTGCCGTCAAGATGGCAGTGATCGCCCTTGCCTCTCTCGTTGTCAAAGCCGACGACACGGGCTCCATCGACGACATACACGAGCCGGTACTTAAAGCCATGCGCCGTTGGCGGCACGGGTACAGGCAGGCGCCAAACAATCATCTGAATGATGCTATCGTCTTCGGAGACATCCTTGAATTCAGTAATGAGGGTTGCCTTCATGTTGGCGATCATGACATCGCCAGATGTTCGTTGTCAATCTTGACAACATCTAGTCTCCACTACACCTCAGCGTTGAGTGGTGACTATGAGCGAATTGCCGCTAATCAAACGTCCACGTCAGTGGACGGAGGAACGGCAGTTCATGGCCGGGAGGGTTGGTTCGCAAGAGTGCCAGTAGGCGGCCGTTGGCCTCAACAACGTTCTTGGCAACGGCAACCTTGGACCGCGACGCTCACAGGGTGGTCCCGGCCAATTGCTGTCGTTCGATGATTCCGGCAAGCAGCCATCTGAACGGCTGCTGTACTTCGCAAGCTGCCAGAGGGCCAATGCACACAATTCCCTCTTATGCAAAGCTTTGCATAAGGCCGACGACCAGGCGAAGTGCGCCTCGTTCCAAATGCCCGCTTCAAAGCAGGTAGCCGACACTGATTGTTGTCGCTCCGCCGACACTCATCGCCGCCAAGTTCCGCCGCTGATTCGTGCCACCAAGTTTGTACGGCATCACTTCCCGCTAACAGACCGGCAGATCCGGCCGAACTGCCGACGATCGGGCAAAGATTGACGACTTTGGGCGGTAGTGGCGCCTACCCCTTCACGCCCACCAGCCTAATGTCGGGGCAACATCAAGGGCGATGTTTGCGAGACCCGCTTTCTCGCCACGATGAAGACGGCCTTGTTCTTGCCTGGCGACCAGCAATGCTCGATCTCGAGTTCGGCGTGTTCCAGCTCCTCCGTCAACTGGCTTAGCGTGAGTGAAAAAACGCTGGGCAGCAACGGCAATGCGCGAAATACCGGTGCCACCGCACGCATCTGCCAAGAGCCATCCCCGATGCAGATGGTACTGGAGATGAACAGGCCGCCCGGCTTGAGCAATTCCTTCACCCGGGTCAAGGTCTGCGCCCGATCAGGCAACAGGTGGAGGATGTTCATCGCCAGGATCACGTCCCAGCTGCCCGCAGGGCTTTCAAGCTCGGCAAGCGAGCCCTGTGCAAAGCTCACGTTGCTCGCCCCGGCCGCCCGAGCCTTCTCGCGTGCGATGTCGAGCATTCGGGCTGAATAGTCGATGGCAAGGATATGCGCCACATGCGGAGCAAGCCAGATGGCGGTCGAACCCGTGCCGCAACCGAACTCCAGCATCCGGCTATTCGGCCTTAGCAGGGCCCGGGTCTTCTCCAGCTTGGTTTCATAGGACGCCTGATCGACAATCGGCATCCTGGCGTAGCGTTTGGCCAGCCGATCCCAGAACCAGGAACGCTGCATCATGATCGATCCCTCCCTGCTCATCGAAGTGCAATTGCGATCGGCCGCAGGGGCGCGGCATCGCCACCGCGCCGCTTGAGCGAGCCGCCGATGACAGCAAAATCATAGACTTAGTCGCGTGCCAAATCCCCGATATACGGACACGCTGCACGACTCAAGCGTAGTGATCGGCGGCGAATAGCGGATGGCAGCATGACTTGGCGCAAGCATTGACCGCCATCCGCCCGATCGCGGTCATGTGACCGTGAAAAAGCAACGGTGATCGAGCCAAACGCCCCCGCAAAGAGGGGCGGTTTTTTGAAGAAAGAGCGGCGCAAAGATCACCTCACGGCTTTCGGCCACGCCCCGGTTCTTGTGGCGCCACCATCGGCGGTGATGGCGACGCTGTAGACGCGATTTTCATCATCCAGGGTGGCTACCGTCAACAGCCACGACCGTTAGTACAGCAGCCAGGCTGACCGTTCCGGCCGCCATCCAGACCGTCGTCGAGCCACACCAAGCGGCAGGTCTTCGGCCAATCCGGTCAGTGTGGCCGATCGGTGTGGACGGGCCGCGTGCGCTGCCCGACTACCGCTCGAGAGTGCCCAGAGAAGGCTGGGGCGATTCGTTCTATCCTCTGCCGCACCGGGCATGCGCACGCGGTCTCGTCCAGCGTGCAGGCTCAGCCGGGGGCACGGCAGTGCAGCCTGTTGCCAGGCAATGTCTGGTCGTCGCCACCGCAAATGCGTACGTTGCTGCGAGCCGATCGAGGCGCACCGTTTGGCGCCCGTGCCGCGAGTGTTGCCCGCAGCGGCCCCCTGACCGGACCGACTGCGGCTGCCAGGGTGGCGCGGCAAGCGCCTGCGCTCCTTCCCGACTGCCGGACGGGCAGCAAATGTGCGACGTGTCGGTCGAGCAGTAGCGCCAGAAAGCCGCCTTGAGCGCCGGGTCGGCAAGCCACCGTATTGCCGACAAAGCGCCTGGTTGAGCTTCCATTGCTGGATGAAGGTAGCGGCAATCCGTTCCCGGGGCGCCGAATCCTCGCGGCTCTCGGTGACAGGTTACCGCTTGTGCTCCGTTTGCCCCCCTGAATGAACGCCGAGAAGGCCTCGATAGCGTGCCGCACGGACAATTTTTGTCAGGCAGGTGACGGAAATGGACTCCTTCGACCGCTGTTGCGCGCGCAGGTCCGCGCGTTTGCGTCCTTCTAGCCGCTGGCACGGAAATTGATCTCAGCAAAGGCGAGGGATTGTCGACTAACTCACTGGCAGAAGTTCGGACCATGCAGAAGCAGTAGCAGGGCTTCACCCTGATCGAGTTGATGATCGTCGTCGCGATCATCGGCATTCTCGCTGCCATCGCGATCCCGAAGCTCACCGAGTGCGCCCAATTGGGCGAAGGCAAGGCGGGGCGATCCGACGCACTCGCTGCTGACGGCCAGAATTGCCTACTCGACCCGGTAAACCAATTTCCCGATCGGAGATTTGTCGTGAAAAGCACCCGAATGAAAAGCGCCATCGTGGGCTCGGTTCTGGCCGTGGCCGCGGGCACCCCTCTGTCCGCCAACGCCGCTCCACAGTCGGTTTGCAGTGCCGGGATCGCCGGCGATGGCGCGGTCATCGCTGCCGGTAACAACTTCATCAAGGTGGCCTTCACGCCGAAATGTTCGACAAATGTCGTCCTGAATGCGGAAGACGCTTCGGCATTTCTTTACCGTGTTGGCGCGGTATCGGTCAAGGGGAAGAACAAGTTCGCTGGCTCGAGCGTTGGTGGCGCGGTCAGCAATATGGGTACCTGCAGCAATACCCCTTGTGACGCCGCCGATGCCACCGCCGGGCTGAATGCCGCGCCGTCGTCCTGACGCCAGCCTTTTCTTTGCACGACGGAAGGCATCTGCGTCAGTTCGGGCTGACCGAGAAGCTTGCCCGGAACGTAGTTGCCTTGGCGCTCCCCGGAACTGACCCGCTCTTGCTCACCAAAGCTGGCCCACCAGACGTCACCCAGTGAGCCGCGGTTGAGGTCTGCAGCGATTTCCGGAGGCCGAACCTCGTGACCCCTCAAGCGTGCACAGTAGGCCGCGCCGGTTGGCCATGCAGCAGCGCGCGTAGCGCCGAGTTCTTGCCCTTCCGATCGCGCGGTCGAGTCTCCTTCGCCAGGCTCGCCGCGTCCGCCCCGTTCGCCCGCCGCAACAGGTTGCGGACAGCCCGCGCAAGATCTGTCGCGCCGCGACAGGAATCCCTGCATAACCCCGATCTTCCCGCACGACGTCGTGTGGGGAGAAGCCGTCATGGAGTACCGGCAGTGCAAGTCCTGTCGTCAGCCTTTTCCGCCCCGTCCGCAGAACCCCGATCAATGCTCTTGTTTCGCCGCCGCCTGCCAGCGAGAACGGCGACGGCGTTGGCGAGCGACCAAGCGCCAGAGCGATCCCGACTATCGTGATAACTGGAAGCGCGCGCAGAAAGCCTGGGAAGTGCGACCGAATCACGCCTCGGCGGCCTGGTGAGCACCACTGGCCGCCTCGCCGCCCTGCACCCGCCCTACTTCTTCAACCAGCCGCTGGACGACGTCGCTCTCTCGCAGCAAGTGCTCGACGCCGGCATGGTGCTGTGGCCGCTCTCGCTGCATTACGCCGACGCCCGGCGCAGTCGCTCGGGGAGCTTGTTCGGCTTTGCCGCGGTTGACGCAGCCAGCATCGAAGCGGCCACCGACCGCTTGTGCCGCATCGTCGAACGCCGGCTCGAGCGCGAGCAACGCGCCCCCCGGCGTCGTTCAGGCCTCGACCGCGCGCCTGCCGAACGGTCATGCGTTGGACTGACCCAGCGGCGTCGCGGTCGCCGAAATTGGCATGGCCGGACCGCCGAAGCGCAGTCGCTTTCATGACGTGGCGAAAAGCGGCACACGAGGAGCCGTCTTTTTTCCGACCCGGACGGAGGCCCGCTTACGCATCAAGAGGAGCAGACCAGTGACCACCAGCAGGCCACTCGAAGGGATAGGGACGTCACCGCCGCCATCGGCGGGCTTGTAGAGAAACACGTCTCCAGAGAACGGATCGATAACGCCGATAAAGGCTTTTTCGTCCTCAAGATACATCCACTTTCCGTAGACGCCCGTGTAGTCCCTGGCTGGAATTGTCGGACCGTTGCCGCTCGGAAATAGATGCGCCGGCGTGAAATAGCCGTGCAGCGCGGCAATGCCGCCATCGTTGGCACTGGTATCGTCCAGACTGAGGAGGTCGTCGACATCCACCAGCCAGAGATCTTGGCCGCCAGCCCACATGACGATCTGATCGCCAAGCGGATCGTAGCTCATGCCCAGATAGTCCGAATCGGGCAGCGAGATACCGAGCGAGGGATCCAGCAGAACGCTGAGGGCACGGTTGGTGGGGCCGGGCTGATCCAGGCTGGTGAATTGCAGCACACCGCCGAGCGATGAAGGCGAGCGCGCGGCGCGCACAAAGACATTGCGCGACTGGATGAAAATGCCGGCGCTTCCGGCAGATTGCCCCGACAAAGGTCGGATTCCAACGTTTTCCCAGGTGTCGTAAGTACCGCCGCGGGGATCGACGGTATAGCGCCAAAGACTTCCGGTGCTGTCCGAAAAATAGACGACGTCCTGACCATTGCTATTG
Organism: Accumulibacter sp.; assembly: GCA_024235695.1. Lineage (GTDB taxonomy): Bacteria > Pseudomonadota > Gammaproteobacteria > Burkholderiales > Rhodocyclaceae > Accumulibacter. The sequence continues at coordinate 27,479 of JACKLX010000011.1, forward strand.
ACGTACTCGGCCGAACCGTTGGTTCCCGATCGGGGGTTCGGCCGGCCGAGCTCATAATAGTTGTCGCGGTTCTCCCACATCTGCCCCCCTCGAGAGGACGGATCCACACCCGTACCGTCCGAGCCCGACACCAGGAGCGGATTGGCTTTCGATGGATCCCAGAAGTATGGACCGGTCGATCGGCCGGTTTCGTCGCGGAAGGTGTACCCCTCGCGGCTAACGGCCATGATCGCCAAGCGGTCGGCGTTCTCGAGGTACACCAGATTGTCAAAAGTTTCACCCGACACCGGAGCATCGTTGGCGCCACCGACCGTGGTGGTAATGCCGCTGTCAATGACGATCTGACTGGGCAAGGATCCGCGATCCCACAGCCCGGTCTCGGCATGAAAGATATAGACTTCGTTGCCCTGCTCGTTGCCGATATCGCCGCCGTAGATCAGCAAGTCGCGCCGCCTGGAATCCCAGGCGGCGCCACTCCAGGCGCTGATATTGCTTGCCGGGCTGTCGGGAGTTGGCCGCAGCGCCAGTGGCGTCCAGACATCCTGGAACTGGTTGACGTTGATCTTCTGCCAACTGTTCGCCGACATGCTGTTCAATGCAAGGTCAATGACTGTTGCCGACGTCGAAAAGGGGATCGCGAGCAGTACAGTCGCGAGCACCGTGTACGCGTTGCGGAAAATCATCGCAGGATCCTTCACGTTCAGTGACCATCGGGTACCAAAAAAATGCACCAGTGGCCGTCCGGAGGTCACGCATGTTGAATAGTGACGAAGGCAACTTCTCCGTCCGTCGGCAGCAGTGCGGCTCCGCGCAGACGTGAAACGAGAGACAAGCAAGTCATGGGCCATCGAAGTAATTCATATAATGGAACAAAGGGTTGGCGTTGTTGCGCGACGGCGCGACGAGGTTGCTTTGGCTTGAGTGTAAAAAAATCCGACAGTGGCACGACGGCAATCGATCGCCCACTGCGGCGATCTGGAGGACTGATGTCAGACCCGGACGCCGGGAAAACCGGGGTCTGCCCCAGTTTTCCCGCACCGCTTTCCCGGGCTTGCGGCGCCGCATCGCAGCGGCCATCGACGGTGGTGTGGGAAAGATCGTCGATAGATTTCGCGCGATCGACGGCGAGCGGCTAAACTCTAGACGTTGGGCGAGAAAAAACGAGCCCGCCGGAACAGATTCGCAAGATGCCTCAGGATGCACGTCCCGTCGGCCGGATCGAGGCAGCACAAGGACCGGTCATCGACGTTCGCTGCACGTACCTGCCGCCGCTTGGCCAGGCGCTTGACGTCGTCAACGGCAGCAACCGCTATGTGCTGGTCGTCCACCAGCACCTGGCTCCGACGCTGGTCCGCGCCATTGCCCTGCACGCCGTTGCCGGGCTGTACCGCGGCATGCCGGTGTTCGACCGCGGTGCGCCGCTGCACGTGCCGGTCGACCCCGGCTGTCTGGGCCGGATGCTGAACGTCTTCGGCGAAGCACTCGACGGTGGTGCGCCGCTCGCCGACAGCGACTTCCGCAATGTCCTCGCCGCACCGCCGGCGCTGGCCGACACACTGCCGCCGATCCGCATCCTCGAGACCGGCATCAAGGTCATCGACCTTCTGTGCCCGTTCGTGCGTGGCGGCAAGACCGGCCTGTTCGGCGGCGCCGGGGTCGGCAAGACCGTCCTGATGATGGAATTCATGCACGCCGTCAGCGCCGAGATGCATGGCGTCTCGGTATTCGCCGGGGTCGGCGAGCGGATGCGCGAAGGACACGAGATGTGGCACGAAATGCAGGATGCCGGTGTGCTGCAGCGCTCGCTGCTGGTCTACGGGCAGATGGACGAATCGCCCGGAGTGCGCTTCTACGTCGGGTACACGGCACTGACCTACGCCGAATACCTGCGCGACACGCTGGCCAGCGAGGTGCTGTTCCTGATGGACAACATCTTCCGCTTCATCCAGGCTGGCAGCGAAATTTCCGGTCTGCTGGGGCGAATGCCGGCGACGGTGGGCTATCAGCCAACGCTGCCGAGCGAAGTCGCCTCGCTGCAGGAGCGCATCGTATCGACCCGCAGCGGCTCGATCACCGCCGTGCAGGCGGTGTACGTGCCGGCAGACGACATGTCGGACCCGGCGGTAGCCACCGTCCTCGGCCACCTCGACAGCACCGTCATCCTTTCGCGGCAGCAGGCAGCCAAGGGCATCTATCCGGCCGTCGACCCCCTGCGCTCGGGCAGCCGGATAATGGACCATCACCTGCTGGGCATGCGCCACTACCATGCCGCTCGGACGGTGCGCGAGCATCTGGCGCGCTACCACGAGTTGGAAGACATCATTGCCATGCTCGGCATCGAGGAGCTGTCGCCGGAAGACCGCCGCATCGTCGGGCGGGCACGACGACTGCAGCGCTACCTCACGCAGCCGTTCGCCGTCGTCGCTGATCACACCGGCATCGCCGGCGCCCGCGTGCCGTTGGCGCAGACCATCGCCGATTGTGAGGCGATCATCGACGGTCGTTACGACCAGCTCGCCGAAACCGACTGCTACATGCGCGGAGCCATGCCGTCATGAACGGCTTCGCGCTGCACCTGCACGACAGCCACGGTAGCGACCACTTCGATGACGTCGTGCAGTTCATCGCTGCCGATGGCAGTGGCAGCTTCGGCGTCCTCGCCGGGCATGCGCGGATGGTTGCCGTCTTGCGCTACGGGCTGGCGCGTTTCGTCGATGGTCACGGCCACTGGCGCTACCTGGCACTGCCGGGCGGCGTGCTGAACTGCACCGGCGGGCGCGTGTCGCTGGCCACCGTCCGCTATTTTCTCGGCGACGAGCGCGCCACCATCTGCCGCCAACTGGCCGACGAAATGGCGCGGACCGATTCCGACGTCCATACCTCGCGGACGACGCTGACCGAGATCGAGCACGCGCTGCTGCGCCGTCTCGGCGACCTGTCTGGCCGCGTCCGCCAGGAGCTTGGCCGATGACCGACCGCGACCGCTTGCTCGAGGACACCAGCAAGGATGTGCGCCGCCTCGAGAAACATGAGCAGGCACCGGCGACCTGGGTCGGCATCGCCTTTTACGGCGGCACCGTCGGGCTACTGTTCGTCGTGCCGATCGTCGGCGGCGCCTATCTCGGCCGTTGGCTGGACTCGCTGGCCGCCGGTTACTCGGTGCGCTGGACGGTGAGCCTGATCGTTCTCGGCATCGCGCTGGGTGCCTATAACGCCTACCATTTCATGAGGGGACGCCAATGAGCGGCAGCGAACTGGCCGGCGGCGTGCTGTTTCATCTCGGGCCGCTGGCGATCACCGACACCGTCGCCACCACCTGGGGCGTGATGCTCTTTCTGGCGATCGCCGCCCGGCTGTTGACCTACCGGCTGGCGCCACGACCGAGCCGCCGGCAGACCATCGCCGAAGGCGTCGTCGCGGTCGTCGAGCGCGCCATCGGCGAGGCCGTACCAGCGGGCGCGGTGCGACGCGTGCTGCCCTTCGTCGCCAGCTTGTGGATCTTCGTCCTCGCCGCCAACCTTGCCGGCCTGATCCCAGGGGTGCACGCACCCACCCGAGACCTCTCCGCCACCGCTGCCCTGGCGGCGCTGGTGTTCGCCTCGACCCACTGGTACGGCATACGCGCCAGGGGCCTGCGTGCCTACCTGCGGCACTACACCAAGCCCAGCCCGATCCTGCTGCCGTTCCACATCATCAGCGAATTGACGCGCACCCTGGCGCTCGCCATCCGCCTCTTCGGCAACATCATGAGCCTGGAAATGGCGGCCCTGCTGGTGCTGCTGATCGCCGGCTTCCTGGTGCCGGTGCCGCTGCTGATGTTGCATGTCATCGAAGCGGTGGTGCAGGCCTACATCTTCGGCGTGCTGGCGCTGATCTACATCGGCGGCGCGATCGAGCCGGGCGAAACCGATGAAGCCGAACCATCGCGCGCCGTCTCGCCGGCGGCAGCGGGCGCCGAAAACTCGAACGACAAGGAGGAATCATGAACGAATTGCACCTTTTCAGCATGCTGTCGACCATCGTCGCCGGCGTTGTGATCGCGCTCGGCACCATGCTGCCGGCGGTTGCCATGGGTCGCGCCATCGCCAGCGCGCTGGAGGCACTGTCGCGCCAGCCCGAAGCGGAGAAGACGATCACCCGTACGCTGTTCATCGGCCTGGCGATGATCGAGTCACTTGCCATCTACTGCCTGGTGATTGCGCTGATCGTGCTGTTCCGCAATCCCTTGTTGGAATACTTTCTGAAATAGGGACCCGCCATGCAATTCGATTGGACGACCTTCGTTCTCGAAGTCCTCAATTTCCTTGTCCTGGTGTGGATTCTCAAGCGCTTTCTCTACCAGCCGGTGCTCACGGTGCTCGATTCGCGGCAGGCGCGGATCGAGTCGGAAATGGCGCAAGCCGCCCGATTGCAGCAGGAGGGCGCGAGCCTGCGGCAGCAGTACGCGGAACGCCTGGCGCAGTGGGCGGAGGAACGCGAGCAATTGCGACAACAATTGCAGCAGGAGCTGGGGCAGCTGCGCGCCGCCGGCATGGAGAAGATCAGACAGTCGCTGGCCGACGAAGACGGCAAGGCGCGGGTGCGAAACGCCGCCGCGACCGCCAGCCACGAGGCGGGCCTGATCCGGCTGGCGGCCAGCGAGGCCTACCGGAACGTCGCCGCGATGCTCCGGCGCCTGGCCTCGCCAATGCTGACGGCAAGCATCGTGCAGTTGCTGCTCGAAGACCTGGCGGCATTGCCCGAAGAGCAGCGCGCGGTGCTGCGCAGCGCCGCCGAAAAGCTCGCTGCCGATGGCCAGGCCGAAGTCGCTTCGGCGCACCCGCTGGACGACGGCACGCGGCAGCAGATCGCGCGCGGCGTTTCGGCGGCCGCCGGACGAAGCCTGCCGGTCACGGTCAGCGCGGACGCGGCGCTGATTGCCGGCGTGCGTGTCGCCGTCGGCGAATGCCTGCTGCACGCCAACCTGCTCGACGAACTGGCCTTCTTCAGGCGACAGAATGGCCGTGCCTGAAGGCGTCGTGAGCATGGCAAAAGAAGACTATCGTTTTGCCCTGCGCCTGTCCGAACGCGGCGAGGTGGTCGGCATTGGCGACGGTATCGCCTGGATACGCGGGCTGCCGTCGGTACGGCTCGACGAGCTGATCGCTTTCGGCGACGGCAGCACCGGTCTGGTCTTTCAGCTCGGCCGTGAACTGCTGGGCGCCATTCTGCTGGCGCAGAAGCACGGCGTCACTGCCGGCATGGCCGTCACCCACGCCGGCCGCAACCTGGCCATCGGCGTCGGCGACGCCCTGCTCGGGCGGGTGGTGGACCCGCTCGGCAATCCACTCGACGCCCTGCCGCCTTGCGAGACCGCCGAATTCCGCTGCCTCGACGCCGCCGCACCAGCGATCATCGAGCGCGACTTCGTCAGCCAGCCGCTGTACACCGGCTGCAAGATCGTCGACACGCTGATCCCGATCGGCAAGGGGCAGCGGCAGCTGATCATCGGCGACGACGGCCTCGGCAAATCGTCGCTGGCGCTTGACGCGGTGCTCAGCCAGCGCGGTCGCAACGTCCTCTGCGTCGTTGTCCTGATCGGTCAGCCGCGCTCGGCAGTCGCCGGCACCGTCGAGGCGCTGCGGCGTGCCGGCGCGCTCGACTACACCGCGGTGGTGGTCGCCGAGGCGAACGCGCTGCCGGGCTTTCGCTACCTCGCACCCTTCGCCGGCTGCGCCCTGGCCGAGCACTGGATGCGCGCCGGCCGCGACGTGCTGGTGGTCTACGACGACCTCAGCCGCCACGCCCAATCGTACCGCGAGCTTTCCCTGCTGCTGCAGCGGCCGCCCGGACGCGAGGCCTTTCCCGGCGACATCTTCTACCTCCATTCGCGCCTGCTGGAACGGTCGACGGTGCTGCTGCCCAAATTCGGCGGCGGCAGCATGACCGCGCTGCCGATCATCGAAACGCGGCAGGGCGAGTTGTCGGCGTACATCCCGACCAACCTGATTTCGATCACCGACGGCCAGATCTACTTCGACGCCAGGCTGTTCGCCGCGGGCATGCTGCCGGCCATCGACATCGGCCGCTCGGTATCGCGCATCGGCGGCAAGGCGCAGCATCCGGCGATCAAGACCGCGTCGGCGCGGATTCGCCTTGACTACCTGCAGTTCCTCGAACTCGAGCTCTTCGCCCGCTTCGGCACGCGGCTCGATGCCGCCGTCGAGGAGAAACTGCGGCGCGGCCGGCAACTGCGCGTGCTGCTCAAGCAGGACCGGCTGGCGCCGCTGTCCGAACTGGCGCATCTGGCCTGGCTGCTGGCCTACGGCGACGGGCTGCTCGACAGCCTTTCACCGCCGGCCGCCGGCGACCTGTTGCCGACGCTCTTCGCAGCCGTCGCCGACGCCGGCCTGACCCTCGAGGACGCACGCGAACGCTGGCTGACAACGCTCGCCGCCAGCCTGGCGGTAGCGCCATGAGCCAGCGACGCGAGATCGAGGCACGGCTGGCACTTTATGGTGACCTCGCCGGCATCCTCGGGGCGATGCGCAGCTTTGCGCTCGCCGAGCTGCACCGCGTCAGCCGTCGCGAGGAGGCGCAGCAACAGGTGGTACGCGTTCTCGGCCAATCGCTGCAGGAGGTCTCCCCGTTCCTGCCGCCGCAGGAGCCCGCAGCCGCCGACGTCTGGCTGCTGCTCGGTTCGGTACGCGGCTTCTGCGGCAGCTTCAACGAGGATATCGTGCGCGCCTGGCGGGGCGTCGCTGACGCCCGGCAAGCGGTCATCGTCGTTGGCCAACGCCTGCAGGCGACGATGGCCGAAGAGCTGCGTACGGTGCCGGTGGCAGGTGCGGACGGAGGTCTCGACGCCGCTGCCGCCATCGACCGCATTCTCGCAGCCATCACGCTGACCCGCCGCCGCGTTGGGCAAGCGTCCGGCCTGATCGCCTGCGTGCACGACGAGGATGGCGTTCGCCGGCAACGTCTGCTGCCGCTGCCGGTGACCACCGCTGGTGCCGCCCTGCCGCCGCTGACCAACGAACCGCCGGCAATGGTCGCGGCGGGCGTCGCCGAGCATTTCCTCTTCCACCAACTGCTCGCCCTGCTGCTGCGCTCGATTCGCGTCGAGAATCGCCAGCGGCTGATGCAGATGGAAAACGCCCTGCACCACCTCGAACAAGGCAGCGACGAACTCGCGCGCCAGCGCAACCGGCTGCGGCAAGAGGAAATTGTCGAGGAGATCGAGGTGATTACCGGCATCCGCGGCGGCATGCACTGAAGGGCCACAACAGGCGCAAACGGACCTTTCTGCCGAGTTCGACGCCCACCGCGGAAGCGGTCGATTTCCCTTCCCTGTCCTGCCACTGGCAATCCGCAGCCGCACGGCAGCGCATGTTGGGGGGAGTCGTGCGATGGTCAGCTTTCAAGATTCTTTGGAAACAGCCGAAACGGTGGTCTGCGCCCGTTTGCTGTCGCTGCCGTTTGCGCGTTTGCCGGTTGGCGCCGTTCCGCTTGCGCCCTTGGCGTTCCTTTCGCTGCCAGGCAATAGCCTGCTCGAAAGCGGCCTGCCAAGCGATGGCAAGAACCGCCGCGCGGGATCGCCAGCCCGGGCAGACTTTCCCGCCGCGCTTGACAGCCAGCGCACTGAAGGCGCGAGAGATCAGCTCGTGCCTGCCGGCGGCAAAGGAAGCTTCGGACACGCCGGCAGGTAAGGCGCCTTGCCAAGGAAGCGCTGCCAATCGGACGCCGCGATGTTGCGGGTCAGCCGCGAGCACGCCTCGACCAGCAGATCGTCCGGTCGCAGCAGCCAGGCGCGCAGCGTGCCGTCGTGTTCAAGCGTCGCGAGATACCTGCCGCCGGGGCTGAACTGCAGCGCCGTCGGGGCCACGACGTGTTCGAGGCGGGCCACCTCGGTCTGGGCGGCGATTTCCCAGATGCGCACGCTGTCTTCGGCACCGGTCACGGCGAGGTACAGGCCATCGGCGCTGAACGCGCACTGGCGTCCGCCACGCGCCTCGTCGACCGTACCGATGTCCCTGCCAGTGCTGCTCTCGCGCACCGTTACGGCGGTGTCCGCGGTATTGATCGCGACCAGACGGGTATCGGCGCTCAGGGCGCAAACGCTTCCGGTCAGACCGCTGCGCTCGGCGCCGACGCGCCGGGTGGCGATTTCCGACAGAGCGGGGGCGCTCCAGACGCGGAGGCTGAGCGGTACGCCGATCCGGCCGGCGCTGCCGTGGGTGACCGCGACCACCTGCCCGTCCGTGGCGACGGCGAGCTGCTTGTCGACCACCGGCTCGGCCAGCGCGATCGTCGCCAGGAGCTGCGGCGGCTCGACCTGCCACAGTTGCAGCGTGTCGCGGTCGCTGGCGCCGGCCAGGTAGCGCGCATCGGGACTCAGCGCCAGCGCCGTCGCCTCGCCGTCGAGCGCAAAGCTGCGGCGGGTCTTGCCAGAGCTGGCGTCGATGACCCGGACCTGCCCACCGGCCGCCAGCGCCAGCACCTTGCCGTCGGCGCTGAGCGCGAACCGCGAGGCGGCCGGAGCGAGATCGACCAGAGCGCGAGCGCCGCTGCCCGCCAGTTCCCAGGTGTTCGCCGTGACCCTCGCCGCCGATCCGTCAGCGTCACGTTCGAGCACGCCGAAGCGCGTCTCGTCGGCGCTGAACAGCAGCGCAAAGGCCTGTTCGCTGGCGGCGTGGCGCGCGACATCGCTGCCGTGGCCCAGGATGCGCCAGACATCGATGCCCTTGCCGGAGGCAATCGCGACATCGCCTCCGTCGGGGCTGAAGGCCAGCGCCGGAAAGTCGGATTCGGAGGTGAACCGCGCGACGTCGCGATCGCTGCCGGTATCGACGATCCGCACGCCGTAACCATGACCGTAGCCGCTGTCGTCGTCGCGCAGCGCCAGGTAGCGCGCGCCCGGCCCGAGCGCCAGCGGGAACTCGCGCCGGAGTTCCCGCAGCAGCTTCCAGTCCTTGACCGTCCAGATCCCGACCCTGCCCGGATTCTCGCCAAAGTGAATCGCCAGCTGCGTCCCGTCGGCGCTGAACAGCGGCGCGCGAGCCAGCGGCGCGGCCACCGCCAGCGACACCAGCGGCGCTACCTGACCCTGCCGCAGCCGGGCCATCGCCCAGATAACCGGCTGATCGTCGCCGACCAACCCGGCAAGATGGGCGCCATCGCGGCTGAACGACGGCCAGAGAACGCGTGGCAGGCGCGCGATCTCGCGCCCGCCGGGCAACTCCACGATACGCGTCAAGCCCCGCTCCCGGCCGCCTGTGGCGTCGTAGCGGCTGCTGGTCACCACCAGCTGGCCACCGCCGGGCGCGATGGCGATCCCCTGCACGCGTCCCGTGTCGCGAAGGCTCGCGAAAGGCGCCGCGGCGCCGATCCGCCAGACGTCGATCGCCCCTTCGAGGTCGCCCGGCTCGATCGTCACCAGGAACTGCCCATCGCTGCTGAGTACCACCGAATTGGCGCTGACCGCTCGTTGTCGCCCACCGGCCGGCTGAAAGCTGCCGCTGTCCCAGATGCTGGTCGTCGACAGAAACCGGCTCGCGGCGATCAGCTGCCCGCCGGCGCCGAAGACGATGTCGTCGAAGCGTTCGGCGGGCTGCGCGATGGCCTCGAGTCGGGCGATCCGCTGCGGCATGGTTGCCAGCGCCCGCCGCAACGCCAGGTCGGCTTCGAGCGCGCGCGCGCCGACTGCCGAGAGGCGCCGTACCGCCTCCGCCGCGAGCTGGACGCTGACTTCGACCGGCGAGCTGGCCGATCCCGGCGCCGGCCGCTGCTCGCGCACCCGCTCCGACGCCGACGACAGCCGGCGCGCGACGGCGTTCGCCTCCTGCCGCGCCGACTCCTGGCGCTGGAAGTGGAACAGCGTCGCCAGGATCGCGATCGCCACCAGCGACACGGCCGCGGCGCCGAGCAGCAGAAAGCGGCGGTTGGTCGCCTGCCGACGACTGTCGATGATGTAGCGCGTCTGCAATTCGGTCGGCTGCGGCGCCTTGCGCGGACCCAGCGTCAGCCACTGCTCGGCCGCTTTCAGGTCGCCGCCACGTAGGGCCAGGCTGCCGTCGCGGCCTTTCGCTTCCCATTCACGCGATCGCAGCAACAGGCGCGTATGCGCCTGCAGCCAGTCGAGGTCGGTATCCACAGCCGACAACAGGGTCTGCAGCGCGGTTTCGAAATCGTCTTCCTCGCGGAAGAAAATCCAGTTCAGCCTGGCCAGCGCCGGCGGCACCTGAGCGGCGTCGGCTTGACGCCAGACGAGCGGGATAACCCGCTTGTTCTGCGCATCGGCATGGTCGAGCTCGCGCCGGCAAACCGTCGAGGCGAGAGACTCCGGGCTCAGGACGAAGGCGAAGGCCTCGGCCGCGTCGATCGCGGCCTCGATCTGCTTCATCCAGTCAGCGGTCGGCGGAATGCCTTCCCAATCCACCCAGGTCTCACGGTCGCGCGAAAGAAGGCCCCGATGCAGGCGGCGGACGAAATCCGAGTCCTGCCGCGAATAGGAGATGAAGATTGGCATGGCATCACTCGTCTGGGCCGCTGCAGCGCTCTCGCGCGGCGCCTGCAAACAGCACTGGTTCTGGCAAAAGCGCGCCTGCTGCACGGCCCTCGCCCGGACCGTTCGAGCGGCAACATGCGATGCGCCATGGCGTGCCATGCAAAGAAGATGGCCGCACTGCGCGAACCGTTGGCCGCCGCAATTTCCATCCGACCTCTTTCAGCGCTGGCCCACGGCAAGGTCACCTGCTATCGGCCGAGCGCCTCGCACATGTCGTAGGAGGTGACATCGGGCGGTCTTTCGGGATCGGCGTATTCGACCAGGACATAGACCACAGTCAGGCATCCCCATCCCTGATAGGACGCGGCGAATCCGTTTGCCGGTCCGGCCGTGAGGAGCTTTTCGCGGAAGGTCTCGTGCGCCATGTAGTAACTGATCTGGCTTGCCGAGGCGAGTGGCCCGGCCAGGCTTGCCGGCGTCGGATAGAGCTCGTAGCGATAGATCGGTTTGCCGTCCGACGCCTTCCAGCCGGACGCCGTCTTGGTCGCACCGAACTGCATCTCCAGCGACTTGCCCGCGGCCCTGGCGAGCTGCCGGATGGCCTCGATGTCGCCGGTCAGGAAGGCGCGCTTGGTCCGCTCGGAGTTGGTCAGCCGTTCGAGAAGTTGCGCCGTCCGGTCTGCTTCGGCGCGAGCCACTTCCTGCGCGGCGATCGCCGCCTGGACGGCCCGATCCTTGGCCTTCGCCTCGTCCTTGGCAATTTTCATCTGCCACCCCGCCCCGATGGCGGCGGCGAGGAGAAGCGGCACAAGCACGGCGATTGCCGACAGAAAGCGTTTGTGGTTTCGCAGGGCGGTGTTCTCCGCCTTCAGCCTTTCCTGCTCGGATTCTCTGGTCTTGCGCGCGATTTGCTGCTCCTGTTCGAGTGCCGCCGCTTCCTGCTGACGCCTCTGTTCCTCGCTCCAGGCCTGCTCGCTGGCGCGGAGAAAAGCGATGGTGCCTGCGAACTCCTCCTCGCTGCCGTAGCGCTTCGCCCACGCCGAGAAAGGCCGCTCCTGCGCCAGCCATTGCAGCGCCCGCTCCAGGCCGGGATTGCGCAGCAGGGCTTCCTCGCCTTGCTGCCACAGCCGTGCGGTGACTTTCAAGCGCTGGTAGAGCGACGCGCAAGTGGCCTCCTGCTCGACCCAGTCGCCAAGTGTGCGCCATTGCCGAATCAGGCTCTCGTGCCCGATGTCGAGGAGCGTCGATGGCGTCAGCGGTCTGCCGCTTGGCGGTACGATGAAGCTGCGGTCGGGGCGACGAAAAGCCTCGACGACCGGATAGACGTCCTGCGCTGTCACGCCGGCGACGCTGGCCACATCGGCCAGGATCGCCGGCGAGCGCGTGTCGCGCCTGCCCATTCCGCGCTCGGTGAGGCAGCGGAACATCACCTCGGCGATGGCGCGTTGTGCGGCCGGGAGTTCGCCAAGCACCTCGTCGGCATGATTCGAGAGCGCGCGCGCCAGACCACCGAGCGCCGTGTAGTCTGCCTGCGTAAGAAGCGGTGGCTGACCCGTATTTTCGGCGCGCGCGCGGGCACGCTGCCACATCCGCATCAGCGCGTGCTGCAGCAGCGGCAACTGGTCCGGGTCGGGGCCGAAGTCGTTGAGCAGACGATTGACCAGATGCGGCTCGACGCTGCCACCGAACACCCGCGCCGGACCGACGATCGCCAGCTGGCACTGCTCGCGGGTGATCCGCGGTGTCAGGTACTGACTGTCGTTGATCGCTTCGGGCAGCCCGCTGAACACCGCGCATTCGCCGAGGAAATCCGAGCGCATGGTGATCACCACGTAGATCGGCAGCTCGCGTTGCGCCGTCGATGCGAGCAGGAGCGAAACGAAAGCGTCGGCCTCGTCGCGGTCGCCCTTCTCCCAATAGCGAAAGATCTCCTCGAACTGGTCCACCACCAGCAGCAGGTTGCCGTGCGCGGCGAGCCGGGTTTCGCGCACCAGATCGATCAGGCCCAGGGGCCCACTGCGCAACGCCGCTGCGGTCAGGGGCGTCGGCAGGTCGCCGCTCTCGTCGCCGCGCTGTCGGCCCTCGCTGCCGCTGCGTTCGCCTTGTGCCGACAGACATGCGGCGAGGCGGTCGAGCGGATGGTCGCCCGGAGTCATCGTCAGGACGCGCCATTCGGCGCCGGCATCGGCCATGAAACCCGTCTCCAGCGCCGGAATCATGCCCGCTCGCACCAACGACGACTTGCCGCAGCCGGATGGGCCGACCACCGCCAGGAAGCGTCTCTGCTGCAGGCGACCAAGAAGCGCGTCGACCTGCGCTTCGCGACCGAAGTAGATGTCGGCCTCGTCGGGGCGGAACGGCCGCAGCCCGGGATACGGCGCATCGCTGAAATCGATCCGACTGCCCACCGCTCAGGCCTTCACGTCGTGCACCACGGTCTGCAGGCATTCGTCGAGTTTCCCGGAGCGACAGTCGATCCACTGCCAACCGGGGATCTCGATGCCGACTCCCGCCTGTTCGTGCGGCGCCCCGTCGAATACCGCCAGCGCCACCGGTGGATCGGCACGCTGGCTGACGATCTTGCGACACCAGCGCAATTTGCTGCGCACCCAGTTGAGGCTCGCCGCGCCGTACACCAGCATCAGCCCGTCGCATTCCCTGAGATTGTCTTCGAGGTCCTTGCGGATGTCTTCCGGGCTGCCCTCCTGAAGCGCCAGCGAATAGCCGATTCCCTGGGCAAAGAGGTACTTGCCGACTCGCTCGGCCAGGGCCCGGTCAACGGCATCGGTGTCGAGAAACAGCAGCAGGTCCGTGCTTGCCCTCGGTTTTGCCGGCGGTGGTTCGCGCCTGGCTTCCGCCAGCACGGCCGTCTTGAATTCCTCGAGGCCGCAGGCACGTACGCTGGCCCCCTGCAGCAGTTCCCGTTGCTCGGCGTCGGCGACCTCATCGACAGCCAGATCGCGCGCGCGCCATTGCACGATCGGCAGGCCGGAGCGCAACGCGAGAGTGTGCTGGAGCGCCGGGAAGGCACTCGCCGAATCATTCGGCCGGCGGCCGACGACGCCGCTCAGCAATTGCACGAAGACCTTGCACTGGCCGAGATCGGCGGTCATCGCCTGCGCGAAGGTCTGCGCGCTGTCGCGCGGGTAATAGCTGGTCGGCAGAATCCGCAGTCCCATCTGCGCCAGGTAGCGGCGCAATTCTTCCCGTCGCGGCTCCAGGTCGTCGGTCACCTCGGCGAGGAACACCGCCGGCCCGGGAGAAGCGGCCGGCGGGTGATCGGCTTCGGCGAGGCGCTGCAGTTCCTGCGCGATTTCGAGCGCGAGCTGATTCACCCGGCTGTAGTACTCGGGCTCGTTTGCGGTTGGCACCGGCAGGCCAAGCGTGCGCGGCGTGCGCGCCGGCCCGTCTTCGATCCACATCCGGTAGGGAAGCAAATCGCCGAACTCGGGGGGAATACGCCGGCGATCGTCGATATGATCGAGTTCGACGACAAAGACACGCGAGCCGGCACGCTGCTTGTGCTGCACTTCGCAGCGAAAGGCTTCACGCTCGCGGCGGCACCAGTCGGAGGCGAGGTAAGCCGGCGACATGATCACCAGCAGGCTGGCGGTGTTTTTCACCGATTGCGCGATGTCGGCGCTGAACGGGCGATTGCCCGCCAGTTCGTGGTCCACCCACAAGGCGAAGTCGCGCGGCCGGTCGAACAGCTTGCGCCGGACAACCGACTCGACGTCGCGGACGAACGTCGAAACCCAACCCTGCTGTGCGCCCGAGAGCGGCTCGTTGTCGATGTGGGCGTAACTGACGAAGATGTCGTGCTCACAGCCGGGGACGAAAGCCAAGTTCCTCTCCCTGTTCAAGGTGCCTCGGTACAGGTAAGCGACGCCTGCCGCCAAGTCAGCCTGATAACAGAATAAGCGCTGCCCGAGCGCTTGCCAACCCTTGTCGGCGGTTGCCCTCTCCCTTTGGCGCAGAATCACTCGGGCCTGCTCGCGCCGGTTAGCGCGCGCGTCGTAACAGCGCCGCCGGACGCAAGCGTTGCAGCCCCGCGTCCGCAAGCGAGGACGGGCCCCACGGACAGTTCTTCAAAGCAGTGCAAGAAAGGCCAGAAAACCCGACAGAGAGGTCTCTGGCCCGTTCTTCGTCTGGCACCTTTGCCGGGTCGCCGCCCGGCTTGCCCGGCGTTCAGCTAGCCATACCAGCTGAGTTCCCCCGGGTGAACAAGGGTGGCCCCGGAAATCGCACCTCGAATCCTGAACCACCGAAACTCACAGCACCATCTTTGGTCGTGGCCCAACGATCCAAGCTGCCATGGCGATGAGCAGCAGGAGGATCGTGCCTGGCTCGGGAACCGTCGGTGCTGGCGGCACGACGAAGGGCCGATAACCGGGCTCGTAGCCCAGGCTGGTCAGGCGATCGGTCGCCGTCGCCAGGCTCTCGTCGCCGACAGCCAACAGCATTGGCGTCACCAGGCTCTCCTCGTCGAAGAAGAAGAACTCCGCATCGTTGTCTTCCCCAAGAACGCGTCGACTCGTCTGTCCGAAAAGGCGCGCCATGGTGTCGTCACAGGTCCGCGTGAGCAGCGTTTCGGCTGTGCATCTGGCAATGTCGTCAACGTGAAACACATCATACGCGAACATCTGCACGGGATCGGGCGGGCCCGGTGGGCCATCTGGCGGGAAGAAGAGCTGTGGTTTCATGACGAAACCAGTATTGGAGCAACCGCCAGCGACAAGCAGGCAAATATCCAGAATCTCGTTCGGTTGTTGTTCGCTAAATGGCAGCAGATGGTCAAAATCGAGCTTGAAGACCTTGCCTGCCGCCGTCGAGAAGTGGAGGTCGAAGGCCTTGTCAAAGACATTGAACGTATGCAGATCGGCGGACGTGTTCTTCTTGACGATCGGTCCCAGATCCTTGCCCAGGATACTGGCCCCGAGGGCCTCCAACCAGACGTCCCCGGTCAGAATGAGGTCGGTCGTGTTGCGCACCGTGCCACCGAGCGAAAAGGTCGGGAACACACCCACCGATGTCGCCGCCGAGGCACTCCGGAGGGTAATGGATTGGCCGGCCAGGAACTCGACGGAGGTTGTCGCAGGCCCCAGCGACCCGTCCAGCCCTTGCACGCGAACCGCACTCGAGAACTCCAGCATCGTCGTCAGTTTTGGTTCGAAGCTGAAATGCTGTTCGATGTCCAGCCCGAGGCCCGCGTTGACACTGAGCGCGTTGTAACTGATCGGGCCAATTGTTCCACTCAAGGGTGGAAAGCCAAGGAGATCGGTCACCAGCTTGTCGACGTCCAGCGCCAGCATGCCAAGATCATCGCGAACCCCGGACATCAGCTTGAAACCGGCGAGTCCGCCTTTGACCTGGGAATCGGAATTCAGATTCGGCGGCAGCACTGTCGCGGTCACCGGGCCAGCCGTCACATTCACACCATAACCCTGTGACTGCCCCAGGAGTTTCAACTGCCCACTGTTGTTGCGATTGATGGAAAACACCTCATACGTATGCTTCTCATCGAGAATCTGGCCGCCACCACTGATGCATGCGGCGACGCAGGTCTCTCCGCTTACCGACGCCACGATGTTGGCGACCAGATCGAGGTAGGTTGAGAAGTGCGGACCGGTCGTTTTCAGGGAAGCGGGCGCGGAAAACTTCGGCCCGCTCTCGGAGAGGAACTTGAAGCCGTCGGCCAGCGGTGTAAACGATGAGCCGATCGTAAAGGGATCGCCTGACAATACCGATTGAGTAGGCGTTGCGAGATTGACCTGCACGGGATACTGGACGGCCAGAGACCCGGTGGACATGTTGAGGCCATAGTTCAGGCCCAGCTTGCCATCGGTGTGGCCGCTCAGTTCCGCCCCACCGCAAACCTTGAAATCGCCAACGCCTGTACAGTAGACCTTGCCAGCATTGCCGGTCTCATCCCACGGAAACCCGAAAAATTCGTTCAAATTGACAGGCGACGAAGTACCACCACCCCACGGGTTCTGGTTCGCCGCCGCAAAACCTACCGTGTAGGTTACGGCCCTGGCCGAAAACGGCACCGATACCAGGAACCCCAGGAGAAACAACTCGGCCAGGACTGTCCGGGGATGCCACCGAAGGCGAGCCTGGCGGTGTGAGCGAATGGACGCCTGAACTTGTCGATGCGCCGAAACGCAATGAAGGTACGCGATCATGGCAACCCCCCCTACAAGGCACGGCTTGCGGTCCGAGCCATTCGAAGTTGTTGCCGTGAACACACGGCAGGACCCAGGATCGCCCAAGCCAGTCAAGCCAATTCGACCAATCGAACAAAACCAGGCGTATGGCTTTGCCCTCCAGCCTACCGAGTGACACCCGCTGCTTCTCGTGTCGTGCAGCACATTTCCCAAAGCAATATTCATACCCCTGTTATTAAGTATCTGTATTTGCCCGATTAGCAGTCGGAGTGCGGCTTTCTGCCAAGCCCAGCTGTAAGAATTGCCGACAGAAAAACCGGGTGAGCTTTTCCCGAAATCCTGTCCACCAATGGTGGCATGGAATTGACGTCGCTCTTGCAAGGTGAGAAATGCAATAGCGAAACAGGCCGACACGATCGAGTTCAGGGAACCGGCGGTCAGACGGATCAAGGACAGGCAAAGGACAGGGTTCGATGACTTCGAGCAGCGCCCGCGTCTCATCGATGAAGCGCCTCGTCGTCCTGGCGCCTGTTCGCCGGCTCGCCGGTGTGAGCGCCGGCAGCGTGTGATACCCACCGCAACCCGTCTGACCGCTCGGTCCGGCCTCGATTCCTCGTTCGCACGAGGTCGTCGAGCGGATTGACGTTCGTTGATCGGCGCGACGGGAAGCGAGCCGACGGAAACCGGGGCCTGGCCCCGGTTTGCCGCCCGTTTGCCCGCATGCCTTTCCGCGCGCAGTCCATCGCCGCCGCCCAAGCGCGATTCATTCGCCTGCGCGAAACAGCAGCGGCAAGGGCTACCAAGGCAAGCAAGGCAGACGTAGAACACGGCTCGGGAACGATCGACAATGCCGGAAACCCATTGTCTGTCCCGACGGCACCACTGGCTCGGCAAGGACCAGCTACAAAGTTACAGGTGGCTGCAGTTGCGCCCATGGCGAACCCGAAGGCATCGACATCCTGGGTGAAATCCGGGTGCACGTCCTGAGTCGAGATGTTGGTTGCGAAGTCATGGGGAACGAAATCCGCCGCGGTCGCTGCTGCCGTCGATTGAGGTACCAATCGACCACACTCCGTAGCGAAGCAAGTTGAATGCCATTTAACTGACACGATGTAAGATCAACAAGGTATCGAACGGCAGGAGCTCGATGCGGCAGCTTGTGCAAGGCAGGCCGACTCGCCCAAATCGGTGATGCATGGCAGCGAAGCGGTCTGCGAGCCGAGCTTTCGCAGCGCACGCCGGGCCGCACCCATCAGCCAGCGGCGTCGCGCCGAAAACGCGTCAGGCGCACGTCCACCGTGAGCGACAGAGCCGTCAGCTCGGCGGCCCGTGCCCGGCGCGCGCTGCTGGCACGATATAAATGCGGCGTCATTGCCAGCAGGTCGGCGATCGGCTGGCTGCCGATGAGGTCGAGAGCGTAGGCGATGGTCTTGGTGGACAGACGGCTGAATCCTGCCGGGGCCGGCTGGTCGGTGCTGCGGTCGGGCTTCAGCGTGGGATAGACGATTTCGCGCAGTTCGCGCAGATGATTCGGCCCGGCGTCAAGCTGCAGTAACTCACCGCCCGACTTGATCACCCGGGCGAACTCGGCGTGCACGGGAAAGCCGAACACACACAGCAGCCGATCGATCGTTGCCGGCAGCACCGGCAGCCTGGCGTTGCTGCCGACGACCCAGCTCACCTGCCGACCCGGCTCGTGGTGCTGGCCGCGCTTCGCTGCGGCCAGCACCGCCCACTTGGAGATATCCAGCCCGAGCAGCGCAAGCGCTGGCCCGTCCACGGCAGCCGCTGCCAACTGGCGCAGATAGTAGCCCTCACCGCAACCGGCATCCAGGCACGCAGCGCTGGCCGTGGCTGGCAGGTCCGCCAGCGCTGCCTGGCTGACCACCACGGCAATCGCCTGGTAGTGGCCAGCGTCGAGGAAGCGTCGGCGGGCAGCGACCATCTCCTTGCTGTCGCCGGGGTCGCGCGAGCGCTTGTTCTGCACCGGCAGCAAGTTCGTATAGCCCTGACCGGCAATGTCGAAACAATGACCGGCAGGGCAGCGCCAGGTCGAGCCGTGGCGCTGCAGGGGCCCGCCGTCGAGCGGGCAGGCCAGTTCCTGGAATGGCGTGACGGTCATGAACCTTGCGTCCTTACGGCCCGACGAACGGGATCTGGCGATGGCGGCAAGCGCACGAAGTCCGTGGATCGACGAGCGCCTGCCTGATCGAATCGAAGCGCCGCCCGGACGGCGACAGCGGCGATTCTACGCGCGCTTCACGCGCAATTATCTCGGCGCAGTGTCCGGGGTCCCGATCTGGCGGCAAGCGCTGCAGGCAAAGCATCGCATCGCCGAGTCCGGCCACCCCTCGCAATGACGACCTTTGCCCACAGTTTATCGGTCGCAAGCGCGGCCGGATCTTCCTGCAGATCTGGCACGGCGGGCGCGCCTGTCATCCCTCGCTCAACGGCGGCGCGCAGCCGGTCGCGACGAGCCCAGTGGCGATCACCGGCGACCAGGTACAACCGCCCGCGGGCAAGAAGCCCTACGTGCTGCCCCGCGAACTGCTCGACGAGTTCCTGCGCGATGGCGCGAACCAGCGCGTCGGCCCCTACGGTGGCCCCCTGGAGAACCGGGCACGCCTGCTGTTCGAGGTTATCGCTGCAGTCAGCGAGGTCCGGGGCAGCCATCGCGTCGGCCTGCGGATTTCGCCGCTGAACAGCTACAACAGCATCATC
Organism: Accumulibacter sp.; assembly: GCA_024235695.1. Lineage (GTDB taxonomy): Bacteria > Pseudomonadota > Gammaproteobacteria > Burkholderiales > Rhodocyclaceae > Accumulibacter. The sequence continues at coordinate 46,853 of JACKLX010000011.1, forward strand.
GACAGCGATCCGATCGCCCTCGCGCGCTGGCTGGCCGGGCGCCTCAACGACTTTGATCTGGCCTATCGCCATTTGCTGCGAGCCGATTTTTTCCGGCAGCAAAAGGGGGACCTGGTAACGCCGGTGCGGGAAAACTACCGCGGCGTGTTGATCGGCAATATGGGCTATGGCGCGGACGAGGCGGCACAGGCGGTCGCCACGGGGAAACTCGACGCTGTCGCTTTCGGAACCAGTTTCCTGGCCAATCCAGATCTTCCCGCGCGGATCAGGCGCGGCGCAACGCTGAACCCTGCCAATCCGGCCACGTTCTACACACGAGGTGCCGCAGGCTATACCGACCATCCGGCATTGAACGCCTGACCGTCCGCTGTTTCAAACCAGGGTACGTCACGCTCCTCGCGGCGATCGGTGGCGGACCCGGCTGCGGCGACCCTGGCGACAACGTACCGGCATGCAAGGACTCGTCAAGACCGCCGCAGTGCACTAGACTCACGCCTGCAATGACCAGACCGCGAAACCCATGAGCCCTCCCCCGGCGGCATCCCCGGCGCCGAGTCCAGCGGTGAACGTCGTCCCCCTGTCCGCGCCGCTGCAATGGCTGGCCCTGGGTTGGCGCGACCTGCTTCGTTGCGGCTGCCTGAGCCTGGCGCACGGAGCCGCACTGGCGGCCTTCGGCCTGGCCCTGACGGCCGTGGCGTACTCACATTTCTGGCTGCTGGCTGGCGCCTTTTCGGGATTCCTGGTGGTGGCGCCGGTACTGGCGACCAGTCTGTACGCGATGAGTCGCGCCATCGAGCACGGTGGCACGATCGGCTGGCAGCTGTTGCGCGACACCTGGCTGAGCTGGCAGCAATCCCGTTTCATGGAATCGGGCGGTTACTGGTGTCTGGTGCGCTTCGGACTGCTCCTGGCGCTGGCCGGCACGGGATGGGTAATGACCTCGGCGGCACTGATCACTCTGCTGGCGCCGGCGCCGGTCAACTCGCCGGTGGACTTCTTGCGCCATGTCGTGGCGGCGCACGACAATTACCTTTTCGAGGCCTGGCTGGCGATGGGTGGCGTGTTGGCGGCGCCGATCTTCGCCTCCAGTATCGTCGCCATGCCGCTGCTGCTCGACCGCCGTGCCAACCTGCTGCTGGCGGTCCTGACCAGCTGGCGCGTGGTACTCGCCAACCCCGGCGCGATGGCTCTCTGGGCAACACTGATCATGCTGCTGGTGCTGATCGGTTTTTCAACGGCGCTGCTCGGTCTGGTGGTGGTCATACCGGTCCTCGGCCACGCCAGCTGGCACGCCTACCGCGCGCTGGTCGATGTCAGTCGATTGCCGGAACGTCCACGGGCTGATTGAGCGAAGCCATGCTTGGTTTTTCCGAGGAACAGATTGCCGGGTTTGGCCTGACCTTCGGCGTCGGCGCGTTCATGCTTTACATGTTGTTCATCATCGGGCACCTGGCATGGGAGTCCAAGGCCGGCAAGTTCGGGACTTTCGTGCTCTTCCTGGGCCTCGCCTTCGGCATGCTCGGCTTCGTCGCCAAGTACCTGATTCAGTGGGCGCTCGACATCAAGTGAGCCGCCACGCGGCGATTCAGCCGAAGGGCTGAACGCCGAACAGCAGGCCGTGCAGCCAGAACGCGAACACCGCCCACGCAAGGCCCCCGACGACGACCGTCAGCACCGTCGGCCGAACGCTCCCCGGCAGATAAACGGTAGCCGCCACGCGGTCGCGCCGACGCGCTGCCGCGAAGCTCAACACGGCCCAGACCAGGAAGGCCCCGAACAGCACGACGTCCGCGGCGTTGCCGTTGGCCAGCAAGTGCGCCAGGGCCCAGACCTTGACGGCAAGGACCATCGGATGGTGCAGGCGCGCCTTGATCGCGTTGCCGGGAACATAGGTGGCGACCAGCAGCACGAAGGCGAACAGGATCAGCAGTGACGCCAGGTGCCGCATCGCCAGCGGCGGGCTCCACAGCGGCAGTGGCTCGGAGCGCGCCAGCGAAAAACCCCAGACGATCAAACCGAGGCCGATCAGCGAGATCAGCGAGTAAGCGCCCTTCCAGGCCTGCGCGCCGATGCGCGCGATCGTCCGCGTGCGCCAGTCGTCGGCGACGATGCGAACCGAGTGCGCCGCGAGAAACACCACCAGCCCCAATAGCAGAACGGTCATTCGAGAAGTCCTCCAGAGCATGCGAGCGGTGACGGAAGATGCCTCATTCACGCCCGCTGCGCCTCTTGCCGGCGCGTCCGCCGATGGTACAACACCCTGCCCGGCGGTGGAGGCGGTAGCTCGGGCGCTCCAGCGTCGGCAATGCGCATCCCGGCCGCGGCTGAGTTATCCTGCGAGGGCTGCGGATTCAACCCACGAACGAATTTCATGGCGCCACCACATGTCTTCTACTGACTCCGTCTGGCTGGTCACCGGTTGCTCGACCGGTTTCGGCCGCGAACTCGCACGCCTCCTGCTTCGGCGTGGCCGCCGCGTGCTGGTGACCGCACGAGATCCGGCAACGCTGGCCGAATTTTCGGCTGCCGCCAACGCGCTGGTGGCGACCCTGGACGTCACCGTGCCGGCGCAGATCGCCGACGTCGTCCGGCAAGCCGGAGTCCGCTTTGGTGGAATCGACGTGCTGGTCAATAACGCCGGCTACGGCTACCTCTCGGCGATCGAGGAAGGCGAGGACAAGGAAGTTCGGGCGATCTTCGAGACCAACGTCTTCGGCCTGGCCAACATGACCAGGGCGGTGCTTCCCGGGATGCGCGAGCGCCGTCGCGGCCACATCGTCAACATCTCTTCGATGAGCGGTCTGATCGGCTTGCCGGGCATCGGCTACTACAACGCCACGAAGTTCGCCGTCGAGGGCATGTCGGAAGCGCTGGCCAAGGAAGTCGCGCCGCTCGGCATCAGGGTCACCATCGTCGAGCCGGGGCCGTTTCGCACCGATTGGGCCGGCCGCTCGCTGAAGACGCCGCCGACCGCAATCGCCGACTATGCGCCGTCCGCCGGTGCCCGGCGCGCTGCGGTGCAGGCCTACAGCGGCCGCCAGCCAGGCGACCCGGTGCGCGCCGCCGAAGCGATCATCGAGGCCGTTGAATCGCCCGAACCGCCACTCCACCTGCTACTCGGGCGGCCCGCGTACGAAATGACCGCCGCGAAGTTGAAAGAGTTCTCGGCCGAAATGGAGAAATGGCGGGAACTGTCGCTGGGCGCCGACTTTCCTGACGCCGACTGACCGGCGACCGGCCAGACCGGCAGCTGGCGTCGCCGACCCGAGCGGCCGCCAGCCGCCATTCAGGCGGCATTCGCGCGCCCCGAAGCGACCCCGGGCGGCACTCCTCACTTGCCAGCCCGGACGATCTGGCGTCTAATCGGTGGTCATTTCTTGCGGGGCGGCTGACTGGCCCCGACGCCCTGCCCAATGACGGCGCGCAGTCGTCGCCTGTGGGCCTGCCGAGGAGCACGAGATGTTTTCACCGGAATGGTGGCACTGGCTGGTCCTCGGGCTGGCGTTGACCATGGCCGAACTCGCCGTCCCCGCTTTCTTCGTCGTCTGGTTCGGGATCGCCGCGGCCGCCGTCGGACTGGTCCTGCTGGCCGCTCCCGAGCTCGCGCTGTCGACCCAGTTGCTGCTGTGGACCGCTTTCTCGGCGGCACTGGTCTGGATCTGGTTTCGCCATCTCCGGCCGCGCACGATGACCGCCGTCGGCACGTCGGCGGCGACGGTCGCCGGCGAAGTCGGCGTGCTGGTCGCCGATATCACACCCGACAGCCGCGGTCAGGTCCGTTTCCAGAAGCCGATTCTTGGCGCCGACGCCTGGGAGGCCTACGCCGACACCGCGATCGCCGCCGGCGAAAGGGTCCGCGTCGTCGCCGTCGAAGGCAGTTACGTCAAAGTGGAGAAAGCAAAATGATCAGCGGCATCAACGGCTTCACCGTGTTTTCCATGGTTCTCCTGGTTTTTGTCGTGGTGACCGTCGCCAACGGCGTGCGGATCATACCGCAGGGTGAGGAGTGGATCGTCCAGCGTCTCGGCAAGTACCGCACGACGCTGCTCCCGGGGCTGCGCTTCATCATTCCCTACATCGACACGATCTCCTACAAGGTGACCACCAAGGACATCATTCTCGACGTCCAGGAGCAGGAGGTGATCACCCGCGACAACGCGGTAATCGTCGTCAACGCCATCGCTTTCATCAAGGTCACCGACCCGGTGAAAGCCGTGTACGGCGTCGAGGACTACGCCGAAGCGATTCGCAACATGATCATGACCACGCTGCGCTCGATTGTCGGCGACATGGAACTCGACGGCGCGCTGTCGTCACGCGACATGATCAAGGCGCGCCTGAAGGCCGGCGTTGCCGACGAGGCACTCGACTGGGGCCTGACCGTCAAGTCGGTCGAAATCCAGGACATCAAGCCCTCGCCTTCGATGCAGCGCGCGATGGAAATGCAGGCATCGGCCGAGCGCGAACGCAAGGCGATGGTCACCCGCGCCGAAGGCGAAAAGCAGTCGATGATCCTCAGTGCCGAAGCGCGGCTGGAATCTGCCAAACGCGACGCCGTCGCGCAGGTCACCCTCGCCGAGGCTTCGTCGCAGGCAATCAAGAAGGTCAACAGCGCTTTCGGCGACAACGAACTGCCGATGCTTTACCTGCTCGGCGAAAAGTACATCACCAGTCTCGGCAAGATCTCCGAGTCCGAGAACGCCAAGCTGGTGCTCCTGCCGGCCGACCTGCAAAGCACGCTGCGCGGGCTGTTCCAGCGGGTCAACAAGACCGGCCAGGCGTAGGCCGGGGGCAGCACGACATGAGCGCCGGCTGGATCGTCTTCGGCATCTGTATCGTCTTCGTGGTCGGCGCCGCGCTGCCGTTGATCAGCAAGCGCGGCGCCAACAGCACGCCACCGGTGCCACGCAAGGAAACGCTGCGCGACTGGCGCAACGAAAAGAAGTAAGCGGCAGCGCGGTCATCAGTCGACCTCCGGGCTGTCCATCCGCCGCGCCGAAACCTTCGGCCAGCTGGCGCCGATCAACCCGTAGCGCGCCGCCAGGTCGGCCGCCTGATCGAGCAGATCGGCCCGGCGCGAGCGGATTCCCGGCCACGACAGCGGGTCGACGCCGAAGCCCAAGCCGTACGGATTGCCGCGCAAGGTGCCGTAGATCTCCATGCGCACCGTCCGCTGTGGCGACACGCTGCGTGCGTGGAAGCCGTGCGTGTCCGCGACGACCAGGGTGTTGGCGGCGACGACGACCTTGATCGCCGGCCCCAGGCCGAGGCCTTCGAGGTCTTCCGGCGGCATCCTGAACGACCCCCGCGCGTGATAGACGTTCGCCGCAGTCGCCGCGCTCAGCGACTGCGCATGCTCCCAGGCGCGCAGCCGCTCGCTCAGCCGATGCGATCCGGGCACGTACATGAACGGCCCATCGTCCTCGCCGACGTCGTGCAGGAACAGCCACGACTTGGCGATCGAATGGAAGGTGTCGCGGTGCAGCACGGTCTGCGGATCCTGCTCGCCCCGCCCGGGATCGACGACGATGATCTGCAGGTACATCAGTGGCACGGCATCGTGCGCCGCGACGTAACGCATCAGTCGATCGAGACGTGGGTCGTTGGCCGCCGCCACGCAGCCCGGCAGCTGCGCCGCGTCGGCCAGGTCGAGCGTCACCCGCCGGGTGACGGCGCGGCCCTGGCGCATCTCGCGTGCCTCCGAAACGTGCGCCGCCGCCTCGTCGCGCAGCCGCGCGAACAGCTCCGCCGGCAGGAAGTCGCGTTTGATCACGAAACCGTCGCGCGCGTAGGCCTCGCGCTCGTCGGCCGACAGCACCCGCCCCAGGCGCCGGCGGCGAGCCCAGGCGGTGCGGTCGGCCAGCGCGATGCGTTGGCGATGCAGACCGTGCTGGTTGAGCCATGGCGAGCCGATCAGCGGATTGCCGACAAACGACTTCGCCTTGCCGGCCAGCGCCAACAGATGCAGCGGCATCTTCAGCAGATCGAGCGCTTTCAAGTCGCTTGCAGCGCCTCACGAATCCGCGGCAGCAGACCCTCGACGCCTGTGTGCTGGCTTTCGCCAAGTGCCGGCAAGGCCGGCCAGCCCGAATCGAGCCAGTCCAGGCCGGCAAAACGGCGCACCTCCCGATACCTGGGGATGACATGAAAATGGACATGATGATCGACCATCATCAGCATCAGGTAGTTGATGGCCTGATAATCGAAAGCCGCCTTGAGCGACTTCTCGACGCGGCCGACCAGTTCCGCCAACTCGCTCATCTCGGCGGCACTGACATGCGAAAAACAGGCGGCATGGCGATTCAGCGACAGCACGCCGGCGCCGAGTGTCGCCTGAGCGGGTCGTAGCGACCACGACCAGGCCGATGTCGCGGCAACCAGCAACTGGTCTACCTGAAACTTGCTGCGAAACTCCGCCAACAACCTGGACTCTTCCATCTTCCTTCCTCCATCGAAGTCCTGCAACGACGGCCACGACGACCGATCCTCCGGTCACCGCCGGCCCGACAGCTCGATCCGCAGCCGGTCAGCGGCACGGCCGCGCAGCGCAACTTAGCACAGGATGGCGGCCGGCCGCCGTTCGAGCACTTGCCGACGACGTCTCGGCAGACGAAAATGTGTCACACTTGCCTGCGGGCTGGCGCTCGGCCGGCCGCTCATCGGCAGACAGCGGGGAGGAACCTGGCATGACCAGATACGGTTTTGTCGCATCGGGTGGCGGCTATCGGAGCTTCTACACCGAGGGCGTGCTGGTATGGCTGAAGCGCAACGAGTTGCCGGTGGTGCATATCGCCTCGACCAGCTCGGGCAACAACATCGTCATCGATTACCTGCTGTGGGATGACCAGAACGAGGAACTGCCGCCGGTCCTGACACGCACGGTCAGACTCAGCGTCACCGACGTCTTCCACATCTTTTCCAATTTCCTCGGCCTGCGGCCGAAGTTGCTGCCGACCGGTACGCATCTGTTCAGCGTCGACAAGGACAGCTGCCGCAAGTCGCTGCTGCTCGACGACCCCGAACGCCGCGCAATCCTCGCCAGGCACCTCGAGGCGCTGCGCTGGGACATTCGCGCGACCAACCTCAGCAAACGGCAGGGGCACTTCTTCAAGGTCAACGAGATCCTCGCGAAGATCGACGACGCCAGCCTCGACGTCTTCATGGACGCCTTCCTCGCCGGCATCACCACCATCCCCTACTTCAAGGCGATCACCATCGACGGCGACTACTATATCGAGGGCGGCTACCTCGACAACACGCCGCTGCGGACGCTGTTCGAGGACGACGAGGTCGACGAGATCATCGCCGTCGATTTCACCGACTACGACTATCACCGGGAGCTTGAGAAACTCTACAGCTCGAGCACCTTCAGCCTGCCGTTCACCAGCATCGACACCCACCTGCTGGTCAGCGACATGCAGCTTTCGCTGCCCAATGCGCGGGTGTTCACGCAAGCGAAGCTGATCAACGAGATGCTCGCAGCGATGGGCAAGAAGAGCGCCGAGATCGATGGCAAGCGCTACTACGCCAAGCCGCTGCATGTGCTGCGGCCGAAAGACCTGGAGAGCATGACCATATCGCTCAAGGACAGCAGCGCCCAGAAACGCTATTTCGAACTCGGCCTGCAGGAAGCGGCAACGCTGTTTCCGACGCTCTAGCCGGGCTTGGCACGGCCGGCCAGTGCCTTCGCCGCTGCCGCCGTCAGGCCGGTCGGCGAATCGCCAGGCTGAGGCCCGCGGCGCCGATCACGAGCATCCCGGCGATCGCCGGCAGGTCAGGGAAATGGTCAAAAACCAGCCAGCCGAGCAGCGTCGCCCAGACCAGTTGGCTGTAGAGCAGCGGTGCCAACAGCGACGCCGGGCTTTCGCGGAAGGCGCGGATCAGCAGGAAGTGACCGACGCCGCCGTAGACGCCGAGCGAGACGATCAATAGTCCCTGCGTCGGCGTCGGCCACTGGCCGTGCCAGAATACCGGCAGCACCGGCGACATCGCCAGCGTGCCGAGCAGCGCGGTATAGAACAGCAGGCGCAGTGGATGTTCGGTGGCCGCCAGCTTGCGCGTCAGGATCTGGTACGCCGCATAACTCAGCGCTGCGCCGAGCGCGTAGGCGACGCCGGCGCCGGCCAGGCTGCCGCCCGGCCGCGCGATCAGCAGCACGCCGGCGAAGCCGGCGATGGTCGCCAGCCAGGTCCGCATGCGCACCTGCTCGCCGAGCAGCGGCGCGGCAAACAGCGCCACCAGCAAGGGCGAAACGAAGACCAGCGCCGTCGTTTCGGCCAGCGGCAGGGTCTTCAGCGCCAGTTGCCCGAGCAGCGTGACGGCAACCAGTGTCAGCCCGCGCAAGCTCATCAACCACGGCCGCCGGGTGACGATCAACTGGCGCCCGAGGCTCGGGGCGACGGCGACCAGCATGATCAGCAGATGTACCAGGTAGCGCGCCCAGACCAGCAGCGGCACGGCGACGAAGGCGCTGAGGTGTTTGGCGGTGGCGTCCAGCGCGGCGAAGAACAGCAGGGCGGTGAGCAGCAGCAGGGTGCCTTGCAGCGGCAGCGCCGCCGCCGGGCTAGCGGCCATGCGCGATCCAGCGGTTGAGGCAGGCGCGCGCGTTGTCGATGATTTCACCGGCGGTCAGGCCGACCGGCCCATGGCCATCGGCGACGCTGTCGTCGGCCGCCGCACCGTGCAGGTGCACGCCGGCCAACGCCGCCTCAAGTGCCGGCCAGGCCTGCGCCAGCAGGGCGACGATCAGGCCACTGAGGACGTCACCGGTACCGGCCGAAGCCAGGCCGGGATTGCCGGTGGTGTTGACGAACCAGCGCCCATCGGGCGTCGCGACGATGGTGCCGCAACCCTTGAGCACCACCACCGCCTGGTAGCGGGCGGCGATCGCCAGCGCCGCGCCGCCGCGATCGGTCTGCACGTCGGCGGTGTCGCACGCCAGCAGTCGAGCGGCCTCGCTGGGATGCGGCGTCAGCAGCGTCGCCACTCGCCGCGCCGCCACCGTTTGCTGCAGCCGACTGTCGGCGGCGAGCAGATTCAGCGCGTCGGCGTCGAACAGCAGCGGGATATCCAGCGTGCACGCTTGCTCGAGCAGCGCCCGCGCCGCGTCGCCACGGCCCATCCCCGGACCGCAGGCCAGCGCGGTCAAGGCGGTAGCCAACAGGGCATCGCCCCGGCGCAGCATCAGTTCGGGCTGTAGCGGGTCGATCGCCGGCGCCTGCGGATCGATCAGACCGAGATAGACGCGGCCGCTGCCCAGCCTGAGCGCCGCTCGTCCGGCCAGGAAAGCGGCGCCGACCATGCTGCTCGCGCCGCCAAGCACGCCGGCGCTGCCGTTGCTGCCCTTGTGGGTGTTCCTGGCGCGGGCGTGCAGACAGCTGGCAAAAAGGTCGCTGCCGATGCTGCGGGCGGCAGCCGGCGCCAGGTGCTCGGCGTCGAGGTCGAGCGCCGCCACCGAGATGACGCCACAGTGGTCCGGACCGTCGGCGGTGTACAGCCCCGGCTTGCCGGCGATGAAGGTCAGCGTGTGACTGGCGCGAACCGCCACGCCGCACAGCTTGCCGGTGTCGGCGTCGAGACCGCTCGGGCAGTCGAGCGCCAGCAGCGGGCAATGGTCACGCCGCGCCAGCGCATTGATCGCCGACACCAGCTCGGCATAACGACCGCCGATCGGCCTCTGCAGGCCGATACCGAACAAGCCGTCGACGATCAGCGACCAGCGCGGTCCCGAGGGGATGCTGCTCAGGGCGCTGCCGCCGTCGTCGTCGAAACGCCGGTAGGCGACCGCGGCATCCTGCGGCAGCCGGTCTTGATCGCCGGTGAAAACGACGCTGACGGCGAAGCCGCGCTGCCGCAGCAGGCGGCCGGCGACGAAAGCGTCGCCGCCGTTGTTGCCCGGTCCGGCGAGGATCAACACCGCGCCGCCCTGCGAGCGGCAGAGCGAGCCACCAAGGTCGGCGGCGGCCAGGCCGGCGCGCTCCATCAGCGGCTGCTCGGCGGCGAGCAGTTCGATTTGTCGCAGCTCGGCGGCGCGATAGAGCGGTTCGGAGCGGAATGGAGTGGTCATCGCCGGAGTCTAGCCGAGAAGAGGGGGAACAGGATCGAAGAGGCGCCGGGCGGTGAGCACCGTCCGGCCGTGGATGCGAACCGTGTCGTCGATCTGGCGCGCGTAGCCGCCGGCCATGGCGACCGCCACCGGCACCCGCCGGTCCCGGCACGCCGTGAGCACCATCTCGTCGCGCGCGGCAAGGCCGTCGAAGCTCAGCGCCAGGCGCCCGAGGCGGTCGTCGTGGAAGGGGTCGGCTCCGGCCAGGTAAATCACCAGTTCGGGACGGCCGCGCGCGAAGACCTGCTCGAGCGCCGCCGCGAGCTGCTGCAGGTAGTCGGCATCTTCGGTACCGTCGGGCAGTTCGATGTCGAGGTCGCTGGCGGTCTTGGTGAACGGAAAGTTGCGCGCGCCGTGCATCGAAAAGGTGAAGATCTGCGCGTCACCGGCGCAGATGCTGGCCGTGCCGTTGCCCTGGTGGACGTCGCAATCGACCACCGCCACGCGCTCGATCAGGCCCTCGGCCAGCAACACGCGCGCCGCCACCGCCGCGTCGTTGAAGACACAGAAACCTTCGCCATGCGCGGCGTGCGCGTGGTGCGTGCCACCGGCCAGATTGACCGCGCAGCCGTCGTCCAGTGCCGCCCGGCAGGCGGCGATCGTCGCCCCCGCCGAGCGCCGCGAGCGTTCGACCATCTCCCGGCTCCAGGGAAAGCCGATGCGCCGAACCTCGGCCGCGCTCAGCTCGCCAGCGCTGACCCGCGCCACGTAGCGCGCATCGTGCGCGCGGCAGAGCTGCTCGCTGCTCGCCGCCACCGGCGTCGCGAAATCGCTGGCAGCGAATTCCCCGGAGGCCTGCAGGCGCTCGCGCAGGCGGGCGTATTTCGCCATCGGAAAGCGATGGCCGGCGGGCAGCGGCAGGACGAAAACGTCGGTGTAGAACAATTTCACGGCAATGACGAGGGCCAGGACCAGGCCGATTCTAGCGGACCTGGGGCAGCGCCGCAGCCATCGCATCATCCTCCTTGTTCGCTGCCGGCCGTGTCCTGGGCTGCGTGCCTGACAGCTCTGGCGCCGCGGTCGGCTATAATCGCGGCTCCCGGGCCATTCTTTCCTGGCGTCCTTTCCCGAACGCAGTCTCGCCTGCCCATCTCTGCAGCCCACCCACCATGGCCGACATCCTCCTTCTCCGCGGTGCCGCCGCGTTTTCGTCTTTCCGCCTGCAGGGTCTGCAGCGACGCGTCGCGGCGGCGGTACCGCGAGCACGCATCGCCTCCGCCGAGTACTGGCACTTCGTCGCGACGCGCAGGGCGCTGAGCGATGCCGAACGCCGGCAAATCGCGGTGCTGCTCGAGGAACGCGCGGACGCCGGCGACGGCCATGGTGGCGATGGCACGCTGTTCCTGGCAACACCGCGCCTGGGAACGATCTCGCCGTGGTCGTCGAAAGCGACCGACATCGCCTGGAACAGCGGCCTGCGGGCGATCGAGCGCATCGAGCGCGGCATCGCCTACCGGCTCGACGCCGGCCCGCGCCCGCTGGCGGCGACCGAGCTGGAGGAGATTGCCGCCCTGCTCCACGACCGGATGCTCGAAACCATGCTCGACGACTTCGCACGGACCGCCGAGCTGTTCCGCCACTTTCCACCGGCGCCGCTGCGCCGCGTCGACCTGCTGGCCGGCGGTCGCACGGCGCTGACCGACGCCAACGCAACGCTCGGCCTGGCCTTGTCGGACGACGAGCTCGATTACCTCGTCAACCTGTTCACCCGGGCGCAGCGCAATCCGACCGACGTCGAGCTGATGATGTTCGCGCAGGCCAATTCGGAACACTGCCGGCACAAGATCTTCAATGCCTCGTGGGTGATCGACGGGCAGCCGCGCGAGGAAACGCTGTTCGGCATGATCCGCGAGACGCACCGGGCCCACCCCGCCGGCACCGTCGTCGCCTACTCCGACAACTCGTCGGTGATCGAGGGCGCCCGCGTGCCGCTGTTCTACGCCGGCGGCGATGGCCGTTATGCCTATCACCCAACGCCGACACACATTCTCGCCAAGGTCGAAACGCATAACCACCCGACGGCGATTTCGCCGTTTCCGGGCGCAGCGACCGGCTCCGGCGGCGAGATCCGCGACGAAGGCGCCACTGGCCGCGGCTCGAAACCGAAAGCCGGCCTGTGCGGCTTCTCGGTCTCCAACCTCAACATCCCCGGCGCGCCGCAACCCTGGGAAGCCGCCACCGCCGGCTACGGTCGCCCGGCGCGCATCGCTTCGCCACTGGCGATCATGCTCGAGGGACCGATCGGCGCGGCCGCTTTCAACAACGAGTTCGGCCGCCCCAACCTGGCGGGTTATTTCCGCACCTACGAGCAGCTGACCGGCAGCGACCGCGAGACGCTGCTGCGCGGCTATCACAAACCGATCATGATCGCCGGCGGGGTCGGCAACATCGCCGCCAGCCAGGCGTTCAAGGCCGCCACCCTGCCCGCCGGCACCCTGCTGATCCAGCTCGGCGGTCCGGGAATGCTGATCGGACTTGGCGGTGGCGCCGCCAGTTCGATGACCACCGGCAGCAATACCGAGGATCTCGACTTCGCCTCGGTGCAGCGCGGCAACCCGGAAATCCAGCGGCGCGCGCAGGAAGTGATCGACCGCTGCTGGCAGCTCGGCGCGCCCGCCGGCGACGGCTCGGCGGCCGGCGACGGCAACCCGATCCTGTCGCTACACGACGTCGGCGCCGGCGGCATTTCCAACGCCCTGCCCGAACTGGCGCACGGCGCCGGCTGCGGCGCGCGTTTCGAGTTGCGTGCGGTGAAGATCGAGGAACCGGGAATGTCGCCGGCCGAGATCTGGTGCAACGAAGCGCAGGAGCGCTACGTGCTGGCCATCGCGCCGGGCCGGCTGGCTGAATTCACGAAGCTCTGCGAGCGCGAGCGCTGTCCGTTCGCGGTCGTCGGCAGCACCACCAGCGACCATCGGCTGCTGGTCGCCGATCGCCACTTCGGCAACGACCCGGTCGACATGGACATGGACGCGCTGCTCGGCAAGCCGCCACGGATGACCCGCAGCGCGGCGCATCTGCCGCCGCTGACGGTGCCTTTCGACGCCACTTCGGTGGAGCTCAAGGAAGCGGCGTTTCGCGTCCTGCGGCTGCCGGCGGTCGCCGACAAGGCCTTCCTGATCAGCATCGGCGACCGCTCGGTCGGCGGCCTGACGGCACGCGATCAGATGGTCGGACCGTGGCAGGTCGCCTGCGCCGACGTGGCGGTGACGCTGATGGCGTTTGACGGCTACCGCGGCGAAGCCTTCGCGATCGGCGAACGCGCGCCGCTGGCGGTGCTCGACGGCCCGGCGTCTGGGCGGATGGCGATCGGCGAGGCGCTGACCAACGTCGCCGCCGCCGACGTGGCGACGCTCGCCGACGTCAAGCTGTCGGCCAACTGGATGGCCGCCGCCGGTTTTCCCGGCGAGGACGCGCGACTGTTCGACACCGTTCGCGCGGTCTCCGACCTCTGCCAGCAGATCGGCGTATCGATCCCGGTCGGCAAGGACTCGCTGTCGATGCGCACCGCCTGGCGGGAACGTGGCGGCTCGCAGGGCAGCGTTGAGAAGCAGGTCGTCGCGCCGCTGTCGCTGGTCGCCACCGCCTTCGCACCGGTCCACGACGCTCGCCGCACGCTGACCCCGCAACTGGTGCTCGATGCCGGTGAAACGGACCTGCTGCTGCTCGATCTCGGTGCCGGCCGCAACCGCCTCGGCGCCTCGGCACTGGCGCAGGTTTTCAACGCCACCGGCAACGAGGCTCCCGACGTCGACGATCCGCAGCGCCTGGTCGCCTTTTTCAACGCCGTGCGGCAGCTGGCCGGCGACGACCTGCTGCTTGCCTACCACGATCGCGCCGACGGCGGCCTCTTCGCCACGGTCTGCGAGATGGCCTTCGCCGCCCGCTGCGGCGTGTCGATCGACACCGACAGCCTGTGCTACGACCCGCTGAGCAACGACGTCGACGGCAACGAAAAGCGGCCCGACCTGCTCGCCGGCCGCTCCTTCGAACTGCTGATGCGCGCCCTGTTCAGCGAGGAGCTCGGCGCCGTGGTGCAGATTCGCCGCGCCCAGCGCCACCGGGTGATGGACGTTCTGCGCGCCGCCGGGCTGGGCGCCTGCACGCAGTTCATCGGCGCACCCAATCCCTGGGACCAGATCCGCATCATCCGCAACGCCCGCGCGGTACTCAGCGAGCAGCGCAGCGACCTGCAGCGCGCCTGGTCGGAAACCAGTTTCCGCATGCAGCAGCTGCGCGACAACCCGGCGTGCGCCCAGCAGGAGTACGACCGCATTCTCGACACCACCGACACCGGCCTGTCGGTCACTCTCACTTTCGACCCCGGCGACGATGTCGCCGCGCCGCTGCTCAACACCGGCGCTCGGCCGCGCGTCGCGATCCTCCGCGAACAGGGCGTCAACGGACACGTCGAGATGGCGGCGGCCTTCGATCGGGCGGGTTTTGCCGCCGTCGACGTGCACATGAGCGACATTCTCGCCGGCCGCGTCGCGCTCGCCGACTTCAAGGGCGCCGTCGCCTGCGGTGGCTTCTCCTACGGCGACGTGCTTGGCGCCGGCCTGGGCTGGGCCAGGACGATCCTCTTCAACGAGCGCGCGCGCGACAACTTCTCCGCCTTCTTCGCGCGCCCGGATACCTTCGCACTGGGCGTCTGCAACGGCTGCCAGATGATGAGTGCGCTCAAGGAGATGATCCCCGGTGCCGACGCCTGGCCGCGTTTCGAGCGCAACCGCGTCGAACAGTTCGAAGCGCGCTTTTCGATGGTCGACGTGCCCGCGTCGCCGTCGATCTTCTTCACCGACATGGCCGGCAGCCGACTGCCGGTGGTGATTTCACACGGCGAGGGACGCGCCGCTTTTGCCTCGCCCGAGCAGCAGGCGAAGGCGCTGATCGCCCTGCGCTACATCGACCACAGCGGCCAGGCAAGCGAAGTGTATCCGTACAACCCGAACGGCTCGCCGGCCGGCATCACCGCCGTCACCACCGCCGACGGTCGCTTCTCGATCATGATGCCGCACCCGGAACGTGTCTTTCGCAGCGTCCAGATGTCCTGGCACCCGGCCGACTGGGAGGCGCGCGGCTGGCACGATTCGCCGTGGCTGCGGATCTTTCGCAACGCGCGGCGCTGGGTGAGCTGAGCCTCGACGGAAGTCATCCGGCCGCGGCGGCAGTGCCCGTCGACCAGCAACAAGACGCCGGCCGAGCCGGCGTTTTTCTTATTTGGCGTCGCTCAATCGACGATCTTCGCCTTGGCGCGCAGGTCGCTCACCATCTTCTGAATCTGTTCCTGCTGCAAGCGCTGCGACAGCTGCTGCTGGATCTGGTCGAAAGGCGGCGGCGTCAGCGGCCGGCTGTCCTCAAGCAGGATCACGTGATAGCCGAAATCGGTCTTGACCGGGGTCTCGGTGTACTTGCCCTTGCTCAGCCCGGCGACCGCGTCGCCGAAGGGCTTGACGAAAGCGGCCGTGCTCGTCCAGCCAAGGTCACCGCCCTTCTCGCGCGATCCCGGATCCTTCGACTGCTTGGCCAGATCGTCGAATTTCTGCCCTTTCTTGAGGTTGACGATGATCTGCTTGGCGTCGTCTTCCTTCTCGACCAGAATATGACGCACCTTGTACTCGGTGCTGCCCATCTGCGCCTTCAGCCGATCGTAGGCCGCCTTGACCTGCTCCTCGCTGATCGGATGCTTCTTGACGTAATCCTGGACGAAGGCGCGGATGAAGATTGCCTGCCGGGCGAGGTCGGCTTGCGCCGCAACGTCGGGATTCTTGTCGAGACCCATCTTCTTCGCCTGCTGGGCGAGCAGTTCGCGACGGATCAGTTCCTCGCGGATCGCGTTCTTCAACTCGGGCGAATCGGCGGCGCCTTGCGCTTCCTGTTCGGCGAGGAAGGCATTGGCGACGGTCTGCGAAATGGCAACGCCGTTCACGGTGACCAGAGTGCCCGACTTGGCCTTGTCGGCGGCGACAGCCGGTAGCGAAATCAGCGCGCCGAGCAGAAGTGCGCCAGCCAGCTTGGAGAGATTTTGCATGTTTGCTTTTCCTTCAGTTGGGATGGGATGGGGTGAAGCGAAATATCTGAAAACGGGTGAAAGGGGTGACAGGGGTGACAAGGAGAAGGGGGAAGGGGCAGGCGACACCGGCCGCCGCGGGGCGGCCGCCTGGCTCAGGCCGCCGCCGACATGCTCGCGGTCGCTTCGTCGGGGCTCAGCGCCTTGATGCTCAGGGCGTGAATCCGCTCACGCATGAGGTCGCCAAGCGCATCGTGGACCATGCGATGACGTGCCAGACGACCCTGGCCGGCAAAAGCTGGCGAAACAATCAACAGGCGATAGTGAGCACCGCCGCCTTTGGCGCCCTGATGACCGGCGTGGCGCGCCGAATCGTCGATCAGCTCGATGCGATTCGGCGCCAGCACGGCGAGGCGTTGATGGATCAGTGCCTCGCGGTGGCCCTTGCCGTCGTCGACGGCGGTGAGCGGCGTTTCGCTCACGCCGGCAAGACCTTCTTGAACGGCTTGACGGTGACCGACTGGTAGACCCCGGCGGCAACGTAGGGATCGGCGTCGGCCCAGCTGGTGGCCGCTTCCAGCGACGCGAACTCGGCGACAATCAGGCTGCCCGAAAATCCCGCCGGGCCGGGATCCGGCGAATCGATTGCCGGGAAGGGACCGGCCAGCAGCAAGCGGCCCTCGTCCTGCAGCGCCTGCAAGCGCTCGACGTGCGCCGGTCTGGCGGCAAGGCGATCGTCGAGCGACTGCGGACGATCTTCGCCGACGATGGCGTAGAACATCATTCCTTTTCCTCCATGTATTTGGACAGCACCAGCCCCTGGGCAAGGACGAAGACCAGCATCAGCCCGGTGGCTCCGAACAGCTTGAAATTGACCCAGGTGTCCTCGGAAAAATTGAGCGCCACGTAGAGGTTGGCGATCCCCATGAACACGAAGAAACCGATCCACGCCCAGTTGAGCTGCGTCCAGGCGACCTCGGGCAGTTCCATCTGCTCGGACAGCAAGCTACGAATCAGGTTTTTCTTCAGTAACAGCATGCCGCCGAGCAGCGTCGCCGCGAAGGTCCAGTAGAGGATGGTCGGTTTCCACTGGATGAAGGTCTTGTCGTGAAGAAACAGCGTCAGGCCGCCAAAGACGGTGATGATCACCACGCTGACCCACAGCATGGTGTCGATCTTGCGCTTCCTGAAGCGCAGCCAAGCGATCTGCGCGAAGCTGGCGGCAATTGCCACGCCGGTGGCGACGTAGATGTCGGCGACCTTGTAGGCGACGAAAAAGAGGATGACCGGGAAGAGGTCGAACAGGAACTTCATGACGGGCGCCGCAGGAACATCACGCGATTATGGCCGATTAGGGGCGCTGCTGTCCATGCCAGGGCAATCGCCACACGGATCACGGCGCAAGAGTGGCCGCCAGGTCCGGCGCCTTGTCGCCGCCAGTTCCGGCACCGGCCGCGCTCAACTGCCCGGTCTCCTACGGGATTCATGCGACAGCCCCGGGAGGTACCACCAGCCTGCGGGTTCTGGCAATGCGCCGCAGCAAGCGGCTGCAGTGCTGCCTGCCGGACGGGATATTCAGCGGCCGTGAAAGCGGTGCAAAACCCTTGTTCTGGCTACAATGCGAATGCTCCACACCGGCTGCAACACTATAATGGCCACGCAACGCTTCCGCTATCCGTTGACCTCTCGCCGCATCGCCGATAGCGCATTTTCTGGGGATCTGCCGGCATGATTCAGCGCTCAAAACACTTCATCTCCCTCCTGTTTTCCGCCGGGCTCGTCGTCGCTTTGGGCGGCTGCTCGACGCTTGAGAAACACATCCCGGCGATCGGCGCGCTCACTCCGGAGACCAGCGGGTCGGCGGCCGCGGCAGGCGTCTATTACGCCGCCTCGCCCGATCTGCCGCTGCACCGCAGCCCCGGCGGGATCATCGTCAAGCGCCTGCCACAGTACACCAAGCTCCATCGCGACCAGGTGGACAAGGGCTTTGCCCACGTGCGCGTGGAGTCGACCGGTGAAACCGGCTGGGTAGAAAACGCGCAGCTCACCTGGCGTCCGCCGACACATGGATCGCCACAACAAGCTCCCGCACCGGCGAGCCAACCGGCGGCGGCGCCTCTGCCGCAAGCGGTCGAAGCGTCGCCGCAAGCCGTCGAAGCGCCAGAGTCACGGCCACCGCAAGCGGTCGAAGCACCGCCGCCCTCGCCCTCACCGTCGAGCGCGCCTGCCAAGGGTACGGTCGCGCCGTCGATCTTCAACCCCTACTAACTGGCCGCAGCAGCCATCATGAACAGCACCAGCGATAGCGCGGATCCGGTCCGTCCCGACCCGAGTCCGAAGCGCACGGATCTGGATGTGCCGCTGGTTGCCTTGTGGTCGGTGTCGCAACAACGCAAGGCGGCGGTGATCGACGATATCGCGCACGGCTCCATCCCAAGGCCGCTGTACTATGTGCTGCTGCTCGCCTCCGGGGGAATCGCCGCCTTCGGCTTGCTCGCCAACAGCGCTGCGGTGGTCATCGGCGCCATGCTCGTCTCGCCGCTGATGGCGCCGATTTTCGGCATTGCCCTGGCGCTTTCCCGCGGCGACCTGCGCTTGTTGCGCAACGCCATGGTCGCCGAGTTCGGCGGCGTACTGCTGATCGTCGCGTTTGCCCTGATCCTGGGTCTGTTGCCGTTCGCCCTGGAAGTGACGCCCGAGATGCTGGCGCGCACCAAGCCATCCTTGCTCGACCTGTTCGTGGCCGCCCTGGCTGGCCTCGCCGGCGGCCTGGCGCTGGTCGATGAGCGAACCAGCCCGGCGCTGCCGGGGGTGGCGATTGCCACCTCATTGACGCCGCCACTCGCCACCTCCGGTCTGTCTTTGGCCTTCGGGGCTTTCGATGGCGCCTGGGGAGCCTTTCTGCTGTTCTTTGCCAACTTCCTTACGATACTCGCCGTCTCAGCCGCCATCTTCATTCTCGCCGGATTCGTCACCCGCGCCGAGATTGGCACGCGAATCGACTTCCTGAAACGCTTTTCCGCTGCCGGCATCGGCCTGCTCGCCGTCGCCGCCATCCTCACCCGTCAACTGGTAACCACCATCGACGACTGGCGCCTCAACCAGTCGATCGTCGCCACCATCGAGCACTCGCTGGCGGATGATCCCGGTGCCCGCCTTTCGCGGGTTATCTATGACCAGACCTCAGACGGCCTGGTCAATGTGCTGGCGACGGTCAATACGCCGCGATCGTTCTCGCCGCAGAAGGTCAAGGCCATGCAGCAGGCGATCTCGGAAGAGGTCAATCGGCAGATCAGCCTGTTCGTCAGGTGCGCCATCACGCACGATGTGGCGGCAGCGGGTTCGGCAAACCTGCTGCCGACGGTCAACCTTGACGGCCACTTCATTGCTGCCGACGTGACAGCCAATGTACGGATGGCGGAAATTGCCGAGCAGACGCTTCGCGAACTGGTGAGCCATGGTCAAACCTTTGAGCTGGAAGGTGTGCAGTTGATCCACCTGCCAATTGGCCCGGTGATCGTTGCCACCGTGTCCGGCGCCCGTCCGCCGGTTCCCTCACAGGTCAGGATTGCCGAAGAAACGATTCGCAGGCGGCTCGGCGATCCAAGCGCCACCCTGCTGGTGCGCGCGACGACGACCAGCGACATCACGGCGAAGGGGCGCGTGCTGCTTGGTGACGCGCTGTTCGCACCGATGACCGCCACCGAGCGGGCCGTTCAGCAGAAACTTGAAACGCTCGGGAAGAGCGAGCTGGAGCAGGTCGCCAATACCTTTGTCAACAGCATTGATGCGGCGAAAACTGCAGACGGATGGGAAGTGCGGGCGGAAGCGGTCAGCGCCCGGGTGCTGCAGCCGGCCGAGGTGGGCAGGGTGGAAAAGAGCCTTGCCAGGCTTGCCGGCACCGCCATCACTCTTTCCGTGCTGACGCCAAACGGCCTGATCGTCGGGCCGAATGGCTTCACGACGGTGCAACGCTCAATCGAGGAGGGACTCGCCCGCCGCCTTGACACCGTCGATCAGACGGAACGAACCCATCAGTCGAAGTAAGCGAAGCCGGCATTCGGCGGCTGCATGGCCGCTTACCGCTCGCCATCATTCGCCACCGCCTTCAGCCGCTTCACGGCCAGTTCCCTGGACGCCGGCGCGCCGGCCGGTTGCGGCATCTTCGTCCTTCACGCCAGGAGATGAGCGAATCCTGCCGCACCTCGGGAAGACGAAATTTCGCCGGCAACTCACTCACACGGTCGCTTGTCGATCACCCGACGCGCCTTGCCGAGCGAGCGTTCGATGCCGCCGATATCGACGATGCGGACCTGAACGGAAATGCCGATGAAGGACTTGATGTGGTGTTGCAGGGCGCGCGCCACGTGCTCCTTGTCGACCGCCAGGCGGAAGCGGTACTCGCGCTTGAGCTCGACGTTGACGTCGACCGCGTCGAGGTGACCGTCGCGCCAGACTTCGATCAGGTAGTGCGGCGACAGCATCGGCTGCTGCAGGATCAGTTCCTCGATCTGTGACGGAAAGACGTTCACGCCGCGAATGATCAGCATGTCGTCCGAGCGGCCGGTGATCTTGTCCATGCGCCGCATCGAGCGCGAGGTCGGCGGCAGCAGACGCGTCAGGTCGCGCGTCCGGTAACGGATGATCGGCAGTGCTTCCTTGCTCAACGAGGTGAAAACCAGCTCGCCAGAGCTGCCGTCGGGCAGCACCTCGCCGGTCGCCGGGTCGATGATCTCGGGGTAGAAATGGTCCTCCCAGATCACCGGCCCATCCTTGCTTTCGGCGCACTCGCTGGCGACCCCGGGGCCGATCACTTCCGACAGTCCGTAGAGGTCGATCGCGTCGATGGCGAAGGTGGTCTCGATTTCGCGGCGCATCAGCTCGCTCCACGGCTCGGCGCCGAACAGGCCGACGCGCAGCCGCGTCGAATCCGGGGTGACGTTCTGTCGCTTGAATTCATCGGCGAGGTTGAGCATGTACGACGGCGTCACCATGATGATGTCCGGCTGGAAGTCGACGATCAGCTGCACCTGTTTCTCGGTCTGTCCGCCCGACATCGGAATCACCATGCACCCCAGGCGCTCGGCGCCGTAGTGCGCTCCGAGGCCGCCGGTAAACAGACCGTAGCCGTAACCGACATGCACCATGTCGCCGCGGCGCCCACCAGCGGCGTAGATCGAGCGGGCCATCACCGTCGCCCACATGTCGACGTCTTTCTGGGTGTAGCCGACGACGGTCGGCTGGCCGGTGGTACCCGACGAGGCGTGCACCCGCACGACCTGCTCGCGCGGCACGGCGAACATCCCGAAGGGATAGTTGTCGCGCAGATCCGACTTGGTCGTGAACGGGAAGCGGTGCAGGTCGGTGACGCTCTTCAGGTCATCCGGATGGACGCCGTGGGCATCGAACTTGCGGCGGTAGTGTTCGACATTGTCGTAGGCCTGGTGCAGGGACCAGCGCAGACGATCGAATTGCAGCGCCGTAATTTCATCGCGGCTGGCGGTTTCGATGGGTTCGTAGGAGGTGGCACCGCTCGCTGCAGCCATGTCGTCGTCTCTCTGGTGGGCAAAGCCGAAACCCTAGTACAACCGGGGTGATCTTTCAACAGGGTCGCTCGCTTGCCGGCGAAATCGGGTAGCCTTGGCGGCCCGCAAACGATCACGCGGCGGCGAGAGGCCCCGACCGGGCCGGTGCTGACTTCGCCGCCCGCTCTCCTCGACCGATGTTCGTCCAACAGACCCGCCTGATTCTCGCGCACGCGACGCCGATCCTGGTCGCCCAACTGGCGTCGATCGGCATGATGGTCATCGACACCGCACTACTGGGCCATTACGGCGCCGACGATCTGGCCGCGGTGGCGGTTGGCGGCGGCATCTACATCTCGGTGCTGTTTGCCCTGGCCGGCATCGTACACGCCGTCGCACCGACCGTTGCCCACCTGCACGGCGCCGGCCGCCGCCAGGAGATCGCCGGCGCGCTGCAGCAGACGCTTTGGCTGGCGCTGCTGCTGGCGCTGCCCGGCGTCTATCTGCTGCTCCATCCGGCGCCACTGTTCGCCCTGTCACGAATCGACCCGGCAGTCGAAGACAAGGCCCGCGACTACCTGGCGATGCTCGCCATGGGCATGCCGGCGGTGCTGCTCTACCGGACCTTCCACGCTATCTGCAACGCTCTTGGCAAGCCGCGCCCGCTGCTCGTGATCAGCCTCGGCGCGACGGCCCTGCACGGGCTGCTGGCCTGGTCGCTGGTCACCGGACAGTGGGGCGGCGAAGCGCTTGGTGCGCGCGGATGCGGCATCTCGAACGCCATCGTCGGCTGGTTCTCGACCCTCTGCGCCGCTGCCTACCTGTGGTCCGCCAGGCCATTGCAAGCTTACCGCCTGCTCGCCGACTGGCAGCCACCGCGCCGGCGGCCACTTGCCGAACTCTTGCGCCTCGGCCTGCCGATGGGTTTTTCCAGCTTCGTCGAAATCTCGTCGTTCACCCTGATGGCGCTGTTCATCGCACAGCTTGGGGCGAGCGTCGTCGCCGGGCACCGCATCGTCGCCAACCTCGCCGCGGTCTGCTACATGCTGCCGCTGGCGCTGGCGATCGCCACCCTGGCGCAGGTCGGCCAGGCTGCCGGCGCGCGTGCCTGGCAACGCGCCGAAGCGTCGATCGGCGCCGGCCTGCTGCTGGCCGGCGTGCTGTCGGCACTGCTCTGTCTGCTGCTCTGGCTGTTCGCCGTACCGCTCACCGGCGCCTACACCGACGACCCGGCAGTACGGGCGGTGGCGCTGTCGCTGCTCGGCTACGTCGCCGTTTACCAGCTTTTCGACGCCGTCCAGACGATCGCCGCGCATGCCTTGCGCGGCTACAAGATCACCTTCGTGCCGATGCTGGTGCATGTCGTCTGCTTCTGGGGCGTCGGGCTGTTCGGCGGCTGGTGGCTGGCCTTTCACGCGCGCCGACCAATGGGCGCTGCCGGCTTCTGGCTGGCGTCGCTGCTCGGGCTGATGCTGGCGTCGCTGCTGCTCGCTGCACTGCTGCGGCGCGCCGTACGGGCGGTGCAGGAGTAGCCGAAGCGATGCCGGCCGATCGCCGCCGACCGAGCCAGAGTGGCGACAGGAGCCACGACGCACGGCAACCGACACTAAAGTTCTGCCGCAGTTGGCCGCTAGTCAAATAAACCACGATTGCAATATTGCTTCCATGTTTCCTTGACCACCTTGCCGGAGAACTGCTGATGCGCCCCTATCCTCAAGCCACCGTCCGCCTGCTGGCGATCGTCGCGCTGACCATCGCGCCGGCATTTGCCGCCGGCGACAAACCCGATACGCCGACCAGCGTCAAGGGCGCCACGGTCATCACCGTGGACGACGCCAGGGCGCTGCTCGAAAAGAAGGCGGCGACCTTCTTCGACATGCGCAATCCGCTCAACTTCGGCAGGGGTCACCTGCCTGGCGCGACGCTTCTTGCCTACAAAGAGAAGAGCGAGTACCAGCCGGACTTCGACGCGTCGCTGGATTCGTTCGACCTCGCCAGGCTTCCCGCCGACAGGAACGCGACGATCGTCCTGTACAGCGACGGGCCGAAAGGCTGGAAGTCGTACAAGGCGAGCGTGCTGGCCGTCAAGGCGGGTTACACCCGGCTGTTCTGGATGCGCGACGGTTTCGCCGGGTGGACGGCGAAAAGCCTGCCCGTCGACAACTGAGCGCCAGGCCCTGCCGATGAACAAGGCGCGTCTGACGATCCGTTCCCGGCTGATCGTCGCGGGTCTACTTTCGCTGGCCATCGTCGCCTTCGTTGCCGCCGCCGCGGTGCATGGTCACCGGCTGATGGAGCGCAAGGCGACGGTGCTCAATGCGGCCACCGAAGAGCTCATCAACCTGCAGCGGACGCTGCAAGGACTCAACGAAACGATGTTCACCGAAGGCACACCGGCGGCATGGGCAGTGGTCGGCAACAGCGTGCTCGCCTTTGACCGGACCTGGCCGGAACTGGTCGCGGCAACCCGTGCCGCCGATCGGCGCGCGCAACTCGAGGTCGACATCGCACCCAGGTGGCAGGTGTTCCGCAGTGAAGTCGCGGCCTTTCTCGGAATTCATTTTCCCGGGCCGGAAAACGAACAGGCAATGGTGGCCTTTGGCAGGCTGATCAACCAGGCCAACACCCTCGGCATGGATCTCGACAGCTTTCGCAACGGTGCCCGAGAATCTGCCGACGCCAACATGCGTCGGTTCACGACCTTGGCGACGACGATCACACTGTTCATGGTGATCGCCCTCCTGGCCGTCTTCAGGTGGGCTTATCAGGGCATCGTGAGGCCGATTTCAAATCTTGCGGGCATCATGGCCAAGGTGTCGCAGGATGGCGATTACTCGGCCCGCGCGCCCGTTGCCGCCGACGACGAGATCGGCCAGCTGTCGAGCGGCTTCAACGTCATGCTCGACCAGATCGAGGATCGCAATCTCGATCTGGCGGCCCATCGTGACCTGCTCGAGTGCGAGGTCGAAGCGCGCACCGCCGAATTGCGGCAGGCGAGGGATCGTGCCGAAGCCGGCAGCCGCGCCAAGAGCGAATTCCTGGCGACGATGAGCCACGAAATCCGTACGCCGATGAACGGCATCCTCGGCATGACCGAGTTGCTGCGCAGCACCAAACTCGATGCGCAGCAACGGCGATTCACCGACGCCGTGTACCATTCAGGCGAGCACCTGCTGCGGGTCATCAACGACATCCTCGATTTTTCCAAGATCGAAGCGGGCAAACTGGAGATCGAGCGAATCAACTTCAACCTCCGCCAACTGCTCGAGGACGTCGCCTACCTTTTCGCTCAGCCGGCCGAGGCCAAGGGCCTCGAGATGATCTGCAGCGTACCGCACGAGGTCCCGGTGGCGGTCAGCGGCGACCCCGTGCGACTGCGCCAGATCATGACCAATCTGGTCAGCAACGCGATCAAGTTCACCAGCAGCGGCGAAGTCGTGGTGCGCGTCAAGCTTCTCGAAGAGACGGCGCAGCAGGCGCAGCTGCGCTTCGAGGTTCAGGACAGCGGTGTTGGCATCGATGCGGCAACACAAGGCCGCCTGTTCAGAGCCTTTGTCCAGGCCGACAGTTCGACCACCCGGCGCTACGGCGGCAGCGGCCTGGGACTGGCGATTGCCCGGCGCCTGGTCGAACTGATGGGCGGACAGATCGGCGTGCACAGCGAAGCCGGGAACGGCACGCTGTTCTGGTTCGAGATTCCCCTGAGCAAGCAGAATGCCGACGCGCGGACGATCGTCGAACTCGCTGCGCGCCTGGCCGGGCTGCGCGTGCTGGTCGTTGACGACAACGCCAGCAACCGTGAAATCCTTGCTCACCAACTGGCTGGCTGGTCGATGACCTACAGCGGCGCCGCCGATGCACGCACGGCCCTGCAGCGCCTGCGAGAGGCTGAGCCGTGCCATTTCGACCTCGCCATCCTCGACCTGCACATGCCGGAGATCGATGGTCTGGCGCTGGCCAAGGCGATCAAGCGTGAGTCACGCTGGGCGGCGTTGCCGCTGATCATGCTCTCGTCGGTCAGCGTCGCCAGCGACCATCCCGACCGGCAGCTTGCGCCGATCGACTGCTACCTGACCAAACCGGTGCGCCAGTCCGATCTCTACGACGCGATCGCGACGGCGATGTCGGCCCCCGCCGTGGCGGCGACCAGACAGCACCCGCCCCCGCCCCGAGCGGTCGCCGCGGTGCTGCCGACAAACCTCCGGGGACGCGTTCTGGTCGCCGAGGACAATCCCGTCAATCAGCAGGTGGCCGCCGCCATGCTCGAATCGCTTGGCGTCGACGTCAGCTTCGCCGAGGACGGCCGCGAGGCCGTCGCGCGGGTGCTCGACGAGGCGTACGACCTCGTGCTGATGGACTGCCAGATGCCCGAAATGGACGGCTTCGAAGCAACCGCCCGGATTCGCTCGCGGCACAATCGGAGCGCGCCTGGCCGCCACCTGCCGATCGTCGCCTTGACCGCCAACGCCGTCGAGGGTGACCGCGAACGCTGCCTGGCAGCCGGCATGGACGATTACCTGAGCAAGCCCTTCACACGTGAACAACTGCTGGGCGCCTTGCGGCGCTGGCTTCCTCAGGCCGCCCCGGCAAGCCAGACCACCCGCCGGACGCCGCCGGCAGCGGCGTCCGACGCAGCCGCCGCATCGCCCGACGACGAGCCGATCAATCCGCGCGCGCTCGACGCGATCCGACATCTGCCCGGCCCCAATGGGGCCTTGCTGGTCGGCAAGGTGATCGACGCCTATCTCGCCGACGCGCCCTTGCGTCTGGCGCAAATGCACGCGGCGGCGGCTGCCGTCGATGGCGAAGCCCTGCGCAAGGCCGCGCATGCCATGAAGTCGAGCAGCGCCAACGTCGGCGCCGACCGGCTGGCGGCGCTCTGCAAGGCTTTGGAGGCCATTGGCCGTCAGAACACCGTCGTCGGCGCCAATTCCCTGCTGGCAGAGATAGAATCCCGCATGCCGCATGTGCTGGCGGCGCTGCAGGCGACGCTTGCCAGGAGTTCGAACGATGCCCTTGTCTGACGCACCCGGACGACCCAGGGTGCTGGTCGTCGACGACGACGCCGTGATGCGCATGCTCGAGCAGGAAGCGCTCAGCCAATTCGAATTCGAAGTCGAGCAAGCGGCCGACGGCGAGCAGGCGCTCGACCTGCTTGCCGGACCGCTACCCGACCTGGCGCTGCTTGACGTCGACATGCCGGGGATAGACGGCTTCGAGGTCTGCCGACGGATTCGCCTGCGTCATGACATGACCGTGCTGCCGGTGATCATGGTCACCGGCATGGACGATCTCGAATCGATCAACCGGGCCTACCAATCGGGCGCCAACGACTTCATCGCCAAGCCGATCAACTGGCCGATGCTCGGCCACCGGGCCCGCTACGTGCTGCGCTCGGCGAGAGCCACGCGCCAGTTGCGGGAACTGGAGGAGAAACAGGCGGCGATCGTCGAGGCGATACCCGACATGATCCTGCTGCTCGACCAGCACGGGACCTGCCTGGACTACAAGGCCGGTTACGGAACGACCGCCTGGCTGCCAGCGGAGGATTTCCTGGGCCGCAAGCTGGCCGACGTGCTGCCTGGCGACATTGCCGAGCTCCTGCGGCGCGGTGTCGAGCGTGCGGTCGAACGTGGCGAACTGCAATCCGCGGTCTACCAGCTGCAACTGGCCGACGGCGCCCACCACCACGAAGCGCGTATCGCGCCGAGTGGTGCCGACAAGGTGGTGGTGGTCGTCCGCGACGTCACGCTGCAGCGGCTGAACGAGGAGAAGGTCAGGCGCCTGGCGTATTTCGATACGCTGACCGGCATGCCCAACCGCGAAAGCTTTCTCGAAAGGCTCGATCTCGAGTTGCGCCGGGCAAGTCGAGCGCAACTGCAGGTTGCGCTGCTGTTTCTCGATCTGGATGGTTTCAAGCGCATCAACGACACCCTTGGTCACAGCGTCGGCGACTACCTGCTGCAAGCCGTCGCCGAGCGGCTGAAGGAAAAGCTGCGCGCCGGCGACATCGTCGCCCGACCGGCTCTCGAGGAAACGGGTCTGCATTTCGCGCGCCTGGGGGGCGACGAGTTCACCGTCGTGCTGCCCGATCTCGACGGCACGCAGACGGTGAAGATGGTCGCCGAACGCGTGCAGCGGCTGCTCAGCCAGCCATTCCGGCTTGGCGACCAGGAGATAACCGTCACCGCCAGCATCGGCGTTGCCGTCTTCCCCGACGACGGCGACGACGCCGCCGCTCTCCTGAAGCATGCCGATACGGCGATGTATCACGCCAAGGATCAGGGTCGCAACAACTGGCAACTGTACGACAAGACGCTGACCGCCGAGACGATGGCCCGCATGACTCTCGAGAACGACCTTCGCAAGGGCCTCGAGCGAGACGAGTTTCATCTTCTGTACCAACCGCAGGTGAGTGCCGACGACGGGTCGATGGTCGGTATCGAGGCCTTGATTCGCTGGCAGCACCCCGAGCACGGCCTGGTTTCACCGGCGCAGTTCATCCCCGTTGCCGAGGATAGCGGCTTGATCGAGGCGATCGGTGACTGGGTACTGCGCACCGCCTGCCAGCAAGTGCGGACCTGGCAGAAAAGCGGCGTTGTCAGCCCACGCGTGGCGGTGAATATCTCGGCGCGCCAGTTGCGCGCGCACGACTTCCTCGGCAGTGTCGCGGCGATCATTGCCGAGACCGGCATCGACGCCAGCCTGCTCGAACTCGAACTGACCGAAAGCATCCTGATGGAGCCCGAGGCGCGGCGAATCGACGGTCTTTATCGCCTGCGCAAGCTCGGCGTGCATTTCTCGATCGACGATTTCGGTACCGGTTATTCGTCGCTGTCCTACGTCAAGCGCTTCCCGATCGGCATGCTGAAGATCGACCAGAGCTTCGTCCGCGGTCTGCCGCAGAGCACCGACGACGCCGGCATCACGACGGCGATCATCGCCATGGCGCATAGCCTCGGGCTGGACGTGATTGCCGAAGGCGTCGAGACACCGGAACAGTTCGAGTTTCTGCGGCAGGCCAACTGCCACAAGGTGCAAGGTTATCTGTTCAGCCGTCCACTGCCGGCCGACGGCATCGAACGCCTGCTGCGGCATGGCCGCTTCGTCCTGCCCACGCCGGCACCGAAGAAATCGATTTCGCGGGTCGCGGCGGCGCCCATTAGCGCCAGATTTAACGATGAATGAAGTAAACTCGAGCGAAAGCCGCATGCCAAACAAGAAAACCAAGCGAGGACGACAATGAAGTACCGCCACAGCGTTGCGCAGAGCGCCGACTACTTGCGGCTGGCCGTGAAGCGGATGGCCCAGCAGGAGGCCGGGCTGCATCCGATCAGCTATGCGATCTGGTACGAATACGTCGCCAGCCTCAATCCCGACCTGCAGACGGCCATCGATGCCCGGCTCAAGGAAAGCGGCAAGCTGGACGAGGAAACGACCTGCGCGCTGTTTCACAAGCATGTCGCCGAACTGGACGCGAAGACCGCGATGCGCATCGGCAACAGCGTCAGCCATCTGGTCGACCAGGTATCGGAATCGGCGATCGACGCCGGTCATCAGGCGTCTCGCTTTGGCAGCTCGCTCGAGAGCTGGAGCGAAACGCTGTCGCAGCCGGCAGGCGGCGTCACCGGCGGCCTGGCGCCCGGCGTCGAGGACATCCTGCGCGGTACGCGTGAAATGCAGAAGGCGATAAGCACGCTGCAGGACAGACTGGAAGACAGCAGCCGCGAGGCCAGGGTGCTCCGCGAGGAGGTCGCGCGCGCGCGCGAGGAAGCCTTGCTCGACGCGCTCACCGGCCTGGTCAATCGCAAGGGCTTCGACCTGGCGATGGCCGCTTGCCTGCAACAGCAACCGGCGACGGTTCCCGGGCCATGCCTGCTGATGATCGACCTGGACGCGTTCAAGCGGATCAACGACAGCCACGGACACCCGTTCGGTGACCGGGTATTGGCGACGGTCGGCGAGATCCTCAGGGCCAACATCAAGGGCAAGGACACGGCGGCACGCTACGGCGGTGAGGAATTCGCGGTGATCCTGCCGCAAACGCCGCGCGGCGGCGCGCTGGGTCTCGCCGAGGCGCTGCGTGCGCTGGTCGCGGCCAGCCGGGTCAAGAGCGGCGGCACGAGCGAGACGATGATCGGCAACATCACCGTCTCGATCGGTGTCGCCGACCACGTTGCCGGCGAATCGGCGGCGGAGTTCATCCTCCGTGCCGACCGGGCGCTCTACGCGGCCAAGGCGCAGGGGCGCAACCGCGTGGCGCTGGCACCGCGGCCGACGACCGAGGCGGGCCGGTAGCGCCGCCTCACCGCTTTCGCCAGCGACGAGCAGAACGGCCACCACCACGCCAGTTCTCGCGGCGAGCCTGCCGGCTCGATGCGCGGCGCCAGCGCGTCCGATGCCGCTCACCAAGGCGCTCAGCGAGCGGCGCCGGGAAGCCTTTCTGCCGCCCGTCGAGCGCTTGTTCACCGCTGCCGAAAGACGTATACTCGCGCACCTGCCCGGCGCCCGGCAGAGGTAGCGCCGATCTGCGCCGACCCCAACGCCAGGCCACTCGAGGGATGCGTCAGGGATGAATGAAGACGACTTGATCCAGGCCATCACCGAGGATGACGTGATCCGGATGGCGGGCTTGCTGCCGCTGCTGATGCACGCCGATGGTGGTGTCGGTTTCGGCGTCAAGGGGCTCGACGGACGCTATCGGCTCGCCAACCCGATGCTGGAACGGCTCCTCGGCCAGCATCCCGGCCAGCTGGCCGGGAAATCGGAGAGCGAACTGCTGCCGGCGAACCTGCTGGCGCCGCTGCTGCGCAGCGACCAGCGCATCCTGGCAGGCGCCGCGACCGCGTCCGAGGAGGTCGACCTGCCGGACGACGGCCACTACCTCTGGCTCCGACTGCCCATCCTCGGACCCGACCGCCGGCTGCGGTCGATTGCCTCGGTCATTTTCGAGCACTCGCCGCGCGCCCCCCGGCAGCCGGCAGCCGCCGTGCAGCAGACTCTCGACAGCCTGCAGCAAGCCAACCGGGAGTTGCAGCGGACGGTTGTCGAGCTCGAGCAGGTAGCCAGCACCGACAAGCTCACCGGCGCCTGGAACCGGCGGCGCCTGGAGGAGTGCGTGCGCAGCGAACTGGGGCGCTTCGAGCGCTATCAACATCCGCTCAGCCTGCTGATTCTCGACATCGATTTCTTCAAGGCGATCAATGACCGGCACGGTCATGGCACCGGCGATCAGGTGCTGCAGTCGCTGACCCGTCGCCTGCAAGGCGGGCTTCGCGCCACCGATGCCCTGGCGCGCTGGGGCGGCGAAGAATTCGTCGTCCTCTGCCCCGACACCAACCGCGCGACCGCAGCAACGCTGGCCGAGCGCTTGCGCGAACAGATCGCGCAAGCGAGTTTTGCGGACGTCGACCGGCTGACGATCAGCATCGGCGTCGCCGAATGCCGCGCCGGCGAAACCTGGGACGAGTGGTTCCAGCGTGCCGACGAGGCGCTCTACCGGGCCAAGGCCGCTGGCCGCAACCAGGTCCAACTGGCTCCCGAAGCGGCGCTGCCGGCCGACGCCGGCGACTATCTGGTCGCCAATTTCGTGCAGCTCGTCTGGCGGTCGGCGTACGAATGCGGTGACGAGGCGATCGATCGCGGTCACCGCTTGCTGTTCTCCGACGCCAACGAGCTGCTCGCGGCAATCCTTTCCGGGCAAGCCGCCGAGCGGGTCAACACGATGGTCGACCGACTGCTGACCGACGTGCTCGAGCATTTCCATGACGAGGAGACGGTCTTTGTCGCTGCCGGCTATCCGCGCGCCGAGGAACACATCGCGATGCACCGCGACCTCGTCAGTCAGTCGCTGAAGATGGCGGCGGCTTTCCGTGCCGGCACGCAGGGCGTTGGCGACGTCTTCAAGTTCCTGGCCCATGACGTGATCACCAGGCATCTGTTGAGTGAGGACCGCAAGTTCTTTGACCACCTGCGGCGACAGCGGCCACTCGGCGCCTGAGGTTCCGCCGGCAATGGCGGCGGCCTGGCGACCGGTACGCTTGCCGTCGTGGCGGCTTGTTCCGCGTCTTGAACTCGCGCGGCCTGGCTGACCAGGCGTCGACACGACATGAAAGGACTGCGATGAGCTGGGGCCCTGGTCTGGACGCTGCCCTTGGCGACGAACTGCGCGCGCTGATCGCCAACGACGGCGGCGGTGGCGCTGGCAGTTCGGCGGCCGCCATCGACACCGTCAGCGAGGTCGGCGGCGGATCGATCTCGCGCACGCTGCTGCTCGGCAGCGGCAGGCAGCGCTGGTTCGTCAAACTCAATGACGCCGATCTGCTGCCGATGTTCAGCGCCGAGGCCGACGGTCTCGAGGCGCTGGCCGGTTGCCCGGCGCTGCGCGTGCCGCGCGTCGTCGGCCACGGCGTTGGCGGTCGACAGGCCTACCTGGTGCTCGAATACCTGCACCTGCAGCCGCTGCGGGACCCGCTTCATGCCGCCTGCGCCGGTCGCGCCCTGGCCCGGCTGCACCGCATTTGCGGCACGCAGTACGGCTGGCAGCGCGACAACTTCATCGGCCGGACGCCACAGCACAACAGCTGGCAGCGTTCCTGGCCGGCCTTCTTCGCCGACCAGCGGCTTCTGCCGCAACTCTCCCTGGCCGGGCGTCGCAGCGAGCACGGCAAGCTGATCGCCAGCGGCGAGCGCCTGGCGGCCAAGCTGGACCTGTTGTTCGCCGGCCATCAACCGCCGGCGAGCCTGTTGCACGGCGACCTGTGGTACGGCAACGCCGCGACCGACGAGACGGGCAGGCCCGTCTTGTTCGATCCGGCAGTGCATTTTGGCGACCGCGAGAGCGATCTGGCGATGGCCGAGCTGTTCGGCGGTTTCTCCGACGCCTTCCATGCCGCCTACCGCGAGGCCTGGCCGCTCGCCGACGGATTCGTCGTGCGCCGGACGCTCTATCAGCTCTACCACGTGCTCAATCACCTCAACCTGTTCGGCGGCGCTTACCTGCGCCAGGCCGAACGGATGATCGCGACGCTACTGGCCGAGGTCGGCGGCTGATCACCGGCTGGCCAAGCGACACCTCTCCCGGAGAAACCGATGGATCTGGCAAGCAAAGACACGGAGCAGCGGGTCAGGCATTTTCGGCAGATCCTGATGTGGCCGCTGCAGCTGATGCCGCTGGCCAGCGGCAGCCCCTTCGAGAACCACGCGCAGCTGCTCGACCGGCAGGACGCGGACAACCCGTGGCGGGAACTGGTCGACGAATTCTCCGGCGACCCGGGACAATTCCACGAGCGCCATTACAGTGAGTTTGTCACCTTCCTGCCCTACGTCCAGCGCTTCCTGTACGGCGAAGGCGGTGGCCTGGAAGGCAGGCAGGCGCACGACGGTGAGTCGCCGATCCGCATTTTCCGTCGGCACGACGTTGCCAGGGTACGCATGCGCTACAAGGATCGCGACAGCCCGGTCGACTTCGACATCGCACACCTCGACCTCTATTTCTTCTATGACATCGAGGTGGTCATCCTGGTCGTCGAGATCTTCGCCGACGATCTCGAACTGCGGCAGGTGCACGACACTCTTTACCGATTCGGCCGCGCCTATCCGCCGTCCTGGGACGAGGACGGCAGCGGCAGCCACTGCCTGCAGCGGGCCGAATGGCTGGCATCCGACGGCCGTGTGCTGGCCGCTTCCGACTACGAGAAGCGCAGCAAGTACCTCTCTTTCGTCTCCCGCTTCCGGGCACCGTGCATCTCGTCGCACTGGGAATTCATTCTGCAGCCGCTGGTTCTCCACCACTCCGACGAATGCGGTCCGCTGCGCTATCGGCAGATCGAGTATCACCGCATGCCGCTGGTCGCTTACCTGGCGATGGACGACCCGCGCACCCTCAGCCGCGACGACTTCGCCCGTCTGGTGCTGGTCACCGGACCGGGAAAGCGTGGTGCCCCGCCAGCTGCCGAGTTGCCGCTGGACGGCTTCGAATCGCGCTACTGCTACGACCGCTACTGGCAACCGCAGGCCGAGCAAGCCGGAACCCGTCTGCTCTCCTGCGGCCACGCGGTAGTAATGGTTGGCAGTGCCCAAGATGCCTACTTCACGGGCACCGAGAACGGCCTGCTCGGCCAGTTTCGTCACCAGTTCTTCCTTCTGGCGCTGATCCCTCACTTCCACAAGGCGGCCCTGCTGATGCTCTCCGATCGCCTGGTGACGGCACTCAATCGCCTGCGGATCGGCCAGACCGAATCGGTCAAGGATTTCAAGCGCGCGATCCGGCAGATCCTCGAGGTCTTCCTGCGCTTCACCCATCGTTACTGGTTCTACGAGATCTCCGATCAGGCACAGGCCCGCGCACTGTTCGGCATGACCAGGGAACACCTGGGTACCGAGCGTCTGTATGCCGAGGTGCGCGAGGAGATTCATGACATGAGCCAGTATCTCGACAGTGACAGCCTGCGCCGGCAATCCAATACGGTGGTCCGGTTGACGGTGGTCACCACCGCCGGCTTGATCGCGACGATTACCACCGGCGTCCTCGGGATGAACCTGCTCGACGCCGCACAAGCGCCTTTCGCCGACCGGCTGGCCCTGTTTACCCTGGTCGCCGTGCCATCGGCACTGCTCACCGGCTTCGCCATCGCCAAATCCAAACCACTTTCCGATTTTCTCGAGGCACTGTCCGACGAACGTCTCACGGCGCGCGCCAAACTCACCGCCCTGACCGCGGTCTGGCGCCGGACTCGGCCGCCAGCAGACGGCTGAGGCAGACGCGCATGCGGCGCCGGCAGGCTGGCCAGAGGCGCCAGGAAACCCCCGTTATCGCTGGTGTTTTTTTGCGGCCAAAGGTGTAGATTGTCGACTCTATCGACGTCACCGGCTGGCGGGCTCGGCCGGGTCGCCGGCCGCCCGATCCGTAGCGCAGCAAGCCGCCTATCCGCGCCAGGAAGCCAGTCCCGTGCGTATCCATTCTCTCGCTGTCGCGCAGTCGCTGGCGAGTCTCAACACTTCGGCCGCGGGTCTCGACGCCGCTGAAGCAGCGCGCCGCCTGGCCGAGTACGGTCCGAACCAGTTCGAGGAAGTACGGCGAAAGCACCTGCTGCTGCGCTTCGCACAGGAGTTCACCCACTTCTTCGCGATCATCCTGTGGATCGGTGCGACACTGTCCTTCGTCGCCGAGCACTTCGATCCCGGCCAGGGAATGGCGCGTCTCGGCGTGGCGATCGTCGGCGTCATCGTGATCAACGGCGTCTTCTCCTTCTGGCAGGAGTACAGGGCCGAACGGGCCGTCGCCGCGCTGCGGCAACTGCTGCCGCAAAAGGTGAAAGTGTCGCGTGGCGGCGAGATCGTCGAGGTTCTCGCCAGCGACCTGGTACCCGGCGACGTCGCACTGCTCGAAGCCGGCGATTTCATCGCTGCCGACTGCCGGCTGACCGAAGTCAACGGCCTGCGCGTCAACCTGTCGACGGTCACCGGCGAGTCGCTGGCCAGGGCGCGGGACATCGAAGCCAGCAGCGAGGAGTCGCCGCTGCACGCCCGCAACGTCGTTCTTGCCGGCACTTCGGTCGTCGCCGGGCAGGCACGCGCCGTCGTTTACGCGACCGGCAAGCATACCGAATTCGGCCGTATTGCCCAACTGACGCAGACCGCCGGCGAGGCCAGTTCGCCACTGCAACAGGAGATCGCCCGCCTGTCGCGTCTGGTCGCTTTCCTGGCCACGGGAATGGGCCTGCTGCTCTTTCTCGTCGGGCAGGCGATGGGCCTGCCAGCGTGGGAGAACATGCTGTTCGCCATCGGCATCATCATCGCCAACGTCCCGGAAGGGCTGCTGCCGACAGTCACCCTGTCGCTGGCGATGGCCACCCAGCGAATGGCAAGACGCAACGCGCTGGTACGCCACCTGCCTGCCGTCGAGGCACTCGGCTCGACGACGGTGATCTGCAGCGACAAGACCGGCACCCTGACCGAGAACCGGATGTCGGTGCAAAGCTTGTGGATTGGCGGCGCGTTCATGCCGCGCGCCGATCTCGCAGCGCGGCCCCAGATTGTCGACGATCACCGCCAGTTGTTCATCAACGCGGCGCTCTGCCACAACCTGAAGGAAGTCGGCGACAAGGGCCGGCAAACGCTGCACGGCGATCCGATGGAACTCGCACTGGTCGAGATCGGCCGCAACACCGCCGGCGACCTCGAGGGCTTCGAGCGCCTCGACGAGATTCCCTTCGATACCGACCGCAAGCGCATGTCGGTCCTCTGTCAGACGCCACAGGGTCGCATGCTCTATTGCAAGGGGGCGCTGGAGACGGTAATCGCCGGCTGTCGGGACATCCAGTTCGATGCCGGCCTGGCGCCGCTCGATCCGGCCGCCCGCACGCGCCTGCTGGCGGCGCAGGACGAGATGGCCGGGGCCGGCCTGCGGGTTCTTGCTTTCGCCCACCGTGCGGTCGACGCGGAGCAGCCGGCTGACGAGCAGGGGATGACCCTCGCCGGCCTGATCGGCCTTGCCGATCCGCCGCGCGCCGAGGTCCCCGAGGCCGTCGCGCGCTGCGCGGCGGCCGGCATCCGGATCATCATGGTGACCGGCGACCATCCCCGAACAGCGCTGGCGATCGGCCGCCAGATCGGTCTCGTGCGCAGCGAGCAGCCGCTGCTGATCAGCGGCGAGCAACTGCGCCTGATGTCGCCGACGCAACTGCAGCTGGCCCTTGATGCGCCCGAGATACTCTTCGCCCGGGTCGCCGCCGAACAGAAGATGCGGATTGTCGAGTCGTTGAAGAAAAAGGGCGAGGTCGTCGCGGCTACCGGTGACGGCGTCAATGACGCACCGGCGCTGAAGAGCGCGCACATCGGCATCGCCATGGGCATCGGCGGTACCGACGTGGCGAAGGCCGCCGCCGACCTGATCCTGCTCGACGACAACTTTGCCAGCATCGTCGCGGCGATCGAGGAAGGCCGCGCGGTGTTCGACAACATCCGCAAGTTCCTCACCTACATCCTCAGCTCGAACATTCCCCAGATCGTGCCCTTCCTGGCGTTCGTCCTGTTCCGCATTCCGCTGCCGCTGACGGTGATCCAGATCCTGGCCGTCGATCTCGGCACTGACATGCTGCCGGCGCTGGCGCTCGGTGCCGAGAAACCCGATCCGGCGGTGATGCAACGGCCACCGCGCGCGCGTCGCGAGCGCCTGCTGTCCTGGGGTCTGATCGGTCGCGCCTATCTGTTCCTCGGCGTCCTCGAAGCGGCGGCGGCGATGGCGATCTTCTTCCACGTTCTCGACGCCGCCGGCTGGCACTACGGCCAGCAACTGGCTGGCACCGACCCCTTGTACCTGCAGGCGACATCGGCGTGCCTGGCGACGATCGTCGTCATGCAGGTCATCAACGTCGTGCTCTGCCGCCATCCGCAGCGTTCGTCGCTGGCCTATGGCCTCCTGGCTGGCAATCGCACCCTGCAGGTCGCCATCGCCTGCGAACTGGCGGTGATCGGCTTGATCCTGTACACGGCGACCGGCAACTGGCTTTTCGGAACCGCGCCGATCGCTGCTACGAGCTGGTTGCTGGCCGCCGCCTGCGGGCTGCTGATGTGGTCGCTCGAGGAGCTGCGCAAGGCTCTTGTGCGGCGAGCCCAGAAGGGCTGAGAGATGCCCCGGACCCTGCCACCACTGATCCGGGCGCTGCTCGACCCGGAACGCTATCCCGAACCCGCGATGCGGGTCGAACTGGTCGAGACGCACGCCTCGTGGTTGCTGCTGGCCGGCTCCTTTGCCTACAAGGTCAAGAAACCGGTGGTCCTGCCATTCCTTGACTATGGCACGCTCGAGCGGCGCCGCGTCTGCTGCGAGGACGAACTGCGCCTGAACCGCCGCTTCGCACCGGACCTTTACCTGGCCGTCGTGGCGATCACCGGTTGCCCGGAAGATCCGCAGATAGGCGGCCCGGGCGCCGCCATCGAGTACGCGGTCCGCATGCGCCGTTTCGCCGAATCCGGCAGGCTGGACCACCTCTGCGCCCGCGGCCAGCTGAACACCGGGCATGTTTCCGCCCTCGCCGCCGCCGTCGTTGCCTTTCACCAGCAGCTGGCGCCGGCGGCGACGGCAACACGCTTTGGAGAACCCGCCGCCGTTCTGGCACCGGCGCTGGCAAACTTCGCCGAATTGCCGGCATTGCTGAACAGCAACGAAGAGCAGGCACGACTGGCGCTGTTGGCCGATTGGACGCGTGCGCAGTTCGCCCGCCTGGCGCCACGCTTCGCCGCCCGCAAGGCAGCAGGCCGGGTGCGCGAGTGCCACGGCGACCTGCATCTTGGCAACCTGGTGCTGATCGACAGCCAGGTACGCTTGTTCGACTGCATCGAGTTCAGCGAAGACCTGCGCTGGATCGACGTCGCCAGCGAGATCGCCTTCACCTACGTCGACCTTCTCGATCAGGGCCAGCCCGGCCTCGCCGGTTGGCTGCTCAACGAATGGCTTGCCTCTAGCGGCGACTACGATGCAGCCGACGTGCTGCGCTTCTACGCCGTCTATCGCGCACTGGTCCGAGCCAAGGTGGCAGCGATCCTCGCCAGTCAGACCGGCGGCGACTTGGCCCCGGCGCGCCATTACCTGGCACTCGCCGAGCGCCTGGCGAAACCGCCGGCAGCACGCTTGATCATCACCCATGGCGTCGCCGGCTGCGGCAAGAGCCGCGCCTCGCGACTGCTGCTGTTGCGCGATCCGGCGGCGGCAACGCTGCGCCTGCGTTCCGACATCGAACGCAAGCGCCTGTTCGAGCTGGCGATTTCAGCGCGCAGCAATTCGCCGGTCGATGCCGGCATCTACGCCAGAGACGCCAGCGAGCGGACCTATCGTCGCCTGCATCAACTGGCGCGCGAGCTGCTGGTTGCCGGCTGGTCGGTGATCGTGGACGCCGCCTTCCTCGAACGCCGCCGGCGCGACGGCTTCCGGGCGCTCGCCATGGCGGTCGGCGCAGCATTCTTCATCATCGCCCCGCAGGCAACGCCAACCGTGCTGCGGGCACGCATTCGTGGCCGCCTGGCCAAAGGCCGTGACGCCTCCGAAGCGACGATCGCGGTACTCGAGCGACAGCTGGCGCGCATCGAACCGCTGGCAGCCGACGAGCGCGATGGCGTGTTGTAGGGGAACTTGCCGTCGCCGGGCGCGGGCCCTGACCAAGCCAGTGGCCGATCGGCGCCAAGCGATCGTCAAGCAAGCTTGCGCTGGCGGCCGGTGGATGTGTCGAAAAATTTTACAACCAAGTCCATCGCCAGCCCAAGGCGCCCCAATAGCGCCCTGCTTTAATGAAGGAACAATTGCATGGCAAGGTTCTTGCTCAAGATCCAGTGCGTCTGCTCGGCGCGACTCGCAAGGGCTCATCCCGGCACGGCAATGGACGCCCGTCGTCGCACTCGGGACGGCTCACGGAATGGCACGGCAGACGGCTTGCTGACCACGCCGCGTCAGGCGAAGTGGTCTGGTCAGCAGGGTCGCCGCGAGCTTGGGAACAAGAAAGTCGCTCCGGCGGACGGGCAAGACGTTTGACAAACCATCCTATCAGCTTACAAGTCTCTGAAAGAAATCATGATTGGCTGCTCGATTACACCAACAGGCGCGCTCCGGGTTTACTTCGAACCGGTAGCCAAAAGACTGCGCGGTGGAGATTTCTCGAGTAGAATTGGGGCTTGCTCGGGCACTTTACGTCGTGGACAGGGTCGGGGAGCACTATGAATATCCTCAATAACTGGAAAACTCTGGAACTGGTCACCCGTGACGGCGAGACACTGGTATGCATCGAGGGGCGCGTGTATGGCAGCAATCCGCGTTTCCCATCGTCCTCGCACATCAGAACGTCACCAGTCACCGGCTACAGCTTCGAGTCAAATTCGATGGTGGTAATGACCAAGCGTGGCTCGGAGTACCTGCTGGGAAAGGCTGACCCATCGGAAACCTTTGCCCAGCAGCGCCTGATGCGGCGCCTTTCGCGACTCGGACAGAAACCACCGTCCACCTTCAACGAACTCGATACGCAGCTCACTGGTTACACCGAAAGCCGCAAGGAAGACGCCGCCAAGGAGAGCTGAGCCGGCTCGACTGGTTTTGCATTCCGGCAGGCCGGGTGGCTCGGCGCGCATCGCGCGTGACGCGTCGGTCGAAGCTGTCGCGCCTCGACTGCGCAGGCACCAGCGCACTGGACCCCAACATCCACCAAGGTGCCGACAAGCCCCGACCAGTTTCACCACCGCAAGTTCGTGCCCTGCAGCCGGCTCCCCCAGGCCTTGACTCGCCATCGGTAACGGCGATGCCGGCGGGCCTCGCCGCCAGGCACGACCTGGCATGACCCCGACAACCGCCGCCGATGTCGCGCCGCTTGGTCCACAAATGACGGCGGGGGCCGAAGCCCCCGCCGATAGCCATTCTGTTTATCGGACGGCTATGTCCTCAGCAGGCCTTAAGCGGCCATTGCGAAACGCTCATCATTGGCGTTTGTGGTTTTGCGCGGATTACGTCCGTCGCCTCTCGGGCCGCCTGCTCGCCATCTGTCACCCTGTCGAAACCGGTACACCCCCGCAGTGGTGGAGGTG
Organism: Accumulibacter sp.; assembly: GCA_024235695.1. Lineage (GTDB taxonomy): Bacteria > Pseudomonadota > Gammaproteobacteria > Burkholderiales > Rhodocyclaceae > Accumulibacter. The sequence continues at coordinate 87,060 of JACKLX010000011.1, forward strand.
GCGGGAATCGAACCCGCGTCCAGAACGCTTCCGGTTTGCCGGAATTACGACCATGTCGACGATTATGGGGGCGACCGTCGATAAACTCAAGGACTGAAACATCGCGACTGGCGCGGACCGCGGGCGGATCGCCAGCGGCGTACCGCGGCAACGGCCGGTCGTACTTCAGGCCGACAGCAGCAATCGACCGCGCCCTCCCTGATCGCCGCACAGCGGCGGCGTATCAGACCTGCATGTTCATGACGTCCTGGTAGGCGGAGACAAGCTTGTTGCGAACCTGGACCATTTCCTGAAACGAGAGGTTGGCCGTCTGCAGCGCGATCATCACTTCGTGGAGGTTTTCCGTTCCGTTGCCGGCGGCAAAACTTGCCGCCATTGCTTCGGCCTGCTGCTGGGTCTGGCTGACCCGGGCGATCGAATTCTGTAACACCTGCGCGAAGTCCGTCGCGCCTGCCGGCGGGCTCTGCGCCTCGGTCGCCCGGCCAGCCGCCGCCGTCGAGGTCGCTTGCAGCACACTCAGCACCTGTTCAATCCCTTTGCTTTCCATTCATTTCTCCACACGGAATCCCACTGAGCAACGCAAGAAACACGCCAGGTCGCTCAAGACCTGAACAAGCAGATCGTCACCCCTTCAGGAAGCCCTCGAGGCGATATTGCCGCAACTTGTGGCGCAAGGTTCTCTCTGACATTCCCAGACGCTGCCCGGCCAGCGTCCGCGAACCACCAGCCGCCGCCAGGGTATCGAGGATATGCGCACGTTCGACTTCCCGCAGGTTGTCACCTTTTCGTGAACCCGCTGCTGGCCGCTCGGCGGTCATCGGCGACGCTTCAAGCGAAGCACGCAGAGCCGCCCTCTGCGCGCGCGGCGCCACGGCCGGATCGACCGGCACCGCCGCCTCGAGGTGCAAGGCATCGAGATCGACAATGTCGCCGGCCGCCAGAATCACCGCACGCTGCATGACGTTTTCCATCTCGCGGACGTTTCCGGTCCAGGCGTAGTCGCGCAGCGCCGCTTCGGCGGCGGCCGACAGGCGCAAGCCGGGGCGACCAGCGCGTCCGCCGTGCTCGGCGAGAAAGTGCCGCGCCAGCGGCGCGATATCCTCGGGTCGCTGCCGCAGCGCCGGGATCAACAGTGGAAAGACGTTCAAGCGATAGAACAGATCCTCGCGAAAATGCCCTCGGCTGACCGCTTCCGCCATGTCCCGGTTCGACGTGGCGACGACTCGAATGTCGAGCAGCACCGGCTTCTTGCCGCCGACCCGCTCGACTTCCCGTTCCTGCAAGACACGCAGCAGCTTGGCCTGCAGGCCGAGTGGCATTTCGGTGACCTCGTCGAGCAGCAGCGTGCCATGCTGCGCCTGCTCGAACTTGCCCGCCTGCGCTTGCTGCGCGCCGCTGAAAGCCCCCTTCTCGTGACCGAAAAGAGTGGCTTCGAGCAGGCTGTCGGGAATCGCGGCGCAGTTGATGGCGACGAAAGGTCCCTTCCGACGCACCGAGTGCTGGTGGATAAAGCGCGCCACGACTTCCTTGCCGACACCGCTCTCACCGGTCAGCAGGACGGTGCTGTCGCTCTGGGCAACGCGCCGGGCCAGAGCAAAGAGGTTCCTGCTCACCGGATCGGCGGCAATCACCCGATCGTCGTCGATCGCCGCCGGCAAACGATAACGCAGCACGTGATCGAGCAGCGCTTGCGGCTCGAAGGGTTTGAGCAGGAAGTCGCAGGCGCCCGCACGCATCGCTTCGACGGCCCGATCGACATCGGCGAACGCGGTCATCAAGACCACCGGCAACGACGGAAAGCGGTTGCGAATTTCCTTGAGCAGGGTAACGCCGTCGATCGGCAACATGCGTACGTCGCTGACCACCAGCGACACCGGACATCGGGCGAGCATCGCCAGAGCCTCTTCGCCGCCGCCAGCTGAAATGACTGCCTGCCCTGCCAGTTCGAGGGTGTCGCAGACCGCTTCGCGCAGCGCGGGGTCATCTTCGACAATCAATATCGGCAATCCTGATGCCATTCGATCGACGCTTCCTCAGCAGTCCCGCTCGGCCGCAGCGGGCACCGGCAGGATGATCACGAACTCGCTCCCTTCGCCAGCTACCGAGCGAAGCTTCATGCTACCACCGTGGGCGCGCACCACGCCGAGCGCGATCGCCAGACCGAGCCCGGTTCCCTGACCTCTGGTGGTGAAGAACGGTTCGAAGACGCGCGCCTGAATCTCGGGCGCAATCCCGGAACCGGTATCCCTGACGGCGATCCGCAATTGCTCGTCGGCAAGGGTCGCGTCGAGGGTGACTTCGCCGTCGGCCGCGCAGGCCTGCAAGGCGTTCTCGAGCAGGTTCACCAGCGCGCCGACCAGCGCCTTGCGGCCGCCGGTGACGATTGCCTGGTCGGCGTCACAGAGCAGCCGGAAGCGGACACCCCGGTTGGCAAACAGGGGCTCGACGGTCAGCACCGCGTCGGCCAGCAATTGCCGCACCGGCGTGCGGTCGCTACCGATGCTTTCGCCGCGCGCGAACAGCAGCACTTCCTGAATCAGCCGCTCGAGGCGTCTGAGCTGGACGGTGGTCTTGCCGGCGAAGCGCAGGCGCGCCTCGTCAGCCAGTTCGGCCTGGCCAAGATTGGCGCTGTAGAGCAAGGCGGTGGCCAGCGGCGTGCGCAACTGGTGAGCCAGCGACGCCGCCATTTCACCCATCGCGACCAGCCGCTGGTTACGTTCGAGCTCGGCCTTGAGGCCATGCGCCGCGGTGACGTCGTGGATCAGAAGAATCCTCCCACCGGCCGAATCGAGCGGACTCTCGACAATCGCCAGGCGTCGCGAATCGAGCTGCCATTCGTCCGGCGAGTCGGTCGCCCGCAAACGGTCCTGCGCCATCGCTGGCCAGCTTTCGCCGATCATCGCCTGGCCAAACATCCGGCTGGCGGCCGGATTCGCCTCGCTGACGCAGGCCGCGGCGTCGACCACGACGACGCCGGCCGGCAAGGCATCGAGCAACAATGAAAGGCGCTCGGAGAGCGCTTCTTTCTCCTCGTACTGCCGACGCAAGGCGCCGTTGGCGACCGCCAGTTCGGCGGTCAGCGACTCGACGCGATTCTGAAGCCCCTGGTAGGACTGCGTCAGCGCCAGCGAGACCTGATTGAAGGCGTCGAACGCCCGTTGCAACTCCTGTGCCTTGAGTTCCTGGCCCGACAGTGGTGAAACTTGACTCATCGGATGGAAAGTCCCGTGCAGTTAACCGCTACAATAGCAGAGCACTTATCAGCCCTTTTCGCTTTCCGCCTGCTCGATTGCAGGCTCATACCGTATCACGCGCATGGCGGCAGCCGGAACCGAAACGACAGAAACAGCAGGCGCGGGCAATCCGCTGGATCGCGTTCGCGAGGCTCTGGCGCGTTTGAGCGACCGGCAGAAGGTGGTGCTGATGGTGTCGATCGCCGCCGTCTTCGCGCTGCTCGTCACCGCCGCAATGATGCTCAGACAGGGCGAGTTCAGAATTCTCTTCTCGAACGTTGGCGAGCGCGACGGCGGCGCGATCATCGCCGCACTCGAGCAGATGAACGTGCCGTACCAGTTCAGCGACTCGGGCAGCGCGATTCTCGTCCCCGGCAGCCGGGTCCACGACGTCCGCCTGCGCCTCGCCTCGCAGGGACTGCCCCGTGGCGGCGCCGTCGGCTTCGAGCTGATGGAAAGCCAGAAGTTCGGAATCAGCCAGTTTGCCGAACAGGTCAATTATCAGCGCGGTCTCGAGGGCGAACTGTCGCGAACCATCCAGTCGATTGCCGCCGTTCAGTCGGCACGCGTCCACCTGGCGATTCCGAAGCCCAGCGTCTTCCTGCGCGAAGAACTCAAGCCCTCGGCGTCGGTGCTGCTCCGCCTCTATCCCGGACGCTCGCTGGACCCGGCGCAGATCGCCGGCATCCAGAACCTGGTCGCCGCCAGCGTGCCGCAGTTGGCGCCGACCAGCGTCACTCTGCTCGACCAGAGCGGTGCGCTGCTGTCGCAGGCGAAAAGCAAGCTGCTGGAAGCCGGTCTCGACCCAACGCAGGTGAATTACGTCCAGGAAGTCGAGGCGAGCATCATCAAGCGCGTCGAAGACATCCTGGCGCCGATCGTCGGTGCCGACAACGCGCGCGTCCAGATCGCTGCCGACATCGACTTCTCGCAGAGCGAACAGACCGCCGAAACCCATCGACCCAACACGACACCGCCAGATATCGCCATCCGCAGCCAGCAGAGCAGCGAAACGGCGAGTACCAACGCCAGCGCGCAGGGCGTTCCCGGGGCGCTCAGCAATCAACCGCCGGTGCCGGCAAGCGCACCGCTGACCCAGCCCGCGGTGGCTGGCGCCGGCCCCGGCTCGACGCCGGTCCAGCCACCACTGCCCGGCCAGATCAATGCGGCCGGAGTGCAGGCACCCATTGCCAGCGTCGGTCAGCCGCTCAGTACCAGCAAGAACTCGACGGTGAACTACGAGGTCGACAAGACCATCCGCCATGTCAAGCAAGCGGTCGGGACGATCAAGCGGCTGTCGGGTGCGGTGGTGATCAACCAGCGCAAGGAAATCGGCAAGGACGGCAAAGCGCTGAGCAAGCCTTTGCCGGATGCCGAGCTGAAACAGATCAGCGATCTCGTCAAGGAAGCCATGGGTTTCAACAAGGATCGCGGCGACACCGTCTCGGTCGCCAACGCGCCGTTCACCGCGATCGACAAGACGGACGAACTGCCGCTGTGGCGTGATCCCGAAATGGTCGGCCTGGCCAAGGACCTGATCAAGTTCGGCGCGATCGCAGCAATCATCGCCTATCTCCTGCTTGGCGTCGTCCGGCCGCTGCTGAAAACCGTCCTCCCGCCCAAGCCGGTGGCCGCGGCGACGCCCGGCGGCACGATCGACCTGATGGCGGGTGATGAAGGCGGCGACGGCGAAGAGCGGGCGCCGACAGCTGGCCAGCAGCTCGAGAAGAAGCTCGCCGATGCCCGTGCGCTGGCACAGCAGGATCCCAAGGCGGTGGCCAACATCATCAGGGAATGGATGGGCGCCAATGCCGGCTGACGAAGGCATAGACAAGAGCGCCATCCTGCTGATCGCGCTCGGTGAAGATTACGCCGCCGAGGTTCTCAAGCATCTGGGACCCAAGGAGGTGCAGAAACTGGGCCACGCGATGGCGGCCCTGCGTTCGGTCCCGCGGACGCGCGTCGAAGAGGTGCTCTCGGAGTTCCACACCACCGCCGAGGAATCGGCCGCAGTGAACGTCGATACCGACGCCTATGTCCGCTCGGTGCTCACCAAGGCGCTCGGCGACGACAAGGCGTCCAATCTGATCTCGCGAATCCTGCAGCCCGGCGACACCAACGGCATCGAAGGGCTCAAGTGGATGGACGCTCCGACGGTGGCCGATCTGATCAAGAACGAGCACCCACAGATCATCGCCACGATTCTCGTTCACCTCGCCCATGACCATACCAGTGACATCCTCAACCAGTTCACCGAACGACTGCGCAACGATGTCGTCCTGCGCATCGCGACGCTCGAAGGCATTCAACCCGACGCCCTGAAGGAATTGAACGACGTCATGCTGCGCCTGCTCTCCGGCTCGGCGAGCGTCAAGCAATCGGCGATGGGTGGCGTCCGGACGGTAGCCGAAATCCTCAACTTCATGGGCACTGCCAACGAAACGTCGGTGGTCGACTCGATTCGCGAGTACGATCCGGACCTGGCGCAGAAGATCCTCGACGAGATGTTCGTCTTCGAGAACCTGCTCGACCTTGACGATCGCGCGATCCAGCTCCTGCTGCGCGAGATACAGTCCGAATCCCTGATCCTGGCGATGAAGGGTGCCACCGAATCGCTGCGCGACAAGATCTTCAAGAACATGTCGCAACGCGCTTCGGAAATGCTGCGCGAAGATCTCGACTCGCGTGGTCCGGTGCGCCTCTCCGAAGTCGAAGCCGAGCAGAAGGAGATCCTCAAGATCGTCCGCCGACTCGCCGACGAAGGCCAGATCGTGCTCGGCGGCGCCGGTGGGGAGGAAATGGTCTGAGCGCAAATGGCAGCGAGGAGCGAGTAGGTGAGTGAGCAGCACAATGAACTGGCCTTGCCGCCGACCAGCGTAGCAGCGATGAGCGTGCATCGGCGATGAGCGATTTCATCCCCAAGGAAAAGCTGACCGCCTACCAGCGCTGGGAAGTCGCCGCTTTCGACGAGGATAGAAAGGTCACCGCCGAGTCGCCGCCGGCCGCCCGGCAAGCTGAAGATCAGCCGCTCGCAGCTCCGCCCGTCGAAACGGCCAGCGAACAGGAGAACCCGTCGCCCGAACCGCCGCTTGTGCTGCCGACCGCCGAGGCGATCGAGACCATGCATCGCGAGGCGCACGAGGCCGGCTATGCCGCGGGTTACCAGGAGGGGATTGCCGCAGCGCAGTCGTCCGCCGAGGCGATTTCGACGCTGATGGACAACCTCCAGCAGGCACTGGCCGGCATCGACCAGACAGTCGCCGAGCAGTTGCTGGCGCTGGCCATCGAAGTCGCCAGCCAGGTACTTCGCCAGAGCCTCAAGGTGCAGCCGGAACTGCTGTTGCCGGTCGTCAGGGAAGCGGTCACCACGCTTCACCCCCATCACGGACAGCCACTGCTGTTCATCCACCCCGTTGACGCCGCCCTGGTACGCGGCCAACTCGGCGATCAACTCGCGCATGTCAATTGGCGGATCGTCGAAGACGCGACGCTGACGCCTGGCGGCTGTCGCGTCGAACTCGGTGCCAGCGAAGTGGACGCCAGCCTCGAAACCCGCTGGCGCCGGGTCATCGAAAACATCGGCATCAGTCAGGACTGGCTGGAAGCGCAGGCGGGTGAGACGAACGCGAACGCCGGCGAGCGCCGGCTGGGCTCGCGGTGAGCGAACTCTCCGAAAACCCGCACACCGCTGCCTGGCGCCGCTTTCTCGAGGGCTGCGGACAGGCTGCCAGCCAGGTCAATTCCTTGCTGCCAAGCGGTCACCTGACGCGCATCAATGGACTCGTCATGGAGGCTTCGGGCCTGCGCCTGCCGCTCGGCAGTTCATGCCGGATCATTCCTCCCGGTGGCTCGCCGATCGAAGCCGAAGTGGTCGGCTTCAACGGCGAACGACTCTTCCTGATGCCCTCGGAAGATGTCTATGGCCTGCCACCGGGCGCCCGCGTGGTCGCCCTCGAGACGCCGAAACGGCCACCGCGAATCGATCGGCCGCAGCCCGCACGCCGCCGCTCAATCGACCGGGCAAAGCTGGTGCCGGTCGGCGAGTCGCTGCTCGGACGCGTCCTCGACGGCGCCGGCCGACCGCTCGACAGGCTCGGCCCGCTGGACGCCGGATCGCTTCGCCCGCTGCAGAGCCGGCCGGTCAACCCGATGTCGAGGGCGCCGATCGAACAGGTGCTCGACGTCGGCGTGCGGGCGATCAACGCCTTGCTCTGCGTCGGCCGGGGCCAACGGATGGGGCTCTTTGCCGGATCGGGTGTCGGCAAGAGCGTGCTGCTCGGGATGATGGCCCGCTACACCGAGGCCGACGTGATCGTCGTCGGCTTGATCGGCGAGCGCGGTCGCGAAGTCAAGGAATTCATCGAACAGATCCTCGGCGAAGAAGGTCTGCGCCGCTCGGTGGTGGTCGCCGCACCAGCCGACGTCAGCCCGCTGATGCGTCTGCAGGGTGCGGCCTACGCGACCTGCATTGCCGAGTACTTTCGCGATCGCGGCCAGCATGTCCTGCTGATCATGGATTCGCTGACCCGTTACGCCATGGCACAGCGCGAGATCGCGCTGGCCATCGGCGAGCCGCCGGTCACCCGTGGCTACCCACCGTCGGTCTTCGCCCGCCTGCCGCAGTTGGTCGAACGTGCCGGCAACGGTGCCGACGGCGGCGGTTCGATTACCGGCTTCTACACGGTCCTCGCCGAAGGCGACGACCAGCAGGATCCGATCGCCGATTCGGCACGCGCGATTCTCGACGGTCACATCGTCTTGTCGCGAACACTGGCCGATGCCGGTCACTATCCGGCGATCGACATCGAACAATCGATCTCGCGGGCGATGGTCAATCTCGTCAGCCCGTCGCATCTCGAGCAGATCCGGCGATTCAAGAACCTCTTTTCCCGCTACCAGCGCTCGCGCGACCTGATCAGTGTCGGCGCCTATGCGGCTGGTTCAGACCTGCAACTCGACCAGGCGATCGCCATCTATCCGAGCTTTGAGGTACTGTTGCAGCAAAGCCTGGCGCAGAGAGCGGATTTCGACAGCAGCGTCGGCCAACTGCACGCCTTGTTTGCCGCCAACGGCTGAACTGCCGCGCGTCGGGATATCATCGCGACATCGTCACCCTGTCGTCGCTGCGGCGACGCCATGACCGGTCCAACCGCCCGTGCCCAGACCCTTCTCCCTGCAAACCGTGCTCGACCTGATGCAGGATCGCAGCGATGAGGCGACACGAGCTCTCGCGCAGCTGATCGCTGCCGAACGCGATGCCCGGAACAGGCTCGAGATGCTCCAGCAATACCGGGACGAATACCGCGAGCGCTTCCGGCAAGCGGCGCAAAACGGACTGCGGCAGAGCGAATGGCGCAACTACCACGAGTTCCTCAATCGCCTCGACGAGGCCATCACGCAGCAGGTCGCGACCGTCACCCGGCAGGCGACGTACACCGCCGCCGGCCAGGAAAGGTGGCAACACCAGCGGACCCGGCTGCAGGCCTTTGATGCGCTGCACGAACGCCATCGCGCCAGCGAAGCGCGGCGTGAACTTCGCCAGGAGCAAAAGGCGCAGGACGAGTTCGCCGCTCGCCGAACGGACGACGACGAGAAGCACTGATTCACTTCAGGCACGCAATTTGCTTGAATTCCGGCAGCACCCGCCGGAGAGCATTGACCATGAGCATCACGATCGTCGCAAGTTTCCTGAAACCACCCGCTCCGGCGACCACTGCCGAGGGTATTGCCGCTGGTTCGGCGCTCGCCGACGGCAGTGGTGGCGGCCTCGACTTCGCCAGCGTGCTGCTCGGCCTGCCGCCCAAGGCGAGCGTCGTGCCGGCGACTGAAGAAACCCCGCCAGCCAGCACGACGGCGGCGGGCGAGGCCGACCCGCCGCTCGGCGAAGCGCAGTTCCTGACGGTCCTCGACCTCAGGCAGGTCAACACGCCGATCGCGCCGACGGCCCAGAGTCCGCTCGAACCGCGACTTGCCGGCGAAGGCGAGTTCGCCAGGGTCTCGCGGATCGCCGGCAAGGCACCGGCGGTCACCTCTGCGACAGCGACGACGCCGACCCCGACGGCGGATCCGAAACCCGGCCTTGTGATCGATGACGGCTCAGCGGCATCAACGGCAGTGGGCGGCGACGGCAAGGCGGCAAATTTTGCCGTTGCCGCCGTCGCTGCCGCACAGACCTCTGGCCGCGTCGATCCGAAGGTCGTCGAAGCCGCCCCGCCAAGCAGCAATCTGGCCACTCTCGCGGCGACACCGCACGCGCAAACGGCCACGGCAGTGCCCGCGGATCTCGCGTCAAGCCTCCACACACCGCTCCGTGACCCGTCCTGGGCCGGCGATTTCGGCCAGAAGCTGTTGTGGTTCGCCAGCAATGACAAGCAGTTCGCGCAAATGACGCTCAATCCGCCACAACTCGGGTCGCTGGAGGTCACGCTGAAGCTCGACAAGGATGGCGCCAATGCGCATTTCTTCTCGGCGAACGCCGATGTTCGCGGCGCCATCGAAAACGCCCTGCCGCGACTGCGCGAGATGTTCTCGACGGCGGGAATCGAACTGGCGCAGGTCAGTGTTGGCAGCGAATCGTCCCGCCAGCCGGGCGGCGGCCAGCACCCGCCAGCGCAGCCGCCCCACCCGCTCGGCGATGGGTCTATACTTGCGACTGATTCCGTCGGCGGCTTCTCCGGCCACGAGGTCGCCATGGCGGGCGGCAGCGCGCTGATCGACATCTTCGCCTAACGCCTGTCGCCCGCGTGCGCGACCATGCGCTGGTCCGGGACCAGAGAACAAACGACAAACAGGACAATCAGGGAGACAGGTGCTGAATGGCCAATGATGCAAAGTCCGCAGCCGAAAGCGCGAGCGCCGCGCCAGCGAAAAGCAGCAAGAAACTGCTGATCATCATTGTCGCCCTGCTGGTGCTGGTACTCGGCCTTGGTGGAGTGGGTGCCTTCCTGCTGCTGAAACCGGCTCCGGAGTACGACGAGGAGCATGGCGAAGCCGCCGTTGAAAGGTCCGGGCCAGTCAAGAAGAAGAAGGCCGCGCGCGACGGCCCGCCGATCTACGTCGCCATGGACGCATTCACCGTCAATCTCGTGCCGGAAAACGGCGACCAGTTCCTGCAGCTGATCATTTCGGTCGAAGTCGACGATGGGCAGACCGACGAACAGCTCAAGCAGTACATGCCCAAGCTGCGCAACGATCTGACCTTGCTGCTGTCGAGCAAGAAGGCGTCCGAGCTGATCACCACTGAAGGCAAGCGGAACCTGGCGCAGGAAATCAGGGAGCAGATGAATGGCGTTCTCGACCCTGCCGGCAAAGGCAAGAAGCGTGAGTGGCCGATCAGGGAAGTCCTGTTCACCTCTTTCATCATTCAGTGAGCGACGATGAGCGCCGATTTCCTCTCCCAGGATGAAGTCGACGCCCTGCTCAAGGGCGTCAGCGGCGAAGCCGACGAACAGGAGCCGGTCGAGGATGTTGGCGATGGTGCGCGTCCTTACAACCTCGGGACGCAGGAGCGGATCGTCCGCGGGCGGATGCCGACGCTCGAACTGGTCAACGAACGCTTCGCCCGTTATCTGCGCATCGGTCTGTTCAATTACATGCATCGCAGCACCGAGATCTCGGTCGGCTCGATACGCGTCCAGAAATACAGCGAGTTCACCCGCAACCTGGTGGTGCCAACCAACCTCAACCTGGTTACCGCCAAGTCGCTGCGTGGCACGGCATTGTTCGTCTTCGACCCCAGCCTGGTGTTCCTGGTGGTGGACAACATGTTCGGCGGCGACGGTCGTTTCCACACTCGCGTCGAAGGCCGGGACTTCACGGCGACCGAGCAACGGATCATCCAGGGACTGCTGGCAGTGGTGTTCAACGAGTATTCCCGCTCGTGGAAGCCGGTATATGACATGAGCTTCGAGTACGTCCGGTCGGAGATGAATTCGCAATTCGCGAACATCGCGACACCCTCCGAAATAGTCATCTCGACGACCTTTTCGCTGGAGTTCGGCGGCTCGAGCGCCGACATGCACATCTGCTTCCCGTACGCGATGATCGAACCGATTCGTGATCTGCTGTACAGCGCCATGCAGAGCGACCAGCTGTCGACCGACCGGCGCTGGATCATCATGTTGCGCAAGCAACTGAAGAACGCCGAGGTGGAAATCACCGCCAAGCTGGCAACGACCAGCGTCACCCTTCGCCAGATTCTGAAGATGAAGGTCGGCGATGTCATTCCCCTGGACATCCCCGACAAGATCGTCGCCCAGGTTGACGACGTACCGGTTATGGAATGCCACTACGGGCAGCAGGATGGTCAGTACGCTCTCAAGATCGACCGCTTCATCGCCGCCGAGAACGAGCACACCCCTGTCGGAGAAAGCAATGGATAAGGAAGAAACGGACGATTTCGATAGCGCCGCCGGTGACAGCAGCGCCGACGACGATTGGGCAGCGGCGATGGCCGAACAGGCGATGGCCGAGTCGACTCCCGCCGGCAACGCGCAGGCCGCCAATATCTTCCCGAGCTTCGACGAGCCGGGAAACAAGGCCTCGCTGATGAACGAACTCGACATGATCCTGGATATTCCGGTACAGATCGCCGTCGAGCTCGGGCGTACCAAGATCACCATCAAGAATCTGCTGCAACTGGCGCATGGCTCGGTCGTCGAACTCGACGCGATGGCCGGCGAACCGATGAGCGTCTTCGTCAATGGCACGCTGATCGCCCAGGGTGAGGTGGTGGTGGTCAATGACAAGTTCGGCATCCGGCTGACCGACATCGTCACCCCGTCCGAGCGGGCCCGCAAGATCGGCCACTGAGTCGGGCAGCACCCTTGCCGGCGTCGCCCCGCCGATGCGACGTTTGATCTTCCTCGCGCTTGCTTTAAGATAGCGACCAGCCCACCGCGCCGGCCGACACTCTTGCTGCGACCTCTCGAATCCATTGCATTCCCACCGCTACGCCGCGTGAGCAGCCTGCCGTTCGCGCTCTTTTCGAGCAGCGTTCTGGCGCAGGCGGCGGTGCCCGAAGCACCGGGCCTTTCGGCCAGCGCGCTGCTGCAAACGGCGCTCGCCCTGGCCTTGGTCGTCGGCATCCTGTTTCTTGCCGCTTACCTGCTGCGCAAGCTCAATGGTGGTCGCGGCTTCGGTAACAGCGGCCCGCTGCGGGTCGTCGGCGGACTGATGATCGGCACGCGGGAGCGGATCGTTCTCGTCGAGATCGACGATACCTGGATCGTCGTTGGCCTGGTACCGGGCCAGATCCGCACCCTGCACACCTTGCCGAAGGGCCAGCTGCCGCCGGCTGGCGATGGCGAGCGGCCGTTCGCCCAGTGGCTGAAGCAGATTGCCGAGCGCAAGAATGAAGCCCGCTGAGCTCGCTCGCGGCGTCGTTCTGCTCGCCTTGCTGGCGCCGCTGGCGGCCTGGGCCCAGGCTGGCGGCCTGCCGGCACTGACCAGCACGCCGGGCGCCGGCGGCAGCCAGACCTACACGCTGTCGATCCAGACGCTGCTGACGCTGACGGCGCTGACCTTCATCCCGGCAGCGCTGCTGATGATGACCAGCTTCACGCGGATCATCATCGTCCTCTCGCTGCTGCGGCACGCGCTCGGCACGCAGACTTCGCCACCGAACCAGGTCCTCGTCGGGCTGTCGCTGTTCCTGACCTTCTTCATCATGTCGCCGGTGCTCGACAGCATCTACAGCGAGGCCTATCTGCCGCTGTCGGAGAACCGGATCACCTACGTCCAGGCGATCGAGCGAGGCGCCGTACCGCTCCGCAAGTTCATGCTCAAACAGACCCGCGAGTCGGATATCGCGTTGTTCGCACGGATGACCAACGCCCCCCGCTTCCAGTCGGCCGACGACATCCCGATGCGGCTGCTGATCCCGGCGTTCGCGACCAGCGAATTGAAGACCGCCTTTCAGATCGGCTTCATCATCTTCATCCCCTTCCTGATCGTCGACATGGTCGTCGCCAGCGTGCTGATGTCGATGGGGATGATGATGATGTCGCCGGTGATGATTGCCCTGCCCTTCAAGCTGATGCTGTTCGTTCTGGTCGACGGCTGGCACTTGATCCTCGGCTCGCTGGTCGCGAGCTTTGCCACGTGACGCCTGAACTGGTCATGGATGTCGGGCGTCAGGCGGTCGAGATGACCTTGCTGCTGGGCGCGCCGCTGTTGCTGGCGGCGCTGCTGATCGGCCTGATCGTCAGCATCTTTCAGGCAGCGACCCAGATCAACGAGCAGACCCTGTCGTTCATTCCCAAGCTGGTAGGTGTCTTCCTGACCCTTCTTCTGGCCGGTCCGTGGATGCTCGAGATGATGGTCGAATATGTTCGGCGACTGTTCGAAAGCATCCCGCTGCTGATCGGCTGAACGATCGATGATCAGCCTGACGGCGGCCGAGATCAATGCCTGGGTGGTGGCCTTCTTCTTTCCGCTGGCGCGCATCCTGGCGGTGCTGGTCAGCGCCCCACCCTTCAGCAATCCGGCCTTGCCGGTGCGCGTGCGGCTGATCCTCGGCCTGGCCATCGCTCTCGCCATCGCACCGATCCTGCCAGCGATGCCGGCCGTCGACCCGGCTTCGGCTGCCGGCCTGCTGATCCTTGCCCAGCAAATGATCATCGGCCTGGCGATGGGCTTTGCGGTCCGTCTGGTCCTGGCCGCTGTCGACCTGGCCGGGACCATGATCGGGCTGCAGATGGGTCTCGGCTTTGCCGTCTCGTACGACCCCCAGAGCGCCGGTCAAACGCCGGTGATCGCGGAGTTCATCGGCCTGCTGTCGCTGCTGGTGTTCATGGCCATCAACGGCCACCTGATGGTGGTCGCCACCCTGACACGGAGCTTCACCGCCATTCCGATCGGTGCACCCTTGCCGGGACCCGGCAGCTGGTGGAACGTCGCCGCCGCCGGCGCGACCGTCTTCTCGTCGGGACTATTGCTGGCGCTGCCGATCCTCGTCACGCTCCTGGTCACCAACCTGGCGCTGGCCATTCTCAGCCGCGCGGCACCGCAACTCAACCTGATCGTCATCGGCTTTCCGCTGACCATCACGCTTGGCTTCGTCGCCTTGATGCTCGGCCTGCATTTCCTCGGCGCTCCCCTGCAGCAGCTGTTCGAATACGGCCTCGAGTCGATGCTCGGCAATTTCAATTCCCTGCCGGCCGCCGCTCAGGGCTTTCCGTCAGGCGCCGCGCGAACCAACTGAAACATCCCTTCGGCAAAGCGATGGGCAAACGGCGTACTCGATTCGATCCCCTCGGAGTAATCGATGATCCGGTAATCACGGAAACCTCGGGCGCGCTGCAACTGCAACGCCCGCCGCCGGAGAATCAACCCCGACTCGCCGTCACCGCCGGTGCGGAAGCTCTTGGCACGCATCGACAGACGGTAGGTGTCGGTACCGACAAGCGTTTCCTCGATCGTCCAGTTGGGAGCCAGGGGGTCGTAGATGGCGTAGGCGGCGACCACGGCCGCCGCGGCCAGGCCGAGATTAACGGCCGGCCCGGAGTACTGTCCGGCCGCGTAGGCGACCGAGCCGGCCAGCGCAATGGCCCTGACCGGTTCGACGCTGACCGTCGGATCCGGTGACTGGCCGTAGGTGTAGACCGGACCGTCGGCGTCGGCGTACGGCCGCTCGGGCAAGTAGCTGGCGCAGGCGGCGAGGAGAACGGTAAGTGCGCAGCCGACGCCGGTACGCATCGCGATCATCGCGCTCCCTTGATCAGAGGTAGTTGAAGAGACTCAGGCCGCTTATCGTGACAAAGGATTTCTGCGCCGCCTCGAGACCGACCTGCTGCCGGGTGAAATCCGAAATCGCTTGCGCGTAATCGAGATCCTGGAGATTCGACAAGGTTTGCTGATACTGGATATCGAGCGCGGCCGCGTTGCTGCTCAGGCTGTCGAGTTCCTGCAGATGCGCGCCGACCGTCGATTGGACACGGCTGACCTTGGCCAGCGCCTGGTCGAGATTGCTCAGGTGCCCCTGCAACTGACTGGCGAAGTCGCCTCTCGCCGTACTCGAATCAAGCGGCGAACGCAGCAGTGCGATCAATTCGTCCATGGTCTGGAAAACGCTCTTGTTGGCACTCGGCCTGACCGCGAAGGTATCGCCCGCCGCGGGCTGGCCGCTGATCACCACCTGCGCGCCGAAATCAACGCTCAGCGGTGCCGCCGGCGGCTGCGCCGTGGTCAGCAGCGGGATCGCCTGTCCCGGCGAAAATGGCCTGACGTCGCTGACGGCCAGCGGTGGCAGGGGCGCACTGGGCGGCGCCGGCGTCGAGACGTCGAACAGCTGGTAGGTGGTGCCGCCGGTGCCGGACGAAAAGACCACTTGCAGACTGCGATTGTTCGTCCCCTGCCAGGGAAACGCGGTGTTGATCGCGTCCTGCCACTTCTGATGGTCAAGCACCGAGCCGGCGTCGATGCTGCCGCTGCCCTGATTGGCAAGACCGCCATTGCCGCCGCCAGCCGTCGAAAAACGACCATTGCCTTCGCGGATGTTCATGAACAGGTCGCTGCCGGCAACGTTGCTGGGCATTTGTTGCGACGAACTCACCTGCAGCAGCCGCTGGCCATCGTCACCGAAATAGGCCACTGCCGAAGCACCGGTCGGCGCCGTCGCGGCGCTGCGCGCAAACGGCATCGTCGCGCCCTGAAAACCGGCGAAGAGGTAATCTCCTTCGGCACTGCGGCTGTTGGCGATCGCCAGCATTTCGTCCAGCCGCGCCTCGAGCTCAATCGCGATCGCCTGCCGGTCAGTGTCGGCGAGGACCGTATTGCCGGCCTGGACAACGCGGCTGCGAACACTCTGCAGCGAATCGTTCAAGGCGCTCAGCTGGCTGTCGACAAGGCCCAGCCGATCGCTGGCGTGGCCCTGGTTGCGCGCGTACTGGGCGGTGACTTCCCTGGCCTGGGTGACCGCCAGGGCCCGCGCCGAGGCGACCGGATCGTCCGCCGGCGTCAGCATCCGGCGGCCGCTGCTCAGCTGATTCTGCAGTTTCAGCAGCTGACTGTTGCTGCGCTCCATTCCCTGCAGCGCGGAATCGTAGATCTGACTGGTACTGATGCGCATCTGAGTCTCCTTGCTACTGCCCCAATGCCAGAATCGTGTCGAACAGACTGGCGCCAATCTGCAATGCCCTGGCCGACGCTTGATAGGCCTGCTGGTAACGGATCAGATTGGCGGCTTCCTCGTCGAGATTGACGCCGGAGAGCGACTCGCGGCTGGCTTGTGCCTGTTCGAGCAGCGCTGTTTGCGCTTCGGCCGACACCTGGATCTGGCGCGTCCGGCTGCCGGTCTCGCTGACCAGCTGAGCGTAAGCCTGCTGGTACGAGTCGGTCTGGCCGGACATCGTCGCCTGCGTCTGCAACTGCGCCAGGGCCAGCGCGTTGCGGCCGTCGGCGGTGGCGCCGGCATTGCGCGCAATCACGAAGCTATCGCCATTGTTCGGCAGGCCCGACACCACGAAGCTGAAGCCGGTCGGCGGACTGCTCGCGACCGAGCCAAGCAGGGTGAGCGTCGCGCCGCTGGTGTACGCCACGCCATCGGTTGGCGCGCCAATCACCACCGGTGCGCCGCCGTCGATCGATACGCGTGCTCCGACCGGAAAATTTCGCAGTTCGCCGGCCTGATAGACGAGACTGATCGGAATGCCGCCAACGGCGGCCGGATAACCCGGTCCGACACTGCCCGCCGAGATCGTCGCGCCGCCCGTATTGGCAGTCCCGGTTGAGGTCCGGATCGGCCCGGCAGCAGCAATCAGGCTGGGGTCGGCAGCGACCGCCGGGTTCACCGCGATGTCGGTCGCCGCGGCCCGCGTCGGTTGGACAAGATAGCTCGAGCCGGCCAGCAGCGGCCCGGCGGCGAGCGTGAATCCCTGCGGGTCGCTGGCCAGTTGGACGTTGATCACCGCGACGTCCGCGCCCGGCCCCGACCACTGCTTGTTGTCCGACAGGCGGGTCAGCGTGACGCTGCTGCCGTCGGAGTCCAGCCGGTAGTCACTGTTGACCAGGTCGGTGTAGAAATTGCCGTTGAATGGCGGCGGCGTGACGAAAGCGGCGCTCACCGTCGGGCTGGATGGCGGGTTGCCGGTGTTGGCGATCACCGTCGGTGAGGGGATCGAAAAGAAGTTCGGGGAAAAACTCGATGACGACGACAGCTGCGATTGACCGAGCAGGTCCTGGCCAAGCGCGCTTTGCGCATTGAAGGTCAGGGCCAGCGACGCCGCGTTGCGGCCCAGGTCATTGCTGGCCTGGTCGAGCGATTCGCTGCGAAACTGCAACAGACCGCCGAGACTGCCGCCGCGGAGCAATGCCTCGGGCATCTCCTGGACACCCGCCGCGGTACTCAGGCCAACCGTCAGACGCGCCGGATCGGCAGACGATGGCGTAGTCGTGATACGCATCACCTGTGGGCCGACGACCAGCTGCTGGCCGCTGCCGATGAAGACGTTGTAGCTGCCATCGCTATTGGTCGTGGTCCTTGCCTTGACCAGCGTGTTCAACTCCGCCACCAGGCGGTCGCGGGTGTCGAGCAGGTCGTTGGCCGGTTGCCCGGTGGCTGCCTCGGCGACGACGATCTGCTGGTTGAGGGAGCCAATCTGTTCGGCGTACGAATTGATGCTGCCCACCGTCGCCTTGATCTCGGCGTTGACGCCGCCGTACATCTCGGCAAGCTGGCCAGCAAGCGACTGATAGCGCGCGCCGAGCGCCTGCCCGGCGGCGACCATCGCCTGGCGGCTCGGCAACTGCGCGGGATTGGCGGCAACGTCCTGGGCCTTGGCGAAGAAATCCTGCAGGGCCGGCGAAAGGCCGGTGCTCGGGTCAGCCAGCATGTTGTCGATCTGGCTGATCTGTGCATGGTAGGTATCGAGCTCGCTGGCACGAGTCTGCGAACGATCGACCTGGTCGGTCAGGAAGCGGCTGTACATGCGTTCGATGGTCGCCACATGCGTGCCCTGGCCGACGAAGCCGGCGCCGGTCGACAGCGGCGGATTGGTCGCCTGCACGCTGCGCTGCCGGTTGAACCCGGCGGTGTTGACGTTGGCGATATTGTGCTCGGTGGTCAGCAATCCGAGCTGTGCGGCCTGCAAGCCGCTGACACTGCTACCAATCAATCCTGAGCCCATGGTCTAGGGTCCTTGTTCGATCACTCTGTAAACGGCAGCCTGGCCGAGATATTTAGTGCCGGCGCGCGCCCGACAGCAATAAACCGCCTGGCCGCTGGCTAGCCGGCCAGGGCCTGCCGCAAGGTCGCTCCGCCGATGATACGGGTTATCTTGTCGGCGTACATCGGATCCGTCGCATAGCCTGCCTGCTGCAAGGAACGCGCAAACTGGGCGCCGTCCTGCTGGCCGATGACCCCGGAAAAACGCGGCTTGCTGCGCAGCAGATCTGCGTAGTCGCGAAAAGCCTCGGCATAGGAGGAATAGACGCGGAACTTCGCTCGCTCGGACCGTACGACGCCGTCGACAAACTCGCTGGTCTGCACCTCGACGGTCGGTCCGGACCAGCTGCGCCCTGCCTTGACGCCAAACAGATTGAAGCTCGGCGTGCCATCGGCGGCCCTGATCTCGTGTTTTCCCCAGCCACTCTCGAGCGCCGACTGGGCGACCAGGAAATGCGGCGGCACGCCGGTGACTGCCGCCGCCTCGACCGCGTGCGGCCAGATGCGATCGACAAAGTCCCGCGGCCCGGTCGCCGACATGCCTTCCGAGCTGCCCGCCGAAGCCGCTGTGCCGAGCGCTGCCGCCGCCCTCGCCCAGGCCGCGCGCGGCACCCCGGCTTCCGCCGCCTGCGCGGCAGCCGCCGCGGCGTACTGCGAACGCAGGGACTGCTGCAGGGCGTCAAGCGGTGAACCGGCGCTGTCGGACTTGCTGCCATTGAGCTGTCGCCCGAGCTGCTGCTCGATCAGCCCGGCAAAACCGATCGGCATCTGCGAGGAAAGATTCAGTGCCATCTGCTGGTCGCCGATGGCGGTGAAGAATCGGCTCTGGTCGCTGTCCAGCAGCCCACCGCTGCCGATCGCGTCGCGCATGCTCTTCAACATCAGGTGCAGCAGCATGCCCTCGAACTGCTGTGCCGCCTGCTTCAGCCCGCCCTGCGGATCCTGGCCAAGCCGGGCACGCAGATCGCCGGCTGCTGCCGGATCGAGAACCAGCCGGTTGGTGGCGAGGTCGATGGATTTCACGCGTGGCCTTCGGCGTCTGGCAGATCGTTGGCCGCTGACTCAGATGATCTCGAGTTCGGCACGCAGGGCCCCGGCCGCCTTCATCGACTGCAGGATCGACAGCAGATCCTGCGGCCCGGCTCCCAGAGCGTTGATCGCCTTGACCACCTCGGCGAGATTCACGCCCGCTTTCAACTGCATCAGCGAACCGCCGCCCTGTTTGATATCGATCTCGCTCTGGCTGGTGGTCACCGTTTGACCGGCGGCCAGGGCGTTGGGCTGACTGACCTTCTGTTCGGTATTGATCACCACCGACAGACTGCCGTGGGCAATGGCGCACGATTCGATGGTCACCGTCTGGTTCATCACCACCGAGCCGGTACGTGGATTGATGATCACTTTCGCCATGCCTTTGGTTGGACGCACTTCGAGGCCCTCCAGACGGCCCAGGAAGGCCACCCGGCTATTCGGGTCCTGCGGCGCGATTACCTGAATCCGGCGCCCGTCGAGCGCCTGCGCGGTCCCCGGGCCGATTTCGCGGTTGATCACCTCGACGACGCGCTGGGTGGTGCCGAAGTCGGTGGTTCCCATCTCGTAGTGGATGAACGGCCCCTGCCCGAGGGCCGTCGGCACCTCGCGCTCGACGGTGGCGCCACCGGTGATGCGACCCGCCAGCAGGTGGTTGACCGACACCCGGCTGCCAGCGGCGGCCGCACCGGCACCGCCGACCAGCAGATTGCCCTGCGCCTGCGCGTAGATCTGACCGTCGGCGCCTTTCAGCGGGGTCATCACCAGCGTTCCGCCGCGCAGGCTCTTGGCGTTGCCCATCGACGATACGGTGACGTCGATCTGCTGCCCGATGCTGGCAAAGGGCGGCAGATCGGCGGTCACCATTACCGCCGCGACGTTCTTGAGCTGCAGCGATTGCGTCGTCGCCAGGGTGGTCCCGAGCTGGGCCAGCATGTTGATGATGCCCTGCGTGGTGAACGGCGTCTGTGTCGTCTGGTCACCGCTGCCGTCAAGACCGACGACGATCCCGTAACCGACCAGCTGGTTGTTGCGGACCCCCTGCACCGACGCCAGATCCTTGATCCGCTCGGCGTCAGCCGGCGCACTCAGCAAGGCCAGCACGGCCAGGCCGACAAGCATGGCCGCACGGCGCATGGCTCGGCCGGCGTCTCTGTCGATGATCGGAAGCACTTCGTTGTCTCCTTAGAATGGCAGGACGGTCAGGAAGAAGCGTGCCAGCCAACCCATCACCTGCGCTTCGCTGATCGCGCCGCTTTCCTTGTATTCGATTCTCGCATCGGCGATCTGCGACGAGGGGATGGTATTGGCGGCATTGACGAAGTACGGATTGACGATGCCGGAAAGGCGGATGTATTCCTGCCCGTGACCGATCGCCACCTGTTTCTCGCCGGAGACCAGCAGGTTGCCGTTCGGCAGCACCTCGATCACGGTCACCGTGATGAAACCGGTAAACACGTTGTTGGCCGCGGCATCACCCTTGCCGGCGGCAACGTTGCTGCTGCTCGCGGTCAGCTCGGTCAACGTCTTGCCGGGCAGATTGATGTTCGGTCCCACCGAGGCGTTGATGCTGCCGGTCTTGGACACGTTGCTGTTCGACTTGGTCGCGGCAGTGGTGTTCTCGGTAATCGACACGGTGATCGTGTCGCCGACATAGCGAGCGCGCCGGTCTTCGAACAAGGTCCGCGATGCCCCGGCCTGGTAGATGCTGCCGGTGGCCGCGAGGTTGGCGGCCAGCGCGTCGCTCCGCGCCTGCGGCCGCGCGGTCATCGGCTGATGGATATTGGTCGGCGGCACCGTCGTACAGGCAGTCATCATCAGTACTGCGGAAATCAGCAGCAAGTTGTTGAGTGGCAGGCGCTTTTCCATGATCAGCCCCTTACAACTGGGTCAGACGCGCCAGCATCTGGTCCGAGGTCGAAACGACCTTGGAGTTGAGTTCGTAGGCGCGTTGGGTCTGGATCATGTTCACCAGCTCCTGCGCGACATTGACGTTCGAAGCCTCGACGTAGTTCTGCACCACCAGCCCGGAACCGTTGGTGCCGGGGGTGTTGGGCGTTGGCGTGCCACTCGACGCCGTCTCTAGAAACAGGTTGTCGCCGACCGCCAGCAGGCCGCCGTTGTTGATGAAGGTGGCAACCTGGATGGTGCCGATCTGGACCGTCGCGACAGTACCCGGCTGGGTAATGCTGACGACACCATCGGTACCGACGGTAATCGACAGCGCGTTCTCGGGAATGGTGATTGCCGGCTGTACGGGATAGCCACTGGTGGTCACCAGCTGCCCCTGGTTGTCTTTCTGGAACGAGCCATCACGCGTGTAGGCGGTGGTGCCGTCAGGCAGCAGCACCTGGAAAAAGCCGGCGCCGTCGATCGCCATGTCCAGGCTGTTGCCGGTTTGCTGGAGCGAGCCCTGGGTGAAGATGCGGCCGGTCGATACCGGCGTCACGCCGAGACCGATCTGCAGACCATCGGGGATCTGCGTCGTCTGCGACGACTGCGCGCCCGGTTGGCGCAGCGTCTGGTAGAGCAGGTCGGCAAAGATACCGCGCGCCTGCTTGAAGCCATTGGTGCTGACGTTCGCCAGGTTGTTGGCGATGATGTCGATCTGCACCTGTTGGGCGTTGAGGCCGGTGCTGGCAGTCCACAGCGAGCGCATCATTCGGCATTCTTCCTATCAGCGGTTCATGGTGAGGATCTGGCTGGCCGTGCGCGCATTCGCGTCGGCCGTCTGCAACATCTTGATCTGCATCTCGAACTGGCGAGCCAGGCTGATCATTCGCACCATCGCCTCGACGGTGTTGGCATTGCTCCCCTCGAGCGCCTCCGGCGTCAGCTTGACGTTCTCGTCGACGAGGGCCGGAAGGCCGTTGGCGGTGCGAAACAATCCGTCATCGCCGCGCACCATTTCACTGTCCGGCGGATTGACCAGCTTGATGCGGCCGACGATGTTGGCGTTGTTGATCGCCCCGGCGCCGAAGCGCGGAATGCTCGACACGGTCCCGTCGGCGGCGACGACGATGTTGTTGTCCGGCGGCAGCGCGATCGGCCCACCCTCGCCGAGCACGTTGAAGCCATTGCTGGTCTGCAGCACACCGTTGGCGTCGGTCTTGAGGTTGCCGGCGCGGGTGTACGCTTCCCGTCCGTCGCCGCCCTGCACCGCGATCCAGCCGGCACCCTGGACGGCGACGTCGAGCGGCCGACCGGTGACGGTCAGCGGTCCCTGTTCGAAGACGTTGGCGACCGAGGCGTCAGCCGCGAAAGCACGCGTCGGCGCACCCTCGCCGAGCACCGGCACGGCGCGGAAGCGATGTTCCATCGCCCGGTAGCCGTTGGTCGTGGCGTTGGCAAGATTCTGGGCGACGCCGGCCTGCTGCAGGAAGACCTGCTTGGCGCCACTCATCGCGGTGTAGATCAGACGATCCATAGCCCCCCCGCGGCCTTGGTCGGATTGCCCCGGTCAGCGATCAACGCAGGTTGACCAGCGTCTGCATGATCTGGTCCTGGGTCTTGATCGTCTGGGCGTTGGCCTGATAGTTTCGCTGCGCGGTAATCATCGCCACCAGCTCGTTGGTCAGGTCCACGTTCGAGTCCTCGACCGCCGCCGACTGGATCACGCCGCGACTGCCCGATGCCGGCGTGCCGATCAATTCCGGTCCCGACACCGAGGTCGACCGCCACTGGTTGTTGCCGAGGTTCAGCAGACCATTCGGGTCGGCGAAACTGGCCAGCACCACCTGACCCATGTTGCGCGTCTGGCCATTGCTGTAACGGCCCTGCACGACGCCGTCGTTGCCGACACCGACGCTCACCAGGCTGCCCGAGGCGAAGCCACCCTGGGTCAGGCTATTCACGCTCGAGTCGCTGCCGTACTGGGTGGTGCCGGTGAAATCCATGATCCCCGGCGACCACGGCGAGCTGGCGCCGCTGCTGAGGTTCCATGAAGGAAGCGTCTGCAAGGCCGATGCCGGGTTCAGCGCACCCGAGGTATCGAAAACCAGATTGCCGATCGGCCCGGCAGTAACGGGATTGGCGCCATCGAGCGTCGCGTACAGGGTCCATTCGCCACCCGCCGGTGGCGTCGGCGCGTTGAGCACGTAGAAGGTGCTCAGGTTGTGCACCACACCGAGCGTGTCGAAAACGGTCAGCGCCGTCGAGAAATTGTAGGTGGCCGGATTGGCCGGATTGAACGGCGTCAGGACCGGCACGGTGTCGCGCGAATCGAGGTTGATCACTGCCGTCAGGTCGCCCGAGAGCGGATCGCTGGTCGCCTGCGGCGGGATCTGGCTGGCGGTGAGCTGCAGCTCGACCGGATTGGACGGCGAGATCTGGCCGCTGCTGGTCACCGGGTATCCGGTCAGGCGCAGCGTCTGGTCGTTGACGATGTAGCCCTGGTTGTCGATGTGGAACTGGCCGTTGCGGGTGTAGGAAGTGGCCCCGCTCTGGCTCATGCGAAAAAAGCCGCCGCCGTTGATCGCCAGATCGAGCGGATTGTTGGTGGTGGTCAGATTGCCCTGGGTGAACTGCTGCTGGATCGCCGAAACGCCAACGCCGATGCCGATCTGCGAGGCACCGACCAGACCCAGGGACGCCGCATAGACGTCGGCGAAGTTCGCCGTGGCGCTCTTGAAACCGACCGTACTCGAGTTGGCGACGTTATTGCCGATCACATCCAGCGCTGCCGAAGCGGCGTCGAGACCGCTCAAACCCTGTTGGAAACTCATTCTTGCCCCCGCTCCTAGAGAATCTGCTGAACCTTGCCGAAATCCACCCGCCCCAGTCCGCCGAGGTCGAGTTGGAAACCACTCTTCTCCCTGACCAAAGCAGAAACCGTGCCAATTTGCAGGGTTTCGGCAGCCACTTTCTCGCCACCGCGCACCGCGTCCACCGTGAAGCCGTAGCTACCCGGCGGCGCATCGCTGCCGGCGGCCGTCTTGCCGTCCCAGGAGAAAGCGAAACTGCCGGCGTCGCGGGCACCGAGACGCTGACTTTGCAGCACGCTGCCGCCAGCACCGAGAATCGTCAGCATGACATCGTCGACCGGTTCGGCAAGATTCACGCCACCGCTTGCCGTGCCATTGGCCAGAACCAGCCCTGAGCCGCGAACCAGAACGCTCTTGCCGATCAGAGCGGCGGCCTGGACCGCCTGGCCGTCGTTGTAGGTGCTCAGCAAGGTCTCAAGCGTGGCGTTGAGGCGTTCGATGCCGGTAACCGTGTTGATCTGCGATATCTGGGTGGTGACCGCAGCGTTGTCGAGCGGATTGAGCGGATCCTGGTTCTTGAGTTGCGTCACCAGCAGCTTGAGAAAGCGGTTCTGGACTTCCTCGCTGGTCGACACCAAGGCACTGGTCCCCGCCCTGGATTGCGCATTGAGCGAGGCCAGGATGTCACTGCTCGAACTGCTTGCTTGTACGGCTGCCATCGAATTCTCCTAGGGTTGCCCTGCCGGCTACTGACCAAGCGCCAGCGTCCTGAGCAGCAGTTGCTTGGCGGTATTCATCACCTCGGCGTTGGTCTGGTAGGCGCGCGCCGCCGAGATCATGTTGGTCATTTCATCGACCACGCTGACGTTGGGCATCGTCACGTAACCTTGCGCATCGGCGGCCGGGTTGCGCGGATCATAGAGCAGGCGCCCGGGACTGCGGTCCTCGACCACCTGGGTCACGCGCACCCCTTGCGCCGCCGGATTGCCCATCGGCGTGGCGGCGAACACCACCTGCTTGGCGCGATAGGGCTGGCCGTCCGAGCTGACCACGCTATCGGCGTTGGCAAGGTTGCTGGCGACCGCGTTGAGACGCATTGCCTGCGCCGTCATGGCGCTGCCGGCAACATGGAAGGCGTTGAAAATGCTCATGCCTATTGTCCCTGAATGGCCGTCTGCAGGGTTCTGATCCGGCCCGTGAGAAAGGTCAGACCCGCCTCGTAGTAGAAGGCGTTTTCGGCGAACTGGGCGCGTTCGACGTCCATGTCGACGGTATTGCCGTCGGCGCTCGCCTGTACCGGCTGACGGTACAGCAGGTTCAGCGGCGCACCGTCGGACGCGCCCGGCGAATGACGCGGCGATGTGGTCGCCAACGGCAGAGCGCTCGCGCCGCGGCCGCTGACGGCATCCTGCAGCGCCCGGCTGAAGTCCAGGTCTCGCGCCTGGTAGTGCGGCGTATCGGCGTTGGCGATGTTCCCGGCCAGCACCTGCTGCCGGGTGGCCCGCAGGCTCAGCGCCTGCTGCTGGAAAAACAGGGCGTCCTGAATCTTGTTGATCACCTCGATCTCACCTCGCGCGATAGCTTGTGGTGGGTCATCAAGCAATCGCCGTGCCATGACTCAACAAAGCCTCGTGGCAATCCTTTGGCGGTCGCCAGGCAACGGCGGCGCAGCGACTTTTGCCGGATCGGCGGCAAATATTGCCGCCGGCATCGCCCTGCCGGGCGAGCGGCACGGCCGCTTCGCCGGTGGCGAAAAATCAGGCAGAATGTTGCCATGCATACTCCTCGCGCCTTTGAGCAGTCTGGCAGGTTCTGGCGCCCGCTGCTCGTTCTGCTGGCCGTGGCAAGCGGCAACGCTTTCGCCCAGGCTTCGCTTTCCGCGGCGCTCGATCAGTTCCTGCGCGTCCAGACGCAGGGTTTGCCGGGCAAGGTCACTTACGCCGTCGGCCGCCTCGACCAGCACGCCCAGACCGCTGCCTGCAGTGCCTTCGAGCCGTTTCTGCCGCAGGGAAGTCGCCTCTGGGGGCGAACCACCGTCGGCGTTCGCTGCCTCGCGCCCAACGCATGGACGATCTACGTGCCGGTCCAGATCCGGGTCGCCGGAAACTATCTGGTGACGGCAAGGCAACTGAGTCCCGGCCAGGTGGTCAGCGCTTCCGACGTGTTCCTGCAGAGCGGCGATCTCGGCACCCTGCCGACGACCATCGTGACCGATCCGGCGCACGCGGTTGGCATGACGATCAGGAACGGGATTGCCGCTGGCCAACCGCTGCGTAGCGACCTGCTGACGGCACCGTGGGCCGTTCAGCAGGGGCAAAGCGTCAAGCTCTTGTCGAGTGGCGCCGGATTCACGGTCAGCAACGAAGGAAAGGCGCTGAACAACGCCACCGACGGTCAGATCGCGCAGGTCCGGACGTCGTCGGGACAGGTCGTCAGCGGCGTTGCGCGTCCCGGCGGCATCGTCGAGGTGGCTTATTGATGCTCGGAGATTGCCAGCGCCGACAGCAAAAATGTTAAAGTTTCGCCGTTGTTCGCCGATAGTTGACGTGAGAACAACCGTTCAAGGGGTCCTACCGTGAAAATCGACAGTACAACCACCGCTGCCGGCGCGACAAATGCTGTCGGCGGCAGTCCCGAGGCGCGCAATCGCAGCAGTACCGCCAACCCGCCGGCCGGCGCCGCCGCCGAAGTTCATCTCAGTGAATTGGCCGGACAGCTGCAATCGTCCGGCGAGGCATTGCCGTTTGACGCGACCCGGGTTGCCGAGATCAAGCGGGCGATCACCGACGGCCGCTTCACGATCAACGCCGACGCCATAGCCGACCGGCTGATTGCCTCGGCCAGCGAACTGCTCGGTTCGCCACCTCCGGCCTGACCGCCGGCAAGGTGATGGTCGAAAAGGCGGCTTTTCTGCACACGGTCGAGAGCGAAATCGCCGCCGTAAGGAGTTTTCTCGAGCTGCTCGAGCGCGAGCAGCAGATGCTGCTCAAAGGCCAAGTCGACGACCTGACCGACATCGCCAGGCAGAAGAACGGCGTCGCCGCCGAACTGGCAGCGCTCGCCGCACAGCGCGATCGATTGCTTGCCGCCAGCGGTCTGGCCAGCGATCGCGCCGGCATGATTGCCTGGTTCGACGCCCACCCCGGCGACAGCGAAGCGCGCGTCGCGTGGGCGTCGCTGCTGGCGGTCGCCGGCCAGGCGCGCGAACGGAACCGGATCAACGGCGAATTGATCCAGCTTCGCATGCAGCATAACGCGCAGGCACTGAAAACCCTCCTGGGCAGCAACGTCTTCGCGAATCTGTACGGTCCCGACGGGCAGAGCGCCCCCGAAAGCGGCCGCCGCATCAGCGACAGCGCATAGCCTACGCCGGCCCGCTCACACTGACCGAACAGCAGACGTTCAACCGGGTCGGCGAGCATCTGGGCAAGGAGTGCTTCGAACTCCCGTTGCCGACGGGAAATCGGGCAGCGGGCAACACCTGTTGCCGGCCGACAACGCCAGCCGCCAACGCCCCCGGCAAGCAGGGTCGTTGCCGCGGCGGCCGGACCGGCTGCGAATGGACCCGGCCGCAGACCGAAACGACTCCGGCCAGCCCCATCAGCTTGCTGGTGGTCATCGTCCGGCCCGCCGGTTCAGGCCGAGACCAAGCCTGCGCAAGGCGGTGTCAGCGGTTGGCTGTCTCCGCGCCAGCCGACTGAGGCGCCGGAACAGCCACCGGCGGCGCCTCGGTCGGCGCCGCCCCGGGCGAGGACTCCTGGCCCTGCAGCTTGACTTCGGTTGCCTGTTCCGGGATCGCCGAGTCGATCAGGATCGAGACGCGACGGTTGCGCGCCCGCCCGTCGGCAAGCGCATTCGGTTCGACCGGGCGGGTATCGGCGTAACCGATCGCCGTCAGCCGGGTCGGCGCGATGCCGGCAGCGGTGAACAAGCGCAAGACGGTCGTCGCACGCACCGCCGACAGCTCCCAGTTCGAGGGAAACTGCGCATTGCTGATCGGCACGTCATCGGTATGGCCTTCGATGGTGATCGGGAAATCGGTCGCAACCAGCACCTCGGCCACCGATTGCATGGCTCTCGCCAGGGGCGGCTGAATCAACGCCTGCCCAGGCGCGAACAGGATGCTGTCGTTGATCTCGATGGTCACGCCGCGACTCGTTTCGAGAACCCGGACCTTGCCCTGCTCGACCAGCGGCGCCATCACTTCAAGGATGTCCCTGGCGATATTGCGCATCTTTTCGCGCTGCTTCTGCCTGACCGGTTCCTGTGTCTTGCTCGCCAGGCTGGCTTTCTGTACCGGCACCGGCGTCGGCACCACCAGCGGGATCTGTCCGACGCTGTTGACCGGGATGTTGCGAAAGGCGCTGACCATCGAATCGCTGAGAATCCGGTACTTGCCCTCATTGACCGACGACAGCGCGTACATCACGACAAAAAAAGCAAACAGCAGGGTAATGAAGTCAGCGTAGGACACCAGCCAGCGCTCGTGGTTGTCGTGCTCATCTTCGCGCTTGCGGCGGGCCATGGCTCAGAAGATATAGCCGCGCAGCCGGCTTTCGATGATCCGCGGGTTGTCGCCATTGGCGATGCCCACCAGCCCGTCGACGATCATTTCACGCTGCACGATCAAGCGGTTGATATGCGCCTTGAGTTTGTTGGCCATCGGCAGGTAGACCAGATTGGCGAGTCCGACACCGTAGATCGTCGCCACAAACGCCACCGCGATGCCGGCGCCAAGCTTGGACGGATCGGAAAGATTCTCCATCACCTGGATCAATCCCATCACCGCTCCCAGAATGCCGATGGTCGGCGAGTAACCGCCGGCGGCCTCCCAGATCCTCGCCGAGAGCTTCATTTCCTGGTCGAAGGTGTTGATTTCGACTTCGAGCACTTCGCGCAGGCGCTCGGGTTCGGCGCCGTCGACCAGCAACTGCAGGCCCTTGCGCGTGAACTCGTCCGGCAGCTCGTTGACCACCGCGTCGAGTGCCAGCAGTCCCTCGCGCCGGGACACCTGGCTCCAGCTCGAGACCTGCTGGATCAATTGCAGCGGGTTGACCACCGGCGGACGCCAGATCCATTTCGCCATCCGGATGCCGCGCACGAAGGTCGCGTACGGACTCTGCAACATCACCGCGCCAAGCGTACCGCCGACGACGATCAGCAGCGCGGTCGGCTGCGAAAGCGACCCAAGGTGTCCACCCTCGAGAATCTGGCCGCCGACGATCGCCAGGAAACCGAGCATCAAGCCGAGAATGCTGATCCTATCCATCGCGCCCGGCCTTCTTCCGCGTCTTGCCGGCGCCATCGTACAAGCGCGCGCGCAGTCGCATGACCGCCTGACTGTGCAGTTGGCAAACGCGTGATTCCGTAACCCCCATGACCTCCCCGATCTCGCGAAGATTCAGATCCTGCTCGTAGTACAGGGCCATCATCAGCTTCTCACGCTCCGGCAGCACGGCGATCGCCTGCGCCAGCGCCTGACGCAGATGCTCGTCTTCGAACAGTCTTGCCGGGTCAGCCCCTTCCTCCACCCGGTGTCGTGCCAGGAAGTCCTCGCCATCCTCGCCAACCAGGTCTTCGAGATAGACCAGCTGATGCCCACGCGCATCCTGCAACATCTTCTGGTACTCGACCAGTGACATGCCAAGAGCACCGGCAAGCTCGCCTTCGGTCGGCGCACGACCATTTTCCTGCTCAAGCTGGGCGATCGCCACCTCGATCCGCCGACAGCCGCGTCGCAGGCTGCGCGGCAACCAATCGTTGTCGCGCAGGCCGTCGAGCATGGCCCCGCGAATACGCTGCGCCGCGTAGACTTCGAACTGAGCGCCGACGCCTGCCTCGAAACGGCCGATGGCATCGAGCAAGCCGAGCATGCCGTTCTGGACCAGATCATCGAGCTGAACGCTGGGAGGCAAGCGTGCCATCAGGTGGCAAGCAATGCGCTTGACCATCGGGGCGAAGCGCTGAACGAGCTGCTCCTTGTTGATCTGACCAGCCGCGTTATACATGCGTCTCGGGAGCGCTATCAGGCGTAGATAGCTGCGGGATCCATACGTTGGCTCAAGTGTAGCAGCTGTTGCATGAAATGTTCGAGCCCGCCGAGCTGGGCGCCGGCCGTCGGCCAGGCCAGCAACTCGCCGGCCACGGCTTGATAGGCGCGGGCAGCCGGCGACTCCGGAAACAGTCCGACGACCGGCTGACAGAGCCGCGAGGCCTGCCGCAGCTGCTCGTCGAGCGGTACGTAACCGGCATAATCGAGACGGGCGAGCCGGCGACTTTGGGTGACATCGGCGATGTTGTCATGAACCGCCTGCGCCTCGCTGGCGGTCCGCGCCTTGTTCACCAGGATGCGGAAATGCCTGCGCGCGTACGCCAGGCTGACCTTCTTGATCAGGGCGTAGGCCTCGGTGATCGACGCCCCATTCGGCGCGACAACGATCACCGCTTCCTGCGCGGCAAGAGCGAGCGGTGAAAAGCCCAGCGGGTGGTCGAGCGAGGTGTCGACCAGCACGACGTCGGCCGGCCGGCCGATGTCACCGAAGCTCTCGAGCAGGGTTCCCTGCTCGGCAGCGCTCAGGCTGGCCAGCTGACTGACCACCCTGGCCGCCGGCAGGACCCTGACACCCTTTGCCACCGACACGATCACCTCCGACAGCATCTTTTGCCGATCGATGACTTGCTGCAGGTCGTACCTGGCGACGGCGCCAAAGTACGCGGCAACGTTGACCTTGGCATTCTCGTCGACGACCAGCACTTCCCTGCCGAGGGCCGCCAGCGAAGCGGCCAGATTGGCCACCGCGACGCTCTTGCCGACGCCGACGCTACCGGCAACGAAAGTCACCACGCGCAGTTGCGGGCGGCCAAAGAGGCGTCGCAGGCCGGCCGCCTGATCTCCCCGAAAATCAGCCACGGTGGCCTCCGACAGAAGCGATGCCGGCAGGCGCGCTGGCCATCAGCAGACCGGGCTCGACGCCGTCCAGGCGATGCGGCGAACTCTCCGGCAGATCCTTGAACGCGCGGTGCAGGAGATACGGACGATTCGGCAGGTGCAGATCCTCGGGCACCCGCTGGCCGTTCGAAACGTAATAGAGACGCAAGCGATGACGAATCACCACGTCGAGCGACGACGCCAGACTCGCCGCTTCGTCGACCTTGGTGAGAATGCAACCGGCGAGGTGCTGCAGTCCGCTGTACGCCCTGACCACGTCGTCAAGAGTGTCGCCGCGGCTGGTCGCCGACAGCAACAGCAAGGACTTGACGTCGTTGTCGCCGAACATCGCCACCTGCTCGCTGACCAGGCGGTCGCGCTGGCTCATCCCCATGGTGTCGATCAGCACCATGTGGGTGTGCCGCAAGTCCTGCAGCGTCGCCCGCAGGTCCGCGGCGTCCCTGGCCAGGTGCACCGCTACGCCGAGGATTCGGCCATAGATGCGCAGCTGCTCGTGGGCACCGATGCGATAGCCATCGGTGGTCACCAGCGCCAGCTTCCTGGCGCCATGGCGGAGCACGCAACGTGCCGCCAGCTTGGCGGTAGTGGTCGTCTTGCCGACACCGGTCGGTCCGACCAGCGCATAGATGCCGCCACGGTCGACGATGTCGGTCTCGCTACTGGTGGTCAGCAGGCCGCGGTCGGCGCCACCCTTGACCCAGGCCAGCGCATGTCCGGCATCGAGGTCGCGCGGCAGGTCGGCCAGCAGTTCACGAGCGAACTGCGGCGAAAAACCGGCGTCCAGCATCTGCCGGAGAACCTCCGTCTTGACCGGCTCGGCGCGCGACGACTCGCCCCAGGCGAAGCCAGCCAGCTGCTGCTCGACGATCCGTCGCAGGCTGCGGATCTCGTCCATCACCGCGGCCGGAACGACCTCCGCTTCCGGCGGCGGCGCGCGGCGGGCTGACGGCCGCGGCACCGCGACCTGCGGCATCGGCCGAGCCGCCAGCGGTGGCGTCGGCCGAAGCGGCTGGCCGCCGGTCGATCCCTCTGTCCTGGTGGCCACGGGCGCCGGCGAGCGGGCCGCCAGCGTTCCCCGCGCGGCAACGCCAGATGTCCGCAGGCTTTCCTCGGCGGCGGCCGCCGGCGCGGCCTCCCGGCGACGCGGCGGTGCCTGCCGTTCGCCGGCGGGCACGATCATCTCCATGTCGCGAGCGGCAACCGCCATGATCTCGACGCCGCCCGGGATGCTGCGATTGGACAGGATGATCGCGTCCGGTCCGAGAGTCTCCTTGACCTTGCGCAAAGCGTCGCGCGCGGTCGCGGCGATGAATTTCCTGACGTTCATACCCTGCCTCCGATGATAGAGGTAACCTTGATGATCCTGTTGTCAGGCACTTCGCCGTGCGCGAGTACCTTCAACTGCGAAATGCTGCGACGTAGAAAGCGTGACAAGAGCGTTCGCAGGTTGCCGGGAACCAGCAGAACGGTCGGCAAGCCGACCTCTTCCTGACGCTGCGCCGCGCTGACCGCCTCGCGCACCAGGGTGTCGGCCAGCCCCGGTTCGATGCTGGCGCCGGCGCCATCGCCGCCGGCGACCGCCTGCTGGAGAATGCGCTCGAGTTGCGGATCGAGCGACATCACCTGCATTTCGGCGGCACCCGGAAACAGTTCCTGGACGATCGCACGACCCAGGGCCATCCGCACCTGCGCCGTCAGGACCTCGGGATCCTGCGAACGCGGCGCGATATCGGCGAGCGTTTCGATGATCGTGCGCATGTCGCGCAGATGCACACCCTCTTCGAGCAGGTTGCGCAACACCTTCTGGAACACCCCCAGCGGCAGAACCTTGGGCACCACATCCTCGACCAGCTTGGGCATCTCCTTGGCCAGATGATCGAGCAGCGCTTGCGTCTCCTGGCGCCCGAGAAGCTCGGCGGCGTGCGACAGAATCAGCTGGTTGAGGTGCGTCGCGGCAACCGTGCTGGCATCGACGACGGTGTAGCCGTAGGCTTGCGCCTGCTCACGCAGCGCCGCGTCGATCCACACTGCCGGCAGGCCGTAAGCGGGGTCCTTGGTCGCCGTCCCCGGCACCTGCCCGGCGACCCGCCCGGGGTTGATCGCCAGCAGGTTGCCGGGAAAGACTTCGCCTTCACCGATCTCGACGCCTTTGAGCAGAATCTTGTAGGCATTGGGTTTCAGTTCCAGATTGTCGCGGATGTGTACCGGCGAGACCAGAAATCCGACTTCCTGCGCAAACTTCTTGCGTATGCCCCGGATGCGGCGCAACAACTCGCCGTCCTGTGCTTTGTCCACCAGCGGGATCAGGCGATAGCCGACCTCCAGACCGAGCACGTCGAGCGCCGTGACATCGGCCCAGCTGGCTTCCTGGACTTCGCGGCTGACGACCGGCGCGACGGCGACCGCAACCGGAGCCGTCGCGCGCTGGCTCTTGGCGATCCGCCAGGCGAGGATTGCCAGCGTGCCGGCGAGCAGCAGGAAGACGAAATTCGGCATGCCGGGTATCAACCCGAGCAGCCCGATGATGCCGGCGGTGAGGAAGAGCAGCCGCGGATTCCTGAACAGCTGCGCGGCAAACTGCTGCGAGACATCCTGATCGTCGCCGACGCGGGTGACCACCATGCCGGCGGCGATCGAAATGATCAGCGCCGGGATCTGCGCCACCAGACCGTCGCCGATGGTCAGCAGGGTATAGGTCCTGGCGGCCGTGGCGATGTCCAGATTGTGCTGCAGAACACCGACGAAGAGTCCGCCGAGAACATTGATGAGCATGATCAGGATGCCGGCGACGGCGTCGCCGCGGACGAACTTCGACGCACCGTCCATCGAACCGAAGAAATCCGCCTCCTCGGCGATCGTTGCCCGGCGCCGCCGTGCTTCGTCCTCGCCGATCAGCCCGGCGTTGAGGTCGGCGTCGATCGCCATCTGCTTGCCCGGCATGGCGTCCAGCGTGAACCGCGCGGCGACCTCGGCGACCCGTCCGGCGCCCTTGGTGATGACCACGAAATTGATGATCACCAGAATCGTGAATACCACCAGCCCGACGGCATAGTTGCCACCGACCAGGAAATGCCCGAAGGCCTCGATAACCTGCCCGGCCGCCCCCGGGCCGGTGTGCCCGTCGAGCAGAACGACACGGGTGGATGCGACGTTGAGCGACAGGCGCAGCAAGGTGGTGACCAGCAGCACGGTCGGAAAGACCGAGAAATCGAGCGGCTTCATGACGCTCATCGCGACCAGCATGACGATCACCGAGATGGCGATGTTGAAGGTGAAGAAGAGGTCCAGGGCGAAGGGAGGCAATGGCAGGACCATCATCGCCAGGATCGCCAGGATCAACACCGGGCCGGCCAGCTGCCGGTGGCCGGAGCGGACGAAGAGCTCGCGCAGCGCGACCACCCCGGCGTTAGCCATTCAGCGCCTCCGGCACCAGTTCGGCAGGGACCGGCAGGTCGTTTGGCGGCAGCGGATAGCTGCCGCCGGTCGCCCGCCAGCTCTGCAGCTGATAGACGTAGGCCAGGACCTCGGCGACCGCCGCGTACAGCCTTGCCGGAATCTCCTGATCGAGCTCGGCGTGGCGGTAGAGGGCCCGCGCCAGCGGTGCCGCCGCGACCGTCGGCACACCGTTCTCGGCCGCCAGCTCGCGAATCTTCAGGGCCACCTCGCCCATTCCCTTGGCGAGCAGTTTCGGCGCCCGCATGCCGCTCTTGTACGCCAGCGCGACGGCGTAGTGGCTTGGATTGGTGACGATCACGTCGGCCGCCGGCACCGCAGCCATCATCCGCTTGCGCGCCGCCTGCCGTTGCAACTGGCGGATGCGGCCCTTGATTTCGGGATTTCCTTCCAGTTCCTTGCCTTCCTGCTTGACTTCCTGCCGACTCATCTTGAGCTTGTCGTGGTATTGCCAGATCTGAAAGGGAACGTCGACAACGACGATCAGCAGCATCGCCGCGACGATCATCAGGAAACTGAAACTGAGCAGATGCCCGGCCGTCGCCAGACCGGCATCGATCGATTGCGCGAACATCGCCAACAGGTCGCCGCTCTCGCTCCACAGGACCCAGACCGCGACGCCACCGATCAGCGCGGATTTGACCACCGCCTTGAACAGTTCGACCAGTCCGTTCCACGAGACCAGACGGCCGAGACCCTTGAGTGGATTCAGACGACCCAGGTCGGGCTGCATGGCCTTGGGAGAGAAGTTCCAGCTGCCGACCAGAAACGGCGAAAGCAGCGCGGCAACGATCAGGGCGCCGAACAGCGGCGCGAAAGACAGCAAGGCATCGATCGAGATATCGGCCAGTCGAACGACCAGCAACGCCGGTTCACGTGCCATTTCCTGGTCGATCACCAACCCGCGCCGGAACATCGCGGCGAGCCGCTGCACCATCCATGGCCCGACCAGCCAGAACGCCGCCGCGCCAACAATCAGAATCAGGAACGTGCCGACCTCGCGCGAGCGAGGGACCTGCCCCTCCTCACGCGCCTGCTCAAGGCGTCTTGATGACGCCGCTTCGGTCTTTTCGAGGTCGCTTTCCTCTGCCATTTCGAGTTTCCAGTGGACTCGCGGCTATTATAGAAAAAAACTTTAATAAATAAAGTAGTAAGCGATATTATTTAGACCAATTCTCGAATAGTGGCAGGAGAGCAACAATTGTTGCTGTGACGCAAAAAAAAACGGGGGCCGCAGCCCCCGGAAAACTTCTCTGCCTGGCGCAGGACTCAGGCAAAGGACTCCAGCGCCCGCACCGGCGAACTGCGCGCGTCGCGGTCACCACGCGCGGTCAGATCGGAGAGCAATTCCTTCATGTCGAGGATCAGCACGATCTGGCCATTGGAAAGTGTCGTCACACCGGCGACGCCGCGTGGCCGGAAATCGTCGAGCGCCTTGATCACCGCGTCATCGCGGCCGGCAAAGTTGTCGACCGCGAGAATGAAGCTGCGCTCGGCGGTCTGCATCAGCACCCCGTACTCGGGTCGCCGCACCTGCGGCCAGCCCAACAGGCCGGACAACGCGATCACCGGCAGGATCTCGCCACGGACCACAACCGTTTCCTTGCCGCCGACCTCCTGCATTCCTTCATGGTCGATCGGCAGGATTTCCCTGACCATCGACAGCGGCAGGGCAAACGGCTGGTCGCCGAGCAGAACCAGCAGAACCGGCAGGATCGCCAGCGTCAGCGGCAATGAGATGACGAACACCGAGCCCTTGCCGAGTTCGGAGCGGATCTCGATCGACCCGTTGAGCTTCTGGATGTTGGTCTTGACCACGTCCATCCCGACGCCCCGGCCGGACACTGCCGAGGCCTGCGCCATGGTCGAGAAACCGGGCAGGAAGATCAGGTTCAGACTTTGCCGATCGTCGAGCGTATTGGCCTCTTCCTCGCTGATGATGCCCTTCTCGATCGCCTTGGCCCTGATCCGTTCGGGACTGATGCCGCGACCGTCGTCGGCGATGATCAGAACGATGTGGTCGCCCTCCTGACGCGCCTCGAGACGAACCACGCTCTTCGCCTGCTTGCCGGCTGCCTGTCTTTCTTCGCTCGACTCGACGCCATGATCGACGGCATTGCGAATCAGGTGAATCAGCGGATCGGCGAGATCCTCGATCATCGTCTTGTCGACTTCGGTTTCTTCGCCGACCAGCGCCAGCTCGACGTCCTTGCCGAGTTGGCGGGCGAGATCGCGGGCAATTCGCGGATACTTCTGGAACAGGCGACCGATCGGCTGCATCCGCGTCTTCATTACCGAGTTCTGCAGGTCGGAAACCAGCAGGTCGAGCTGGCTGACCGCCTGGTCGAGCGCCTGCAGCGTTTCGGCGTCGGTTCGGCCGGCGAGGATGTCCGCCCGCAGGCTGGTCAGCCGGTTCTTGGTCAGACCGATCTCGCCAGACAGGTTGAGCACCTGATCGAGCCGCGCGGTATCGACGCGAATCGTCGTCTCGCGGGCGGCCGCCTTGTCGTCCGCACGGCGACCCGAACTGGCGCCAGTGATCGCCGCCCCCGGTTTGTCGGTCGAGCGACGGCCTTCCGGCGGGAAGTGCGGCTGCAAGTTGCCGACGTCGACCGCCGTGCCTGACCGGGCTGGCGCGGCCGCTGCGGCCGCAGCCGCCGGGGCCGTGGCGCCGGCCATCGGGCCGACCAGCGCCTGGTGCAAGGCCTGCCAGTCCGGACCCTCAGCCGCAGCCGCTGGCGGCAAGTTCGCGGCGGCCGGTTCGGCAACCTCGGCCGCGCCCGGAGCGACGACCGGCTGCTCGTCGAGTGCCGCGCGCAGACTGTTCGTCACGTCGAGCGGCGGCGGCTCCGGCTGTCGTCCCTGCGCTATCTCGCCGAACATGTCACGGACGCCCTGGGTCGCCGCCATGATGGTATCCATCAATGCCGGCGTCAGCGTTCGCTCGGCGTTCCTGAGCTTGTCAAAGAGATTCTCGGTCAGATGGCAGAGCGTCACCAGTTCAACGGCGTTGAGGAAGCCGGCACCGCCCTTGATCGTGTGAAACCCCCGGAAGATGTCGTTGAGCAGCCGCGAGTCGTCGGGACTTCGCTCGAGATCGACGAGTTTGTTATCGACGTCCGACAGCAGGTCACCGGCTTCCTGCAGGAAATCCTGCAGCAGGTCTTCCATCCCGGCAAAGTCACTCATCTTGGATCTCCTAGAACCCCAGGCTGCCGAGCAGATCGTCGACCTGCTGCTGCGTCGCCACGACATCGCTGCGCCCTTCGGCATTGATCACCGGCCCGTTGAGCAGGTTCATTACCGATTCGGTACGCCGCTCGCCCGGCATGCTTTCGATCAGCACGCCCATCAACTGGGCCTCCAGATCCTGCGCGACGCCGATGATCTTCTTGATCACCTGCCCGGTAAGATCCTGGAAGTCCTGCGCCATCATGATCTCGAGCAGCTGCGCCTTGGTCGCTTCGGTCTTCTGCGGCAATCCCTGCTTGAGAAAAGCACGCGTTTCGTCGGCCAATCGCCTGAACTCGTCGACGCCCATCTGATTGGCATACAGCGCATCCCATTTCGCTGCCAGCGCGGCCGAACCGGCCTCCAGCTCGTCCTGCAGGGGATTGGCGATATCGGTCGCATTCAACACCTTGCACGCCGCCTGCTCGGTGAGGTTGGCGATGTACATGAGGCGGTCCCTGGCATCCGGTATGCCGGCCACGGTCGTCTCGAGCAGCGCGTGATAGCCAAGCTCGCCGAGCGTGTCGTGCAACTGCCTGGCCATCTGGCCGACGCGCTGAAACACCTTGTCGTTGCCGCCGCACTCCTCGCCCGGCGCCGCGGACTGGTCGGCGACTGCCGCCGCGTCGCCGTGCTGGGCGGCAACCACGGCCTCGAACAGCGCCTGCAACTCATCACTATCGTCGACCTCACCGTCCCCTTCCCGCAGTTCCTGCATCAGCGACGCCCTGCCCGGCGGCGGCGCGGGAATGCTGGTGGTGCGGCCTGCCGCGGCGATGCTGTCGAACAGGTCTTCGAGTTCCTTCGAGTCACCGGAGCTGTTGGCGTCGCTCATTTCAAGCACCCATCTTGTCGAAAATCTTCTGCAGCTTCTCGGCCAGCGTCGCCGCGGTGAACGGCTTGACGATGTAGCCGCTTGCCCCGGCCTGGGCCGCGGCAATGATGTTCTCCTTCTTTGCTTCGGCGGTAATCATCATCACCGGCAAGTGCTTGAGCGTCGGGTTGCCGCGAATCGCCTGCAGCAACTGCAGGCCATCCATGTTCGGCATGTTCCAGTCGGTAACGACGAACTCGAAGCCACCGGCCTGCAACTTCTGGAGCGCAATGGCGCCGTCCTCGGCCTCGTCTACGTTGGCGAATCCCAGTTCCTTGAGCAGATTCCTGACGATTCGCCGCATCGTCGAAAAATCGTCCACCACCAGAATTCGCATTTTTGGATCAGCCATTCTTCACTCCTGACTCTTCGGACTCTTCGGACGCTTCTAACGCTCGAGCAAGGGACGCAGCGTGTCGGCGAGCGCTTCGGCGTCGAACTTGGCGACGTAGGCGTCGACACCGACGGCCGTACCCATGGCGTGATTGGCCTCGGACGACAAGGACGAGTGCATGACCACGGGGATGCCGGCGAAGCGCGTATCGTTCTTGATGTTCTTGGTCAGCACGTAGCCGTCCATCTCCGGCATCTCGGCATCGACCAGGATCAGGCGGATCTCCTCGCGCACGCCGCGGCCGATCTGGGTGGCATGCGCGGCGATGCCCTGCAGGCGGCTCCAGGCCTCGGCGCCATTGGTCGCGTGCTTGTGCTTGACACGCAGCTTGTCGAGCACCTCGGCGATCTTTCGCCTGGCGACAATCGAATCGTCGGCGAAAAAAACGCTGACGTCCTCGCTGACCCTGGCCGGCGCGATATCGACGATGACCGCCTCGCCAAAGGCATTGGCGAGAATCTGCTCGACGTCGAGGATCGACACCAGCTTGCCGTCCTCGAGTTCGGTGATCGCCGTGATCAGGCCCTGATTGTTCGACAGGACGCTTTCGGGCGCCTTCACCCTCTCCCAGTCGACACGGATGATCCGATCCACTTCGTGGACCAGAAAACCGAGCGTGCGCTTCGAGTATTCGGCGACCATCATCGTCTTGCCGTGCTCGCGCGGCTGCTCCTTGTGCTCCAGGAAGGAGATCAACGACAACACCGGGATGACGTTGCCGCGCAGCGAAATCAGGCCTTCGACGCCGCGTGGCATGTTCGGCGTTCTGGTGATGTGCGGTGTTCGCCCCACTTCGCGAACCTTGAAGACGTTGATGCCGAAAGTCTCGCGCGTGCCGAGCGAGAACAGCAGGATCTCCATCTTGTTCGAGCCGGCAAGCCGGGTTCTCGCGTCAACGCCCTCGAGCAGGTTCTTCCTTTCTGCCAAATCCATCGTGTCGCTCCAGAGAGATCGCGAAATCAGGTCAACTGCGCCGCCGGAACAGCGCCCAGCAGGCGGCGCGCCAGCGTTTCGGACAAGCGCTGCGGTTCGAACTTGGGCACGTACTCGTCGACCCCAACCGACTTGCCCAGTTGCTGGTTCGACATCCCCGACAACGATGAATGCATGATTACCGGCACGCCGGCAAAGCGCGGATCGGACTTGATCTTCTTGGTCAGGATGTAGCCATCCATTTCCGGCATCTCGATGTCGGTCAATACCAGGCTGATCACCTCGCTGACCTGCTGACCAGCCGCGAGCGCGTAGGCCGCGGTCTTCGACAGTTCGTCCCAGGCTTCGAGACCGTTGATCGCCGCCACGTACTTGACCCCCATGGCGTCGAGCGTGCGCTGAATCTGCTTGCGCGCGACCGCCGAGTCGTCGGCGAAGAAGACGGTCAATTCGGGCTTGCCGAGCGGCTTGATGTTGCGGAAGACAATCTCGTCGTCGTACCTGGTCGTTTCCGAGAGGATCTTCTCGACGTCCATCAGCATCACCAGACGACCGTCGGGCAACTCGGTGACCGCGGTGACCAGGCCACCCATTTCCGCCAGCAGCATCGCCGGCGGTACCCGCATCTGGCTCCAGTCGAGACGCAGGATGGTATCCACCGCCTCGACCAGGAAACCCTGCGTGTGCCCGGCGTACTCGGTGACGATCATGATCGAACGCGGCGCCTGCGTATTGACCTGAGCGTAGCGCGCCAGATCGACCACCGGCACCAGCACGCCGCGCAGGCTGACCATTCCCTCGACCGATTTCGGCATGTCCGGGGCGGCGGTGATCGGCGGCGTGCGCATCACCTCGCGGACCTTGAAGACATTGATGCCGAAAGTCTCCTGCCGTCCGGTGCGCGCGTCGGTGCCCAGCGAGAACAGCAGGATCTCGAGTTTGTTGGTCCCCGCCAGCTTGGTACGGGCGTCGATGTTCTTCAGCAGATCGGACATTGCAGTATTCCTTCGCGCGCTGACCAGCACAGGCCTTGCCGCGGACATCTTAATTCAACAGGCGCCGCAGCGTCACGGTCGGCCAGCGCACAGCGGCGACCGGCCAGCCACTCAGACCTCGGTTTTGTAACCAATCCGGAAACCGCCCCAGTGCCGTCCCTTGACCATGATCGGCGCCGAGATATCGTGCATCACTTCGCCGGTATCGCGCCGATAGGTTTGCAGCAGGAAGGGCTGTTCGTGGGCGCCGCAGCGCTTGCCGACCGGGTCATCGAAAAGACGCTTGGTGCGGTTGTTCACGAAATCGACCTTCTCGTTGCCGGTCAAGGGCTGCGAGAACTTGCGGTTGTGCGTCGGGACGTAGCTGTTGCGATCGATGCAGATGGCGTAGACCGCCCACTTGCACTGATCGAGAACGCTCTCCTGCAAAGCACTGACGTTCTGGTCGGTGAAATCGTCGAAACGCGTCTTGAATTTCTGCGGCCGGGTGTTGGCGACCGGCTGGTAGCGGTCGTCGAACAGGTCCTCGATCCTGATCTTGCCCGAATCGACCGCCCGCTCGAAGATCTGTGCGACAGCGAGCGCCGCCTGCTTGACGACTTCGGGCATTCTGGCGTGCGTCGCCAGCGCCTGGTCGCCAGCCGAACCGAGCTTGAAAACGTTGCTGATCTCGCGCAGGTTCTCGGCCAGGCATTCGACGTGGTCGACCGCCACCAGCGTCTCGGCGGCGACGGCGTTGTTGGCGTCGGCCATCTCCTTGATCCGACGCACGTGGTCGGCGATGCTCTGCCCGGTGCGACTCTGCTGGGCGACGGCGGCCGTGATCGAATCGACCTTGTCCATCGTCGCCCGCGCGCCGCTGTTGATTCGCTCCAGCGATTCCGCGGCCTGCTGAGCGAGTTCGGCGCCGTTGCGGGCCTGGCCGCTGCCGGCTTCGATGCTGGCGATGGCGCTCTGCGTTTCGCCCTGGATCGCCGCGATCATCTGGCTGATTTCGCCAGTTGCGTGTGAAGTACGTTCGGCGAGCTTGCGCACCTCGTCGGCAACCACCGCGAAGCCGCGCCCCTGATCGCCGGCACGAGCCGCCTCGATCGCCGCGTTGAGCGCCAGCAGGTTGGTCTGGTCGGCGATCTCGCGGATCGTCTGGACGATGCCGCTGATCGCCTTCGACCGTTCGCCAAGGGCACACACCACCTTCGCCGACTGGGTCACCGAAGCGGCGATCTGCTCCATCTCGGCCGAGGCGCTGTGCACGATCCGCATGCCCTCGGTGGACAGGCTGTTCGAGGTCTCCGAAATCTCCGCCGTCTCGCTGGCGCTCTGGCTGACCTGGTGCATGTTTTCGGTCAGCTCGCCCATCGCGTCGGCGGTCGCCAGAGCCGCGTCTCGTTGCTGGTTCGACCCGGCAGCGACGCGGTCGGCGTCACCCATCAGCTGCTTGGATGCGTTCACCACCTCGACCGAATTGAACAGCACCTTGCCGACAATCGTCGCAAAGCTGCCGATCAGGCGATTGAAATCGGCCGCCACGGCGGCAATCTCGTCCCTGCCCTGTACCGGCGCGCGGCGGGTCAGGTCACCGTCGCCGTACATGCCGGCGATCACCTCACGCAGCGCGTTCAGACGACCGACCAGGTTTTTCTCGACCAGCAGACCAAGGATCAGCGCGAGCACCACCAATATTCCCAGAGCAGCAAGCCAGGCGTTGAGGCCGCCAGCGAAGACGCCGGTCGCCAACCAGGCTGCCAGGGCAGCGGCGGCGACCTGAAGCAACATTGCAGCACGTATTTTCCAAGCGACTCCGCCCATCCTCTGCTCCTCCCAGTTGTCGTCGGCCTTCTCACCATTACGGTCGTCTACGGCACGCGTCCCGGCTTCTTTAGCACCGGTCTCGAAAAACGTCCGGCAAAGCGGTCGCCGCGGCGCCTTCCGGCAACGCTCAATCCGCCGCTCCCGGAGGCGCCAAGGGCGCTGCCGGCGTGTCGGCGAAGCGGCCGACACCGGCGCACATCAGCGAGCGCGATAAAGCAGGGTCGGATGCACTTCCTGCAGCACTTTCTGCATCGCCCGCCGATTGTCGAGGTTGAGGATGATCGGCGAACGTGTGTTGGCGGCGATCTTGCCGCCCTCGGCGTCGTCGCGGTAAACGATCACCGCCACCGCGGCATCTTCGACACGCTCGAGGCCGAGCAGCGCGCAATCAGCGTCGGAAAGCTCGATCTGATATTCCAGATCGAGCATTTCCGGCGGCACGATCGGAAAGGCCAGGGCGGGGTCGTCAAGCGACTGCAGCCAGAACACCGTCGCCTTGCCTTCCTCGTGGAAGACCTTGAAATGCCGGCAGTCGGCAAAGCCGGCAAGGCCCTCGGCGAAAGTGAATACGGTTTCCGGGTCGACCGGCACGTCCTTCAACCCAAAGCGTTCGAGATCGATTTTCATGCTGCCTCCCTGACCGGCCGCCACACCGGTGGCCAAGAGCGCGAATTTAACCCGATTCGCCGGGCAGCGGCAATTGCATCGGCGCCCGGCGCCATTCGCCGCGACGCGACGAGTGCGCGAGCTGTGAGCGCCTTGAGTTTTGCCGCCCGTTTCTGCATAGTGCGCCCTTTTTTCCGCCGGCTGCCCGCCGCTACCGATCACCGATGCCTGCCCAGACCGATCGCCTTGTCGCCCAGAAAATCGCCCACAGGATTGCCGAAGAAATCGGCTGCCGCCCGCAACAGGTGCTGGCCACCGCCGCGCTGCTCGATGAAGCAGCGACCGTGCCGTTCATCGCGCGCTACCGCAAGGAGCTTACCGGTGGCCTCGACGACATCCAGTTGCGGCTGCTCGACGAACGCCTCGCCTACCTGCGCGAGCTCGAGGAGCGGCGTAGCGCGGTGCTTGCGTCGATCGACCAGCAAGGCAAGCTGACGTCCGCGCTGGCCGCCGAAATCGACGCCGCCGACAGCAAGCAGCGCCTTGAAGACCTCTACCTGCCGTACAAGCCGAAGCGGCGCAGCAAGGCGCAGATCGCCCGCGAGGCCGGCCTGACGCCGCTCGCCGAAGCCTTGCTGGCCGAGCCAATGGTCGAACCGGAAATCGAGGCGGCGCGCTACCTCAACCCGGACGCCGGCTTCGCCGACGTCAAGAGCGTCCTCGACGGCGCCCGACAGATTCTCATGGAGCAGTTCGCGGAAGACGCCGCCTTGCTCGGCGACCTGCGCGCCCATCTCGAGACCCACGGCTACGTACGCGCCAGCGTCGTCGCCGGCAAGGAGACCGAGGCGGCCAAGTTCCAGGACTATTTTTCCTACAGCGAAGCGATCCTGGCGATTCCTTCGCATCGTGCGCTGGCGCTGTTTCGCGGCCGCAACGAGGGCCTGCTGCAACTGGCGCTGGTCCTCGACAGCGAACTCGACCCGAAAGACAGCGCCCCGAACCACTGCGAAGCGCGCGTCGCGGCACGTTTCGGCATCGTCGACCGCGCCCGACCGGCCGACCGCTGGCTCGCCGACACGGTGCGCTGGGCCTGGCGGATCAAGCTCGCGCCGCACCTCGAACTGGAACTGATGAACGCCCTGCGCGAGCGCGCCGAAGCCGAAGCGATCCGCGTATTCGGCGCCAACCTGCACGACCTGCTGCTCGCCGCGCCGGCCGGCAAGCACGCCACGATGGGCCTCGATCCCGGCCTGCGAACCGGCGTCAAGGTCGCGGTCGTCGACGCCACCGGCAAGCTGCTCGAAACGGCCACCATCTACCCGCACGAACCGCGTCGCGACCGCGACGGCTCGCTGCATCAACTGGCACGGCTGGCACGCCAGCACGCGGTCGACCTGATCAGTATCGGCAACGGCACAGCCTCACGCGAAACCGA
Organism: Accumulibacter sp.; assembly: GCA_024235695.1. Classification (GTDB taxonomy): domain Bacteria; phylum Pseudomonadota; class Gammaproteobacteria; order Burkholderiales; family Rhodocyclaceae; genus Accumulibacter. The sequence goes on from JACKLX010000011.1 coordinate 131,873, forward strand.
CCGTCTGGTCGCCGAGCTGATCGCGCAACAGCCCGAGCTTCGCCTGCGCAGGATCGTCGTTTCCGAGGCCGGCGCATCGGTCTATTCGGCGTCCGAATATGCCTCGCGCGAATTCCCGGAGGTCGACGTCAGCTTGCGCGGCGCCGTCTCGATCGCCCGCCGCCTGCAGGATCCGCTGGCCGAACTGGTGAAGATCGATCCCAAGTCGATCGGCGTCGGACAGTACCAGCACGACGTCAGCCAGACGCGCCTGGCGAAAGCGCTCGACGCCGTCGTCGAGGACTGCGTCAACGCCGTCGGGGTCGACGTCAACACCGCTTCGGTGCCGCTGCTGCGGCGGGTCTCCGGGCTCAGCCCGACGCTGGCGGCGAACATCGTCGCGCACCGCGACAGCCACGGCGCCTTTCGCAACCGGCAGGCGCTCAGAGACGTGCCGCGGCTCGGCGACAAGGCCTTCGAGCTGGCCGCCGGCTTCCTGCGGGTCAACGACAGCGACAATCCGCTCGACGGGTCGGCGGTGCACCCCGAGGCCTACCCGCTCGTCGAGCGCATTCTCGCCGACCTGCGGAAGGGCATCGGCGAGTGCATCGGCGACGCCCGCCTGCTCAAGGCGCTGACCGCCGAAAAGTACATCGACGAGCGCTTCGGCCTGCCGACCGTGCGTGACATTCTCAAGGAACTCGAAAAACCCGGTCGCGACCCGCGCCCCGAGTTCAGGACCGCCGCCTTCCGCGACGGCGTCGAAACGCTCAAGGACCTGCAGCCGGGGATGATCCTCGAAGGCGTCGTCACCAACGTCGCCAACTTCGGCGCATTTGTGGACATCGGCGTTCATCAGGATGGCCTGGTGCACATCTCGGCGATCGCCGACAGGTTCGTCAAGGACCCGCGCACGGTGGTCAAGGCCGGCGACGTGGTCAAGGTCAAGGTGCTCGAGGTCGACCTGGCGCGCCAACGCATCGCGCTCAGCATGCGTCTTTCCGACGATCTGCCCGGCGCGCCGCAAACCGCCGGCGCCCCGGCACCGGTCTCGGCCAGGGCGCGACAACGGCAGCAAAGCCAGCCGCAACCGAGCGGCGCCATGGCCAGCGCCTTCGCTCGCCTGAAGCGCTGAGGGAAAGGCGGCGACGGCAAGTTCCCGGCGGCCACAGACGCGCCTTGCGACGCCGGCGGCTCTCATCGCCGGCCGGACTCGATGAAGGAGGCCACCCGGGCCGCGCCTTTGAGCGCCTGAAGCAGGGCAAGAACGCACTATAATCGGCGCAGCTGATTGGCCCGCCCGCACCTTATCGGATCGGCGTTCTCGAAAGGCTGCCCTGATCGCCAGCGATTTCATTCCACACCTGCCGACACCATGACCAAGACCTCCGGACCCTCCTCCGCCAGGGGCCGCAAGACGGCCTCCCGCCCCACCGCCGAGCCCCGCCTGTCGCGCCAGCGAAAACCCGCCGAGCTGCCGGCCGACGACTGGCAAAGAGCACTGCGCCGACAGTTCGGCCGCGAGCAGACGTTCGATTTCGCGAACCTCGGCGACGACCCGGTGTTCTCCGATTTCACCGTGCGCAATCCCGAGAGCGGCCGCCACTACCGGATCGTCATCCGCGGTTCGCAGGCGGGAGATAACCGCTGTTCGTGCCCCGACTTCGCGACCAACGATCTCGGAACGTGCAAGCACATCGAATTCATCCTCGCGCGAATCACCGCCGATGCCGCCGGGCAGGCTGCGCTGGCGAGCGGTTTCCAGGGATCGTTCAGCGAGCTGTTCCTCGACTACGCCGGTCAGCGACGGATCCGCCTGCGGCTCGGCCGCGATTTCCCGAGCAGCCTGCTAGCGGCGGCGCACGCCCTGTTCGACGCCGGCAACGACTGGCAGCTGTCGCCCGACCGCTTCGCCGGCCTTGGCGACTTCATCGACCAGGTACGCGGCGCCGGCCACGAACTGCGCTGCCAGGACGACGCGCTGGCCTTCGTCGCCGAACTTCGCGATGGTGAAGCACGCCGGAAAATGCTCGCCGCGCTCTACCCGATCGGTGCAGACAGCCCGGAACTGCAGGCCCTGCTGAAAGTCGCAATGTATCCCTACCAACGCGAAGGTGCGCTGTTCGCGGCACGCGCCGGACGGGCGCTGATCGGCGATGAAATGGGACTCGGCAAGACCGTACAGGCGATCGCGGCGATGGAGATCTTCGCTCGTCACTTCGCCGCCGAGCGCGTGCTGGTGGTCTGCCCAACCTCACTCAAGCACCAGTGGGAACGCGAAATCGCTCGCTTCAGCGAACGCCGGGCGACGGTGATCGGTGGTCTGCGCGCGGTCCGCCAGGCGCGCTACGCCCAGGACGACTTCTGCAAGATCACCAACTACGAGACGCTGGGCCGTGACCTCGATCTGATACAGGCCTGGGCGCCGGACGTGGTGATCGTCGACGAAGCCCAACGGATCAAGAACTGGAACACCATCGCGGCACGCGCGTTGAAGCGCATCGACAGCAGCTACGCGCTGGTGCTCACCGGCACGCCGCTGGAAAACCGGCTCGAGGAACTGATCTCGATCGTCCAGTTCGTCGATCAGCACCGCCTCGGGCCAACCTGGCGCCTGCTCGAGGAACATCAGCAGCGCGACGAACGCGGCCGCGTCATCGGCTACTGCAAGCTGCAGCAGATCGGCGAGACGCTGGCGCCGATCATGTTGCGCCGGCGCAAGGCCGCGGTCCTCGAACAACTGCCCGAACGGGTCGACAACACGCTGTTCGTGCCGATGACCCCGCAGCAGGCGGTGCACCACGACGAGAACGCCTACGTTGTCGCGCGCATCGTCCAGCGCTGGCGGCACACCGGCTTTCTCTCCGACAAGGACCAGTTGCGGCTGCGCTGCGCCATGCAGAACATGCGCATGTCGTGCAACAGCACCTTCCTGCTCGACCACGAATCGGATTACGGCTACAAGGCCGACGAACTGGCGGCGCTGCTCGACGACATCCTCGACGATCCGCAGGCCAAGGTCGTCGTCTTCAGCCAGTGGCTGCGCACGCACGAATTGATCATCCGCCGGCTGAACGCGCGCGGCTGGGAGCACGTCCTGTTCCATGGCGGCGTCCCCGGCGACAAGCGTGGCGCGCTGGTCGACCGTTTCAACAAGGATCCCGCGTGCCGGGTCTTTCTCAGTACCGACGCCGGCGGCGTCGGCCTCAACCTGCAACACGCCGCGGCCGTGGTGATCAACATGGATCTGCCGTGGAATCCGGCCGTGCTCGAACAACGCATCGGCCGCGTGCACCGGCTCGGCCAGACGCGCGGCGTCCAGGTGATCAATTTCGTCGCCCGGGGGACGATCGAGGAAGGCATGCTGTCAGTGCTGGCGTTCAAGCAATCGCTGTTCGCCGGTGTCCTCGACGGCGGCGAAAGCGAGGTGGTGCTGCAGGGCACGCGCCTGTCGAAATTCATGGAAGCGGTCGAAAAGGTCACCGGCGCGGTCGAAGGCCAGGCGGCCGCCGAAGACGATCGCCAGGACACACCGCCGCTGGCGGCGACCGCCGACGCCGATGCCGGCGATGCGGATGATCTGGGCAACCGGGAACTGCAAGTCCCTGAAGCGGCGGCAGCCGAAGCGTCGGCAGCGGCAAACCAGACCGACGAGCCACCCCCCGGCACGCCCGGCGAACCTGGCGCCGGCGGGCGACAGCCAGCGACCGCCGCTGCCGCAACGCCGCCGGCTACCGCCGACGCGTGGGCGCCACTGCTGGCGGTTGGCGCACAATTGCTCGGCGAACTCGCCGCGGCCGCGCAGGGCGAGCGCCAATCGCCGTGGATACAGACCGATCCGGCAAGCGGCCAGCGCTATATCCGACTGCCGATGCCCGACCCCAAGACCGTGCAAAACCTCACCGAAGGACTGCAACGGCTGCTCGGCAGCCGCCCGTAGCGCCCGAGCAACGCCCCGTGACCGGCGATGCACGCTGAGCCAAGCGTCGGGGCCATCCGCCCCGCCGACGCCGGCCGACCCTGCCAAGGTCTGGCCGATTGGCGCAGCGCCGGCGATCGCGCTACTCTTCGGCTCATGGTGCATCGATCACAGGCCCGGCGGGCGACGCCAGTGGGCAAGCCAGGCGCAGCTACCGAGTCCGGTGCTGCGCGCGCCCGACGGTCATGAAAGCCGTCATCCTTGCCGGAGGCATCGGCTCGCGACTGGCCGAGGAGACCGTTCTGCGGCCCAAGCCGATGGTCGAAATCGGTGGCAAGCCGATTCTCTGGCACATCATGAAGATCTACGCCAGCCACGGCATCAACGATTTCGTGATCTGCCTGGGCTACCGCGGCTACATGATCAAGGAATATTTCGCCAACTACTTCCTGCATACCTCGGATGTGACCTTCGACATGGCCAGCAACCGCATGGAAGTCCACGAGCGACACGCCGAGCCGTGGCGCGTGACGCTGGTCGACACCGGCGACGCGACACAGACCGGCGGACGTCTGCGGCGCGTGCGGGCGTACGTCGAGCTGGACGAACTGTTCTGCTTCACCTACGGCGACGGCCTCGGCGACGTGGATATCACCGCCGCCATCGACTTCCATCGCCGCCGGCAGGTGCGCGCAACGGTCACCGCAGTCACCCCACCCGGGCGCTTTGGCGCACTGGAACTCGCCGGCGAGCGCGTCGTCGCCTTCCGCGAGAAGCCGGGCGGCGACGGCGGACGGATCAATGGCGGTTTTTTCGTTCTCGACCCGAGCGTGCTCGAGCTGATCGACGGCGATGCGTGCATCTGGGAAGCGACGCCGATCGAGCGCCTGGCGCAGAGCGGCCAGCTTGCTGCCTGGCAGCACGACGGTTTCTGGCAGGGAATGGACACCCTCCGCGACAAGAACCATCTCGAGCAACTCTGGTCGTCGGGCGCCGCGCCGTGGAAGAGCTGGTGATACGGGCCGCCTTCTGGAAAGATCGGCGTGTCCTGATCACCGGCCATACCGGCTTCAAGGGCAGCTGGCTGTCGCTGTGGCTGCAGGCAATGGGAGCCAGAGTCGTCGGCTACGCGCTGCCGCCGGCAACGCAGCCGAGCCTCTTTGCAGCCGCCGGGGTCGCGCAGCAGATGGTCTCGATCCTCGCCGACGTCCGGGACCCCGACCAGCTGGCCAGGGCCTTCGCCGACCACCGGCCGGAAGTGGTCTTCCACCTCGCCGCGCAAGCCGAGATCCTTCGCTCGTACGCCCACCCGGTCGAAACCTACGCGACCAACGTCATGGGGACGGTCAATCTTCTCGAAGCCATCCGTCAAACGCCGGCGGTGCGCGCCGTCGTCGTCGTCAGCAGCGACAAGTGCTACGACAACCGCGAGTCGGCAGAGGCCCATCGCGAGAGCTCCGCGCTCGGCGGTAGCGACCCGTACAGCAGCAGCAAGGCCTGCGTCGAACTGGTCGCTGCCGCCTATCGCTCGTCCTTCTTCAGCGCTGCAGATCACGCCAGCCACGGTACCGCCATCGGCAGCGCGCGCGCGGGCAACGCCATCGGCGGTGGCGACTGGTCAGACAACCGCCTGATTCCCGATGCAATGCGCGCATTCACCGGCAAGCGGCCGTTGATGGTCCGCCATCCCGGGGCGATTCGCCCCTGGCAGCACGTCCTCGAGCCGCTCGCCGGCTACCTGCTGCTGGCCGAGAAACTGCATGAGGAAGGTGCCGCCTTCGCCGAAGCGTGGAACTTCGGCCCCGTGGACCAGGATACGCACAGCGTCGAACAGGTGCTCGAGGCGCTGGTCGGCATCTGGGGTGACGGCGCGGCATGGCTTCGCGACGTCAGGCCGCATCCGCACGAAGCGCACTGCCTGCGGCTCGACGCCTCGAAAGCCGGTTCGGGACTGCACTGGCATCCGGTCTGGCGGCTGCCGACCGCGCTCCGGGCGACCGTCGACTGGTACCGTGCACATTCGTGCGGCGCCGACATGACGGCAATCTGCCGGGAACAGATCGACGACTACTGCCGGGACGCGGCAAGCGCAATCACCCGGTGAACACGGCACCGCTGAGAGAACAAATCCTCGCACTCGTCGAGCGACATGCCGACGAGACGCGGTCCGGCACGCCCTTCCAGCCCGGCGCGAGCGCCATCCCGGCAGCCGGCAAGCTGATCGGCGCCGGCGAGCTGCGGCAGATGGTCGATGCCGTGCTCGACGGCTGGCTAACCACCGGTCGCTTCAACAGCGAATTCGAGCAACGACTTGGCCGCTTCCTCGACGTCGAGCACGTCCTGACCACCAACTCGGGCTCGTCGGCCAACCTGCTGGCCTTCAGTGCGCTGACCTCTGCCAGCCTGGGCGAGCGCGCGCTAAAGCCTGGTGACGAGGTGATCACGGTGGCCGCCGGTTTCCCGACGACGATCAATCCGATCCTGCAGAACGGCTGCGTGCCGGTCTTCGTCGATGTCACCATCCCCGGCTACAACATCGACGTCGAGCAGATCGAAGGTGCAATCTCCGACCGGACGCGGGCGATCGTGCTCGCGCACACCCTGGGCAACCCCTTCGACCTGCGCGCGGTCGGCCGGCTCGCCCGCCAACATGGCCTGTGGCTGATCGAAGACTGCTGCGATGCCCTCGGCTCGACCTACGACGGCCGGCCAGTCGGCGGTTTCGGCGACATCGGCACGCTCAGCTTCTACCCCGCACACCACATCACCATGGGCGAGGGCGGCGCGGTGTTCACGCGCAACGCGCAGTTGAAGAGAATTCTCGAGTCGCTTCGCGACTGGGGTCGCGACTGCTATTGCGCGACCGGCTGCGACAACACCTGCGGCAAGCGCTTCGCGCAACAGCACGGCACCCTGCCCTTCGGCTATGACCACAAGTACACCTACTCGCAGCTCGGCTACAACCTCAAGATCACCGACGTCCAGGCCGCCTGTGCGCTGGCCCAGCTGGCTCGACTGCCGGACTTCATCGCTGCCCGGAAGAGCAACTTCGCGCACCTGATGCGACGGCTGGCGCCGCTTGCCGAGTTCCTCGTCCTGCCGCAGGCGACGCCGGACAGCGACCCGTCGTGGTTCGGCTTTCCACTGACGCTCAAGCCGGCGGCCGGCTGCGACCGCGTCGACCTGCTCAGCTACCTCGACGAACACCGCATCGGCACACGCCTGCTGTTCGCCGGCAACGTCACCCGCCAGCCGTACATGAGCGGGCGCACCTTCCGCGTCGCCGGCTCGCTGACCCACACCGATCGGGTGATGAACGACACCTTCTGGATCGGACTGTGGCCTGGACTTAGCGAGGTGATGCTTGACTTTGCAGCAGCCAAGATCCAACAATTTCTCGGCATCGACGTCTGAACCATGTTGCGCCCCGTTCCTGAAGCAGACCTCCGGCACATCCTCGAGCATTCCGAGCCACTCTGGAACGAACTGCGGGGGCAGCGCCTGTTCATCACCGGCGGAACCGGTTTTTTCGGACTCTGGTTGCTTGAAGCTATGCGGGCCGCCAACGAACGCCTTGGCAGCCGCATCTCGGCGACCGTGCTCAGTCGTGATCCGCCTGCATTTTCAATTCGTGCGCCACACCTGGCAAGTCAGCCAGGGCTCACGTGGCTACGCGGCGACGTTCGTCACTTTGCGTCCCCGCAGGGGCAATACGACCACATCATTCACGCCGCCGCCGAGAGCAGCACGGACCTCAACGAACGCCGCCCCGACACGATGCTCGACACCATCGTCTGCGGAACCAGGCGAGTGCTTGACTTCGCCACCTCGGCAGGTATCAAGAGTCTGCTCCTTGTCAGTTCGGGTGCCGTCTACGGTCGCCAGCCACCAGAATTACAACATGTTCCGGAAACCCTTGTCGGCGGACCCGATGTCAATTCGCCGCACAGCGCCTATGCCGAGGGCAAGCGTGTCGCCGAATTGCTGTGCGCCATTGCGGAGAAGCAGTGCGGCATCCATACAAAGATCGGTCGCTGCTTTACGTTTGTTGGCCCGCATCTGCCACTCGGCGCGCATTTTGCTGCCGGCAACTTTCTACGTGACGCGGTCGCTGGCGGACCGATCATCGTCAGCGGTGACGGCACGGCGTACCGCAGCTACATGTATCCCGCGGATCTGGTGATCTGGCTGATGACCATTCTTGTCCGCGGAAAAAATAACCGACCTTACAACGTCGGATCCGACCAAAGCGTATCGATCGCCGAACTGGCTCATCGAATTGCCAATACGGTCGGCTCTAACCGACGGCTCGAGGTGCGCGGGCAACCCAGCGGCAAAGCGCCTGAGCGGTACGTGCCGCACACCGGCAGGGCACGCGTCGAGCTTGGCCTCGACACCACGATTAGCCTTGACACCGCCTTGCAGCGCACGTTTACCTGGCTAACCAAGGCCGAGAAATGATTGGCCGGGCGCCCGGTGATTATCGCGCGGCGACGACTCCTGGCCGAGCACCTCACGGTCATCGTCTGGCAGGCACACGCGCTGCCAGGAATTCGCCCGACACACGCAGGTACGCTCGCCGCCTTCCCTCCGCCTCTTTGCTCTGGCAATGCACGTCCGACCGAAGGGCGCATGCCAGCTTGGCCCACGCTTTCCGCTGGGCGCCGGCGACAAAGTAATCGCCTGTCGATGCGCACATTTCGCTAGAATCAGTCACTCTCCGAGCCACCAACTGGCATAGGTGCGTGGCACAGATATCTTCGCCCTGATGAGCCAGCCCCGCAAGCCCGGTTGCCCTGCAGATGCAAACCTGATGGACGTCGCACCCCAGACCATGCACGAAGGATCTCGCCGCCATGTCTATCTTGCCCGGGCCTTGATTTATCGCGAGATCGTGACCAAGTACCGCGGCTCCTACCTTGGGATCGCGTGGTCGCTACTCTATCCCCTGTTGATCCTCGCGTCGTTCACGCTGGTTTTCGGCAAGATCGTGCACATACCCTGGCCAGCACCGGAAGGGAGGGCAGCCCCCGCGCCGCTGCTGATGTACTGTGGCCTGATCGTCTTCAACTTCTTCGCCGAGACGCTCGGCACCGCGCCGCGCTATCTTGTCGGGTACCAGAGCTATATCAAGAAGACGGTCTTCCCGGCGGAAGTCCTGCCAGTGGTTCTGGTCTTTACCGCGGGATTTCATACCTTGACCAACCTGCTGCTGCTGTTGCTTGGCGTCGCGCTCCTCGGCCATCTCAGCGTGTCGCTGGCGCTACTGCCATTGATCCTGCTACCAATGCTGCTGGTCGCCTTGGGGGCCACCTGGTTTCTGGCCGCTCTTGGCGCCTACGTTCGTGACCTTGCGCACGCCACCCCAGTCGCATTGCAGCTGCTGATGTTCCTTTCACCGGTGTTCTATCCAAGTTCGGCGGTTCCCGAGTCGGTACGCTGGCTGTATGTTCTCAATCCGGTGGCGACGCTGGTCGAAGCGCTCCGCGACGTCGCTGTCTGGGGTCACGCGCCGCAGTGGATGTCATTGGCTATGGTAACCGGCGTAGGCCTGGCGATGAGCCTTTGCGGATACGCGTTTTTCATGCATAGCAAGGCAGAGCTGGCGGATGTCCTCTGATCGCCATGTAATTGTCGCCGACGGCTTGGTCAAGCGCTTCGCGCTGGGCTGGAACCCGCTCCGACAGTTGCTCGGGCATGGCCGTCAATTCACGACGGCACTTGACGGCATCTCCTTCAGTGTCGAGCGCGGCGAAGCGGTCGCGATTATCGGCCGCAACGGTTCGGGCAAGAGCACACTGCTACAATTGATAACTGGCATCTCGCGGCCCACGCATGGCAGCCTTCTGATCAATGGTCGAATTACCGCGCTGCTCGAACTTGGCGCCGGCTTTCACCCGGAAATGAGCGGTCGCGAGAATGTCTTTATGCTTGGAGCAGTCCTTGGTATCAGCCGCCGCTGGATCGATGCCCAACTCGACAAAATCGTTGATTTCGCAGAGCTCAGCAGCTATATCGATGAACCGGTAAAGACGTATTCGAGCGGAATGTTTGTTCGGCTGTCTTTTGCCACGGCAACGCATTTTCAGCCCGACCTCCTGATCATTGACGAGGCGCTGGCAGTCGGTGACGCGCTTTTTCAGAAACGCTGTCATGCTCGAATTCGTGAACTGGTGGGTAATGGTGCGAGTCTGCTCTTTGTCTCTCACGACCACGAACTGGTTCGGACCCTTACGACGAAAACCTTGCTTCTCGATCAGGGAAAGATGGTCTTCTGGGGCGACACGAAGGAAGGCACGCGGCGTTATCGAGCCATTCTTTTCGAGCACGAAGCCCATTACTGGTCTCGGGTCGAGACTCCGGCGGAAATTCCCGACGTGAAGCCAGTGGCGGAGTCGCTGGTATATGGGATCGGAGGTGCACGTCTTCTTTCAGTTCGCATCCACGATGCGACCGGGCATGAGCGAAGCGTTTTTGAGCCAGGCGAGAGCGCACACGTCACCCTGATTGCGCTATGTGAAACAGACCTTGAGCATCTCAACGTCTCCATCGTGATCCGACGCGATCGCGGCGAGAAAATCTATTCGTGGGGAACTCTGAATCAGGACATGGCGATCCTGCATGGTGCAAGACTTGGCGACATTTTCTGGGAAAGGCGCTTTCGCGCCGGAGAGACCGTTTCCGTCACCATCGAGTTCCTCTGTCGGCTCGGGGCAGGAAACTATGAGGTGCAAGGTGTCGTCTCACGCGAGCTCACTCCAAGGTACGGTACGCAACAGATTCTATATTGGCGTGACGAGGCCACTTTCTTCCGTGTCGTCGGCGCCCCAGATTGGCATTTTTTCGGCGGTCTGTGCGACCTCGAAGCGGTCAGTCGCAGCAATGACTAGGGCGGCCCTGCCGTTTCAGCCATCCCGATGTCGACCGGTCTGAAATGAGTCACGTTCTCGCCGAGCGACTCCTGACGCTGGTCGGCCCTGGGCGCATATTGCACTACGCTTGCCGCGATACCAGCCTGCTGAGCGCCCTGCTGCAACGCGGCTGTGATGCCGAAGCCTGGGTCATCGACCCGCTGGTTGAATGCCCACAGCTTGATCAACGGTTGAGCCGAGTAGCCTCAACGAGCGACTCTGCCGGCTTCGACATCGTCGTGGTTGACGGCAGCGCCGGCATTCAAGCGACCGACCTGAGGACTCTTCTTACTTCGCTGCGCGTCAATGCCAAGCGGACGCTTGTGCTCGACCTTTCCGACGCCGTGTCGACCATCCGGTCGACCGGGAAATGGAACGGACTCGACAATATCCAGATCGAGGCGGCAGCTATCGCTGCTGGCTATCGACGCCATCCGGCCGCTTTTCCTGCATCCCGTTACGAGCGCCTCGACGACCCGAGCCCGGAAGTACTGCTGTGCTTCGAGAAAGTACCGGATGCCGTACTCGAACGTTGGCCCATCGACGGTCTCATCGGTGCAGACGGCGGGCGACCGGACATGTCGCGCGAAGTTGGTCCGAAGTCGGACATGCAGTTCGTCCGCTATGCACTGGCCGCCGAATGGATCCGGCCCGGCGACACCGTGCTCGACTGCGCCTGTGGGGCGGGCTACGGCAGTGCGTTGCTCGCTGCCGCGTCACGCGGTCGCCACTTCATTGGCGTCGATAGCCAGGGCCAGGCAATTGCCTACGCCCGTGATCATTTCGCTGGCTACCCGATCGAGTTTCGCGAAATGCCATCGCTTGCGCTTGATTTTCTTCCCGCTCATTCAATCGACATGGTGGTCAGTTTCGACACCATCGAGCAGCAGGAAGATCATCAACGATTCCTGAGCGAAATTGCCCGCGTCCTCAAACCAGATGGCCGAGTCCTCTGCAACGTTTCATGCCGGTCACCAGACAAAGAGCTCCCAGGCCCGACTCCCGACCCCTTGACATACTTCGATTACGTCCCTTTCCACGAGGCCCTCAGCCACCATTTCATCATCGAAGCGCGCTACCGACAAACCGCGCCCTGCGGTATCGCGCACGCCCACGCACCTAGGCGGCTTCAGCAGATTCCGCTGTCAGCAACCATTGATTGCGAGGCCCAATGGTGGATCGTGGTCGCCGCGGCCGATCCCGCCCGCGATAGCCAGACGCGCTATAGCCACCCCGAGTTCGACTCCAGCATGATCGGCACGCACGCCGAATTGACCGCTTTCGCCACCCACTATGACAACCCCTGGCTCTACCGGCAACTGATACAGAACGGGCAGCGAATCCGCGACCCGGACGTTCTGGCCGCAGCGGTCGACACCGCTGTATCATGCGCTGACAAGACTTCGGCCGATTTCGGCGGCTTGCTGGCGGTACGCGCATACGCAGTGTTACGGCAGCACGACGTTAGCCAGCAATACGCCGTACTGGCGTCGATCGAAGACTATCTGCAGATTGCCACTAACAATCCGCATGTCCATCGCTGGCAACTCTCTCTCTGTTATGTCGCTGGGCTTATTGCTCTCGACAGCGGGCAGCGAAACCGTGGCAAGAAGTTCCTCGAAGCGGTGGTCGGCCTCGATCCGGATCGTTTCAGCCCACTGCTGACAACCAAGACGGTGGCCGCATGTTTTCTTCTTGGTATGATCGCGCTCGTGGACGGCGATCAAGAGAACGCTCGCGCGTCGTTTGAGGCCGGAATTGGCGCCGCGCGGCGAGCCCTGCATGCACCGGACGAAAACGCGATCGGTCGCCCCGACCGCCCACTCACCTTCGGATTTTTCGAGTTGGCAGAAATCGCCGACATGGCTGGACAATGCGCCATGGCCATCCACGGGATCGACCAGTACCGATATGCCCCAGGCCAATTCTGGCGTTGCGTCGACGCCAAGCGCTTCGGACTGTTCACCTGGATCCGGAATCTCGAGACCGAGCACGCGCGCATGCAGTCGGAAATTAACCGCATGCAGTCGGAAAATAACAAGCTGCGCTTGGGATGTACGCTCAGGAGTCTTCTGCCGAAGCGGCTCCAGGAAGTGTTTACGAGCATTCTGCCGCTTCTGGCGAGACGGGCATGGACGAAACTGATGGCCATGGCACGACTCGTGCGAAATTCCGGGCGCCAGGACTGAACGGTCGATATGCGCTCTATCGCCTTGCCCTTTCCGCGGAACTCCTTCGCACGCGACCGCGCCATGGCCTTGATCGACCGCGCCGAAGTCGTATCGTTCGACATCTTCGACACCGCACTGGTACGGCCCTTCGCTGCGCCTGATCACCTCTTCTGGTTCCTTGAACGAAAGGCGGGCGAAGTACTCGGAGCCGGCCAACCACCGTTCAGGCAAGTGCGAATCGAGAGCGAGCGTGAGGCTCGAATGCTCGCCACGCTGCCAGAAATCACGCTGGCGGAGATCTACAGGCGAGCCGAGGCACGACTTGCGCTGGCAGCCGACACCCTTGCGCCTCTGATGTCGCTCGAACTGGCGCTGGAACACGCTTGCTGTCGCCGCCGTGACTGCGTTGGCGAACTGTATGACTACACCTTGACCGCCGGTAAGACCGTGTTTTTCACATCCGACACCTACCTGGACGAAAGCGTCATCGACGCATTGCTGCGCGCCAAGGGCTTCGATGGACGACACCAGATCATCGTGTCGTCGGTGCACCGGGCGACCAAGCACGATGGGCCGCTATTCCGGGAGCTACATCGTCAAGCTGGCGTGGCGCGACGGAAGATCCTGCACATTGGCGACAATTTCCGCTCGGATTGTCTGATGGCGTGGCGTAACGGGATTCCCTCATTGCACGTGCCCTCGCCGATCCACAATTTCTCGCTCAATCCACGTAACTTGGAAGTACTCGGGCTGCCCCGACTACCATGGCGACTTGCCTGGCGGAGCCGACTTTCGTCGGTAAATGCGCACCTGTCCGGCTGGATGGAGCGCCCGGAACTGTCCCTGATGGCGGGGCTGACCGCGAATCGCCACTACGATGCGGCTCCTCCCGGGCCCGGCACCGCGAGCTTCTTTGCCGGCCGCTGGGACGTTCTGGGCTATACGGCCTTTGGCCCGCTGCTGCTCGGATTCGCTCTCTGGCTGGTCGACCAGTTCCGGACGCATGGCATAGACCAGGCCCACTTCCTATCACGCGACGGCAAGATCATGAAGGACGCTTTCGACCTGATCGCCGAAGCGATCGGCGTTAACGTGGAGAGCAGCTATACGTACTGTTCGCGGCGCGCCGTCAATTTTGCCCGGATCACAGCACTCGATCATCGGGCGCTGCAGTTTCTCTGTGATAGCTCAGCGCAAACATCCGTTTCAGACCACCTGGCTCGCATTCAATTCGACCCTGCTGCCTTCGCCGACCAGATCCACGCCGCAGGGTTCAGTTCCCCCGACCAGATCGTCACGATCGCCGACCGTCCGCGCCTGGAGGCCTTATTCAGGGCGATCGAGGCGGACATCGTCGACCGCGCGCGCTGGGAACGTGAAGACCTGCTGGCGTATTACCGAAAGAAAGGGCTAACGGATTCGCCCGGCGTCGCGATAATCGATATCGGATGGTGGGGCACCATGTATCGTTCGCTGGCTGAACTGCTTTCGGCTAACGGCAAGGCTCCAGAGCTCAAGGCCTTCTACTTTGGAACGTTTGCCGAAGCCGACCAGCTGAGACTGGCAAACCTCGCCCACGAAGCGTATTTCGTTCGCTATGGGGAACCTTTGGACCTCTTCTCGGATATCAAGAAGTGCATAGAAATCGTTGAGCTCTTCTTCTCCGCCACGCACGGGACATTCATCAAGATCGCGCACCAGTCACAAGACCTTTCTCCGTTGCTCGATGCCTGCGACTGCACCCCTTTGCGGGACGATGCGATCGATCAGATGCAGGGTGGCGCCGTGAGCTTCATACGCGATGCGCTCGTCCTTGGCGACGGTCTGAAGCGCTTGCGACTGTCGCCGTACGACCTTTCACAACCCCTGAGAGCCCTGTTGACCGCCCCGACCCCTGAAGAGGTCGAGCCGTTCGAGACCCTGGTGCACTTTCAGGACATCGGGAAGAATGCGGTCGAACGTAGAATCGTGACACGCCTGTCAGCGCTGCAGCTTGTTCTGTTCCCAATGCGCTTCGCCCGGCAGCTGAGCCTCAGCTACTGGAAAACGGGAAGTATTCGCCGCTTGCCGTTACTGTCACGCGTGTACCTGAGCTTGCTGATGCACATTCGAGAACGCCTAACGCGACGGCTTTGATCCGACCGCGCACCGATTCACCTACGATCCCGACCATCGACATGCCCGACACGCTCGACACTCCCCTGGTAGCCGTCATCACCCGAACCAAAGACCGACCCCTACTGCTGCAACGGGCCCTTGAGTCGGTGAGCGGTCAGTCACTGACCGACATCCAGTGGGTAATCGTCAATGATGGCGGCGAGCCAGCGCCGGTGG
>JACKLX010000012.1 GCA_024235695.1 Accumulibacter sp.
TGACTTCGTCGGCAAGGCACCGCTGGTGGCCTATCACGCGTCGTTCGCCGCGCGGCGGATCGAACGGGCGATCGCCGAGGCACTGGGCGTCGACTTGCGGCTGCCGTGGATCGATCTGGCTTGGGTAATGGCCAGCCTGTTTCGTGACGCCGGTGATGCGCGGACTCGCATGGACGTCTGGCTGGCGCACTTCGGTGTCGAGAGTGGCGAGCGGCACAACGCCGTTTTCGACGCGTACGCGACGGCCAAGCTGCTGCAGGTCAGCATGGCGCGGGCAGCGCGTAAGGGCTTCGAGACTCCGGCCAGTCTGGTGGAACTCGAAAAGGCGCATCGTCACCTGTATCAGAGCGCCTAGACGAGCGCCACGCGATGGCCGATTACACTGCCGTACCGCTGCGTCGCTACTATGCCATCTACACGGCCGGCTTCTTCATCTTCATTCTGGTCCTGGCCGTGCTCGAACGATACGGCATGCCGGCGCGCTGGATCGGCTATTCGTTTCTTTTCCTGACCATCTTCCTTTACGCGACGATCGGTGTGCTGGCACGCACGGCCAGCGTCGCGGAATACTACGTTGCCGGCCGACGGGTGCCGGCGATCTTCAACGGCATGGCCACCGGTGCCGACTGGATGAGCGCCGCCTCGTTCATGGGACTGGCGGGGACGCTCTATCTGTCGGGCTATCAGGGCCTGGCGTACGTCATGGGGTGGACCGGCGGCTACGTCCTGGTGGCGCTCTTGCTGGCACCCTACCTGCGGCGCTTCGGGCAGTACACCATCCCGGATTTCCTGGCGGCGCGTTACGGTGGCAATCCGGCGCGGCTGGTCGGTGTCTTTGCCACCGTCCTGGCGTCCTTCGTTTACGTGGTCGCGCAGATCTATGGTGTTGGCCTGATCACCAGCCGTTTCGTCGGCCTGCAGTTCGAAATCGGCGTCTTCGTCGGCCTCGCGGGCATTCTGGTCTGTTCCTTCCTGGGCGGCATGCGTGCCGTGACCTGGACCCAGGTGGCACAGTACGCCATCCTGATCGTCGCCTATCTGGTACCGGTGAGCATTCTCTCCTACCAGGTCACCGGCATTCCGGTCCCGCAGCTGACCTATGGTCTGGTGCTGCAGAAGGTGCAGCTGCTGGAGGACCGGATCTTCGACGACCCGGCCGAGATCGAGGCGCGCCGGATTTTCCGCGAACGTGGCGATGGCTACTACGAGAAGATATTGACCTTGCCGGCATCGCTCGACGACGAGCGGTTGCGGCTGACCGAACAGATCAACGAGCTGAAGAGCAGCAACGCGCAGATGCGCGATGTCGTCGCCCTCGAGCGCGAACGGCGGGAGCTGCCGAAGAACAGCGAGGTCGCCCGCAGCTACTGGGACAAGCTGATGCGCCAGGCGATGCAGCGCGGCGCCGAACCCGAGCACCACGTGACGCCATTCCCGACGGGTGGCGAGGCGGTAAGCGATACCGCGCGCCTGAATTTCCTCAGCCTGGTGTTCTGCCTGATGGTTGGCACCGCCGCGCTGCCGCACGTGCTGATGCGCTATTACACGACGCCCAGCGTCCGCGAGGCGCGCAGTTCGGTATTCTGGTCGCTGCTGTTCATCCTGGCGTTGTACCTGACGGCGCCGGCGTACGCGGTGTTTGCCAAGTACGAGATCTATTCGAGCCTGATCGGCTCGTCGATCGCGCAATTGCCGGTGTGGGTCAGCGCCTGGGGGAAGGTCGGTCTGGTGTCGATCGAGGATGTCAATGGCGACGGTATTCTCCAGCTCGTCGAATTGGCACTCAATCCCGACGTGATCCTGCTGGCGACGCCGGAAATCGCTGGTCTGCCCTACGTCATTTCCGGGCTGGTCGCCGCCGGTGCGCTTGCGGCGGCGCTGTCCACCGCCGACGGCTTGTTGCTGACCATCGCCAGCGCCTTGTCGCACGACGTGTATTACAAGATCTTCCGGCCCGACGCGACCACCCAGTGGCGTCTGGTCGTTTCCAAGTCGCTGCTGCTGGTGGTCGCCGTGCTGGCGGCGACCGTCGCCTCACAGAAACCGGCGACGATCCTGGCGATGGTCGCCTGGGCCTTCTCGCTGGCCGGGGCGGCGTTCTTTCCGGCCTTGATTCTTGGCGTCTTCTGGAAGCGGGCCAATGCGGCGGGCGCCGTCAGTGGCATGGCGATCGGCCTGCTGGTGACCATCTATTACATGGTGCGCGTCCAGGTCGACGCCATTCCGTGGCTGGGAATCCAGGGGATCGGCATGGAGCCGTGGTTCGGCATCCAGTCAACGTCGGCCGGCGTCTGGGGAGTGGCGGCCGGCTTCGTGACGGTCATTGTCGTCAGCCTGTTCGGACAGCCACCAAGCCAGGAGACGCAGGAGTTCGTCGAAAGCGTTCGTTACCCCGAGCTGGACGGCTCGTGAGCCGAGCTTCGCCGGCCGATGCCGCCGGCTGCCGCTGCCGCAGCCGTGCGGCCTGATCTGCAGGGGAGGGTGGCATGCGACTCGGACGCCGGCAGCGCGACTACTGGCAACGTAACCTGAGGATGACCGCCATGCTGCTGGCGGTCTGGTTCGTGGTCAGCTTCGTCGTCAGTTTCTTCGCCCGCGACCTGGCCGAGCTGACGATTCTGGGCTTTCCGCTCGGTTTCTACATGGGCGCGCAGGGCGCGCCGCTGATCTACCTGGTGATCATCTGGTGGTATGCGCGGTACATGAACCGGCTAGACCGCGAGTACGGGGTGGGCGAGGGCGAGGACTGATGCCGCCGCCGTTCGCTCGGCGGGCGGCTGCCCGAGCGCTGGACCGCTCGCCGATTTCACGATGAGACGGCCTGGCGGACGACGGCGGCGAGTTTCTCGGCGGCGCTGTTGACGGTGGCCGCGTCCTGGCCTTCGACCATCACCCGTAGCAGTGGCTCGGTGCCCGAAGCGCGCAGCAGCACGCGCCCGCGGCCCTCAAGTCCGCTTTCGACCTCGGCCAGCGCGGCGGCGATCAGCGCGTTCTCCTGCCACGGAAAACCCTTGCTGATGGCGACATTGATCAGTCTCTGCGGGTAGAGCTTCAGGTCGCCGAGCAGCTGCTGCAGATTCCCTCCCGCCTCGCGCAGCGCGGAAAGCACCTGCAACGCAGAAACGATGCCGTCGCCGGTCGAGTGTCGGTCGAGGCAGAGGATGTGGCCGGAGTTCTCGCCGCCATAGAGCCAGCCGTTCTGGCGCAGCAGGTCCATGACGTAGCGATCACCGACGGCCGCCCGGACGAACGGCACCCTCGCTTCCGTCAGGGCGTGTTCGAGCGCCAGATTGCTCATCAGCGTGCCGACCACCCCGGCCACCGGGCCCTGGCGAAGGCGGCTGCGAACAACCGCAAACAGCAGTTGATCGCCATCGTAGATGGTGCCCTCGGCGTCGACCATCAAGACCCGGTCGGCGTCGCCGTCAAGCGCGATGCCGAGGTCGGCCGCCTGCTCGACGACCGCCTTGCGCAGGGCAGCGGGTGCCGTGGCGCCAACATCCTGGTTGATGTTCAGGCCGTTCGGGTCGGTGCCGATGGTGCTGACTTCGGCTCCCAGTTCGTGAAAGACATGCGCCGCAATGTGGTAGGCGGCGCCGTTCGCGCAATCGACGACGATCTTCAGTCCGCGCAGGTCGAGGTCGAAGGGAAAGGTGCTCTTGCAGAACTCGATATAGCGACCGTCGGCGTCATCGATCCGCCGCGCGCGGCCAAGCGCCGCCGAGGGCACGCAGGTCAGCGGTTCGTCGAGCAGCGCCTCGATTTCGGATTCCAGCTCGTCGGGCAGCTTGGTGCCCTGCGCCGAAAAGAACTTGATACCGTTGTCGTAGTACGGATTGTGCGACGCGGAGATGACGATTCCCGCCTGCAGCCGCAGGGCACGGGTCAGGTAGGCAATGGCCGGTGTCGGCATCGGTCCGACCAGGCAGACATCGACGCCGGCGGCCGCGAAGCCGGCTTCCAGGGCCGCCTCGAGCATGTAGCCGGAGACACGGGTGTCCTTGCCGATCAGCACGGCCGGCCGTTCGCCAGGCTTGAAACTGCTGCGTTCGGTGTCGTGCGCGGCGAGTACCCGTCCCGCCGCGTGCCCCAGGCGCATCACGAAATCGGGCGTGATCGGGATTTCCCCGACGCGCCCGCGCACGCCGTCCGTACCAAAATACTTTCTGCTCACACCTGCTCTCCCCGAGATGACCGTGAATCGACGTTCGTTCGACCGTCGCTATTTTACGCAAACCGTGCGTGCGCGACTGCCAACTCGGCCACGTGCCTTCAGCCGGCAGGTGGCCCTTCGCCATCGAGCGCCTGCCAGACGGCCAGCGCATCACGCGTTTCGGCAACGTCGTGTACGCGCAGAATCTGCACGCCACGCTGCACGGCCAGCAGGGCGGCGGCGAGGCTGGCCGCCAGCCGCCGGTCGACCGGCTGCCCGGTGAGTGTGCCGAGCATCGATTTTCGCGAGATGCCGGCGAGCATCGGCAACCCGTCGAACGACAACTCCGGCAAGCGGCGGAGAAGTGCCAGGTTGTGCTCCAGTGTCTTGCCGAAGCCGAAACCCGGATCAAGGACCAGACGGTCGCTGCCAATGCCTGCGGCGCGTGCTGCGGCGACACGGTCGTCGAGGAAACTGCGGACCTCGACGACGACGTCCCGGTAGGCCGGCCGGTCCTGCATGGTCAGTGGCGCGCCACGCATATGCATCAGGCAGATCGCGCAATCGCTGTCGACAACCGCTGCCAGGGCGCCCGGCATGCGCAACGCGTGGATGTCATTGATCATCGACGCGCCGTGCGCCAAGGCGGCGCGCATCACCGCCGGTTTGTAGGTGTCCACCGAGATCGGCACGCCGCAGTCGGCGAGGGCCTCGAGAACGGGCAGCAGGCGCTCCAGCTCCTGGTCCTCCGGGGTCGGAACGGCACCCGGGCGCGACGATTCGGCGCCGAGGTCGAGCAGGTCGGCGCCGACGTCGATCTGCCTGCGCGCCTGCGCCAACGCCCTTGCGGTGTCACCGGCCAGGCCGTCACCGGAGAACGAGTCCGGCGTCAGATTGACGATGCCCATCAGCAGCGGGCGGGTCAGCGGCAGCTGGAACCTGCCGCAGCGGAGCATCCGTTGGCTGCCGCAATCAAGCGGGCGCCGGCGCGCTCGGTGCAGCGTCCGGAGTGTTGTTGTCCGGCTGGTTCGCGGGCTTGGTCTGCGGCTGTTTCGGCGGCCGTGGTGGCTTGCCGTTCATGATGTCGTCGATCTGGTCGCTGTCGATCGTCTCCAGCTCGAGCAGGGCACGCGCCATCGCCTCGACCTTGTCACGGTTGTCTTCGAGCAGTCGGCGCGCGAGCGCGTACTGCTGGTCGATGATGCGGCGAATTTCGTGGTCGACCTTCTCCATCGTTGCTTCGGACATGTTCTTGTGCGTCGTTACCGAGCGTCCGAGGAAGACCTCGCCCTCGTTCTCGCCGTAAACCATCGGTCCGAGCGCATCCGACATGCCATAGCGGGTCACCATGTCGCGCGCCATCTGGGTCGCCCGCTCGAAGTCATTGGAGGCGCCGGTGGTCATCTGGTCCATGAACAGCTCTTCGGCGATGCGGCCACCGAACAGCACGGCGATCCGGCTCATCAGATAGACGCGATCGTAGGCGTAGCGATCCTCTTCCGGCAGCTGCATGGTCAGTCCCAACGCGCGCCCGCGCGGGATGATGGTGACCTTGTGCACCGGGTCGGATTTCGGCATCAGCTTGGCGACCACCGCATGCCCCGACTCGTGGTAAGCGGTGTTGCGCTTCTCGTCCTCGTTCATGACCATGCTTCGGCGCTCGGCGCCCATCATGATCTTGTCCTTGGCCTTTTCGAAGTCCTCCATGTCCACCAGCCGCTTGTTGGCGCGGGCCGCGAACAACGCCGCCTCGTTGACCAGGTTGGCCAGATCGGCGCCGGAAAAGCCGGGGGTGCCGCGGGCGATGATGTCCGCCTTGACGTCGGGTGACAGTGGCACCTTGCGCATGTGGACCACCAGAATCTGCTCACGGCCCCGGATGTCGGGCAACGGCACGACCACCTGCCGGTCGAAACGGCCCGGACGCATCAGCGCCGGGTCGAGTACGTCCGGACGGTTGGTGGCGGCGATGACGATGACGCCGACGCTTCCTTCGAAGCCGTCCATCTCGACCAACATCTGGTTCAGTGTCTGTTCGCGTTCGTCGTTGCCGCCACCGAGACCGGCGCCGCGCTGGCGACCGACGGCGTCGAGTTCATCGATGAAGATGATGCACGGCGCGTGCTTCTTGGCGTTCTCGAACATGTCGCGAACACGGGCCGCGCCGACACCGACGAACATCTCGACAAAGTCGGAGCCGGAAATCGAGAAGAAGGGGACCTTGGCTTCGCCGGCGATCGCCTTGGCCAGCAGCGTCTTGCCGGTACCGGGATTGCCGACCAGCAGCACACCCTTGGGGATGCGGCCGCCGAGTTTCTGGAATTTCGACGGGTCACGCAGGAAGTCCACCAGTTCGGAGACCTCCTCCTTGGCTTCGTCGCAACCGGCGACATCGGCAAAGGTGATGGTATTGGTCGACTCGTCGAGTAGCCGCGCCTTGCTCTTGCCGAACGAGAAAGCGCCACCACGACCGCCCCCCTGCATCTGGCGCATGAAGAAGATCCAGACACCGATCAGCAGCAGCATCGGGAACCAGCTGACGAAGATGCTCATCAGGAACGACTGCTCCTCTTCGGGCTTGGCTTCGATCTTGACGCCGTTTTTCAGCAGGTCCGAAACCATCCACAGGTCGGGTGGCGCGTAGGTCGTCAGCTTGCGTCCATCGGTGGTCGTCGCCTTGAGGACGCGGCCTTCGATCACCACCTTGGCGATTGTTCCCTTGCCCACTTCGTCGATGAACTGCGAATACTCCATCGTCGATTGGGCTACCTGGCGCGTATTGAACTGGTTGAAGACCGTCATCAAGACGAGACCGATAACCAGCCAGACGGCCAGATTCTTGAACATGTTATTCAATGCTTCACCTCTTCTTCGTTGCCCGGCCGAGGAAGCCGCCGGAAATCGTGCTGTTCCACGAACTCAGCATTCTAAACTGATTCGGGTCTGCTGCCGCAAAGACGACATCGCCAATGCACTCAAGTTTTCAAGGTCTTGCCCAGCAGGTAGACCTCCGGGCTGCGATCTCGCGATGCATCCGGCTTGCGTGATGAAACGGTCTCGAAGGTCCGGCGCATTTCCTGGAGAAAATCGCCGAAGCCATGTCCCTGAAAAAGTTTGACCAGAAAGGCGCCGTCGGGTTTCAACCAGTTCCGGGCGAAGTCCAGACCCAGTTCCGCGAGATGGATCGCTCGCGCCTGATCGCAGACCGCGATACCCGAGATATTGGGCGCCATATCGGAAAGAACAAGACCCAGCCGTTCGCCGTCGAGCAGCTTTTCGAGTTGTTCCAGGATTTCCTGCTCGCGAAAGTCGCCTTGCAGGAAGGTCGCTCCGCGCAAGGGCTCCATTTCCAGCAGATCGACGGCAATGACGCGCCCCTTGCCCTGCAGGCGTTTCGCGGCGACCTGCGACCAGCCACCGGGGGCGGCCCCGAGATCGACGATCAGGTCGCCGCTGCGGATCAGGCGATCCTTGTCGTCGATTTCCATCAGTTTGTAGGACGCGCGTGAGCGATACCCCTCGGCCCGGGCCTTTTGTACGTAGGCGTCGTGGACGTGCTCGTTCAACCACGCGCTGCTTGATCTGCTTCGATTCATTGGCTGAAACCCGCTAGAATGCGTTCCTCCAGAAAAGGTACCTCGTATGCTCAATCTCAGCTCCGACGAGCGCCGCGCGCTGCGCGCTCGTGCGCATTCCCTGAATCCGGTCGTTTCGATCAGCCAGAACGGCCTTTCCGAGGCCGTCGTCAGCGAAGTCGATGTGAACCTCACCAGTCACCAATTGATCAAGATCCGCGTCTATAACGATGACCGGCAGGCGCGCGAGCAGTTTCTCGCAACGCTCTGCGAGCGACTCGACGCGGCGCCGGTTCAGCATATCGGCAAACTGCTGGTGATCTGGCGCCCGCCAACAGACGACCAGGCCGGTGCCGCGGCCAGGCCCCGCCGACGCCGTGCCGAACCGCGTCGGAGCAAGCGCAGCTTCCAGGGAAGTTCCGGTAGCTGATGCCGCTGCCGACCGCGCAGGGTTTTTCCGGGCGGGCGCCGCGCAGGTTGTGCGGCAGCGGCGCGGCGAGCTATCTTGCGCCGCGTCGTAATCCCGTCACCAGCAGCAGTCCGAGCACGCTCTGAATCAGGTAGAGAACGCTAGACACGCCATGCCAGGTCGCGAAACGGTCGTGCAGCACGCTCTGCATCACTTCGCGCGGCAGGGCGTCGGCCTTGATCTGGGCGAGCAGCGGATTGATGCCGAACAGGCTGACCAGGGTCAGCAGCAGCATCACGATGATCAGCCAGAAGTGCCAGCGGCGCAAGGCCGCCGCGCCCAGGCGCAGCAACAGGAACACCGCCAGATAGGACGCACAGGCCAGACCGACCCAGCCGATCGACTCGAACAGCCTGCCAGCCAGCGAACCGGCCAGCCGGCGGTCGCTGCCAAGGGCGGCGAACAGCGTCGGTGCGACCAGGTAGCCGATCGTCCACAGCCCACCAACCCACAGCGTCAGCGCGACGTCGTACAACGCGTCCGCGAAGCGTCGCATCGGCGCGCCTACTCGTACCGGACCTGGATGACTTCGTATTCGCGAACGCCGCCGGGCGCCTGCACCTCGGCGATATCACCAGCGAACTTGCCGATCAACGCGCGGGCGATCGGCGAGTTGATCGAAATCTTGCCGGCCTTGATGTCGGCCTCGTCCTCGCCAACAATCTGATAACTGACGCGCGCGCCGGTTTCCTGATCGTCGAGATCGAGCGTCGCGCCAAAGACACAACGGCCGTCGGCGTCGAGCAGCTTCGGGTCAATGATCTGCGCGTTGGCGAGTTTGTTCTCGACCTCCTGGATCCGGCCCTCGATGAAGCCCTGTCTTTCCTTGGCCGCATCGTACTCGGCGTTCTCCGAGAGATCGCCGTGCGAGCGCGCCTCGGCAATCGCCGCGATGGCTCGCGGTCGTTCGACGGTCTTCAGGTGACGCAATTCGGCGGCGAGTTTTTCGGCGCCCTTGACGGTCAGCGGTATCTTGGTCAATTCCTTGGCTACCAACGATAGACCGCCGCGACCCGTGAGGCGGGTGGTGGCGGCGGTGCTATGGGTTAACTAACTCAGTTGCGCGTGCAGTTCCTGGATCGGATAGACGACCAGTGCGCCGCGATTCCTGATTCCAGCGGTTGCCGCTTCGGCTCCCCAGATGGTCGTGTAGATCGGCACCCGCGCGGCCAGTCCCGAGGTGCGAATCGAGCGCGAGTCATTGATCGCCGTGCGCTTTTCGTCGACGGTGTTGATGATCAGCACGATCTCGTTGTTCTTGATCATGTCCACCACGTGCGGGCGGCCCTCGGTGACCTTGTTTACCGGCGTCACGTCGATGCCGGCGGCGGCGATCGCCGCCGCCGTGCCACGCGTCGCCAGCAGCGTGAAGCCGGCCGATCGCAGGTCGCGGGCGATGGCTACGGCCTGTGGCTTGTCCGATTCCTTGACGCTGACAAATACCTGTCCTGAACCCGGCAAGCGGACGCTGGCCGCCGTCTGGCTCTTGGTGAAGGCTTCGGCGAAACTGACGCCGACGCCCATGACCTCGCCAGTCGATTTCATTTCCGGGCCGAGAATGGTGTCCACGTCGCGGAACTTGGCGAACGGGAAAACCGCTTCCTTGACCGAGAAATAGGTCGGGATGACTTCCTTGCTCAGACCCTGGCTGGCCAGCGACTGCCCGACCATGCAACGCGCCGCGATCTTGGCCAGCGGCCGGCCGGTTGCCTTCGAGACGAAGGGTACCGTACGCGACGCGCGCGGGTTCACTTCCAGGACGAAAACAAGGTTGTCCTGGATGGCGAACTGGACGTTCATCAGCCCGCAGACGTTGAGGCCCCTGGCCATCAGCCGGGTCTGTCGGCGCATCTCGTCCTGCAACTCGGCCGACAGCGAATGCGGCGGCAGCGAACACGCCGAGTCGCCGGAGTGCACGCCGGCCTGTTCGATATGCTCCATGACGCCGCCGATCAGGACGTCCTCGCCGTCGCAGAGGGCATCGACGTCGACTTCGCAGGCGTCGTTGAGGAAACGGTCGAGCAGCACCGGCGAATCGTTCGACACCTTGACCGCTTCCCGCATGTAGCGTTCGAGGTCACGCGGTTCATGGACGATTTCCATCGCCCGTCCGCCGAGTACGTAGGATGGACGAACGACCAGCGGATAGCCGATTTCGGCGGCCAGCCGCAAGGCCTCGGCTTCGGTGCGCGCGGTGCGGTTGGCCGGCTGCCTGAGTCCCAGTTTGTGCAGCAGGTTCTGGAATCGCTCGCGGTCCTCGGCGGCGTCGATCATGTCCGGGCTGGTGCCGATGATCGGTACGCCATTGGCTTCCAGGTCGCGTGCGAGCTTCAGTGGTGTCTGGCCACCGTACTGGACGATGACGCCGTGCGGCTTTTCGACGGCGACGATCTCCAGTACGTCTTCGAGCGTCAGTGGTTCGAAGTAGAGGCGATCCGAGGTGTCGTAGTCGGTGGACACGGTCTCCGGATTGCAGTTGACCATGATCGTCTCGTAGCCGTCCTCACGCATCGCCAGTGCCGCGTGCACGCAGCAGTAGTCGAATTCTATCCCCTGGCCGATCCGGTTGGGGCCGCCGCCGAGGACCATGATCTTCTTGCGGTCGCTGGGATTCGACTCGCACTCCTCCTCGTAGGTCGAGTACATGTAGGCGGTATCGGTCGCGAACTCTGCCGCGCAGGTGTCCACGCGTTTGAAGACCGGGCGTAACTGCAGGGCGTGGCGACGCTCGCGAACCGCCGTTTGCGTGGTCTGCAGCAAGGTCGCCAGGCGCTTGTCCGAGAAGCCGGCGCGCTTGAGCTGCCACAGCTCGTCGCGCGACAGCGACGCCAGCGGCTTGCCGCGGATCAGTTCGGCCTTTTTGTAGAGATCTTCGATTTGCGCCAGAAACCAGGGGTCGATCGCCGTCAGGCGCTGGATCTCTTCGAGGCTCATGCCGATCCGCAGCGCGTCGGCGATGTACCAGATACGTTCCGGGCGTGCCTCGCTGAGCGCCATCTCGATTTCCTCGCGATCGGTGCTCCGCTCGTCGAAGCCATCGACGCCGACTTCGAGGCCGCGCAGGGCTTTTTGCAGCGACTCCTGGAAGGTCCGTCCGATGGCCATCACTTCACCGACCGATTTCATCTGCGTGGTCAGACGCGAATCGGCTTCGGGGAATTTCTCGAAGGCAAAACGCGGCACCTTGGTGACCACGTAGTCGATCGACGGTTCGAACGAGGCCGGGGTCTTGCCGCCGGTAATTTCGTTGGCCAGTTCGTCCAGCGTGTAGCCGACCGCCAGCTTTGCCGCCACCTTGGCGATCGGGAAGCCGGTGGCCTTCGATGCCAGCGCCGACGAACGTGAAACGCGCGGGTTCATCTCGATGACGATCATTCGCCCGTCCTGCGGGCGGATCGCGAACTGCACGTTGGAGCCGCCGGTATCGACGCCGATCTCGCGCAGGACCGCTACCGAGGCGTTGCGCATGATCTGGTATTCCTTGTCGGTCAGCGTCTGGGTCGGCGCGACGGTGATCGAGTCGCCGGTATGCACACCCATCGGGTCGAGGTTCTCGATCGCGCAGACGATGATGCAGTTGTCGTTGCGGTCGCGAACGACCTCCATCTCGAATTCCTTCCAGCCGATCAGCGATTCCTCGATCAGCAGCTCGCTGGTCGGGCTGGCTTCCAGGCCGCGCTGGCAGATATCGACGAACTCCTCCTGGTTGTAGGCAATGCCACCGCCCGACCCGCCCATGGTGAACGACGGCCGGATAATCGTCGGATAACCGATCATCGCCTGCACCTGCAGCGCTTCTTCCAGCGAGTGCGCCATCGCGGAACGGGCCGAGCCTAGCCCGATCCGGGTCATTGCCGCCTTGAACTTCTCGCGGTCTTCGGCCTTGTCGATGGCCTCCCTGGTGGCGCCGATCATTTCGACGCCATAGCGCTCGAGTACGCCATGCCTGGCGAGGTCGAGAGCACAGTTCAGCGCCGTCTGGCCGCCCATGGTCGGCAGCAGCACGTCCGGCCGCTCGCGGCTGATGATCTTCTCGACGACCTTCCAGGTAATCGGCTCGATATAGGTTACGTCGGCCATCTCGGGGTCGGTCATGATCGTCGCCGGGTTGGAGTTCACCAGGATCACCCGGTAGCCCTCTTCGCGCAGCGCCTTGCACGCCTGCGCGCCGGAATAATCGAACTCGCACGCCTGGCCGATGACGATCGGACCGGCGCCGATGATGAGAATGCTCGTGATATCAGTGCGCTTGGGCATGCTGTGCCTTATGGTCGGCCATCATCTGGACAAAGCGATCGAACAGATGGGCGATGTCGTGCGGTCCCGGACTGGCTTCCGGGTGGCCCTGGAAAGAAAACGCCGGTACGTCGCTGCGGGCGATGCCTTGCAGCGAGCCGTCGAACAGGGAAACGTGCGTTGGCAGCAGATTCGCCGGCAAAGTCTCCGGGTCCACTGCGAAACCGTGGTTCTGGCTGGTGATCAGCACCTGGCCGCTGCGCAGGTCCTTGACCGGATGGTTGGCGCCGTGATGACCGAACTTCATCTTCGTCGTGCGCGCGCCGGACGCCAATGCCAGGAGCTGGTGACCGAGGCAGATGCCGAAAGTGGGCAGGCGGTGGCCGAGCAGCTCGCGAATGGCGGCAATGGCGTAGTCGCAGGGTTCCGGATCGCCCGGGCCGTTGGACAGGAACAGCCCGTCCGGTCGGTAGCCGAGGACTTCGGCCGCCGGCGTTTGCGCCGGGACGACCGTCAGCTTGCAGCCACGGTCGACCAGCATTCGCAGGATATTGCTCTTGACGCCGAAATCGTAGGCGACGACGTGCAGCTGCGGTGAGGGGCCGGCGCGATAACCGTCGAGGGTCCATTCGCCGACGTTCCACTCGTAGGCGGCGGCAGCGCTCACCACCCTGGCCAGGTCCATTCCGGCGAGGCCCGGGAAGGCGCGCGCTTCGGCAATCGCGCGTTGGTCGTCAACCTCGACCGCCATGATGCAGCCGGCCTGGGCGCCTTTTTCCCGGAGAATGCGGGTGAGCTTGCGGGTGTCGATGCCGGCAATCGCGACGATGCCGTGTTTCTGCAGATACCCGGGCAGCGTCTCCTGCAGGCGCCAGCTCTCGGCACGAACCGGCAGGTCGCGGATGACCAGTCCGGCGGCGAAATTGGCGCGTGACTCGAAGTCCTCGGCGTTGCAGCCGACGTTGCCGATATGCGGGTAGGTGAGGGTGACGATCTGCCGGCAGTACGAGGGGTCGCTCAGGATTTCCTGGTAGCCGGTCATCGCCGTATTGAACACGACCTCGCCACTGGTGCTGCCGCCGGCACCGATGGACTGGCCGCGAAAGATCGTCCCGTCGGCCAGTGCGAGCAGCGCCGGCGGAAGAGTGGGTAACAAGGACACGAGAGACTCCTGTTGATGCTGCGGGAGGATGCTTCGCCGATCGGGGCGATAGAGACGCAAGAGCGGGATGGGCGCGCAGCCGTCCCGCTCGGATCCTTGCAAGCCCGGCGATTATACCGGAGCGCACCCCTTCTTGGCCAATTCGACGCGTTGCCGAATGCGCTTGCGGTGCACATCGGCGATGTCGGCAGTGCCGACGGACGCGGCCTTAGAGCGTTCGGTCGCCGCGCACGAAACGGTCCATCTCCGGCTTCAAGCGATCCATTTCCTCGCTCAGCGCATCGACGCGTTGCGCGCAACGCGGCCAGTCCACATCGCTGCCGGCAGCGGGTTTGGCGAGGCGCTCGATATCCAGCGCCAGGCGCCTGGCTTTCTCCGCGTGGAACATCGCCAGCAGGCTCTTCAGGGTATGCGCCGCCATCGTCAGTTGCGGTGCGTCCCTGCCTTGCAGGCTCGAGCGGATTCGCGCCAGATGTTGCCGCCATTCGGCGACCAGCATTTCGGCCATGGTCAGCAGCAGTTCGCGATCGCCCAGATCACGCGCCGCCGCGTTCAGATCGAGCGAGGTGGCGGTGAGCGCGGAATCGTCGGCAGGCGGTAGCGGCTCGTCGCCGCTTCCCTGCTCGAGACAGCGGTCGATCGCCGCGTAGAGTTCCTGCGGCCTGATCGGCTTGGGCACGTAATCGTTCATGCCCGCCTCCAGGCAGCGCTGGCGGTCGCCTTCCATGGCATTGGTGGTCATCGCGATGATGCTCACCGGTTTGAAGGCGTGCGAGATGACCCAGCTGCGCCGCATTTCACGGGCACGAATCGATTCGGTCGCCTCGATGCCGCCCATCACCGGCATCTGCATGTCCATCAGGATCAGGTCGAAGGACTGCTGTTCAAAGCGATCGATCGCTTCGGCGCCGTTGTTGGCCAGGGTCACCTTGTAGCCGCGCTTCTCCAGCAGTCGCTTCGCCAGTTCCTGGTTGACCGGGTTGTCTTCGACCAGCAAGGCCTCGATACGGCGCGATTCCTGTCTCGCCGCGTTCACCTCGAAATCGAAAGGCGCCAGCATCGGTGTCGCTTCGTCCGCTGCGCTCGAGAGCAAGGTCAGGGCTGCCAGCAGATCGTCAGGTGCGATCGGCTTGACCAGGTGGGTTCCGACTTCGAGCGCCCGTAGGCGATCGAGGTCTTGCCGCTGCTGTTCGGTGGTCAGCAGCACGATCAGCTTTTCGGGGCAGTCGCCACCCCGCCAAGACTCGGCCAGAGCGAGTCCGCCGGGCGACGGCATCAGAGCGTCGACCAGCACGTAGTCGAAGGGGAAACCAAGCGCTCGCGATTTCGCGATCGCCCGCACCGCGGCCTGCGGATCCTTGATCGCAGAGCAATCGATGCCGTGTCGGCCAAGCAGTTGTGCGAGTTGCGCGGCGACCGCGGGATGGTGTTCGAGCAGCAGTGCGCGCTGGCCGCCGAACGGCGCCGGCGGAGCTTGCGCGACGACACTCGTGTCGACGCCGAAGCGAGCGGTGAAGGCGAAGCACGAGCCCTGGCCTTCGACGCTCTCCAGCCACAGGCGGCCGTTCATCATCTGCACCAGATGACTGCAGATCGTCAGGCCCAGCCCGGTGCCGCCGAAGCGCCGTGTGGTCGAGTCGTCAGCCTGGGAAAACGCCTCGAAAATCGCTTTCTGGCGCGCTGCCGGAATGCCGATGCCGGTATCGCGCACGGCGAAGCGCAGGAGCGTCGTGCCGACGGCGGACTCATCGACCGACACACTCACCTCGATCTCGCCGGTCTCGGTGAACTTGATCGCGTTGCCGAGCAGATTGGCGAGCACCTGGCGCAGTCGCGCCGGGTCGCCAATGACCCTGGCCGGGACCTCCTGGGCCACCGTGACGATTACCTCGAGCCCCTTCTTGTGGGCCGTGATCGCCTGCCCGCGGGCGGCTTCGAAGACCAGGCTGGTCAGGACAAAGGGGAGTTCTTCGAAATGCAGCTTGCCGGCCTCGATCTTCGAGAAATCCAGGATGTCGTTGACGATCGCCAGCAGCGACTCGGCCGAGGACTTGACGGTCTTCAGATAGTGCCGTTGCTCGGCGTCGAGCTGGGTGTCGAGCGCCAGGTCGGTCATGCCGATGATGCCGTTCATCGGCGTACGGATCTCGTGGCTCATGTTGGCCAGGAAGGTGCCGCGCGCGCGATTGGCGGCTTCGGCCGATTCCTTGGCGACCAGGGCGGTTTCCTCGGCGCGCTTGAAGTCGGTGATGTCGCGCTGCAGCAGCAACATTCGCAAGGGCTGGCCGTTGCGATCGTGGGCGACGATGCGGCCTTTCAGCAACAGCCACTTCCAGTGCCCGGCCCTGGTACGCATGCGGCACATGCTCTGGACCACCGGCGACTTGCCCTGAGCGTGCGCGGCGACCACCGCATTGAACGCCTTGAGGTCTTCGGGGTGAGCCAGTTTGCGCCAGGCCGTGATGCTGTCGGCAAGTTCATCCTCGGCGTAGCCGAGCAGTGTCTTCCAGCCGCGACCGGACTCGATGCGGCCCTCCCCGAGATGCCAGTCGGAAAACGCGTCGCCCGACAGCTCGGCCTGCACGCCGTGCAGGCGGACATACTTGGTCACCAGCGCATCGGACGCATCGACGACGCCGGCGACGCTGGTCGCCAGGTCGGGCGCGCGGTCGGCCAACGCCGCCAGCAGTTCCTCCATGCGACGCTCGGGCTGATCGCCAAGTACCCTGGCAAGCTTGCGGATCAGCTGCGAGTTGTGCATCGCCTGGCGTCGTTGCCGTCGGTGAACTGGCGGTTCTTCAGCGCAGGCCGAGCACGTCCTGCATGTCGAACAGGCCGCGCGTCTTGCCCGCCAGGAAGCGCGCCGCGCGCAGGCTGCCAAGCGCGTAGGGCATGCGACTGCTGGCCTTGTGAGCGATCTCGACACGCTCGCCGAGACCACAGAACAGCACCTGGTGATCGCCGACGATGTCGCCGCCGCGGACCGTCGCAAAGCCGATGGTGGATGGCTGGCGCTCGCCGGTGACACCTTCTCGACCATAGACGGCGCATTCGTCGAGATCGCGACCGAGCGCTTGCGCGACGACTTCGCCCATCCGCAACGCGGTTCCCGATGGTGCGTCGATCTTGTGCCGGTGGTGTGCCTCGACGATCTCGATGTCGTAGCCCTCGCTCATGATCCGCGACGCAACATCGAGCAGGCGGAACACGACGTTGACGCCGACGCTCATGTTCGGTGCGAAGACCACCGGGATGTGCTGCGCGGCTGCGGCGATCGCCTGCTTGCCGTCGGCGTCGAAGCCGGTGGTACCGATGACCATCGCCGTGCCGTGCCGACGGCAGATCTCCAGGTGCTGGAGGGTGCCTTCAGGGCGGGTGAAATCGATCAGGCAGGTGGCCTCGGCAATCGCCTTGTCGCGATCGCTGCTGACCAGTACGCCGCAAGCTGCCCCGACCATTTCCCCGGCGTCTTTGCCGATCACTGGCGAGCCGGGCTGGTCAAGCGCCGCCACCAGCGTCGCCTGACCATCGTTCAGCGTCGCTTCGACCAGCATTCGCCCCATGCGGCCACCGGCGCCGGCAATCGCAATCCTCATGGTGTCCATTTCACAGCCCCACGCTTTCCAGGATCCTGCCAAAAAAACCGCCTTTATCGGGCGGTGGCATGGGCGTCGTGCCATCGGCCGGAATCGAGCCAAGATCGATTTCCCGCTTGGTGGTGTCCGGCGCGACGTCGGTGTCGTTCGGGTTGGCCGCGGCGACGTCGCCGTCGACCCGAACGAGCTTGCCGTCAGTGTCGAAAAAGGCCGAGAACCTGCGTGTCTCGGGCTTGCTGGCGTTTCCCCTCTTCAACCAGTAGAAATAATCCCAGCGGTTGGCGTGGAACATGTCCACCAGTACCGGCGTACCGAGAATGAATCGCACCTGGTCCTTGGTCTGCCCCGGCCGCAACTGCGCGACCATCTCCTGGGTCAGGACGTTTCCCTGCTGTACGTCGATCCGGTACTCGTTGACGATACGCGGTACCGTCGAACAGGCGGCAAGCGTGCAGAGAGCAACGACGATAGTGGCGAATCGCGGCAGGGTCATGTTCTGGTTGGATCGTGGTGAGAGCGCAAGGTGGAGCGAGTTTGGAGCCAGTTGGCATTCGGGAAGCCCCTGCCCGCCGCCGGATCGGCTGTTGAGCGGACGGGGTGCCCGCACCCGTTGATCACTACCGCAGTCGACGACGGTATATCATAACCGAAAAAATCCACTCCTTTTGCAGCCTAGCAAGGTCAGCCGATGAGCAACTCCGACAA
Source organism: Accumulibacter sp. (assembly GCA_024235695.1). Lineage (GTDB taxonomy): Bacteria > Pseudomonadota > Gammaproteobacteria > Burkholderiales > Rhodocyclaceae > Accumulibacter. The sequence continues at coordinate 17,897 of JACKLX010000012.1, forward strand.
CCTCAAGAGCATGGGACTGAAAGCCACCCTGCCGCGCCTCAAGATTCTCGCGCTGTTCGAGAAAACCGAGGTCCGCCATCTGACGGCCGAGGACGTCTATCGATTGCTGCTTGCCGAAAACCTCGATGTCGGCCTGGCGACCGTCTACCGCGTGCTGACGCAATTTGAGCAGGCGGGTCTCCTCGAGCGCCATTATTTCGAATCGGGCAAAGCCGTGTTCGAGTTGAGCGCAGGACAACATCATGATCATCTGGTGTGCATCGATTGCGGCCGCGTCGAGGAGTTCTACGACGCCGAGATCGAGCGGCGGCAGACGCGGGTCGCCAGCGAGCGCGGCTTCGTCATTCGTGAACACGCGCTCTACCTCTACGCCGAGTGCAGCAAGCCGGAATGTCCCCATCGCGCCAGTTCTGTTCGCGCCCCCGGCGAGCGCCTCCGGACACCGGCGACGGATTGAAATCCGCCTTGCCGCCGACGTCGGGTCGGCCGGCCGACACCCTCAGCGGCGCTTGCTGCGGTCGCTGAGGAACAACTCCGGATCGACCATTGCGCCGTTGAGAATCACGCTCCAATGCAGGTGCGGGCCGGTCGCGCGGCCGCTCATCCCGGCCTCGCCGATTTGTTGGCCCTTGACCACGGTATCGCCGGCCTGGACGCTACTGCGGTCAAGGTGGCAGTACATGCTGATCAGGCCGTTGCCATGATCGACAAAGATCGTCTTGCCATTGAAAAAAAACTCATCGACCGCGAGGACGCGGCCGGCCGCGTCTGCGCTGACGGTGGCGCCGCGTGGCACGGCGATGTCGAAGCCGGCGTGCGGTGAGCGCGGCTCGCCATTGAAGAAGCGACGCACGCCGAAACGTCCGGTCGGTCGTCCCCGAGCCGGCAGTATCAACGCCATGTCGGTGTCCGTGGCCTCGCGCCAATGGCGCTTGAGCTGCTGGATGGTGGCGAATTCGGCTTCGGCGCGTGCCAGGTCGCTGGCCGAGAGTTGCACCTTGCTGCTGTCCTTGATCGTGATCCGTTGTTCGGGATACTCCCTCGTATCGACGCGAAAGCGGAGCCGGCGCGTTTCGCCGGAGGTCTGCACGCGCAGTTCGTGTTCGCCGGCAGGCGTATCGAGCGCCAGGCCGACGACCGCGAGCCACTGACCGGTGTCCTCGGTGACCAGTACTTGCTGTTCGCCAAACCAGACGCGCGGCCGCTCGGCGTCGGCGGCTACGGCGCCAAGCGGCAGCAGTGCAACGCCACCCGGTACCGCGGCCGCTCGCGGCAGCGCCGCCTGCGCCGAAGACGCGTGCAGGGCGGGTGACAGCACTCCCGCGCAGAGCACGGCGACGCTGGCGAGGACTTTCTTCATCGCCTCATCCACTACAGCGACGCCGCACTGAAGGTGTCGCACTGGCGCACGTCGCCGGTCGCCATGCCCCGCTTGAACCAGCGCACGCGTTGTCGGGAACTGCCGTGGGTGAACGACTCCGGCACGATCTGTGCCTGCGTTTGCCGTTGCAGCCGGTCGTCACCGATTGCTGCGGCGGCGGTCAGCGCCTGTTCGATTTCACCCGGTTCGAGAATCTTCTGCATGCTGTCGGCGCGGTGGCCCCAGACGCCGGCGAAGCAATCGGCCTGCAGTTCCAGCCTGACCGACAGGCCATTGGCTGTCGCCTGGCTGGCGCTACCCGCTTGCGCCGTGCGCACCTTTTCCGAGATGCCGAGCGGCTTCTGCACGTGGTGGCCGACTTCATGCGCGATGACATAAGCTTGGGCAAACTCGCCCGGCGCGTGAAAACGTTGCTTGAGGTCGCGGTAGAACGCCAGATCGATATGGACCTTCTCGTCCGACGGGCAGTAGAAAGGTCCCATCGCCGAGCGGCCGGTGCCGCACGCGGTCGGAGTGGCACCGCTGAAGAGAACCAGCTTCGGTTCCCGGTAGCGCCGTCCGGCTTCCTGGAAAACGGCCTGCCAGGTGGTCTCGGTGCTCGCCAGCACCTTGCTGACGAAGCTCGCCAGCGGATCGGCGGGCGGCGGCCTTGGCGCCGGCCTGCCGGCCGCCGGGGGACTGCCGGTACCGCCGGCAAGGCCCAGCACCACCGCCGGATCGATACCCAGGAAATAGCTCGCGGCCATCGCGATCACCAGCGTGCCGACGCCGATGCTGCCGCGACCGATGGCGACGCCAGCGCGGCGGTCCTCGACGTTGCGGCTTTCGCCCTGATCACCCAGGCGCATGATTTATCCTCGAGACCCGTATTCAGTGGCCTCGATGCTAGCAGAAAGTGTACAGAATCAAAATTTCGTGCATAATCCGCCAACTTTTTACAAGAAGGGGCCCGCCGAGGCCTTTTTTACAACAAGGACGCGCGTATGGATACTCTGTTCTGGATGGCCACCGCCACGGTGATCGTCGTGTTGATCTTCGACTACACCAACGGCTTTCACGATGCCGCGAACATCGTCGCGACGGTCATCGCGTCGCGGGCGATGACGCCGGTGCAGGCCGTGGTGATCGTCGGTTTCTTCGAGTTCATGGGGCCATTGCTCGGCGGTACGGCGGTCGCCAACACCATCGGCAAGTTCGTCGACCTCAACGATGTCCAGCCGCAGCTCGCCGTGCTGATCATGTTCTGCGGTCTGCTCGGCGCCATCGTCTGGAACCTGGCGACCTGGTGGCTCGGCATTCCGTCGTCGTCGTCGCACGCACTGGTCGGTGGCCTCGCCGGAGCGGTGGTTGCGGCGGTCGGCTCCGACCATGTGATCTGGGGCTTTCACGAGTTGATGACCGCCGGCAAGATGACCGGCGTGATGAAGGTCCTGCTGGCGCTGTTCATCTCGCCCTTGCTCGGCTTCTGGGTCGGCTTCGGGATCCACCGTCTCGGACGAAGGCTGCTGGCCGGCGCGCGGCCGACCGCCAACGCCACCCTGCGCAAGATGCAGTTCGTCACCGCCGCCGGCCTGGCTTTCTCGCACGGCGCCAACGATGCGCAGAAAAGCATGGGCATGCTTACCCTGGTGCTGTTGTTGGGCGACTTCATTCCGACCTTCGAGGTGCCGTTCTGGGTGGTGCTCTCTTGCGCCACGGCGATCACTCTTGGCATCATGTCCGGCGGCTGGCGCATCGTTCGTACGCTGGGCTTCGCCATCTATCGTGTGCGGCCGCTACATGCGTTCGATTCGCAGCTGACCTCGGCGCTGCTGATCTTCACCGCTTCGATGATCGGCGCGCCGGTGTCGACGACGCACGTGGTGGCGACGTCGATCATGGGCATCGGCTATTCCGAGCGCCCGCGCGCCGTGCGCTGGAAGAAGGCCAAGGACATTGCCAAGACCTGGGTAATCACCATCCCGGCTTCGGCACTCACGGCAATCGTCATTTACGCCATTACCAGAATCATGCTTGGCCAGACCACCTGACACTTGAGGAGATGAATCATGGAAGATAATCAAACTAACCAAACCAAAGCCAACCAGCCGATTTTCCGCCGCTTGTACGAGCGCGTCTTTCCGACCGTTGCCGACTTTTTCGGCATGCTCGCCGAACAGAGCGCCAACGCCGCGGAGACCAGCCGTCTGCTGGTCGAATTCATGGAGACCGGTGACGTCGTCGTCAGCCAGAAGGTCCGCGCCGACGAGCACCAGGCCGACCGGATGAAGGCCAGCAACCTCGGTGTCCTGGCTGAAGCCTTCTCGACGCCGATCGACCGCGAAGATATTCACCGCGCGATCATGACCCTCGACGATATTGTCAACTACTGCAAGTCGACGGTGGTCGAGATGGACGTGCTGGGCCTGCAACCCGACAAGTTCAGCCTCGAGATGGCCTTGCACCTTCGCGAAGGCGCCGACGCGCTGGCCCGGGGTTTCGGCCGTCTGGCGACCGATCCGGCAGGTGCAGGGGTCGACGCCGCGGCCGCGCGCAAGGCCGAGCGGACGGTCGAGAAGGCCTATCGGCGGGCGATTGCCGAGCTCTTTCAGGGCGACGACTACCTCAACATGTTCAAGCGGCGCGAGACCTATCGGCACATGTCGAACGCCGCTGACCGGGTAGCCGACGCGGCCAATGCGCTCGACGACATCGTCGTCAAACTGTGCTGAAAGCCACTGCCCGAGCCGGGGTTGAATTCGGCAAGCTTTGCGTCTAAATTGTGCTCGCCAAGTTCGGCAGTTACTGGGAGATGCGTATGAGGAAGTTCACCGCCGGCCTGATGGCCCTGGCGCTGGCGCTATCAAGTGCAACTGCTGCCGCCTGCTCGGCCGACAAGGCCAAGGATGGTCAGACTGAAATGAGCACGCCGTCCAAACCCAAGACCTGACTTGTCGGTGCCTGTAACAAGCGCGGCGTCTGCCCCTGGTAGGTGCCGCGCTGCTTTTTTTGGCGCCCTGCGGGGTGGTCTTGGCCGTGTTGCCGCGTCGCGCCGCCAGCGCTGGCAGCGAGCGCCGGGTACGGTCTGCCGCACTCCCGCACTCCTTGCTCCGCGCGCCGTCACTCGCCCTTGCTTGCCGGCGACTTACTCGCAGCTGGCCTGGCAGCTTGCCGGCGACGCGGCGCAGTTGCCATCGCCGACGACGCTGCATTGCTGTCGTGAGCGATGGTTGAAGATGATGCCTTCGCCATAATCGCAGGCGAGCAGGGTGATCTTGCCGCGTTTGGCGATCGTTATCCGGGAAGCGTGCGCTGCCTTGATCTGCCTGGCCGGCAAGTCGCACGAGAGATAGGCGGTGAAGGCGCCGTCGGCCGACTCCCAGTGCGCGACGTTCTTCAGTTTGCGGTAGTCCTGGTAGTCGGTGCACACCGAGGCATCTTCTTCGTACATCCGCCGGTTGTCGCTGCAGTAGCCGTTGAAGGTGTATTTCAGCTCGGCTTCGCTCGGGCAGTTGCCGACCTGAACGGCGCTGGTCAGCAGCGGGCAGGACAGGGTTTCGGCGGCGCTGGCGGCGAGCGGCGGCGCAAACAGCAGTGCCAGGGCGATAGCGGCGGGTTTCATTGGCGGGTTCTCCGGGGTGAACTGGCAGCGCGCCGATCGCTCGTCGCGGTCGCCAGGAGGGTGAAGAAAGAAAGGGCTCGCAGCTACGCCCCGACCGTCTGACGGCGGCATCGTGCGGGCGCCAATGAACAACTACTCGACCGGTGGCTGCCCGCGCGTGCTGCCGGGCGGGTAGCCGATCCGGGCGATCATCTCGGCGATCCGCTCGGCGATCTCCGTCGGCGGCATGGCAAAAGCAAATTTCCGGATATAACGGCCATCCGGTCCGAGCAGGTACATTCCGGCCGAGTGGTCAACGGCATACTGATCCGCAGGCGCGCCGGGCTCACGCACTATTTCGTACCGTACGCCAAAGCCGTCGGCAGCTCTTCGCACGAGCGCCGGCGAACCCGTCAGACCGACGATCCGTGGGTCGAAGAACTCGACGTAGGCGCGTAGCGCGCTCGCTGTGTCGCGCTCCGGGTCGACGGTGACGAACAGCGCCTGCAAACGCTCGGCATCCTTGCCGAGCCGGTTGATCACCGACGCCATTTCGGCAAGCGTCGTCGGGCAGACGTCGGGACAGTAGGTATAGCCGAAGCTGAGCAACTGAAATCGTCCCCGGAAGTCCTCATTGCTGACCGCACGCCCGTTGGCGTCCATCAGCAGATAACGGCCAGTGAGCCGGGTCGGCGAAGCGCTGCCTGCTTGCGCAGCCTGCTCCGCTCGACCATCCGCAGCGCTTGCCGGTAGCGCGAGAAAGATCGCCAGCAGTGCCAGCCACGGATGCCCCACTTGCTTCGCTTACCGTGCGGGCGGCGCCGGCAGGGCGGTCTGCAGGCGACCTGACAGTGCGCCGAGGCGGCCGGCGAAATCCGCCGGCGTCGGGCAAGGCTCGCGGCCTTGGCCCTGAGCGAGGAATCCGGCGTTGGTCTGCTCCTCGAACAACGCTCCGTAAGTGCGCGTTTTCGGCGCGTGCCGGATCACCAGTTCCTTTGCCTGGGCGACAACGGCCAATTCGCCGCAGGCCAGTGCCTGGCCATTCAGCTGCCCCAGATCGCTGATCGCCGCCAGCCCGGTATCGGGCGTCGCGGCCGCCGATCCGGCAAGCAGGATCAGGGTGACGAGCAAGAACGGTCTGTTCATCGGGAATCCATCGCTGGGAGTTGGAAGACCAGCATACAGCGGCCGATTATAGGGCTTCGCTTCGGGGCATTCGTTGATGGTGCTCAAAAAAGGCCGGTCGCCGCCAGGCGCCATGACGACCGCCGAGCATGGCAGCAAGCTTGTACGAGCTGCCCGGTCGCGACGTGGTGTAGACTGCGCCGCTGACAACTCAATGCGACCTGGTCGTGAAACCGGGCGCCGGATACCCCGCATGGCTCAACTCGTCCTTCTGGCGGGCAAGGATCGCTCGCTTGCCCACCGTCACCCGTGGATCTTCGCCGCGTCGGTCGACGGCTTGCGCGGTCGTGCCCGGCCGGGCGATACCGTCGACGTCGTGGCCGCCAACGGTCGGCCGCTGGCCAGAGCGGCGTGGAGCCCGGCTTCGAAGATTCGTGCCCGGGTGTGGAGTTTCGACCCGCAGGAGGTGATCGACGACGCCTTCTTCAAGCGGCGCGTTCAGGCGGCCGTCCAGCGGCGTCAGCTGATGCCCGAGCTGCGCGGCCAGGATGGCGTACGGCTGATACATGGCGAGTCCGACGGCCTGCCGGGGTTGATTGCCGATCGTTACGGCGATACCGTGGTGCTGCAACTGACTGCCACTGGCCCCGAAAAGTGGCGCTCGGCGATCATTGCTGCGCTGCAGCGGGCGACCGGCTGTGCGCGTATTTACGAGCGCTCCGATTCCGACGTTCGCCGGCTCGAGGGACTCGAGCCAGTGAGCGGCTGGGTGCTTGGCGAGGCCGCCGATGAAGCGCTGGTCATCGCCGAGAACGGTCTCCGGCTGAAGGTCGATATCGTCGCTGGCCACAAGACCGGCTTCTACCTCGACCAGCGCGACAATCGCTTGCTGACCCGCGAGCTGGCCGCCGGGCGGGCGACGCTCAACTGCTTCTGCTACACCGGCGCCTTTTCGCTGCAGGCGCTGGCCGGAGGAGCCAGCGGCGTGCTGTCGATCGATTCCTCGGCGCCGGCGCTGGCGACCGCCGTCGATAACCTGGCGCTCAACCCGCAGCTCGACGCCAGTCGCGCCGAGTGGCGCGAAGCCGACGTCTTCGCCGCCTTGCGGGCGCTCAAGGCCGAAGGTCGGCATTTCGATCTGATCATCCTCGATCCGCCCAAGTTCGCGCCGTCCGGTGCGCACGCGGAGCGCGCCGCACGCGCCTACCGAGACATCAACGTTTTTGGCTTTCGTCTGCTCAAGCCGGGTGGCTTGCTGATGACCTACTCGTGCTCCGGCGGTATCCGCAGCGAGCACTTCCAGCAGATCGTCGCCGATGCCGCGGTCTCTGCCGGCTGTGATGCACGCATCCTGCGTCGTCTGGCAGCGCCACCGGATCATCCGGTGGCGCTGCACTTCAGCGAGGGCGAGTATCTCAAGGGCCTGCTCTGCCAGGTCGATTGACCTCGCACGGCAGGCAACGAGGGCTAGCCGCCGCCCCAGATCCTCTGCAGGCGCAGATCGCGGCCGCAGCCGCTGCGGTAGTACGAATAGCGGACCGGGTTCTTCTTGTAGTAGTCCTGGTGATACTCCTCGGCCGGATAGAAGGTCGATGCGGCGATGATTTCGGTTTCGACGCGCGGCACCTTGCCACTGGCCAACAAGGACTGGCGACTGTTTTCGGCGACCTTGCGCTCGGCTTCGGACTGCCAGTAGATGCCGCTGCGATACTGGCTGCCGACATCACAGAACTGGCGGTCCTTGACCGTCGGGTCGATGGTGCGCCAGAAGAACTCGACCAATTGCGGATAGCTGATCTTCTGCGGATCGTAGGTCACGCGCACCGCCTCGGTGTGGCCGGTAGTCCCCGAGCTGACCTCCTGGTAGCTTGGGTTGGCCGTCCGGCCCGCGGTATAGCCGGACTCGACGGCGATCACTCCCGGTAGCTTCTCGAAATCCGCCTCGCTGCACCAGAAGCAGCCGCCGGCGAAGATCGCCGTGCTGCCCACGGCCGCTTTGCCGGCAGGCGGCTCGGCGGCGCCGCTGCCACCGCTCAGCATCAGCAACAGTGCGGCCAGTGCGGTCAGCGGCAAAGTCGGCAAACGCGGCGCGCTCACGTCCGTAACTCCGGCAGTTTCTCGTCGCGCGGCACGAAACGCAGCGCGACGCCGTTGTTGCAGTAACGCTTGCCGGTCGGCTTCGGGCCATCGTTGAAGATGTGGCCCTGGTGCCCGCCGCAGCGCACGCAGTGGTACTCGGTACGCGGATAGATGATCTTGAAATCGGTCCTGGTTGCCACGGCGTCGGGCAGCGCTTGCCAGAAGCTCGGCCAGCCGGTACCACTTTCGTACTTGGTCGAGCTGTCGAACAGCGGCAGGTAGCACGCCGCGCAGACGAAGGTTCCGTCGCGTTTCTCCTGGTTGAGTGGGCTGCTGCCGGGGCGTTCGGTAGCCTCTTCGAAGAGCACCGCGTAAGCGGCAGGCGACAGCAGCTTCTCCCACTCGGTCTTCGATTTCTGCAGCGGCGAGCCGGCGTTTGCGCTGGCCCAGACCGGGCCGGTGGTGGCCACCGGCAGCATGAAGGCGGACAGGCCGCCCAGCCATTTCAGTGATTGACGACGATCCATGGTGTTCTCCATCGAATGATTAACTGTTGATTGCCGCATCCGGCTGCTGCCCGCCGCAGGCTGGCATCGCCATCGCCTGCAGGACCTCGCCCGCCTGCCGGTCCTGAACGAAGGCCGCCAGACCCAACTTGCCGCGCTGCCAGTCTGCCGGCAGCTTGAGCGTTTGCCGCCAGACCGTCTGCCCGTTCGCCGTGTTCAGCGCGATCGGGGTCGACCAGAAGCGCACGACGCGTTCGTGCTGCAGATTGGCACCGCGGTTTTCGCCCGCACGAACCTCGCTGCGCAACTGGTTTTCATAGACCACCACGATCGCCTCTGCCGTTGCTCGCGAGCCGGCGCCCTCGCGTAGCGCGAAGCGAGCTTCCAGATCGACGGCAGCGTCTCCCGCCGGCTGCATCTGCAGCGCGATCTCGGCCGCTGCCGGCAAGCGGTTGATGGCCTCGATGCGTGCGGCAAAAAGCGCCGGCTGCTGCCAGCCACGATACTCTTTCATTCCGGCAAAGACCTCCGGCGTGTAAATCGTGCTCGCCGCAGCCAGTTGCGTCAGCCACCGCTGGCGCTGCGTGAATTGCGGCTGGGCGAAGCGGTCCCGCCAGCCGATGTAGTCCCAGTAATCGACATGCAGCGACAAGGCGACCAGCTGTTGGTCAGAAAAACGCTGCGCGAGTTCGCCCAGCCAGCGGTCGGCCGGGGGGCAACTGCTGCAGCCCTCGGAGGTGTACAGCTCGACCAGTGCGACGCGGTGCGCTGGACTCTGCTTGCTGCACCGCATGCTCGGCGTCGCCAGCGCTGGCAGTGCGAGGCAAAGCAGTCCGACGGTGGCGGTTGCGGCTGACCATCTGCTGATGCGGGGCATGGCTTTCTCCTGAATGGCGTCTGAGCGATGGTCGTGCGATGGCCGGCAAACCTTACGCCGGACTGTCGCCGTGGCGAGGGTGGCGGTGGCGAATGACGTGGACCATTGCCTGGCCGCGGCCGGCTGGCTGTGCTTAAATTGGTCGCCATGACAGTCTTCGCTTCGCCCTTGCCCGACGGGTCGGTCGACCCCGTAGCCCTTACCGCCCTGCCGCAGCCGGCCGACACGCGAGGGTGCCGGCAATGCCTGCGCTGGACCCTCGGCGGGTGATCCCGGTGACGGTTCTTGCCGGCTTCCTGGGAGCCGGCAAGACGACGCTGCTCAACCAGCTGCTGCGGCAGTCGGCGCTGGCCGACGCGGCGGTGCTGATCAACGAGTTTGGCGATGTCGCCATCGATCATCACCTGGTGGACAAGGTCGACGACCAGCTCGTCGTTTTCGCGTCGGGCTGCCTCTGCTGCAGCATGCGAGGCGAGTTGGCGCGCAGCCTGCGCGACCTGTTCATGCGTCGCTTGCGGCGCGAGATTCCGCCGTTTTCGCGCGTCCTGATCGAAACCACCGGGCTGGCGGACCCGGCGCCGGTGTTATCCACGCTGCTCGAAGACTTCTTCATTGCCGCGCGCTTTCGCATCGACGGGGTGGTCACGGCGGTCGACGTCACGCACGCCGAGCAGCAGCTGGGACGTCATGTCGAGGCCGTCCGGCAGGTGGCGATGGCCGACCGCCTGCTGCTCACCAAATGCGATCTGGCGACGCCCGGTGAGATCGCCCGGGTGGCACAACGCCTGACCCGTGCCAATCCTGGCGCGCCGCAGATCGAGGTGCGACATGGCCGCATCGCCGCCGAGCAGGTAGTTGGTTGCGGTTTGTACGATCCCGCCAGCAGGACAGCCGACGTCCGCCGTTGGCTGGCCGAGGAGAAAGTCGCCGCCAACCGGCCTGGCGAGCAGCCGCGCCATGCACACGATGTCAATCGTCACGATGCCCTGGTCCATGCCTTCGTGTTGCGCTTCGAAGATCCTTTTGTCTGGCCCGAGTTCGCCGAGGCGATCGACGTTCTGCTCGCCACCTGTGGCGACCGCATCCTGCGCATCAAGGGTCTGGTCGGCGTCCGGGGTGAAGGCGCTCCGCGCGTCGTGCATTGCGTTCAGCACATGCGCTACCCGTATTCGCTACTCGCTGCGTGGCCCGACGGCGACCAGCGGAGCTGCCTGGTGTTCATCGTCAGGGCGCTCGCCCGCGAAGTTGTCGAAAAGGCTTTCGTCATGTTCTGCGGCAATGCCGCGGCGCGAGACGGCGAGTGAGGCGTTGGGGAGTCACCCTTGGCGGCGGTCACCGCTGATCGGCGGGAATTGAAATTGCAGTGCGTTGGGCGATGTGTTACAAGATAATTTTATCGACGAGCCGCCCTAAGCCTTTTCCTCCAATGGTTTTTTCGTTTTTCAAGAAGCCGCCGCCGGAACAGAAAATGAAGGCCCGGCCATCGGCCGTCCCGCGACCGGGCGACCCGCGGACCGGCGCGTCGGGCGGGCAGCCGCCGGAAAAACAGAAATCGCCGCCCGCGGCACCGGTTGGTCTGGCCCGATCCGATCTGCCCTTCGCCTCGCCGGTGACCGACGCCGGCGCGCCGCCACTGGAACTCAGCGAGTTCGTCTTCAGCGAGATCGCCGCCGAGTTCCAGATCGAGGCCGAAGTCGATCCGATCGATGCCGAGGCCGAAGAGGCGGCGATGCTTTTCGCCAACGGCCAGGATCAGGCCGTCCGCGAACTGCTCGAGGGATCGACGCGCCTGCACCACTCCGGACCGGGCGAGCGCTTGTGGCTGATGCTCTTCGACGTTCTCCGACTGACCGGCCAGAAGGCTAATTTCGAGGCTCTGGCGGTTGACTACGCGCAGGCGTTCGAGAAGTCGCCGCCAATCTGGCGTGACATTGCGACGACCGTTGCCGTGCAGGCCAAGGTGGTCGGAACCGCCTTGTTCAAGGGCGACCTGACCGGCGACAACGAGGCCGGTTTCGAGACCGTGCGGCTGGCGCTCAAGAAAAACCCACACCTCCGCCTCGATCTGTCCAAGGCGAGCCGGCTCGATGGCGCTGGCTGCGAGCGCCTTCTGGCCCTGCTGCAGCAGGCCCGCCGGAGCAAAGGCGAGATCGAACTGCTTGGCCGTGACCACCTTGCCGTGCTGCTTGACAGTCAGATCGCGGCGGCTCGGCCCGAGGATCGAGCGTGCTGGCTACTCAAACTCGAGCTCTGCCAGCTGCGTGGGCAATTCGAGGTGTTCGAGGATATGGCCGTCGAGTATGCGGTGACCTTCGAGATCTCGCCGCCGTCCTGGGAGTTCGATCGGGTGGTGGATGCCGAACCGTCGCCCCTGGAACTGGCGCGGCCCGATCAGTTGCTGACCGAGGCCTACGTGATCAAGGGCGACATCAAGGGCTCGCGTTTCAATGACCTTGCGGCCTATGCAGCGGCCAACGATCCGGTGCTGATCGATTGTTCGACGGTGACGCGCATGGACTTCCTCAGCGCCGGGGCCTTGTTGAACGTTCTGACAACGGTCAAGCGCACGGGTCGGCAGATCGTCGTCCGCCACCCCAACCACCTGCTCGCAGAGTTGTTCCGCGTCGTCGGTCTGCGCAGTGTGGCGGCGATCGACCTCGCCAGGAATTAGCGCAACAGCGAGCGCAACAGCGGGCCGGACCAGGCCCATCACAGGAGTTGCAATGGATCAGTACCACGGGACGACGATATTGTCCGTTCGCCGCGGCGCGCGCGTGGCCATGGGCGGCGACGGCCAGGTGACCCTCGGAAATCTGGTGATCAAGGCGAGCGCGCGCAAGGTTCGACGGATCCATCAGGGCGCCATTCTCGCTGGATTCGCTGGCGGGACCGCCGATGCCTTTACCCTTTTCGAACGTTTCGAGGCGAAGCTCGACAAGCACCAGGGCAATCTGCTGCGCTCGGCCGTGGAACTCGCCAAGGATTGGCGCAGCGACCGTGCGCTGCGCCGCCTGGAGGCCATGCTGGCGGTTGCCGACCGTGACAACTCGCTGATCATCACCGGTAACGGCGATGTCGTCGAACCCGAGTACGGGATCGTCGCGATTGGCTCGGGTGGGGCATTCGCCCACTCGGCGGCGCGCGCGCTGGTCGAGAACAGCGAGCTCGATCCCGCCGAAGTGGTCCGCAAGTCGCTGCTGATCGCCAGCGACCTGTGCATCTACACCAATCAGAACTTCACCATCGAGGTGCTGGAATAGACATGTCGTCCATGACTCCGCAGGAAATCGTCTACGAACTGGACAAACACATCGTTGGTCAGGGCAAGGCCAAGAAGGCAGTGGCCATCGCCCTTCGGAACCGCTGGCGGCGGGCGCAGGTTGGCGAGCCGCTACGGCAGGAGATCACCCCCAAGAACATCCTGATGATCGGTCCGACCGGCGTCGGCAAGACCGAGATCGCGCGTCGTCTGGCACGGCTGGCCAACGCGCCGTTCATCAAGATCGAGGCGAGCAAGTTTACCGAGGTCGGCTACGTCGGTCGCGACGTCGAAACGATTATCCGAGACCTGGTCGAGATTGCCGTCAAGAGTGGTCGTGAGCGAGCGATGAAAGGCGTTCGGACGCGCGCCAAGGACGCCGCCGAAGAGCGCGTGCTCGATGCCCTGCTGCCTCCGGCGCGCGGCAACTTCTTCAACGATACGCAGGCGAGCGACGATAGCACGACCCGACAGAAATTCCGCAAGAAGCTTCGCGAGGGCGAGCTGGATGACAAGGAAATCGAAGTCGAGCTCGCCGCGCCGTCGATGCAGGCCGAAATTTTCGCGCCGCCGGGAATGGAGGAGCTGACCTCGCAGATTCAGGGGATGTTCCAGAACATCGGTGGCGGCCGCAAGAAGCCCCGCAAACTGAAGATCTCCGAAGCGCGCCGCTTGCTGATCGACGAGGAGGCCGCGAAGTTGGTCAACGACGAGGAGGTCAAACTTGACGCGGTGCGCGACGTCGAGCAGAACGGCATCGTCTTTCTCGACGAGATTGACAAGATCGCCTCACGCAGCGACAGCCACGGCGTCGACGTCTCGCGCCAGGGTGTGCAGCGTGACTTGCTGCCGCTGGTCGAAGGGACGACGGTGTCGACCAAGTACGGCATGATCCGCACCGACCATGTCCTGTTCATTGCCAGCGGCGCTTTCCATCTGGCGAAACCGTCGGACCTGATTCCGGAACTGCAGGGTCGTTTTCCCATCCGTGTCGAACTCGATTCGCTGTCGGTGGCCGACTTCGAGTGCATTCTGACGCAGACCGATGCCTGCCTGACCAGGCAATACGAGGCTTTGCTGCATACCGAAGGCGTCACCCTGGACTTTGCCGCAGACGGCGTCAGGCGGCTGGCCGAGATCGCCTGGTCGGTCAACGAGAAGACCGAGAATATCGGCGCCCGGCGCTTGTACACGGTGATGGAGCGGCTGCTCGAAGAGCTGTCGTTCTGTGCCGGCCAGTCGGACCTTGAGGTCGTCTCGATCGATGCCGCCTACGTCGACAGCCGGCTCGCCGAGCTTGCCAGGAACGATGACCTGTCGCGCTATGTTCTGTAGCGCTGGCGCCTGCCGTTTTCCGTCGTGCTTGCCGCCGCGCCGGCGTCACTCCTCGCCGCCAGGCGTAGCCGCGGCGACGACGGCAATCCGGTTGCCGCCTATTTGACCACCACTACCGGCAGATCTGTCAGGTGGACGACTCTGCTGGTTACCGAGCCGAGCAGAATGCCGCTGACCGTGCCGAGGCCGCGAGAACCCATGATGATCAGCGTGCAGCCGTTCTCTCTGGCGAAATTGCTGATCGTCGGTGCCGCTTCGCCAACCAGGACATGCTCCGAATAGGCGACCCCGGCGTCTTCCAGTCTGGCGCGCGCGTCGGCCAGCGCCGTTTCACCGGTGTCGTGGTGGTAGTCGTGAACGACCGTGCCACTGACGAAGCGCGTGATGTCCGATGGCAATGGCCTCTGCACGTTCACCAGGCTGATTGCCGGCGCGGTCGTGGCGCCGAGTACTTCGCCCAGTGCGTGGTCGACGGCGCGCAGTGCGGCCAGCGAGCCATCGACGGGAAGCAACCAGTGCGGGTTCATTTCTGTTTTCCTTTCAACAGTTCTTCGGCGCCCGCCGAAGCAAGTTCGACGGTCCGGTGCTCGCCGTGCTGCCGGCTGGCCAGCCATTTCCCGACGGCGATTACCAGCAAGGCACCAAGCCCCGAAGCCAGATGGCTGCCGAGTGGCAGCGTGTCACGCCAGCTTGACGGCACTATCGGGTCGGTGAGCAGCATGCCGCCACCGATCCAGCCGAGGAGCCCGCCGCCGGCCACGATCACCACCGGATAGCGGTCCATCAGTGCCAGGACCAGCTTGCTTCCCCAGACGACGATCGGCACCGAAACGACGATGCCGAAGACGACCAGAGCGATCGATCCATGCGACGCTGCGGCGACCGCGATGACGTTGTCGATGCTCATCACCGCGTCGGCGACGATGATCGTCTTGACCGCTCCGGCAAGCGTCACACTGCCGGCGATATCGTTGTGCGCATCCTCGTCTTCCGGGATCACCAGCTTGATGCCGATCCAGAACAGCAGCAGACCGCCGACGATCTTGAGGTAGGGGATGGCGAGAAGTTGCAGGGCGAAATAGATCAGCGCCACGCGCAGGCCGATGGCGCCGACGACGCCCCAGAAGATCCCCTTGTTGCGCTGCGCCACGGGCAGCTTGCGGCAGGCGAGGGCAATGACCACCGCGTTGTCGCCGCCGAGCAGGATGTCGATGGCGATGATCTGGAGGACGGCGATCCAGAAGTCGGCTGAAGCAAGATCAGGCATTGGGTTTGTCTATCTCGTTGCCGGTGGCGCTATCGGGGCAGAGGGCGCGGTGAGGGGAAGCGGTCACGACGTTCATGATCGGGGGTATCTCGACAGTCCATGATCGTTCGTGCTCAGGATAATGCGCGCGAGCGCCGTTGCCCGGACATTGTCTCACACCTGGCCGGAGTGACTGGCCGCCGGTCGCCGCACGAGCCGGCTCGCGCGGCCAACAAAAACGGCGCAGCTCGTGCGCTGCGCCGTCTCGCGGTGACCGCCGACTACCCTGCAGCGGATGGCCGGCCTCAGTCCATTGCCTCGTACAGTGGCAGGGTCAGGAACTCCGGATAGTCGGGGGTCAAGGACATCTTGTCGAAGATCTCCGCCGCCTGGTCGTAGGTCGCGGTGTCCTCGCCCTGCGCGCTGACGGCTGCTTTCACCTTCAGCAGTTCCTCGGCGATCATCGCGCGCACCATTTCGGCGGTGACCTTGCGGCCATCGTCAAGAACGCCCTTCGGCGAGATCACCCATTGCCAGACCTGCGAGCGGGCTATTTCGGCTGTCGCGGCGTCTTCCATCAGATTGTGGATCGGTACGCAGCCATTGCCGGCGAGCCAGCTGCCGAGATAGTGGATGCCGACGTTGATGTTGTTGCGGACACCGGCCTCGGTAATCGGCTGCGACGGCTGGAAGTTCAGGAAGTCGGCAGCTGTGAACACCTCGTGGCGTTGTTTTTCCCACTGGTTCGGGCGGTCGCCGAGTACTTTCTGGAACTCCTCGGCGGCAATCGAGACCAGCCCCGGGTGCGCGACCCAACCGCCGTCGAAGCCATCCTTGGCGTCACGCGCCTTGTCGTGGCGGATCCCGGCCAACGCTTTCTCGTTTGCCTCCGGGTCGTTCTTGATCGGGATCAGTGCGCTCATGCCGCCCATCGCCGGGGCGCCACGCGAGTGGCAGATCTTGACCAGCTGCAAGGCGTAGCTGCGCATGAACGGGACTTCCATGGTGATCGCGGCGCGATTGGCGAGGCAGAAGTCCGGGTTCTTCTTGAACTTCTTGATGCACGAAAAGATGTAGTCCCAGCGCCCGGCGTTGAGGCCGGCCGAGTGCTCGCGCAGTTCGTAGAGGATTTCCTCCATCTCGAAGGTGGCGAGAATCGTTTCGACCAGCACCGTCGCCTTGATCGTCCCCTGCGGCAGGCCGAGGTGCTCCTGGGCCATGACGAAGATGTCGTTCCACAGCCGCGCTTCGAGATGCGATTCCATCTTCGGCAGATAGTAGAAGGGTCCGGCACCACGTGCGATCTGCTCCCGAGCATTGTGGAAAAAGACCAGAGCGAAGTCGAAGATGCCGCCGGAAACACGCCGGCCGTCGACGGTCACGTGTTTTTCGTCGAGGTGCCAGCCGCGCGGACGAATCTGCAGGGTGGCGACCTTGTCGTTCAAGCGGTATTCCTTACCGGCTTCGTTGACGAACGACAGCTCGCGCCGGATTGCCTTGTAGAGGTTGATCTGGCCCTGAACCTGATTGTCCCACTTCGGGCTGTTCGAGTCCTCGAAGTCTGCCATGTACGAGTCGGCGCCGGAATTGAAGGCGTTGATCACCATCTTGGCTTCGACCGGACCGGTAATTTCCGTGCGGCGGCGCTCGAGGGCCTTGGGCAGGGCAGCAATCTTCCAGTCGCCTTCGCGAATGTTCTTGGTTTCGTGCAGGAAGTCGGGCATTTCGCCGGCATCGATCGCCGCCTGGCGGTCGATGCGCGCCTGCAGCAACTCCTGGCGGGTACCTTCGAAGGCGCGGTGCAGTTTGGCGACCAGGGCCAGCGCGTCAGCTGTCAGGATGGATTCGTACGCGGGCTGGATGGGGGCTTTGATTGCCATTCCGGCGGGCAGATTGAGGCTCATGTGGTGGCTCCTGTCGAAGAATTATGGTGCGGTGCAAGAAGTATATTGCATGCTGCGGTGAAAGATAAGATCGAATAGAATCAAAGTGTCTTTTACTTCTGGTATGTAATCGTCGCGATGGATCACCTCAAGCAGATCCGTGCCTTCGTCAATTCGGCGACTCGTGGCAGTCTGTCGGCGGCGGCTCAGGTCGAAGCGATCACGCCGGCGGTGATCGGTCGCCGGCTCGACGCGCTGGAGGCCCGGCTGGGTGTCAAGCTCTTGCTGCGTACCACCCGCAAGCTGTCATTGACCTTCGAAGGACAAGCCTTCCTCGAAGACTGCCAGCGCATTCTCAATGAACTGGCGAACGCTGAAGCCGCGGTTTCGCTGGGTGGCATTCGTGCCAGTGGGCACCTGAAGGTGTCGGCGCCGGCGGGCTTCGGGCGTCGTCACGTGGCGCCGCAGGTGGCCGCGTTGATGCACGCCAACCCGGACGTCAGCGTCCGCCTCGACCTGACCGATCGGGTCGTCGACCTGGTCAATGAGGGCGTCGATTGTGCGGTGCGTATCGGCGAGATGGCCGATTCGAGTCTGGCCAGCAGCAAGCTCGGTGAAATGCGCCGTGTTGTCGTCGCCAGTCCGGATTACCTGGCTCGACATGGCGTGCCGCTGACCCCGGCCGAGTTGTCCGAGCACAACTGCCTGTCGCTTGACCAGCAACGCGGCTGGACCCTGCGCGACACCGCAGCCGGCGAGGCGGTACAGCGCAAGGTATCGGGGAACTTCGAGTGTAATGACGGCGCCGTGCTGCACGAGTGGGCGCTGGCCGGCAAGGGCCTGGCCTGGCGTTCGGTGTGGGAGGTCGGTGACGACCTGCGTCGTGGTCGGCTACGGTCGCTGCTCGACGATTACGCTGCGCCGCCGGTCGGGATCTACGCCGTATTCCCGCAGCGGCGCCATTTGCCGTTGCGCGTCCGCCTGTTCATCGATCAGCTCAAGACCACCTTCGGCGATCCTGCCTACTGGGGGCTGGCAGCCTGAAAGGTCCCGGCTTGCGGCGACGGCAGCCCGCTGTTGGTGGCAAACCGCTGTCAGGGCCCGCTGTGCTCGGCGGGCGGTCGATCGCACCTGGCGTTCTTCAGCCGGCGTTGGCGGCGGCTTTCCTGGCCGCCCGCAGCAGCGCCTTGCGGGCTTTCTCGGCCTTGATGTGGGCCAGCGCCTGCGCCCGGTTGCACTCCTTGCAGTACGAGTGCAGGCCATCCGCGCTGCGCGAGTTCTTGTGGAAGTCGAGCACCGACTTCTCTTGCTTGCACTTGACGCAGACTTTCGTATTCATTGAAGTTACCGGAGCAGGGGAGACGTCTGGCGCTGGATCGCCAACAGGCGGTTGCGCCGGAGCGCGTTCGATGGCCGAATTCGCATTCGCATTCGCATTCGCATTCGGATCGGGATCCGCATCCGGCCCGTGCTCGGTCGGCCGGCAAGGCTCCGGTGGTTGATCCGGGCGACTCGGAATAAGGTAGTGTGGGTGGTCACCGGCGAGCGATGGCCGGGTCGGCTGGGCAAGGGCGTAGGATTTCATCGCTGGCAGGATTGATGCAGGAACTGACGGTTGAACGGACACCGACGTCTGGTCGATGGTGCTGGGCCGGTGCGGCGATGGCACGAAATTCTTGCCATTGGCAGGTCGCGCCTGCCCACTGTGTCGTCGCAGGCGCCGCCGACCTGTTGCAGCAGCAAGGAGTTGGCGCCGCGACGGGCCTCCACGCCGTGCCAGGGGCCGTGGCTCCTTGCTGTCTGCATCAGGTTTCTCATTGCGCCGCCTCGACTCAACTGGGCAAGCTGCGCTGGCGGCGGCGCCAAGCGAGCCCGCCGAGTCCGGCGGCCAGCAGCGCCAGCGTCGCCGGTTCGGGAACCTCGGTCAGGAAGCCGCGGATTTCGCCGGCGGGAAAGGTGCTGGTGTGGATGTTGAAGTACGCCTGTTGGCTTCCCAGGCCGGCGACCAGAGCCGCCTCGGCGCCCGCAACCGTCCCGCCGGCCGCAGTGACGAAGGCGCTGGTATAGGTCGTGGCCAGGGTCAGGTCGAGCAGCGTCGAGTAGCTGCCGGCAGTGACGCCCGGCGGAAAGCCGGGAAGGGTGCCCGGGGTGACGGCAACGCCGACGTTACCGGTGTTCGCTAGCGCCGTGCAGCAATGGATATGGGCAACGCTGGTGATACCCAGCAGGTCGCTCCAGTTGCTGGCGATCAGCAGCGTGTGTGCGCTGGCATCGTAATCGACGCTGACGAAGCCGGTGGCCGGGGAGGCGTTGGGCGGTGACTCGGCAAGTCCGCTCAACGGCGCCTGGTAAGTGATGACCGTGGCCTGGCTCAGCGGTGCAATCGCCAGCAGGGTGATGGCAAGGGCAGAAACTCGGGCGATTTGTCTCATGGTCTCTTCTTTCAGATGGATGTTCTTGAACTCGACTGCCCAAATCCGGGCAACCCGCAGCCGCTGCGCCCTGTCGGCGGACAATCCGCCGCGTGCGACCACTGCCACAGCTGCCAAGGTTTACGACAACGCCTGGCGCAAAATGCCTCACCCTGGTGGAGCAGAATGTAGGGCAATTTGCCACGCCATTCGAACGCCTGCTGCCTGCCGGCACGTACCGCGCAAACCAGCAGGGGTCGCCAAATCCGCGCCATCCGCCAGGGCCCGCGCCGGCCAGGTCAGTCAGAGTTAAGCAAAGACCGTGCCTTGCCATAAGGAGAGTTTATTGAATCATGGACTTAGCGTTTCATTTATCCTGGCGCCCGTGCAGATCCGGGCGCGGCTGTAAAGAAAGCTGACAGTCGCGCGCGATCATCGTGAGTCGAGTCCGGTTCGCCGTCCCGGCGGCGGCTGACGGCTGGCGTCGGGATACCTGTTCGCCGCCAGCAATTGCGGCGTGCTTGATGGTTTGATTCAGCCGGCGGCGCGGCTGGGTTCGTCCGTGGTGAGAAAGCGCTCGACATCGACGGCGTCGATCTGTGCCGGCTGCATGAATCGCCGCGCGTAGTCGAGATGGACGCCGGCGCGCAGGAAGAGCGCGAAAAGTTCGGCGTCGATGTGCTGCTGTTGCTGCATCCGCGCCATGATCGCAATCGCTTCGGACAGCGTCTTGCCTTTCTTGTAAGGACGGTCGATCGCGGTCAACGCTTCGAAGATGTCGGCGATTGCCATCATCCGCGCCAGCGGGCTCATTTGCGCCCGCGTCAGTCGGCGCGGGTAGCCGCTGCCATCCATTTTTTCGTGGTGGCCACCGGCAATCTCCGGAACCTGCCGGAGGTGCTTCGGGAAAGGCAATTGCGACAGCATCATCAGCGTCTGGACGATGTGCTCGTTGATCTTGTAGCGCTCTTCTTCCGACAGCGTGCCCCGTTCGACAACCAGGTTGTGGAGTTCGCCGCGGTTGTAGAGCAGCGCCGGCACGGCCATCCGGAAGCCCCAGGGGTTGTCGGCCGACAGGCAGTCCTGCGGTCGCCGCGTGAAAACGTGCTCGGGCTTGTCGGCGAGCAGCGGTTCAGCGGCCGGCAGGACGGCGGCCGGAGTCTGCGCCTTGCGCAAGCGTTCGTCCTGCGAGATGCCGATACGGTCGTCGAGGGTGCGCCACCAAACTCGTCCGGCGATCGCCTTGAGCCGATCGATCCTTTCCGGGGCCATGAATTCGCCGCCTTCGTTGCAACTGGCGACGAAGGAAAAATCGTCGTCGAGTTGCCGCAGTTCGGCAGTCAGCCGGGCGCGCGCCGCGTCCTCGGCTTCGCCGCCATGGATCGCCTGCAGGCAGCTGAGGCGATATCCTCTATTGTTCATACCGTTGTATGCGATACTTTCAGTAGATTATGAGGTTGGAGGTATTGCTGATGAGGGTCGCCACGGTAGCTGAAAGCAAGGTTTGTCTCGAAGCCGTCCATATTGAAGATATCCAGCTTGCTTCGAGCAAGATGACGGGGGCGGATCGTAGGGGGTTTCAGGCGGAGATGACGTTGAAGTACTGCAGTGGCAGTGCTCGGCGCGCAGAGGACGTTTTCGGATGGAGTCGGCAGGCGGTGCAGCTTGGTCTGCATGAGAAACGTACCGGGATTGTTTGTCTGGGGCTCCACGCGTTCTGCTGCGGTGCGAAATTGTGGGAGGAGAAACACCCGGAGGTAGCGAAAGCCCTCTGGGAGCTGGCGGAAAGTCATGCCCAACAGGATCCGACTTTTCGCACGACTTTGTCATTTACCCGCTTGACCGCCGAGGAAGCCATCAAGCAGTTGCGAGCGCAGGGTTTTGCCGACGACGTGCTGCCCTCACGAAGCGGCATGTCGAACGTGCTGAACCGCAACGGGTACCGGCTGCGTCCGGTGCTCAAGGCCAAGCCCCAAAAAAAGTCCCCGAAACCGACGCCATCTTCGCCAATATCCGGGAACGTGACCGAGATTGCCAAGGCGAAGCCGTCATGCGCCTGAGCATGGACTGCAAGGCGACGGTGAATATTGGCGACTACTCGCGAGGAGGCAAGACGCGAGGCGATAACCAAGCGGCGGATCACGACATGGGTTGCGAAGAGAAACACACACCGTTTGGTGTCGTCGATGAAGACAAAGGGCACCTCTATCTGTCCTTCGGAAGCTCGGCGAAGACCAGCGATTTCATCATCGACAGCCTCTACGCGTGGTGGGAGAGTCAAGCGTCCGAAGAGCGTGCTCGCGTGACACACATCCAAATCAAGGCCGATAACGGACCGGAGAGCAATGGCCGGCGCACGCAATTTCTTAAGCGAATCGTCGAGTTTGCCGATCACATCGGCAAGTCCATCCGCCTCTTGTACTATCCGCCGTACCACAGCAAATACAATCCGGTGGAACGTTGCTGGGGAATCCTGGAAAAGCACTGGAACGGTGCCAAGCTGGCAGACACCCAATCGATGTTGGAGTGGGCCAAGAGCATGACCTGGAAAGGCGTTCATCCCGTCGTCGAACTGAGCCGCACGCTCTATGAAAAAGGAATCTCCGTGGCCAAGGATGCCATGCAAGCTGTCGAGTCCAGGCTGGAACGAAACCCACTTCTACCCAAGTGGGACATCTTGATCCGACCGGCCTGTGCGGTATGAGTATTCGCAGAGATCACCTGATCTCGGCGTCGCGCTTGAGGACCTCGAAGCGCATCCGTACCTCGTGGATGCGGTCATTGATCGTTTCCAGCTTGGTCGCCTTGTCCACCACGTATTCCGGCGTCGTTACCTTGCCGCAGTCGTGCAGCCAGGCGGCGACGTGCAGGGCTTCCCAATCGTCGTCGCTGAGCTGAAAGTCCCGGTAGGCACCGCGGTCGTCTTTGCAGGCGGCCTCGGCCAGCATCCTGGTCAGTTCGGGGACGCGCGCGCAGTGGCCGCCGGTGTATGGACTCTTGGCGTCGATCGCCGTAGCGATCAACTGGATGAATGCCTCGAAGAGGTCTTTCTGCGCCTTGATCAGCGCCTTGCTCTCGAGCGACACGGCGGCCGATCCGGAGAAAGCCTTCACGAAGCTCAGGCGAGCGTCGTCGCTGGGCGCATCGCACAGCAGCAGAATGGCTCCGACCAGCTCGGCCTGGCGGTTGAGCAGTGGCACCGCGATGGCCTCACCCAGGCCGGCGCCGAGTCCACCGAGTGAGGCGACGTCCTCGCGCTGCAGACGGCCGGCGCGCGCGACGCCGTCGGCGAGCGCCGCGCCAAGCAGTGGGCCGGCAGACGAGAGCTCGACTGCCGGCAGTTCCGCGGCAGGCGCAGCGCCGCCGCTGTCCACCACCGACGCCGGCAGCAATTGCTTTCCCTCGGCCAGATAGAGCACGCCGGCGCGCGCTTCAGACGCCGACAGGGTTTCCGCGAGCAGGCGCGGCAGCAGGCGGTCGAAGCTCTGTTCTGCCGCGACGGCATGGCTGATGTCGAGAAAGCGGCGGATGGTGTGCTTCATCGCTTCCATGGTCACCGCCAACTGGTTGACCTCCTTGATTGCCGAGTCGATGGCGATCGGCTGCGAGAATTCAAAGCGGCGGATCTTCTCCGCCTCGCCAGCGAGGCGCCCCAGGGATCGTGAAATGCTGCGCGCCAGCAGCCAGGTGAAGGGAATGGTCAGCAGCAGGACGATCAGGGTGGCGATCGCCGAGTGCTGCGTCAGCTTCAGGGCGCCGGCCATCAGCTCGCTTTCGGGAATCGTCGTTACCAGGTACAGCGGGTTGGCGTCGTCCTCCGGCCCGAGTGGGCTGATCGAGGCGCGCCAGGCAACGCCGTCGACGTCGAGGCGAAGCGTTTGCGTTTCCTGCCCCGGATGCTTGTTCGCGTGGCCGGTGACGGCGGCCAGCAATGGCACCAGCGCCGGCACGCCGAGCTGGTCGAGCCTGGCCAGGGTCGGCGCGCCATCGGCTTCGGCCGCAGCACGCACCAACCGCGAGGTGTCTTCGTAGGCCAGTGCGTAGCCTTTTGCATCGACGATCGCCAGTTGCATTCCGGGCGTCACCCGCTGTTTGGCCAGCATCTGGCCAAGGCTGTGCAGCAGGATGTCGGCGCCGGCCACCGCCTGCCCGCCGCTCGCCTGATTGGCCAGCGTGACGCCGACCTTGCGGCTGGAAAAGAACAGATAGGGTGGTGTCTTGATCTGCTCCGACGAGGCCATCGCCTCGGCAAACCAGATTCGCCGCCGTGGATCGTAGGTCGCGGCGTAGTCAGGCCGGTCGTCTTCGCGCAGCGCGCGCAGGGCCGCGTCGAAATAGATGAAGCGCCCGCGTGGCGCGATCCCGGCACGTTCGATACTCTGCACGACATAGGCGGCAGTGGCTGGCACGCGAGCGGCTTCGCTGTCGGCGCCGTGGCCGACGCGCCCGAGCAGGAAGAAATCGCCAGTGGCGTAGCCGACGTAGAGCGAGGAAAGCGCCGGCGAACTGGCGAGCGCTTGCCGCAGGAATTCCAGGCTCTGCAGCCGTTGTTCGAGCGATCTTGCCTGAGTCAGCTGCTGCAGGCTCAGCAGTCGGGTCGCCACCTCGGCCGGCTCGACGATCCGCTTCATCTCGATGCGCGCTTCACGGCTGATCCGCGTCGTGCGGTCGGCTGCGGCCGCCTCCAGCAACTCGCTGCTGAGTTTGTAGCCGATCGCCGCGAGCACCCCGCAGACGACCAGGATCAGCGCCAGAAAGAGCGTCGAGATGTGAATGTGCAGTGGATAGCGCTGGCGCATCTGTCGGTCCCCCTGGCCGGTTCTTGATGGCCAAGGATAACGACAAAACGAGACCTCGTCCGCAGTGTCCGAGTTGTCCCAGGTTTGCTCCGAAGCGGTTGCCGGCGGTCGATCGGCCGTCGACAAAAAAAGCCGCGCTGGCGCGCGGCTTCCTGGCGGTCGAGCCCCGCCGAGTGGCTCAGTGGAACTGCTCTTCTTCGGTCGAACCGGTAAGCGCGGTAACCGACGAGGTGCCGCCCTGAATCACCGTCGTCACGTCGTCGAAGTAACCGGTGCCGACTTCCTGCTGGTGCGAAACGAAGGTGTAGCCGCGCTCGCGTGCCGCGAATTCCGGCTCCTGCACTTTCTCGACGTAAGCGGTCATGCCGCGTTTGACGTAGTCCTGAGCCAGATCGAACATGTGGTACCACATGTTGTGGATGCCGGCCAGGGTGATGAACTGGTACTTGTAGCCCATCGCGCCGAGTTCCTTCTGGAACTTGGCGATGGTCGCGTCGTCGAGGTTCTTCTTCCAGTTGAACGACGGCGAGCAGTTGTAGGCGAGCATCTTGCCGGGGTGCTTGGCATGCACGGCTTCGGCGAACTGGCGTGCGAACTCGAGGTCCGGGGTGCCGGTTTCGCACCACACCAGGTCGGCGTAGTCGGCGTAGGCAATGGCCCGCGAGATCGCCTGCTGAAGACCCTTGCGGGTCTTGTAGAAGCCTTCCGAGGTGCGTTCGCCGGTAACGAACGGCGTGTCGTTGGCATCGCAGTCGGAGGTCAGCAGGTCGGCGGCTTCGGCGTCGGTACGCGCGATGACCAGCGTCGGCACACCGCAGACGTCGGCGGCGAAGCGCGCGGCGATCAGCTTCTGGACGGCCTCCTGCGTCGGCACCAGTACCTTGCCACCCATGTGGCCGCATTTCTTGACCGAAGCCAGCTGGTCTTCCCAGTGCACGCCGGCAGCACCGGCGCGGATCATCGCCTTCATCAGCTCGAAGGCATTCAGCACGCCGCCGAAACCGGCCTCGGCGTCGGCGACGATTGGCGCGAAGTAATCGACGTAGCCCTTGTCGCCGGCATTGACGTTCTTGGAACACTGGATCTCGTCGGCCCGGCGGAAGGAGTTGTTGATCCGCTCGACGACCTTCGGTACCGAATCAACCGGGTACAGCGACTGGTCGGGATACATGGCGGCATAGGAGTTGTTGTCGGCGGCAACCTGCCAGCCCGACAGGTAGATCGCCTTGACGCCGGCCTTGACCTGCTGCATCGCCTGGCCGCCGGTCAGGGCGCCGAGGCAGTTCACGAAGGGTTCGTTGTTGACCAGATTCCAGAGCTTTTCGGCGCCGCGCCTGGCGATGGTGTATTCGATCGGGAAGGAACCGCGCAGGCGCACCACGTCGGCCGCCGAGTAGCCGCGCTTGATGCCCTTCCAGCGGGGGTTTTCTGCCCAGTCTTTTTCCAGTTCGGCGATCTGCTGTTCTCTTGTGCTCATGATTTACCTTTCCAAAGAGTACGAGGTTCGGTGGGGACAATGGTGATGCCCCGAAGCCGCCGCGGGAAGCTCCCGCAAGCCATCGGTCGGGGCGACCAATGGCAACCAGTATAGAGGGCTTTGCTAATATTGGCAACACTCTTATATAAGACATAAGATATATTTTTTGTCTCGACGAAACAAGCGCTTGTCGCTGCTGTTCCGCATTGCGACAGGAAATTCTCGTGCGTGAAATGCCTGCAGCCTATGCTCCGGGTATGTCCGGTGCGAAGCGCAACTCGCTGAGGATGACTTCCCGGCGTTCGCAGCGCGACTGGCCAAGGTGTTGCGGCTTGCGTCGCTTGGCGCGCAGCGCGTCGCGTCCCGATCGTTGTCGAGCAGTTGTGTTGCGGCGCCCGCATGGTCGGCCTCGCAACGGCGTTTGAAGGCGGCCGAGGCACCGCTTAAAGCGGCGCTGTTCCGGTCGTCGCCGACCACGTCGGGCCTGGTTGTGGCCGTCAGGCACAGCACCGGCGGCACCGGCCCGTCGTCGGCCTTCTCGCGGATGAAGCGGCCGACGTAGCGATAGTCCGGGCGCAACGAATGCCCCCGTTGCGACAGGCAAGGCGCTTCGGCGAGTAGCCAAGCCGCGATCTCGTCTTGCGCGAGTACCTTGCGCAGCGCCCGCTATTGGTTGGCGAACACCTCGAGCGTTTGCTGCGCGTCGAGCAAGGGGTCGTTGAGCCGTCCCCGCTCGAGTCCGCCGTCCCGGCAATGTTTGACCAGCTGGTGATCGGGACGGTACGGAAACGCCAGCGGATTGAGCCACAGGGTGTCGACCGCGGGCAGCGTCAGCAGCCGCAGAGCGGGCACCGCCGCCGTCAGCGGCCGGTCGAATTCGATCAGATGGTGTCCGGGTACGAAGCAGCAGCCCTCGGCCAACCCGTCCAGGCGGCCCCGCGCGCCGCTCGGGTCGCCACCGTCGAAATGCGGGCTTTCGCCACTGTCGCGCCGCGCCGCCGCCAGTTTCACGATCCACTGCGTCGGCCCACTCACCTCGAGGTCGATCGACAGGCAATGCGGCTTCAACGGTGCGGCGGTGGTCGGCGAGTTTGCGGTGGGATCGCTCATCGCCGTTGTGATGCCTGGCGAAGCCACGTCCGATCGTGCGTGCCTCGGTCGCCGACGATCAAGCGGCCGGTGCTGCGGGAAGGCAGCAAGCCATTGGCAGCGGTTTGACCCGACGACGGTGGTCGATTGCCACGCCGCTCGCCTACTGATCCTCGCCCGCGGCCTTGACGGTCAGGGTGTCAGGGTTGATTGCTCTGCCGCCTGCGCATTGCGGTGGTCGGGGCTTGGCAAGCATCGGCCTGGACTTCACCACGCCGGACTGTTGCGGATTCCCGGCCAACGGCGAGTGCCGACCGGCCGGCACTCGGCGCGCCGCTCTGGTGGCGCTGCCAGACGCGCCGGAAATCCCTGGCGGAGGCAAAGCCGGCGAGTTCGGCGACACGCTCGACCGTCAGGTGGCGGTCGGCAAGCAGTTCGCGGGCGCGCGCGATGCGCAGGCGCTGCTGGTAGCCGATCACGCTGATGCCGGCGTGCTCGGCGAAAAGGCGGCTGAGATGCCGTTCGCTGACGTGCGCGCGCCGGGCCAGTTCTGCGAGCGACCAGGTCCGAACCGGATCCTCAGCGATTGCGTCCTGCGCGCGATGAACCGCCGGGTGCAGGTGATTGCGGTGCGCCAGCCACGGCGAGAACTGCGGGTCGTTGCCGCTGCGGCGCTGATAGACGACCAGGCGGCGGGCGACCCGGGCGGCGAGTTCGCCGCCGGCGTGGCGTTCGATCAGGTACAACGCCAGATCGATGCCGGTGGTGATGCCGGCGCTGGTGAGTAGCGGACCGTCCTCGACAAAAAGCCGGTTGACCTCGACCTTCGCCAGCGGCGCAGCGGCCTGCAGCGATTCGATCAGGCTGTGGTGGGTAGTGCAGCGGCGGCCGTCGAGCAGGCCGGCGGCGGCGAGCAGGAGCGCGCCGGAGCAGATGCTGGCGACCCGGCTGTCGGCGTGCAGAACGCGGCGCAGCCAGGCGACCACCGCATGCGCCTCGGGTCGCTTGTAATCCTCGGTCTCGCGGGCGTTGCCGGCGACGATCACCAGGCTGTTCGGTGGCAGTTGCGCCGGCAGCGGTTCGAGACCGCCGACCTCGACCGCCAGCGAAGTGGGTAGCCTGACGACCGGCGAGCAACTGTGCAGGGCAATCGCTTGCGGGCCGCCGTCAGTCCCCTCGCCATTGCTTTCGCCAGCCATTTCGGCGGCCATGCGCAGCGCCTCGGCCGGACCGGCGTAGTCGAGCAGCAGCACGTTGGGGGTCAGCACGAACCACACCGAGAGGGTCATGGTCGCGCCTTTGTCGCGATCGGCCGACGCGCCGCGAAGCGCTTGATCGCCAGGCCGGGCAGCAGCAAGGCCAGAGCAGGGTCGCGCCGACGCATGCGTCAGCGCGGCGTCGCCGCGGCGACGGCTTGCCTCTTGAGTGCCTCGAGCCGCTTGCCGACGCGCTGCGACGACGCCGGATGGCGCGCCAGCTTGTCGGCCGGGCGAATCGGCCGGCGCAGCAGTTCGCCACCGCAGTTGGGGCAGCGGCCGGCCAGGCGCGTCCGCGTGCAATCGGCGCAGAAGGTGCATTCGAAGGAGCAGATCATCGCCTCCGGCGAGTCGGGCGGCAGGTCGCAATCGCAGCCTTCGCAGTTCGGGCGCAGTTCAAGCATTGCCCTCTCCGAGCGCCGCCAGGCAGTCGTCGACGCTGACGATGCGGGCAAAGCGCCCGGCCAGCACCAGCTCGGTGTGCGCCTTGATTTCCTCCGGCGAATAGACGCGGCCGCTGAGCGGATGCTCCATCGGGAAGGTCAGCGTCGCTTCGCTGACGAAGTCGACCTGGTAGCCGATATCCGAAGCGACCCTCGCCGTCGTCTCGCAGCATTGCTCGCTGCGGATGCCGGTAATGATCAGGCGTTCGATGCCACGTCGGCGCAGCCACAGATCGAGGCCGGTATCCGAAAAGGCGTTGTGCGTGTGCTTGAAGAAGCAGACATCGGGTGAACCGGGCAGCCAGTCGACCCCTCGCACCGCGCCCGATTCCTCCGTGAACGGTCCGGCCTGGCCGACGTGGAAGATATGCACCACCGGCACGCCGCGCGCCCGGCAGGTCTTTTCGAGGCGCAGCAGTGCCGCCTTGAAGGCCGGCACATCGGTCTCCGACCAGAATGGCATCTGCCGGAACGATTCCTGCACGTCGATGACGATCAGCGCGGAACGTTGGCGGGGAGCCGCGTCGGGAAGATCATTGGCGGACATTTCGCGACCTCCTGTCATGAAAGTGATGCTATCGTAAGCCTATCCTGTGTCGTCGACGATGCCGAATCCGGACCACGAGGGGACAAAATCGGCCGTCTTCGCTTGGCAAGACCTGCGGCCCTGCCGCCGGCTTGCGTGCGCGCTGCCGAGCTGCCGCGACACGGAATCGACGGCAACGAGAATCCGGAGCAGACGATGAAACTGCAGCAATACCAGGTTGACGCCTTCGCCAGCCGCGCATTCGAAGGCAACCCGGCGGCCGTCTGCCCGCTCGAGGGCTGGCTCGACGACGGGCTGCTGCAGGCGATCGCCGAGGAGAACAATCTCTCGGAGACGGCGTTCTTCGTCGCCGCCGGCGATCGCTTTGACTTGCGCTGGTTCACGCCGGTGGCCGAGGTCGATCTGTGCGGGCACGCAACGCTGGCTGCGGCGCACGTGCTCTTCGAGATCATCGGCCATGCCGAGCCGGTGATCCACTTTACGACGCGCAGCGGCGCCTTGCACGTACGGCGTCAGGGGCGACTGCTGGAGATGGATTTCCCGGCCATGCCGGCAGCGCCGTGCGCGACTCCGGCGGCTCTGCTCGCCGGCCTCGGCCGGCCACCGCTCGAGGTTCTGGCGGCCGACGACTATCTGGCGATCTTCGCCAGTGAGGCCGACATTCGCGCCCTGACGCCGGACCACGGTAGCCTGGGCCGACTCGACCTGCGCGGCGTCATCGTCAGTGCGCCGGGCGTCGCGGTCGACTTCGTCAGCCGCTTCTTTGCGCCCAAGTACGGCATTCCGGAAGACCCGGTCACCGGCTCGGCGCACTGCGTCCTGGCGCCTTACTGGGCCGGCCGCCTCGGCAAGAGGACGCTGACCGCGCGCCAGGTCTCGAAGCGCGGCGGTGACGTCGGCTGCAAGCTGCAAGGTGAGCGCGTCCTGTTGTCGGGTTCGGCGATCACCGTCATGGCCAGCGAAATGCGCTTCGCGACCTAGCGACGCGCCGATGCGGCATCAGGTGGCGGTGGCCAACCGCCGGACTCAGCGGCGGCGCGAGCCGCCGCCGAGGATCGAGCCGAGCACGCCGCGAATGATCTCGCGACCGACTTGCGAGCCGATTGCCCGCGCCGCGCTCTTGGCCGCCGTGGTGGCAACCGAATCGCCGCCGCGCGATCGGCCACTGCCCGAACCGCCGCCGAACAGGTCGGCGAGGCCGCCCAGCCAGCCGCCGCTCGACGCTTGCGGGGCGCTCGCCGGCGTCTGCGCGTCGGCGCCCTGGGCGGTCGCGACGGGCGCTTCCCTGAGCTTCTCGTAGGCGGACTCGCGATCGATCATCGTTTCGTAGTGTCCGTAGATCGCCGATGCCTTGATCACCGCCTGCCGCTCGTCGGCGGTCTGCGGCCCCATCCGTGAAGCCGGTGGCAGCACGAAAGCGCGTTCGACGACGTTCGGCCGCCCCTTCTCGTCGAGAAAGGAGACCAGCGCCTCGCCGACGCCGAGTTCGGTGATCGCCGTCTCGGCGTCGAAGCGCGGGTTGGCGCGCAGCGTCTGCGCCGCTGCCCTGACGGCTTTCTGGTCACGCGGCGTGAACGCGCGAAGCGCGTGCTGGACGCGGTTGCCGAGCTGGCCGAGGACGCTGTCGGGAATGTCGAGCGGGTTCTGGGTGACGAAATACACGCCGACGCCTTTCGAGCGGATCAGTCGCACCACCTGTTCGATCTTCTCCAGCAGCGCCGCCGGCGCTTCGCTGAACAGCAGGTGAGCCTCGTCGAAGAAGAACACCAGCTTGGGCTTTTCGACGTCACCGACTTCGGGCAATTGCTCGAACAGCTCGGCCAGCAGCCACAGCAGGAAGGTCGAATAGAGCCGCGGCGAAGTCATCAGCTTGTCGGCGGCGAGGATGTTGACCACGCCCTTGCCGTCATCGGTCTGCATCAGGTCGGCGATGTCAAGCATCGGCTCGCCGAAGAAGACGTCGGCGCCCTGATCGCCGAGGTTCAGCAGGCCGCGCTGGATGGCGCCGATCGAAGCCGCCGAAACGTTGCCGTAGTCGGTGGTGAAGCTCTTGGCGTTTTCGCCGACGTGTTGCAGCATCGCCCGCAGATCCTTCAGGTCGAGCAGCAACAGGCCGTGGTCATCGGCGATCCTGAACACCAGTTGGAGGACGCCGGTCTGGGTGTCGTTGAGGTTCAGCAGCCGCGCCAGCAGCACCGGACCCATGTCCGAGATCGTCGCGCGGACAGGGTGCCCCTGTTCGCCGAAGACGTCCCAGAAAGCCACCGGGCATTTCGCCGGCACATGCGACTTGACGCCGATCGCGTCGAGCCGCGCCTGCATCTTCGGCGAGACACTGCCGACCGCCGCCAGACCCGATAGGTCGCCCTTGACGTCGGCCATGAAGACCGGCACGCCGATCGCCGAAAAGCGTTCGGCCAGAACCTGCAGGGTGACCGTCTTGCCGGTTCCGGTGGCGCCGGTGATCAGGCCGTGCCGGTTGGCCAGCGCCGGCAGCAGGGCCAGTTCAGTGTCTTCGTGCTTGGCGATGGCGAGCGGGTTGACCATGAGCGACTCCGGTGAGTGGTGGCGGGGGAGGGATGGCAATACGGGAAGTGCTAGAATGACGGGCTTGATTATCAACCATTTGCGGCCAGGTTTGTTGCTTCGGCGACGCCGGCAGCACGATCGCAATCAGCAGAGGTCAGCATGGCAGGACATTCCAAATGGGCCAACATCCAGCACCGCAAGGGCCGCCAGGATGAGAAACGCAGCGCGTCCTTTTCGAAGATCGCCAAGGAAATAACCGTTTCGGCCAAGATGGGCGGCGGCGACGCGGCGTTCAACCCGCGCCTGCGCCTGGCCATCGACAAGGCCAAGAACGTCAACATGCCCAAGGACAAGATCGACAACGCGATCAAGAAGGGCACGGGCGAACTCGAGGGCGTCGATTACGTCGAGATTCGTTATGAGGGCTACGGCATCAGTGGCGCGGCGGTGATCGTCGATTGCCTGACCGACAACAAGACCCGTACCGTCGCCGACGTCCGGCACGCGTTCAACAAGTACGGCGGCAACCTCGGCACCGACGGCTGCGTCGCCTTTCAGTTCAGGCATTGCGGGCAATTGCTGTTCGCTCCCGGGACCGACGAAGCGGCACTGATGGATGCCGCGATCGAGGCCGGCGCCGACGACGTGTTGAGCAACGACGACGGCTCGGTGGAAGTGATCACGGCGCCGAACGACTACATGGCGGTGAAGGAAGCGCTGGCGGCCGCCGGCTTCGCCGCCGAGTATGGCGGCGTGACGATGAAGGCCGAGAACGAGACCCAGCTCACTGGCGACGAAGCGCAGCGGATGCAGAAACTGATCGACGCGCTCGACAGCCTCGACGACGTTCAAGAGGTGTTCACCAACGTCGTCATGGACGACGAGTGAGCTGCCGGAGCGGCACGCTGTGCTCTCCGGCGACCGACGGTCTGGTGCTGAGGCCGGCCGGAGATTCCTGTAGCAAGACCTGGAGAAGCAGATGAAAAAAGCTGTCGGTTGTGCCCTGCTGGCACTGCTGCCCTTGCTGGCGCAGGCCGGCGACGTGCAGATCAACGTCAATAACGTCAGGATCCAGGGCGGCGGCGTCACCGTCAATGTCGGCGACCGCGACAAGCGCGGCTACTACTGGGACGGCAAGGTCTGGCGCGATCCCGATTACTGGCACAAGTACCATGGCAACGGCCAGGGCAAGAACAAGGGCAAGGGCTATCACTGCCCGCCGGGTCAGGCCAAGAAAGGCAACTGCTGAGCCGCAGGTAGCCCGCGGCATGTCGATCGCCAGGCCGACGCCGCGTTCTCGGCGGCGCCGCCTTGCGCTGCCCGGCGCTATTCGCTCCCGGCGGCGGGTTCAGCCGACCTGCCGGCGGGCGTCGGGTCGGCGACGGTCGTGGCACCGGGTTCTTTCAGCGGCTTGCGCCTGGCCAGCCGCGCCTTCCAGACCTCGCCGCGAAGCTCGTTGGAGCGGCTGACGATGGTGACCAGGACGCTGGCTGTCCACGCGAAGGTGAACATCCCCGATATGGCGATGATCGGCGCCAGCATGTACCACTCGTCCGTCAGCTCCCGGTGACTGCCCAGCGTGGTGTACGACAGTGCGGCGAAGCGTGCCGCTGCCGCCCATTGCGGGATGATGCCACCATAGACCAGGGCCGCTGACCAGAGAACGATCGACATCAGGTGCAGACCGAGCATCCTGAAGACGGTGGAGCCAAGCAGCAGGTCGACGCTCCACCACGCCGGATGCTGCTGGACGCGCTGCGCGCGCTTGTCGAAATGGCCGGTCAACAGGCGCAGGCCGATGGCCTGCAGAATGACGACAGCGACCAGAACGCCGCCGCCGAAGAGGAAGTCCGGCAGCGGCAGCGCTTCGATCACCGGCAACTTCGCTTCGACGTAGGCTTCCACCGGCGCCAGTTCGCCTGGCAGTTTGGTAACCACCGCCTGGGGGATTTCGGCAAGTTCACCGGGAGCCTTCTTGATCGCCTGCGGCAGCTCCTGCACGTCCTTCGACAGCCGCTCGATCGCTTGCGGCAGCGGCTGTCGCGACGGGTCGGCGTCGTTCGGCTGCGCCGTGGGCGCCAGCGTGCTCGCGTGATCAGCCGGCTTGGCAGCGGCTTGCGAAACCGTTGGCGGCGGCGCCTTCGCCGTTTTCTCGATGCTTGTTGTCTCGGCCACCCTGGCAACTCCCCTGCTGAAACCAACGCGCCTGAACAAATTGATGAGCATGGCGGCCGCGCCCTGGTTGCGTCGCCGCTTGCCTGGTAGCGGAATCTGCGCAGCGAGGGCTGGCGCCTCTCGAGACCTCTCCGCTTCCCTCTCTGTGTATGGCAAGCAGGCTGCGAGTATACTATCTGGTGCGCGGGATTGGCGTGACTTCGGGTTGCGATCCGGGATAGCTGGTGTCAAGACAGGGAGGCATGCCGCAAGGTGAAAGCGACGCTGATCGATGCCCAGGGCGTGAGCATGCGCTTGTCCGGGAAGGACCTGGCGGCCCAGTTGCCCGGGGAAGGTTTCTTCTGGCTTGACGTCGTGAACGCCAGCCGGGACGAAATCTCTTCGCTGGCCTCTGCCCTGCAGCTCGACGCCGAGTTGAGTGCCTGGTTGCCCCGCTTTGGCAAGGCGGCGCGCTTCAAGGCGAGCCCGCAATACCTGTGCATGTCGGGCTGGGCGGACGCCGGAACCCACGGTGTCGTCGAAGGACATCTCCTATATTCCCGGGCGTGGCTGATCACCGTATTCGACGGCGCCGCAACGCACCTGGACGCCGCGCGCGAGCGTTTTCGTGAGCTTGCCGGGACGATTGCCGCGCATCCCGACTACGCGCCACTGCTCGTCCTCCATGAACTGGTGACCGGTTTCTACCCACGCCTGGAGCAAGCCGACGAGCTGCTCGACAAACTGGAGGAGCAGATCTTTCTCAAGCCGGCCGCCGCGCAAATGGTGAGCCTGGCCGATCTGCGCCGGCAGCTGTCGTCGCTGCACCGGCTACTGGTGCCGTTGCGCGACAGGGTGAGCAGCGCGGCCGCATCGATTGGCGGTGTTCCCTGCATCAGCGCCGAGGTATGGCCATCGTTCCAGAGCTTCGGCGAACGCCTGGTAGACCTCGTGGAACTGATCGATGCCTACCGTCAGCGCACCGGCGAGGCCATGGAGGGCTATCGGGCGAGCCTTTCCAACCGCCAATCCGAGCAGATCAACCGGCTGACGATCATCTCCTGGGTGTTCCTGCCGATTACCTTCCTGACCGGCTACTTTGGCATGAACTTCAACTGGGCGATCAATGAGCTTCTTGCAACGCGGGACGCTTTCCTGCTGCTCGGCATCGGACTGCCTTTGTTGTCACTCGCGCTGACGCTGCTGTTGTTCAAGAGCCTTGGCTGGGTGGGGACGTGGCGGCGAAAGAAACTGCAGTCGGCGGCGGCGGCCGGCGTGCGTGGACTCGGGGCGGTGCCCAGGGCCACAGCAGGTCATGAAGAAGGCCGACCTGGCGCAGCCGGCAGGCCAGCGGACCGCGAGGGCTAGCGCGGCGCCAGCTAGCACTTGATGGTCAAGCGCTCGGCGCCGGGCCACCGCCCTCGGCGGTGGCCGCCGCCGCGGGTGCGCCCGACTGATTCTCGTATTCGGCCACCACGGCATGGATCGAACCGTAGATCGCCTGTTCGCCGAGGACTTCGGTGATTCCGTAGCGGTCGAATTGCCCGCGGACTTCCGCCGACAGGTTGGCAAATACCAGCCGGATGCCCTGCGCCCTGAGCAGCGTGCAGGTGTCGCGCAGCATCGCCGCGGCCGAGAAATCCACGTCACCGATCGCCGCCGCTTCGACGCAGAGGCAGCGCAGGGGCGGCTGCCCTCGGGTCTTCGCCAGTTCGAGGACCTCTTCGGCAAACTGCCCGGCGTTGGCGTAGTAGAGGCT
Source organism: Accumulibacter sp. (assembly GCA_024235695.1). Classification (GTDB taxonomy): domain Bacteria; phylum Pseudomonadota; class Gammaproteobacteria; order Burkholderiales; family Rhodocyclaceae; genus Accumulibacter. Next base: position 53,632 of record JACKLX010000012.1, read on the forward strand.
GTGGCTGAAAGAATAAACGATCAGACCGGGGGCGATCTGCTGCGGCGTGCTCAGCGCTACCGTCTGCCAACCCTTCTTCCGCTTGTCCGCGGCGATCACGGTGTTGGTGCCGCGGTAGCTTCGCCGCACGTGATCGAGCAGCGACAGGATCATTGCCAGGACGATGCCCTGTTCGACGCCAACGACGACGACCGTTGCCGCGGTTACCAGGGCAACCCAGAATTCGGCGCGCGCTTCGACGAAGATCTGGCGCATGCCCTTGACGTCGATCATTTTCACCGCCACCAGGAAAACGATCGCCGACAGCACCGCAGCCGGCAAATGTGCCAGCGGCCCGGTCAGGAAGAGCAGGACCAGCAGAACGATGACGCTGGTGGTGATCTGCGAAATCTGGCTGCGGCCACCGCCGCCGGCGACCATCGCCGTGTTGGTCGGGCTGCCATTGACGATGAAGGTTCCCGACAGGCCGGCGCCAAGGTTGGCCATGCCCAGGCCGACCATATCGACGTTCTCGTCGAAGCGGTCCTTGTACTTGGCCGCGTAGGCGCGCGAGGTCGCGGCGCTCTGCGAGAGAATGACGACGAAGCAGGCCAGGGCGAGTGGCGCCAGCTTCCAGATCAGCGGCCAGCTCCAGTCGACCTGTGGCAGACCGAGCGTCGGCAGGCCGCTGGGCACCGCACCCAGCGTTTCCAGGTGAGCGTCGAGACCCAGTGCCCAACTGACGGCAATGGCGCCAATGACGGCGATCAGGCCGCCGGGGATCTTTTCCGACACCTTGTTGCCGCCGAGAATCACCGCCAGCACGGCCAGCGACGTCGTCAGCGCATAGAAGTTGGTTTGACCGATCGATTGCAGGTCGTGCACGATCTGCGAAAGCGGCTGGTTGCTGATCCGCGGCAGGCCCAGCAAGCCGGACACCTCGAGCAGCGAGACCTGCACACCGACGCCGGTGAGAAAGCCGGTAAGCACCGTGCGCGAGAGAAAATCGGCGAGAAAGCCAAGCCGCAGCACGCGCGCGGCAAACATCAAGACCGCCGCCATCAGTGCCAGCAGGCTGCACAGCGCCAGCCATTCGTTGGACCCCCGTACGGCCATGCCGGCAAGGCCGGCGGCAACCACCGCCGCCGTTGCCGAATCGGCATTGACCGAGAGATGGCGCGACGATCCGAAGATGGCGAACAGAAACATCGGGATGAGAATGGTGTACAGGCCGGTGATCACCGGCGTGCCGATGATCTTGGTGTAGCCCATCGTTCCCGGAATCGACAGCGCGGCGAGGGTCAGGCCGGCGATGATGTCGCGCCCGATCCCCGCCCGGTCGATCGGCAGGATGCCCTGGAAGAGCGGCAGCCGGAAGCGCTTGCCCTCGCTCGCTGTCGTCATCGCAGTCCTCCGTGGCTCAGCGCCAGCGGCATGCTCTAGCCCTTGCCGTTCTGCTTCTCCTGCGCGGCGGCTGCCGCATGATACTTGCGGCGGACTTCTTCAAGGTCGACCCGCGTCGGCGGCAACTTGAGCTTCATGTCCTCCATCGTCTCGGCGATGATCTGCGAAGCGGCAAGGTTGCGGAACCACTTGTGATTCGCCGGGATGACGTACCACGGCGCGTGTGCCGTGCTGGTCTTCTCGAGGGCGTCTTCGTAGGCCTCGGTGTACTTCGGCCACAATTCGCGTTCCGAGTAGTCCGACTCGCTGATCTTCCAGTTGCGTGCGGGGTCGTCGAGGCGCTGCTTGAAGCGCTCGAGTTGTTCTTCGGGGCTGATGTGCAGGAAGAACTTGAGAATCCGCGTGCCGTTCTGCGTCAGCAGCTTCTCGAAGTCGTTGATCAGGTCGAAGCGTTTCGACCACACCGCTTTCGGGACCAGTTCGTGCACCCGCACGACCAGCACGTCCTCGTAGTACGAACGATTGAAGACGACCACCTCACCCTTGGCCGGCGTGCGCTGGTGCGCGCGCCAGAGGAAATCGTGCGCCGCTTCGCTGGCGCTCGGCTGCTTGAAGCCGAACACCGACGTTCCCTGCGGGTTCATGCCGCTGAACAGGTGACGCACGACGCCATCCTTGCCGGCGGCGTCGAGCGCCTGCAGCACGACCAGAAGCGACTGGTCGGCGTTGGCGTAAAGCAGCGCCTGTAATTCGGCCATGCGCGTGACGTACTTGCTGATCTCGGGTTGCGCTGCCTCGTTCGAGAGGTGCCCGCCGCTTTGCGAAGGGTCGATCGCGGCCAGCTTGAGCTTCTTGCCGGGGCTGACGGCGAATTGTTTGCGAAAGTCCATGATTCGTTTCTCCTTTGCTCGAGATCAGCGGTTCGCCGCCGCGGCCGGTGAGGGCGTGGCCAGGTGTGCGTGCAGCGACTGATTGACCGTTTCCACGCTCTTCTGGTGGCGCGCCGTGCGGTAGCTGGCGAAGCGGTCGTAGATCATCCGGACGGCGCCGAGGATCAACAGCCAGATCGCCAGGTAGAGCCAGACCCAGCCGATCAGCGTCCAGGGGATCGCCGGTACCAGCAGGCCAAAGCCGCACATCAGTGCCGCGGCGAGCTGCGTGCCGACGATCGCCCAGAACAGCGGTGCAGCCGGCAACGGTCGCTGGAAGAACCAGCGCTCGGTGCGGGTGACGAACAGCAGCAGCTGGCCACCACCGACCAGTTGCACGAACATCATCGTCTGCAGCTGGGCGTGCGTCGCCAGCCCGAAGTAGTCCTGCAGATGCGGCTCCGACAGCACCTTGACGCCGAACAGCAGCAGGCCGAAGGACTCGGCGACCGAGAAGATGCCGAGAACGGTCGCCAGGCCGAAGATCTGTGGCAGTTGCCAGCGCACCGGCCGCGGACTGACCGGCGTGTTGTCGTAGGCGATCGTCATCATCGGGAGGTCGTCGAGCAGCGACATGACGACGATCATGATCGCGGTCAGCGGCGAGAAACCGAGGAAGATCGACGACAGGACGACGACGAACATGATGTCGATGGTCAGGGCGATACGATAGATCAGGTAGCTATTGATGCGACCGAAGATCCGCCGTGCTTCGTCGATGGCGCCGTTGATCACCGACAGGCCGGGGGCGGTGAGGATCAGCGCCGCAGCGCCGCGGGCGGCATCGGTGGCGCCGGATACGGCCGTACCGCAATCGGCCTGTTTCAGGGCCGGCGCGTCATTGACGCCGTCGCCGGTCATCGCCACCAGGTGGCCCCGCGACTGCAGCGCCTTGACGATGGCGTACTTGTGCTCGGGGAAGACGCGCGCGAAGCCGTTCGCCCGCTCGATCGAGTCGATGATCGCCGGCGGCACATTGTCGGGATCCATGTCCTTGGGGAAGGCCTCCGCCGCCGGAATGATGTGCGTGCCCATGCCCAGCTGGCGCGCCGTCTCGATGGCAATGGCGGTGTCGTCGCCGGTGATCATCATCACCCGCACACCTTTTTCCGCCGCCTTGTCGATCGTCTCCTTGGAGTCGTCGCGTGGCGGGTCGAACATCGGCAGGATGCCGAGGAACGACCAGCTGGCGCCGTCATCGGCCGAACGCGCCACGCCCAGTGCCCGTGCACCCTGCGCGGCCAGCTTGTCCACCGCCTCCTTGACCTTGTCGGCGACATCGGCGGGTGCCCTGGCAAGATCGACGATCGCCTGCGGCGCGCCCTTGGCGACGACGAAGGACTTGCCGCTGGCGTCGGTGACCGACGCTTGCGTGCGCTTGGTGACCGGGTCGAAGGGAACGAACCTGGTCATCGTCCAGCTCTTGAGCAGCGTCTGGTCCTTGAGCGCGGTGATTACCGCGGTATCGATGGCATCCTTGTCCTCGAGCTTGGACGCCAGCGCCGCCGCCAGGATGCAGTCCTGCGGGTCGCTGGCGGCGAACAGCATCGGCTCGCTGAGGCTCAGCTGATTCTTGGTCAGCGTGCCGGTCTTGTCCGAGCAGAGGATATCGACGCCGGCCATCTCCTCGATCGCCGACAGCTTGGAAACGATTGCCTGCTGTTTCGACAGTGCCAGTGCGCCGAGCGCCATGGTGATCGAGAATACCGCCGGCATCGCCACCGGGATCGACGCCACCATCAGCACCAGCACGAACTGCAGGATGCCAAGTGCATCGTGCAGGCCCCAGTCCTTGGCGATCACGATGTCGTGGTAGACCTTGACGGCAACCAGGATCAGCGTCAGCAGGACAGCCACGACGATCAGGAAGTTGCTGATCTGGAACATCGCCTTCTGGGCATGGCTGACCGAACCGGCGCCGGCGACCAGTTTGGCGGTACGACCGAAGAAGGTGTTGGTACCAGTGGCGATGACCACCGCCTCCATCTCGCCCTGCTTGACGACGCTTCCCGAGTAAGCCTCGTCGCCGACCTTCTTCCTGGCCGGCAGCGACTCGCCGGTGAGCGCCGCCTGGTCGATCGAAGCGAAGTCGCCAGCGGTCAGGCGCAGGTCGGCCGGGACGATCACGCCGAGGCGAATCTTGACCATGTCGCCGGGAACCAGCGTCGCCGCCTGCACCGTACTCCACTGGCCGTCGCGCAGGACGGTGGCTTCCGGTGCCAGGCCGGCCTTCAGCGCGGCCAGCGCGTTCGACGCCTTGCGGTCCTGCCAGAATTCGAGCGCCGCATTGAACAGCAGCAGCGAGCCGATGATGACGAAATCGTCCCAGTGGCCGAGCAGCGCCGAAACCAGCGCCGCCGCCTCGATGACGTAGGCCATCGAGCCGGTGAAATAGCCAAGAATCTGCTCGCCGAGGCTTTTTTCCTTGGTAACGATGGCGTTCGGTCCGTAGCGGCTCAGTCGCTGCTGCGCTTCGGCGGAACTCAGGCCCTGATCGGCCTTGACGGCGAGGGTCGACAGGACCTCCTCGACCGGCACCTTCTCGAGATCGGGGCCGTCAGCGGCGGCCGGAGTGGCTTGCTCGGTTACATTGGCCATCGTCGTCTCCACAGGAAAGGCTGCTCAACAAAAAACGGGAATTGTCACAAGCTTCGGTGGTTGCCGGACGATCGCGCGCCGCCTGCCGCCAGCCCTTTCGCCGCGTTGTTTCAGCCGGTTGCCGGCGCGGCGTCGAGCACCGCCTGCAGCGTCGCTTCCGCTTCATGCGACAGGGTCGTATCGAGGATCTTGCCGCCGGTACCCCGCAGCGCGATCAGCACCTTGTCGGGCTCGGCATGGCGCACCAGCACGAAGAGCAGCGAGCTGCCGTCCTGGAAGGTCGAGGCGAGGTCCTTCAGGAAATCCTCGTCGACGCCAGCGCTCGCCAGCGCCCCGCGGATCGCCCCGCCGCGCGCGTCGGTGGCCATGCCCAGAACCGGATTCATGACGATCGCCCCGACCAGCGTGTGCCAGAAGCCCCGGCGCGGGGTGAGCTCCACTGCCGGCTTGTAGCTGTGCAGCAGGCTTATTTCGCCCTGTTCGTCCTTGACCGCGACGAGCGCCTCCTCGATGTCGATGAGGTGGTCCTGCTGCAGCTTGCGCAGCGTCATGCGGACCTCTTCCGCCCGGAATTGATCATCGTAGGCAATTACCACCAGCTTGCTCATGAAACGCTCTCCTTGCTTGATTGAGTCACACAGTAACCGGGTGACTGGAGCCGATGCTCCGATACGATGGCGACCGCGTGCCAACCGGGTAGTCGCTTGTTTTTCCTTGCCCTGGCGCCGACCCGCCGGATTCATCTCATGCTGCGACTGGCAGCCGGCAGGCTCAGTCCTTGTCTTCCTCGAAAGGGATCCGGGCGTCGCCCTCGAAACGCGCCTTGCGTTTGCGCCCGAATACCCATATCACGATCGCCACGAAGGCGGCGATCAGCAACCAGTGATAGATGCTCAATTCCATGCGCGTTGACCTCGTCGGGTGACCGCCGACCGCCGGCGGTCACCGCAGTGCTTTCCCTCAGCCGGCAGCCGGCGCCTTGGCGGCGTCGAGCACCGCCTGCAGCTTCTCTTCCTCGTCGTGCGTCAGCGAAGTCTTGATCACCTTGCCGCCGGTGCCCTGCAACTCGGCCAGCACCTTGTCGGGCGTCGCCTTGCGCACCAGCACGAACAGCACCGAGCTGCCGTTCTTGAACGACGCGGCGAGATTCTTCATGAAGTCGTCGTTGATACCGACGTCGGTCAAGGCGCCGCTGACCGCGCCGGCGCTGGCGCCGACCGCCATGCCGAGCAGCGGGCTCATGAAGATCAGGCCGATCAGCGTTCCCCAGAAACCGCCGCTCAAGGCGCCCGCGGCAGCGAGCCTGTACATCTGGTGCAGCTTGACCTTGCCCTTTTCGTCCTTGACCGCGACCACCGCGTCCTCGAGGTCGATCAGGTAATCCTGCTGCATCTTGCGCAGCATGGTGCGGACCTCCTCGGCCTTGAAAGGGTCGTCGTAGGCGATTACTACCAGGTTGCTCATCAAGAACTCTCCTATGGTTTGCTGAACTGACGGTGATTGGCGTGGCGCCGGCCGGTCACCGGTCACGGCGCCCTTGCCGCGACTTACATCTTCTTCTCGACCTTGTGCATGTCGGCCTTCGCTTCCGCCTTGACCTTGGCCATGGCGGCTTTCAGTTTCTGCCAGAAACTGGCCTGCGGATCCTTCACGCATTCCTCGCCAACGATCGGGATGATCTTCTCGGTGCCTTCGATGTCGATCATCGACGCTTCCGGCTTGCCGCCCTTGGCATAGGCCGTCGCGGCGTACATCACCTGCGGTTTGAACTGGTCGTCTACGGCGACGAAGTCGGCACACGTCCACTTGGCCACCGGCTTCTTGCTGTCGGCGGCGACGGCGGTAGTGGCGGCAGCGACGATGATCAACGACACAGCGACCTGCTTGAGCTTCATGATGGTTTCTCCTGGTTTTAATGACGGAGCTGCGGCGGCTCGGGATGGCGGCGCCGAATGGTGTCGACATGATAAGCCCTGGCGCGGCGCAGGGTGTCCGCCGCACGGATTTTACACCGTGCCAATGTCCTGCCGTCAAGCGAGCCAATGCTCGGCAGGCTGGCGGCAGGAAGCGCTGAGCGTCATTGCCGACCGGCACGGCAAAGGCACAACGAGCCCGATCAGCCCATGGACTTGCGGTTGGCATTTGCCTCGAGCGGACGACAGGCGGCCCGAAAGTGCTATATTTTGTTCTATGAAAAGGCCATCTACCACACCACGACGGGACGGCGCGCATGAGAACTGTTCATTACCTTCTGCTGGGGGTTTTCGTCGCGGCGACCGCCGCGGCGCAACCGGTCTACGAAACGCGCGACAAGGACGGCCCGGTCTTTTCCGACCTGCCGAGCCAGGGCAGGGACCTGCCGAGCCCTGGGGCGACCGAGCTGACGCTGCCGCCACTCAACGTCGGCGACGCGTTGCCGGCGCCGGCGCCGGTTCCGGAGCAGGAAGCGCCGGCAGCAGTGGCCATGCCCTACCGGTCGCTGAGCGTCAGCCAGCCGGCGAGCGGTGGCACGATCCATTCCAACACCGGCCAGTTCCCCGTCGAGATCACCATCGACCCGGCGCTGCGCACCAGGCAGGGCGATGTCATCGTCGTCAAGCTCGACGACCAGGAACTGCCTGCCAGACGCACGACGACCAAGTTCGACATCACGGCCGACGATTGGCAGATGGCGGCGGTGGATAGCGTCGAGCACCAACTGCAGGTCGCCGTGCTCGACCTCGCCGGCAAGCTGCTGATCGTTTCTCAACCAGTGCGCTTCTTCGTCCATCGCGCGAGCCGCCGCTGATCCCGGGCATCGCGCACCGCCGACGGTGGTGAGCCGTCGGCGGTGCCGGCAGGGCTGCTGGCCTCGACGACGACCGGGATCGCCGGGATGATCGATGGCTGGGCCGTATCGCCGTGCCGCCGCGACACGATCCTGACGCGCGTCGTCGTGCCGGTCCGCGGAAAGCCATCGAATGCCGCCACGTAATATGCCAAAGGGGTCCTGTTCGCGGGTTATACTCGCGCTCCTTGCAATCCTCGCGGCGCGATGGCCGGCGGCGTTTTCCCGATCGCCGTTGGCGCGACCGGCGGGAACTTCCGGAGATCAGGATGGACCAGGGTTTTCTGCAACCCCTCGCAGCGGCGCTGAACGCCGGCAGCCTGGTCGAGTTTTCGGCTACCACGCTGACCAGTTTCGCCCTGATCGCCGCCGCCGAAATCGGCGACAAGAGCCAGCTGGTCTGCATGACCTTGGCTTCCCGGCACCGGCCGATGCCGGTGATGCTCGGTGCGCTGGCCGCCTTTGCCGTGCTGAACACCCTGGCTGTGGTCTTTGGCGTGGCGATCGCCAGCTGGTTGCCCGCGTATGTCGTCGGCGCGATCGTCGCCATCCTGTTCGCGATCTTCGGCGTGCATGCGCTGCGCGCCAGCGACGACGACGACGATGATGAGGTCGACGAGAAAAGCGGCCACGGCATCTTCTTCACCACCTTCGTCTTGCTGACCGTTGCCGAATTCGGCGACAAGACGCAACTCGCCGTCGTCGCCTTGAGCAGCACGCACGCGGCGGCGGCCGTCTGGGTCGGCGCGACAATCGCTCTCGCGGCGACCTCGGCGCTGGGAATCCTCGCCGGTCGCACCGTCCTGCAGAGGATTCCGCTGGTGTTGCTGCACCGGCTCAGCGGCGCCTTCTTCCTGCTGCTGGCAGCAGTCGCCGCCTGGCAGGCCTACGCCGCCTACCGCGCGGCGTAGCTCGTTCAGAACAGCAGGCGGGCCAGCAGCAAGCCGGTGGTGACCGCGGTCACGGTGGCTACCAGCCCCGGGATCATGAACGAGTGGTTCAACACGTACTTGCCGATTCTCGTCGTTCCCGACAGGTCGAAGTTGATTGCGGCGATCAGCGAACCATAGGTCGGGACGAAGAAGTAGCCGTTCACCGACGGGAACATCGCGATCAGGAACTGCGGCGGAATGCCGAGGACGATTCCCAGTGGCATCAAGGCCCGCGTCGTCGCAGCCTGGCTGTAGAGCAGTACCGACGCGAAGAACAGGCCGAAGGCAAAGGTCCACGGCGCCACCTCGGCGAGGTGGCCGATCGCCGGAACGATCACCTCCTTGTTCGCGGCGATGAAGCTGTCACCCAGCCACGCCAGGCCGAAAATGCCGATCACCGCGACCACTCCGGCGCGCAGGGTTGCGGTCTTCGGCACTTCATCGACGTTCACCCGGGTCAGCATCAGCATGATCGCCGCGACCGCCATCATCACCACCTCGATGACGATCGGCATGCCGATGGCGCTCTTGGCGCCGGGCAGTTGTCGCAGTTCCGGGAAAAAGCCGAGCAGCACGACCAGCGCGACGCCGCTCAGGAAGAGGTACGCCGACAGCTTGGCGGCGGGCTTCAGCGGTGGCCGATCGGCGGCCGCCTGCGGTGCCGGGATCTCGCCCGCCAGCAGCCGTGCCTGGTACTCGGGATCGTCCTTCAGATCCTTGCCGAGAAACATCGAGACGACGGCGGCGACGATGACGCCGGTCAGGGTGGCGGGAACGCAGACCATCAGAATCTGCGGCAGTCCCCACTGCGTCAGGCCCTTCTCGGCAAACAGGCCGATCATCGCCGCCGTCGCGGCAGCCACCGGACTGGCCGTGATCGCCTGCTGCGAGGCAATGGTCGCGATCGCCATCGGCCGTTCGGGACGAATGCCACTGCGGTGCGCAGTCTCGTAGATCACCGGCAGCAAGGGGTAGACGATGTGGCCGGTGCCGGCGACGAAAGTGAAACACCAGGTCGTCAAGGGCGCGACGATGGTGACGTACCTGGGGTTGGCACGGATGATACGTTCGGCGATGCGGACCAGGAAGTCGATGCCACCGGCCGCGTCCATCACCGACGCGGCCATGATCACCGCCAGGATGATCAGCATCACGTCGATCGGCGGCGACGTTGGCGTGACGCCGAAGCCGATGATCAGCACCAGGAGTCCGACCGCTCCCCACAGGCCCAGGCCGACGCCGCTGTAGCGCGCGCCCATCCAGATCGCCGCCAGCACGACGACGAATTGCAGAAAGATAGCCAGTGTCACGAAAGTCCCTCCCGGTGGCGACCGGAGTTCAAAGCCCGGTCTGGCTGACGACGGTCAACTCGAGCCCCCCGAGTTGACCGCAGCTGTGGACGCTTACTTGTCGAAATTGCCCTTGATCAGGTTGTCGAACGAGAAAAGCTCGTCCCATCTCTCCTGGCTCAGCAGCTTGCGTTCGTCGACGACGATCTGCTGCAGCGACTTGCCGGTCTCGTAGCCTTCGCGCGCGACTTCCGCACACTGCTTGTAGCCCAGCGACGGCTTGAGCAGGGTAACGATTCCCAGCGAGTTGAGGACCATGTCGCGCGAGTGCTCGGCGTTGGCGGTAATGCCCCGAACGCAGTTGACGCGCAGGCTGTTGACCGCGTGCTCCATCGTGAAGATCGACGTGAACAGGGCGAAGGTGATCACCGGCTCCATGACGTTCAGCTGCAGCTGGCCGGCCGATGCGGCCAGCGTCACGGTCAGGTCGAGGCCGATGACCAGGAAGCTGGTCTGGTTGACGACCTCGGGAATCACCGGGTTGACCTTGCCCGGCATGATCGACGAGCCCGGCTGCATCTGTGGCAGGTTGATCTCGTTCAGCCCGCAGCGCGGACCCGAAGCGAGCAGGCGGATGTCGTTGCAGATCTTGGTCAGTTTCGCCGCGGTGCGCTTGAGAACGCCCGACAGCTGCACGTAGGCGCCGGTGTCGGAGGTTGCCTCGACCAGGTCGCCGGCGAGGATCAGCTTGATTCCGGTCAGATCCGAAAGGCAGCGCGTCACCAGTTCGGGATATCCCCGCGCGGCGGTCACCGAGGTGCCGATCGCCGTCGCCCCGAGATTGACCTCGTGCAGCAGCTGGCGCACGTCGGCGAGACGGTGCACCTCCTCGCCGATGGTCGTTCCCCAACCGTGGAACTCCTGCCCGAGCGACATCGGCACGGCGTCCTGGAGATGCGTGCGGCCCATCTTGAGGACGCCCTCGAACTCCTTGCCCTTGGCGTGAAAGGCATCCTCCAGGCGCCGCAGCGCGTCGGTGTAGCTGGTCAGCCGGAGGATCAGCGCCAGCCGGAAAGCGGTCGGATAGACGTCATTGGTCGACTGTCCGCAGTTGACGTGGTCGTTGGGGTTGACCAACTGGTATTCGCCCTTGTTGTGGCCGAGCGATTCGAGGGCGAGATTGGCAATCACCTCGTTGGCATTCATGTTGGTCGACGTGCCGGCGCCGCCCTGGATGAAGTCGGTGACGAACTGGTCGTCCATATCGCCGGCGATCAGGCGGTCGCAAGCGCCGATGATGGCGTCGGCAATCCGCGCGTCGAGCACGCCGAGATTGCGGTTGGTCAGCGCGGCGGCTTTCTTGACGTAGCCGAAGGCCTTGACGAAGAACGGCTCGGCCGACATCGGGATGCCGGTGATGTGGAAATTCTGCAGGCCGCGCAGCGTTTGCACGCCGTAGTACGCGTCGTCGGGCAATTCCTTCTCGCCCAGAAAGTCTTTCTCGATTCGTGCCATCGCGTTTCCTTTCGCTTGCGTGAGGGGCGGGCGGCTGCCACAACCGACCGGCAGCCGTAGTGCAGAAAAACGTTCTTCCGGTTGACGTTTGCCGGCGGCCGCTCTCGCCGCATCCGGTGCTGTCCGGCGCCACGTCCTGGCGGGCGCCGCCGCTGGCCGCGCGTCACCGTGGCCTTGATTCTAGTCGATAGTTCCTGCGGTCATGAAAGTTTGCCAGCCAGGCGATCGAGGCGAGGCCGCTGGTCGGTTTCAGCGCGACGGGGAGCGCTCGCCGGGCGCTGGCTCGGACCTCCCGTCGATTTCGGAGTCGCTTGACGCCGAGGGTTTTCCGCCCCGATCGCCTGCTCGTTAGCGAAACGGGTTGCTGATGACGAGCCGCTGGTCGATGACCAGTTCGTGCTGCATGTCTTCGGACCAGAGGATCGCGGTATCCGCGAGCAAGGCCGAACCAACGATCATCGCATCGAAGACCGCCAGCCGATACCGCTCGGCAATCTCCAGACCCAAATGCATGCGACTCTTCAGTCAGCGGGTAGACACGCAGGACCTCCCGGATGGTCTGCAGTACCTCGCCAGGCGACATCGCGAGCTTTCGCCAGGCAAGCGATGCCAATTCGTTGACTACCTGGACGCTGATTGAGCCTCCGGAGCGAATGATCTCCTCGGCTCGCTGTGCCTTCTCCTGGGCGGCTGAAAGCAAGTACAACAAACGGATCAGATCGTGGCTGGGCACGATCTATACTTATTCGTTAGAACTTGGCATGGAATACCCGAGACATGAGCTCTGCAACCGCGGCCTCAATTTGGTTGCTTGATTCACTCAGCTTCTCAACCACGCTCTGTTGGTCTTCAGGTGGGCGGTTTTGGCTTAGTTTGAACTTTGCCTGAATGTCCGTGACTTCGATTTCAAAGCCCACAATCATGCTGAGAAGCCTTGTGCGCTGTTCACCCGCAAGGTTTGGTTGCCACGGGTTTGGCATGTGAGATTCATGAATATTGGTTAGGCGTTCAACCAAGGTTTCAAGCTCGGACTTGCTTTCGATTAGCCGCGGTTTTCCGCGCAGGTGAATCACTGCGTAGTTCCATGTTGGAACGCCAGGCGACGAATACCAAGAAGGAGAAACATAAGCATGTGGTCCTTGGAATACAGCCAGAACCTCACCGCATGATGAAAAGTGCTGCCATTGAGGATTTGCCCGTGCCATGTGGCCGAGTAACTTGCCTTTGGAACCTGCGGCGTGGTCAAAGACGAAGGGCAAGTGACTAACGAACGGCACGCCATCAGGAGCTGTGACCAGCACTCCAAATGAATTGCTCTCGATGAGCGAGGAGATGCGTTCTGAATTTGTTTCTTTGAAATGCTCGGGAATGTACATGATGGTTCCTGAGTTCGAACGTTTGAGCCAACAGGCACGCAGTGTAGGGTCCGGTTGAGCGAATGGTTAAGCCTCCTCCAGCAAGTTTCCGCTAGCAGGCTGTCGGACTTTTCGTCATAATACTTCCAATGCAAAAACAACCGCTTAGCCTAATTGCGCAATCCGAAGGAGCCGCCAAATAATGCGCTGCGCATTTTTTTAGGCGATTTCCGCCAAAAACCTCGGCTCACAACACTTTCAGCAGCTGATATTCTTGGCAATAACATCATTGGATCAATAGGTTGCGTATGGCATATACGAGATTCCTAAGTCCGACAGGCTGCTAGGGTCGAATTAGCTTGACGGCTTGACGGTGCTCTGCTTCTCGATCGGCGTCCCAGTCACCGGTGCAATATACAGAGAGTTCCGATATCGATTGACCCTGGACATCTGCTCTGAATAGTTCGCGACAATACCAATCCTTCCCGTCTTGAGTCCACCGTTCTTCCACCTCCAGAACGAAGCCGGTTGGTGTCGGATCACAACGCCAACGTGGAACCGTGCCCGTTGTCGGATGGCCCGCCAACCGTGCACCGATCAACTGTGCAGGCCCTTGGGCCTGCATCCGCCACCTGGGAAGAGTGAAATCCAGGAAGGCATCTTCGGTGAACAGGGTTGGATCTGCTTTCCCGGTTTCGAGGAATTCGATGAAGCGAACTGCAACGGCATTTGCATCTTCAGCATTCATTTGCGTTATTTCCTTGCCTATACGTGTAGAGAATGGCTTGGGTGATCGTCAAATGGGGCTGGCCAATCTTGACCACACCTCATTCACATGGCTCATAAATTGCCCCAAGCCAAATAATCAGAAGGCAGACACAAATTGACAAACTTGTTACCCTGAATTCCCACCCGACTCGGATCCTCCTCGCGTTGGACAAGTGAATCCGCGCGGACCGTTCACGTGCGGCCTAACGTGTAGCTGACCAGCGCTGCGCGGCTTTATGGCCCAGCGTCCAGAGAGCGAAGGGAACGGGGTCGAGCGGAGGGTTGGACGAAGCCGCTACGCCGAGGAAACCCCGGTGCCGTAATCGTGTTGAAGGCACGATGTGATCTCACCCCTCATCCGATGGATGTTCATGACGACGGCGAGGTTACCGCAAGATGGAAGAGATGTCCGGTGTCGCAGCCATCAATCTTGACAAGAACTACGAACTGGACCAGACGCACCTGCAGCTCAAAGGCTTGCAGCCGAAGACGATCGACGCGTATTCGCGCGCCATCCGGCGGGTGGGAGGGTACTCCGCTGATCAGATCGACGACCTGAGCGAGGCCGCCCTGCGCGAGACGCACGCCTGGAGTTCGCTCAAGCTCGATCTCTACGGGCTCAAGTTCTACTACCAGTACGTGCTCAAGAAACCCTCGGGTGTCGATGAAGTGTTCAGTTTGGCTTCGAGACGGTCGAACTTGAAGTCGGCTGGCAAGCGGCCACGAAATTCCCGAAGTCGGGTGATCCGTTCGGCGCGCTCCGGTTTCCCGACGATCGCGAAAGTCTGCGGACCGGCCACCGGTATCTCGATCTCGTCGCCCGCTTTCAAACGCAGGGTCTCGACAACGGCGGATGATCGGCAGACTCGCGCCGGGCTTCGGGCGTGCACCGGTGAGCGCTGGAGCGGTCATCGCGGCGGCTGCGGATCAGCGGGTCAGCGCCATGAACAGCTCCGGCAGGCGTTCGGGCAAACGCTCGACCCTGTCGATCACAGAATAGCGTCGACCGAAGATGTCGCTGACGTACTCGTCGGCCTTGCGGTCGAGGCTGATGCAATAGCTGAAGATGCCTTGCTGGTCGAGTTCCTCGACCGACTTGCGGGCGTCTTCGATCAACAGCCGGTCGTCATGGACGTCGACGTCGGCGGGCTGGCCGTCGGTGAGCACCAGCAGCAGTTTCTTCTCCGCTTTCTGCGCCGCCAGGTAGTGCGCGGCGTGCCGCATGGCGGCACCCATGCGCGTCGAGTAGCCGGCCTGCATCGCCGCCAGGCGTCCCTTGACGAGGTCGCCCCAACGCTCGCTGTAGCCCTTGAGGTGCAGGTAGCGGACGTCGTGGCGGGTGTCCGAGTGGAAGCCGGCGATGGCGAAGGGGTCGCCGAGCTGCTCGATCGACCACGCCAGCAGCGATACCGCTTCCTGGCTCAATTCGAGAATGCTCTGTTCGCCGCCGCTGGCCAGCTTGACCTTGTCGGCCAGCGATTGCGAGAGATCGAGCAGCAGAAATACCGCCAGGTTGCGGCCGCTGCTGCGGTGGCTCATGTTGATCCGGGGATCGGCGGTGGCGCCGCCCTTGAAATCGATCAGCGAGCGGATGGCGACGTCGAGGTCGAGTTCGCTGCCGTCCTCCTGGTAGCGGATGCGCTGTTTTTCCTGTGGCTTGAGCAGGTCGAGCAGGCGCTTCAGGCGGCGGGCCAGGGCCGCGTGTTTTTCCAGCAGACGGTCGATGTCGGCGGCGTTGCCGGCGGGGTGCAGCGATTCGTAGAGGCTCACCCAGTCGGGTCGATAGCTCTCGCTCTGGTAGTCCCATTCCGGATAATGGCGCGGCGGCAGGCGGTCGGGCTCGGCGACCTCCGCCGTCGGACGATGCTCGTCGAACATCTCTTCGTCGTCGCTGCGCTCGTGGAATCGCCAGAGGTGGCGATTGTCGTCGCGATAGGCAATCTCGGTATCGGCGAAATGAACCTTCGCCAGCTGGTCGCTCTGGCAACGGGTCCGGGCGATGTAGGCCAGCGCCAGGGTGGCGATTTCTTCGCTGCTCGAGTCGCCGGCGGCCATCGTTTCGTGGAAATGGCCAACGAACTTGCGCAGCTCGGCGTCGTGGTAGCCGTGCGCCGCGTCGAGCAGGGCACGCGACAGCATCGCCAGACGATGGCGCAGGCAGGAGGTGTTTTGCGGGTCGCAGTCGCCTTCGACGGGCGCCGGGTGAAGGGCGAGGAAGGTGCGACGCAGGCCCGGGTAGCGGCGCAGGACGAGTGCTTCGATGCGACTGTCTTCGAAGACCTCGACCGCCAGCCGCTGCATCGGGCTGATGTTGTCGGCGAACATCGGCTGGCTCCAGCGCCGGTGGCCGGCGATATGGGCCAGCATCGCGCGGTAGCAGTCGATCGCGGAGACGCCGTGCTGCTCGTCGAGGACGTCGGGCAGGCGAATTCCGCCGGCATCGTAATAGGGCGTCGCGGGCGGTGACTGCTCGCCGTCGGTCGGGTAGGGCACCAGCTGCGCGCTGTCGTGCCACAGGGCACGCAGGTAGAGGTCGAGCAGGCGCTCGTGGTCGACCAGCAGGGTGCCGTGACGCTCGCGCTGCAGAACGGCGCGGCTGTCGGCCGAGCGCAGGCTGAAGTAGTCGCGCTGTCGTTCGGGATGCTGGTGGTAGTTGCGGATGCCGTAGTCGACCCAGGTGCGCAGCCCGGCGATCGCCAGATTGTCGAGCAGTGTCGGCGCCTGCGCGAAAAACTCGGGCAGGCCGGGGCTGGCAAAGGTCTGGTGGATGCCATGGATCGAACCCGTGGTGCGCGCGGCGAATTCGAGCGTCAGGTCCAGGTAGCGCTGGATCTGCGGGCGCGAAGGAAGTCGCCGAGCAACCGCCGCCAGGGTCTGCAGGAAGGGCGTGATGGCCTTGGCATTCGGCGATTTCGACAGTTCCCGAATGGTCGCGGCAATTGCCGGCAGCGCTTCTTCGCCGAGCGTTCGGGCGATCGGCGGCCACTCTTCGAGAAAGGTCAGGACCGGTTCAACGCCGCGTCCCATGCCGCCAAGGAAGCGTCCGGTGTCGAGATAGGCGCTGACACCCGCTGGCGAGAGCACCGTCAGGGCGTCGTGCATGCAGTCGTCGAAGACCTCGCCGACCTGCGGGAAGCCGCAGGCCAGTGCCGCGCGGTAGGCGTCCAGGCTTTGGCGCCAGGCGGCGCTGTCGTTGTCCTTGCGGTCGGAGTCGGGCATGGCCGGGCCGGGGAGCGTCGTCAGGACGCCTGGGCGAAGGTCGCCTCGATGGCGTGATCGAGGGTGTCGCGAATGTCGCGGTCGTCGGTGATCGGCCGCACCAGCGCCATGCGGCAGGCATCCCGGGCGTCGACGCCGCCCTTGATCAAGGTTGCGGCATAGACCAGCAGGCGCGTCGAGATGCCCTCGTCGAGGCCGTGGCCCTTGAGCCGCCGCGCGGCGGCGCCGATGCTTATCAGTTGCGCCGCGGTGGCCTGATCGATGCCGCTTTCGCTGACCACGATGGCGGTTTCGAGTGCTGCCTCGGGATAGTCGAAGTCGAAGGCGGTGAAACGCTGCTTGGTCGACTGCTTGAGGTCCTTCATCAGGCTCTGGTAGCCGGGGTTGTACGAAATCACCAGCTGGAAATCGGCGTGCGCGCGGATCAGTTCGCCCTTCTTGTCGAGTGGCAGGGTCCGCCGGTGGTCGGTCAGCGGGTGGATCACCACCGTCGTGTCCTGCCGCGCCTCGACGACTTCGTCGAGGTAGCAGATTGCACCGATCCGTGCGGCGGTGGTCAGCGGCCCGTCCAGCCAGCGCGTGCCGTCGGCTTCGAGCAGGTAGCGGCCGACCAGGTCGGAAGCGGTCATGTCCTCGTTGCAGGCGACGGTGATCAGCGGCCTGCCGAGCTTCCAGGCCATGTATTCGATGAAGCGCGACTTGCCGCAGCCGGTCGGTCCCTTGACCATCACCGGCAGGCGCGCCGCGTAAGCGGCCTCGTAGAGCGCCACCTCGTTGCCCTGCTGCTGGTAGAAGGGTTCGTCGACAACCATGAACTGCGTCTTGTCGGTCATTGCCTGTTCCTGTCTCGTGTTTCGTGTTGCGCGGTAAGCCAATCGGCGACCGGGGCGAGGGCCGCTGGCGCTCGCCCCGGTCGCTCGTGATGGTCAGCGATGCACGCCGAGCTTCTCCCGCCAGCCGGGATAGAGCATGTCGGCGTCGCCGGGGAAGGACTCGAAGGCGCGCGCGAACTCCTGGTGTTCCTTCGCCCATTCGATCGGGTCGGCACCGGCTTTCCAGCACTCGTAGGCCTGACGCAGCGAAATGGCGCCGGCGGCCGGGCTGTCGACGTGGCCGTAGGAGCCGCCTCCCGAGGTGTTGATGACGTTGCCGTGTCCGAGGTTGGCGAAGAAGCCGGGCAGCCGCAAGGCGTTCATGCCACCCGAGATGATCGGCGTCGTCGGCTTCATGCCGTACCACTTCTGGAAGTAGGCCGGGCCCTGGTACTCGTCGCGTTCGATGACGTAGGCGATTGCCCGGTCGTCGGCG
Organism: Accumulibacter sp.; assembly: GCA_024235695.1. Taxonomy (GTDB): domain Bacteria; phylum Pseudomonadota; class Gammaproteobacteria; order Burkholderiales; family Rhodocyclaceae; genus Accumulibacter. Next base: position 71,755 of record JACKLX010000012.1, read on the forward strand.
GTGCCTTCCATCTTGCCGTAGCCCATGGTGCCGACGTGAATTCCCGAAGCGCCCTGCAGCCGTGACATCTTGGCCAGCACGTAGGCGTCATAGCCACGCTTCGAACTCGGCGAGGTGACTGCGCCGTGACCGGCGCGGTGGTAGTGCAGGTACTGGTTGGGGTACTGCCGACGGGCGGTGGTGACCATTCCCGGGCCGCCGACGTAGCCATCGACCAGGAAAGCGACCTTGTCGGCGTCGGGCCCGAAGGTCTCCAGGATGTAATCGGCGCGGGCGCACATCTCGTAGTGATCGTCGGCGGTGATGTTGGCCGAGAACAGCTTGGCCTGGCCGGTTTCGTCCTGCGCACGCTTCATCGCGTCGACCACCAGCGGCATCACCTTCTTCATCGGTGCGAACACCTGGTTGCCCTGCGGCTCGTCGTTCTTGATGAAGTCGCCGCCGAGCCAGAACTGGTACGCCGCCTTGGCAAACGGCTCGGGACGCAGGCCGAGCTTAGGCTTGATGATGGTGCCCGCGATGTAGCCGCCGTCCTTGATCGGCCGGCCGAGCAGCCGCCACATGTCGGAGATGTCCTTGGCCGGGCCGTCGAACAGCTGCAGCGCGCGTTCAGGCATGTAGAAGTCATAGATCTTGGCATGCTCGATGTCGCCCATGCCCTGGTTGTTGCCGATCACCAGGGTCAGGAAGGAGACGATCATCATCCGCCCGTCGGTGATGTTGCGGTCGAAGAGATCGAGCGGATAGGCGATGCGCATCTCTTCGCTGGCCTCGTCGATCAGATACACCAGGGCGTCGACGCCGCGCGTGAAATCGTCGGTGGTGCATACCTCGACGTTGGTGCCGGTCGACGACTCGGCAGCGAAGTGTGCGGCTGCCTGCAGATAGTCGTAGCCGGCCTTGGGCTTCATCTTGTAGGCCACCAAGATGTGCTTGCCAGCGCTGATCAGTTCCTCTTCCTTGAGGCTGAGGTCGGCGTAACGATTCGATTGGTCCATGCTTGTCTCCGTGTCGATGATGGTGAGAGTGTCGGCTCAGCTTGTCGCCAGGCAGGCGGCCTGCCGGCGGTTGAGGGTGTTGACGGCGGTTTGCTGCCAGCGGCGCAACTGCGCGAGATCGACGCAATCGCCGTCGAGCGCTTGTCCGGCAAGCCTCTTCGCCGGCTGCCCGGGCTCGCCGAGGTCGGACAGCACGCTCAGCGCGCCGCTGAAGTCGTCGGCCGCGGTGTAGGCGTTGACCGTGATCAGGGTCGGCAGTCCCGCCGCACTGGCTGCCAGGATTCCCGGCTGCGAATCCTCGACCGCCAGACAGGCTTGCGGCGGCAACTGCAGGCGCTGCAGCACCCAGTGATAGATGTCGGGTGCCGGCTTCTTGTGCGCCACGACGTCGCCGGCGCCGATCACTTCGAACAGGCTCTGCGCGTCGTCGCCGAGGCTGCTGAGCAGCAGGCTGTCGAGGCTCGAACGCGTCGTCGTCGTGGCGATCGCCAGGCGCACGCCGGCGCCGCGCAATTCGCCAATCAACCTCGCCACGCCGGGTCGCAGCGCGATCGTGCCGGCCCGCACCAGCTCGCCGTAGATCTCGCTCTTCAGCTGGTGCAGGCCAGCCAGCCAGGCGCCGCCGTCGGGCCGCTCGAGCCATTGTGGCGCCTGCCTTGCCGCGAAGTGACGGATCCTTTCCTTGCCGCCGGTAACCGCGAGCAGTTCGCCGTAGGTGGCCACCGACCATTCCCAGGGCAGGCCGAAGCGGGCAAAGGCACGGTTGAAGGCGACACGGTGACCATCGCGCTCGGTGTCGGCAAGCGTCCCATCGACGTCGAACACCACCGCCTGCAGATCGGTCGGGGCGGCGCACGCCGTTGGCATGGTATTTTCAATGTGCTGGCTGGTGGTCATCCTGTTTGCGTGGCAAGTTCAAGTGAGAGCAGTTTAGGTTGGGCTATAGATAATTAAAAGTTAAACTTTTTTCGTTGTATGTTTAACATTTACTTTCGTATATTAGCCTCCGTGGCGCGTTCTATGCGTTTGGCAACAGCGCTGCCGGGTCCTTGCGAGCCTCGACAAGGGGAGGTGGCAATGCCCGCTGTTTTGGCGGATAATTTGCCCATGCGATCAACCCCTCTGCTTCGGAACAACGAATCATCGTGCCCATTGCTCCTACCGCCCTGACCAGCGTCATCCGCGTCCTTGCCATGGACGCCGTTCAGCAAGCCAACTCGGGCCACCCCGGCATGCCGATGGGGATGGCCGAAATTGCCGAGGTCCTCTGGCGCCGTCATCTGCGCCACAATCCGGGCAATCCAGCCTGGCCTGATCGTGATCGTTTCGTCCTTTCGAATGGTCACGGGTCGATGCTGCTCTACGCGCTGCTGCATCTGACCGGTTATGACGTCACGATCGATGACCTGAAGAACTTCAGGCAGTTCGGCTCGAAGACTCCCGGTCACCCCGAGGTCGGTCACACCGCTGGCGTCGAAACCACGACCGGTCCGCTCGGGCAGGGTCTTGCCAACGCCGTTGGCATGGCGATCGCCGAAAAGGTGCTGGCCGCCGACTTCAATCGCCCGGGACACGAGATCGTCAATCATTCGACCTACGTCTTCCTCGGTGACGGCTGCCTGATGGAAGGCGTCTCGCACGAAGCCTGTTCGCTGGCGGGAACCCTCGGACTGGCCAAGCTGATCGCCCTTTATGACGACAACGGCATTTCGATCGACGGCCATGTCGAGGGCTGGTTCACCGACGACACGCCGCGGCGATTCGAGGCCTATGGCTGGCAGGTGATCGCCGACGTCGATGGTCGCGACAGCGGTGCGATCGACCAGGCTTTGCTCGCTGCCCGTGCCGACACGCAGCGTCCGACCCTGATCTGCTGCCAGACGCGGATCGGCGAAGGCGCCCCGAACAAGGTCGGCAGCCACGATGTGCACGGCGCGCCGCTCGGCGCTGCCGAGGTGGCCGCCAGCCGCGCGCATCTCGGCTGGTCGCATGCGCCCTTCGAGATTCCGGAAGCGGTCTATGCGCAGTGGGACGGCAGGATGCGTGGCAGGGTATTCGAGAACAACTGGCAGGCACGCTTCGCGAGCTACCAGGCGGCTTTCCCCGAACTGGCCGGCGAGTTTTCCCGCCGCATGCGCGGCGAACTGCCGACCGGCTGGCGCGATTGCGTCACGCAGACGCTGGCCGGGATTGCTGCCAAGGCCGAAAACATCGCCACCCGCAAGGCCTCGCAGAACGCGATCAACGCTTTCGCACCGCAGCTGCCCGAACTGATCGGCGGCTCGGCCGACCTCGCCGGCTCAAACCTGACGCTGTGGACAGGCTCCCGCGGGGTAAGCAGGAGTGAAGGCGGCAACTACCTTTATTACGGCGTCCGCGAGTTCGCCATGACGGCGATCGCCAACGGCCTCGCGCTGCACGGCGGCCTGATTCCGTACACCGCGACTTTCCTGGTGTTCTCGGACTACGCGCGCAACGCCATCCGCATGGATGCGCTGATGAAGCTGCGCCAGATCATGGTCTATACGCACGATTCGATCGGTCTCGGCGAGGACGGGCCAACGCACCAGCCGGTCGAGCACGTCGCTTCCTTGCGTCTGATTCCGAACGTCGATGTCTGGCGCCCGGCAGATGCCAGCGAGACCGCCGTTGCCTGGGTGGCAGCGATCGAGCGCCGCGATGGTCCGACGATCCTGGCCCTGTCGCGCCAGAACCTGCCGACCGTCACCGCCAGCGTGGCAGCCGAGAGCATGCGCCGCGGTGCCTATGTCCTGGCCGATTGCGCGGCGCCGCAGGCAGTGCTGATCGCTACCGGTTCGGAGGTCAAGCTGGCACTCGACGCACAACGGGCGCTTGCCGATCAGGGCATCGCCGTGCGGCTCGTTTCCATGCCCTGTGCCGAGGTCTTCGACCGGCAGGACGCGGCCTACCGTGCAACTGTTTTGCCGCGCGGCGTACCACGCGTGGCCGTCGAAGCCGGTGTCAGCGGCTTCTGGCGAAAATACGTCGGCCTCGAAGGCGCCGTTATCGGTATCGATCGTTTTGGAGAGTCGGCACCCGCAGCCCGGTTGTTTGACTCTTTCGGTTTCACTGTGACCAATGTGGTCGCGGCTGTGAGATCAGTGTTGTAACCTTTCAAGGAGAACATTTCATGACAATCAAAGTAGGCATCAACGGTTTTGGCCGTATCGGCCGGATGGTGTTTCGTGCGGCAGTACAGAATTTCCCCGAGATCGAGATCGTCGGCGTAAACGACCTGCTCGAGCCCGACTACCTCGCCTACATGCTCAAGTACGACTCGGTGCATGGCCGTTTCAAGGGCACCGTCGCGGTCGAAGGCAATTCACTGGTGGTCAATGGCAAGAAAGTCCGCCTGACCGCCGTCAAGGATCCGGCAGAGCTGAAGTGGGACGAAGTCGGCGCCGAGATCGTCGTGGACGCCACCGGGCTCTTCCTGACCACCGAATCGTGCCAGAAGCACATCGCCGCCGGCGCCAGGAAGGTGATCCAGAGCGCACCGAGCAAGGACGACACGCCGATGTTCGTGTTTGGCGTCAATGACCAGACCTACGCCGGCCAGACGATCATTTCGAACGCCTCGTGCACCACCAACTGCCTTGCCCCGGTGGCCAAGGTGCTGCATGACAACTGGGGCATCAAGCGCGGCCTGATGACCACGGTGCACGCCGCCACCGCTACCCAGAAGACCGTCGATGGCCCGTCCAACAAGGACTGGCGTGGTGGTCGTGGCATCCTCGAGAACATCATTCCGTCCTCGACCGGTGCTGCCAAGGCGGTTGGCAAGGTCATTCCGGAGCTCAACAAGAAGCTCACCGGCATGGCCTTCCGCGTGCCGACTTCGGACGTCTCGGTGGTCGACCTGACGTGCGAACTGAACAAGGAAACCACCTACGAGCAAATCTGCGCAGCGATGAAGGCCGCCTCGGAAGGTCCGATGAAGGGCGTTCTCGGCTATACCGCCGAGAAAGTCGTGGCCACCGATTTCCGTGGCGAGAGCTGCACGTCGGTGTTCGACTCGGAAGCCGGCATGGCGCTTGACGGTACCTTCGTCAAGGTCGTCGCGTGGTACGACAACGAGTGGGGTTATTCCTGCAAGGTCCTGGAGATGATCCAGGTAATGGCCCGCTAAGCGGCTGGCGAGGGGTGCTTCCGGGCACCCCTCGTTTTCGCCTGACCGACAGTTCGCGCTTGGCGAAATTCCCCTGCCGGGAAGCCACGGCCGGCAATCGGCCGGCAAATGGGCGCTGTCCGCTGGCACGCGCCTGGCGCCGGGGCCTTTGCAACAGCCATCATGCCGGTGCCATCGCACGGGCAGAGCGTGCATTCCTTCCTTCCCTTCTTACTGAAAGAACCCGAACATCGTCGCGCTTCGCTGCGAAGCGTGCGCCGCGGGCTGTGCTGCCGCTGACCGCACGAGCTGTCCATCGGCAGCGCCTGACCGGCGTCGGACCAGGGCGCCAGCCGCTGTCGCTTGCGCCGCGGCGAGACCGCGTTGGCGGTTGAACGCCGTGTTCGCGGCGCTGTCCGAGATCACTGCCGGCGCATCATGCGGGGCCTCCGTTCCTTGCCCGGCGCCGGTCATGCGCACTCCACGCAACAGCAATCAAAGAAAAATCACAGGAACCCCCCATGCCCCGCGATACCAAGATCGTAGCCACCCTCGGTCCCGAGTCTTCCGAGGCGGACGTGCTGGAACGTATGATCCAGGCCGGCGTCGACGTCGTACGCCTGAACTTCTCCCACGGCAAACCGCAGGACCATATCGCCCGCGCCCAACTGGTCCGCGAGGTGGCCGCCCGGGTCGGTCGGCCGGTCGGCATCCTGGCCGATTTGCAGGGGCCCAAGATCCGCATCGGAAAGTTCGCCGACCGCAGGATCCGCCTGGAAAAAGGGCAGGATTTCATTCTCGACGCCAAGTGCGAGTTGGGCGATGCCGAGCGCGTCGGCCTCGATTACAAGGACCTGCCGCGTGACGTGTCGGCCGGCAGCGTCCTGCTGCTCGATGACGGCCGTATCGTTCTCGACGTACAGCGAGTGCTCGGCTCGGAGATCTTCACTGTCGTCCGCCACGGCGGCGACCTGTCGGACAACAAGGGCATCAATCGGCAAGGCGGCGGACTTTCAGCCCCGGCGCTGACCGCCAAGGACATGGACGATATCCGCACGGCGGCCAGCATCGACGTCGACTTCGTCGCCATATCGTTTCCCAAGAGCGCCGCCGACATGTACATGGCCAAGCAATTGATGCACGCCGCCGGCGGGCACGCGCTGACCATCGCCAAGATCGAGCGCGTCGAAGCGGTCGAGGCGCTCGAGGAGATCATTTCCGCGTCGGACGGAATCATGGTTGCCCGCGGCGATCTCGCGGTCGAAGTCGGCGACGCCGCCGTGCCGGCGCTGCAGAAGCGCATGATCCGCATGGCGCGCGAGAAGAACAAGCTGGCGATCACCGCGACGCAGATGATGGAGTCGATGATTCTCTCGCCGGCGCCGACCCGCGCCGAGGTCTCCGATGTCGCCAACGCGGTGCTCGACGGCACCGACGCGGTGATGCTTTCCGCCGAAACGGCGGCCGGCAAGTTCCCGGTCGAAACGGTCGAGGCGATGGCCCGGATCTGTCTCGAGGCCGAAAAGTCCGCCGAAGTGACCCTCGAGCGCGAGTTTCTCAACCAGGTATTCACCCGCATCGACCAGACCATTTCCCTGGCGGCGATCTGGACGGCGCATCACCTCAAGGTCAAGGCCATCGCCGCGCTCACCGAGTCGGGATCGACCGCCCTCTGGATGAGCCGCCTGAACTGCGGCGTACCGGTCTATGCCCTGACCCCGCGGCCCGAAGCGCTGACCAAGATGAGCCTTTACCGGGCCGTCTTTCCCCTGTTCATGAACCAGCAACCGAGCAGCCGCGACGAACTGCTGCGCGACGCCGAGACGCTGCTGATGGAGCAGGGAATCGTCAAAAAGGGCGACTTCATCGTCCTCACCGCCGGCGAGCCGATGGGCAAGAGCGGCGGCACCAATACGCTGAAAATCGTTCGCGTCGGCGACTAGCGGCGCCGCATGATCTGACCGCGGCGGCGAGGACAATGAAGTCACGCCGCGCGCCGCACGCTGTTCGCCGCCTGGTCGGGCGTTGCCGTAGACCCTCGCGGCCGTGGTGACGCCGCCGCCGCCGGCCCTGCCTCGTGCTGACGGGGACACCGGGCAGCGGACGATCTGCCCTATAATCCCCCGGCTCGACTCCCTTTCGATCCCCTATTTTCCGGACCGGACGAACACGTGACCGACGCTCTCTTCGAATCGACGATCAACAGCCTGCCACGGATCGGCCGCGGCAAGGTGCGCGACATCTATGCCGTCGACCGCGACAAACTGCTGATTGTCACCACCGACCGCCTGTCGGCCTTCGACGTCATCCTGCCCGACCCGATTCCCGGCAAGGGCCGGGTGCTTACCCGACTGGCGTCCTTCTGGTTCGAAAAGCTTGCCGACATCGTCCCCAACCAGCTGACCGGCATCGACCCGGAATCGGTCGTTGCCGCCGACGAGCGCGCGCAGGTCCGCGGCCGCGCACTGGTCGTCAAGCGCTTGCGACCCTTGCCGATCGAAGCGGTCGTGCGCGGCTATCTGATCGGCTCCGGCTGGGCGGACTACCAGGCCAGCGGCAGTGTCTGTGGCATTGCGCTGCCGGCCGGGCTGCGGCTGGCCAGCCGCTTGCCGCGGCCGCTGTTTACCCCGGCGACGAAGGCGGCAATCGGCGATCACGACGAGAACGTCTCGTTCGAACGCGCCCGGGCCGACTGCGCGGCGAGTTTCGCCGACCTGCTGGCCACCACCGGCACCAGCGGTGGCCAGATTGCCGAACAGGCGCGCGACGCGGCGATCGCCCTCTACACCACCGCCGCCGAATTCGCCGCGGCGCGTGGCATCATCATCGCCGATAGCAAGTTCGAGTTCGGTCTCGATGATGCTGGAACGTTGCATCTGATCGACGAAGTGCTGACCCCGGACTCGTCGCGTTTCTGGCCGGCTGACGGCTACCGCGAAGGAACGAATCCGCCGTCCTACGACAAGCAGTACGTCCGTGATTACCTCGAGACGCTCGACTGGAACAAGCAGGCACCCGGTCCGCGGCTGCCGGCAGCGGTGATCGCCGGAACCCGTGCCAAGTATGCCGAGGCCTGCGAGCGACTGACCGGCGAAACCCTGGTTCGATGACCGTCGTCCGGAGGTGGCGCACGAGCAGGCGTCGATGCCCTTCAGCAAGGAGAATGCATGGCTCTGGAAGCTAGCCAACCCGAGCACTCCCGAACGCTGCCGAAGGTGCGCAGCGTCGCCCTCGGCCAGCCCTTCTACTGGCTCTCGGCCGGTTGGCGCGATCTTCGCACCAGCCCGATTGCCAGCCTCGCCTACGGCCTGCTTTTTGCCGTAGTCGGTGACGTGATCACCATTTTCGCGTGGCGCAGCGGCCATATCTTCATCGCCGCCACGTCGGGCTTTTTCCTGATCGCGCCGCTGCTCGCCGGCGGCCTGTACGAGATCAGCCGGCGGCGCGAGCGCGGCGAGTCGTCGACCTTTTTCGGCTCGCTGGCGGCTGGCCGATACAACGCCCGCGAGCTCGCCAAGCTGGGCCTCTTGCTGGCGGTCATCGGCCTGACCTGGGAGCGCGTGTCGACCCTGCTTTTCCATCTGCTGGCGCCGCAACTTGCTCCGGATCTGCTGGTCCTGATTACCGCCATGCCGACCAATCCCGAGCACCGCGACCTGCTGTTCATCTGGTTGATCAGCGGCGGCACGCTGGCCTTGCTCGTTTTCGCGATTACCGTCGTTTCGGTGCCAATGTTGCTCGACCGCAAGGTCGATTTCGTCACTGCCATGCGCACCAGCCTGCGTGCCGTCGACGCCAACCTGCGGGTGATGGTCCTGTGGACCTTCATGGTCGTGACGCTGACCGTGCTCAGCTTCGTCACGCTGTTCTTCGGCCTGATCGTGTTCATGCCGCTGATCGGCCATGCCTCGTGGCACGCCTACCGTGACCTTGTAGAATAGGGACCCGTCACCGGCTGCCTGCGCCGGATGACCCTTACTCTCGAACCACGGATGCCTCGATGACCGTCACTACCCCCGGCGACAACCCGCTACTCGATTTTTCCGGCCTGCCGCGTTTCGACGCCATCGCGCCGTCCGACGTACAGCCGGCGATCAGCAGGCTGCTCGACGACTGCCGCGCGCTGATCGAGCGCCTGACTTCGGATCCGCGCGCCGCGACCTGGGACAATTTCGCCGCGCCGCTGAGCGACGGACTCGAGCCGCTGTCGCGCGCCTGGGGCATCGTCGGTCATCTGCACTCGGTCAATGACGTCCCCGCCTGGCGCGATGCCTACAACCGCCTGCTGCCCGAGGTCACGCGCTTCTACGCCGAAGTCGGTCAGAACCTGCAGCTGTTCGCGCGCTACAAGGCGATTGCCGAGAGCAGTGAATACGCCGGCCTGTCGGCTGCCCGGCGCCGGATCGTGGACAACGAGCTGCGCGACTTCCGGCTCGCCGGCGCCGAGCTGCCGGAAGACCGCAAGCCGCGCTTTCAGGCGATCGCCGAGGAGCTCTCGCAGCTCTCGGCGAAGTTCTCGGAAAACCTGCTCGACGCGACCAACGCTTTCACCGAACTGGTCACCGACCAGGCCGAGCTGGCCGGCCTGCCCGACGACGTCCGTCAGGCCGCCCGCGAGGCGGCCGCCAGCGACGGCCACAGCGGCTGGAAGTTCACCCTGCACATGCCGTCGTACCTGCCGGTGATGCAGTACGCCGACAGTCGCCGGCTGCGCGCCGCGATGTACCGCGCCTACGCCACGCGCGCCGCTGAGTTCGGCGCCGCCGAACTCGACAACACGCCGCTGATCCGCCGGATCCTGCTGCTCCGCCGCGAAGAAGCGCAGATGCTCGGCTACGGCAACTTCGCCGAAGTTTCGCTGGTGCCGAAAATGGCCAGCTCGCTGCCGCAAGTGCTCGGCTTCCTGCGCGACCTGGCGGTCAGGGCCAGGCCTTTTGCCGAGCAGGATATCGCCGACCTGCGTGCATTTGCCCGCCGCGAGCTGCAGCTCGAGACGATGGAGGCGTGGGACGTCGGCTACGTTTCGGAAAAGCTGCTGCAGAAACGCTACGCCTTCTCCGAGCAGGAGGTGAAGCAGTACTTCACCGAGGACAAGGTCATCGCCGGACTCTTCCAGGTCATCGAAACGCTGTTCGGCGTCCGCCTCAAGCCCGATCGTGCGCCGGTCTGGCACCCGGACGTCCGCTTCTACCGCATCGAGACGCCGGCCGGCGAACTGCTCGGCCAGTTCTACCTCGACCTCTACGCCCGCGACACCAAGCGCGGTGGCGCCTGGATGGACGAAGCCGTGGCGCGCCGCCGGCTGTTGCCGGCGTCGGCAGCCAGCGACGGCGTCCAGAAACCGGTCGCTTACCTCAACTGCAATTTCTCGCGACCGGTCGGCGAGAAGGACGGCCAGGCGCGGCCGGCGACCTTCAGCCACGACGACGTGATCACCCTTTTCCACGAAACCGGCCACGGTCTGCATCACCTGCTGACGCGGGTCGATGAGCTGGCCGTCGCCGGCATTCACGGAGTCGAATGGGACGCCGTCGAATTGCCGTCGCAGTTCATGGAGAACTACTGCTGGGAATGGCGCGTGGTGCAGGGGATGAGCGCGCATATCGACAGCGGCGAGCCACTGCCGCGCGCCCTGTTCGACAAGATGCTGGCGGCGAAGAACTTCCTCAGCGGCATGCAGACGCTGCGGCAGATCGAGTTTTCGCTCTTCGACCTGCTGCTGCACAGCGATTTCGATCCGGCCGGCGACCGCGGCCCGCTCGATCTGCTCGCCGACGTGCGGCGTGAAGTGGCGGTGATCGTGCCGCCCGGCTGGCATCGTTTCCCGAACAGCTTCGGTCACATCTTCGCCGGCGGCTACGGCGCCGGCTACTACAGCTACAAATGGGCCGAGGTTCTCTCGGCCGACTGCTACGGCGCTTTCGAAGAGGCCGGCAACCCCTTCGACCCGACTATCGGCGAGCGCTTCCTGAGCACCATCCTGTCGATGGGCGGCAGTCGCCCGGCGATCGACAACTTCCGTGCCTTCCGCGGTCGCGAACCGCAGGTGGACGCGCTGCTCAGGCACAGTGGCATGATCACCGCATGAAAGGAGTCGCCCCATGCTTGCTCCCGCCCGACGCCGCATCGCCCGCATCGCCCTGATGTTGCTGGCGACCACCGCCGTCAGCGCGCAGACCACTTACCGCTGGCTCGATCCGACCACCGGCCGGACGGTGATCTCCGACCTGCCGCCGCCTCCCGGCGCACGACAGGTGGTGATCTACGAGGGCTCCGGCGCCGGCGAACCGCAGCCGCTTTCCTACGCCACGCGCCAGGCCAGCGAGAAATTCCCGGTCGTGCTGTACACCAGCGCCGGCTGTAGCGCTTGCGAGGAGGCACGTGCGCTGCTCAACCGGCGCGGCGTTCCATTCTCCGAAAAGCTGCTGCGCAGCCAGGAAGAACTCACCGAACTCGGCCGGCAGCTGGGCGGCAACGCGACGCTGCCGAGCGTCACCGTCGGCCGGCAAAGCGCCACCGGCTTCGTCCCCGGCCACTGGAACGAACTGCTCGACCTGGCCGGCTATCCGGCGACCGCGCCCTACGGCTTCACGCCATCCGGCCCGCCGGCACAATAGGGCCTGCTTGCCCACCGCGCTTCCCTGGCGCGCTTCCGCGCCCGGCAACTTCCGCGTGCGTCATCGACAGCCGCCAGCGCTGGCGATCGAAACGCCAGCCGAACGCCGCGTGGACGGTGATCGTGTGACGATGCCGACCGTCGTCGGGCGGCCTGCCGACGAGCAGCGACCACCGGCCCCAGGGTCGCCGTAAGCGCACCGCCGCCGCCTTCCGCGGCGCCTGCCGCTGGCGTACCATGCCGGGAAAGCAACAAGACCCTCACCTAGCACAGGGTATGCCGAGTGCCCAACAAGCAGAACCTCACCGAGCGCGACATCTGTTCGCAGTACATCAATCCTGCCCTGCAGCAGGCAGGCTGGGATTTCGCCACGCAGGTCCGCGAAGAGGTCAGCTTCACCAAAGGGCGTGTCATCGTGCGCGGCAAGCTGCACGGCAGGGGCCGGCAGAAGCGCGCCGATTACATCCTCTATTTCGCCCCCAACCTGCCGATCGCCGTGATCGAGGCCAAGGACAACACGCACGCGGTCGGCGCCGGCATGCAGCAGGCGCTCGGCTACGCCGAGTCGCTGGCCATTCCCTTTGCCTTCAGCAGCAACGGCGACGCCTTCCAGATGCACGACCGGACCGGGCAGAGCACGCCGATCGAGCGCCAACTGACTCTTGCCAACTTCCCCTCGCCGGCAGACCTCTGGCAACGCTATTGCTGCTGGAAAGGCATCGCCAGCCCCGAAAAGCGCGCCACGGTCGAAACGCCCTACCACGATGACGGCAGCGGCAAGACGCCGCGCTACTACCAGGTCAATGCCATCAACAGCTGCATCGAAGCCATCGCCAGGGGACAGAAGCGCATCCTGCTGGTGATGGCGACCGGCACGGGCAAGAGCTATACCGCTTTCCAGATCATCTGGCGGCTGTGGAAATCGAGGAACAAGAAGCGCATCCTCTTCCTCGCCGACCGCAACATCCTGGTCGACCAGACCCGAACCAACGACTTCAGGCCCTTCGGCCCGGCGATGACCAAGATCGTCAACCGGCAGGCCAACAAGGCCTTCGAGATCTACCTCGCGCTGTACCAGGCGGTCACCGGCAACGAGGAGGCGCAGAACATCTACCGGCAGTTCTCACCCGACTTCTTCGACCTGGTGGTGATCGACGAATGTCACCGCGGCAGCGCTGCCGAAGATTCCGCCTGGCGCGAAATCCTCGACTACTTCAGCCATGCCACGCACATCGGCCTCACCGCGACGCCCAGGGAAACCCGGGACGTTTCCAACATCCACTACTTCGGCGAACCGGTATACACCTACACCCTGCGGCAGGGCATAGCCGACGGCTTCCTCGCCCCGTACAAGGTCGTGCGCATCGACATCGACAAGGACCTGCAAGGCTGGCGCCCGAACAAGGATCAGACCGACAGGAACGGCCGGCTGATCGCAGACCGCATCTACAACCAGAAGGACTTCGACCGCACGCTGGTCCTCGAAAAACGCACCGAACTCGTCGCCCGCAAGATCACCGAGTATCTCCGGGCGATCGACCCCTGGGCCAAGACCATCGTCTTCTGCGAAGACATCGACCACGCCGAGCGCATGCGCCAGGCACTGGTCAATCTCAACCCCGAACGCATCGCCGAAAACCGCAAATACGTCATGCGCATCACCGGCGACGAGCCGGAAGGCAAGGCCGAGCTCGACAACTTCATCGACCCGGAGAGCCGCTATCCGGTGATCGCCACCACCAGCAAGCTGCTGACCACCGGCGTCGATGCCCAGACCTGCAAGCTGATCGTCCTCGACCAGCGCATCCAGTCGATGACCGAGTTCAAGCAGATCATCGGGCGTGGCACGCGCATCAACGAGGACTACGACAAGTTCTGGTTCACCATCATGGACTTCAAGAAGGCCAGCGAGCTGTTCGCCGACCCGGCCTTCGACGGCGACCCGGTGCAGATCTTCGAGCCGAAGGAGGGCGAGCTGCCCGTTCCGCCCGATCCGCCGGATCTGCCGGATCTGCCGGGCGACGAGCCACCCCTGCCGCCGCCCCAGCCACCGCTGCCACCGCTGCCGCCGCTGCCGCCGGACGGCGAACCGCGCATCAAGTACGTCATCGGTGGCGAAGTCACCGTCTATGTCGTCGCCGAGCGCGTGCAGTACTACGGCCCCGACGGCCGCCTGATCACCGAATCGCTCAAGGACTACAGCCGCCGCGCGGTGCGCAAGGAATTCGCCTCGCTCGACGACTTCCTGCGCCGCTGGACCACCGCCGACAAGAAGCAGGCGGTGATCGACGAGCTGGAAGCGCAGGGCGTGCTGCTCGAGGCGCTGGCCGATGAAGTCGGCAAGAAGCTCGGCAAGGACGGCAAGGCCTTCGACCCCTTCGATCTCGTTTGCCACGTCGCCTTCGACCGGCCGCCGCTCTCCCGCCGCGAACGCGCCGAACAGATCAGCAAGCGCGACGTCTTCGCCAGGTACGGCGAGCAGGCGAGGGCGGTGCTGGAGGCCTTGGTCGAAAAGTACGCCGACACCGGCATTCAGGACATCGAGAACATCAGCGTCCTCACCCTCGACCCGTTCAACAAGCTTGGCACGCCGCACGAACTGGTCGGCGCCTTCGGCGGCCGACCGGCCTACCTGCAGGCCGTTCACGATCTCGAACAACAACTCTACGCCTGAGCCGCCCACCCCATGTCAATCAGCACCAGCATCAAATCAATCCAGGACATCATGCGCAAGGACGTCGGCGTCGACGGCGACGCGCAGCGCATCGGTCAGCTGGTCTGGATGTTCTTCCTCAAGATCTACGACGACAAGGAAAGCGAGTACGAACTGCTCGACGAGCACTACCGTTCGCCGATCCCCGAGTCGTTGCGCTGGCGCAACTGGGCGGCCGACGCCGAAGGCATCACCGGCGACGAGCTGCTCGACTTCATCGACAACCAGCTCTTTCCGACGCTCAAGGACCTGCAGCCGGCGCACGACGACCAGCGCGGCTTCGTCATCCGCAGCGTCTTCGAGGATGCCTACAACTACATGAAGTCCGGCCACCTGATGCGCCAGGTGATCAACAAGATCGTCGGCGGCTTCGACTTCAACAAGGCCCAGGATCGGCATCTCTTCGGCGACCTCTACGAACAAATCCTGCGCGACCTGCAGAACGCCGGTAACGCCGGTGAGTACTACACGCCAAGGCCGATCACCCGGTTCATTGTCGACATGATCGACCCGCAGCTCGGCGAGAAGATCGTCGACCCGGCCTGCGGCACCGGCGGCTTCCTCACCTGCGCCATCGAGCACCTGCGCCAGCACCAGGTCAAGACCGTCGACGACGAGCAGCGCCTGCAGCAGAGCATCCACGGCGTCGAAAAGAAGCCGCTGCCGCACCTGCTGTGCACCACCAACATGATCCTGCACGGGCTCGATGTGCCGACCAACGTCCGTCACGACAACACCCTCGCGCGGCCCTTGCGCGACTACGGCCCGAGGGATCGGGTCAACGTCATCATCACCAATCCGCCCTTTGGCGGCATGGAAGAAGACGGCATCGAGAACAACTTTCCGGCGACCTTCCGCACGCGGGAAACCGCCGATCTCTTTCTGGTCCTGATCATGCACCTGCTCAAGGACGGCGGTCGCGCCGCGCTGGTGCTGCCCGACGGCACGCTGTTCGGCGAAGGCATCAAGACGCGCATCAAGGAGCAGCTGCTCACCACCTGCAATCTGCACACCATCGTCCGCCTGCCCAACGGCGTCTTCAATCCCTACACCGGCATCAAGACCAACCTGCTGTTCTTCACCAAGGGCACGCCGACCGAGGAGGTCTGGTTCTACGAGCATCCCTATCCGCCGGGCGTCAAGAACTACAACAAGACCAGGCCGATGCGGATCGAGGAGTTCGATGCCGAGAAATCCTGGTGGAACGACCGGGTCGAGAACAAGTACGCCTGGAGGGTCAGCGCCGACGACATCAAGGCGCGCAACTACAACCTCGACATCAAGAATCCGCACAGCCCGGAAGCCATCGTGCACGATCCGGATGTGCTGCTCGCCGATTATGCGAAGTTGCAGCGGCGAATCGGCGATACGCGCGACCAGCTCAAGGCCGTGCTCGCTGCCGCATTGAGCAACGGCTAAGCCCTTTATCCCGAAGCGAGAGTCGCCATGCCCGTCATCAGCCGATTTCTGGGAATCGTCATTTCCATGTTCTGGAACGACCATGCCCCGCCGCACTTCCACGCCAGATATGGCGAATACGAAATCACCGTAAACATCGACAACGGCGTTGTCGAAGGGAAATTCCCTCAGCGTGCACTGCGGCATGTGCTCGAATGGTACGGGCTGCACCAGGAAGAACTACGGAGGAACTGGGAACTATGCCGCCAGTCGCAGCTACCAACGCCCATTGAACCGCTGGAGTAAGAGCATGTTTCTGCACATAAAGGAAGCCCAGTACCTGGGCGATTACAGGATCGCCGTCACCTTCAACAACGGCCAGGCGGGCATTGCCGACCTCGGCGAGGTCTTGCAAGGCGGCGTCTTTGACGCGCTCAAGGACAAGAACGAATTCGCCAAACTACGGGTCGACGCGGAGCTTGAAACCATCGCCTGGCCGAATGGTGCTGATCTGGCGCCGGAGTTCGTCTATTTCCAGGCGTTCAAGGACGACCCGCTACTGCAGCAGCAATTCAAGGCCTGGGGCTACGCGACGTGAGTGTCCGCCTGCTGGAGCAGCTCGACCTCATCGCCGACGCACCGAACGGCATTCAGAAGCTGCGCGGGCTGATCCTCGAACTGGCGGTGCGCGGCAAGCTTGTTTCGGTTGATACAGAGCTGTCAGCGACAATAACGCTGGGTGAAGTTGGGAAATGGGCTGTTGGCAGTGGATTTCCAACGGCAGAGCAGGGAAAACTCGGGCTGGAGATTCTGTTCGCGAAGGTCAGCGACATGAACTTGCCCGAGAACAAAAGATTTATCAGCGTAACCAACCACACCATTTCGAGAGAGTCCGCGAAGCGTCTCAAGGTAAATATCCATCCGACTGGCACCGTGGTCTTTCCAAAAATTGGCGGCGCGATCGCAACGAACAAGCGTCGCGTTCTGGTTCAAGACACCGCGATCGACAACAATTGTCTTGGGATAACGCCAAAGACAGGTATCGATTCGGACTGGCTATTTGTTCTTTTGAGTTCGATAGACCTTACTAAGTATCAAGCGGGTACCTCAGTTCCCGCATTGGCTCAGGGGATCTTGTCGGAAATTCCGGTGTTATTACCTCCCCTCGCCGAACAAAACCGCATCGTCGCCAAAGTCGACGAACTGATGGCTCTCTGCGACCGGATGGAAGCGGAGCGGGCGGACGCGGAGAGCGCCCACAACACCCTCGTTCACACCCTGCTCGCCACCCTCACACAAAGCGCCGATGCCGCCGAACTCGCCGCCAGCCATTCACCTTGTCTTGCATTATTAACCAGTAGTACTATCATGTTTCTCCATTGCTTGGTGATGGAGGAGACGTGGTGGGACGTGTGGCGGTGGTGCTGTCTTGCACAGCGGAGGTGAAGGAGTTGGAGCGTATGTCACGGAGTCGCAGCGGCGAGGTTCGCTTGGCCGAGCGAGCGCGAATCGTGCTGGGCTGTTTGGAGGGTCGGCGAAACGAGGAGGTTGCCCGCGCAATCGGCGTTCGTGCGAACACGGTGGGGCTGTGGCGTCGGCGCTTTGCCGAGCATGGTTTGCCTGGCTTGCGTGATGCGGCGCGGCCGGGCAAGCCCGCGAAGTACGGGCAGGATCTGCGTGACCGCATCCTGGCGCGACTCGAACGGACACCTCCGGAAGGCAGGCAAGTTGGGATGGCGGTTCGCTGGCGAAGGCGCTGGACGTATCGGACGATGCCGTGTGGCGCGTGTTGCGTCGAGGGTATCCAGTTGAGCGGCATCGCTCCTGGTGTGTCGCACGGACCCAGAGTTCGCCGCCAAAGCGGCGGATGTCATCAGGTTGTACCAATCCGCCTGAAAGGCGCTGGTCCTGAGCGTCGACGAGAAACCCTCGATCCAGGCTCTGGAGCGTCGGCGCGGCTATGTCCAAACCAGTAGCGGAAAGGTGGTTCAGGGACTGAAAAGCACGTACAAACGCCATGGCACGATCAACCTGTTCGCCGCCCTCGAAGTGGCCACCGGCGTCATTCGAGGCAAGACCACCCAAACCAAAAAGCGCGCTGATTTCCAAGCCTTCATGGAGGAGACAATCGCTGATGAACCGGCCGACCGTGAGATCCACGTCATCTTGGACAACCTCAACACGCACAAGAACAACGACGAGTGGCTCGCCGCTCACCCCAACGTCACCTTTCACTTCACGCCTACCAGCGCCAGTTGGCTAAACCAAGTGGAGATCTGGTTCGGCATCTTCCAGCGCAAGACCCTGAGAAACGCCAGCTTCTCGAGCCTGGATCAACTCGTCGCCGCCATTCAGAGCTTCACCGCCGCTTACAACCAGAACGCCGCCCCATTCGTCTGGCGAAAGCGAGAGGTCAAGGGCGCGCAGCTGCGGAATACTATTGTTAACCTATGCAATTAGACACTAGTTCCACTGCCTCCCCTCGCAGAACAAAACCGCATCGTCGCTAAAGTCGATGAACTGATGGCTCTCTGCGACCAGATGGAAGCGGAGCAGGCGGACGCGGAGAGCGCACATATCACTCTCGTTCACACCCTGCTCGCCACCCTCACGCAAAGCCCCGATGCCGCCGAACTCGCCGCCAACTGGCAGCGCCTCGCCAAACACTTCGACACCCTCGTCACCACCGAATCCAGCCTCGACGCCCTCAAGCAAACCGTCCTTCAACTTGCCGTCATGGGCAAGCTGGTTTCCCAAGACCCGAATGATGAGCCAGCTGCTAAGTTGCTCGGTGAAATACGAACCCGTCGCGCGATTTCTTTGAAAAGTGGCAACCCGAATCCTTGCGAGGCGTCGGTACAATCCAAGAAACAGGAAAAGCAACGTTGCCCGCTCGATCTTGACGAACTACCACGAGGCTGGTCATGGGCAACGTTGATTCAGTGCGCCGAAATCGTCGTGGACTGCCACAACAAAACCGCGCCATATACCTCTAAAGGAATTCCGCTCCTGCGCACAACGAACATTCGAAATGGCTCGATGAATCTGAAAGAGCCCAAATTCGTATCGGCTGAAACCTACGAAAGATGGAGTTCACGTTGCAAACCGAGACCCGGTGACATACTTATCACTCGGGAAGCTCCAATGGGTGAAGTCTGCATCATTCCAGAAGGAATGACGGTGTGCATGGGGCAGCGAATTATGCTTATTCGCCTCGTCGACAACACAATCGTGCCTCGCTTCCTGCTCTATTCGTTACTTGAGCCAGGCTTGATGGAACGTGTTCAAGACAAACCTGTTGGAGCCACGGTTGAACACTTGCGTGTTGGCGGTGTGGAAACCCTCCTCGTACCTCTTCCTCCCCTTGCCGAGCAACACCGCATAGTCGCCAAAGTCGATGAGCTGATGGCCCTCTTCGACCGCCTCAAGGCCGACCTCGTTGAATCCCGCAAGCAGCAGGCACGTCTCGCCACCACCCTGATCGAATCGTCCCTCAAGGCCGCCTGAACCGGGAACCAGCAGGCACGGTGAGTGACCGCGTCCGGCGGCAGCCGGCCCGTGACTGGCGCTTACCGGGGCGGCATTCGCCCCCGCCGGAGTATCCCGCAATGCCCAGACGCAACAAAGGATGGAAGCCGCCGCCGGCGCCGCCCTCGTTCGCGCGCGCCGGCGGATTGCCGCTCGGCCTGATGGCCGCTATGATTCTCCGGGCCTGCGAGTGGATGCAGAGGATGCAGAGGATGTGCAGAGGCGAGCCCGATAGCGATGGCGCGACGTCCGAAAATTTCAATGGGGAGGTGAGCCTTTGAACAATCCGGACCACCGGCACGGCATCCGTGCTTCCTGGCGGCTCGCGATGGCCGGCTTGCTGATCGCCGTGGCGCTGCCGGCAGCGGCCCAGCAACCGAGCACCGAGCAGATCGGCGCGATTCGCCAGGCCTGTCGCGCCGATTACCAGGCGCACTGTGCCGGAGTGCCCACCGGTGGTTCGGCGGCGCTGGCCTGCCTGCAGAAGAATGCTGTCAGCGTGTCGCCGGCCTGCCGACGGGCCTTGCAGGCAGTGAGCGCAAGCGCGTCGCCGGCAGCCGCATCAGGCAACAGCGTGGTGGCGAAACCGTCTTCGCCAGCCGGCGCGTCAGCCGCAGCGACGACCGCCGACAGCTGGCCGCACACGGTACGCGGCGCCGGCGGCAGCGCCATCGTCTACCAGCCGCAGGTCGTTTCCTGGGTCGGGCGGCAGACGCTGCGCACCCGCATCGCCGTCGCCCTTACCCCCACCGGCGCCAAGGCGGCGGTCCTCGGGACGATCGAGGTGAGCTTCGCCACCTCGACCGACCTGGGCACCCGCTGGGTGAGCTTGTCGAAGCCGCAACTCGTCAGCTCACGCTTCCCGGCCGCCGACACGGCGCAGGCGCAGCGCTTCGAAGAAAGCATTCGCAAGGCGCTCAGCGCGTTGCCGGCGAAGCGCGTGCCGCTGGACATGATCCTGCTGAGTCTGCGCCAGGACAGCGAAACGCCGCCGGCGGTGGCGCTGCACAACGAGCCGCCGCAGATCTTCGTCAGCCAGCGTCCGGCGAGCTTGCTGCTGTTCGACGGCGAGCCGGTGATGGCGCCGGTCGCCGGAACGCCGCTGACCGTGGCGGTAAACACCAACTGGGACGTCTTCTTCGATGGCGACGACAGCGCCTGGTACTGGCTGAACAATGGCGCTTGGTTGCGTGCCGCCGCGGTGAAGGGACCGTGGGAAGCCGCCGGCGCGCTGCCAGCCGCTTTCTCCGCGTTGCCCGAGGACGGCAACTTTGCCGACGTGCGCAAGCAGGTCCCGGGCAGGCAGATCAGCGCTGCCGAGGTGCCGCAGGTGTTCGTGTCCACGATCCCGGCGGAGATCATCGTCATCGAGGGCGAGCCCCGGTTCACGGCGATTCCGGGCACCGCCCTGCAGTACGTGGCCAACACCGACGCGGCGCTTTTTCGCGACACGGCCAACGGACAGCTGTACTACCTGGTCTCGGGCCGCTGGTTCGCGGCGCCCGGCCTCCAGGGTCCCTGGTCCTTCGCCACCTCGACGCTGCCGGCCGACTTCGCACGCGTTCCGGCGGACGGACCGCGCGGTTTCGTTCTGGCCTCGGTGCCGGGCACCGTGCAGGCGCAGGAGGCGCTGATCCAGGCGCAGATTCCGCAGCAGGCGACGCTGGAAATCGCCAGCGCCAGGCTCGATGTGAGCTATGCCGGAGAGCCCAGATTCGAGCCGATTCCCGGCACGGCGATGGCCTACGCGGTAAACACCTCGTTCAATGTCGTGCGCGCGGAAAGCGCCTACTACGCCTGCTACCAGGGCGCGTGGTTCGTCGCCTCGTCGCCGGTCGGAGCGTGGACGATCGCCAGCCAGGTCCCGCCGGTGATCTACACCATTCCGCCGAGCAATCCTCTGTATCCCTGCACCTATGTGCGCGTCTATGCCTCGACCCCGGCCACCGTGACCTATGGCTACACGGCGGGCTATACGATGGGTTTCGTCAGCGCCGGGGTGATCGTCTACGGTACCGGCTACTACTATCCGCCGTTCGTGTACCCCGGCCCGGTGCCGATCTTCTACCCCTACCCGGTAACCTATGCCGGCGCCACTTACTACAACACCGCCACCGGCGCCTGGGCGCGTGGCGGGTCGATCTACGGGCCGTACTACGGCGCGCGCGGCGGCTCGGCCTACAACCCGAATACCGGCGCCTATGCGCGTGGCGGCGCGGTATACGGTCCCTATGGCGGCGCCGGCGCGTTCTCCGCCTACAACCCGAGTACCGGCAGCTACGCTCACGGCAGCGCCGTCTGGGGTCCCGACGGCGCTGCCGGCAACGCCAGCTGGTACAACGCGCGCACCGGCGTTTCCGGGAGCACCAACCAGAACAGCAATGCCTACGGCCGCTGGGGGTCGAGCACGCTGTCCGGTCCGAACCAGACCGTGCACACCCAGAGCCAGGGCAACGCGCGCGGCTCGAGCGGTTCTTTCAGCTCGAGCAGCGGCGCCGAGGGTGCCGGCGTGCGAGGTGCCGGCGGCAATAGCGCCGGGGCGGTGAAGACCGCCAGCGGCAACGTCTATGCCGGTGCCGACGGCAACGTCTACAAGAAAACAGACAGCGGCTGGCAGAAGTACGACAGCGGCTCGTGGAACAAGGTCGAGAAGCCAACGACGGCGGCGCAGTCAGCCGCTGCCAGCCACTCGCGGCCGGCGAGTCCGGGCAATCGCTCGGCGGCGAGCGCGGCCGGCACGGCGACACCGTCATCGATGGCCAACCGGCGGCAGGGTTTCGAAGGTTTCGGACAGCTGGAAAACGACCACGCGGCGCGCTTCGACGGCGCCGAGAGGCAACAGCGGTTCAGCGCCGCCCGCGAAGGGGGCTTCGCCGGCCACTTCGGTGGCGGCGGCTTCGGCGGCCGCTTCAGGCGCTGACAGCGCATCCGTGTCCAGCCGCTCGGCGTGCGGCACTACGGCGAGCGGTGCGGGGGGCGACGGTGCAGGGATCATCCAGGCATCCCTGGCATTGACGCATCGTCTGTCAGCTTCCGGCGATGGCCAGATCACTCGGACCCGAATTTGCAGGGGCCGTGTCTCAGGCCACCTCGCGTGGCAATCTGTCGCCCGGGTTACGGCAACTGAACGGCCGCCATGCGCAGCGTTTCAACCGTCGCCATGGCCAGGCGGGACGTTTCTTTCACGGGCGCCGGCAGGCGATCGTCCTGCCCAAGGACGCCTGCCTGCTCGAGTTGACAAGCCATGTCGTGCTCAATCGCCTGCGTGCCGGGATGGTCGAATCGCTCACGGAGTGGCGCTGGAGCAGCTTCCCAGCCGTCATCGGGCAGGCGGCAGCGCCGCGGCGGCGGAACACGGACCGGCTGCTGCGTCGGTTCGCTTGGCAAAGCGGCCGCGCGTGCAAGCGTTGCGACGAATTCGTGATCGCTGGCTGGACCCCGCCGAGTCCCCTTCGCCACGCCCGCGATCAATGGCTGCTCGCTGACAAGGCTTTCCTGGAGAAGTACCGGCAAGCAGGCCTTCGGGCGCCGGTGCGGGCAGTTTCGAAGGCTCACCGGCAGGCAATCGCGTTGCCGCTTGATGCGTATCGAGCGCGCACCGCGGAGCGGGATCAGGCGACCGCCCCCGCCTGACTGTCCGGCGCCTGGACGATGGCCGGGATCGGCCGTCATTGCGCCGTACATTGCGTGACGGTGGGTCGCGCGGTCGGCAAGTTCGAGCAGGACAGCGCATCGGCGGCGCAGTCTCGACGTACCGCCGCCCGCTTGCCCCTTTCCGGCCGTCCGAGCGTCTCGTGCCGGCGTGCGGCGGATGCGCTGCAGCCCTCGACCGGCTGGCCGGGCGTTGGCGCAAGGCGCGTCTTGCCGCCTCACGCGAGCGCCGCAGAAGAGCCATCGTGGGCATTCTTGATCGCCACCCGTTTGCCCGACCCCCTCCGAAAACCCCCCAAGAATGTGGGGGATTTACGATGACAAGAGAATTCGCTAAGGTGATTTCGCTGGTAAGGCTCTTGGCCGGCCATGTGCCGAATGAGAAAGAATCCCATTCTTTTGCGGACAAAGGAGAAACCATGAAACGGAAATCGATGACACAAGGCGCCAGGGCGCTCGCTGCCGCAGCAACGCTGACCGGCGCACTGCTTGCCGTGCCGACTGCGGAGGCGGCAGTGACCGTGCTCGCTCCCGGCTCTTCCGTCGCGGGGAAAACCATCGGGCAATGGTCCGAGGCCTGGTGGCAGTGGGCCTTTTCGCTCGACGCCACCGACAATCCATTCACCGACGGCTCACAGGCCGCCGCCAGCAACGGGCAATCCGGGCCGGTGTTCTTCCTCGCCGGAACGACTGGTGGCACGGCCACACGAAGCTTCAGTGTCCCCGGCGACAAGTATCTGCTCGTGCCGATGATCAATCTGGAGTTGTCGGATCTCGAGGATCCCACAGCCTCGGCTGCGGACCTGCGCGCCATGGCGACCGACATCATCGACATGGCCGACAGCCTGACGGGAAAAGTTGACGGCAGTGATCTTGCTGCCGACCTCTTCCTTTATCGCGAACCCACTCCCGGCACCTTTTCCTTCGTGGCGGCTGCCGGCAATGCCTTCGGTGTTATTCCCGGGACGGCCAACGTCGCTGTCGGCGACGGTTACTACTTGATGCTGGCGCCGATCGGCCTCGGCACATACACCCTCACCTACGGCGGCGGCATATCGACGTTTCCGTTCGCCACCGAAGTCGAAGCGACCGTCACCGGCGTCCCCGAACCAGCCGCCCTCGGCCTTCTCGCCGTCGGCCTGATGGGTCTGGCCTGGGTGCGACGTCGCCCGCTCTGACTCCGGTTACCGCTCTGGCGGAGCGGCAAGCCGCGTCCGCCAGAGCGTCGCGTTCGTCTCCGGAGCGCTGAACGGGCAGCGCGCCTGCGGCTGGCGAACGGCAAGTCCGGGCTGACGTTCTCGCGCCCGCTTCTCGCTGAGCGAGTTCGCGGGGCAACGGGCAAGGCCGCGTCGGCCGCTTCTTTCGGTCGCCGCCGGCAGGCCTCGGCGTTTGCGCTGGCGATGGCGATCGCGGTGGAGATTCCTCGCGGCAGGCGCTATAGTTCGCTCGTCGTCCAGCCGCGTTCGAGGCTCGCATGAGCACCAGCATCTCCGTCTTGCGTTCACTGCCGGCCGCCGCAGTCGACCTTCCCGCGCGTCGCCAGGAGGTCTTTCGGCCGGGCACGGGCGCAGCCGGCAGCCGTGGAGCGACCAGCGCCGCTGGTGCCAACCAAGGCGGTGCAACGAGCGCGAACGCGAGCGTCGACAGCGGTCTGTCGGTCGAAGACCTGCGCCAGATCGACGCGCTGCGTGTCATCGACCGGCAGGTGCGCGCGCACGAGCTGGCGCACATGGCGGCCGGAGCCGGGCTGACCGGCGGCGCCTCCTTCACCTACCGCGTCGGCCCGGACAATCAGCGCTACGCCGTGGGCGGCGAAGTGAGCATCGCTATTTCGCATGCCGGCAGCGCCGAGGAGACGATCGCCAGGGCGCAGCAGATTCGTTCCGCCGCGCTGGCACCCGCCGACCCGTCGCCCCAGGATCGGAAGGTCGCGGCGCTGGCGTCGCGGATGGCAGATGCGGCCCGGCAGGAACTGGCCGCCGAGCAGGCGGCGGAAAAGGCGGCGAGCGCGCAGGGAGCCGGGCGACGCGAAAGCGGCGCGGTCGCTGCCATTTACCAGGCGGTCGCCGCCGGGCCCTCGGCCAGTGCCTTCGACGCCGTCGCCTGATCGTCGGCCAGGGCCGAAAATCCCGACGCCTGCACGCGTTTCGGCCAGCGATTTCGGTTTGCAAAGGAGAGTCGATTGCCTTACCCACATGGCGCCCTGCCGGGCGTAAGCCTGCTGCTTGCCCTGTCGGGCATGCCGGCACTGGCGGCGAGCACGGTCGATCAGGCGCGTGCCGAAGAGATCGTCAGCGAGCGGTGTTCGCTCTGTCACGGCGCGCAGGGCGAAGCGGCCAGCGTCGTCTTTCCGCGCTTGGCTGGCCAGCATGCCGAGTACGTCGCCAAGCAGCTGGCCGACTTCAAGAGCGGCAAACGCAAGAGCGAAACGATGCAGACGCAGGCCGCCGGCCTGACGCCAGCCGAAATGCAGGCGCTGGGTGCCTTTTTCGAAAGCAAGAGCGTCGCCGCGAAGACGCCCCGCGACCTCGAGCTCATCGCCGTCGGCCGCTACATCTTCAACCAGGGGAATTCCTTCTCCGGTCTGCCGAGTTGTGCCAGCTGCCACGGGCCGCAGGCGCATGGCACGCCGCAGCTGCCCCGCCTGGCCGGGCAGCATCCGCGCTATATCGAGGATCAGCTGCAGCAGTTCAACAAGCGCGAGCGAACCAACGACAACGCCGTGATGCATACCGTGGCCGCGAAACTCACCGCCCTCGAAGCGCACGCCGTCGCGGAGTACATCGCGACGCTGCCGTGAGCGGCCATCGGCCGGTGTGCACCGCCAGGGCCGCCGACGCGGCCTTTTTCTTGTCGGCGGGAGCGCCGGCAGGATCACGGTCTGCGGCAAGGTGAGAACTAGTTCCTGTGGCCTGCCGGGCGCTTGCTGAGAAACTCTGTCGCCAGGCGGCAGCTGCCGTCGCACGGCCTTGCGGCGCCCGGCCCGGGGCAGGCCGCAGGCTCGACAATGACCGCAAGGACTCGGCAAACAGATGATCCGAAACGCTTTCCTGTTGCTGCTGGTGACCGCGCTGCTGGCTGCTCCGGTCAGCAGCGCGGCCGACAGCGGCCGCCAGACACCACGGGTGGCGGCCGCACTGGCGCAGGGACGAGCGGCGGAACTCGGGCTGGGGATCGCCCGGAACCCGATGCTGGCCATGGCGCTGTACTGCGATGCCGGGACGATGGGCAGCAGCGATGGCTTCTTCCAGCTCGGCCGCATGCTGGCCACTGCACCACCGCCCTTGCGCCAGCCGGCGCTGGCCAACACCTATCTGGCGTTGGCGGCCCGCCTCGGACGTAGCGAGGCGCTCAAGTACTACCAGCCGAGCGTGGACCAGGTGGTGCCTGACGAGCCCTGCAGCGAATTCGCCGCCGGCGCTCGGACGCCGGCCTTCGACCTCGACGGCTATCTCGCCCGACAGCCGCTGGCGAAGCAGAGGGTCGCCGATCTGATTCGCCGCCTGGCGCCCGAATACCGGATCGACGCGCGCCTGGCACTGGCCATCGCGCTGGCCGAGTCGAATCTCGACAGCGCTGCGGTCGCGCCGAACAACGCCCAGGGCGTGATGCAACTGATCCCTGCAACGCAGCGCAGCTACGGCCTCAGCAGGCCGTTCGACGCCGAGCAGAACGTCAGGGCGGCGCTGGCCTATCTGAGCCGGCTGGACGAGCGCTACGCCGGCGACTGGCGGCTGATCGCGACGGCCTACGAAGCGGCAGAGGCAAGCGTCGACCGCTGCCCGCCGCCATCGCCGCAGCTGGAAGCGCGGCAATACGTCCGGCGCGTGCTGCTCTTCGCCGGCTTCGCGGTCCCTGAAAAGGTCGGCGCCGGTGGCCAGGCGGCGCCGACCGGGCGGTCGCCGGCGACGCCCGGCGAGCAGCTCGTCGGTCGGCAGCAAGCGCTTCCCTGCCGCGCCTGATGCGCTGACCACCGGCGGCCTGCCGCCCGCCGGCAAGCGGCAAAGGCCTCGCTCACCGCAGGGCCCCGGCGCGCGAGACCTGGCGATTGAAGGTCAGCACCAGCACCATCACCAGCACCAGCACCAGCACCGGAGATATTCCACCCTCGCGCATCCGGTTCGCCGTCGCGGCCGTCGGCGGGCGTCTGCGATCGAGTTTCGCGGCGGCGTGTTCAAGCTTCACCGCACCGTGATCATTTGATGAGGACTCGGGGAGGGCGGCTTCCTATGATCGTTCGTGCGAGCTCGGCGCATGCGGCTCGATTTCCCATCCGACCCTTTTCTCGAGGAGAATACAGATGCACGAACGCGCTTCCATTCCTTTTCGCCTTGCCGCCACCGCCGCCGCGCTGGCTTTCTGCGGCGCTGCCGGCGCCGCGCAGGTCCAGGTCACCGTGAATATCGAAAACCTCGCTCCCGCCAACAGCATCAGCTTTGCGCCACTGCACGTCGGCTTCGGCAGCGGCAGCTTCGACGCCTTTAACAGCGCTCAGGCGGCCGGTCCCGAGATCATCTCGGTCGCCGAGCTTGGCGGCGGCACGCAATGGCAGGCGGCTTTCCTGGCGGCCGAGCCGAACTCGACGCGTGGCGTCGTCGGCGGCGCCTTGCTGCCCGGGCAGACCAGCAGCGCCACTTTCCTGGTCGACGCGATGAGCAATCCCTTCTTCACCTTCGCGTCGATGGTGCTGCCGAGCAACGATTCCTTCATCGGCAACGACTCGCCGACGCAGTATCGCCTGTTCGACGCTGCCGGCAGTCTGCTGATCGGCTCGATCAGCCAGCAGGCGAGCGACATCTGGGACGCCGGTTCGGAAACCTTCGATCCGGCGGCGGCGGCTTTCATCGGCGGCAGCGACGCCACTCAGCGCACCGCCGAGAATTCGGTGGTCGGTTTGCAGTTCGCCAACCTGGCACTGTTCAACGGCCAGAACACTGCCGCCGGCTACGTCTTCGCCAGCGGCCTGACGGCCGCCACCGACGTCTATCGGATCAGCTTCCAGGCGGTGCCCGAACCCGAATCCTTCGCGCTGATGCTGCCTGGCCTGTTGGCCATCGCTTGGGTCGGACGTCGGCGCGGCCGGGCCGCTGCAGCCCTTTCGCCGGTGTGAACACGAACGCCGCCACGCTGCCAGAGATCGCCCGGCGTCGCCTGGGGAGGGCGCCGGGCGACCGATGAACGAACAGCTGCTGCTCGTCGAGGACGACGACGCGATCGCCGGCGCCCTGCGCCTGCATCTGGAGGAGGCTGGCTACCGCCTGCATCGCGAGTCGGACGGGCTGCGGGCGATGGCGGCCATCGATCGCCAGCGCTGGGACATGGTGCTGCTCGACCTGATGCTGCCCGGCGCCGACGGCTGGGATGTCTGCCGCCACCTGCGGGCGCGGCACGCCGACGTGCCGGTGATCATGCTCAGCGCGCGTTCGGCCGAAGCGCACCGCGTGCTGGGCCTGGAACTCGGCGCCGATGACTACCTGGCGAAGCCTTTCTCGATGCTCGAGCTGGTCGCCCGGGTGCGCGCCCTGCTGCGGCGCATCGAGCAACTGCGTTCGTCGCCGGCGGTGGCGTCGGAATTGCGCTTCGGCGCGTTTCGGCTCGATACCGTGCGCCGCGAACTGCTGCATGGCGACGTCGCGATACCCCTGACCCTGCGCGAGTTCGACCTGCTGCATTTTCTCGCCCGCCACCCGGGGCGCGCCTTCAGCCGCGGCGAACTGCTGCAGCGGGTCTGGGGCGCCGCCTTCGACGGCTACGAACACACCGTCAACTCGCACATCAACCGCTTGCGCACCAAGATCGAGGAAGACCCGCGCGAGCCGCGGCTGATCGTCACCGTCTGGGGTGTCGGTTACCGCTTCGAGGGCCAGGCGCCATGAGCGCTCGCGGTTCGCGTTCGTTCTCCAGCCGCCTGACCCTGGCCATGGCCATGTTGCTGCTCGCCTACGGTGCGCTGGTCGGTCTGCTCGGCTGGCACGTCGCCGCCGAAGACGAGCAGGAGTCCCTGCAGCGCCTGTCGCACGGACTGGCGAAGCACATCGTCGAGCACTGGCCGGAGATCACCGTCAGCGACCGCGACGAGGCCGATCGCGCCGCGCGCGACGCGCTGCTGTCGATGCTGATGGTGGTCAACCCGGGCATCCAGGTGTACGTGCTCGACGCCGACGGCCGCGTGAACGCCTACATTGGCGATCCCGGCATGGTTCGCCAGCAACAGGTCGACCTGCAGCCGGTGCGCGATTTCCTCGCCGGCGGGCGCCTGCCTCTGCGCGGCACCGACCCGATGGGCTCGGGCGTCCCGCGCATCTTCAGCGCCGCGATGTTTCCGCCGCGCGCCGACGACGCGCGTCCGCCGGGCTACCTCTACGTGGTGCTCGACGGTCCGGCTCGCGAAGCCGTCGCCGGGCAGCTCAGTCAGCGCCGCGTCTGGCAGGGCACCGGCCTGGTCGCCGGGCTTGGCCTGCTGGTCACCCTGGCGGTCGGTTTCTTCGCCCTGCGGCGCTTGACGCAGCCGCTGCATCGCCTCGCCGGGCGGCTGCGTGATTACCGCCTGCGCAACCTTCAGGCGGCCGACGCCGGCGGCTCGTCGACACCGACCGGCGGCGACGAAGTGCTGGCGATCGGTGCCGCTTTCGACGAGATGACGCAGCGCATCGAGGCGCAGGCGGCGCGCGAACAGCAACAGGCGAGCGCCCACCGTGAAATGATGGCCAGCGTCGCACACGACCTGCGGACACCGCTGACCGCACTGCACGGTCACCTCGAAGCACTGGCCGGCAACACCCTGGCGCAGCCCGGGCAACGCCAGCGCGTGCTGGCCGCGGCGCTGGCGCAGAGTGACAAGGTGCGGCGGCTGTCGCAGCAGTTGTTCGAGCTGGCAGCGCTGCAATCGACCGACCAGCTGGTGCATCGCGAGCGCTTCCGGCTTGACGAGCTGGTCGCCGACGCCGTCCAGAAGTTCGACCTCGCCGACGGCCCGCCGCCGGTGACCCTGCACGGCGAGCCACCGGGACGCCTCGAGTTCGACGGCGACCTGCAACTGATCGAGCGCGCCCTGACCAACCTGATCGACAATGCCATGCGGCACGCTCGCGGCGCCGTACCGGTGCGCGTCAGCGTCAGCCAGGAGGGTGCCCAGGCGCGAATCACGGTCGAGGATGGCGGCGAAGGTCTGCCCGAGGAATTGCTGCTCCGCCTCGAGAACGGCCAGTCGCTGCGCGACCCGCCGGTCAGGCGCAGCAGCGGCGGTATCGGCGGCCTTGGCCTGGCGATTGCCCAGCGCGTCGCGGCCTTGCACGGCGGCAGCCTGCGGCCGCTGCCGTCGCCCAACGGCGGCACGCGCCTGTGCCTGGCGCTGCCGCTGGCGCAGCCGGGCTAGGCGGTGCGCTGCGCGGCGCGCGCGGTCGCGGTCTTTGCGGCAGGCGATCGTCTCGCCTACAATCGGTCAGCGTCCACCCGAGGAGTCCGCAATGCCGACCACCACCCTCAAGATCACCGGCATGAAATCCGACGAATGCCTGCGTCTGGTGATCAACGCCATCCAGGACCTGCCGTGCATCGGCTACGTCGACGTATCGCTGGCGACCGGTGAGGCGATCGTCGAGCACACCGCGATGGTGGACGAAGCGGACATCCGTCAGATCATCGAGGACGCCGGCTATCCGACCGCCTAGGGGCCTTGCCTGGCAGTGGTCGTGCGCCGGCAAATGCCGCCCCGCAGGGTGCTGCACGGAGCCGGTGAAACAGCGGTGATGGCGGGCCGGGCGGAGCTGATCGGCGCTTCAGGCCGGCGACACGCATAGCAGGCGCGAACCCAGGAAGTTGCCGCGATTGCCGGGACCGGCGAGCGCGCGGGCGGCGCAGCGCGCGTGCTCGCGGCCGTAGCTCCACGACCCGCCGCGCAGCACGCGCCGGGTCTCTGCTGGTGCGGCATCGTCGCGCCCGGCATCAGCCGCACGACGATCGGAACGATGGGGACGATAGGGACGATAGATGCTGTTGGTCCACTCCCAGACGTTGCCGCTGATGTCGACCAGCCCTTCCGGCGTATCGCCGCCGGGGAAGACGCCGATCGGCGTCGTGCCGCGGATGTGCGCTTCGAAAGTGTTGCACGCGCCGGCGTCAAAATCGTCGCCCCAGGCGTAACGCCGACCACCCTTCCCGCGTGCAGCGGCTTCCCATTCGCTTTCGCTCGGTAGTCGCCAGCGCTTCCCTGTCTGCGCCGACAGCCAGGCGCAGTAGGCGCGCGCTTCATACCAGCAGATGCCGACCACCGGCTGCGCCGGATCGTTGTACGCGGGATCGTTCCAGTAGTCCGGCTGGGTTTGCCTGCCGGCCGGATACCAGTCGTCGAGTTGTCCTTCGAATTCGCTCTCGGACATCAGCAGCAGCCTCTGCCAATCCTTTGCCTGTTTCGATGCAATCCGGCCTTCGCTGAGCAGGTTCTCGATCCGTCGCGGATCGTCCTGAAACCACAGCCGGTTTTGGCGCCACTGCTGTTTCGGCCCCTCCGCCGTTCCTTCGCCGCGCCGCCAGGCCTGCGCCGCCGTCCCTGCCCACCAGCGTTCGTCGTCGTAAGCGCCGGCCGCGACGAACAAGCGCCACTCGGCATTGGTGAGCGGGAATTGGGCAATGGCGAAGGCAGCGATCTTCTCCTCGTGTGCCGGCGACTCGTCCTCGTATAGCCCTTCGTCACTGCCGATCGGGTAGCTGCCGGCGGCAATGTCCACCAACGGCGGCAGCAGGTAGTCGCCGTAGATCCCTCCATGTTGTGTGAAGCGCGGATCGCCAAGTTCGCCGAGAGCGCTGGCGGCGGCGATGCGCGCGCGCAGGTCGGCGGCGGAGTCACGGCTGCGGGTGATCAACGCCTGCTGCAGGTCTTTGCGCAGCGCTGCCGGGAGAATTACGTCGGGCGGGGCGGCGCAGCGGCCGGCAAGCGGCAGGTTGACGGCCATCAAGGCGGCGACGAAGTCCGCAGGCGCTGGCGCCATGGCAGCAGCGAGAATGAAGCTCTCTTCCCAGCCGGTGGTCGGTGCTGCTGGCAACGGATCGCAGTCGGCGAGGCCGGCGAGCAGCTCGTCCAGTGATGGCGAGATCTGCTCGGCACGCCAGGCGCTGGCGGCTAGCGCCGGCTGCGGGCGTTCGGCCAGCGCACGGGCGGCGAAGTACTCCTGTAGCAGTTGATGGACGAAGAAGACATCGCCGAACTGCTCTTCCAGAATCTGCAGCGCGACCCCGGCGTGCAGCAGGAGTGGGCTGGCGCCGTGCGGGTCGCCGAGCAGTTCGAGTGCGTCGTCCCAGGGCACGCGCAGGCGCGACGTTTCGCCAGGTGCGCGCCGCGCCTGCAAGGCGAAGGCAAGCTGGCACAGCGCCGGCAGCAGCGGCCCGCGAACCGGTAGCTCGGACGCATTGCGCCATTCGTGGCGAATGATTCGCGCGTGGTCGTTCTTGTCGAGCAGTGCGCCCGGGCGAAACAGCGGGTTGTCGGCGGTGATCTCGCGCTGCAGCGCCTGCCGGATGAAGCCGGTGAACAGCGCTGCCTTGCCACTCAGTGCCGGGCCGCTGTCGCCACCTCCGCCGGCCTGCGCGAGCAGCAGCCGCAGGTAGAACGGCGAGCGGAAGAGGTCGAGCTGCGGCGTGCCGCGCAGTTGCCGCCAAAGCGCCGCGCCGCGATTGACGTCGTAGAGCGTCAGGAATTCCTCGACCTGCGGGTTGCCGAGCGGCTCGATGCGTACCTGCGTCACCGGCGCTTCGGGTGTCGACAGCGGTGCGCCGTAGTCGAGACTGCGACACGAGAACAGCGTGCGTGTGCCCGCCGGCACCTCGCCGAGAAAGTCGCGCCACCAGGCGATGCGCTCGCGATAGCCGTCTTCGTCGGCGTGTGGCAGTTCATTGACCGCGTCGAGCAACAGGACCAGGCGACCGCTCTGCAGCAGCTCGGCCAGCGCCGGCAGTAGCGGGTGGCGGCGCGCCCATTCCTGCGCCAGCCAGTCGGCTGGTGCCGGCAGTGTCTCGCCGGGGCGCGTCGGGCGGTAGCGGTTGAGCGGCACGAAGAAGCTCAGCCACGACTGCGCCGGGTCCGCGGCACGCAGTGCATCGACGGCGAGGTCGAGTTCGAGGCGGCGCAGTAGCGTGCTCTTGCCGCAACCGGGCGGGCCGAGCAGCACCAGCGCCGGCTCCTGCGCCGCGGCGAGGACTTCGCGCAGATCGTCGAAGCTGTTCGGCTGCGCCTGCCAGCGCGTCCCTTGTCCCGGTCGCGTCCCCTGATCGATCAGCAAGGTCAGGCGGGTAAAGCGCCTGTCGAGAGCGTAGCGCGCCTGCGACCACTCGGCGATCCGCGCCAGGCGGTAGTCTTCGAGCGTGCGCGGCGAGTGGCGGACGATTTGCTGGCGTGTCCTTTCGTCGAACTCGGGAACTGGTTGTCCCGCCAGCAGCGCTGCGTGCAGGTCGCCGAGCGCCTGCGGTGGGCCGGGGAAGCCGGGTTGGAAAGAAGCGACCGGCGTGGCGCCGCCGGGGAAACCGGGCGAGCGAGTGGGTTTGAGCCGCTCGCCGCTGATGCGGGCGAGCAGCGTCCGCTTGGCGGTCGCTTCGTCGAGTCCGACCAGATCAACGTGAGTGACCGCGCGCAGCAGGCCAGTGAGCTGGCAGGCCGCGATCCTCACCGGCACGAGGACTCCGCTGGTTCCGGCAGGGTCCTGCGCCAGCGCCGCGGCCCATTCGGGGTGGGTGAAGAGCGCCGCGAGGTAGTCGCTGGAGACGACGGCGATCGTCCGGCGGGAATTCTCGGCGGCGCGTTGCATGTCGAGGATGAAATTGCCGCCAGCATGAAAGTCCCAGGCCTGGATCAGCGTGCTGTAACCGGCGTCTTCGAGTTGCCAGGCGATCCATTCCGCCCAGCCCCGGTCGGCGCTGGTGTAACTGATGAAGAAATCGTGCCTGCCGATGTCCATGACGAGCTCTCGATGCCGGCGGTGGCAGGAGCTCTGCCGCCTCCCTGTGCCTGTCGGTCACGCCCCGCCATCATCCTAACGCAAGACCCTTGCGGCTTGGGGGCCGCGCTCGCGTCGGGCGCGGCGCGCCGAGTCGGGTCGCCGGCATTCCTTTCCGGCGCGGGCTGCCTGCGGAAAATTCCGGCGGCAAGCCAGGCAGAGCATACGGTTGTTGCGCTCCTGCGGCGCTGTTTGGTGTACTCTGTGCTCCGTTTTCGCCGAGCCGGCACGGCAGTAGCGCTCGCCGGCGGGGGCCGGTCGGTGTCTTGTGACGTTTGATCTTACCAGGAGGAGGTGTCATGCGTTTTCTAGCCAGGTTGTTGAGTGCGGTCCTGCCGCTAACGCTGCTGATTGCAGGAGCGGCCGACGCACGCGAATGGAAGGCGATCCAGGAATCGGGGACGATCAAGGTCGCCACCGAAGGCGGCTTCCACCCGTTCAACTACTACGACGGGCCGAAGCTGACCGGTTTTGAAGTCGAGCTGGCCGAGGCGATCGCCGCCAAGCTGGGCCTCAAGCTGGAATGGAGCGTGGTGCCCTTCGATGCCCAGATTGCCGCACTCAAGCAGGATCGCTTCGACTTCGCGATCGCGTCGCACGGCTACACCGCCGAGCGCGCCAAGTCGGTCGACTTCGCCAATCCGCACTATTGCACCGGCGGCCAGATCGCCGCCCACAAGGATGGCCCGCTGACCGTCGTCGCGCTCAACGGCAAGGTCGTCGGCGTGCAACTGGCGACCACCTACGCCGACGCCGCCAGGAAGATCAAGGGCCTCAAGTCGGTCAAGACCTACAAGGGCGACCCCGAAGCCTTCTCGGCGCTGCGCGCCAACAAGACCGACGCCTGGATTTCCGACAAGTTCACGGTCAAGGCGACACTCGACAAGAACCCCGACGCCGGCATCGTCGGTGGCGATCTGGTATTCGTCGAGCGGGTGTCGATGATCCTGCGCAAGGGCAACAAGGAACTCGCCGAAAAACTCAACCAGGCGCTCGCCGAGGTAATGAAGGACGGCACCTACCAGGCGCTGTCGCAGAAGTATTTCAAGGAAGACGTTTCCTGCCGCAGCTGAGCCAGGGCTCATGAACTGGACCAGGATATACCCGGGATGGACGATGTTTGCCGCGATGCTCGGGCTGCTCGTCTTTCTCTGGGGGATGGCGATCCCGCTGTCGGCGGCGCCGGAGCCGATCGGCCCGGCGGCGCAGCAGTTTGCCGATGGCGCCCGGATCACCGTCTGGCTGACCTTGATCGCCGGATCGGTAGGCGTCGTGATCGGTGTTCTCGCCGGTCTCGGCAAGGTCTCGAAGTTCTGGCCCTTGCGGCTGTTCTGCGATGCCTACGTCTGGCTGATTCGCGGTACGCCGCTGCTCCTGCAGATCCTTTTCGTCTGGCTGGCGGCGCCCGAGCTGATGCCGGAGGGCGTCGTCCTTTCCGATTTCGCCTGCGCGGCGATCGCCCTGTCGCTGAACATCGGCGCCTATAACACCGAGTGCGTGCGGGCCGGCATTCTCGCCGTACCGCACGGCCAGATCGAGGCCGCGCACGCCCTCGGCCTGAGTCCGCTGCAGACCTTCATGGCCGTCGTCCTGCCGCAAAGCATGCGCGTCGCGCTGCCGGCGCTGGCCAACAACCTGGCGTCGCTGGTCAAGGATTCGTCGCTGGCCTACGCGATCAGCGTCGTCGAACTGACCATGGTCGGCTACCGGATTCAGGCGCAGAGTTACCAGCCGATCCCGGTATTTCTCACCATCGGCGCGATCTACCTGATCCTGACGACCGCCTTCACCACCCTCACCGCGGCGCTGGAAGCCCAGCTCGACGTCGGGCAGAAGCGCTAGCACGGGCACGCGATGAATACCGAAACCGCTCTCCGGCCGTTGATCGAAGCCCGCCAGGTCGGCAAGCGTTTCGGCTCCTTTGTTGCCTTGAAGGACGTTTCGGCGACCTTTTACGAGGGCCAGGTGACGGCGATCGTCGGACCTTCCGGGTCCGGCAAGTCGACCTTCCTGCGCACCCTCAACCGTCTCGAGGCACACGATTCGGGCGAGATCGTCATCGACGGCATCACCCTCAACGACAACCTCAAGAACCTTGACGCCATCCGCCGCGAAGTCGGGATGGTGTTTCAGAGCTTCAACCTGTTCTCGCATCTGAGCATCCTGCGCAATCTGACGCTGGCGCCGATGCGGGTCAGAAAGATGAGCCGGGCCGACGCCGAGGCCAAGGCGATGAGCCTGCTCGAACGCGTCGGCCTGAGCAGCCAGGCGGCCAAGTATCCGGTGCAACTGTCAGGCGGTCAGCAGCAGCGGGTGGCCATCGCGCGCGCCCTGGCGATGGATCCGAAGGTCTTGCTGTTCGACGAGCCGACCTCGGCGCTCGACCCGGAAATGGTCAACGAAGTCCTGGCGGTGATGCGCGAACTGGCCTACAGCGGCATCACCATGCTCGTCGTCACGCACGAGATGGGCTTTGCCAGGGAAGTCGCCGACCGGCTGATCTTCTTCGACGAAGGCGTCATCCTCGAAGACACCACCCCCGAGAGCTTCTTCTCGAATCCCGACCATCAGCGTGCGCAGGCCTTCCTGTCGCAGGTTCGCCACGGCTGATCGGGGCGCTCAGGCTCGCCTGGCCAGCGTTCGCCGGCGTGCCATCGCCAGCGGCGCGAGCTGCACGACGACGATGCAGATCAGGATCAGCGCACAACCGGCGATGCCGCTGGCGCTCAGCCGATCGCCCATCAGCAGGAAGCCGAAGATCGCCGCGAAGACCGTCTCGGCCGAGAGAATGATCGCCGCGTCGGCCGGCTGCGCGTAGCGTTGCGCGATCACCTGGGTGGTGAAGCCGATGCCCACCGAAACCAGACCGGCATAGGCAATCGGCACCGCCGCCTGGCGAATCCCGGCGAGCGTGATCGTTTCGCTCAGCGCTCCCCCGAGCAGGCTGATCAGCCCGCAGACCAGGAACTGGCCGCCGGCGACCAGGAAGGGGGCGCGCATGCGCTCGGCGATGCGGCCGACGAAAATCACGTGCAGCGCCCAGAAGAAGCTGCTGGCGATCACCCACAGGTCGCCGACCACCGGCTCGAATGCCTGCGCTCCCGACAGCAGCCAGGTCCCCGCCAGGCAACCGATCGACGTCGGCCACACCGACCAGTGCGCCGGATGTCCGAGCAGCAGCCACGACAGGAGCGGCACCAGCGGCACGTAGAGCGCCGTCAGGAAGCCGGCGTTGGTCACCGTCGTGCTGGTGATGCCGATCTGCTGCAGGGCGGCGCCGAGCATCAGCAGCACGCCGAGGGCGGCGATGCCGAGGCCGTCAGCGGCTTGCGGACGGCCGCCGGCCGACGCCAGCAGGCGCCACTCGCGCCAGGCGAGGGGGACGACGACCAGGGTGCCGAGCAGGAAGCGAATGCCGGTGAAGGTCAGCGGACCGACGCCGCGCATGCCCTCGGCCTGGGCGACGAAAGCCGATCCCCAGATCAGGGCGACGGCGAGCAGCAGAAGATTGGCCTGCGAGCGACTCAAGGTGAGCGTTCCCGAAAAGGCCGACAGTTTAGCCGATCTGGCAGACGCGTCGACAGCGACGCGGCAGTCAGCCGCCGGCCTACAGACCGAGGGTTATCGAGCTCAGCGGGGTGCCGCCCTCGCCGAGAATCTCGTCGAAGCGCAGCAGGTAGGGCGCGCATTCGCGTGCGTCATCGACGATCACGCGCGCCCGCGGCTGATCCTGGTGAAAGCGCACCAGCAGCTGCCGGCCGTCGGCAATCAGCAGGCAGTCCTTGAGCCTGTCGAGATGCGGCGGCGAGTGGATGATGCTCATCGCCGGCGCATGCAGGGCCAGCAGATTCATCAATTGCGGACTGCGCTGGCGGACGAAATCGGGCTGCTGGACGACCACCGTCAGGCGCCTGCCGTCCTGTTGGGAACTCAGCAAGCGCCGCAGCGCGACGATGCGTTCGGGCTGTTCGAGCTTGAGCGGCGCCAGATCCCGGTCGAAGATCAGCAGCGAGTTGCGCGACAGCTCGAGGATTTCCTCGACCGCGCTGTCGTATTCGCTCCAGGTGGTGATCAGCCGACTGCTCATCAGGACAACTCCGCGATGCCTGCGAACAAGATAGCAGGCGCGGCCGGTGGCCGGCAAGGGCGTGCTGCAGTGCTTCGCCTTTTTCCGACTCCGACCGGGGGTTCGCGCGGCGCGTCGGCGATGCCGCAGCGATCGGCGTCGAACGGCATCGATCCGCGCGGACCCGGCATTCGGGA
Organism: Accumulibacter sp.; assembly: GCA_024235695.1. GTDB lineage: Bacteria > Pseudomonadota > Gammaproteobacteria > Burkholderiales > Rhodocyclaceae > Accumulibacter. Next base: position 110,036 of record JACKLX010000012.1, read on the forward strand.
TAGAATCGCCGGTCTTTGCTGCGGGAACCTCGAATGCCGACCGGAATCATTGCATCGCTGGATCACGAAGGGCGCGGCGTGACCATGCTCGACGGCAAGACGGTTTTCGTCGACGGTGCCTTGCCCGGCGAGTGTGTCGAGTATGCCGTCTATCGCCGCAAGCCGACCTACGAGCAGGCGCGGACCTTGCGTGTCCTCCAACCGTCGGCGGACCGGGTGACACCGCGCTGTCCGCATTTTGGCGTCTGCGGCGGTTGCAGCATGCAGCACTTCGATCCGCAAGCGCAGGTCGCGAGCAAGCAGCGCTTGCTCGAAGACAATCTGCGCCAGCTCGGCGAACTCAGGGCGGGGCAGCTCTATGCGCCGATTCACGGGCAGCCATGGGGCTATCGCCTGCGCGCTCGCCTGTCGGTGCGCTTCGTGCCAAAAAAAGGCGGCGTGCTGGTCGGCTTCCACGAGCGCAAGAGCAGCTACGTTGCCGACATGCGGCAATGCGAGATCCTGCCGCCACATCTCTCGGCGCTGCTGCTGCCGCTGCGCGAACTGATCGGGCAGCTGTCGATTCGTGACCGCCTGCCGCAGATCGAGGTCGCCGTCGGCGAGCGGCAGACGGCGCTGGTGTTGCGCGTTCTCGAAGCGCCCGATGCCAACGACGAAGCCTTGCTGCGCGACTTCGCCGACCGCCACGGCATCGTCTTCTACCTGCAGCCGAAGGGGCCGGCGACAGCCTGCCGCTTCCACCCTCCGAGCGGTCCGCAACCGTCGTACCTGCTGCCGGACTTCGGCGTCGAGCACTTCTTCTCGCCGACCGAGTTCACCCAGGTCAATCACGCCATCAACCGCGTGCTGGTCCGCCGCGCGATGCGGCTGCTCGATCCGCGGCCCGGCGAGCGGGTCGGCGACATGTTCTGCGGGCTGGGCAATTTCACCCTGGCGATCGCCCGCTCGGGCGCCCGGGTGCTCGGCGTCGAGGGCAGCGCCGAGCTCGTCGGTCGGGCCGCCGAGAACGCCACCGCCAATGGCCTGGGCGGTCTCGCCGAGTATCGTGTCGCCAATCTGTTCGAGGCGACGCCGGAAACCGTCGCTGCTTTCGGCCGGCTCGACAAGATGCTCATCGACCCGCCGCGCGACGGTGCGCTCGAACTCGTCAAGGCGCTCGACGGCGAGGGTCCGCGGCGCATCGTCTACGTCTCGTGCAGTCCGCCGAGCCTGGCGCGCGACGCGGCGATCCTGGTGCACCGCAAGGGCTACCGGCTGTCCGGCGCCGGCGTCGTCAACATGTTCCCCAACACCTCGCACATCGAGTCGATCGCGCTGTTCGATCGCGATTCGCTGCGCTGAGGGGCCGCGGCGAAGCGGCGAACCCGCCAGGCAGAGGACTGCCTGGCGGGGCGGGTCAGCCGCCTGCTAGTGCGTCGGCGTCCAGGTCGAATCGGGATCGAAGCGGCTCATCTTGAGCGCCAGCGTCTCGGTGTCCTTGCCGAGGTCCTTCTGGTAGATCGTCCCGTCGTGGTTGACCAGGAAGGTCATCACTCCCGATACCCCGTACCTGGCGGGATAGGCGACCACCGCAAAGCCGCCGATCATCTTGCCGTCGACCAGATAGCTGTAGGCGCCGCCGGGTGCGTTCTTGCCCTCGCCAGTCAGCATGCGGTAGTAATAGCCGTGGTAGGGTGTCGGCTGGTCGCCTTTCTTCTTGGCCTTGGCGTATCCGGCGCGCGTGGCTTCACCCACCAGCGGCCCCAGTGGACTTGCCGGCTGGCCCTCCGGGACCGGCCAGTAGAGACCATCCTTCTTGCCCTTGCTGGAGATGAAACGGCGGGCGTAGTCGTTGAAGCCGTTGCCGTCCGGGTCGTCGGTGGCGTACTCGCGCTGCGCATCGACGATCGCCAGCAGCGTCTGGATGGTGTCGAGTTCGTTCTGGCCGATGCGGCGGTTGGTGATTTCCTCCTTGCCGGCCTCGGCGTCGAAAAGCCAGCGGTCACCGTTGCGCACCAGCGGTGCCGGGAAGGGCCAGTCACCCGCGCCAACTTCCAGCACGGCGTGATCCGCGCCTTGCTCTTTGATGCTGTGCTTTTCATCGTAGGCGGTCAGGAATCGCTGCCAGTCGGCACGGTCGGCGACCGCGTCGCCGCTGAACAGCCAGCTGACCGAGCTTGGCCCGACGACCGCCAGCAAGGCCTTGCGATCCATGGCGCGTACCGCGTCGGCGAGCGCGGCGGCGGCGTCCGCGGGTGTCGCAAAGGACTCCTGGACGGCCCTGGGCGCTGCCGGCGAAGGCGGCGCGGCGACTGCCGGGACAAGGATCGCCATCAACAGGGCGACGGCGAGCGTCTTGATCGAGTTCTTGAATTTCATCGTCTTCTTCTCCGCAGGAATGGGTGAGCCGTACCGCTTAGCGGCGACCGCCGCCGCCGCGACCACCGCCGCCGCCACCGAAGCTGCGGCCACCGCCGCCACCGCCACCGAAGCTGCGACCGCCGCCACCCATGTCGCCCCGGCTGGCACTGCCGCGTTGGCTTGCGGCGCGCGCCGAGCTGGCATCGCCTACCCCCGAGAAGCCGCTGCCGCCAGCCCGGCTGCTGGCGTTGCTGCGCGCATTGTTGTCGAAGCGGCCACTGGCGGCCGCATTGGCGCCACCGCCGTCCATACGGTTGCCGGCCGTCGCCCGGCCGCCGCTGTCCATGCGGTCACTTGCGCCAGCCCGGCCGCCGCTGTCCATGCGGTCGCTGGCTGCCGCCCGTCCGCCGCCGCCCTGCATCCGGTCACTCGCCGCCGCCCGGCCGCCGCCGGCACCGTCAGCCCGGTCGCGGGTCGCGGCCGCTGCGCCGCGATCGGCGTTCTGGATGCGATTGTTCAACTCGCCGCGATCCATGCCCTTGAGTTCGGATCGCCCGGTTTCGGCGCGGCCGCGGAAGCTCTCCCGCGCCTGCGATGCAGCGGCGTTGCCGCCGCGATTGTACTGGCGGGCGACGTTCCTGTCCTTGTAGGCGACACCGCGGCGGTGGTCGACGTTGTGATTCCACTTGCCATTGCTGATGTTGGTGCGGTTGAACGAGTTGTAACGATTGACATTGACATCAACCGAACCGCGCCCCCAGCCCCAGTTGCACGCACCCCAGATCGCCGCGCCGACCAGAACGCCGGTGGCGAACGCCAGGCCCGGCGGATAGACGTAGGACGGCGGGTAGACGTAGTACGGCGGGGTCGGATACCACCAGCTGCCGTAGACGACGCTCGGGTTGTAGGTGGGCACATAGACCACGTCCGGGTTCGGCGACTCGACGACGTAGATCGTCTGGCTGCCCTGGGTTTCCGTCTTGACCACCTGCTGTTCGCTGCTCTTGAGGTTGCCGGCCGCCGCCGCCTTGCCGCGCAGCGTCTGTATCGTGTCCATCACCTGCTGCTGCTGAGCGAGAAAGGCGTCGCCCAGGCTTTGTGTCCAGCTGAGGTTTTCGTTCATCTGCTTGAGCACTTCCGGCACCGCCGTCAGCGACTTGACCGCCGGATCCCAGGACTGCTTGGCCATCGCGTCCTCGAGCGCTTTGCCGTTCACCTTGGCATTGGCCTTGCTCCAGCGCGCCGCTTCCACCACCTCGAGCGGATAGGTGGAGGCCATCAGGATTTGTGCCAGCAAGGCGTCCGGGTACAGCGCTATCGGCGCCAGCAGCCGGTCGAGGTTCTCTTGCGAGAAGGTCTTCGCTGCCGGGTCGGCCGAAGACGCCGGCGGCGAAGTCGGTTGGGCCTGCTGCGCCATTGCCGGCGACAAGGCCAGCATCAGCGACGAAAGCAACGCACACGCTCGGGAAGGTCTTGAAGTCATCATGGATCCTCGGAGGCGAAGGGAGGTTTGCGAGAAAACCTGCAGGGACGAAAGCGGCCCGCGATCCGGGAGGTTTCGACCGGACGACTGCCAACTACCGCTACAGCATATCCGCTGGCGGGCTTTCTTGCCAAGTCCACGATAGCGTACGCCAGCGGGCGCTTTCGCCTGACCTTCGGCGAGTGCGACTTTCATCATCGGCCGCGCGTCGACAGCTCACCGCCGCGCGGCCCGTTTTTCGTCGCCCGCATCCGGCCAGGAAGGCGGCAAAGACGGTAAGCTAGCACACCGGCGACGCGCTGGCGTCGGTCCTCGGTCAAATGTCGGGAGTCGTGCGATGCACATGGCAGATGCCTTGCTTTCGCCCACCGTCGGCGTCGCCCTTTGGGCGGTCTCGGCTGGCGGTATCGGCTATTGTTCGCGGCGCCTGGATGCCGAGTTCGACGAGCGCAAGGTGCCGCTGATGGGCGTCCTCGGCGCCTTCCTGTTTGCCGCACAGATGGTCAATTTCAGCATTCCGGGCACCGGCTCCAGCGGTCATCTTGGCGGCGGGCTGCTGCTGGCGGTCCTCCTGGGTCCGCACGCGGCGCTCTTGACCATCGCGTCGGTGCTGCTCGTGCAGGCGCTGTTCTTCGCCGACGGCGGCTTGCTTGCGTTCGGCTGCAACGTTTTCAACCTCGGCCTTCTGCCGGCCTTCGTCGCCTACCCGCTGGTCTACCGCAAGTTGGCGGGCGAGCAGCCGAGCGAGCTGCGGCTGTCGCTGGCGACCATCGTCGCCGCCATCGTCGGCCTGCAGCTGGGGGCGTTCGGCGTCGTCGTCGAGACGGTCGCTTCCGGGCGATCGTCCCTGCCTTTGACGACTTTCGCGGCCTTCATGCAGCCCATTCACCTGGCGATAGGTGTCGTCGAAGGGCTGGTGACGGCTGCCGTGGTGTCCTTCGTCCGGCGCGCCCGGCCGGAAATGCTGCACGCCAGCCGCATTGCGCGGGGCGGCCGATCATGGCGCGTGCCGCTGGCGGTTTTGCTGACCGCCGCGCTGTTTGCCGGCGGCGTCCTCTCCTGGTTCGCGTCGAGCAAGCCGGACGGGCTGGAATGGTCGCTCGCGCGGGCGAGCGGCAAGGACCGGCGCGAAACCTCGCCCGACGATGTCCATCGGGCCCTGGCCGCCGTCCAGCAGCGCACCGCGCTACTGCCGGGTTACGCTTTCGCACCGCCGGCCGAGGTGGCCGACGCGCAGGCCACGCCGCGCCAGGACGCGGGCGGCGACCGATACGCTGCGCTCGGCAGCAGCGTCGCGGGGGTCGTCGGTGGCCTCATCGCGCTGGCACTTGCGTTGCTGATCGGCGTCGTGCTGAGGGGCTTGGACCGTCGCGCCAGCCGCGATCGTGAAAGTCGGCACCGTTTCCCTCATTCCCGATCCTTCTCCGGCGTACGGGGGAAGGCGCGGGAGAAGCGGGATTCGTGAGTCGAACCGGCGATGACCGCCATCGACCGCATTTCCTGCAACTTCCGGCGGCTTGACCGCTTCGCCCTGGCGGACACGGCGATCCACCGCCTTGACGCGCGCGCCAAGGTGGTCGTGACGCTGGCCTTCGTGCTGACCGTGGTGTCCTTCGACAGGTACGCCGTGAGCGCACTGCTGCCGCTTTTCATCTTTCCGATCGTCCTCGCCGCGCTTGGCGGGCTACCGACCGGCTACCTGGTGAAGAACGTCGCGATCGCCATTCCCTTTGCCCTGACCATCGCTCTCTTCAACCCGATTTTCGATCGCCAGGTCGCGTTTGAGCTCGGCTCCCTGCCGATCAGCGGCGGCTGGATTTCCGGCGCATCGATCGTTGTTCGTGCCGTGTTGACGCTCAGCGCAGCCGTCGTCCTGGTCGGTGTGACGGGTTTTCCGGCGGTTTGCGGCGCGCTCGAGCGGCTCGGCATGCCGCGGCTGTTTGCCGCGCAGCTGCAGTTCCTCTACCGCTACATCTTCGTCCTGCTCGAAGACGGCGCGTGCAGCGCACGCGCCCTGAGCTTGCGTTGCGGCGGCAGGATGCCCCGTCCAAGGACCGTCGCCTCGCTGCTTGGCCTGTTATTGCTGCGCTCTTGGCAGCGCGCCGAGCAGGTGCACCTGGCGATGCTGGCACGGGCTTACGGTGGCGAGTTTTACGGCCGGAAGAGCGGTCGTTTCGGTCGCCGCGAACTGCTCTTCGTGTTTGCCTGGCTGGCGGTATTCTATCTGTTGCGAAGCCACGACGTCGCCGCCGTGCTCGGATCGCTGGTCGTCCAGGTGCGGCGATGAGCGAGCATCTGGTCGAATTCAGGAGTCTGGGGCACGCCTATCCGGATGGTACCGTCGCGCTCGCCGAGATCTCCCTTCGCGTCACGCCTGGCGAGTGCGTCGCGATCATCGGTGCCAACGGTGCGGGCAAGTCGACGCTGCTCCTGCAACTTACTGGTTCCCTTTCGCCGACTGCCGGGGAACTGCGCGTCGGCGACTGGTCGCTGACGCGGGCGAATCTGCCGCAGATCCGGCGAACCGTCGGCATGCTCTTCCAGGACCCGGACAACCAGCTGTTCATGCCGACCGTCTTAGACGACGTCGCTTTCGGGCCAATCAACCAGGGCTTGCCGCTGGCAGAGGTCGAGCGGCGCGCGCGCGCAGCGCTCGAACAGGTCGGTGCCTGGCCGCTGCGCGACAAACCGCCCTATCTTCTCTCGGGTGGCGAGAAGAAGCGCGTCGCGATCGCCACCGTACTGTCGATGGATCCCGACATCCTGGTCATGGATGAGCCAACCAGCGGGCTCGATCCGCTTGCCCGCCGGCAGCTGATCGCGCTGGTCGCCGAATTCCGCCACACCAGGATCATCGCCACGCACGACATGGACATGGTCGCCGAGCTGTGCGCGCGCAGCATCGTGCTCGACAACGGGCGGCTCGCTGCCGACGCGCCGACCGCCGAGATCTTCCGCGACGACGCGCTGCTCGCGCGCTGCCGCATCGAGAAGCCGCTGGCGATGCAGGCATGCCCGCTGTGTGCCCCTCGCCGGCCGATCAGGGGCTGAGCCGGCGATTCGCAGCGAGGCGTCCGCCGGTCTTGCTGGTTGACCGGCAAGACCGGCCGGCCGGCGGCGGCCGACCGCGTTATTTCACCAGCGCGTTGCTGCTCAGCAGGACCAGCACGATCATCGCCAGGATCAGCGACAGGCCCTGCCAGAAGCGCAACGGGTTACGTTCGATCAGCGCCGGCGGGCCCGCGCGCAGCAGGGCGGGGTTGGGGTGTCGGAGGTCATGGGTGAACTCGGAGAGCTCCTGGTAGCGCTTGTCGGGGTCCGGGTGCACGGCCTTGGCCAGCGTGGCGTCGATCCAGGCCGGGATTTCGCGATGGTCGTCGAGTACCGATTGGTACTGCAGCTTCCTCTGCGCCGCCTTCGTTCTCGATTTCGCGACCTGGGCGCCGTAGGGCAGTCGTCCGCAGAGCATCTGGTAGGTGATCACGCCGAGCGAGAACAGATCGGAGCACGGCCGGCCCGGCTCTCCGAGGAAGTATTCGGGTGCGGAGTACTGGACCGTTCCGAGAATGTGCGGCTGAACGTTGGCGCTGGCCGCTTCGGCGAGCCCGGATACCCGCGTCGCGCCGAAGTCGATGATCTTCACCGTACCGGCGCCGTCGATCATTATGTTGTTCGGCCGCAGATCCTGATGCAGCATTTCCAGGCGGTGGAAGGCGAGCAGGCCTCGGGCGATCTGTTCGACGATGCCGCGCACCGTTTCGATTTCGGGGGCGGCATGGTCGACCATCCACTGCGCCAGCGTCTGGCCTTCGATGTATTCGGTGACGACATAGAGGTAGTGGCGTTTCCGCTTCTGCGGGCAGGGTTTCAGCACGTGCGCGCTGTTGATGCGCCGCGCGATCCATTCTTCCAGCATGAATCTTTCCAGGTACGCCGGGTCGCCGCGAAGATCGATCGACGGCGTCTTGAGGACTACCAGCGAGCCGCTGTCGTCGTCCTCGGCCAGGTAGATATGGCTGCGGTTGCTGCCGTGGATCTCGCGGATGATCCGGTAACCGTCGAAGATCATCCGCGGTTCCAGGATCGGTGCCGGCGGCAGTTCCGCCCATTGCTGGTACAACTCGTTCGCCGCCTGCGCTGGCAGCGTCTCGATGCCGACGATCTGTACCGTCAGATTGTCGCCGCTGCCCTGCGCGTACGCTGCACCGGCAATAAGTCTGGCTGCCGTGTCGAGGTCGTCCGGGGAACTGGCGATCGCTTCGCTGATGACTGTCGCCGAGGCGAATTCGTAGACCCCGTCGGTGGTGAGGATGAACAGATCGCCTTCCTCGACCGGCAGAGCCAGGTAGTCGATCTCGAGTTGCGGGCCGATCCCCAGGGCACGGCTGAGATAACTCCTGTCGGCCGAAACGACCAGCCGATGGTCGTTGGTAAGTTGCTCGAGGTGGCCTTCGCGAAGCCGATAGACGCGGCTGTCGCCGACATGGAAAAGGTGCGCGGTGCCGGACTTGATGATCAACGCGCTGAGCGTGCACACATAACCGCGGTCCTGGTCGTAGCGGTACTGGCTTTGCCGGGTCTGCGCGTACAGCCACGAGTTGGTGGCGGTCAACACCCGCTGCGCCGACGACTTGACCGACCAGGCTTCGGACGTGCAGTAGTAGTCGTCGAGAAAACTCTTGACCGCCGATTCGCTGGCGATGTGGCCGACGTCGCTGCTGCTGATGCCGTCGGCGAGGGCGATGGCGATTCCCTTCGAACTCAGTTGCGGTTCGTCGGGGATGCACAGGCCGTGGAAATCCTGATTGATTTCCTTGCGGCCCCTGTCGGAGTATTGGCCGGTCGCGACCGTGAGCTTGCTGAACATGGTCGATGGGTCGAGGGTCTCGCCCTGTCGCAGGCAGCAAGACCCTCGCGCTGGCAACGGATCAGGCGGCGTTGTGCTTCGCGGCGGTGCGCAGGAGAGCCGAGTGGTCGGCGTTGCGTTTCGGTGCCGTGCGCACGTGCGTCGAGTAGAGCGTCAGGCCGACAAAGGCCAGGCCGCCGACCAGGTTGCCGACCACCGTCGGGATCTCGTTCCAGACCAGGTAGTCATAGATCGAGAAGTTGCCGCCCAGCATCAGCCCCGACGGGAACAGGAACATGTTCACGATCGAATGCTCGAAGCCCATGTAGAAGAACAGCATGATCGGCATCCACATGGCGATCACCTTGCCCGACACGTTGGTCGACACCATCGCGCCGACGACGCCGGTGGAAACCATCCAGTTGCACAGTACGCCACGGATGAACAGGGTCAGCATGCCGGCGGCGCCATGCGCGGCGTAGCCGACGGTACGGCTCTCGCCGATGGTGCCGATCTTCTGTCCGACGATGTTCGGTTCGGTGCTGAAGCCGTAGGTGAAGATGATCGCCATCATCACCGCCACCGTCAGGGCACCGGCGAAGTTGCCGACGAAGACCAGACTCCAGTTGCGCAGCACGCCGCCCATCGTCACCCCGGGTCGCTTGTCGATCAGGGCCAGCGGGCATAAGGTGAACACTCCGGTCAGCAGGTCGAAGCCGAGCAGGTACAGGAGGCAGAAGCCGACCGGGAAGAGCACCGCGCCGGCCAGCGGCTGACCGGTCTGGACGTTGATGGTGACGGCGAAAGCCGCGGCGAGTGCCAGGATGGCGCCGGCCATGTAGGCGCGAACGATGGTGTCGCGGGTGGACATGAAGATTTTCGCTTCCCCTGCATCCACCATCTTGGTGACGAACTCTGTAGGTGCCAGGTAGGACATGATGTGTTCCCTTGGATAAGTAATGAATCGGTCTGGCGACGGCAAGGCCGATCGCCACCCCCACCGACGAACATCGGGCCGCATTGGCCTGACTCGAACCAGTCAAAGCACGTAGCGTGCCACCCGGCGAAAGCGCGCCGTGGCGGCGTCCGGCCCGTGCTCGTCGCCGGCGCGAGGTGTTTGCCGCCCTCACTTGGGGCGCCGCTGCCCGATCGGTGCGTGCTCCTGGTGCGCTACGGCAGCGAAGGCCGTGCTGCGCGGTCTGCCAGGTGGCTAGCCGGGCGCCGCAACAGCGCGCCGACGGGCTCACGAAGGTTTCAGAAGCGCCTATCCACCATCCTTCCGCGACATGGCACGAATGCTGCTCGGGAGGGTTCTCGGACGACGGCGGCGAGTCCTCCGTCGTCTTCTCAACCGGGCGAAACGCCACCGAAAAGGAGCCAGCCATGAATCGCAATGACGTTACCGAAATGATTGTCGCCGCCAAGATCCAGCGAGGGATCAAGTGGGCGGATGTAGCCAGCGAGGTCGGCCTGTCAAAGGAATGGGTCACCGCCGGATGTCTTGGCCAGATGACCTTCGATCAGCAGCAGGCGGCGACCGTCGGCCGGATCTTCGGGCTGCCCGCCGACGCCGTCGCGCTGCTGCAGGTCGTTCCGTACAAGGGCTCGCTGCCGACCACCGTGCCGGCGGATCCGCTGATCTATCGCTTCTACGAACTGATCAACGTCTACGGCACGACCTTCAAGGAGCTGATCCACGAGGAATTCGGCGACGGCATCATGTCGGCGATCGACTTCAGGCTGAATCTCGAACGCGAGCCGAACGCGGCCGGTGACCGCGTGAACATCGTCATGTCGGGGAAGTTCCTGCCCTACAAGGCCTATTGATCAAGCAGCGAAAATGCGCCGGGTGGCCGGCCGGGTCGAAGGCCGGCCGGGATCGCGGCAGCTTCCGCAGGCAGCTAGCGTCGCGCCGCGCACGCGAAGCGGCTCAGGTGCTTGCGAAGAACTTGGTCAGCACCCTGGCGAACTGCGGGTCGTTGCCGGGATCGGCGGCGTAGGTGTGGCAGCGGCGCTTGCCGACGCCAGGTAGAGCGGCAGCGATCAGCCGTTCGGTGCCTTGCTCGCCGATCAGCAGTGTCGGGCGGCCGAGCGTGTCGGCGATCGCCAGTTCGAGGCAGACGTTCAGGTTGAAGCCGCTGAGGTCGACCGTGACGTGGGTCGCGCGGCAGATCTCCTGCCAGATCGACTCGATGATCTCCTGTCCGTCGGCCTGGTCGCCACGTACCGGTTCGATGGCCGCTCGCCGTGCGCTGGCTTCGATCACCGCGTAGGCCGCCTCGCGTTCGCCGCGAAACGGCATGACTGCGAAGCTGCGCGGCGTGCGCGGGTCGGGGTAGAGGCCGGGCCAGCGCGTCTGCAGCAGCGCGTGCTCGCGGCCGCCGATAAAGGTCTGGAAGGTCGTCAGCGCGTTGCGGAAGCGGATCGGATCGTCGCCGGCGCCGCGCATCGCCTTGAGGGCGACGGCGAGCAGCGAATTGTCGGACTTCTCGGCTGCCAGCCGTTCGGCGTAGCCGAGCGTCGCCGCCAGGCTCGATTGCTTGCCGGCCTTGACCTGCAGGCCGTAGATCGCTGCCTGCACCTGGTCGGCCAGCCACTGGCGCAAGGCATCTCCCCAACGGTAGTGGCTGACGTTCTGCGCGATGTCGAACGGCATGTCGGTGCCGTCGGCGGCGATCAGCAGAAGCTGCGAGCCGATCGTCAGTGCGATGCCCAACTCGTAGTAAACCTGCGCTTGCGACTCCGACTTCGACCCGGACTTCGACTCCGAAAGATCGAACACCGCGACGTTCGCGGATTGCAGCGCCTGCCATCGATGGCAGGCAAAGTCTGCCCCGGCCGACGATTCGGTGGCCACTTCGAGACCCGAGGATGCCAGTGCGCTGGCCAACTCCTCGCGCATCTGCGTGCTGCCCGAGAAGAAGACGCGATTGGCATCGACCGTGGCGGCGCCACGCGGCCACACCGGCTGCGCGAGCAGCGGGTGCCGGCGCGTCGCGTACAGGCGAACCTCGTGCGCCAGCGCGCGCGCCTGGTCGCTTTCGAGCTTGCTGAT
>JACKLX010000013.1 GCA_024235695.1 Accumulibacter sp.
AACTGCGCCCGACGTCTCGCCGCCGGCAACGATCAGCTGCCCAACGCCGAGTTCCACCAGCCCAAGCGCTATCGACGCCAGCGCTTCCTCGACCAGGCTGCCGGCTCGGGCCACGCCAATCCGGGCCTGGATTTCCTTGACCAGCTCGGGCGCGGCAGTTGCGTAGAGCAGCACGGGTTCCCGCGTGACGCGCGACTTGGCCCAGTCAAGAGCGGCCGCCACGACATCGTCGCCTTCGGCGAGACGCAAGGGATCGACGTTGAAAGCCGGATGCCGAGCGCGCATTACCTCGACCTGTGCCTGAGTGGCGATAGAGCAACTGCCCGACACCACCGCTCGCAGGCCACCGGTCGGCGGCAGGCTGGCGGCCGATCTTGCTTGCGCGTCGTCGCCCAGCAGCCACTGGCGGCGGAAGTTCTGCGGCAGCCCCAGGGCGATTCCCGAACCTCCGGTGACCAGCGGCAGGTCCGCACAGGCGGCGCCGATGGCCATCAGATCATCGTCCGAGATGGCATCGACGATGGCAAAGCCTTTCCCGTCCTTGCGCAGTTCGGCGAAGCGGCGCGCTATCGCCGGTGCGCCCTGCATCACCACGGATTCGGCAACCAGACCGACGCCGCGCTGTACCTGTTGTTGCAGCACACGCACCAGGCTGGAATCGGTCATCGGGGTCAGCGGATGGTTGCGCATTCCCGACTCGCTCAGGAGGGTGTCACCGACGAACAGGTAGCCCTGATAGACACTGCGGCCATTGGCCGGGAAGGCCGGGCAGGCAATGGTGAAGTCGGTACCGAGGGCATCCATCAGCGCCTCCGCAACCGGCCCGATATTGCCTTGTGGCGTCGAGTCGAAGGTCGAGCAGTACTTGAAATAGAACTGCCGGCAGCCGGTGGCCTGCAGCCAGCGCAGCGCAGCCAGAGACTCTTCGATCGCCTCGGTCGCTGGCGAGGTGCGCGACTTCAGCGCAATCACCACTGCATCGACATCGTCGGGCAAGGGCCCCTGCGGTATGCCGATCATCTGCACAGTGCGCATGCCGGCCTTGACCAGCATTCCCGCCAGATCCGTACCGCCGGTAAAGTCGTCTGCAATACAACCAAGAAGCGCGCTCATGATCGGCCCTCCACCGAGGCGGCAGGAAGAGCGATGCCGGGGAAGATCTTGATCACTGCCGAATCATCCTCGCCGCCATGACCGGCCGCCGAGGCTTGCAGGAACATCTGGTGCGCAGTTGCCGATAACGGCAGGGGAAAGAAGCTCTTCTTCGCATAATCGAGCACGATGCCCAGGTCCTTGACGAAGATGTTCACCGCCGACAGGGGCGTGTAATCCCCGTCCAGGATATGCGGCACCCGGTTACCGAACATCCACGAGTTGCCGGCGCTGTTGGTGATCACTTCATAGAGTGCCGGCGCGTCACAGCCTGCCTTGAGACCGAGGGCCATCGCCTCGGCGGCGGCGGCGATGTGCACGCCGGCCAGCAGCTGGTTGATCATCTTGACCTTGGACCCCTGGCCCGGCCGCTCGCCCAGCCGATAGAGCCTGGCGCAGATCGCGTCGAACAAGGATTCGCAGCGGCTAAACGCCGCCGGCGAACCGGATGCCATCACCGACATCTCGCCGGCGGCGGCCTTGGCGGCGCCGCCGGAAACCGGGGCGTCGATGAATTGCAGCTGCAGCGCTTCAAGGCGCTGGCCGAGGGCTTCGGCAAACTCGGGCGACACCGTTGCGCTGGCAATCACTACCGACCCCGGCAGCAGCTGCGCTGCTGCGCCGTGTTCGCCGAATAACACTTCCTCGGTTTGCTGGGCGTTCACCACCAGGATCAGGAGCGCATCGACGGTGGCGCCCAGGGCGGCTGGTGAGGGCGCGGCGAGAGCCCCCTGTTCGACAACTTTCGCCACCACCTCGGGGCGCAGGTCGAACACATGCACAGTGAAGCCGGCACGCAACAGAGACTGGGCGACACCCATGCCCATGGCACCGAGACCGATGACACCCACGCGACGTATGTTAGTACTCATTTTCGATACTCCTGACATTTTGAAAGGCGGGGGTGGCGGCTTGGCCGCCACCCGATACAAGGCGTTCCTGAGGACTGCGCAAGGCTCAGCGATAGACCAGATCACGCAGGAACAGGCTCAGCGGCGGGAAGTAGGTAATCACCATCAGACAGCCGACGATCACCAGGACGAAGGGAATCAGCGAAGTGATGATCTTGTCCAGCGAGGTCTTGGCGACGGCGCAGGCGGCAAAGAGATTGACGCCGAACGGCGGGGTAATCATGCCGAGCGCCAGGTTCACCACCATGATGGTGCCAAAATGAACCGGATCGACGCCAAACAGGACGGCTACCGGTACGAGAATCGGCGCCAGCACGATGATCGACGCAGAAGTTTCGATGAACATGCCGATTACGAACAGCGACGCATTGACGCCGAGCAGGAACATCCACGGGCTGGTCAGATGCTCTTTGAGGAATTCGCCGATGGCCTCCGGTACCCCGGCACGCGTGATCAGGTAGCTGAACAGGCCCGCGTTGGCGATGATGAACATGATCACCGCCGACGAGATCACCGACTTCTTGAAGATTGGAAAGAGGTGCTCGAAGCGGATTTCGCGGTAGACCAGCATGCCAACCGCGAGGGCATAGAAGACCGCTACCACGGCCGCCTCGGTCGGCGTAAAGATACCGCCGTAGATGCCGCCAAGGATGATCACCGGCATCATCAGCGCCAGAGCCGCCTGCCGGAATGCCGTTGCGAACGGCATGCGCCCGAGATGGTCGTCTTTACCAAATCCCTTGATCTTGGACCAGATCCAGACGAAGAGAATCAGCCCGGCAACGATTAGCAGACCGGGGCCAAAACCGGCGACGAACAGCTCGCCGATGGAGACCTCGGCCGACACGCCATACAGAATCATCGGGATCGACGGCGGGATGATGACGCCAAGCTCGGCACTGGTGGCCTGCAGCGAGGTGGCGAAGCCTGTCGGGTAACCATGCTTGATCATCGCCGGGATGAGGATCGCGCCGATGGCGAAAGTGGTCGCGACGCTTGAGCCCGAGACAGCGGCGAAGATCAAGCAGGTCAGCACGCAGGTCATCGCCAGACCGCCCTGCAGACCGCCAACGATGGCTTTGGCGAACTCGACCAGACGCCGCGAGATGCCACCGACTTCCATCAGGTTTCCAGCCAGAATGAAGAAGGGAATGGCGGCCAGCGCGAACTTGTCGATGGCACCGAAGATCTCTTTCGGGACCACCAGCAGCGGAACGCTGCCGAACAACTGGATACCGGCGATGCTTGCGAAACCGATGGATACGGCAATAGGGATGCTGAAAGCGAAGCAGAGCAGCATGACGATGAACATGGCAGCGGACATGGGGTCTCCTTTGTCTTGGGTGTGACCGGTTCTACAGAGCGGTGTCGAGCTCCATGTGGCGCGGGTCGAAGTGATTGGCGAGGACTGCGATGATGCTGAAGAAGCCGCCGACCGGTAGCGCCAGATAGCCCCAGGCGATGGAGATCATTTCCAGTCCTGCCAGCTCCTGATGACGCACCCGCCAGGCGATTTCCGCGCCGAACCACACGATGACGGCGAGGAATGCGATGGTGACGGTGGTGATCAAGGTGTGCAGAATGCGCCGCCATGTACCTTTGCTGAGACGGAACATGAGATCCACCGAAACCAGAGCGCCCTGGCGGAATGCGGCGACCGTGCCGAGCATCACCATCCAGATCAGGGTCATGCGGACACCGACTTCACTCCAGGTGGAGGGCTCGGAGAACACGAAACGGGTGATCACCTGGTAGAAGCCAAGAGTCGCGGCCAGGGCCATCAGTAAACAGGCGAGCACCATCATCGCCGAGCTGACGCGACGCTCGGCTGCGAGGAATAACTTGAGCATGGGCGTTTCGGGGTCGGTCCACCGACGCGGCGCCGACCCCGTCCTTTCAGAGGTGGGTTATTGGACGTCCTGAATCTTCTTGATGGCGTCGGCGCCAAATTCCTTGGCGTAGACCGTATAAGCGGGCTTCACGGCTTCCTGGAAGGGCTTGATGTCGACCTTCTCGACCACCTTCACACCGGCCCCCTTGATCACCGCGATGCCTTTGTCCTCGTCCTCGTTGACCCGCTTGCGGTTGGCAACAGCCGCTAGCTTGCCGGCTTCGAGGAAGGCCTTCCTGTCGGCTTCGGACAGGTTGTTCCAGGCGTCGCTAGACATCAGCAGAAGCGCGGGAGAATAGACGTGCCCGGTGAGGGAGACGTTGTCTTGAACCGTGTACAGCTTGTTCGAGAGAATTACCGGCACCGGGTTTTCCTGACCATCGACCGTGCCTTGCTGGAGCGCGGTGAAGAGCTCGTTCATCGCCATCGGCGTCGGCAGCGCGCCCATGGTCTTGAACGCTTCCATATGGACCTTGTTTTCCATGGTCCGGATCTTCAGGCCCTTGACATCCGCCGGAACGTTGATCGGGTGCCGACTGTTGGTCATATGGCGGAAACCGTTCTCCAGCCAGACGACGCCCACGAAGCCCTTGGCCGGGAATTTCTTGAGCACCTCTTGTCCAATCGGACCATCGAGCACCTTGCGTGCGTGTGCATAGTCACGGAACAGGAAGGGAATGTCGAAGATGCGCGTCGCGGGGATGAAATTGCCCACCGGGCCGGTGGAAGTGATCACCATGTCCTGGGTTCCCAGCTGCACCGCTTCGATCATCTCGCGCTCGCCGCCCAAGGCCGATGAGGGAAACTGCTGGACCTTGTAGCGACCATTGGTCCGCTTCGCCAGCTCTTCTCCGAAAACGTTTGCCGCGACGCCGTAGTGGGAATCATTGGTGGCCGTGTAGCCGAGCTTGAGAACCGTTTCCGCCTGCACTGCACCGGCGGTGCTGAAGCAGAGTGCCAAGAGCAACGAGTTGAGTAGGGGGCTGCGTTTCATGTGTATCTCCTCTAGTGTTTGAGTGAAGACCCAACTTTGGGCAACAGTTCAATGAGCTGTCTTTTCTAGATGTCTAGAAGTTGTCTAGTTGCGGCCTGACAGAAATGTACAAACAGCTGAACAGATAGTCAACTATTTTTTTGCAGCTACATGACTTGTCTTGTTGTATAGTTCGGCTACGTCAACAACACGCTGCCTTGAAGCAGGGAGATCAGGCCTTGAATACCGCCCGCCTGTTCACCTTTTCCCAATCCAATCCCGTAAATACGGGGTTTGTCACCGGCACCCTTGCCTCCCGGGTGGCCGAACAACTTCTCGACAAGATGCGCTCTGACGATCTCGCACCCGGCACCCGCCTGCCGTCGGAAATCGCCATGGCCAAGCATTTCGGCGTCAGCCGCACGGTCATGCGCGAGGCGATCGCGCGGCTCAAGGCGGACGGCCTCCTGGAGACACGAAGGGGTAGCGGTGCTTTTGTGCGGACCACCGATCGACAGCAAACCCTCGTCGACGGCGACCGAATGACCGAGGAGTCAGTGGGAGCGCTCTTGAACCTGATCGAGGTGCGCCGTGGCGTTGAGTCGGAAGTGGCGGCATTGGCTGCAGTTCGTCGCACGCCGGGGCAACTGGCGGAAATCGAGCATGCCTTGCGCCGTATAGACGAGGCAGTCGCCGCCGGCAGCGATGGCGTTGAGGAAGACGCCCGCCTGCACCAGTGCATAGCCGCAACCACCGGCAACCCCTATTGGGTTCGGATCATCGAAATGTTCGCGCAGCACGTTCGCTCGGCAGTCAGGGTGACGCGAGCCAATGAAGCCCGCCGTGATGATTTTTCGCGGCAGGTGAGGGCCGAGCATGAGCAGATCGTCAGTGCCATCGCCGCCCGGGACCCGGATCTCGCACGTGCCGCTGCGACGCAGCACATGGAAGGCGCCGCTCAGCGGGTACGTGCCGCCGACCGGGACTTCTGGCGTGGGGAGGGCGGAGAGCTGGCCCGCCAGCTCAGTCCCGCGGAAAGCGACGCCAAGGAGTCGTGCGCAGGATAAACGGCCTCAGCCAGGGTCCGTCGAGTGCGTGACCACGGGTGGATCCACCCGTGGTCCCTGGCAATTCGACGCCGCCGGCGTCGTGCCCGGCGAGGTCGACGAGTTGCTTGGCGCGACTGTCCGTCGACGCCGGCCCGGCCAGATGCCAAAGGCGCGTTCGCCAATCCGAAAGCTTCACTGCGCCTTCTTCGAGCACCGCGACAGGAAGTCTGACCGCGCCCTTGCATGCCTTAAGCCCCCGCTGAACCCGGCCGCCTCACTGCCCCGGTTGAACGCGTCACTTTCGGCAACGAGCAGAACGGTTTCTGTGTTCTTCGCCTGAAAGCAATAGGGCTATGTGGTCGGTTTTCGGCACGAACTCCCCCCATCCCTGTACTGCCCCATGCGGCAGGCGCAATTTGCTCAAACTGCACGGATTACCGCATACCCAGATAGGTGAAGGTGTTGAGGGTTGGACGTAGCTCCCGAACTGCGGGCAGAAGAGGTCAATCTCTCGCCCGTCCCGGTTCGCGGCACTGAGGCTCGCGCAGGCGGCCAGGCTGTTGTCAGGCGGCTTTGCGACGGCACGCCAAACAGAGACCCGTCCTCGTTGCTGTCCTGCCCGGGCAATGAGTTTGACGTAGTCCCCATCCCCTTTCCGCGATTGGCATCTACAGGCCACCCCGTTACCAGAGCCGGACCATCGTGCGGGCTCATGATGCCGGCGGCTTACGTTTCTCGATCACCAGGCACTGCATGAGCCTTCGTTCCGCATCGCTGACGTCTCCCTCGCTGTCGTTGGCAAGAAAATGCCGGCGAAACGCAGCCAAGGCAGCCGCGGGGTTCGAGGTGTCGTAACCGATATCCTGAAGCGCCATCAGAGAATCAAAGGAATCCGGGATTGGCAGAACTGCTTGTTGGTGGCACCACAGACCATACCCCTCCTTCGCCAGGCGTTCCCAGGGAAAGAGCCGACTGGGATCGACTTTTCGACCCGGGGCAACATCGCCGTGCCCGAGGAAGTTGTTCGTCGGAATCCGGTAACGCTCTTTCACGCCCTTCAACACATCAAGAAGTACCGTCATCTGCGCTTCCGAGTAAGGTTCCGCTCCCGTGTTGTCGAGTTCAATGCCGATCGACGCCGAGTTGAGGTCGGTGTTGCCTCCCCAGTAGGACTTGCCCGCGTGCCAGGCGCGCCTTTCTTCATCGACCAGTTGATACAGAGTGCCGTCGCGTCCGATCAGATAATGGGAGCTGACTTCTCGGGCTGGGTTGGTTAGCGTCCTGAGGGCATGCTCGGCGTTGCTGCTCGTGGTGTCGTGAAGGATCACGAAATTTGGCCGCCGGGCGTTGTGGTTGGGAGATGGAACCACGATGGCTCGTTCAAATCCCACCGGAAATCTGGCGCATCCAGCGACCAACGCGCATGCCAAACCGAGAGACACCAAGAGCAGGAGGCGAGAAGGCACCTCAAGCGCTCGTGGCTTGGGCCTCGGGAAGGATTTCAGTTTCCTGTTCAATGTGTTGGCCTGAAGGTTGAGGAATGGAAATCTGCCGCTTGCAATCGACGCGCGCCCGTCTTTGGACTCCGCTCTCTCCGAGGTGCCCTGCGGATCAGATCGGTCAAGTCGAACCGGTATAGCGCTGCAGGAGAAAAACATTTCGCTACTCGATTACGCGTCCTCTGTCGCTCGAACACAGAGAACCTGGTAGTTGTTGTTCGACGGCTGCCGTTCATCCGTGATGAACGGATCCGGTCGGCCACGTACCAGATCAGAGAGCTTCTCATAGCCGTGAAGACGGGAATCAAAGCCTGGCTGAACCCTCTGGAGGTAACTTCCAAAGGTCTTGAGCGGCGACCAACGCGCATGATCGACCGAATTGTCGAGTGCTTCCATCAAGAACTTTTCGGGAAATTCTGGACGTGTGAGCGGTCCTGTGGTCTCCACGATCTGTGATGCTCGTCCGGCGCTTGAAGCTTTCGCCGGGTTGTGCGGCGGCTACTTCTGACGCATCTGGAGGGCGTAGGACCTCAGTGAAAATGAATTTGTGGCAAGCGTTACGGAAAGCTTCCAACGCCTTCTGCCCGCCAAACCCAAAGACCTGAAGACCCTCTTCGCGGCGACGGACAGCAAGGCCAGTAAAGTCGCTATCGCTGGTCACCATACGGAAACCGTCGAATCTACTCGTGTAGAGTAGATCCATCGTATCGATGATCATTGTACCGTCAGTCGCATCCTTATCGATCGTCTAGGCGAACCGCTGGATTGGCTTGATCGAGTACCCGCGGCGACATCCCGGTCACAGATCCGCCGTGCGAAGCCAACTCCATCCCATCCACATTCAGGAGCCTGCGTCGCCCCTGCTTCGTTCACATCTCACCACTCACGTCGCCGCCAAATTCCGCCGCCATTGATTGCCGCCAGACTTGTGCGGATATACGCAGGCGCCAACCTCCTTCGCAAGATCTGCGGCCTGCACACGCGTGACCAGGCTGCCGCGCAGCGGCGGGCAGGGTGGAATCCAGCATTCCACGGCCAGGTGAAATGCGAAAGGCAGGACACGGTCCCTGGCGAGGACCGGCAAGCTGCCTCCGGCTTTCTTGCATGATCAGGCTCGGCGACGGGAGAACACAAGACCCAGAAATCCCAGTCCGAAGAGCGCGAGGACGCCGGGTTCAACGACCGAGTTGCCACTGGTCGAGCGGTTTGCACAGACGCCGCCGGCATTCGCCGACGCGGACTGGGTCAGGTACCAGCAGCCTGTTTCGGTTCTGGCGTTGCTGCCGATGCTGCCGTCACCGATTGCGAAGAGGTCGCCGGTACTATATTGTTGCCCTGATCCGATACCGCCCAGCAGCGTGTCCCACGCGGGAACGAAAGAAGGGGCGCCGGCGAATTTGTGAATGGCGTTTGCCGATGGGGTGGCCAGCAGGGTCGACTGCTGCAGATCGAGCAATACGCCATCAAGCGCAATCGTGAAGTGGTGACTTGCATCGGTGGCCAGTTCGATCCGCGTCCAGTCGGTGATGGCATGCGGCAGAGCGAAATTGTAGGAATAGCTCCACGCGTAGTAGTCCTTGAAAATGGAAATGTTGTTGGTGCCAAGACCGATACCCAGGTTGTAGCCGTCGAGGCCGACGGCGGTGTAGGCGCCAGCCCAGTAATAACTTGGCGTTGCCGGCTCGCTTTCTTGAACCTTGACGTCCCAGAACAAGGTCCATGGGGAAGAGTCGTAGGTTCCGGCAGCGGGCGTCCGTATGTAGTAGCTGTAGTTCTGGAAATTTACGTTGACCTCGTAGGGCATCGTGTTCCATGCCAGGCTGCCGTTGGCCGAAAAGATTCCTTCAGCGATGTTGTTTGAGCCGACGTTCGTCCACCCTTGCGCAGAAGGCAGGGTATTCAACCCCAGAGCATAGTCAATCGGGGTGGCCGCTGCCGGTGCGGCGAGCAGCAGGCCGGTGGCGAAAAGCAGCGTGCGGGCGGCAAACTTGCCATGAGTACTCATGTCCGACTCCAGGAGAAATGGCTTCTTTAAGCAACATACGTGCCACTGCAAATCCTGCCATTCAATCAACAACTTGCTGACGCTCAGCCGTGGAAGTGTAAGAATTTTCGACAGGTTCACCCGCCGACCGAGCGGTACGCGGCAGAGTCAGTTTGGTCCTCTCGACGTCATGACGAAGGCCTGGGCAATGGCCGACCATGCCAAACCTCTGATTCAGCAACGCCGGCCTGCCTTGCTCGCGGCCAGCGGCGCCTCGAGAAGGAAACGCGGGCGGTCGTGATTCACCTGCGTTGCGTGGCAGCGAGCATCGCCGTCGACCGGCGAAAAGGGAGGAGTTGATGGGCACGGAGAAAAAACCACGGACGGCCGCGATGAATAGTGGCCCATGGGGAGCGAGGGCACGCGATTGGGCGGACATTCAGGAAGGCGGCTGCCGGCCGGTGTATCTGGCGGTCTTCGAGCGCGTCGGGCTGCGGTCGGGCGCGGCGTATCTCGACGCGGGATGCGGTGCCGGCATGGCGGCGCAGATCGCCGCCGAACGCGGCGCTCGGGTGTCGGGGCTGGACGCCGCCGACAATCTGCTGGCGATCGCTCGCGCACGGGTACCGAATGGTGATCTGCGCGTTGGCGAACTGGAAAGCCTGCCCTTCCCCGACGATACCTTCGACCTCGTCACCGGCTTCAATTCGTTTCAGTTCGCCGGCAACCCCGCCGTTGCGCTGGCCGAAGCGAAGCGCGTGGCCAAGCCCGGCGCGCAGGTGGTGATCATGACCTGGGCCGAGCCCGAGGGAATGGCAGCGGCGACGCTGCTGACAGCGCTCAGGCCGCTGCTTCCGCCGCCCCTGCCCGGTGCTCCGGGGCCCTTCGCCTTGTCGGACGAAAGCGCCCTGCGCGCCTTCGCCAGCGGCGCCGGTCTCGAGCCGACCGAGCTGTTCAACGTCGACTCGCCCTGGCAATACGCCGATCTCGCAACCGCCCTGCGGGGGCTCAGGTCGTCAGGCGTTGCCGCCCGCGCAATCGACAGGCATGGCGAACAAGCGGTCGATGCCGTCCACTCGGGGGCACTCGCACCCTTCCGGCAAGCCGATGCGAGCTACACCGTCGGCGCAAGCTTCCGGTGCCTGCTTGCCCGCGCCTGATCGATTCGCGAGCACCTATCGGCCGGCTGGCCGTCAACTGCCTGCGGCAGCGGGGTCCTCCGGATTCTGGCCATGGGCAAGAGGCAACAGCTGACCGTCCGGTCATCGACGCCTGGCCCGAACCGGCTGGCATTGTGGCCCGACGTCGATCGTCGGACACGCACCCCACTACAGAGGAGATGACATCATGATGAGATCGCTTGCACTATTCTGCAGCCTTTTCACGGCGCTCGCGATGGCGCCCGCACACGCGCTCGACGCCGGTACGGTGCAGGGCCACCTGCAGTACGACAAGCAGCGCCACGAACTGCGGCACGCGCTGGCGGTGCCCGATCCGTACAATTCGCAGCGCCTGTGGGTCCTGCTGACCACCGCCGAAATCTCGGCAAGAGACGCCTCGGATCCGGCGCGCGCACTGAAGCTGGCGATGGATGGCAAGCTGCGCGGCGTGCGGCTCAGCGTGGACGCAGCCGCTCCCCAGGCCAAGGAATTGCAGGGCGCCTTGCTGCTGAGCAAAGAGGAGTCACCGGGCGGCGAAATCGTCTTCGCGGCGGGCGGCGAGAAATTCTGGGAGCGGCTGGCGACCGGCGACAAGCGCGTCGTCGGCACGCTGCATTACGCCAAGGAGCCAACCGTGAGCGGCTCGCCGGGCTGGGCGATCGACGTCAAATTCAGCGCGCCGGTGTTCGCGAAGTGAACTGACCTGGCGTCAGCGGCGACCTGGTCGGCTCGATCACTGCCGCACGAGACCGGCGAAATGGGCTGAGCGCTCACGCTCACCGTACGAGCCAATCCGTTCGCCGGATCGATGCCGCCCTGCGTGCCGTGCCGACCAATCCGGGAAGCCAACGACTGCGACCATCGCCGCCGCGCCGGCCCGGGGCCTGCCCGGCTAGCGGGGCTTGCTGCCGCAAAGGGTTCCATTCTGATCACATTGCGGCTCGATGCCCTGACTCCGTTGGGCGGCGTTCAAACGCCAGATTTCCTCATTGGTCTTCTTGTTTGGCTGACAACCGCAGATCTGGCTGGCCGCACAGCTCTTGCCGACCGCCATCTCCAGCTTGAGAATTTCCGAAACACCGTGTTTGTCGAGCCCGGCGCAAGCCTTCGCCACGAGGTCTGGATCGGCAGCGCCGGTGCACAGCGTCGCGTCGCAGGTGAAGCCGACCTGGACCCCCTTGTTGCTGCTCTTGTAGTACTCGCTGCACACCGTGTTGCAACTGATCTGCGCCGGAGGCGCCGGAATGTCAGGTGGATCGGGCGACAAGAGCGGACAGCCATTGGCACCCAGTGCGTCTGGGATGCAGTCGGGGACTGTCGGGAAGGTGCCACCAAAGGTCGAGTAGGCCGCCGACCAGACCGTGTCGTCCGGGAGTTGGCATCCCGGCGTGCCAGCGAGATCCGTACCCACCTGGAACGGCCCGACGTAGGTTGGGCAAGCGCATTGCGCCAGGAAGTTGCCGGTGACCGAATCGATCACATCCGTTCTCTTGCAAGGCGCGGTCATGCAGCCAGCGTAACGTGTGTAGGGCTCCGTAACGCAGGCGTTGTTCTGCACGGCGATCGGGATCTTCTGTTCGAGGGCGAAACTGAAGGTCGAGATCAAGTCCACTTGCTTGCCCGGAAACAGGGTGCCGGTGCGGATCGCTTCACACACTGGCGCAACCTTGCCGCCTGCCGGGAGGCACTCGCCACCATCGCGTCCGCAGGCGATGACGGTTTCAAGGTAGACGCCGAGGTTCAAGATGGCATTGATGTCGACGAAGTAAGTCGACCCGGGCGGAATCTCGAAACAGGTGCAATCGGCAATCGCGCCACCTTCACGGAGTTTGCAGGGCGTCGGATCGGTGCCCGCTGGCGACGTTTCGGGCCCGGAATAGTAGCAGAGCGCGATCGGCGATCCCTTGCAGGCAACAAAATTCTTTGCCGCTACCAAGACATCCGCCCAGGCGGGAGTGTCCGGGGTGTCCGGGGGGTAAGGGGTGGTGCACAGCGTATTCAGCTGGAAACGTTTCTTTCCGGATTCGTCGAAACTGAAACCCGGGGGCTGCTGGCACCACCCGCTCGACGACGAGGCCGCCGGTCCGGCGCTGAAGGCAAGGCTTGATGCGGCCAATCCGCAGAGAACACCAAGGACCAGTAGCCAACGATGGCGTGCAAGACGCATTGTCATTGTCATTATCCGTACTCCTCTTGTCCGAGTTTGTGGGACAACTCTGCCGGGTGGTCTGACGATAGCTCCTCCAGTGTAGTTGAGGGCGATTCGGACAGCCAGCACAGTCACGCCCCGTGCCAGCGCACGGCTGTTGGCCGCGGGGCAGATCGGCAGGAACTCGGCGGCAAGACGCCTCTGGCCGCAGGCACCAGATGCGGAGTCCGCCAACCGGGCTCGCTCATCACCCTGCGCGGCTGGACAAGAGCGTCAGCTTGCGATCCCGCGCTTGCGCCGCTGACCGAAAACGAATCAGCCCGCAGGCCCGGCCGGACTCCCTTCGGCCAACCCTATCGCCGCAGGTACGACAAGGCCTTCGGCAGCACGACGTTGTTGCCGAAGGCATCCTCGCCGTAGCCGTTCCTGGCCAGCGCATCGACGTCAACCAGGACGCGCCGATCGCCGCTGAAGGTGACGGTCAGGTCGGTGCGGATGTCGAGCTGTCCGGTGGCCTGCAACAGGGCAATCTCGGCGACGGTGTTTTCGAGGACGCCGCCCTCACGGCTGCCGATCCGCTCGGAGAGCTCGAGCGGCTGGCGGTAGAGGACGATCTTTCCCTCGCCGGCGAGCCGCTGGACGATCGCCAGCACCGCCTCGGCGATTGCCGCAGGCGCCAGTTGACCTGCCGGGTCGGGATGAACACGGGCAATTTCCGCCGCCAGCCAGCGGCGCTTGCAGGCATTGATGGTCTCGTTGGCGCGGAACAGGTCGAGCGGCGAAGCGGCGTCGAACAGCTTGCCTTCGAGCGCCATCCGCACCTCGCCGCCATAGTGCGCGACGATGCGCGCCACGAGATTGGAGGGGCGGACGTGAAAACCCCGGTAGGCGGGCACCGGCACTTCCAGGCTTGCGCATTCCGCATAGCGGCGCAGGATTCCCTGGCAAAAGCGCTGGCCACCGCTCAGGAAATCGCTGGCGAAAGCCAGCGCGTAGGCGAACAGCGTTGCCATGGTCGTTTCGCCGTCGACCACTGGCCGGCCGTGCTGCAGGTCGTCGCCGGTCCGCGGGCGGACGTGCCGCTCGTGGTAGTGCGCGAGGTCGGTGGCGATCTCAAGCAGGTGGAAAATGACGCTGGCGTGACCACGGAGAATCGGCAGATCGGCGTCGGAAGTCTCGATCGAGGTCCCGGAGAGGTGCGTGTCGTAGAGCGACTGCAGGTTGTGGAAACGAAAGCTGAGCTGGCGTAGCCGTTCCTCGCTGACCGGGTCGGGAAAGCAGGCGGCGTACTCCGCCGGCGAAATCCGCGCCGAAGCGCTGAGCAGATCGCTTTCGGCCGCCAGATTGAGAAATTCCGTGGCCAACTGGGTGACCGTGCCGGCGGCGTCGCCGACGACCCGGTCGTCGCGGTTGCGGAGCAGCCGGCCAGGGGGCAGGCGCTCGCTGAAGTCGTCAAACACGGGGACGACGCCCGGACTCGGGATGCCGAGGCGTTGCGTTTCGTCGAGCAGCCGGGCGGCAAGCTCGGAGACCACGCGGCCGATGATCCGCAAGCGCTCGCCGGTCGCCGCCTGAAAATCGCGGTCGATCGGCATCAGGCGGTAGGCCGGCAGGCGCGTCTGCAGATGCGCCAGCGTCTGACCAACCTGCGCAAAATTCCTGAGCGCCGCCACCAGCGCCCGGAAACCGCTCCAGTGGCGGTTCTGGCGGGCGCCGTACTCGTCCAGGAGGGCCTCCATCTGGCCCGATTCGAGCAGCAGACGGCCGATCAGCGGCCGCGTCGGCGACGATTCGCCAGCCGGTAGCGCCCTCAGACGACTGGCGAGTTCGAGTAGCGGCCGGCTGCGCGCGCGCACCAGCTCGCCAAACTGCTCGTCGCCGATTACCGGCAGCAGCGGTTCGGCGGCAGCAGGGGCGCTGCATGTCGATTCTTTCATCATCTCCTCTCCGCCGCCCGGCCGAGGTTGCCGGGCGAATCGCCGACATTGTCCGGCTTTCCCGGCGATCGACACAAGCCGCGGCGGGGCTGCTTTGGCAAGCCCGCGAGCGGCAGACGCCGGTGTCCGTCATTTTCTTGCCGCCAGGCTGGCGTTCTTTCGCCTTTCAGGCCGCCACCGTCGGCCGCATTTCACCAGATCCCCTGGCTGGAGTTTCGCTGCGCCGCATGCTCAGCGGACCGACGCTGCGGCGCCCGTCAGCTACCCCGCCATCGACGCAGCGGCGAGCATTCGAACCCTGCCGTGATGGGTCAAACCGGGCATTGACGACCTCCCGCAGGGCGCCGATACTCTCGGCCCTGACGTTGAATTTGCTGCCTCCAGTTTCAGCAAGAACCGGGCTGCCGTACGAGCGCCGGCACCGTCTGCCCGAGCGACGAGGGATACTCGCCGTGCCCCCTCATCCGAACCGGAGACGCCAGGTGGTTGGTCACTTCAAACGCTCGACAAAACGGCTGTTCATCCTGCTTCTCAGCCTGCCGCTGGTGATTCTCGCGGGCGCACTTCTCTACATGTCCGGCATGAGTTATCTGGAGCATTCGCCGCGCGACTTCTGGACCAGCCTGGAGTGGGCCGCCGAGACGCTGACGACGACGGGCTACGGCAGCGACTCGCACTGGACACATCCGGCGATGATCCTGTTCGTGATCTTCTTCGAACTGGTCGGGATGTCGTTCTACGTGCTGGTTTTCCCGGTGTTCTTCCTCCCCTACTTCGAGGAACGCTTCGAGGTCCGTCTGCCGGCACGACTGCCGGCGATGGCCGGGCGCGTGCTGATCCACCGCTACGACCCGGCGGTGGATTCACTGGTCGAGGAACTGCGCCGCGTCGGCACGGCCTTTGTCATCCTCGAGCAGGATGAACGTCAGGCCCGGCGCCTGCGGGACCGTGGCTACGACGTCGTCTTTGGCACCCTCGACGAGCAACCCGGAATACTGGCCGGAGTGGAAGCAGCGCAGGCGCTGATCACCAACGCCGACGACCACGCCGATGCGACCTTCATCATGATGGCCAGGGAACGCGGCTATCGCGGCCCGATCCTCGCGCTGGCCGAAAACCCGCTGCATCGCCAGCCGATGGAGAAAATCGGCGCTACGGCGGTCTTCACGCCTTCACATGTGCTCGGTGCGGCGCTGGCGTCGCGCGCCAGCTCGCGCATCAGTCCCAAGGTGGAAGGGCTGCAACTTCTCGGCGAGCGGGTCGGCATCGCCGACTTTCGGGTGCAGAGCAGCAGCCCGCTGGCCGGGAAACGTCTTGGCGACCTGCGACTGCGCGCCCGCTACGGCGCAACGGTGATCGGCCAATGGATCGGCGGCCGCTTCGCGCCGGCCGAAGGCCCCGAGACGTCCATCGAGCCGGGCGCCATTCTGGTCGTCGCGGGAGCGCACGCCAACCTGGCCCGGGTCGAGCGCCTGGCCACGCCACTGCGCCGTCATGGCCCGATCGTCGTCGCGGGCCATGGCATCGTCGGGCGCAAGGTGGTCGAAATGCTGCGTGACGCGGGGGAAACGGCGATCGTCATCGACATTCGCCCGGACGCAGCCGTCGATGTGGTCGGCAACGTCCTCGAGCATGCCACGCTGGACGACGCGCAGGTGCGCAAGGCCAGTGCCGTCGTGCTGGCACTCAGCAACGACAGTGCCGGCGTCTTTGCCACTGCGGTGGTGCGCGACTATGCCCCGGAAGTACCCTTGATCGCGCGCGTGAACCTGGCGCCCAACGTCGCCCGCCTGTACCAGGCGGGTGCAGACTTCGCGCTGTCGGTCGGCCAGGTTGCCGGCCAGATCCTCGCCCACCACCTGCTCGGCGAGGACGCGGTGACCGTCGAACAGCGCTTGAAGCTCGCCCGCGTCGCTGCCGGCACGATGGTCGGCGGCCACCCCTGGCAGGCTGGTGTCCGCGAGAAGACGGCAACCGCGGTAGTGGCCGTCGAGCGTGGCAACGAGGTGCTGGTGGAATTCGACCAGGCATTCCAGGTACAGGCCGATGACGTGCTGTTCGTCTGCGGCACGGCCGCCAGCCTGAAGAAGTACATGCAGGAGTATCGAACGACCGCGGCAGAGCGGGCGACGGCACCAGCGGCCCAGTCCTGATTTTCCCGCTGACTTCCACCCGACTTTTCGCGGGCAATTCCTGCCCGCATCAGCAAGGCTTCCGGCCTCGCCTTGCGGAACGGACTACTCGGTCGTCTTCTGCTCGATCCGCTTGCTGTGGCGGCTAAGACTGCCGCTCAGCTGGCCGACGATTTCCGAGGCGGCGTTGATGATCTGGTTCGAGCCGAAACCGGCGCGGGTCATTTCCTTGTAGAAGGCTTTCGCCAGGATCCTGGCGACCCGATCGGGGTTCTGCACGGCGCTCGCCAGTGCGCTCCCCATGTCCTTTTCGGCAAACTCCATCAGCGCCAGCTGGGCGAAGCGCGACTTCAGCATGTTCTGCAGTTGCACCACCTGAATGGCCTTGCCGACGAACAGCGCGACCACCTCGAGCAGGTTCAGGTCCTTCTTGCCGAATGGCTGATCGTCAAGATGTCCGCTGACGTTGATCACGCCGATGATCCGTCCGTTGATGGCCAACGGCGACGAGAGCAAGCTCTTGCGCGGATCATCGGGACGGCGCGCGCACGCGGCGAATTCCGATTGCTCGACGTCCCTGATCAGCAGCGCCTTGCCGCTGGCGACCACCCGGCCGGCGATGCCCTGACCGGCGCGTGCGGACTCCTTGTACGCCTCGGCCGGCAGCGGTCCATGGCTGCCGGAAACGCGCATGCACGGGCTTTCCGTCTCGTCGTCGGTCAACAACATCAGCGAACAGTTCTCGGCGTTGAGCACCTTGGCGGCAATCGCCGCCAGCTCTTGCATGTTGTCGTCGAAGCTGCCCTCTTGCAGCACCGTTGCGAGGCCCTGAAGCTTGAGCAGCGGTTTTCCCTTTTCACGCATGATCGTCCCCGAGAATGGCTCGGCAGTTCGATTATAGGCGCGTTGTCGTTGTGGCGTTCACGCCTCTGGCCGTGTCAAGAACAGTCGGAGCGCGCGAGAATTTGCTCACAAGGACATGGTTCTATGCGTTTTTTTGTATATCTCGCGAAACCATCTGGCGCTGAGCGCACGGCCACCGTGGCGAACGACACGCCCAGCATCACCATGCGGCGGGTCGCGCCTGCTCTGCGCGAGGCTCGGCAAAGCGCCTGTTTTCGGACCACAATAGGCGTCATGAAAGCGCTGCTGCCAGAGCGCCATGCTTCAACCGGCCAATTGCCCACTGGTGCCGCCGCTGCGGCCACTCGGGCTGATCCGGGCCGGCTGCGCAACCGCCATGGGTTCTTAGTTGGCGGCGAGCAAGGCAGCGCCGATACGGCGAACCGGGATGGTCGGGCACTTCGTCCCGCCAAGACGCCAGAGCGACTCGCTTTCAATATCGGATGACACGAATGGAGCCTGGAGGTTGGACGCATGGCAAGCGAATTCCTCGCATCATTGCTGAAGTGGATCAGGGAACCCGCCTCCTGGCTTGCGCTGGCGGCAGCCTCGGTCTCGGTGGCGACATTCATCCTGGTGTACGCGTATCCCGGTGAACTCAGGGTGGTCCCGCCTGACCGGGTCGGCCTTCACTACCTCGGCTCCGATCGACGACTCGAGATGCTCGTGCCGCTGACGTTTACGAATACCGGCGCGCCCCGCACCTGGCGCCACGTCCTTCGCGTCACAGCCGTGCTCGCAACCGATGGACGTCGTCCCGAAGGCACTCGCGACCCTGCTCTGGCCTGGGAGTACGAAGACGCCTTTGTCGGCAAGAGAGAATGGCTGGCGAAAAACCCCGGCGCTGACCAGGGCACGGTCGACTACCTGACCTATGTTGGACGAGCCCTGCCGTTCTCGCTGGCTGGCGGCGTCTCGCAGGCCAAGCTCTACCGCCTTCTCCAGTACGACGGTACGCCATCCGGGAAGGCGCTCGAGAAATTCACCCTGGTGATCAGTGTGCTGCAGGAGGACGGGCGTGTCGAAGTGGCACGGAAGTATGCGTGTCGCGAAGAAGTCACTGACGACCGCTTTACGTGGTGTCCGCTCGACCCTGGCGAGTCCTGACCGATCGAACCTCGCGGCGCCGGCAAGGCGGTTCCGCCAACGACACGTCACTTTGCAGGACGAACACCGGCACGTTCCGCCAGCTCGCCGCCAGTGCCGGATGCGTCGTCAATCCACTCAATCCACTCACTCCCACACCGGCTGGCTGAAGCGCCGCCGCATGTCGTCGGGGATCGGCTCGATCTTCAGGCGATTGTATTGATCGGCGATGCGCTGATAGGTGCCATCGGCCTTCACCTCAGCCAGGGCCTGCTGCCACTTGTCGACCTCGGAATCGGGCAGGTCTTTCGAGCCGGCGAGGTAGATCTCGCTCTTGCGCACGATCTCGCCGAAGTTGAGCGCCTCGAGGTTGCCGCCGACCTCGCGCATGCCGTAGATGATCATCAGCCGCGGCGCCAGCCAGGCGTCGATTCGTCTTTGCTGCATCAGACGGGCGTTCATCCACTCCTCATTGTGCGGCCTGATGCGCGTGAAACCCCGCTCCCTGAGCAGAGCTTCGGCGCCGGAGCCACTGAGCACGCCGATCGGGCGATCCTTGACCTTTTCGAGACTGGAGACATCGATGCCGGCACCGCCGACGACCACCAGATCGTCGGTATAGAGCCGTGCCAGCCAGCGGTACTTGTCCTCCCGCTCGGGACTGCGAGTGAGGGCAAGGATGCCGATGTTGGGCTGCGTCTGGGCAACCCGTTGTGCCGCTTCCCAGGGCATGAACTCGATGACGCCGGTGTGACCGACCCGCTTCGCCATCTCGCTCACCAGTTCATAGACGAAACCCTGCTTGACGCCCGGCGTTTCGGTGACGCTGACCGGCGGGATCTGGAAGGTATAGGGCGGCAGTTCGGCCGCCAGCAAACGCAGCTCGTCCCTCGCCTGGGCGCCAGAGTGCGGCGCCAGCGCAAGCAGTGCCGCGAGGACAATGATAAGGATTCGCACCGGGCTACCTCCTCAGAAAGTGCCGAACATGCCGTCGAGGACGATCACCAGTACCAGCGATGCCAGGGGGAAAGCGACCGCGACCATGAAGATGTCGAAGTACGACTGCTTGTGGGTCAGCCCGCAGATCGCCAGCAGGGTGATCACCGCGCCGTTGTGCGGCAACGCGTCGAGGCCGCCCGAAGCGAGCGCCGCGACGCGGTGGAGGATTTGCGGGTTGATGCCTGCCGCCTGCGCCAGTTCGAGGTAGGTCTGGCCGACCGCCTGGAGGGCGATGCTCATGCCACCAGAGGCCGATCCGGTAATCCCGGCGAGCACGTTGACGACGATCGCCAGGCCGATGACCGGGTTGTCGGTGAGCGACATCAGCCAGTCCCTGATGATCAGGAACGACGCCAGACTGGCGATCACCGCGCCGTAGGCGACCTCGGAACCGACGTTGAGGATCGGCAGCATCGAACCGAGCGCGCCATCGGTGAGCGATTGGCGCACGTTCCTGAAACGCTTCCAGGTCAGGCCGATCAGCACGGTGCACGAGATCAGCATGGCCAGAATGATCGCCCAGATACCGGCGACGGCAGACTCGGTCGTCTTGCCGTACTTCGGCAGCGCCAGGTAGTCGGTGTCCATCGCCGGGATGATGTACTTGCTGAAGGCGAAATTGAGTACCAGTACCAGAAGGACCGGCACGATCGCCACGGCAAAAGACGGCATCTGCCCAGCCGGCGATGGATCGGCCGCGGCGGCAGCGGCACTCGCCACCGCTTCGTCTTCGCCATAGCCTTCGCCGGCATTGCGCGCGCGCCGCGCGCGCATCATCAGCCAGGCGCTGCCGCAGCCGAACATCACCAGGCCGGCGATGATCCCCAGTCCCGGTGCCGCGAAGGCGTCGGTGTGGAAATACGGCATCGGAATGGCGTTCTGGATCGCCGGCGAACCCGGCAGTGCCGACATCGTGAAGGTAAACGAGCCGAGCGCGATGGCCGCCGGGATCAGTCGCTTCGGCAGGTTGCCCTCGCGGAACATCTGGATGGCGACCGGGAAGACGGCGAAAGCGACGACGAAAAGCGACACACCGCCGTAGGTGAGAACGCCGCAAGCCAGGATGATGGCGATGATCGCGCGTTCCTTGCCGGTCCATTCGACGATCTTGTGGGCGATCGTCCGCGCACAGCCGGAGTCGTCCATCAGCTTGCCGAACACCGCGCCGAGCAGGAACAGCGGGAAGAACTTGATCAGGTAATTGCCCAGAGCGGGCATGAAGACCTGCGTGTAGGTAGCGATTACCGGCGCGTCGAGGCCACCGAACAGCAAGCCGACCATTGCACAGAGCGGTGCAATCAGGATCACGTTCCAGCCACGATAGGCGAGGGCGATCAGCAGCACCAGCGATACCACGATTCCAATGATACCGAACACGGGCACCTCCTTGACAAGGTTGGGGAAGCAGACGTCTCAGTGCTGCGAGGCGAGTATCTACCCCATGCGCCGGAACAGTCAATCGGAAATTCCACTTGCAAGTTTCGCGGTGATCCGCTGGTCGCCGCGTCCCACCGATGGCGCCGCGGCGCAGCAAGACCAGCCAGCCGCCCTTGCGCAAGGCGCGACGGTCGCGGTCGGACCTTGTTTGGCGACCCCGGCGTGAACGCCAGGCGGCGCGGTCGACAAGCATCGACCGGGGCGCACGATGGCGCGGAAAGGCGAGCTGCGGTCTCGCCGCCCGGCCCATCGTCTCTGTCGATCGCCATCGTCAGCGCTGTCGACGTCGGTGCTACGAACCGATCAGCCTTGGTATGATGACGCTCGCGAGCGGCTGCGCAGCTCCCCGGGAAAGATTGCGACCCGCCGCCTCGGGGCGACAGCCAGCAGGGTCTGGACGGGGTCGGCAGGCAGGCCCTTGGCGCGTAGGAACGTACGGAGCGAAGATAGCGGAACGGACGAGCAACGGGGCGCTGAGGTCGCGTGCGGCATTTTCGTATTCGGGGCGGCCGGGCTGCCCCTCGTGGGCGGGCATTCCCAGCCACTGGAGGCAATGATGAGCAGGATTCGAGGCGGCTGCCTGTGTGGCGCCGTTCGCTACCTTTCGAAATCCGAACCGGTAATGACCGCGCTGTGCCATTGCACGCACTGTCAGCGTCAATCCGGCGGCGCTTTCTCGGTGAATGTTGCCGTTGCGAAGGGCTCTCTCGAGTTTCAGGGCAGTGAACCGGCCACCTACGAGGACCGGGGCGAAAGTGGTGGCAAGGTCCTTCGCCGCTTCTGTGGCAAGTGCGGATCGTCGCTGCTCAGCGAAGTCGATGCGACGCCGACGCTCGACTGGTTGAAGGCCGGAACACTCGACGACACCTCATGGGTGCAACCGCAGGCCAGCATCTGGTGCGATTCGGCGCAGGCCTGGGTGGTGCTGCCCGACGCGCTGGCGAAGTTCCCGAAGGGCCCGCCGCACACCGGCTGACCGGTTTCTTCCTGATTTCTCCCTTGCTGACTGGAACCGGTCCATGCCTGACGCGCAACTCGATACCATCCGCTGGTTTCATCAAGTCACGCTCAAGGACGGGCGAGTGACGCCGGGCCAGGTAGACATCGCCCGGCACGAGCACCTTTACCTGTTCGACCGCCTGGAGCTGCACGGCAAGTCGCTGCTGGATATTGGCTGCTGGGACGGCTACTTCAGTTTCATGGCCGAGCAACGCGGCGCCCGGCGCGTGCTGAGTCTCGACGATCCGGCTTTCCGCTGGGGCGGCCTCGACGGCTACAACTTCCTGCACCAGCACTTCCAGAGCACTGCCGAGTGGCGCAAGGGATCGATTTTCGAGCTTCCCGACGAGCGCTTCGACGTCGTCCTCTGCTACGGCGTGCTTTACCATCTCGGCGACCCGCTCGCGGCGATGATCAACTGCTTCCATGCGGCGCTGCAGGAGGTCGTCTTCGAGGGGGTGATCTACGACAGCGACCTGCCGACGCTGTTCCTGATCGCTCCCCACGAGTTGGACGGCGACCCGACCAACGTTTATGCGATGAGCACCGGCTACCTGGAAAAAGTGGCGGCGATGTGCGGTTTTGCACGCGTCGATTGCCAGATGCGGCGTTACGCTTCGACCGCTTTGCGCCGGTTCTTCCGCAAGGCGAGTCCACGCACCGATCGGGCGGCGATGCGTTTCCGGCGGATCGCCGATCTGACGCCGAATTATCGGGCGAGTTGCTTTTCAGTGCCACCGAAGGCGCTACTCGGCCGGACGGCGCCCTGACGCCGATGCCGCAACCGGTACCGCCCGCACGCCTGCAGCGGCCAAGACGAACGCCGAGCCCGCTCGCTGCGCTGCGGTAGAATGGCGACCTGCCGGACAGCGGCATGATCGACGCCCTGCGGCGTCGAATGGCTGCGCCGCCGTTGCACTCTTTCCGCAAATGATGACTCCCAGGACGATACTTTCCCCAGCTCTAGCCCCGGACCCGCCGGCAAACGGTTTCGCCGACTGCCTGGCGCTCGATCAGCGCAGCCTGCGCGCGCTGACCCGCGATCTCCGACACTGCTTCGGCGCCAAACGCGATATCCGACTGGCCGAGCGCGACAGCTTGCTCGAGAAGTCGCGCGCCGCCGTTGCTGCCCGCCGGGCGCGGCTGCCGAAGCCGGTGTTTGCCGACGAGTTGCCGGTCAACGCGCGACGCGCGGAGATCGCCGAGCTGATCGCCAGGCATCAGGTGGTGATCGTCTGCGGCGAAACGGGCTCGGGCAAGACCACGCAGATCCCGAAGATCTGTCTCGAAATCGGTCGTGGCTGCGCCGGACTGATCGGCCATACGCAACCGCGCCGGATTGCCGCCCGCTCGACGGCCGCGCGCATCGCGCAGGAACTGCAGAGCGAGGTCGGCCGGCTGGTCGGTTACAAGATCCGCTTCAGCGACCGCACCTCGCCTGACGCCTTCATCAAGCTGATGACCGACGGCATCCTGCTCGCCGAGACGCAGGGCGACGCCTGGCTCGAACAATACGACACGCTGATCATCGACGAGGCGCACGAACGCAGCCTGAACATCGACTTCCTGCTCGGCTACCTCAAGCAGCTGCTTGCCAGGCGCCGTGACCTGAAGGTGATCATCACTTCGGCGACGATCGACGCCGGGCGTTTTGCGCGGCACTTCGACGACGCGCCGGTAATCGAGGTCTCGGGTCGGCTGCATCCGGTCGAAATCCGCTATCGGCCACTGCAGAAGGCGCCGGGGGAAGAAAGCGGCGACGACCAGCGCGACCTGTACGAAGCGATCGTCGATGCCTGCGACGAGCTGCATCGCGCCGGCGCGGGCGACGTCCTGGCCTTCCTGCCCGGCGAACGCGAGATCCGCGAGGCGGCCGAGGCCCTGCGCAAGCACCACCCACCGCATACCGAGATCCTGCCGCTGTTCGCCCGCCTGTCGGCCGAGGAACAGGGACGAATCTTCAAGCCACACGTCGGTCGCCGGATCATCCTCGCAACCAACGTCGCCGAGACGTCGCTGACCGTGCCGGGAATTCGCTACGTCGTCGATTCGGGACTGGCGCGGGTCAAGCGCTATTCGTACCGCAACAAGGTCGAACAACTGCAGATCGAGAAGATCTCGCAGGCGTCGGCAAACCAGCGTGCCGGACGCTGCGGGCGCGTCGCCGCCGGCGTCTGCATCAGGCTCTACGACGAACAGGATTTCGGCTTGCGGCCGGCGTTTTCGGAGCCGGAGATCCAGCGCTCGTCGCTGGCCGGCGTGATCCTGCGCATGAAGGCATTACGTCTCGGAGACGTCGAGGACTTTCCCTTCCTCGAAGCGCCGCCGCGCAAGGCGATCAGTGACGGCTACCAGCTGCTGCTCGAGCTTGGTGCAGTCACCGACGAGCACGCCCTGACGGCGGTCGGCCAGGAACTGGCCCGGATTCCGCTCGACCCGCGGCTGGGACGAATGATCGTCGCGGCGCGTGAGGAAGGCTGCCTGCGCGAGGTGCTGGTGATCGCCGCCGCGCTGAGCGTGCGCGATCCGCGCGAACGTCCGCAGGAGCGTCAGGGCAGCGCCGACGCGGCGCACCGCAAGTTTGCCGACGACAAGTCCGAGTTCCTCTCCTGGCTCAAACTCTGGCAGTGGTACCAGTCGGAGGTCGAGCACCGCAAGTCGCAGCGCAAGCTGGTTGAAGCGTGCCATGAGCACTATCTGTCGGCGCTGCGGATGCGCGAGTGGCGCGACATCCACGGCCAGCTCAGCGCGCTGGCGGGCGAACATCAGTGGCGCGAGAATCAGTTGCCGGCAGCCTACGAGGCGATTCACCGTGCGCTGCTCGCCGGCCTGCTCGGCAACATCGCTTGCAAGTCGGAGGATTCGGCGCATTACCTCGGCGCGCGCGGAATCAAGGTGCTGATCCATCCGGCTTCAGCGCTGCAGAAGAAAGCCGGCAAGTGGATCGTCGCCGGCGAAATCAGCGAGACGACGCGACTCTTCGCGCGCTGCGTGGCGCGGATCGAACCGGAGTGGCTGGAACGGGTCGGCGCGCACCTG
This sequence comes from Accumulibacter sp., assembly GCA_024235695.1. Lineage (GTDB taxonomy): Bacteria > Pseudomonadota > Gammaproteobacteria > Burkholderiales > Rhodocyclaceae > Accumulibacter. The sequence continues at coordinate 25,301 of JACKLX010000013.1, forward strand.
CTCAAGCGCAGCCACTTCGACCCGCATTGGGAGAAGAAGGCGATGCAGGCCGTCGCCTTCGAGCGGATCACGCTGTACGGTATCGTCGTTGAACCGCGACGGCGGGTGAATTTCGGGCCACTGAACCCGCCGGCGGCTCGCGAGCTGTTCATCCGACAGGCCCTGGTCGAAGGCGAGGTCAGCGAGGAGTTTGCACGGCGCTGGGATTTCTTCACCCACAACCAGCAACTGGTGCTCGACATCGAGACGCTGGAGCACAAGTCGCGCCGCCCCGATGTGCTGGTGGACGACGAGTTGATCTTCACCTTCTATGACCAGATCATCCCCGAAGGGATCTTCAGCGGCGCCAGCTTCGACAAGTGGCGGCGCAGCGCCGAACGCCAGCAGCCACGCCTGCTGCACCTGCTGCGCGCGGATCTGATGCGCCACGAGGCGGCCGGAATCACCAGCGAGGCGTTTCCGCATCAACTGCAGCTCGGCGGTGTGGACTACGCGCTGGCCTATCACTTCGAACCCGGCAGTGCCCGCGACGGCGTTACCCTGACCGTTCCCCTGGCACAGCTGAACCAGCTGCCGGCGGCGCGTTGCGAGTGGCTGGTGCCCGGACTGCTCAAGGAGAAAGTGGTGCAGCTGGTGAAGACGCTGCCGCAGCGGATTCGCGCCAAGCTGGTGCCGGTGCCCGAGTTTGCCGCCGAATTCGTCGCCCAGGTGGCGCCGACCGACAAATCCCTGGTGGCCGCTCTGGTCGGCTTCATCGTCCAGTCGCGCGGCCTGAACGCCCGCGGCTGGGAGGTCACGCCCGACGCATTTCGACCCGACGCGGTGCCGACACACCTGCATTTCAACTTCCGGCTGGTTGACGAGAACGGCCGTCAGCTCGGCGTCAGCCGCAAGCTCAGCGAACTGCGCAGCGAGTGGGGACGCGAGGCGAAACAGGAGTTTGCCGACCTGCACCGGACCGCCGCCGAGTATTCGGGTTTGACCGACTGGAGTTTCGGCGAGCTGGCCGAGCTGATCGAAGTCGATGGCGGCAACGGCCAGACGGTGCTCGGCTATCCCGGGCTGGCCGACGACGGCGACAGCGTCTCGATCGGCGTTTTCGATTCACCCGGCGAGGCACTCCGGTCGCATGCGACGGGACTGCTGCGACTTTTCATGCTGCAGTTCCGCGAGCAGCTCAAGTACCTCGAGAAGAACCTGCCGGGGCTTACCGAGATGGCGATGCAGTTCATGGCGCTCGGTACGCTGGACGAACTGCGGCGGCAGTTGCTCGAGGTCACCTTCGCACGCGCCTGTCTGGCCGAGCCCTGGCCGACCGATGCCGCGTCCTTCGGTCAACGCTGTCTCGAAGCCAGGCCGCGAGTGGGGCTGCTGGCGCAGGAAATGTGCCGGCTGGTCGGCCAGATCCTTGGCGACTGGCTGGCCCTGCACAAGAAGCTGCCGACGCTCAAGGCCTATGGCAGCACGGTGCACGATGTCGAGGGACAGCTGTCGCGACTGATCGGCAAGCGATTCGTGGTCGATACGCCATTCGAACGTCTGCAACACTACCCCCGCTATCTGAAGGCCATCGCGCTGCGCCTCGACAAGGTCAAGGCTGGCGGCGCCCAGGGTGCAGCGCGCGATGCCCGCCTGCTGGCCGAGTACCTGCCACTATGGACAAACTATCAGCGACGCGCCACGGTCTTGGCCAAACAGGGCGTCGGCGACCCGCAGGTCGAGCAGTTCCGCTGGTTGCTCGAGGAACTGCGCGTGCACCTCTTCGCGCAGGAGCTGCGCACACCGGTGCCGGTGTCGGTCAAGCGCTTGCAGAAGATGTGGGAAGGAATCTGAGTCGATGATTGCCGGGGAGATTACAAGTGACTGAGATCGTTCTGTCGCTGGGACGCAGCCTGCGGACGCTCGGCCGCGGGCGGGTGTGGCTGCTGTTCTTCGGGCCGGCGCTGGTCGCGCTGGTGGTCTGGATCGGGCTGATGACCTTCGCTCTCGAGGGACTGATCGGGATCCTCGTCGAGCAGCCACCCTTGACCTGGCTGGCCAGCTGGGGAGCAGCCTGGCTGGCCAAGCTCGGCGCGGTGCTCGCTGGCTGGCTGCTGGTTCTCGCGGCGGCCTTCGTCACCGCGATGCTGCTGGCGGCGATCTTCGTGATGCCGCTACTGCTCGACCACGTGGCCCTGGCCGATTACCCGGAACTGGCGCGAGCCGGCAAGGACAGTCTGCTGGCAGGCGCATGGAACAGCATCGCCGCCGTGCTGCTGTACGCCGTCGGCTGGCTGCTGACCTTGCCGCTGTGGCTGCTCCCCGGCCTTGGACTGCTGCTGCCGATCCTGTGGATGGCGTGGTTGACCCGCCGCACCTTTGCCTACGATGCCCTGACGGTGCACGCCACCGACCAGGAATGGCGGGTCCTGCGTCGCCAGCACGGCCTGCCGCTGCTGCTGCTCGGCGTCGTCCTGGCGCTGCTGGCGCATATCCCGGTGCTGGGCCTGCTGACACCGACGCTGGCAGCGCTGGCCTATACCCACTTCTGCCTCGAGGCGTTGCGACGCCTTCGGCAGGGGGCGCTGGTGACGGTGATCGACGAGCAGGCGGTGCTGGAGAAAGTGAAATGAGCTTCGGTGCGATCATCATCGGCGACGAGATTCTTTCCGGCAAGCGCGCAGACCGGCACTTTGTGCGGCTTGCCGAGTTGCTGGCGGTGCGCGGGCTGCGGCTGTCCTGGGTCGAATACCTCGGCGACGAGCGCGCACGTATCGCGGCGACGCTGCGGCGCAGCCTGGCCGCCGGTGACGTCGTCTTCAGCTTTGGCGGCATCGGCAATACGCCCGATGACCAGACCAGGCAAGCGGCGGCAGAGGCGCTGGGTGTCGAGTTGGTGCTGCACGCCGACGCCGAACGCGAAATACGGGCGCGCTTCGGCGACCAGATCAGCGACGTCCGCTTGCTGCTCGGCACCTTCCCGCGTGGCGTCGAGATCATCCCCAACCCGTTCAACCGCATTCCCGGCTTTCGCGTCCGCGATCATCACTTCGTGCCGGGTTTTCCGCAGATGGCGCACCCGATGGTCGAATGGGCGCTCGACACCTTCTACAGCGACCGCTTCCACCACCAGCCGAGCGTCGAAAAGGCCTTCCTGCTGACTGGCGCAAACAGCTACGAGAGCGCCTTGCTCGATCTGATGGAGGAAGTCGTCGCCGACTTTCCGTCGCTGCGGCTGTTCAGCCTGCCGTCGATGTCTGACGACGGACAGCGGCGACACCTGGAACTCGGCGTAGAAGGTGAGCAGGCGCTGGTCGATCAGGCGATGGACAGGATCCGGCAGGAGGTCGAAAGGCGCGGCATCAGCTGGCAATGGCGGCCATCGTAGGGCAGCAGTAAACAAAGCAACCCCGGCAGGACCGGGGTTTCGTTTGTCTTCGACGGCTGGCGCCGTCAGGCAAGCTTCACTTCTTCGGGGTCAGGGCAGCGGCAGCCTGGGCGGTCGCGCTGCTGGCGGCCTTGACGTTGGCGTCGACGATGTCGGTCATCTGCTTGGCCATCTGCGAGATGTTCTCGAAAGCGGTGGTCGAAGCGCTCATCATCTGTTTCATCGCTCCGGCGAAGACGTCGCCGGCGATCGGCGTGGCACCGCTCTTGTCGACCAGACCGCTGGCGGTGTGGGTCATCGCGCTGTACTGCTGCTCCATCACCGAAGTGATTTCGCGTTGCATGTTGGCGGCCAGATCGTAGAGGCCGCGCGAATACTCCAGCAGCTTGTCGACATTGGGCTGCGCGAGCGAGGTCGCGATACCCTTCAACTGCTGCGGATCCTTGACCTCAAGCAGTTGCTGCGCGCCGCTGGCACTGGTGTTGAACAGTTCGCGGCTGGCCGCGAGGTTGAGCGCGGACAGCTGTTCCATGCCGTGGAAAGCGGTGCGAACCAGCGTCATCATGACCTGGGCGTTGGCTTTCTGGCTCTCGGCAAGTTGTTCGAGATTGATGGTGTTCATGAATTCCTCCGTGAATGCTATTGAAAGGCGCGTGACGGATATTCGAGGAGGCGTGAACACAGCGACACGCTCTTTCTGCTCCCGCCAGGGCTACTGCGGCGCGGGCTGCGGACGATGGCTACTTGACAGCGCCGTGAAAGGAAACCCCCGAGAAAGGCCGGGGGCTCCTCACACGCTTGCTGGTCAGACAGCCGCCGCGAGCCCGATGATCAGGATGCGGACAAGCTTATTTCTTGGTTGCTGCGGCGGTGGCACCAACGGCCTTGACGGTCGCATTGGTCGCTGCAGCGACGTTCGACTCGGCGATGTCGGCAACCTGCTTGGCCGCCTTGTTCATGCTGTCGAACGCCGAGGTGGCCGATGCGATGGCCGACTTGACGGCGGAGACAGCAACGTCGGAACCAACCGGCGCGTTCTTGGCGGCCTTTTCGAGCAGTTCGAAGACCTTCTTCTGGAAGTCGGCGAACTGCGCTTCGAGCAACTTCGAGACTTCTTCCTTCGATTGCGCCGAGATCTCATAGACGCTGCGAGTGTAGGCAACGGCCTTTTCGAGGTTCGGCTGTGCCAGCGAGGCCTGCACCGAGAAAAGCTCTTGCGCGTTCTTGGCGCCGAGCATCGCCTTGGCGTTGGCAACGCCGTCTTCCAGCATCGAACGGGCGGTATTCAGGTTGAGCGCAGCAATGCGCTCGGCGCTGGCCAGAGCGGTGTTGGCCAGAGTCAGCATGGCGTCAACGGAAGCCTTGTTGGCGGCGGCGAATTGTTCGGGCGTGGTGAACATGGTCAATCTCCTGAAAAAGTTGGGGGTACATCACAACATGTGCAATGTCAAACTCGTTGATCGCGTGCCCGCTTGGCACTCCGATCGTTTGCTGCACTGCACCATGGCCCGAATTATAGGCGTCTCGCGAAACTTGTCAAGCCTTTTTTGCTGCGCCGCAACATAAACGCTACGGCGCTGTTTATTATGACGTTTTGAGGACATTCTCATAACCCCGGCGAGGGCCTCGGGACGGCCCTGCTGCGGCGCACGACGCGCGGGTCAGCGAGCCCGACGCCCGCCGCAAGGGCCCGCGCGGCAAGCGCTCGGGCAGGCGATCACTTGCCGTCAGTCTTGCCGCCAGCCGCCGGCTTGAGCGTCAGCGGATCGCCCTGCTGGCCGGTGTCGTTCTTGCCGCGCGGCTGGATGATCGCGCGAACGCGCGCCTGCTGGGCACCGGTGGCGCTCTTGGTGGCGCCGGTGCCAGTGGTCACCAGATACTTTTCGTTCAAGGCGTCGTACGAGATGTACTGGCCCCTGACCTCGTCGAGGCCGCTCTTGATCCAGGCGCGATTGAAGAACTCGCTCTTTTCACCGCGCGCGTCGTACTCGATGCGCTCGGCCTCGCCCTCGATGAAATCGTTCTGCCCCTCGCGCTTCTGCCGGAAACGGGCGAGGCCGTTGGCGCCGCCGGTCGCGGTACCCTTCTGGAAGCCATCGGCATCCTGCGTGACCACCAGGCGATTGGTACGGATCTCGAGCGTTCCCTGGATCAGCACGACGTTGCCCTCGAGAGTCTGGACCTTCTTGATGTCATCGATGCTCATCCGGTCGGCTTCGAGTTGAATCGGTTTTTCGCGGTCGGCGCGTTCGGCCCGAGCCGGCAGCGAGAGGACGAGCAGCAGGAGGCTGCTGACGCAGGCGCGGTAAGCTGTGATGTTCATGTCTTGGGTTTCTTCTTGGCCAGATGGCTTTCAATTTCTCCGGTGACCCGGGATTCGAGCAGATAGGTCTGCAACTTGTGGTCAACCTGCAGGCCGACACCTTTCAACCATGACTTGCCCTCGGTGATCGCCACAGGGCTCTTGGTGAACGCTTTTTCCTCATCCGGCAGCACCGTCAACTGTGACGTCTCGACGACCAGTGGCGGCTGTTTGCCGATGGCCTCGCGCCGCAGCTCGACCTGCTCATCGAGATCAACGCGTTCCCACTTGGCGCTGAGGCGTCCGCGCGCGGCGCTGATCGTCAGCGGCGCTTTCTTCGGCTGCAGGTAGACCAGCTTCGGCTGGTCCAGTTCGACGCTGTCGTCATCCGGATAGTGTCGAATCTCGGCGGCCTGCAGGGTGTACTCGAGCTGCCCCTGCTCGCCGACCTTGCGTACCGTGGCGTCATTGACGATGTAGTCGGGATCGTGTCGATGCTTGCCGTCGCCACGCGTTTCGTCGAGTTCGGTCGCATAGCGCAACCAGAATGTCAGCGCGGAAAGAATCGTCAGAATGGTGATCGGCAGCAGGGCGCTGCTCCATTGCTTCATTTGCCGCCTCGTTCGGCTGGCCGGCGCCGGGCGGGCCGGTCGCCTGGTGCAGGCAGGTGCGCTTGCGCGCTGCCGGCCACCGCGAACATCAGATGACCTTCGCCCGGAACAGGTCGTGCATGTTCAGAGCGCCGATCAGCGCGCCGTCTTCATCGACCACCGGCAGCTGGTTTATCTTGTGTTGCTCCATCATCTCGACCGCTTCGACGGCGAGCCGTTCAGGGGCAATCGAGCGCGGCCCTGGACTCATGATCTCGGCGACCGACAGCGCTCGCAGGTCGAGGCCCCTGGCGAAAGCGCGGCGCAGGTCGCCGTCGGTGATGATGCCGATCACCCGCCGCTCGGGGCTGATCACGTTGGTCATGCCGATGCCGCCGCGCGAGATTTCGAGAATCGCGTCGGGAACGCTGGTCTGCGGTACCACCACCGGCAGGGCCGGGCCGGCGCGCATGACATCACGAACGTGCGTCAGCAAACGGCGACCGAGCGAACCACCGGGGTGCGAGCGGGCAAAGTCCTCGGCGCCGAAACCGCGCGCATCGAGCAGCGCGACCGCCAGCGCGTCGCCGAGGGCGAGCACGGCGGTGGTGCTGGCGGTCGGCGCGAGATTGAGCGGACACGCTTCAACTGCGACGGCCGCGTCAAGGTGAACGTCGGACTCGATGGCGAGCGACGATTGCGCCTTGCCGGTCATGCTGATCAGCTTGGCGCCGAGACGCTTGACGGTCGGCAGGATGGTCAGGAGTTCGGCGCTCTCGCCGGAATTGGAGATGGCAATCAGGACGTCGTCGCGGGTGATCATGCCAAGGTCGCCATGACTGGCCTCGGCGGGGTGAACGAAATAGGCGGGTGTCCCGGTACTGGCAAGGGTCGACGCGATCTTGCGCCCGACGTGACCGGACTTGCCCATGCCACTGACGATTACCCGCCCGTGACAGTTGAGAATCAGCGCCAGGGCCTGCACGAAGGCACCGTCGAGGCGATCCGCCAGCGCCAGCACCGCTTCGGCTTCGATGCGCAGAACCTCGCGGGCGAGCTCCAGCGCTTTCGCCGATGGCATTATTTGGTTCATTGCGGAGCAGCGGTTATCATCCATCGAGTATAACAGAAGGCCATGCTCCGCCGACCCCAGCAGCGACGCTGGCGAGGTCGGCGGATCACCGCGCACAGGGCAGAGCTGGCGGACTTCCGGCAGCGCATGTCAACTCCCACCGCCGCGCTCGTCGATCAACGAGAGCGAAACTTCGTGAGCCGCGAATGCGCTCCTCACGGGAAGACAAGAGGGCCAGATGGATACGCTACCCACCATCGTCATGCTGCTTGGCGCCTCGGTCGTGTCGGTGATCGCCTTCCGGTCGCTCAATCTGCCGCCGGTGCTCGGTTATCTGCTGGTCGGCGCGATCATCGGTCCACACGCTGCCGACCTGGTTGGCGGCCTGACCGGCGCGCAGCATCTCGCCGAGTTCGGCGTCGTCTTCCTGATGTTCTCGATCGGGCTCGAGTTTTCGCTGCCCAAGCTGTACGCCATGAAGCGCATCGTCTTTGGCCTCGGCCTGCTGCAGGTTGTGCTGACCCTGGCGGTGGTCACCGCGATCGTCACCACGCTCGGGATGAGCTGGCAGGAAGGCGTCGCCCTCGGTGGCGCACTGGCGATGTCATCAACGGCGGTACTCACCAAACTGCTGACCGAACGCCTCGAACTCGACAAGGCGCATGGCCGCGAGGTGATGGGGGTGCTGCTGTTCCAGGACATTGCCGTGGTACCGCTGCTGATCCTCATCCCGTCGTTCTCGGAAACACCGGAACGTATGGCAACGATGATGGGCCTGGCGATGCTCAAGGCGGTGCTGGTGCTGTCGGTGGTGCTGTTCTTCGGCCAGCGCCTGATGAGCCGCTGGTTCTTCATCGTCGCCAGGGGCAAGTCGGCCGAATTGTTCATGCTCAACGTACTGTTGATCACCCTCGGCCTCGCCTATCTGACCGAAGTCGCCGGCCTGTCACTGGCACTGGGCGCCTTCGTCGCCGGCATCCTGATCTCCGAGACGCAGTACCGGCATCACGTCGAGGAAGACATCAAGCCTTTTCGCGACGTGCTGATGGGGCTGTTCTTCGTCACCATCGGGATGATGCTCGACGTTTCGCTGGTGATCGCCAACGCGCCGCTGGTGCTGGGTGTGCTTGGCGCGCTGCTGATCGTCAAGTTCGCGCTGGTCCTCGGCCTCTCGCGACTGTTCGGATCGACCTTCGGCGGCGCCATGCGTACTGGTTTGTGGCTCTGTGCCGGCGGTGAATTCGGCTTTGTCCTGCTGGCCGAAATGCGCCACCTGAAACTGGTGCCGTCGGCGGTCCTGCAAGCGGTGCTGGCGGCGCTGGTACTGTCGATGCTGCTGGCACCGCTGATCGTCCAGTACAGCAACCAGATCGTCCTGCGCTTCGCCGCCAGCGAGTGGCTGATGCGCTCGATGCAGATGACGCAACTCGCTGCCAAGACGATGAACACCGAGCAACACGTGGTGATCTGCGGCTATGGCCGCACCGGCCAGTATCTGGCCCGCTTCATGGAACAGGAAAACGTCGGCTACCTGGCACTCGACCTCGATCCCGAGCGGATTCGCGAAGCGACGGCGGCGGGAGAAAACGTCATCTACGGCGACGCCGTGCGGCGCGAAACGCTCGCCGCCGCCGGCGTCGCGCGCGCCAGCGTGTTGATCATCTCCTTCGCCGAGGCACGGACCAGCGAGCGCGTCCTCGAGCACGTTCGCGAGATCAACCCAGCCCTGCCGGTGGTGGTGCGCACGCTCGACGAAAAGGATCTTGACGCGCTGCTGCATGCCGGTGCCGCCGAAGTCGTCCCCGAGACGCTCGAAACGAGCATGGTGCTCGCCTCACATGCGCTGCGCCATCTCGGCGTGCCGCACGCGCAGGTGCTCGAACACTTCCGCCAGACGCGCATCGGCCACTACCGGACACTGCGCGGCTTCTTCCACGGCGAGAGCGACGCGGAAGAAGATACGCTCGACGCCGAAGAAGCACGCCTGCATTCGATCCTGCTCACCGACGGTGCGCACGCCGTCGGCCGGACGTTGGGCGAGCTCGCCCTGGACAAGCACGTTGTCGAGGTGACCGCCGTCCGCCGACGCAATGTCCGGACGCTCGAACCTGCTGCCGACACCCACCTGGGTGCCGGCGACGTGGTCGTCCTGCTCGGCACGCCAAGCGCCCTGGCAGCGGCCGAGGAAAGGATCCTGCGCGGCTGAACGCGAGCGGGCCCGCCAGGGCGGGCCCGCTGCCTGCCGGGCCGGATCAATCGCCGATGGCCGTCGATCCGGACGACATCATGGCGACATCGGGACGCTCGATCTCAATAGGCGGCACAGACGGTATATTGGCTGCCGTCGACGATCGCGTTGGTGGCCACCGGCGCGGTGCCGCGGGCGGAACCGTCGAGCACCGCCTGCACCGAGCCGCTGTCGGTGAGGCCGTCGTCCATGGTGCTGTCGATCTGCCGCACGTAACGACCGAGGATGCCCGCCGAGCAGATGAAGAACGATCCGCGCATGTTGGCGATGTACGGCGCGGCGGCGCCAAGCGGGCTGATGCCGCTCTCGATGCCGATGAAGCCGCCGTCGGCGTTGCGTGGCCGGAAGTTGACGCTGTTGAGCGCCGTTGCGCCGGTGGCCAGATTGGCCAGGCGGGTATGCTGCCAGAATACCGAGCTTTCGTCGGTGGCGACGCCGGTACCGGCACCGCCGGCGTTCCAGGCGCCGTCGATGCGGCCGTTGTTCTGGGCGCACAAACCGGCCGCGGCCGGCGTGCAGGCTGTCGCCACACCGGCGCCAAGTGCCAGGTCGAGCTGTGCCTGTGTCTGATCGCCGGGGAAAGCCTTGAAGCGATCCTGATAGCCATAAACCATGCTTGAAACGGTGCGGAAGTCGCCGACCATGTTCTTCACCTTGGCGCTGTTGATCAGCTCCTGGCCCTTCAGGACGCCACCAAGCAGCAGGCCGATGATGACGAGTACAATGGCAATCTCCACCAGCGTGAAGCCTGACTGTCGCTGTTGTAGCTGGTTCATTTCGTTCTCCAGTCCGTGTCGACGATGATACCGGATACCAAGCATGTTTCATGCCAGCAAAAATCAGTGGTTTCGGCCCCTGGCGCCGGCCGAGCTGTCGAGTTTTCGACACAACTGTCCGGAGTCGGACTGATGAGCGCCGCCAGCGGCAACGCACCGGCCGCCGCCGAAAGCGTCGCATGACGCTGCTGCAACGCCTGGCGAGCGCCTTGCGCCAGCGTCAACGCTGGCTGCTGATCGCCCTGCTCGGCCTCTTGCACATGGCGCTGCTGGCCGATACCGACCGCCTCTTCAGCATGCTGTGCTGGCTGGCGCATGTCGGCCTGTTCATTCTCTGGCAACCCTTTATCTACGCCGAGCGGCGGCTCGATCTCGGCGGTCTGCTGGTGATTGCCCTGGTGCTCGCCGGGGGCATCGTCTTTTATGGCTGGTGGTTGCTGATCGTCTGGGTAATCATCCTGGCGGCCCTGGTCGGTGGCCGCGTGATGTTCACCGATCATCGACCGACGCGCGTCTTCTACCTGATTGCCTTCGCCTACCTGCTGGCGGCGCTGCTCTTCTGGCTGGTGCCGCGAGTGGTCGCCAACGCGGCCCTGGTCGGACCTTCGCTGGATCGCGAATTCGCCCTCGGGATGCCGGTCTTCCTGCTGGTGATGACCGTGCTGCCGCTCTCCGCCGACAGCGATCGTCCGGGCGGCGGCATGGTCGACCTGTTCTACAGCCTGTTCATCTTTCTGCTGATCGCCGTGCTGGTGCTCGGCAGCCTGGCATTCATGCTGCTGCGCCAGTCGGGATACCTCGAGGCCGTTCTCAACACGCTGATCTCGATCGCCGTCCTGCTGTTGCTGATCGGCTGGACGTGGAACACGCGCCCCGGCTTTACCGGCGTCGACGTCTTCTTCTCGCGCTACCTGCTGACCATCGGCCTGCCCTTCGAGAACTGGCTGCATCGGCTGACCACCCTGGCGAGCAGCCAGAGCGACCCGGAAGGCTTCCTCGCGCAAGCCCTCGAGGAGATGCTCGACCTGCCATGGGTGGACGGCGGCACGTGGCTCGCCGGAACGCGCACCGGGACCTTCGGCAGCGAGTCGCGCTTTCGTCAGGAGTTTGCCGGTCAGCCACTGCGCCTGACCCTGCACACCCGCCACAAGCTCAGCCCGGCGCTGGTCTGGCATTTCCATCTGCTGGCGCAACTGGCCAACGAACACTACATCGCCAAGCTGCGCGCGCGCGAGCTGCAGCAGGTCAGCTACCTGCGCGCGATACACGAAACCGGAGCGCGCCTGACGCACGACGTGAAAAACCTGTTGCAATCGCTGAACAACCTCTGCTACCTGGCGCAGAACGCCACCGGCCACGATGACAACCGCCTGGACCTGCTGCTGCAGCGGCAGTTGCCGCAGATCACCCAGCGACTGCAACACACCCTGGCCAAGCTGCAGAAGCCGCACACCGAGGCGGGCGGCGTGCTGCCGGCCGAAATGTGGTGGAAGATCCAGCAGCAGCGCTACGCCGGCCTGCCGGTGAGCTTCCATGCCGCCGCCTTCGACGCCGACGCCCTGGTACCGACGACGCTGTTCGACAGCGTCGCCGACAATCTTTTGCAGAACGCCCTGCTCAAGGCGCAGTCGGAAAGCCCGCTGCAGGTACGCGTCAGGCTGACCCCCGACGCGTCGAGTCTGAGCGTCTGCGACACCGGCACTCCGGTCAGCCCGCCGGTGCTCGGCGACCTGCTGCGAGCACCGGTGGCTTCCGACAGCGGCCTGGGAATCGGTCTCTATCACGCGGCGCAACAGGCCGAGGCCTGCGGCTACGAATTGCGGCTGACCGCCAACCAGCCCGGTGAGGTCTGCTTCGAGTTGCGCCGACGCCGGCCGGATGGCGCCGGCTGAGGCCGCGCCGGGCGCCTGGCGATGCCTAGGCGGTCGCCGCGGTGCCTGCCGCCCGGCGACCGATCAGCCGATAGACCAGCCGGTTGCCCTTGCCCTTGAGATGGATCTCCCGCCCTTCATCAAACTCGAAGCGATCGCGCAGACGCCAGTAGGTTCGCTGGTCGACCTGGACGACCCCGGGAACGCCTTCGCTGGTGACTCGGCTGGCGATATTGACGGTATCTCCCCACAGGTCATAGATGAACTTCTTCTTGCCGACGACGCCGGCGACCACCGGCCCGGTGCCGATGCCGATGCGCAGCTCGAGGTGCATCTCGTTGATGCTGAAGTCGTGGCGCAATAGCCTGCACATCTCCAGCGCCATGTCGGCCAGCGCCTCGGAGTAGTCGCTGCGCGCTTCGTTCAGGCCACCGGCGACCATATAGGCATCGCCGATGGTCTTGATCTTCTCGAGGCCGTACTGCTCGGCGAGCTCGTCGAAGCAAGAGAAGATCTTGTTCAGCATCGCGAAGACCTGCTGCGGTGTCAGCCCTTCGGCAACCCGGGTGAAATTGACGATGTCGGCGAACATCACCGAGACTTCGGCGAATCCGTCCGCGATCGGCTCCTTGCTGTTCTTCAGGCGCTCGGCGATCGGCGCCGGCAGGATGTTCAGCAGCAGACGCTCGGAACGTTCCTGCTCGACCTGCAGCAACTGGTGCGCTTCCTGCAGGCGGCGCTGGGCGCGATGCTTTTCGCTGTCCGAATAGCGCAGCAGCAGATAGACGATGGTCGATACGGCGGTAAAGTTGAGCGCGAAGAAGAACGCTGCGGTCCGCTCGGGAACGGCCGGTTGCAGGTTGCCCGGCAAGTCCGCCAGAAAATAGTCGAAACCACCGGACAGCGCGGTGAGGAAGACATAGGCGAAAAACCAGGCGCCCGACTCGCGCGTACCGATGAACAGCACGGCGCCGATCGGCGCCAGCAGGGCCCACAGGCTGATGCCGCTGGCGGTGATGAAACTGCCGATACTCCACTGCGCGACGAAGGGGGTGAACAGGAACAAGGACAACTGGATCAGCCGGAAGGCGTTGAAATTGAGCGTCTTCAGGTATACCAGCAGATTGCCGACCAGCAGCAATTGCAGGGCGAAGGGAAGGTTGGACGAAAAACGCGGCCCGAGTTGCCAGTAGATCAGCAGCCAGACCATCGAAGCCAGGCTGATCAGGCCGGTGGCGAAGAACAGCAGCGACTTCTGCAGGCGCAGTTCTTCGGAGTCGGTCGGAGAGATGCCGGCGTTGCGCAGCCTGTCGACGAAGGTCCGGTACGAACTCATCGGGCTTCTCGCGGAAAGTAGAACGAAGGCATAGGGCTATTGGACCGCAAAGCATCGGCACGGTCAATGCGCGTCGGCAATCGCCAGGACAGCCGCGTCGACCGCGCTAGGGCAGCTTGCCGACGGTGATCAATCGGTTGAAGACAACGAGACGGGAGATCCACAGCAGCTCGTCGTCGAAGGTCGTGGTCGGCGTCTTGCTGACGAACTCGCTGTTGGCCATGTTCAGCCCGGCATTGGTCAGCTGGTTGTCCTGCTCGTCGGCGTCGGCACCGGCCGGCAACTGCGTGCCCAGCGGCGTAAAGGCGCCATTGCCGTTCTTGCCGTGCGAAATGACGACCACCGGCACCTGCAAGGCGATCGCGCTGCCGGCGGGTGCGGCGGCCGAGCGCACGACCAGCGTGCCGCTGGCGCACAACACGAACGCGGCATTGACGGCGCTGACCGTACATGGCACGGGCCAGACGGTCGCTGGCGGCGGCACGCTCTGCGCGAACTGCGTACTGACGCGGTAGGTATAACGGCGACCCCAGGCGTCGGTCTCGCGGACTCCCAGCGTCACCCATGGCAGCACGCCGACCTCGGTCGGATTGCCATTGAGATCACGACAGACGCCGTTCACCGGCGGCCCCTGCTCGCTGCCGGCGTTGCCGACACCGGTCGCCACGCTCGCCGCCGCCGGGCACGGCAGGCGGCCGTTGGCGGCGACGAAACCGAGCAGCGCCTCGCGGATCTCGGCCAGCGACGCCCGCGTGTCGGCGGTATTGCGGATGTCGATCTGCGCCGACAAGGGCACCAGCAGGCTGCCAACGACCAGCGCGACGATCACCAGGACGACCGCCAGTTCAGTCAGCGTGAAGCCCCTGGCGCCGGTCAGCCGGGCTGGCGGGTGGCTCACGGCAGGCATCGCACGAGATCGCTGGTTGGCGTGCGGAAGTCGAAGGCCGAGGCGCCGCTGAAGTTGGTCGCGGTGGCCATCGGAACGCCGAACGAGGCGGCGTTCTGGTTTTCGAGGTAGTTGTCCTTGTTGGCCTTGTCGATCGCCGTGGCACGGCTTTGCGCCGTTGTCTTCCGGCCGCCAAAGATCAGGACGCGGCTACAGCTCGCCGCCGACGCGATGCGGTCGATGACGATCGGCGAGGCGGTCGGCAACTGCGTCAGGAGCAGCATTTCCTTCCAGTTTTCGCAGAAGACGGGGTCGGGTGCCTGGCTGCAAAGAAGGTTGCCCGTCCCCTTGCTGCCAGTGATCGCGATGGTCTGCAGGTGACTCTGGAAGCCTGGATCATCGAGCAGGCCGGCGATCGCAGCCGCGAAATCACTGCGTCTGATCAGCGGGTCGAAGATGTCGTCGACCGTGATGAACAGAAAACGATCGTTATAGTGGTCGCTCTGGGCCATGATGAAGCTCTTGTTGTTGGCGTCCGGAGCAGCCCGGTTGTTGGTGCTACCGACGAAATAATTGACCTGCCCAGCGACGGCATCGGCGCCATTGAAGGAGTCGAGGTAATTGCGGGCATCGTAATTGCCTCCACAGTCGCCGTAGGCCGCATCGGCCAACGCGCGACTCTGGCCGTCCAGCGCTCTTCCGGGAGCTGCTATCAGCGCGGCAACATCGCTCGCGACGACGTTACCCCCGCCATCCAGGACGTCGATCTGACCACGCGTGTCCCAATTTAGCGCTACGTGCGTTTTCGGGGCAATCTTGAAGCGACCGGAAACCACGTACCACAGGCATTCGCCCCGCGAGTCACGAACTGGCGGGTAGGCGAGCGTCTTCCAGGGAAATTTCCCGATTACTGTGCGATCGATTGAGTTGCCCGTGTGGTTCAGCGTGGGTACCAAACCCTCGGAAGGCGCCCCCCCCTCGAAAGGGCTTCCCAAGTCAGGAAGCACCAGGAATCCCGCCGCATAGTATGTTGACGTGTCTAGCGAGGCCCGGGAGATTGCGTCGCTAACCAGGGAATCCCGAGCCTCGGCAAGCGCCGCCGCGCCGCGCTGCTCGTTGGCCAGCCGCAGCTGTGTCGCATCGAGCTGGCCAACGAACAGATAGAGTCCCCACAGGGTCAGCAGCACCAGCATCGCCATCAGCGCGATGCCGGTCTGCTGGTGGCGGGCCGCAGCGACGCGCGGCATGCCTACTTCGCCCCGGGCGAGCGCGAATGCACCTGCAACTGGCCGCCATTGAGCAGGTCGGTCGCTTCGCCGGTATTGCGGTTGACGGTTTGCCCGACACGTGCCCTCGCCGCCGGGGAATCGCTGGTTTCGATCATCACCCTGGCCGGGTCACCATGACGCGGGGTCACCGCCAGACCGTTCCATGGATCGTTCTCGTGCTGCGGACTGCCGTTCACCCACGCTGTACGCTTGCCGCTGCTGCGGACAACGACGCCGTCGATGATCAGCGTCGGATCCGCCGGCAGCTGCTGCCTGTCGAGGATGTTGAGTTCGCGCTGACGGTCGAGCTGCTGGCGCCGCTCGGGGGTGAAGAACAGACGACCGAGCGTTTCGTCGGCGGCGGCCGGGCTGCCGACGAGCAGCGGCAGACCGCTGCTCAATGCGACGGCGAGAATCAGCCTGGCTGGCGGCGAGACGCGGCTCATTGGCTCACTTACTCCTTCCAGCGCCTATTTCCGGCGCACGTCACGCAAGGTCAACCAGTCGATCTCGCACTCGGCCGACAGCTGGGCCCGGCCGCTGGCACGATCGTCGCCGTTGGCCGGCAAACGTTCGACCCGGCAACCCTTGACCCGGATCAGTGCCTTTCCCTGGCGGCGCAGGTCGTCCAGCAAGCGCGTCAGGTCTTCCTCGTGCAGCAGTTTCAGCTGCACCTTCATGGCACTGGCGAAGAACGCGAAGTCGTCGCCGGGATTGCCGTCGAGCAGGCGTTGTGGCGAGATTTCGTATTGCAGATCGATCAGACGGTGCTTGTCGCGGATCTCCTTGAGCAGTTCGACCCAGTCCAGACGCTGCTCGTCGCCAATGATGCCACGCTCCTGCAGGCGGGTGAAGACGATCGATTTCTCCTTGACCTCGCTCTCCTCCTGGCGCACCCGCCTGAGCTTGCCGTCGGCCTCCTCGAGCTGTGCCGTGACCACCAGCCTGGCCCGCTCGGCGGCTTCCCGGGCGTCGTACGAGACGTACAGCGCGGTGCCACCGGCGGCAGTCATCAAGGCGGCAGCAAGAATGCTTGATTGCAGCTTGCGGAGATCGGCGCGGATGAATTTCATCAGCCGGCAGCCCTGCGGACCTGGACCTTGAAGGCGCGCGGCTGCTGCTCGTCGACGGCGGCGTCGCCGCCCTTGAGCGACTTGCCGGACTGGACGTCGAAAGGCTGTTGCTGCACCTCGACCTGCAATTTCGGGTTGCTCTTCAAGGCGTCGACCAGGCGGTTGAAAACCGCCAGCACCTGCCGCGGATTACTGTCGCTGCCGAGCCGCAGGGTGCCCTGGAACACCGCCGTCTCACCATCGGCGGGGCGCGGCTCGGGATTCGCAGCGCCCGCGGTGGCGGCGCCGCGCGCTGGCTGTGGATCGCCGACTCGCCAATCGATGCTTTCGAGCTCGACGGACGGCACGCGATCCAGGGCATGGCTGATCTCGCGGTACAGGAAATCGGGCGAGGCGCTGCTCTTCTCCAGTTCGACGTAGCGATTGATCACCTGCCGCAGCGCCTCGTTGGTGGTCGGGATCGGCGGAAAGGTCTTGACGATTTCGGCATAGCGCTGACGCGCCAGGCCGGTTTCTGCACCGAGCGCCGCGACCTCCTGATTGAGCCGGTGCGCGTCGACGATCTGTTTTCCCGACAACAACAAACAGCCCATCAGCAACACCGCGCCGCTGCCTCGCAGCGCCGAGTGCAGCAGCCAGAGATGGTAGTCGTGGCGCTGCTCGTCGTTGGCGAACTGGTAGCGCGGTGGATCGGTTGCCAAGAGGTGCAGGAACAGCGGCTCACAGTGGGTGTTGGCCGGCAGCGCCTTGAGGCTGCAGGTGCGCGCGCAGTCCTCGATGTCGAGAATCGTGAACGACAGGGTATCGCTGTCGCGGCAAGTGCTCTCGATCGCCTTCCTGGCGTTGGCGTGCGCCAGCAGATAGGCGACGATCGGCTGCTTGCGGCCGATCAGGCGCTGGCTGACCAGGTACTGTTGCAACTTCGCCGCTTCCGCTGAAAAGGTCTGCGCGATGCCGCCGATGCTGCTGTTTTGCAGCGGCGTCAGCCGGCTGAAATGCAGTTCACCGTTCTCGAGGTAGCTCTGGCGAACGCTCTGGTCCTGGATGCTCAGCAACAGGCAGGGTTCCGGCGGCACACCCAGCTTCTTGAGCAACAGGGGACCAAGCAGGGGAAGCGAGTAGATGCCAGCGAGCGCCACCTCGGCGCTGGCGATGGCATTCAGCCAGGGCGCGAAGAGCTCGTTGTTGGTCAGCGCAGCCAGCATGACGCGCTCATCCTTGCGGCGCGATTTCTGGTGGCCGAGCGAGAGCGAGGTGGTCAATCTGGCGTTGAAGAACAGCTGTCCGAGCTTGCGGGCGATGATCGCCCGCCGATCGTCGCCGCGCAGGAAGGGAATCGTCTCGATCTGGAAGCCTTCTTCGGAAACGTTGGCGAGAAGCGAGAAGATGCTCTTCGAGCGCCGCAGGAGGTGGCCGGAAAACGCCCTCTGCCCGGCTTCGCTGTCGTCGAACGAGCCCTCGTCGGTCAGGACGCCAGCGTGCCAGCGAAAGACCGAAACCTGATGGCCGCTGAGGTAGATGAGACGGCGCTCGTTCATCGTCTAGGCCTTGATCTTGCTGATCACGTCGTAGACCGGCCCGAGCACCGAGAGCATTATCCAGCCAAGCAGCGCCCCCATGACAATGGTCAGCATTGGTTCGATCAACTGCTGCATCTTTTCGACCGATTCCTTGACGTCACGGTTATAGAAGTAGCTGACATTGATCAGGGCGTCGTCAAGCGCGCCGGTGTTTTCGCCGACGCGCAGCATGCGGATCACCAGCGGCGGGAAGAAGCCGGTACTGTGAAACGCCGCGGTGACGTTCTGCCCCTCGCCGATCAGCTGTTCGACACGCTCCAGGCCCCGGCGAATGACCAGGTTGCCGACGACGTCCTGGGTGGTGCGGATCGATTCGAGAATCGGGATGCCCGAAGCGTAGAGCAGGGCGAAGGTGTTGGCAAATCGCGACAGGACGATCTTGCGCTGGATGTTGCCCAGCACCGGCAGTCGCAGCTTGATTCCGTCAAAGCGTAGGCGCGCCAGCGGATTGCTCTCCAGCAGCAGCTTCAAGCCGACCGCAGCGAGCAGCGGCAGCAACAGAAAGAGGTACCAGTAGGCGACCATCAGGTCGGAAACGAAGAACAGGATCACCGTCTGTGTCGGCAACACCTGCCCCATGTTCTTGACGAACATCTTGAGCTGCGGAACCATGTAGACCATCAGGAAGAAGGTCGCCGCAAGGACGATCGATCCGACGAACGCCGGGTAGGCGATCATTTTCTTGGTTTGCGACGCGAGTTCGTCCTCCCACTTCAGCGAGTCGTTGAGGCTCTGCAGCACTTCCGGCAAGCGACCGCTGGTCTCGCCGGCGCGAATCAGACTGACAAAGACGCCGTCGAAAATGCGGCGATGATTGCTCATCGCCTGCGATAGCGTCTGTCCGCCCTCGATCGATTCGATCAGGCTGGCCACCACCTCGCGAAAGCGCGGGTGTTCCAGGCTGTCGCGCAGGTCGGTCAATCCTTCGATGACCGGCACGCCGGCGCGCACCAGTTGCTGCAGATGGAAACAGAAATGAATCATTTCCCGGCGCGGCACGCCGCCGCTGGCGAACAGACTGCGGTTGCTGACCGGCTCGCCGCTGACCAGGTCGAGTTCCATCCGCCGCAGGCGCATCTCGAGGTCGACCAGGTTGAGGGCATCGATCCGGCCGAGGGCGATTCTTCCCTCGGGATTGACCGCCTTGTAGGTATAGAGCGGCACGCTGCCTACATCCGATCGGTCAGGTCGACGACGCGGCCGACTTCCTCGAGCGAAGTGGAACCGTCAAGAACGCGCCGCAAGCCGTCGTCCGCCAGCGTCGCGAAGCCCTGCCGACTGGCCAGCGTACGCATTTCGCGGACGGTGCTGCGTCTGGCAATGAGTTCGTCCATGTCGCCGTTGACGCGCAGCAACTCCATGATCGCCAGGCGCCCCCGGTAACCCTGGAATTCACAGCGTTCACAACCGCCGGGACGGTAGATGACCGGCCGTGGACCATCGATCAGATTGCCCAGCAGGCGTGCTTCGTGCGCTTCTGCCTGGTACGGGATCTTGCAGTGCAGACACAGCCGCCGCACCAGTCGCTGGGCAATGATGCCGATGATGTTGCCGGCCATGATGTCCGGCAGGACGCCGATGTCGAGCAGGCGCGGAATGGCGCCGATCGCCGAATTGGTATGCAGCGTCGAATACACCTGGTGACCGGTCATCGCCGCCCGCAGCGCCATTTCGGCGGTATCGGCATCGCGCACTTCGCCGACCAGGATGATGTCCGGGTCCTGACGCATCATCGAGCGAATGCCGTTGGCGAAATCGAGCTTCACCGATTCGGCGGCCGAGGTCTGTCGAACCAGCGTCATCGGGTACTCGACCGGGTCTTCGAGGGTCATGATGTTCACTCCCTCGGAGTTGATGTGGTTGAGCACCGAATAGAGCGTCGTCGTCTTGCCGCTGCCAGTCGGTCCGGTGACGAAGACGATCCCTTCCGGGCGGGCGATCATCAGCTTGAGCTGGTCGAGCTGCTTTTCCGCCAGGCCGAGGCCTTCCAGCGGAACGATCCCCTTCTGGCGGTCCAGGATCCGCAGCACGATGTTCTCGCCGTGAATCGTCGGTTGCGCCGAAACGCGAAAATCGATCTGCCGGCCGCGCATGTTGAGCGAGATGCGGCCGTCCTGTGGTGCGCGCGTTTCGGCGATGTTCATCCCGGAGAGTACCTTGATGCGCACCGCCATCGCCGCCCAGTAGGTCTTGTGCAGCGAGCGGATCTGCCGCAGCATGCCGTCGATCCGGTAGCGGATGCGCAGGAAGCTCGCTTCGGGCTCGAAGTGGATGTCGGACGAGTCGCGTTTGACGGCATCGGTAAGGATCGAATCGATCAGGCGGACGACCGGCTGGCTGTACTCGTCAGCGGACGATTGCAGGCCGCGAAAATCGATCTCACCGGTTTCGATTTCGTGCAGGATGCCGTCGATCGACAGCTCATGACCATAGTACTGGTCGATCGCACGATCGATCTCGGTCTCGCCGGCAAGCAGGGTATCGATATCGATCTCGTCGCCGGCGAGGCCGCGGACGCGGTCAAGCGCAACGATATCGTTGATGTCGGCAATGGCCACCGTCAGGCGCTGGTTCTCGGCGTCGTAGTCGAGTGGCAGCAGATGATGGCGCTTGGCGAGGTCGCGCGGCACGTACTTCAGCGCCGAGGGATCGATGATCGCATTCGACAGATCGACGCTCTGCTTGCCCAGACTCTCGGAAAGCGCGTCGCGCAAGGTCGCCTCGGAGACGAAGCCGAGCCGCACCAGCAGCTTGCCGATCGGCCGGTTGTCCTTCATCTGCTCGAGCAGCGCGATGCGCAGCTGATCTTCGCTGAGGATGCCCTTGCCGATCAGGATCTGACCAAGCGGCCGTGAATGGGTATGAGCGACGGGAGCGTTCATGATCGGGGGGGGCAAAGACTCAGTTGCCGCAATCGCCGCCTGCCGCCGGAATCACCGTTGCAGTTCAAGGATGCGTTGTGCTGCCGCATTCTTGTCGAAGGCACTTGGCCAGGTCTGCGCGGCGCTCAGGGCCATCTCGTAATACTGCGCGGCCAGTTTCTTCTGGCGAAGGTGATCAAGACTGACGGCGACGTTGAAGATGTAGTCGGCGTTGCCGGGCTCCAGCGCGTAGGCCTGGAAATAGGCCTGCTGCGCCTCGTTCCAGCGCTGCTGGCCGCCGTACAGGTTGCCGAGAGCGAAATAGAGCGCCGACGAACCGGGCTGGCCGGCGAGCAAGGTCTTCAGACGGCTTTCGGATCTTGTCGCGTCGCTCGCGCCGCGCAGGTTGATCAGCGCGGCCTGCGCGGTGACGTCGGTCGGATCCGATTCAAGGACACGCAGGTAGAAGGAATGCGCCCGCTCGGGCTGACCCTGACGCGCGGCGATCGCCGCCACCCCGAGCAGCGCGTCGGTGTTCTTGGGATCGCTGCGCAGAACCTGTTCGTAAGCCTGCAGGGCTTCGTCCAGACGATCGGCCTGCCAGGCCTGGTAGGCCCGGTTGAGGGTCTGCGCGGCTTGCGGCCGTCCGCTGCTGCGCTGGAAGACACTGGCCTCGGCAGCGCGCGGGCTGCGCGCCACTTCGCGGGCGGGGCGTTGCACCCGCGGTGACGGCTCAGCCGGCCTGGCGGCGGCCGCGGGCAGCGGTGACCCGTCCACCGGCGTCGTCTCACTCGGCTGCGCAGCGGCGACCTCGGCCACCGCCGGCGTCGCTGCCGGCAGCGCGCCCGCCGGCGAGGCCGGCGGCAGCGATGGCCGCCGGTCGGCCGTTGGCGCGGTCAGCGAGCCCGCCGACATGGACTGCAGCTGCCACCAGAAATAGCCGCCGATAAGCAGCGACGCGACGCCGATCAGGCCGAGGAAAAGCCACAAGCTGGTGCGGCTGGGCGGCGTCTGCTTGACGGCAAAGACGTTGCGTGCGGCGTTGCGCTCAGCGGCCTGGAGAGCGTCCGCGTCGGTCTCGGCGGGCGGCGCTACCGGCACCGTTGGGCGCCGCCGCGGCGATGCGCTGGTCGCTGCCGCAGTCAGGCCGGCATCGACTGATGCGAGTTCTTCGGAGAGCGAGGGCTGCGGCTGCGTCGCGGGACTCGGCGGGGTTTCCAGCGGATCGAGGCGCAATTCGGCCGGCGAAGCGGCAATTGGCGGTCGCTGATTGGCGCTGGCCTGTCGTTTGGCTTCCTCGGCACGCCGAAGCGCGTCCATCAGCAGGCTCACTGCAGAGTCTCCGAGGTCCGCTCGGGAAGCGAGAACGGCCGGTAGACCTGGTCGGACTTGAAGAAATCCTTGCCCGGCAGGCTGTCCCTGAAGCTGCCGAAGTCGCCGTCGATCGACGCGTCCTTGATCACCGTCGGGCGAATCAGGACGACCAGTTCCGATTTTGACGACGAATTGGCGCGGTTGTTGAACAGCTCGCCGACCAAGGGTATGTCGCCGAGCACCGGCAAGCGACCGGTGCGATTGTCGAGGCGGTCTTCCATCAGGCCGCCGAGGACCGCGATGTCGCCGCTTTGCACGCGCAGCATGGACTCGATCTCGCGCATCCGGATCTGCGGCACGAGGTTCTTGATGTTGTTCGCGGCCAGGCTCGGATTGGGATCCTGCTTCAGTTCGGCGATACTGGAAATCGACGGCCGGACGTTCAGGGTGACGGTGCCGTCGTCGCTGATCTGCGGCGTCAGGCTCATGAAGAAGCCGATCGAGACCGACTGCGGCGTCGTCGTCGTGGTCACCGTGGCGTTGGTATTGGTGTTGCCCGGAACGACATCCTGCTTGACGTTGAAATAGACGAAATCCTCGGAAACCTTGAGTGTTGCGGTCTGGTTGTTGAGTACCGCCAGCTTCGGACTGGAAAGCACCTTGACGGTTCCGAAGGCGCGCAAGAGATCCACTGTCGCCAGCAGGTTGACCGGGTTGATGTCACGATACTTGATGATGTACGGCGTCACCGCGCTGGGGACGTTGGTGGTCAACGCCGGCTTGCTGATGCTGTACTCGCTGCCGCTGGTCAGCCGACTCCATTCGATACCCTGTTGGTAGCCATCGCTCAGCGCGACTTCGATGATCGTCGCCTCGATCAGCACCTGCCGCCGCGCGCTGACCATCACCCGATCGAGGAACTCCTGCACTTTTTCGTGCTGCCTGGAAGTCGCCCTGACGTTGACCACCCCCGTTTCGGGATTGGCAATCACCGATGCCGCTTCGCGAAAGGTCATCCGCTTGACGACCGTCGCGCCGCTGTTCTGCAACGTCGCCGGGTTCGGGCTGCCAGCCAGTGTCTGCGCCAGTTGCGCCAGACGAGCCGGGGTGCCCGTTGGCGTACCGGCAGCGCCGGTGCCGGTGGTGCTTTGCGAAGCGCTCTGCTCGGTGACCGTTTCGGTCGAGCCCTCGGGAAAGATCTTGTCGGTCTCGTACAGCAACTCCTTGAGGTTCTTCTCGAGCGACTCCCAGAAACGATTCCTGGACTTGTTCTCGATCTGGATGCGCGAGGTATTGCCGGTGCCGGCCGCACCGCCACTGCCGGTGGCCAGCGCGCTGGTCGAAATCTGCGTATTGGTCGAGATCGTTCCCGTCACGTCGCGGGCGATATTGACGTAATCGACCCGATAGTTCTTGAGGTAGGGTGTGTCGGGCATCACCGCGAGGTTGGGGCCGTCGAGTTCGAAGCGCATGTCGACCTGCTTGGCAATGCGGGTAAGCAATTGTGGCAGCGTCTGGTCGATGGCGTTGAGTGTCACCACGCCGGAGATGCCGGGATGAATGTCGACATTCAGCTTGGCATCACGGGCGAGGGCAAACAGCAGGTCGTGGACGTTGACGTTGTTCACCACCACGCTGTAGGTTTCGGTTCTGATCGCCGGCTTTGGCGGCGGCAGCGAAATGCTTTGCTGAACCGGTGGCGGAATCGTTCCCTGCGTGCTGACCACGCTATCGCCCTGCAGGTGTCCGGCAGACGGCCCGCTGCCGAGCGTCGTCGGAGCACAGCCGCCAACAAGCAGCGCGAGATAGGTGACACCGAGAATTCGCAGGGACACGCTCAAGCTCGCTCCGGTCAAGGTCCAAGTTCATGATACTACGACAATACTTCGCGACAAGTACATGATTTTTATTGTCTTCGAGCGCCGTCGTCGATGCTTGGCGGGGCTCGCGTTCAGCGCAATCTGCTGACCGCGCGAACGTAGGGCCGGCTCGACGCGCTGACGTTCCCGAGCGCTGCCAGCGCGGCACTCGCCTGCTCGCGCGAAGCATAGTCGCCGTAGATGACGCCCAGCCGGTCTCGTCCGCTCAAACCCGAACGATAGACCCGAAGCTGCCCGGGATCGAGCGTCGTCGAGTTCCTGGCAATGAAATCAAGCACTTCTCTCTCACTACTGGCGTCGACGACCAGCAGCTGAATGAAATAGTGCGAATCGGGAGCCTTCGCCAGCCACACCTCGGTGGCCGCGATCCGCTCGGCCAGCGTGCGCGGCGCGACGGCGTCGACCGGCGCAGCGACGGGCGACGACGGCTCCGCAGCAAGGACCGGTGGCGTCGCCACAGGCGCGCCGCCCGCGACCCGTGCCAGCGACTCCGCCGGCGACACGGCTGACGGCCCGGCGGCGGCCTGCGCCGGCGGCGCCGCGATCGACCCCTCGACGACGATACTCGCGGCGCTCCGACTGCCCGCGAAATATGCCAGGCCACTGAACACGCAGATTGCCGCGACCGCGGCGGCCCACGCCCACCAGGCGCCGCTGCGCCGGTCGACGCCGACGCGCCCGAAGTCGGCGTCGCGAATCGCCGCCTGCACCTGCCGGCGATCGATCTGGTGCACGCCTTCGGAGAAAGCAACCAGAAGCGCCTTGTCGGCAAGTATGTTGATCCGTCGGCTCAGGCCCTCGGAGGCCTTGCTGATCAGCTGCACGGCCGCCTTGGTGAACAGGTCCGGACCGCGATATCCGGCAGCCCGCAGACGGAACATCAGGTACACCGCAACGTCGCTGCGGCGCAGCGGTTCGAGCCTGAAACCGTGCGTGATGCGGTCGTTGAGCTGACGCAGCGTCGTTTCGCTCAGACGCTGATCGAGCTCCGGCTGGCCGAAGAGGACGATCTGGAGAAGCTTGTGCTGATTCGATTCGAGGTTGGAGAGCAGTCGAATCTCCTCGAGGGCTTCCGGCGGCATGGCATGCGCCTCGTCGATCAGCGCGACGACCTGGCGACCGGCGGCGTAGATCTCCAGCAGACGCGCCTGCAGCGAGCGCAGCAGGAGGTGGCTTCGCCCTTCGGCAAACGGTATCCGGAGTTCCTCGGCAATGGCGAACAGTATTTCGTCACGCGACAGCATCGGATTGGCCAGATAGACCGTTTCGACGTTGTCCGGAAGCTTCTCGAGCAACATGCGGCAGAGCATCGTCTTGCCGCTGCCGACTTCGCCACTGACCTTGACGATGCCCTCGTCGTGGGTGATGGCGTAGATCAATGCTTCGAGCGTCGCGCCGCGCTTGGCGCCGGCGAAGAAGAACTCGGTATGCGGCGTAATCCGGAACGGTGCCTGCTGGAGACCAAAGTGCTCGAGATACATCAGCGCTCCCGCCCCGCCGATTCCATACGGTTGTACAGCGTCGTGCGGTGAATGCCGAGCAGGCGTGCCGCCTGGCTGACGTTGCCGTGCGCCAGCTTCAACGCGGCCTCGATATAGCCACGCTCGGTGGCAGCAAGCATGCCGTCCAGACTGAACGGCTCGCGCTGCCGCAGCCGCTGGCTTGCGGCAGCGATGATCGCGTCGCTACCGACCTCATCACCGCCCGCGGCGCCGTTCGCCGGCGCCAGCAACGGCTCGTCGGGCAGGTCAAGCTCGGCTTCCAGCGCGCCGGCATCGACCGTCTGTCCCGAGTAACGGGTGGCCAGGCGGATGACGATGTTGCGCAACTCGCGGACATTGCCGGGAAAGGCATAATCGAGCCACAGGCCTTGCGCGTCGGCCGACAGACTGAACGGCAACTGCTGCGTCTGGGCGGCGTAGAGCTGTCGGAAGTGCTCGAGCAGCAGCAGCTTGTCGTCGGCCATTTCGCGCAAGGGCGGTGCAACGATCGAGCAGACCGACAGGCGGTGGTAGAGATCGGCCCGGAAGTTGCCCGACCTGACTTCCTTGCGCAGGTCGCGGTTGGTGGCGGCGATGATCCGCGCGCGGCTGAGCCGCTGCTGCGTTTCGCCGACCCGCTGATACTCGCCGTTCTCCAGTACGCGCAACAGCTTGGCCTGCAGTTCGAGCGCCAGCTCGCCAATCTCGTCGAGGAACAGGGTGCCGTCGGCAGCGTCTTCGAAATACCCCGCCTTGGTGGTGATGGCGCCGGTAAATGCGCCTCGAGCGTAGCCGAACAGCGTCGCTTCGACGAGATTCGGCGAGATGGCGGCGCAATTGAGCGCCAGGAACGGCTTGTCGCGACGACGGCTGTCGTAGTGCAGACAGTCCGAGGCGATGATCTCCTTGCCGCTGCCCGATTCGCCCTCGATCAGCACCGCGAAAGGCAGGTCGGCGTACTGTCGAAGTTGCGCCTGCAGCTTCTGGATCGCCGGGCTGTTGCCGATCAGCGGTGATGGACCGTCGCCCTTGTGTCGCCTTTCATCGAGCACACGAAATGCCAGGGCACGCTTGAGCACCTGCTGCAGATCGCCGGGGTTACACGGCTTGGCAACGAAATCAACGGCGCCGAGCGTGCGCGCATGTCGCGCATTGCCGTCCTCGCTCTGCCCGGAGAGGACGACGATCCTGATTTCCGGGGCAATCTTGAGCAAATCCGAGATCAGCGCAAAACCCTCGTCGGGACGATGTGGCAACGGCGGCAGTCCGAGGTCGACCAGTGCCAGCTCGGGCGGCCGGCGCAGCTGCCGCAGCAGCTGCATGCAATGCGGGCGCGAGTGGCTGCTCAGCACTTCAAAGTGCGGGCTCAGGGAAAAGCTCAGGGTGTCGCAGATCAGCGCGTCGTCATCGACGATCAGCAGCAGTGGCTTTTCAGGCGGGGAGATGTCCGTCATCGGGAGGGTAAACAAGCGTGCCGTCGTTGCGCGTTGGACTGACCGCGCATTATTTCACAATTATATTAGCGCCAAGTAATTCACGGGGACAGCCAGGAGCAGTCCGGTATAATGGCGGTTTTTTTCCCGGGATGCCGTAGTGTCTGCCGATAAGCTTGTCGAAATCAAGGATCTTGATTTTGCCTACGATGACCGACCGATCCTCAAGGGCATCAGCATGGAGATTCCGCGCGGCAAAGTGGTCGCCATCATGGGCGGCTCGGGCTGCGGCAAGACCACCTTGTTGCGGCTGATCGGCGGCCAGCTCAAGCCGAGCCGTGGCGAGGTGCTGGTGGACGGCCTGTCGGTGCCGCGCTTGCGCGCCGACGAGCTCTACGCTCTGCGGCGGCGGATGGGCATGCTGTTCCAGTTCGGCGCCTTGTTCACCGACATCTCGGTTTTCGACAATGTCGCCTATCAGATGCGCGAGCACACCCGGCTGCCGGAAGAACTGATCCGCGACATGGTGCTGATGAAACTCAATGCCGTTGGCCTGCGCGGGGCGCATCAACTGATGCCGGCCGAGCTCTCCGGCGGCATGGCTCGCCGCGTAGCTCTGGCGCGGGCGATCTCGCTGGACCCGATGCTGATCATGTATGATGAGCCCTTCGCCGGTCTCGATCCGATCTCCCTGGGGGTGATTGGACAACTGATCCGCAAGCTGAATGACGCGCTCGGCGCAACGTCGATCATGGTCACCCACGACATTCAGGAATCGCTGCAGATCGTCGATTACATCTATTTCATGTCGGATGGAAAAGTCGTCGCGCTGGGAACTCCCGACGAGATCCGGGCGTCCAAGCACCCCTTTGTCCACCAGTTCGTCTTCGCCGAAGCGGACGGACCGGTCCCCTTCCACTATCCTGCCGAGCCGCTTGCTCGGGAACTGCTCGGAAAAGGTGCGTATGAGCGACCCTAGGCACGACGGTCGGAGTTCACCAGTGGCGATGATCACCAGCGTCGGGCACCGCGTCAATGAGGCGCTGCAGCGGCTGGGTTTTGCTGCGCGGTTCTTTGTCATGCTGCTGCTGTGGTCCGGCCAGTCCTTCCGGCGCCTGCACCTGACGATTCGCGAACTCTATTTCTCGGGTTTCCAGTCGCTGCTGATCATTCTGGTCTCCGGACTGTTCATCGGCATGGTGCTCGGCATGCAGGGTTACGAAACGCTGCAACGCTACGGTTCCGCCGAGGCGCTCGGAGTGCTGGTGGCGTTGTCGCTGGTACGCGAACTCGGGCCGGTGGTGGCAGCCCTGCTCTTCGCGTCGCGCGCCGGCTCGTCGATCACCGCCGAAATCGGCCTGATGAAGGCAACCGAGCAGCTGACCGCGATGGACATGATGGCGGTCAACCCGATTGCCCGCGTCGTCGCGCCGCGCTTCTGGGGAGGCGTGATCTCGATGCCGCTGCTGGCGGCACTGTTTTCGGCGGCAGGCGTTTTTGGTGGTTACCTGATCGGCGTGGTCTTCATCGGCGTCGATGAAGGTGCTTTCTGGTCGCAAATGCAGGCCTCGGTCGATTTCCGCTACGACATCTGGAGCGGCATCGTCAAGAGCTTCGTCTTTGGCGTCGCCGTCTCGCTGATCGCCGTCTTCGAGGGTTACGACGCGGTACCGACCGCGGAAGGCGTCTCGAGTTCGATCAAGAGCACCGTCGTCCAGTCGGCTCTGGCGATTCTGGCGCTCGACTTTGTACTAACCTCGTTCATGTTCCGGGAGGCTTGATGAGTCGCAAGTTGCTCGACCTGTGGGTCGGAATTTTTGTTGCCCTGGGCCTGGCGGCGATGCTCTTCCTGGCGTTGAAGGTGGGCAACCTGTCGGCCGGGAACTTTGCTGAAACGTACCCGCTGACCGCCAAGTTTGCTAACATCGGCGGCCTGAAGGTGAGGGCACCGGTGAAGAGCGCCGGCGTGGTCGTCGGACGAGTCGTCGACATTTACTTCGACACCAAGGACTACGAAGCGGTAGTAACCTTCAGTATCGACCAGCGCTACCGTTTCCCCAAGGACACCTTCGCACTGATTCTCACCGCCGGCCTGCTCGGTGAGCAGTACGTCGGACTTGACCCGGGCGGAGACGAAAAGATGTTGACGGCCAATGACGTTATCGCCAAAACTCAGTCAGCAGTGGTTCTCGAAAGCCTGATCAGTCAGTTCATGTTCAACAAGGCGTCCGAAGGCTCAGGCGAACAACAGTAGGAAGGGAACAGAGTGAGAGCAAACCTTTCAAGGCAGTTGTCGGCTTCGCTGTGCGTCGGCGCGATAATCGCCGCCAGCGGTTGTGCAACGACCACGGAGAGCGACCCGGCGGATCCCTTCGAGGGTTTCAACAGGGCGATGTTTACGGTCAATGAAGGTCTCGACAAGGTGGCCATCAAACCGATCGCGCAGGGCTACGACGCAGTTACTCCCCTGCCGGTGAAAGTTGGCGTTGGCAACTTCTTCGGCAACATCTGGGATTCGTGGACGGCGATCAACAACCTGCTGCAGGGCAAGGGCGGCGATGCGTTGTCGGACGTCGGGCGGGTGTTGGTCAACAGTACCATCGGCATCGGCGGCGTCTTCGACGTCGCCAGCGAAATGGGGCTGACCAAGCATTCCGAGGAATTCGGCCAGACCCTCGCCAGGTGGGGTGTCGGCGACGGACCTTACTTCTACTGGCCGCTGATCGGTCCGCGCACGACCCGCGACACCTTTGGCTGGTTGGTTGACACCTATTACGATCCGGTCTGGCGGGTGGACAAGGTGCCGCTGCGCAACAGCCTGGTGGCGCTTCGCTACATCGACCTGCGCGCCAGCCTGCTGCCATCCGACAAGGTGGTCGAAGAGGCCGCCTTCGACAAGTACATCTACATCAGGGACGCCTACCTGCAGCATCGCCGCAATGAGGTCTTCGACGGTGATCCACCGCGGATCCCGGTCAACTACTAGACTGCCAGCCAGCGACGCTGACGCAGCCAACGCCGCGTCAGGCAGCAAGCCCCCAATCTCTATGGAAAGCATGTTCATGAAGCGCCTACTGTCCCTGTTCTTTTTTCTAGCGTTGCTGTCTGGTGCCGCTGTTGCGGCAACGGAGCGTTCGCCGGACACCCTCGTCCAGCAAGTCACCGATGACGTGCTGAACATCGTTCGCCAGGACAAGGATATCCAGAGCGGCGACACCAAGAAGGCGATCGCCCTGGTCGATGCCAAGGTGCTGCCGTATTTCGACTTCCAGCGGATGACCGCGCTGGCGGTCGGACGCAACTGGCGGAAAGCCACTCCCGAGCAGCAGAAACGGCTGTCGGAGGAGTTCAAGAAGCTGCTGGTGCGTACCTATTCGAATGCCCTGACGTCTTACAAGGATCAGACCATCTCCTACAAGCCGAGCAGGGTCGAACCCGGCGAAACCGACGTGGTGGTCAAGACCGAGATCGTGCAGCCCGGCAGCAAGCCGGTACAGCTCAATTACGCGCTCGACAAACAGGCTGACGGATGGAAGGTGTACGACGTGATGGTCGCCGGTGTCAGCCTGGTGACCAATTACCGCAGTTCCTTCGCGCAAGAGGTCCGCGACAAGGGTATTGACGGTCTGGTGACGATGCTCAGCGAACGGAACAAGCAGCTCGAATCCGGCAGCAAATGATCGAACAAGCGAAGGGCGGCCTGCGCGTCACGGCGCCGATGGTGATCGCCAACGCGCGGACGCTGCTCGAAACAGGAGAACGGCTGCTGCGTTCTGTCGAGCGGTCGGCGCAGGCGGTCATCGACCTCGCCGAGGTGCGTGAAGTCGACTCGTCGGCCCTGAGCGTCGTCTTTGCCTGGCAGCGCAAGGCCGGCCAACGCGACATCAAATTGCGTATTGCCAACCCCCCGGCAAGCATGATCAGCCTGGCCGCGCTTTACGGCGTATCCGAACTGCTGCCGCTCGCCTGACCGCGCGACGCACGTTCGTCGCCAGCATGGATGCCATGAGCGTCGCCGTTGCCATTGATCGAGTCGAAAAGCGCTTTGCCTCGCTGCGGGCGCTCGCCGGTGTTTCGCTGCAGATTGCCGAAGGCGAGTTCTTCGGCCTGCTCGGCCCCAACGGGGCCGGCAAGACGACCCTGATTTCGTGCCTGGCCGGCCTGGTCAGGCCGGACGCCGGTGCGCTCAGCGTGATGGGCCACGACGTCGTCACCGATTATCGCGAAGCGCGGCGCCGGCTGGGTGTCGTACCGCAGGAACTGGTCTTCGATCCGTTCTTCTCGGTGCGCGAGACACTGCGTATTCAGTCGGGTTACTTCGGAATTCGCAAGAACGATGACTGGATCGACGAGATCCTCGCCAACCTCGATCTCACCAGCAAGGCCGAGGTCAACATGCGCCGCCTTTCGGGCGGCATGAAACGCCGGGTGCTGGTCGCCCAGGCGCTGGTACACAAACCGCCGGTGATCGTCCTCGACGAGCCCACCGCCGGTGTCGACGTGGAGTTGCGCCAGGGCCTGTGGCAGTTCGTCCGCCGTCTCAACCAGGACGGCCACACGGTGATCCTGACAACGCACTATCTCGAAGAGGCCGAAGCGCTGTGCGGACGAATCGCGATGCTCAAGCAAGGACACGTGGTGGCGCTCGACACCACCCGTAACCTGCTCGCCGGAGTCGCTGGCCAGACGCTGCAGTTGCGGCTGGCAGGATCGCAACCGCTGCCACCGGCGCTTGGCGCGCGGGCGACGGAGAGCGACGGCAACTGGATCTTCCATCTCGCTGGACTCGACGAGATCGAACCCTTGCTGGCGGCGCTGCGCGAGGGCAACTGCGTGATCGACGATCTGCGACTGACGCAAAGCGACCTCGAGGACGTCTTCCTCGGCGTCATGCAGAACAGCGGCAGTGCGCACGAGGGCGGACGATGAGCCGCGGCTTCGTGACGCTGCTCTACAAGGAGGTCCTGCGCTTCTGGAAGGTAAGCTTCCAGACCGTCGGCGCACCGGTGCTGACCGCACTGCTGTACCTGATGATCTTCTCACACGTGCTGGAATCGCACGTGCAGGTGCACGGCGTCCCCTACGGTGCTTTTCTGATTCCCGGACTGGTGATCATGTCGGCGCTGCAGAACGCCTTCGCCAACAGCTCGTCGAGCCTGATCCAGTCCAAGGTGACCGGCAGCGTGGTCTTCGTGCTGCTGCCGCCGATCTCCTACGTCGAGTTCTTCCTCGCCTATGTCGTCGCGGCAATGCTGCGCGGGATGATGGTCGGTGTCGGTGTGCTGGCGGTGACGATGTGGTTCGCGCCGCTGACCTTCGTCGCGCCGCAGTGGATTCTGCTGTTCATCGCCCTCGGTGGCGGCATCATGGGAACTCTGGGGATGATTGCCGGCATCTGGGCCGACAAGTTCGACCAGCTGGCGGGTTTTCAGAATTTCCTGATCATGCCGCTGACGATGCTTTCCGGCGTCTTTTACTCGATTCACTCGCTGCCGGAATTCTGGCAGCTGGTGTCGCGCTTCAATCCCGTGTTCTATATGATCGACGGCTTTCGCTTCGGCTTTTTCGGCGTCTCAGACGTTGCCCCGGAGATCAGTCTGACGGTCGTCATGGCCAGCTTCCTGGCGGTTTCAGCGGCAACGCTGGTACTGCTCAGAAGCGGTTACAAACTGAGGTCCTGAATCATGATGCAGCCTGAACAAGTCCATCGGATCATCGCCGACGGCATCTCCTGCGAACACCTGCAGGTCACCGGCGATGGACAGCATTTCGAGGCCCTGATCGTCAGCAGCGAATTCGTCGGCCGAAACCGCGTGCAGCGGCAGCAGCGGGTGAATGAGATCCTGCGCGCGCACTTCAACAGCGGCGAGCTGCACGCGCTGTCGATGAAGACCCAGACTCCCGACGAATGGAGTGCCGCGCGTGGATAAGCTGCTGATCCAGGGCGGCGTCCCGCTGTCCGGCGAAATCGTCATTTCCGGTGCCAAGAACGCCGCGCTGCCGATTCTCTGCGCCAGTCTGCTGTCGTCCGAGCCGCTCGAACTGCACAATGTGCCGCAACTGAAGGATATCTCGACGATGCTGCGTCTGCTTCGGCAGATGGGCGTCGAGGTCAGCGACGAAGGCAGTGAACAGCTGCTCCTGAACAGCCGGGGACTCGACAACCCGCTCGCGCCGTACGACATGGTCAAGACCATGCGCGCCGCAATCCTCGTTCTCGGCCCCTTGCTGGCGCGCCACGGCGAGGCACGCGTGTCGCTGCCGGGGGGGTGCGCGATCGGCGCGCGACCGGTCGAGCAGCACATCAAGGGCTTGCAGGCGATGGGAGCCGAAATCCACGTCGAGCACGGCTACGTCCATGCCCGGGCGAAGGGCAAACGAGGCCTTGTGGGAGCACGAATCATCACCGACATGGTCACCGTCACCGGTACCGAAAATCTGATGATGGCGGCGGTCCTGGCCCAGGGCGAAACGGTCATCGAGAATGCCGCTCGCGAACCCGAGGTGGTCGATCTGGCCAACTGCCTGGTGTCGATGGGCGCACAGATTGCCGGCGCTGGTACCGACAGGATCCGCATCCAGGGCGTAGAGCGCCTGCACGGCGCGACCCACGCGATCATGGCAGATCGCATCGAAACCGGCACCTACCTTTGTGCGGCCGCGGCCACCGGTGGTCGGATTCGTCTGACCAACACCTCTGCCGCCTACCTCGATGCGGTGGTCGACAAGTTGTTCGACGCTGGCTGCGAATTGTTTACCGAACGTAGCGCGATCACCCTCCAGGCACCGCAGAGACTGAAAGCGGTGAGTATCCGCACCTCGCCCTACCCGGCCTTCCCGACCGATATGCAAGCGCAGTTCATGGCCATCAACTGCGTTGCCGAAGGGTCGGCGGTGATCCGCGAAACGATTTTCGAGAACCGCTTCATGCACGCCGTCGAACTGATCCGTCTCGGGGCGGACATCAAGATCGACGCCAGCAATGCCATGGTGACCGGCGTCGACCACCTCGACGGCGCGACGGTGATGGCCACCGACCTGCGCGCCTCGGCCAGCCTGGTCATCGCTGGACTGGTCGCGCAGGGCGAAACGACGATTGACCGCATCTATCATCTCGACCGCGGTTACGAACGAATCGAGGAAAAGCTTGGCCAACTCGGCGCGCGCGTCAGGCGGATTCGCTGAGCCTTCGCGAAACGCGGGCCACGGATCACCGGCCTGGCGCGCCGGGTGATTGACCGCGATCACCCGCCTACGCCGCAAGCGGGCAACGCCCGGTCTGCGCTGGCCGGCTACTTGCCGGCGGCGGCACCTTCGATCAATTGCAGATCGTTGTCCTGGGCGAAGTGCAGCACGAAGCGATAGGCCATCGGTTCCACTTCGTACAGCCGTCCATCGACGAAAACGGCTTTCTCACCCTTGTAGCTTCGCGGCCCGACGTATGGCGAATAGCGCATCCGCTTCTCGGCACCGAAAGCCGAAAGAACGCCGCACAACCGCTCGGCCCAGTCGCTGGGGCGAAACTTCTTGCCGGCGGTGGTCAGGCCGACGATGATGAAAGACGAATGATACGGAGTGGTCATATCTCGGTGGTGTCGTAACGAGGGATCCCGCGAACTGATCTTGTCGACCGTTCCTGAACGGCCAAGGATGATGTCGACGCGTGGATCTTACCAGAAAGGCGGCTGTCTGACGGGGCTGGCCTGGTCCCCGGTTGCAAGCGGACGGCGATCGGGTCGGGTATTGTCCGCGGCCTCAGCGAGGCAAGCGGACGATCGGCCGTGGCGCGGGCCAGGCAATCGCTGCGGCTGGGCGCCGCCGTACCGGCATGACAAGCAGGGTCTGCGACTCGAACGGGTTGCGATGGTGGGCGATAGTGGGATCGAACCACTGACTTCCACCGTGTGAAGGTGGCACTCTACCGCTGAGTTAATCGCCCGGCTTGCTGGTTCCGATCCGCTAGCCGGACCGGGCTCC
Organism: Accumulibacter sp.; assembly: GCA_024235695.1. Taxonomy (GTDB): domain Bacteria; phylum Pseudomonadota; class Gammaproteobacteria; order Burkholderiales; family Rhodocyclaceae; genus Accumulibacter. The sequence continues at coordinate 60,616 of JACKLX010000013.1, forward strand.
CGTTCGACGGAAGGCGGGATTAGATCACAAGTCGATAGCTCGGTCAATCGGCGTTCTCGCTGTGGGCCTTGCCGGTCTGCCGGCATCGACATCACGCACCTCCCTGCCGCCAGCTGACGGCCAACGGCGGGCCGCGACGCACGATCATCCCGGCACCAGGAAGTCCTGACTGATGCCCTCGCCGAGCTCGTAGATGCGATCCATGAAGTCGGTCAGGTATTCGTGCAAGCCACCGGCAAAGACGTCGTCGATACGTGCGAAATGCAATCCCGCATGCAGCACGCCGGCCCGCCGCTGAGTCTCGGCCGAAGCACTGTTGGCAATCAGCTGCAGCATGCGAACGATACCATCGGCGCAGGCGTGCAAAGACCGCGGCAAGTCCCTGCGCAGGATCAGCAGTTCGGCAACGCGGCCGGGGGTGATGGCGTCGCGATAGACCTTGCGGTACACCTGAAACGCCGACAACGAGCGTAGCAGCGCCCCCCAGCGGTAGAAGTCGCTGGCGCCGTCGTCGCCATTGCGCAGGATGTGATACTGCATGTCGAGAATGCGCGCGGTGTTGTCGCCGCGCTCGATGAGTCCGCCAAGGCGGATGAAATGCAGGGTATCGTCCCTGAGCATGGTGCCAAAGGTTACACCGCGAATCACTGCCGAACGCAGCTTGACCCAATCGAAGAACTCGCTGACGCCGCGCGCGAGAATCTGCTCGAAGTCCTGCTGGCGCAGCTCGATCCAGGTGGCATTGACGCTCTCCCACGTCTCGGCGGTCATCGCACCACGCACGGCATGCGCATTCTCGCGCGCCGCCCGCACGCAACTGTAGATCGACGAGGGATTGTTCGCGTCGGAAACCATGAAGCGCAGGACATTCTCGACATTGACCTCGTTGTAAACGTCGGCAAAGGTCGTCTCCAGGCTGTTCAGGGCGAGGATCGCGCGCCAGTTCTCGTTCTGCGCGGCGACCGATTGCGGCACCATCGACATCTGGTACGAGACGTCGAGCAGGCGTGCCAGGTTTTCGGCGCGCTCGGCATAGCGCGCCATCCAGTAAAGGTGATCGGCTGTGCGACTCAACATGTCTGCTCTCCGTGCATCTCAGTTCTCCAACACCCAGGTATCCTTGGTGCCGCCGCCCTGCGACGAGTTGACCACCAGCGAGCCGGCGCGCAAGGCAACCCTGGTCAGTCCTCCGGGCACCATGCTGATGCTCTTGCCGGAGAGCACGAAGGGACGCAGGTCAAGGTGGCGCGGGGCGACGCCCGAGTCGACGAAGGTCGGACAGGTGGACAGCGCCAATGTCGGTTGCGCGATGTACTTTTCCGGAGCGGCGACGATACGCGCCCGGAAGTCCTCGATCTCGGCCCTGGTCGACGCCGGCCCGACCAGCATCCCGTAGCCACCGGCCCCGTGCACTTCCTTGACCACCAGTTCCGGCAGGTGCGCGAGAACGTACTTGCGGTCTTCCGGCTTGCGCAGCATCCAGGTCGGCACGTTGTGGAGGGTCGGCTCCTCGCCGAGATAGAAGCGGATCATTTCCGGCACGTAGGGGTAGATCGACTTGTCGTCGGCGACACCACCGCCGATGGCGTTGGCCAGCGTGACCTGGCCGGCGCGATAGGCGGCGAGCAGCCCGGGAACGCCGAGCATTGACTCCTTGTTGAACGCCAACGGGTCGAGAAAGTCGTCGTCGAGCCGGCGATAGATGACATCGACCCGCTGTGGTCCCTGCGTCGTGCGCATGTACACCGTCTCGTCCTTGACGAAGAGGTCCCGCCCCTCGACCAGTTCGATGCCCATCTGTTGCGCCAGAAAGCTGTGTTCGAAATACGCGCTGTTGTAGGCGCCGGGCGTCAGGACGACTACCGTCGGGTCGGCGACGCCGACCGGCGCGACGGTGCGCAGGTTTTCGAGCAGCATGTCCGGATAATGCTGGACGGGTGCGACCTGATGCCGCGAGAACAGCTCGGGGAACAAGCGCATCATCATCTTGCGGTCCTCGAGCAGGTACGAAACGCCGGACGGCACGCGCAGATTGTCTTCCAGGACGTAAGATTCGCCAGCACCGGCGCGCACCATATCGACGCCAGCGATATGGGCGTAGATGCCGGCCGGCACGTCTACGCCGATCATCTCGCGCCGGAACTGCGCGTTGTTGAGCACCTGCTCGGCGGGAATGCGCCCGGCGCCGAGAATCTCCTGGTCGTGGTAGATGTCGTGCAGGAAAGCGTTGAGCGCCCTGACGCGCTGCCGCAGGCCGGCCTCCAGCATCGCCCATTCGGCAGCGGGAATGATGCGCGGAATGATGTCGAAAGGAATCAGCCGCTCGGTGCCCGACTTCTCGCCATAGACGGCGAAGGTGATACCGACCCGGTGGAACGCGATGTCGGCCTCGGCCTGCTTGCGTGCGAGCCGCTCCGGCGGCATCGCTGCCAGCCATTCGGCGAAAAGCCGGTAGTGCGGACGCAGCGCTCCGCTCGCGTCGTACATCTCATCGTAGAATTCTGCAGTCATGGTGCTCGGCGCCAAGGTAGGTCCTGTCGAGACAAGCAATAAGCGCGCCACATGCTTCAAGTCGCTGCGACCCCGGCTGGCCGGGCGGCCGGCGAGCCGGGTTGCCGAGATATGGTGCGCCGGGCGTCGTCGGCGCACCACCATGGTGCATCGCACATGGCAGAGCCGACGGATGGCAAGCGCGGCACCTGACTGAATTCGACGTTCGGGGTGGCGACGGCGCGAAACCGGAACGGCTTGCAGTCGGCAAGACACCGGTCGCCGATGGCGGCCAGCAGAGCCAGCGCTGGCCAGGCGCAGATGCGGTCAGAGCGGACGACAGCCCGGCACGGTCGCTGCGTCAGCCGGCCGCAAGCGGCATTGAACAGTGACCAGCCGGTAATGGCGCCAGCGGTCACGTCGACCACGACATCGGCGGCGAGCGGTCCGCCAGGCGACCCCTGCCGATCCTTCCGGGGATCTCTTCAGCCGGTCAGAGTGGCGTCACGGCGAACACCCCGGCGCGCCACGGTCAAGAAGCCGCGGGCACACTGCGCCTGGCGACGCCCTCGTAGATCTGACGCGGCCGAGCGATCTTGTACTCGGGGTCGGCGCGCATCTCTTCCCACTGCGCCATCCAGCCCGCGGTACGAGCCACCGAGACGATACAGGCGAACATCGACGCCGGTATGCCGAGCGCCTTCTGCAGAATGCCCGAGTAGAAGTCGATGTTGGGGTACAGCTTGTTCTTGACGAAGTAGGGATCTTCGAGCGCGATCTTGTCCAGCGCGATGGCCAGCTTGAACAGGCGATCGTTTTCGAGACCCAGTTCGGTGAGCACGTCGGTGCATAGCCGGCGCATCAGCTTGGCCCGCGGGTCGAAGTTGCGATACACGTAGAGACCGAAGCCCGTCAGCTTCATGCGATCGCCCTCGACGTGCGAGCGACTGATCATTTCGGCCACCCGCGACACGTCGCCGACTTCGTCGAGCATCGCCAGGCAGGCTTCACTGGCGCCGCCGTGCACCGGTCCCGACAGACAGGCGATCGCCGCGGAAATGCAGGCGAACGGATTGGCGCCCGATGAACCGGCCATCCGCACCGTCGACGTGGACGCATCCTGAGCGTGATCGGCGTGCAGGGTCAACAGCCTGTCGAAGGCACGCACCAGAACCGGATTGGGGTGGAACTCCTCGGCCGGAACACCAAACATCATGTGCAGGAAGTTGGCCGCGTAGCCCAGATCGGCGCGCGGAGCAACCGGCGGCTGGCCGACGGTATACTTGTAGGCCATCGCAGCCAGAGTCGGCATCTTGGCAATGATCCGATGGATCGTCAGGCTGCGCTGCTCGACGTCGGAAAAGTCCGCCGCTTCGCGATGAAAGGCCGACAGAGCCCCGACCACGCCGACCATCACCGGCATCGGATGGGCATCGCGACGAAAACCTTGATAGAACTTCACCATCTGGTCATGGACCGGCGCGTTCTTCTTGATCGTCGCCTCGAAAGCCGCCTTTTGCTCGACATTCGGCAGTTCGCCGTTCTTCAGCAAATGGGCGACTTCAAGGAAGTCACAATGCTCGGTAAGTTGTTCGATCGGGTAACCGCGATAGAGGAGTTCGCCCTTGGCACCATCGATGAAGGTAATGCTCGACTTGCAACTGGCGGTCGACTCGAAGCCGGCGTCGTAACCGAAGCGATCGGTATTGCCGCCCAGCGCGCGGATGTCGATGCAGTCATTGCCGTGCGTCGGTGACAGAATCGGAAAGTCCACCGGACTCTCGCCGGTAATGGTCAGCGTCGCCTTGCGTTCGATGCTCATCGTTTGAATCCCCTTCAGGTACCCGACATCACGACTTGCAGGGCGGCGGCAAAGCCGTGCCTGATCCTTGCCGACGGTCGTTCCTCGTCGCCTTCGCCCTGCACCAATCCTGCCCATCCTGTCTCTTGCAGGCGGCAGCGTGCTCTGCCATGCCGGCAAGCCAGGCGCCCCATTTCGGGGCCTGCCGCCGCGATCGGCGCACGTTCTTCGTGCCGCCCGTCGATCCGCGGCAACGCGAACTCGCCTGCGGCGGGACGGCCACAACGGCGAGTGTACCTCAGTTACGGGCAGAAAACTCGCTTGCACCAACGATCCGGCGACTGAACGCGGGTCACGCCCGCCCACCTTCAGCAAAGGTCGTGCCAGCGACCATCCAGCCCGCGCACGAATCTTGCTCTGAGTCTCCTGAACGATCCGCGGATGGTGGCGGATCGGGTGCCGCGTGGCAGCAAGCGAGGATTCCCTTCGCTTGCGCGTGCGCGACCTTCGGAGCAGCAAAGGACACGATGAGGACACCAATGATGCTGCCATGGCTGACACGGCAAGTGGCAGTGAGCGAACGATGCGCCGAGGAACTCTGGCAAGCAGCGTGCCGGGACGCCGAGGCGATGACCGGCGAGCGGGACACGGCATGCTACTGGGGCGCAGCGAAACATCGTCTGCTTGACTTGCTTGCGATTGATCATTGCGAAACCTGCAAAGCCAACCAGCGCGGCAAGGCGTCGGCCGCCGTTCGCTCGCTGGGCGGGCCGTCGTGGCGGCTGGAGCACCGCCTCGCACGCGGCGTCGCACTGACCAGTCTGTGCCTGCTGCCGCTCACGGCTGCCATCGCTGGCTGGCGGGTCGCCGCCGCCGCAGGGTGGTGGCGTGGCGGTGCACACCGGTTCGGCGAAACCGCAGGACAGCGATGATGGTTGACCTGGTTGATTTGCTTGACTGCCCGGCCGGCAGCGCACTTGTTTCCTCTTCCAGAAACCGTCTGCTGAGCGCTCAAAGGGCGCTGGCCGAACGCTTTCTGGAAGGCGGCGACGCCGTCCGCTTGCTCGATGCGCGCTGCCGGCTGATCGACGACGTTCTCCGCGAACTGTGGAACGAACTCGCCTTGCCGGCCTCGCTGGCGCTGATTGCCGTTGGCGGCTATGGACGAGGCGAACTGTACCCGGCCTCCGACGTCGATCTGCTGATCCTGCTGCCGGCGGAGCCGGACGATACGCTGACCGCCCAGCTCGAACAGCTGGTCTGCCTGCTCTGGGACATCGGCCTGGAAACCGGCCACAGCGTACGGACCATCGACCAGTGCCTGGAACAGGCTGCCGGCAACATCACCGTGCAGACGTCGATGATCGAAGCCCGCCTGCTGACCGGCAACGACCTGCTGTTTCGCGAGTTCAGCTCGCGGATCAAGAGCAGTCTCGACGGCCTCGGCTTCTTTCAGACCAAACGGATCGAACAGGAGGATCGCCACCAGCGCTTTGGCGAGACGCCCTACAGCCTGGAGGCAAACTGCAAGGACGGTCCCGGCGGGCTGCGCGACCTGCAACTGATCCTGTGGATCACGCAGGCGGCGGGTTACGGCAGCTGCTGGCAGGATCTCGAAGGTCGCGGCTTCATCACCGCCGACGAACGACGACTTCTCGAATCGAGCGAAGGCTTCCTGCGCGTTCTGCGCACGCGCTTGCACCTGCTCGCCGGACGACGCGAAGACCGCCTGCTTTTCGAGTACCAGACGGCGCTCGCCGAGCAGCTCGGTTTCACCGCCACCGCCACGCGACGAGCCAGCGAGCTGCTGATGCAGCAGTACTACCGGACCGCCAAGTCGGTAATGCAGATCAGCACCATTGTCCTGCAGAACATCGGCGCGGCACTGCTGCCGGCCCCGAAGGAGGCACCACAGCCGATCAACGAACGCTTCCAGAACAGCAGCGAGTTCCTCGACGTGGTGCACGATGAGGTCTTCAGCGAGACGCCGGCAGCGCTCCTCGAGGCCTTCCTGATCCTCCAGCAGCAGGAAGGCCTGCACGGGCTGACGGCCCGCACCCAGCGCGCGCTGTGGCGCGCCCGGACGCTGATCGACGACGATTTCCGCAAACAGGCGGCCAATCGGGCGAGCTTTCTGGCGCTGTTCAAGCAGGGCCGTCGCCTGACCCAGGTCCTCCGGCGAATGAACCAGTTCGGCATCCTCGGCCGCTATCTGCCAGGCTTCGGCCGCATCGTCGGACAGATGCAGCACGACCTGTTCCACGCGTACACCGTTGACCAGCATATCCTGCAGGTGATGCAGCGGCTACGCCGGTTCACCCTCGAGGAGTTCGCGCACGAGTACCCGCTGTGCAGCCGCTTGATCAGCGACTTCGGTGATCCATGGGTGCTGTACATTGCGGCTCTGTTTCACGACATCGCCAAAGGCCGCGGCGGCGATCACTCCGAACTCGGCGCGATCGACGCCCGGCAGTTCTGCGTCGACCACGGGCTGGCGCCGGCGGATAGCGAATTCGTCGCCTGGCTCGTACGACGGCACTTGCTGATGTCCGGGACCGCCCAGAAGCAGGACATCTCCGACCCCGGCGTAATCGCCCGTTTCGCCGCCACGGTCGGCGACGAACGGCATCTGGTGGCGCTCTACCTGCTGACCGTCGCCGACATCCGCGGCACCAGTCCGAAAGTCTGGAATGCCTGGAAGGGCCAGTTGCTCGAGCAACTGTTCACTGCCACCCGGCGCGCGCTGCTGTCGAGCGAAGCACCACCGATGGCGGCAGGCGTCATCGCCCGGCGGCAACAGGAAGCAAGGCGCCTGATGCGCTTCTTCGCACTTCCCGAAGCGGTGCACGAAAACCTCTGGCAGGAGGTGGACACGGTCTACTTCCTGCGTCAATCGGCCGAAGAAATCGCCTGGCACGCACGCGCCCTGCACGATCGCCGCGACGTCAACAAGCCGCTCGTCAAGGCCCGTATCAGCCCCCTCGGCAGCGGCGTCGAAGTGATGGTCTACACGCGCGACCAGGCCGACCTGTTCGTCCGCGTCGTCGGCTTCTTCAGCCGCGCCGGCTACAGCATCGTCGACGCCAAGATCCACACCACGCGCAGCGCTCATGCGCTGGACACCTTCATGCTGCTCGATGTCAGCGATCGCGGCAGCGGCCGCGAGATGATCAGCTACCTCGAACACGAACTGACCGAGCGCCTTTTTCGCCAATCGCCGGTCGACGTGCCCGCCAGCGGACGCGTTTCTCGACAGGTCAGGCACTTCCCCTTGTCGCCGCTGGTCAGCATCCAACCCTTGGTCAGCCTCGAAGCCGACGAAACGGGCAAGCTCTTCGTCCTCACCGTCGTTGCCGCGGATCGTCCCGGTCTGCTGTTCGTCATCGCCGCACAACTGGCGGCCCATCGGGCCAACCTGCACACCGCCAAGATCAGCACGCTTGGCGAACGCGTCGAAGACACCTTCCTGATCAGCGGCAGCCATCTCGAAGAGAGCGCCGGTCGTGTCAAACTGGAAACCGAACTGCTGAAACAGTTGCAGATCTGAGGCTGCCCGTGCCGGTTGTGCCGGCAAGTCGCGTGCCGGGCAGCGCCATCGCCGGCGAGCGACGCGCACCACCGCGCGGCAGATGGTTCGCTTCTTGCTTAATATCTTGCTTCAAGTCGCCTTCGCCCTTGCCTGGAGTTAGCCGTGTCGATCCATGTTGCCCTCAATCACATCACCCATTATCGTTATGACCGCCCGATCAGCCTTTCGCCGCAGGTCATCCGCTTGCGGCCGGCGCCGCATTCGCGAACGCCGATCCTCAGCTACTCGCTGAAGATCACGCCAGCGCAGCATTTCATCAACTGGCAGCAGGATCCGCAGGCGAACTATCTGGCGCGCCTGGTGTTCCCCGAGAAGACCAGCGAGTTTCGCGTCGAAGTCGACCTGGTCGCCGAGATGTCGGTAATCAATCCCTTCGACTTCTTCCCCGAACCCTATGCGACGACGTTTCCGTTCAAGTACGAGGCCTGGCAGCGGGAAGAACTCGAACCCTATCTTGGCGCCCTGCCAGCGACCCCGCTGCTGGCTGATTTTCTGGCGACGATTCCCGGAGAACCGCGCACCAGCGTCGACTTTCTGGTCGATCTCAACCAGCAGGTTCAACGCCAGGTCGGATACGTCATCCGGCTCGAACCGGGCGTGCAAACGCCCGAGGAAACGCTGGCGCTGGCACGCGGCTCGTGCCGCGACTCGGCCTGGCTGCTGGTTCAGGTGCTGCGCAATCTCGGCCTGGCAGCGCGCTTCGTTTCAGGCTACCTGATCCAGCTGGTACCCGACGTCAAGTCGCTCGACGGACCTTCCGGCACCGATCACGACTTCACCGACCTGCACGCCTGGTGCGAGGTCTACCTGCCCGGCGCCGGCTGGATCGGCCTTGATCCAACGTCGGGCCTGTTTGCCGGCGAGGGACACATCCCGCTGGCGTGTTCGCCGCAACCCTCGTCGGCGTCGCCGATCACCGGCTTGACCGAAAAGTGCGAGTGTCGCTTCGAGCACCACATGAAGGTCGAGCGCGTCTGGGAAGCTCCGAGGGTGACCCGGCCGTACAGCGAAGAGCAGTGGCAGGCGATCGAAACGCTCGGCCACCAGATCGACGCCGACCTTGCCCGTGACGACGTTCGCCTGACGATGGGCGGCGAACCGACTTTCGTTTCGATCGACGATCACGACGGCGCCGAGTGGAACACCGAAGCCCTCGGTCCGACCAAGCGTCACTGCGCCACCGAGATCTTTCACCGCTTGCGGGCGAGATACGCCCCGCAGGGCCTGCCGCACTTCGGTCAGGGCAAGTGGTATCCGGGCGAACAGCTGCCGCGCTGGTCGCTGAACTGCTTCTGGCGCCGCGACGGCGAGGCGCTGTGGCACGACCCGGCACTGGCTGCCGACGAGAGCCGCGACTACGGCGCCGACGAGCAGCTGGCCGGGCGCTTCCTGCGCCGACTCGCCGAGCGACTGGCAATCGACCCGAAGTATGTCTTCGCGGCTTATGAGGACGTCTTCTACTATCTGTGGCGTGAGGACCGCCTGCCGGTCAACGTCGACCCCTTCGATTCCCGCCTTGACGACGCTCTTGAGCGCGAGCGCCTGACGAGGATCTTTCGACAGGGACTGGAACAGGTGGTTGGCCACGTGTTGCCGCTGCAACACGGTCCGCAGAAAGGCTGGCAGAGCGGCCCGTGGTATCTGCGCGGTGGCCGCTGTTACCTGATTCCGGGCGATTCGCCGATCGGTTATCGGCTGCCGCTCGATTCGCAACCCTGGGTAGCCAAGGCCGACTATCCATACGTGCACGCCCCCGACCCAACGCAGGACTTCCCGGCGCTGCGCACGCACAACGAAATCCGCGCCCAGTTCGCCGTCAGCCGCAGCCTCGGCTTGCCCGCCGTCGCCGCCGCGGTCAGCGGTGAACGCTTCGCCGAGAAAGCGCGGGAGCAGGTCGATGATGCCTTCGCACATGCGTCCGAGGCGACCATCGAACGGCCGCCGCAACACGCCGAATCGGCGACACTGGTTACCCGTACCTCGATATCGGCGCAGGCCCGCAAGGGTGTTCTGTACATCTTCATGCCGCCCACCGAGACACTCGACGCCTATCTTGAACTGCTGGCCGCGGTCGAGGCGACCGCCGAAGAACTCGCCACGCCGGTGATCGTCGAGGGCTACGAGCCACCGGCCGATCCGCGGCTGACCAATTTCCGGGTCACCCCAGACCCCGGCGTCATCGAGGTCAACATCCAGCCTTCAGCCAGCTGGGATGAACTGGTCGAGCGAACGACCCACCTCTACGAAGCAGCGCACCTGTCGCGCCTGTGCACCGAGAAGTTCATGCTCGATGGCCGCCATACCGGCACCGGTGGCGGCAACCATTTCGTCTTTGGCGGCGCCAGCACGCTCGATTCGCCGTTCCTGCGGCGTCCCGATCTGCTGCGCAGCCTGATCAGCTACTGGCACAACCATCCTTCACTTTCGTACCTCTTTTCGGGCCTGTTCATCGGCCCGACCAGCCAGTCGCCACGCGTCGATGAGGCGCGTAACGACTCGGTGTATGAGCTGGAAATCGCTTTCAGCCAGTTGCCGCAAGCGACCTTGGACGCCAGCGAGTGCGTCGCGCCCTGGGTGATCGACCGGGCGCTGCGCAATCTGCTGATCGACTCGACCGGCAACACGCACCGTGCCGAATTCTGCATCGACAAGCTGTACTCGCCCGACGGTGCCAGCGGCCGCCTCGGCTTGCTCGAGATGCGGGCCTTCGAGATGCCACCGCACGCGCGCATGTCACTGGCCCAGCAACTCCTCCTGCGGGCGCTGATCGCGCGCTTCTGGAAAACGCCCTACGCCCCCGAGCGACTGCTCCGCTGGGGCACCGAGCTGCACGATCGCTTCATGCTGCCGCACTTCGTCAAGCAGGACTTCGACGACGTGCTCGGCGAGCTGCGCGGCGCCGGCTATGCGATGGACGAAGCGTGGTTCGCACCGCATTTCGAGTTCCGCTTCCCGATACACGGCAGCATTTCGGTGCTGGGCATCGATCTCGAGCTGCGCCACGCCCTGGAACCCTGGCACGTCATGGGCGAGCAGGGAGCGGTCGGCGGCACGGCGCGCTACGTCGACTCCTCGCTCGAGCGATTGCAGGTCAAGGTGACCGGGATGGCGGAAGACCGCTACGTACTGACCTGTAACGGCTGCACCGTGCCGCTGCGCCCGACCGGCACGGTCGGCGAGTTCGTTGCCGGCGTTCGCTACCGTGCCTGGAATCCACCGTCGGCGCTGCACCCGACGATCGGTGTACACGCGCCGCTGGTCTTCGACCTGGTCGACAGCTGGATGAAGCGCTCGCTCGGCGGCTGCCAGTATCACGTCGAGCACCCCGGAGGCCGCAACCCCGACCGCTACCCGGTCAATGCCAACGAGGCCGAAGGTCGCCGCCTGGCGCGATTCACGCCCTTTGGCCACACGCCAGGGACGATCGACGTGCAAGCCGCTGCGAGCAACCGCGCCTTCCCGTTTACGCTAGACTTGCGGCGTTCCTGAAATCAGTCGGCGCGGAGTGACTCCCGCGCCGTTTTCCGTGATGCCGCGATCCCTGCTGTCGACCTATCCACAGGAACCTGACCGCTTCGACGAGATGCTCGCCGACGACGGCAGCGTGCGCCCGGCCTGGCAGTCGTTCTTCACGCACCTCGAGTGGGCGACGCCCGAGCAGATGCGCCACCGGCTCGATTACGTGCGCCGGAGGATCCTCGAAAATGGCGTCACCTACAACGTTTATGCCGATCCGGAAGGCGCCGACCGGCCGTGGGAACTCGACCCGCTACCGCTGATCCTGTCGCCGGCCGAGTGGCAGGGCATCGCCAGCGCGGTCAGCCAGCGCGCGCGCCTGCTCGACGCCGTGTTGCGCGATCTGTACGGCGAACAACAGCTGCTCAGGGATGGCACGCTGCCACCCGCGCTGGTCTATGGCCACAACAACTTTCTCTGGCCATGCCATGGCGTCAGACCGCCCGGCGACACCTACCTGCACCTCTACGCGGCCGATCTCGCACGCTCGCCGGACGGCCGCTGGTGGGTGATCGCCGACCGCACGCAGGCCCCATCCGGCGCCGGCTACGCCCTCGAGAACCGAACCATCGTCGGCCGCGCGTTTCCCGAGCAGTTCCGGGACCTGCAGGTCGAGCATCTCGCGTCCTTCTTCCGTGAACTGCAGGGCGCGCTCGCGCATTGGGCGCCGCATACCGCCGAGGCGCCGCTGATCGTGCTCCTGACGCCGGGGCCTTACAACGAAACCTACTTCGAACATGCCTATCTGGCGCGTTACCTCGGCTTCCCACTGGTCGAAGGGCAGGACCTGACGGTCCGCGGCGACTCCGTTTACCTGAGGACGCTCAACGGCCTGCGACGGGTGCATGCGATCCTGCGCCGGCTCGACGATGACTACTGTGACCCGCTCGAGTTGCGCGGCGACTCGGCGCTGGGGGTTCCGGGCCTGCTGCAGGCGGTGCGTGCCGGCAAGGTGCTGGTCGCCAATGCGCTTGGCAGCGGCCTGCTCGAATCGGCGGCACTGCCGGGTTTCCTTCCCGGTGCCTGCGAGAAGCTGCTCGGTGAGCGCTTGGCGATGCCTTCGGTGGCGACCTGGTGGTGTGGCGAGCAGGCCGCCCTGGAGTACACCATCGCGCACCTTGATCGACTGGTGATCAAGGGGTCCTACCCTTCGCAGCATTTCGACCCGCTGTTCGGCAACGAGTTGAGTGGCCGTGACCGTGCCGAGATGATCGCCCGTCTGCGCGCCAGACCACAGGCCTATGTCGCCCAGGAACTGGTCGACTACTCGCAGGCGCCGGCCTGGAGCCCGTCCCACAAGCGGCGCCTGCTGCCGCGTGGCGTCGGCCTGCGCGTCTTCGTCGCCGCCACTGCCAGCGGTCACGTGGTGATGCCCGGCGGCTTGACGCGCGTCTCGGCGATGTCGAACGCACGCATCATTTCGATGCAGCGCGGCGGCTCGAGCAAGGACACCTGGGTCCTGAGCGACAGCGGCGTCAATACCTTCAGCCTGCTCAAGCACTCGGTCGGAAAAGCCGACCTGGTACGCGGCGGCCGCAACCTGTCGTCGCGAGTCGTCGAGAACCTCTACTGGTTCGGCCGCTACGCCGAACGCTGTGACAAGACCGCGCGCATCCTGCGCGTCGCCCTCTCGCGCCTGGTCGATGCCGGCGCCGAATCGCAGCCGGCGCTGACTTCGGCGCTCGATCTGTGTCGGGCGCTGAAGCTCCTGCCGCTTGCCGAGCCCGAGGCTGGCAGCAAGGCGACTGCCGTGGTCCCGACAGCGCAGGGACAACGCGAAAAGCTGCTGCTGGCGGCGATCTGCGACACGCCGTGGGGCGCCGGACTCGCCGGCGATATCCGACGCCTGCTGTGGGTTGCGGCGCAGGTTCGCGAGCGCTTTTCACTCGATAACTGGCATGCGCTCAATCGCCTGCAACAGCAGTTGCAGACCTACAGCAAGCTGGCCGGCAGGGAAGCCCAGGCCGACCCCGGCGAAGCGCTGGCCTTTCTCGATCAAGCCCTGCTCGCCTCGTCGTCGCTGGCCGGTTTCGCGATGGACAACATGACCCGCGACGACGGCTGGCGTTTTCTGATCATTGGCCGGCGCATCGAACGGCTGGTCTTTCTCGCCAATGCCAGCGCGCATTTCCTGGGCCTGGCCTCGACGCGCGCACCCGGCGGCCTCGAGTGGTTGCTGGAACTGACCGACAGCATCATTACCTACCGTTCGCGCTACATGACTCAGCCGGAACTCCTGCCAACGCTGGATCTGGTGGTCTTCGACGATGACAACCCGCACTCGGTGGCCTTTCAGCTGCAGATTCTGGTCCGCTACCTGGACAACCTGGCGCGCCTGCTCGGCGGCCCTCGTGATCAAGCCGTACGAGCCGCCTTCGAGCGCCTGCAGGCTTTCGACCTCGGTCGTTTCGAGGGCCAGGATTTTGGCGCGTGCCGAGCGTGCAATCCCTGCGTAGAACTTGCCACACTGCTCGGCGACATCGCCGTCGCCGCGGCAGCGCTTTCGGATCGGCTGGCGATGCGCTACTTCAGTCATGTCGGCGATGTCAGCCGCTACACGCTCGCCTCGTGATCGCCACCGTGTCGCCCACCGCCCGCTATCACGTGCTGCACGAGACGATCTACCGCTACGAGAGCCCGGTATCGCTATCGCGGCAGTTGCTGCACCTGACGCCGCGCGATTGCGCGTGGCAGCGTTGCCTGACACACCGCATCGAGGTTTCTCCCGAGGCAAGCGCCGCGCGCGAACGGCACGACAGCTTTGGCAATCCCGTCCGCGAACTGGCGATCGAGTTCCCGCACGACCGCCTCGCGGTCCGCGCCGAAAGCGTCATCGAGGTGCTGCCGCACTTGCCCGCAGATGCGGCCGAGGCGCGCCGGACAGAGCCTCGCGGCAGCGCCACGAAAGCGCCATCAAGCAAGGCGTGGCCTGGCTATCTGCACACTTCGCCGGCGTGGGAAAGCGTGCGCGATGCGCTGGCCTATGGTGCTCGTCCGGTCTTGCTCGACGCCGCTCGCTTCCAGTTCGAATCGCCGCACGTGCGTGTCAAGCACGACTTCGCCAGCTACGCGGAGCCGTGTTTCACACCACGGCGGCCGATCCTGGAAGCCGTGCAGGCGCTGATGACCAGCATCTACGAGGAACTCGATTTCGACCCCGAAGCGACCACCGTCGCGACGCCGGTGGTCGAGGTGCTGGCCAACAAGCGCGGTGTCTGTCAGGACTTCGCGCATCTGATGCTCTCTTGCCTGCGTTCACAAGGCCTCGCCGCGCGTTACGTCAGCGGCTACCTGCTGACCCGACCACCACCCGGTCAGCCGCGGATGGTCGGCGCCGACGCGTCGCACGCCTGGGTTTCGGTGTATTGCCCGGAGCTCGAAGGAGGCCGCTGGGTCGACTTCGATCCGACCAACAACCTGTTGCCCGATACCCAGCACATCACGCTGGCCTGGGGACGCGACTTCGCCGACGTATCGCCGCTGCGCGGCGTCATTCTCGGCGGTGGCGCACACGAACTCGACGTCGCGGTGACCGTGACGCCGATCGCCGAGGCGTGCGAAGAAGCGGTCGCGCCAACCTGACTGGAGACCATCGCCGCGGCCCGCCAGACAGCGCCTACCAGGTGATCTGCACTTCCTGAATCACCTGCGGCGTTGCGCGCTGGACGGTGAACTTGATGCCGGCGACCTCGATCACCGCGCCGCTCTTCGGGATCTCGCGCGCATGCTCGAGGAGGAATCCCGAAAGCGTGTCGTAGTCGCCATCCGGCAGCTTGACGCCGAGCTTCTCGCTGAGCATCGTGGTGTCGGCGCGAGCGCTGACCAGATAGTCATGGTGGCCAAGCTTCTTCAGCCATTCAGCCGGCTTCTCCTGCCGGTCGTACTCGTCCTGCATGTCTTCGACAACTTCCTCGATGATGTCCTCGATGGTGATGATCCCCTCGGCACCGCCGAACTCGTCCATCACCACGGCCATCGCATCGCCGTCCTTGCGCAGTTCGACGAGCAGGGACTCGGCACTCTTGCTGCCGGGAACGTAATGCGTCGGACCAATGAAGGCTTCGATCGACGACGACTCGTCGACGCCGAGCAGGTCCATCGTGTTGAGCACGCCGACCACCCGGTCGATCCGCCCGTCGAAGACTGGCAAGCGAATGTGCGAGCTGGCCACCGCCAGCCGCACCGCTTCGCCGACCGTGCAGCTTCGCTCGACGGCGTCCACGTCGATCAGAGGTACCATTACCTTCGATACCGTGGTTTCGGAGAAATTGAACATCCGCCGGATCATGCTGGTCTCGATCGCCTGGATGTCCCCGCCTTCCTGCGGCGGCATCTGCACCATGCTCTGGATCTGCTCGCGCAAGGTAAAGGGGTTCTGCTCCTCGGCACCACCGGCGAGCCGTGAAAGCCACTTCGAGAGGGTCACGAAGACGATCAGGATCGGCGAAAAAACGATCGAGAAGAAACGCAGTATGTAGATGATGTACGGCGTCAGCACGTCGGCGCGCTGCTGGAAGACACTCTTCGGGACGATTTCACCGAACACCCAGATCAGCGGTGCGACGACCAGTACCGCTATCCAGCTGCCGGCTTCGCCGAACAAGGAGATCATCATCGCGGTCGTGATCGTCGAGTTGGCGACAACCGCGATATTGGTACCGACCAGCGTCGTCGACAGCAACCACTCGGGCCGCTTCTCGAGCATCTCGAGCGCCATGCGCGCACCCCGCGACCCCTTGGCCGCGTCGTGACGCAACTTCATGCGGTCGGCGCTGACGATGCCGAGTTCGGAACCCGAGAAGAAGCCTTCCGCAATCAGACAGCCAACCATGAACAGAACGGTAAACCAGATATCCGACATCTACACGCCCTCCTGCCTGGCCGGCGGTTCGGCCTGAGGCGGCGAATTCCTGGCTTCCGCACTCGCCGCAGCGCGGTCGGCAAGGGCGTCGCCGGCGTCGCTTGCCGATTCGCCGTCCGACTCCTTCAGCGGCTCGACCAGGACCCGGGTGATGCGATTGTGTTCGACGCCCTCGACGGTAAGCTTGATGCCGCACAGGACGATCGACGCGCCGGTGGCGGGCAGTTCACCAAAGGCATCGAGCAGGGCGCCGGCGATGGTTTCCGCTTCGCCGCTGTCGATCTCGACCCTGAAGAGCTGATTGAACTCCTCGAGTGACATGCCGGCATCGATCAGGCGACGGCCATCGTCGAACTCGCTGACCAGGTGCCGGTCGATCAACTCGCTGTCCGATGGACTGGCAATTTCGCCGAACACGCACTCGAGCAGATCCTCCATGGTCACCAGACCGGTGACGCCGCCGTATTCGTCCACAATCAGGGCGAAGGACAGCTTGCGCTGCCTGAAGGTGTGGAAAAGCTCCACTGCCGGCTTCGTTTCCGGGAAGAAATTTGCCTGCCGCAGCAACTTGCGCAAGGCATGCGGATCACGTTCCAGCTTGGCAAGATCGGCACCGAGCAGGTCGCGGGTATGCAGAATCCCGAGGATGGTGTCGCGCCGTTCGCGGAAGACCGGATAACGCGACTGGCGGCTGGTCTTGATCTCGGCGATCAGTTCCGGCACCGAGAGATCGGCCGACAGAAACTCGATGTCGGAACGCGGTCGCATGATGTCGCGCAGCGTCTTGCTGCCGAAATCGAAAATCCTTTCGATGTAGTGCGCTTCCTGACTGTCCAGGGCGCCCTTGCCGACCGCATCGTTGACCAGGGTGCGGATCATGTCTTCGGTGACCAGATTGCCCTGCGAGCGCTGCTTGCCGACGATCAGGGTTATGAAGAACTCGGCGACATGGCGGATCACTTCGCGCAGCGGCGTGATCAGCCGCGCAAACAGAGCGATCGGCCGCGCCTGGAAGGTGGCGAACGCCATATTGTTACGAATCGCCAGTACTTTCGGGGTGATCTCGCCGAACAGCAACAGGATCGGCACCATCACCAACAGGTTGATCATCTCGTTTTCGGCGCCGAACAGGTGAATGATCACCGCGGCCGAGATCACCGACGCCGAAACGTTGACGAACTCGTTGCCGATCAGGATGGTCACGATCAGGCGGCGCGGCTCACTGCGCAGACGTTCGATCAGTTCGACGCGCGGGTTCTTGGCGCTGCGCATCTGATCGAGATGGAACGAGCTCAGTGAGAAGAGCGCGGTTTCGGTGCTTGAAAAGAAACCTGAAAAACACAGCAGGACGACAAATACCACCAGCTCGATCCATAGTGCTGGATCCATTCCTCACCCCCCGAGTCAAATTGCCCGCGACGTCCCGAAACCAGCAGCAGGACGCCGTGCCTGAACCGGCTAGAGCGGCGTGGCGAAGTTCCTGGCGCGCCACACCGGCAAGTCTGCAGCGACCTGGACGCCGTTAAGATGCGTCATCGATGCGAAAACTCCCCGTGTTTGCACACGGCCGCCGATTATCAGCCAGCTTGATGGCGAAGTCAAACGGCCGTAGCGGCGCTCGGCAGTCGTCTGCCGGTCGACTGCGGCTGCCGTCGGCGCTTGCTCAGCGAAGCCCGGTAGGTGGCCGCCGGCCGCCCGCCACTTCTCCAACAATCATGACATGCAGGTTTTCTGCCCGCTCCCCGGAGGCGACCCGGGCGGCAGGCGCCCTTCGGGCAGGACAGCGATTGCACCGCGTCGGTAAGTAGTGTAAGAAAGCGGGGCGGCCCTCCCCTCGGTTTCTCGCCATCGTGATCGGGGCCAGGCCGACTTTCGGAGCTACCTCACCGTGTTTGAAGCGTTCCTGCTGTTCATCATGCTTCTCCTGTCGGCCTTCTTCTCGGGTTCGGAAACCGCTCTCACCTCGCTCTCCAGGGCCCGGACCGAGTCGCTGCTCGAGGAACGCCGGTGGGGCGCCAAGACCTTGCACCGGATGAAAAGCAACCTCAATCGAACGCTGGTGATCATCCTGATCGGCAACAACCTGGTCAACACCGGCACCGCGACGCTCGCCACGGTGGTCGCCACCGAGCACTTCGGCCACCTCGGCCCGGGCCTGGCGGTCGGCGCAATCACCTTGCTGCTGCTGGTGTTCGGCGAGATCACGCCGAAGACCTATGCCTCGCGTTATGCGATCGTCGTCGCACTGTTTGCCGCGGCGCCGCTGGAGATCCTCGGCAAGCTGCTGTTCCCGCTGGTTTGGGCACTGGAAAAGTTCATTCGCTGGATGCACAGCCTGACCACCCCGCCCAAGGATCCAACCGTTACCGAGACAGAGTTGATCGCGTTGGCCGCACACGGAACCCAGGAAGGATCGATCGACGCCGGCGAGCACCAGATGATCCGGCGGATCTTCGATTTCAGCACGCTTCGCGCCAGCGACATCATGGTGCACCGCCACCAGATCTTTTCGCTCGATGGCAACCGCCGCATCGGCGACGCGCTGGACGAGATCATTTCCGGAACCCATTACCGGATTCCGCTCCACTCCGGCAATCCGGAAGAGATCAACCACGTCATCACGCTGCAGACGGTCCTCAGCGAGGTGGCGCAGGGCCATCTCGACAAGACCCTGAGCGAGGCCGGCAGCGAGCCCCTGTTCGTTCCTCCCAACCAGCCGGTGGACAGCCTGCTCGACGTGCTCAAGGCCGACAAGGAACGTCTGATGGTGGTGGTGAACGAGTTTGGCGGACTGCTCGGTATCTTCACGCTCGAGGACATTCTCGAGGAACTGGTCGGCGACATCTACGACGACAAGGAAGCACCGATCGAAAGTCCGGCGCTGCGCAAGAGTCCCGACGGCCAGGAACTGGTGGTCGACGGAACGACCGAGCTGCGTGTTCTCGAAGCCTATTTTGGACAGGAACTCGACGGCAAACCGTATGACTCGGCGAATCTCTGGATCATCAGCCATCTCGAGCGCATTCCCGCGGCCGGCGAGAGCATCGTCATCGACGGTCTGCAAGTGAAGATCGAGCGTGCATCGCGGCGACGGATCCACGAAGTACGGATCAGCCGCCGCGACGCCACCCAGACCACCTTGCCGCCCGAATCGCCGAAAGGCCAGCGGGGTGGCGGCGACAAGAAGGGCTCGTGATCAACGCCGCTGACGCCGCCAACCACCTGCCTGATGAGTACCGCCAACGAGCGAGCGACTGCACGCGCCTCACTTGCGCCGACGAGACTGGCGCAAGACAAGCTGGTAGTGAAGAAAAAATGCGCAACAGACTCTTGGAGTTCCCCCGCCACTGTGTTTATAATGCGCGGCTAAGCTGTACGAAGCCGATTCTGAACCTGGGACGAGTCTATGCCTGCCATTCGCGTTAAAGAAAATGAACCATTCGAAGTCGCCATACGACGTTTCAAGCGTACCGTCGAGAAGACGGGACTGCTGACCGAGCTCAGGGCTCGCGAGTTCTACGAGAAACCTACCGCCGAGCGCAAGCGCAAGCTCGCTGCCGCGGTCAAGCGCCATCACAAGCGGATGCGTAGCCAGACCCTGCCCCCCAAGCTGTTCTAGAAGGCAAGCCACGATATCTTGACAGCCGCCTTTCCGACGATGGGCGGCTGTTGGCGTTTGTGAAACGGCAGCAGCCGCCCGTCGGCCTGCCCTCCCGGAGCACCGCCGCAGATCAGCCAGGAGCTTCGCGATGAACCTCAAGACGCGCATCAACGAAGACGTCAAGTCGGCCATGCGCGCCCGCTCGACGAAGGTGCTCGGCACCCTCCGTCTGCTGCTGGCGGCGATCAAGCAACGCGAGGTCGACGAGCGCGTCGAGCTCGACGACGACGCGCTCATCGCGGTGATCAACAAGATGCTCAAGCAGCGCCGCGATTCGATCGCGCAGTTTGCTGCGGCCGGTCGCAACGACCTGGCTGACGCCGAACGCTTCGAAGCCGACTTGCTCACCGCCTACCTGCCCGCTGCTCTCTCCCCCGAAGAGATCGCCACCGCAGTCGCCGCGGCGATCACCGAACTCGCCGCCACCGGCCCGGCCGACATCGGCCGGGTGATGAACACCCTGCGGCCCCGACTGGCCGGACGGGCCGATATGGGCGAAGTGTCACGGCTGGCAAAGACCCGTCTCGCTGGCGCCTGAGCACCTGTCCCGCGACGACCGCCGGCCGGCAGCCGCCAGGTGCCCCGAATGATCCCGGACTCGTTCATTCAGGATCTGCTGCAGCGCGTCGACCTGGTCGACCTGATCGACGGCTACGTCCCGTTGAAGAAGACCGGTGCCAACTTCGCCGCCTGCTGCCCGTTCCACAGCGAGAAATCGCCGTCGTTCACGGTCAGCCCGAGCAAGCAGTTCTACCACTGTTTCGGCTGTGGTGCGCATGGAACGGCGATCGGCTTTCTCATGGAGTACTCGGGCAGCGGCTTCCTGGACGCGGTCAGGGAACTCGCCGCGCGCTGCGGCTTGGCGCTTCCCGACGACCACGCGGACGCACCGCGGCAGGGCCCACAGCTCAAGCGGCTCGCTGAAACGATGGCCGGCGCAGCGAAGTTCTATTGCGAACAACTCAAGGCTTCGCCGAGCGCCATCAGTTACCTCAGGGAACGCGGCCTCAGCGGTGAAATCGCCCGTCGCTTCGGCATCGGCTACGCGCCCGACGGCTGGCAGAATCTGGCCGCCGCGGTCGACGATTACAGCGCTGGCGAGTTGCAACTGGCGGGCCTGGTGATCAAGAACGAGCAGGGACGGCTCTACGACCGTTTTCGCGAACGGGTGATGTTCCCGATCGTCAACCAGAAGGGCGAGGTGATCGCCTTTGGCGGTCGCGTGCTCGGCGCCGGCGAACCGAAGTACCTGAACTCGCCGGAAACGCCATTGTTCGAAAAAGGCCGCGAGCTGTTCGGCCTGCCACAGGCGCGCACGGCAATCCGCGACAGCGACACGGTGATTGTCGTCGAGGGCTACATGGACGTCGTCGCACTCGCCCAGCACGGCATCGGCAACGCGGTGGCAACACTGGGCACGGCAACCACCGGCATGCACGTGCAGAAGCTGCTGCGCCAGGCCGACCGCGTGGTGTTCTGCTTCGATGGCGACAGCGCCGGACGCAAGGCCGCGTGGCGGGCGCTGGAGAATAGCCTCGAAGTGCTCCCCGAACAAAAGAGTATCGGATTCGTCCTGCTGCCCGAGGGCGAGGACCCCGACAGCCTGGTACGCAGCCGCGGCAGCGACATCTTCCTGCAAATGATCACCGAGGCGACGCCGCTCTCCGACTACCTGCTGCGCGAATTGGCCAGGCGTTGCGATCTGAGCAGCGCCGAAGGTCGCGCCCGCCTGGTGGCCGACGCCAGGCCACTGCTCGCCCGGCTGCAGTCGCCGCTGCTGCGACTGCAACTGGTCAAGCGGCTGGCCCAGGCCAGCGGCTTCTCGCAGGCGGAGGTCGAGCGTCTTTGCGCGTTGCGGCCGATCGCCCGCGCCGCGCCGGCGCGGGCGCCGCGACCGGCACCGTCGCTGCTGCGGCCACTGCTGCGCCTGCTCCTCCAGAAACCGGCGCTGGCGGCCCAACTGCCGCTCGACCTGCTGCCCGACAGCTCGGCGGAAGCGCGGGCGATCGCTCTGTTGTGCGCAGCGATCGCGTCTTCCGGAACCGCCGGGCTGGGCTATCCGGCCTTGCTCGAACGACTGCGCGGCAGCGAAGACGAGAGCCTCCTGCATGAAGCGGCAGCTGAACTAATGCAACAGCCCTTTGCCGAAGACGAGATCGACGCCGAATTCGAGGGCGCTCTCAAGCAGCTGCTCGACGGCGAGCAGAAGCGGGCCTTTGCCCTGCTGCAGGAAAAAATCCAGAAAGTCGGCGTCGCAGGCCTGTCGCGCGAGGAGAAGGAGCAGTACCTGCAGGCGCTCAACGCGCGCCGCCGGGCAAAGCAGGCGGGCTAAGCTGTGCTAGAATTTAGAGTTTTTCCAGTATAACGCTATCCGGGAATTGGTCATGGCAAGGGAAAAGGCAGTCACCACGAAGGCAGCCAAGGCGAAAGCTGCGGCAGATCTGTTGGCGCAGGTTGGCAATCAGCCGGCACCAATCGACGACGAGACGCGCAAGACACGCCTCAAGACGCTGATCAAGCTCGGCAAGGAAAGGGGCTTTCTGACCTACGCCGAGATCAACGACCATCTCCCCGATGACGTCGTTGACGCCGAGCAGATCGAAAGCATCATCAGCACCTTCAACGACATGGGCATCCAGGTCTATGACGAGGCGCCCGATGCCGAAACCCTGCTGATGTCCGATTCCGCGCCAGGCGGCAGCGCCGATGACGCGGATGTCGAAGAACAGGCGGAACAGGCGCTGTCAACCGTGGATTCGGAGTTCGGCCGGACGACGGACCCGGTGCGGATGTACATGCGCGAGATGGGCTCGGTCGAACTGCTGACCCGCGAAGGCGAGATCGAAATTGCCAAGCGCATCGAGGACGGCCTCAAGCACATGATTCAGGCGATCTCCGCCTGCCCGACGACGATCGCCGAGATCCTTGGCTGCGCCGACCGCATCGGACGCGACGAGATGCGCATCGACGAACTGATCGACGGGCTGATCACGCCGGAAGGCGAAGACGTGCCCGACGACTCGGCCGAGAGCGACGACAGCAGCGATAGCGACGATGACGAAGACGATGACGAAAGCAGCGAAGCTGCTGAAGGCGCCGCGGCAGCGGCATCGCTGCTCAAGCTCAAGACCGACGGCCTCGAACGGCTCGAGATGATCCGTACGTACGATGCCAAGGCGCGCGCGCTGCTGCTCAAGAAGGGCTCGCAGGACAAGGCCTACCTCAAGCTTCAGGAGCAGATCTCCGAAGAGATGATGGGCATCCGGTTCACTTCGAAGACCATCGAACGTCTGTGTGATGCAGTGCGGGCAATGGTTGACGAGGCAAGGAGCTGCGAGCGGCGGATCCAGAGAATCTGCGTGGACACCGTTCGCATGCCGCGCGCTCATTTCATCAAGGTGTTCCCCGGCAACGAACTCAACATCGCCTGGGTGGACGCCGAGATCGCCGCCGCCGGCAAGACCTACGCGGCGATTCTCGCCCGCAATGCGCCGAACATCACCGAAGAGCAGCGCAAGCTGCTCGCCTTGCAGGACCGCATAGGTATCCCGCTCAAGGAACTGAAGGACATCAACAAGCAGATGTCCACCGGCGAAGCCAAGGCGCGGCGCGCCAAGCGGGAGATGACCGAAGCCAACCTGCGGCTGGTGATCTCGATCGCCAAGAAATACACCAATCGTGGCCTGCAGTTCCTCGACCTGATCCAGGAAGGCAACATCGGCCTGATGAAAGCCGTCGACAAGTTCGAATACCGGCGCGGCTACAAGTTCTCGACCTATGCGACCTGGTGGATTCGGCAGGCGATCACCCGCTCGATCGCCGATCAGGCGCGCACCATCCGCATCCCGGTACACATGATCGAGACGATCAACAAGATGAACCGCATCTCGCGGCAGATCCTGCAGGAAACGGGCCTCGAAGCCGACCCGGCGACGCTCGCCAAGAAGATGGAAATGCCGGAAGAAAAGATCCGCAAGATCCTGAAGATCAGCAAGGAGCCGATCTCGATGGAAACGCCGATCGGCGACGACGACGACTCGCACCTGGGAGACTTCATCGAGGACCAGGCGACGCTTGCGCCGACCGAGGCCGCTCTCTACTCAAGCCTGCGCTTCATCACCAAGGACGTGCTGGACACACTGACGCCGCGCGAAGCCAAGGTGCTGCGCATGCGCTTCGGCATCGAAATGAATACCGACCACACCCTCGAGGAAGTCGGCAAGCAGTTCGATGTCACGCGCGAACGGATTCGCCAGATCGAAGCCAAGGCGCTTCGCAAGTTGCGTCACCCCTCGCGCTCCGACAAATTGCGCAGCTTCCTGGACAACGGCAACAGCTGACCCCGCGCCGGGCGCTCGGCGCTCACCGCTGCGGCCGCCCGGCGCCAGCGCCGAAGCGCGGCAACAAGCGTCCGACGGCACCGGCAAGCGAGCGAAAACACGCGGCACGACGGCGCTGCGACCGCTATTGACTCGGTATACCAATTCTGGGATAGTCCTTCGCTGCTTTCGGACAGCATGCCCCGGGGGACCTGTCGTCACCGGGCGTCGCCGTGGCTTGTCCTTGTCGTCGGAGCGCTGCTCGCCAGGGTCATCGATGCCGCATGGAAAGGAGTCGGTGGCGATGACGCGAATGGTGCATCAATAATGCCTCGCCACTCGGTGAACTAGTCGGCCATGTTGCTCGCCCTGGAAAACGCGATCGTCAAGCTGCTGCGACGCGAACTGCCGTCCCTGTTCACCGGCCCGGCGGCGGCCGAGGCGACTTTTTCCGCCGATAGCTGGGATTTCGACCGACTGTCGGCCGACCCCATCGCCAGCGAGTCCGGCCCCGAAGACGCGGTCGACGAACTGCTCTTCGATCCGGACGCACCCGCCGGACCGCACTCGCTCACCCGCCCCCCGTGTTCCGCCCCGAAGCGCGTCTACCTCCGCTCGAGCAACGGTGAATTGGTCGCCCTGAGGAATGCCGAGGTCGTCTGGAGTACCAGCGACCCCGCTTCGTTCTCGGTCGTCCCCGGCGCCGGCAGGAACCTGGCGGGCTGCAACCACCTGCACGTCATGTACGGCGTGGTGGCCACGGCGACCCGCCTGAGAATGCTGCACAAGCTGACGCTGCAGATCGCTGGCCCCGACGCCAGCAGCACCGAAGTCGCCTTTGCGCTGGCCTTGTCGGTGTTGGTCATCAACCGCGACGTACTGGCGCGCAGCGCCGGCTTCTCATGGACCGCGAGCGGCTATCAGGTCGACGGCTCGGTGAAGACACTGAAGTTCACTGCCGGATCGTCGCCGGCTACCGCCCTGCGCAACCTGTCGCTGGAAGTCGAGCTCGACCTGCGCCTCGAACACCTGCTCGAAGATGGCGAGGCCTCTTCCGTCCGGGACATCCTGTCGCCGCGCGCCGATCCGGATGAGCCATCCGGGGCACAGCGCGGCGGTAGCGCCCCGCTGGCACAAGGCTGATCGGCGAGCTGCGGGCGATGGCCTTGGCGGCGCCCCTCGCGGCCGGCAGCAGCCCCGGGCGAACGCCCGCCGCCGCAGAGCGACCGCGGCTGCCACCTGCAGCCGCTCGGCCGGCGTCGTGAAACAGGTCCAGCAAATGAACGCACGCATCCGCTTCGCCATTTCGGTGATCATTCTCGGGCTGCTGATGACCGGCCCCTTCGTCATCACCGCCCTGCTGATCTGGGTCGGCGCCAAAACCCCCGAGCGCGCGCTGCTCGTCGAACTGATCGTCCCGCACCTCTCGCTCGGCGCGACGATGACCACCTTTGGCTTCATCCTGGGCCTGCTGGTCATCCGTTACCTGTTCCGGCAATACGTCCAGGGCTTGCTCAGGATGGCCGAGAGTCTGCGCCTGATGCTGACCGCCAACCGCGACTTCCGGGTCGTCCCCGAGGGCCCGCCGGAAGTGCGGCAGCTGGCCGAGGCCACCAACGATCTGGCGCAGCAGCGCGACGGTTTGATGGACGACGTCGACGCCCAGATCGCGGCTGCCAAGGAATCGGTGGAAGAGGAGAAGAACCGTCTGGCGGCGCTGATGTCGGAGCTGGCGCAGGCGGTCGTGGTGTGCAACCTGGATGGCCGCATCCTGCTCTACAACAGCCGCGCCAGACTGCAGTTCCGGGCGCTGGCGCAGGGCAGCACAGCCGTCGCCGGTGGCGCGCTGATCGGCCTCGGACGGTCGATCTTCTCGATCCTCGAACGCAATCAGATCGACCACGCGCTGGAGGTCGTGCGCCAGCGTCTGCACAAGGGAGCCGGCGCGGCGATCGCCAATTTCATCACCACCGCGCGCGGCGGCCAACTGCTGCGCGTGCAACTGGTCCCGGTCCTCTCCGAACGCGACATGAGCGGCTACGTGCTGACCGTCGAGAACATCACCCGCAGCCTCGAACAGGAATCACGCCGTGATCAGGTGCTGCAATCGCTGACCGACGGCAGCCGCGGCAGCCTGGCCAATATCCGCGTGGCGGTCGGCAACCTGATGGATTACCCGGACATGGAGGCCGCCGTCCGCGAGCGCTTCGTCGGCATCATCGGCGACGAGGTGGTGCGCATGAGCCAGCGACTCGATCAGACGATGAGCGAGTTTGCCGACTCGCTGAAAACCCGCTGGCCGCTGGAAGACGTTCTCGGCATCGACATCATCGCCGCCGCCCAGCGCCGCATCGAAGAACAGCTCGAGCTGCCAAGCAAGACCGAGGAGATCGACGAAGCGCTGTGGCTGCGGGCCGAGAGCTTCTCGCTGGTGTTCTCGATCTGTTGCCTGGCGTACCGCCTGCTCGAGCATTACCGGATCAAGGAGTTGCGTTTTCGCCTGCAGCCCTTCGGCAAGCTGGCCTACCTCGACATCATCTGGAGCGGCCACGCGATGTCGTCGGAGACCTTCTACACCTGGGAAACCGAAGCCATGCAGGTCGGCAAGGAGACTTCACCGCTGTCACTGCGCGACGTCATCGACCGCCACGGCGGCGAGGTCTGGTACGAGCGCGAAAAAGCCGCGCACCGTGCCTTCTTCCGGCTGGTGCTGCCGGTGGCCATCCCCGAAACCGTGGCCGACGCCGAAATCGCCGTCGACGGTGACGTGCGCCCCGAGTATTACGACTTCGACCTTTTCCATTTCCGTGACCAGAGCATCGACCTCGACCGCCCGCTGGCGGATCTCAGCTACACCGTGTTCGACACCGAAACCACCGGCCTCGAACCCGCCGGCGGCGACGAGATCATCCAGATCGGTGCCGTCCGGATCGTCAACAACCGCATGTTGCGCCAGGAGAACTTCGACGCACTGGTCGATCCGGAACGCCTGTTGCGACCCGAGGGCGTGCGCATCCACGGCATCACCGACGACATGGTGCGCGGCCAGCCGACGATCGACACCGTCTTGCCGGCCTTCCACGATTTCTGCGCCGACACCGTCCTGGTTGCGCACAACGCGGCCTTCGACATGCGTTTCCTGCAGCTCAAGGAACAGCGCACCGGCGTGGTTTTCAGCCAGCCGGTGCTCGATACCCTGCTGCTCTCGGCAGTGCTGCACGCCAACCAGGACTCACACCAGCTGGAAAAGATCGCCGAGCGTCTGGGGATCACCATCGAGGGCCGGCACAGCGCGCTCGGCGACGCCTTTGCGACCAGCGAGGTATTCCTCAAGATGCTGCCGCTGCTGGCGCAGATCGGCATCGTCACCCTTCGGCAGGCGCTGGAGGCGTCGCAGAAGACCTACTTCGCGCGGGTGAAGTACTGAGCGAGCTCACCGGTCGGCGGACAGACGTCAGGACGGCGGCCGGCTGATCGCCCATCGCGTTTGCCGACGACGCAAGCCCGACGCCTGGCCGCGTGCGTCAAGCGCGCAGCACGAAAGCCTCGAAGTCTGCTACCGGCAGCGGCGGGCTGAAGAGATAGCCCTGATAGGCGTCGCAGCCGGCATTCGCCAGGAAGTCCCGCTGCCCCTCGCTATCGACCCCTTCGGCGATCACGCCCAGCCCCAGGCTGCGGGCCAGGGCGACGATGGTGCGGGCGATCGCCGCGTCGTTGGGGTCGCTGAGCACGTCGCGCACGAACGATCGGTCGATCTTCAGGCGGTCCAGCGGCAGGCGTTTGAGGTAGTACAGCGACGAATAGCCGGTACCGAAATCATCGAGCGAGAAGCCGACACCGCTGGCTTTCAGCCTGGCGACCTTTTCGATCAGCGCATCGACGTTGTCCACCAGCAGACTCTCGGTCAATTCCAGCTGCAGGCGGTTCGGATTGGCGCCGGTTTGCGCGAGTATCGCCAGCACCTGATCGGCAAAATGAGCTTCGTGGAACTGTCGGGCGCTGACGTTTACGGCGATGCTCAGGTGCGCCAGATCGGCTCGACTGGCCCACAGTGCGAGCTGCGCACAGGCCGCTTCGAGAACCCAGGTCCCCAAGGGCAGGATCAGGCCGGATCGCTCGGCCAGCGGAATGAACTCGGCCGGCAGCATCACGCCGCGCTCCGGACACGGCCAGCGCAGCAGCGCTTCGCTGCCGGTGACACGACCATCGGCGGCCACCTGCGCCTGGTAGTGAAGGACCAACTGCCGCTCGCCGATCGCCCGCCGCAGACAGACCTCCAGATCGGCGTGCCCGAGTGCGGCAGTCTGCATCGCCGGGTCAAAGAAACGCAAACGGTCGCGACCGCTTTCCTTGGTCCGGTACATCGCGAGATCGGCCTGTTTCATCAGCTCGTCGACCGACGTCTGGTGTCCCTGGAACAAGGTGGCACCGATGCTCGCCGTGCATTGATGTTCGCTACCGTCGAGCTGGTACGGTCGATTGAGCGCCGTACGGATCTTCTCGCCGATGATCTCGGCCTGCAGGGCCGCGTCTTCGCGGCAGCCGCTGAGGCTGACCAGCATCACCACGAACTCGTCGCCGCCCAGCCGCGCCACCGTGTCGCATTCGCGTACGCTGGCAGTCAGGCGTTGCGCGACGGCCTGCAGCAGCAGGTCACCCTTGTCATGGCCATGGCTGTCGTTGAGCGCCTTGAAGCGATCGAGGTCGATGAACAGCAGCGCGCCGAAAACGCCACTACGGTGACTGGCGAGCATCGCCTGTTTCAGATGATCGAGCAACAGCACGCGGTTGGGCAGATGGGTCAGATAATCGAAGAAGGCCAGAGCCTCGATCTCGCGTTCCGCCTTCTTGCGTTGCGTGATGTCGTAATGCGTCGCGACGTAATGGCTGACACCGCGATCAGCGGCCACACCGCCGAGACACTGAGCCATACCGGATACACCTCGCCGTTCTTGCGCCGGTCCCAGGTTTCGCCCTGCCAGCCACCAACGCGGTCGATGGTGTCGCGCATGGCGAGAAAGAAATCGCCGTCGTGCAAACCAGGTTGGAGCAGGCCTGGCGGCTTCCCGACGACTTCCTCGGCGCCATAGCCGGTGATCTCGGTGAACGCCCGGTTGACCCTCAGGACGATCCCGGCAGCGTCGATCACCATCATGCTTTGCTGCGACTCGAAGGCGACGGCAGCGATCCGCAACTCGGTCTCGGCGTGCCTGCGCTGACTGACGTCGCTGATCACCATCCGCAATACCGTGCTGCCGTCCGCCTCTTGCGCGGCGGCGGCCTCGAGATGCCCCCAGAATGGCGTCCCGTCGTCGCGCGCCATGCGCAACTCGCAGGTCTGCGGCTCGCCGGTTCGCTGTAGTCGCTTGCGGTGCAGGTAGAAGACGTCCTGATCCGCCTTGACGATGAAGCGGCTAATCCGTTGTCTGACCAGCGCGCTGCGGCTGACGCCGAGCAGGCTGGCGGCGGCGAGGTTGGCCTCGATGATCAGTCCGGCCTCGCTCAAGGTGCAATAGGCCACCGGCGCCAGATCGTAGATGTCGAAATAGCGCGCCCGCGCGGTGTCCAGCTCGAGCTGCCGACGACGCAACTCGTCGTTCTGCATTTCCAGTTCAATCTGATGCACCCGCAGCTCGTGCAGCATCTCGCCGATCGCTGCCGGCGACATCGACGCCAGGCTCTGGTGTTCGGCGGCCTGGGCCGTACCGCCCTGGAGAAGCTTTTCGGCGCGTCGCCGCAAGGCCTGTGCGGCACCTCGATCCTGGTCGGCCGCGCGCGGCGCAGCGACGTCGCGGCGCTTATCCTGCCGGCTCAATTGAGCCTCCAGCGGCCTGGCGCGCCGCCGTCGCTTGTTGTGCCCGTTCGGTGGTGGCAATCGCATACATCTCGCCGGCACCGTTCACCAAGGCGGTGGCGGAAACCCAGACGTCCAGGACAGTGCCGTCCTTGCAGATTCGCTGGGTGCGGTGCGGCTCGAGGATTTCAGCGCCGTCAAGCCGATCGATCCTGCTCAGGGCGTCGTCACGCAAGCTCGCCGGAATACGCTCGCGGACGTTCATCTGCAGTGCTTCGGCCTCGCTCCAGCCGTACATCCTGACCGCTGCCGGGTTCCAGGCCAGGATGTGACCGTCGGGGTCCTGCAGGGTAATGGCGTCGAAGGCGTCACGCACGACGACGGTCAGGCGCAGCAGCTTGTTGGCACTCGCCAATGCCTCCTCGGTCCGCTTCAACTCGGTGATATCGACAAAGCTTATGGTCGCCCCCTCGATGACGTTGTCCAGGGTGCGATAAGGCCGGATGCGCATCATGTACCACGCGCCGGACTTGCTCTGCACCTGTGCCTCCTTGGGCTCGAGGGTATCGAGTACCGCCTGCAGGTCGCTGACCAGCTGCTCATCGTAGCCGATCAGGTTGGTCACCAGGTGGCCCACCGGTCGTCCGACGTCACTGAGGATCAGGTGGATGATCTGCGAGGCAGCCGGCGTGAAACGCAGGATGCGCAAGCGATGATCGACAAACACCGTGGCGATGCCGGTGCCGGCCAGCAGGTTGTTCATGTCGTTGTTGGCTCGCGACAGATCGACCACCTTGGTCTGCAACTCGCTGTTGACCGTCGCCAGCTCTTCGTTGACCGATTGCAACTCCTCCTTGGAGGTCTCCAGTTCCTCGTTGGTCGATTGCAGCTCTTCGTTCACCGACTGCATTTCCTCATTCGAGGACTTCAGCTCCTCGTTGGCCGTCTCGAGTTCCTCGTGCGTGCTCTGCAGATACTCGTCCCTGGCCCGCAGTTCTTCGATGACCGCCGCCAGCCGCGCGTCGGCACCCGAAGCGCTCACTACCGAGTCGACATCGCTGCCGCCGTCGGCGAGCGGCGCGGCCGCCTGCGTCGCCAGACGATCCGGGTCATGCGCCTCCTCGAGGATGACCAGGTACAGCGGTGACGTCGGCGGCGCGGCCGCGTTCGCCTTCAGCGGGTGGATAGCCAGCGTGACCGGCACGAAATGGCCGTTGGTCCTGACGCGCAGGCCGCTGACCCGGACAGTCGACTTGCTGCCAGCGGCCTTGTGAAGGGCAGCACTCAACTCCAGCCGCAGTCCTTCGCGCGCCATCGTCAGGATGTTATTGACGCCCGCCTCGCCGGGCGCCGGCTCGAGATAGGCGCCGGTGCGACCGTGCAGGTAGAGAATGTCGCCGTGCTCGTCGACCAGCGCTGCGGCCGGCGCAAGCTGCCGCAGGAGCTCCTGTTCGGTCAGTTCGCGCACGGGCAGTTTCACCGGCATGGCGCTCGCCGCGCCACCCCGCGGCAGCGCTGTCCGGCGCGGCAGCTCGCGGTTCAGGGCGGGGTACCGGCCAGCGACGTCTTCCTTGCGCTGAAAGAGCTTTGCCTTGCGGTCGACCACGGCGAACAGGCTGAACGAATCGCCGATGCTTTCCGAGCCGCCGAGGAACAAAACGCCGTGCGGATTCAGTGCGTAATGGAACAGCGGTATCAGCCTTTTCTGCGCCTCCGCACCGAGGTAGATCAGCAGATTGCGGCAGCTGATCAGGTCCAGTCTGGAGAACGGCGGATCCCTGACCACATCCTGCTCGGAAAAGACCAGCATGTCGCGAATGCGCTTGTGAATGCGATACCCGCCGCCGCTTTCGGCGGTGAAAAAGCGCGCCAGCCGCGGCGGCGAAATGTCGGCAGCGACGCTGGCCGGATAAAGCCCGGCGCGGGCAATGGTGATCGCCCGGTTGTCGATGTCGGTGGCGAAGACCTGAACCGTGTAGCGCTGCTTGAGCGCCTCCATGCACTCCTCCAGCAGGATGGCGATGGAATACGCCTCCTCACCGCTCGAACAGCCGACCGACCAGACGCGGACGACGCTGCCGGCCGGCCTGTTCGCAAACAGCGCCGGGACAAGCTGCTGCTCGAGCGTCTGGAAGGCCTCCGGGTCGCGGAAGAAACCGGTGACGCCGATCAGCAGATCGCCAAACAGCGCCTCCACCTCGGGCACGGACTGCTGCAGGAAGCGCAGGTAGTCGTCCAGCTCGTCGATCTGGTGGACGCTCATCCGCCGCAAGATGCGGCGGTGGGTGCTGCTCGGCTTGTAGTGCGAGAAATCGTGGCCGGTGTGAGTGCGCAACAGAACGAATATCTTCGACAGCGCGCCCTCGACCTGGGGCTGCAGAACGGCGGCGGGACGACCGCGTTTGCCGAAAGCGTGCGCCGCGTAGGCGATCAACTGGGCGGGCATCTCGGCGGGCCGCAACTGGCAATCGACCAGGCCGGTGGCAATCGCGCTGCGCGGCATGCCGTCGAACTCGGTTGACTCGGGGATCTGGCTCATCACCATGCCGCCCTCGCCCTTGATCGCCCGCACGCCCAGCGTGCCATCGCTGCCGGTACCGGAGAGCACGATAGCGATTGCCTTCTCGTGCTGGTCGGCGGCGAGCGAGCGAAAGAAGAAGTCGATCGGCAGCCGCTGGCCTCGCGGCTCGGACGGCTCAAGCAGTTCCAGCCGGCCGTTGAGCAAAGCCATCTGGCGGTTGGGCGGAATGATGTAGGCGCAATTGGCCTGCACCGGCATGCCGTCGGCAACCTCGAAGACCTGCATCCGGGTATAGCGCCGGATCAGGTCGGCGAGGATGCTCTTGTGGTCCGGTGCCAGGTGCTGTACCAGCACGAAGGCCATGCCGGGATCGACGTCGGTCGGCATGCCGGAAAAGAACGCCTCGAAGGCGGCGAGGCCGCCGGCCGACGCACCGATGCCGACGATCGGAAAGGATACTGTGGCGACGGCATCCCGGTCGTCGGCAGCGGCGGCGCGAAGTGGCACCGACGCGGATTGCGGGCGGCTCTTGGCCGGATTTCTTGCGCTTTTCATGTCTTCTCCCGCATGTCGGGCGGCAACATTCGCCGATGATAGGCGGCAAACGCGAAAGCGGGGATTATTTCTGGCAATCGCGCGGGCGCAGCGCGCAAGGCCTTGGCTGGTCGCCGGGCTGCGACGTCGTCGATGGCGCCCGCAGGCGCCGATCGTCTTCGCGCGGTCGCCTCATCTCGGCGCAGTGACGAATTCGAGCGTGCGGCAGCGAAGCACTTGTGTCAAGATGCCGGCCTGGCGCCGCAAGGCAGCCAGCCCTTGATCGACGCCGCCGGCACGGAGCTGCATGAAGGTCACCATCGATATCGTTTCCGACCTGGTCTGCCCCTGGTGCTTCATCGGCAAGCACCGCCTGCAGCAGGCGCTGCTACAGGTCGGGCGAAAACATCCCGGCGTGCGCTTCCAGCGCAACTGGCTGCCGTTCTTTCTCAATCCCGATACGCCGCCCGAGGGTGAGCCGTACGGCGCCTTTCTCGAAGCCAAGTTCGGCGGCGCGAAGCCGGTCGCGAGACTGCAGCAGAGCGTCACCGAAGCCGGCGCCGAGAGTGGCCTCGAGTTCAACTTCGAGCGCATCACGACGCGTCCGAACACCCTGCGGGCGCACCGGCTGGTCCATCGTGCGCAGTCGATCGGACACTCGCCGGCCGAAGTCGAAGCGCTCGTCGAAAGCCTTTTTGCGGCCCACTTTCAACGCGGCGAGGATATCGGCGACGTCGCGACGCTGGCCGACATTGCCGCCGCCTGCGGCGATCGCCGCGAAACGGTACGCAGCTATCTGGCGAGCGATGCGGGCGCGCAGCAGGTCATGGCGCTGGCTGGCCAGGTCGGCGATCTGGGTGTCAGCGGCGTGCCGTTCTTCATCATCCAGCGCCGCCTGACGGTAGCCGGGGCGCCAGCCGGCGAGCTGCTGGCGGCGACGATCCTGCAGGCCATTTCGTAGATCACCGTAGCTCGCAGGCCGATCGTCGTCGGTCGCCACACGGCTTTCCCCGGAAGGCCAGCGACCCCCTACTCGACGGTCACCGATTTCGCCAGATTGCGCGGCTTGTCGACGTCGGTACCGCGGACCAGCGCGACGTGATAGGCAAGCAGCTGCAGCGGCACGACGTGCAGCAGTGCCGACAAGGCGCCGTAGTGCTCGGGCAGATGCAGGACATGAATGCCGTCCGATTCCGTCATCTCGCTGTCGGCGTCGGCAAAGACGTAGAGCTCGCCGCCGCGGGCACGAACCTCCTGCAGGTTTGACTTGAGCTTTTCGATCAGCGTGTCGTTGGGCGCAACGGCGATCACCGGCATGTCGCGGTCGACCAGCGCCAAGGGGCCGTGCTTGAGTTCTCCGGCCGGGTAGGCTTCGGCGTGGATATACGAGATTTCCTTGAGCTTCAGCGCGCCTTCCATGGCGATCGGATAATGCCGGCCGCGCCCGAGAAACAGCGCGTGCTGCTTCATCGAGAAGCGCTCGGACCATTCGCGAATCGCCGGCTCGATCTCGAGAATCTTGCTGACCGCCATCGGCAGGTGGCGAACGGCGTGCAGTTCGGCCGCTTCGGCACGTTCGTCGAGACGATTGCGCAGCTTGGCGAGGACCAGCGTCAGCAGGTACAGCGCGGCGAGCTGGGTGGTAAAGGCCTTGGTCGACGCGACGCCGATTTCCGGCCCGGCGCGGGTGATGAAGCGCAGTGCGTTTTCGCGCACCAGCGATGACTCCGGAACATTGCAGATACATAGCGTGCGCTGCATGCCGAGCGACTTGGCGTGCTGCAGGGCGGCCAGGGTGTCGGCAGTTTCTCCCGATTGCGAGATGGTGACCAGCAGGGTCTGCGGGTCGGGCACCGAGTCGCGGTAGCGATACTCGCTGGCGACTTCGACCGCGCAGGGGATGGCGGCGATCGATTCGAGCCAGTAGCGGGCGACCAGACCGGCGTGGTAGCTCGTTCCACAGGCGATGATCAGCACCTGCTTGACGTCCCGGAGAATCTCTTCGCTGGCGGCGCCAAACAGGCCGGGCTGGATGCTGCGGACGGTCCCGAGCATCTCCAGGGTATTGGCCAGCGCCACCGGCTGCTCGAAGATCTCCTTCTGCATGTAGTGGCGATATTGTCCCAGTTCGACGGCATCGGCCGACAGTTGCGATTCGCTCTCGGGACGTTCGACCGGCGTCCCGTCGACCCGCGTGATACGGTAACTGTCGCGCATCAATTCGGCGCAGTCGCCGTTCTCGAGATAGACGATCCGCCGCGTCACCTGCAACAGTGCCGAGGCGTCCGACGCCGCGTAGCAACCGTCGTCGGTCAGACCGAGCAGCAGCGGCGATCCTTCGCGCGCCACCACCACCCGGCTCGGGTCGGCGGCACGCAGGACAGCAAGCGCGTAGGCGCCGTGCAGCTGTGCGAGTGCCTGGCGAACGGCGGTCAGAAAGTCAGTCTCGCTCTTCAGTTCATGGGCGATCAGGTGCGCCACCACCTCGGTATCGGTGTCCGAGGTGAAGCCGTAACCGGCGGCGATCAGCCGTGTCCGCAGCAGCTCGTGATTTTCGATGATGCCGTTATGGACTACCGCCAGTCCCTCGGAGATATGCGGATGGGCATTGCGTTCGCAGGGGACGCCATGCGTCGCCCAGCGGGTGTGGGCGATGCCGGTGTGACCAGAAACCTGCGAGGTCTCGGCCTGCGCGCTGAGCTCGGCGACGCGACCGACCGAGCGCAGCCGCTGCAAGCCGTCGGCGTTGATCAGTGCCAGGCCGGCCGAGTCGTAGCCGCGGTATTCGAGCTTGCGCAGACCTTCGAGCAGAACGGGAACGATATTGCGGTCGGCGACCGCGGCAACGATGCCACACATGGTCAGCTCACTTCTTCGGCTTTTGCGGCCGTTTCCAGCCGGCAAGGGAAACCTGCCTGACCCGCGAGAGGGTCAGCGTGTCGGGTGGCGCATCCCTGGTCAGCGTCGTTCCGGCACCGAGGGTTGCCCCGCGACCGACGGTGACCGGGGCGACCAGCTGGGTATCGGAACCGATGAAGACGTCGTCCTCGATGATCGTCTTGAACTTGTTGGCGCCGTCGTAGTTGCAGGTGATCGTGCCGGCGCCGATGTTCACCCGGCTGCCGATGATCGCGTCACCGACGTAGGCCAGGTGATTGGCCTTCGATTGCGCGGCGACCTTGGCGTTCTTGAGTTCGACGAAGTTGCCGACATGCACGCCAGCGGCGAGTTCGGTGCCGGGACGCAGGCGGGCGAAGGGGCCGATGACGCCGTCGGGACCAACCGTCGCATCCTCGATATGGCTGAAGGCAGCGAGACGCGAGCCGGCGCCGATGCTGGCGTTCTTGAGCACGCAGCAGGGGCCGATCTCGACCGCTTCGTCGAGCAGCACGCGGCCTTCGAAGACGCAATTGACGTCGATGAACACGTCGCGTCCGCAAACCAGCTCGCCGCGCACGTCGAGCCGCGCCGGGTCGGCCAGGCGAACACCCTGTTCCATCAGACGCTCGGCGGTGCGGCGCTGCGCGACGCGCTCGAGTTCAGCCAGCTGCACCTTGCTATTGACGCCCAGCACTTCCCATTCGCCCTGCGCCGGCACGGTGCGGATCGGCACACCGGCAGCGACCGCCATGCCGACGACGTCGGTCAGGTAGTACTCCTGCTGCGCGTTGTCGTTCGACAGGGCGGCCAGCCACTCGGCGAGGCGGACGGTCGGCAACGCGACGATACCGCTGTTGACCTCGCGGATGGCGCGCTCTGCGGCCGAGGCATCCTTCTGCTCGACGATGCGTACCACCTCGCCGGCGCTGTCACGAACGATGCGACCGTAACCGCTCGGCTCGGCCAGCTCGACGGTAAGGATCGCCAGCGCGTCGCGCGCGGCGTGCACCAGCGCCTGCAGGGTCGCCGGCTGGATCAGCGGCACGTCGCCATAGAGCACCAGCGTCGTCGGCGCCGCGGCGAGATGCGGCATCGCCTGCTGCACCGCATGGCCGGTCCCGAGTTGCGGTTCCTGCAGCACCCAGACCAGGTCCGGCGCGTCGATACTGGTCCGCAGGGCGTCGCCGCCGTGGCCATAGACCAGGCAAATGGTCTGCGGCGTCAGGCTGCGGGCGGCATCGATGACATGCGACACGAGCGCCTTGCCAGCCACCTGGTGGAGAACCTTGGGCAGGTTCGAATGCATGCGCTTGCCCTGGCCGGCTGCGAGAATGACGATATTCATTGGCTTCTACCCCGTCAGACGGTGAGGGCCGGATTCGCTCCTGCCGGCCCCGGTGACTGCAACACAGCACTTGCCGGCGCATCGGCAGCCGCGACCCGGGGCGGCGTCGCGCCCAGGCGAGGCGCCGATGCCCTCGATACTGCGTCGTATTGTTTCAGGATCGGCGGCCAGCGACCGACAACAATGTCACGGTCGGCTGCGTTTGCCGCCGATGCGGCTCAGCGTGGCAGCTCGGAACTGCCCATCAGGAAGGCATCGACCTCGCGGGCGCATTGCCGGCCCTCACGGATCGCCCAGACCACCAGCGACTGGCCGCGCCGCATGTCGCCGGCGGCAAAGACCTTGGTCGCGCTGGTCGCGTAACAACCGGCGCCGTCGGTCGTCGCCTTGACATTGCCTCGCGCGTCGAGCTCGACACCCAGTTGCTCGAGCAGGCCTTGCCGGACCGGCGAAACGAAACCCATAGCCAGCAGGACCAGGTCGGCCGGGATCTCGACCTCGCTGCCAGGCAATTCGTTCATGCGGCCGTCAATCCAGTTCACGCGCACCAGCCGCAGGCCTTTCAGCTTGCCCTTCTTGCCGATGAAAGCCTTGGTCGAGACGGCAAAATCGCGCACACAACCCTCTTCGTGCGACGACGAGGTGCGCAGCTTCAGTGGCCAGTAGGGCCAGGTCAGGCTCTTGTTCTCGTTCTCGGGCGGCTGCGGCATCAGCTCGAACTGGGTCACCGACTTGGCACCGTGGCGATTGCTGGTGCCGACGCAGTCGGAACCGGTATCGCCACCGCCGATCACCACCACCCGCTTGCCGGTGGCGAGGATCTGCCCGGGAACCGAATCACCGGCGTTGACCCGGTTCTGCTGCGGCAGGAATTCCATCGCGAAATGAACGCCGTCGAGCTCGCGTCCGGGGACGTTCAGATCGCGCGGCGCTTCGGCACCGCCGGCGAGCACGACCGCGTCGAACTCGGCCAGCAGTTGCTCGGCGGCGAGCGCATGCTCACCGTCGCCGCCAACGTCCTGACTGGTGCGAAACACGACGCCCTCGGCCTCCATCTGCTCGATGCGACGGTCGATATGCGATTTCTCGAGCTTGAAATCCGGGATGCCATAGCGCAGCAGGCCGCCCACCCGGTCGTTCTTCTCGAACACGACGACGCTGTGACCGACCCGTGCCAGCTGCTGCGCAGCGGCCATGCCGGCCGGGCCCGAGCCGACGATGGCGACGCTCTTGCCGGTCTTCATCCGCGGCGGTTGTGGGACGATCCAGCCCTTTTGCCAGCCTTTGTCGACGATCGCGTGCTCGATCGACTTGATGCCCACAGGGTCGGTGTTGATGTTCAGCGTACACGCCGCTTCGCACGGCGCCGGACAGATCCGGCCGGTGAAGTCGGGGAAGTTGTTGGTCGAGTGCAGCACCGCCAGCGCCTGCTCCCAGTTGCCCCGGAACACCAGGTCGTTCCAGTCGGGAATGATGTTATTGACCGGACAGCCGGTGTTGCAGAACGGAATGCCGCAGTCCATGCAGCGCGCGCCCTGCAGGCTGGCCTGCTCGTCGTTCAGCGTGGCGATGAATTCGCGATAATGCGTCAGACGCGACGCGGCCGGCTCACTGACCTCCGCCAGTCGCTGGTACTCGATGAATCCAGTCGGCTTACCCATGCTTATGCTGCCTCCAGTTGCTTTTGCGCTGCCGCCAGTTCGCTGAGCGCCCGCCGATACTCGTGCGGCATGACCTTGACGAAGCTGCCACGGTGTTTCGTCCAGTCGTCGAGCAGACGCCGCGCCTGCAGGCTGCCGGTAGAGCGGTGGTGCTTCTCGATCAGCCCCTTGAGCAAGACCTCGTCGATGACGCCGAGATGGCGGATGTCGACCTGGCCGTGCCCCTCGAGATCGTCGCCGGCGTCGCTGCCGACGCGCGCCGCGAACTCCTCATCGACGGGTTCGAGCGACACCTGCGCCATGTTGCAGCGCGACTCGAAGCTGCCGTCTTCGTCGAGAACGTAGGCCACGCCGCCGGACATGCCGGCGGCAAAGTTGCGGCCGGTCATCCCGAGCACCACCACCGTGCCGCCGGTCATGTACTCACAGCCATGATCGCCAACCCCCTCGACAACCGCGGTGGCCCCCGAGTTGCGGACCGCGAAGCGCTCGCCGGCGACGCCGGCAAAGAACGCCTCACCTTCGCTGGCGCCATACAGAACGGTGTTGCCGACGATGATGTTGCTCAGTGCCTCGCCACGGAAACCCGGGTTCGGCCGAACGATGATCCGCCCACCCGACAAGCCCTTGCCGACGTAGTCGTTGCCTTCACCGACCAGGTCGAGCGTCACGCCGCGCGCCAGGAAAGCGCCGAAGCTTTGACCGGCGGTGCCGGTGAGATGGACGTCGATGGTTCCGTCCGGCAGCCCGGCGTGGCCGTAACGCGCCGCCACCCGCCCCGACAGCATGGCGCCGACGGTGCGGTTGATGTTGCGCACCGGCAGCTCGATACTGACTTTGTCGCCTTTCTCGAGGGCCGGTCTGGCGAGTTCGATGAGCTGGTTGTCGAGCGCCCTGGCGAGCCCGTGATCCTGCTGCTCATGTTGGTAGACGGGTGTCCCCGCCTTGTTTTCCGGGCGCGCCAGGACGCGGCTGTAATCGAGCCCCCTGGCCTTCCAGTGGGTGATGCCCTTGCGCATGTCGAGCAGGTCACAGCGGCCGATCAACTCATTGACACTGCGGATGCCGATCTGCGCCATCAGCTCGCGCAATTCCTCGGCGACGAAAAAGAAATAGTTGACGACGTGCTCGGGCTGACCCGAGAAGCGACGGCGCAGCAGCGGATCCTGCGTCGCGACGCCGACCGGGCAGGTGTTGAGGTGACACTTGCGCATCATGATGCAGCCTTCGACAACCAGCGGCGCGGTCGCGAAACCGAACTCGTCGGCACCGAGCAGCGCGCCGATCAGCACGTCGCGCCCGGTCTTCATCTGGCCATCGACCTGCACCCGCACCCGCCCGCGCAGCCGGTTGAGGACCAGCGTCTGCTGCGTTTCGGCGAGGCCGAGTTCCCACGGCGATCCGGCATGCTTGATCGACGACTGCGGGCTGGCACCGGTGCCACCGTCATGACCGGCGATCACCAGGTGATCGGCCTTGGCCTTGGTGACGCCTGCGGCAACCGTGCCGACACCAACCTCGGAGACCAGTTTGACGCTGACCGACGCCTGCGGATTGGTGTTCTTGAGGTCGTGGATCAGCTGCGCGAGGTCTTCGATCGAATAGATGTCGTGGTGCGGCGGCGGCGAAATCAGGCCGACGCCGGGCACCGAGTGGCGCAGGAAGCCGATGTACTCGGAAACCTTGTGGCCGGGCAGCTGCCCGCCTTCGCCAGGCTTGGCGCCCTGTGCCATCTTGATCTGGATCTGGTCGGCGTTGACCAGATATTCGGTGGTCACTCCGAAGCGTCCGGAGGCGACCTGCTTGATCGCCGAGCGCAGGCTGTCGCCCGCCTGCAACTGATAGTCACGCTCGACCCGCGGCTTGCCGATCACGTCGGAGAGCTTCTCGCCACCCTTCAGCGCCTGGAAGCGCGCCGGATCCTCGCCACCCTCGCCGGTATTCGACTTGCCACCCAAACGGTTCATGGCAATCGCCAGGGTGCTGTGCGCTTCGGTCGAAATCGATCCGAGCGACATCGCACCGGTGGCGAAGCGCTTGACGATCTCCTTCGCCGGCTCGACTTCGTCGAGCGGCACTGGCGGTCCCGCCGGCTTGATCTCGAACAGGCCGCGCAGGGTCATGTGCCGCTGCGTCTGATCGTTGACCACCGCCGCGTATTCCTTGTAGGTCTCGTACTTGCCGGTACGGGTCGCGTGTTGCAGTTTGGCGATCGCATCGGGCGTCCACATGTGTTCTTCGCCGCGCACGCGATAGGCATACTCGCCGCCGGCGTCGAGCATCGTCGCCAACACCGGATCGTCACCGAAAGCGACGCGGTGCAGGCTGATCGCTTCTTCCATGACCTCGAAGACGCCGATTCCCTCTACCTGCGTCGAGGTGCCGGTGAAATACTTGTCGACCATCTGCTTCTGCAGGCCGACCGCCTCGAAGATCTGCGCCCCGGTGTAGGACATGTAGGTCGAAATGCCCATCTTGGACATCACCTTGAGCAGACCCTTGCCGACCCCCTTGATGAAATGCTTGATCGCCTTGTCGCCCTTCTCGGCGTCGCCGCCGGTGAGGTGTTGCAGCGTTTCGAGGGCGAGATAGGGGTGCACCGCCTCCGCGCCGTAACCGGCGAGAACGGCAAAATGATGCGTTTCGCGGGCAGCGCCGGTTTCGACGACCAGTCCGACGCGCGTGCGCAGGCCCTTGGTGACCAGGTGCTGGTGGACCGCCGAGGTCGCCAGGAGCGCCGGGATGGCGACGTGTTCGGCGTCGAACTTGCGATCCGAGACGATCAGGATGCTCGAGCCGCGGTGTACGTGGTCTTCGGCCTCCGCGCACAGCGACGCGAGGCGCGCCTCAACGCCTTCGTTACCCCATGCCAGCGGATAGCAGATGTCGAGCTCGGCCGAGTGAAACTTGTTGCCGGTGTAGCCGGCGATCCGCCGCAGCTTCGCCATGTGGTCGAAGTCGAGCACCGGCTGGGCAACCTCCAGACGGTACGGAGGGTTGATTTCATTGATCCCGAGCAGATTGGGCTTGGGACCGATGAAGGATACCAGCGACATCACCAACTGCTCGCGGATCGGGTCGATCGGCGGATTGGTGACCTGCGCGAAGAGCTGCCGGAAGTAGGCGAACAAGGGCTTGCTGCGGTTCGACAGGACGGCCAGCGGCGAATCGTTGCCCATCGAGCCGGTCGCCTCCTCGCCGGAGTTGGCCATTGGCTCGAGGATGAACTTGAGGTCCTCCTGGCTGTAGCCGAAGGCCTGCTGGCGGTCGAGCAGCGACGCCGAGTAGCTACGCACGGGACCACTCGGCGGCGACGGCAGTTCGTCGAGCTTGATGTTGATCCGGCTCAGCCAGTCCTGGTAGGGCTTCAGCCGCGACAGCGTGTCCTTGAGCTCGCGATCCTCGATGATCCGTCCCTGGTCGAGATCGATCAGGAACATCTTGCCCGGCTGCAGGCGCCATTTCTTGACGATTCGCTCCTCGGGGATCGGCAGCACGCCGGCTTCCGAAGCCATCACCACCAGATCGTCGTCGGTCACCAGGTAACGCGCCGGCCGCAGGCCGTTGCGGTCGAGCGTCGCGCCGATCTGGCGGCCGTCGGTAAATGCCACGGCAGCGGGACCATCCCAAGGTTCCATCATCGCCGCATGGTATTTGTAGAAAGCGCTGCGCTTGGGATCCATCAGGGTATGCGACTCCCAGGCTTCGGGAATCATCATCATCATCGCGTGCGCCAGCGAATAGCCGCCCATCACCAGCAGCTCGAGTGAATTGTCGAAGGCCGCGGAGTCGGACTGGCCGGGATAGATCAGCGGCCAGATCTTTTCCAAGTCGGCACCGAGCATCGGTGACAGGGTGCCCTTTTCGCGGGCGCGCATCCAGTTGTAGTTGCCACGCACGGTGTTGATCTCGCCATTGTGCGCGATCATCCGGTACGGGTGCGCCAGCTGCCAGGTCGGGAAGGTGTTGGTCGAGAAACGCTGGTGGACCAGCGCCATCGCCGAAACGCAGCGCGGGTCCTGCAGGTCCAGGTAGTACTTGCCCACCTGGCCGGCCAGCAGCAGGCCCTTGTAGACCACTGTGCGCGCCGACACCGACGGCTGATAGAACTCCTTGCTGTGCTTCAGCCCAAGCGCCAGAATGGCATTTGCAGCGCTGCGGCGAATCGCATAGAGCTTGCGCTCGAGAGCATCGGTAACCATGATGTCCGGGCCGCGACCGATGAAGATCTGGCGAATCACCGGCTCTCTGGCGCGAACCACGGGCGACATCGGCAGGCTGTGGTCGACCGGCACGTCGCGCCAGCCGAGCACCACCTGGCCTTCGGTGCGCACCGCCCGTTCGATCTCTTCCTGACAAGCGAGGCGAGATGCGGACTCCTTGGGCAGAAAGACCATGCCGACGCCGTAGTCGCCCGCCGGCGGCAGCCGCACGCCCTGCCTGGCCATCTCGTCACGAAAATAGCCGTCGGGGATCTGGATCAGGATACCGGCACCGTCGCCCATCAGGGGATCGGCACCGACCGCGCCACGGTGATCGAGGTTTTGCAGGATC
The DNA here is from genome assembly GCA_024235695.1 of Accumulibacter sp. Classification (GTDB taxonomy): domain Bacteria; phylum Pseudomonadota; class Gammaproteobacteria; order Burkholderiales; family Rhodocyclaceae; genus Accumulibacter. The sequence goes on from JACKLX010000013.1 coordinate 104,142, forward strand.
AGCAGGCCTTGCTCGATGATCGAGTGACTCTTCTTGCCGCGAATGTGCGCTACAAAACCGACGCCGCAGGCGTCGTGCTCGTTGGCCGGGTCGTAAAGCCCTTGCCGTTCAGGTATGGCCGAATCGCTCACGCTCGAATCCTCACAAGACTAAGATGCATGGTACCCGGGCGACCTCCACCGGTAACGTCGCGGCATCCGGCGCCAAGCCGGTCGACAGGCCACTCTGGGGGACCTGCGACTATACCCCGAAAACATCGGGTATTCAATATGCTGCGCCGCACCAGGGAAGTGCGCCGGGCGGTCGTGCAGGCACCGAAAGAAGGCGCGCAATAGCTGCCGAAACGGCGATCTGGCGCGCTGCCGGCACGCCGACTTTCGAAGCAAGTTGCGTGCCGCCCGACCTGCGAGCAGCGCCGGCTGCGACAACCTTCGCGCGCCGCCTTGCCAGATCGTCATCCGGGCGTCGGTTGTGCGCTTTTCAAGCGCACGGCAGATGGTAAAGTCCGTTTTAAGCTTGTGGTAAGCTGCGGGCGCAAGGAGTTTGGCGGAGGGCTTGCCGGCAAGACCGAAAGCAGGGGGGCTTTTCCTGCGCAACACAGGAAGCGGGCAGCTCTTCGACCGTCTTGCTGATCGACACTGGCGATTCACGTTTGTGTGGGAGGCGGGTTGCGCGACTGGCAGCCCGGTTTTTTTTGAACACTGGCACCAACGAGACAAGGAATGGAGGGCTGAATGCCACTAACAATCGGAGTTCCACGAGAGATTGCCGCTGGGGAGAAGCGCGTCGCGACGGTACCGGAAGTCGTCGAAAAGCTGACGAAACTGGGCTTTGCCGTCCAGGTCGAAGCGGGCGCCGGCGATGCCGCCACCGTTTCCGACGACGCCTACCGCGCGTCCGGCGCGACAGTTGTCGAAGGAGCGGCCGCCCTGTGGTCGACTTCGGACATCGTTTTCAAGGTTCGCGGGCCGCTGCCCGAAGAAGTCGGCCTGCTACGCGAGGGCGGTACGCTGATCAGCTTCATCTGGCCAGCGCAGAACCCCGAGCTGCTGCAACAACTGGCCGATCGCAAGGCCACCGTGCTGGCCATGGACAGCGTGCCGCGCATCTCGCGGGCACAGAAGCTCGACGCCCTGAGCTCGATGGCGAACATCGCCGGCTACCGTGCCGTGATCGAGGCGGCACACCATTTCGATCGTTTCTTCACCGGCCAGATCACGGCGGCCGGCAAGGTGCCGCCGGCCAAGGTGTTCGTGATCGGAGCCGGCGTCGCCGGCCTGGCGGCAATTGGCGCGGCGTCGAGCCTGGGCGCCATCGTGCGCGCCAACGACACCCGTCCGGAGGTTGCCGACCAGGTCACCTCGATGGGCGGGGAGTTCGTCACGGTGGACTACGAGGAAGAAGGTTCGGGTGTCGGCGGCTACGCCAAGGTGATGAGTGAGGGTTTCCAGAAAGCGCAGCGCGAGGTCTTCGCCAAGCAGGCCAAGGACGTCGACATCATCATCACGACAGCGCTGATCCCCGGCAAGCCGGCTCCCAAGCTGATCACCGCCGAAATGGTGCAATCGATGAAACCGGGCAGCATCATCGTGGACATGGCGGCAGAACAGGGCGGCAACTGCGAGCTGACCGAACCCGGCAGCGTCGTCGTCAAGCACGGCGTCAAGATCATCGGCTACTCGGACCTTCCGAGTCGCCTGGCGAAACAGTCGAGCACGCTCTACGCGACGAACCTCTTCCGCCTGATGGAGGAACTCTGCAAGAACAAGGACGGCAGCATCGACGTCAATATGGACGACGAGGTGATCCGCGGCACCACCGTCGTCAAGGAAGGGAGCATCACCTGGCCGCCACCGGCGCCGAAGCTGTCTGCCGCACCGGCGGCACGTCCGGCCGCCAAGCCGGCGCCGGCCGCCGCCAAGCCACATGGCCACGGCAAGTCCAGCGCGCCATCGTCGGGAACCAAGTCGGCCGTGCTCTTTGCCGTCGCTGCGCTGTTCTTCTGGTTCATCGGCGCCGGTGCGCCGCCGGCCTTCCTGGCTCACTTCACGGTCTTCGTGCTGGCGTGCTTTGTCGGTTACATGGTCGTCTGGAACGTCAAGCCAGCCCTCCATACGCCGCTGATGAGTGTCACCAATGCGATCAGCAGCATCATCGCCATCGGCGCGCTGGTCCAGATCGCGCCACCCATGGATGGAAGCCTCGACCGGCCGGACGGCTGGATTCGAGTCCTGGCGATCTTCGCCATCGTGCTGGCGACGATCAACATGTTTGGTGGCTTCGCCGTAACCCAGCGCATGCTGGCAATGTTCCGCAAATAGGAGTTGATGGACATGTCTCAAAGTTTGGCAACAGCCTCCTATCTTGGAGCAACGATCCTCTTCATTCTCTGCCTTGGCGGGCTCAGCAACCAGGAAACCGCCAGACGCGGCAATATCTACGGCATCGTCGGCATGGCGATTGCCGTGCTGGCGACGATCTTTGGTCCCGAGGTCGGCAGTTCGGGCTACGGCTGGATCATCGCCGCGATGGTGGTCGGCGCCAGTGTCGGCCTGTACGCCGCGCGCACCGTGCAGATGACCCAGATGCCGGAACTGGTCGCGCTGATGCACAGCATGGTCGGTCTGGCGGCGATGTGGGTCGGTTTCGCGAACTACATCGACCCGGTGGTGGCGGCAAGACTGCACGGCGCCGAAAAGACGATTCATGACCTCGAGATCTATATCGGCATCCTGATCGGCGCCGTCACCTTCTCGGGATCGGTGGTCGCCTTCGGCAAGCTCTCCGGCAAAATCTCCGGCAACCCGCTGCTGCTGCCGGGACGCCACTTCATCAATCTGTTCGGGCTGCTGGTGGTGATCTACTTCGGCGGCCAGTTCCTGGACGTCGAGTCGATCAGCAACGGCATGATGTGCCTGATCGTGATGACCATCATTGCACTCGCTTTCGGCGTGCACATGGTGATGGCAATCGGTGGCGCCGACATGCCGGTAGTGGTTTCGATGCTCAACAGCTACTCGGGCTGGGCGGCTGCGGCCACCGGCTTCATGCTCTCCAATGACCTCTTGATCGTCACCGGTGCGCTGGTTGGTTCGAGCGGCGCGATCCTCTCGTACATCATGTGCGCGGCGATGAATCGGCACTTCCTCAGCGTCATTGCCGGCGGCTTCGGGACCACCGGTGGAACGCCCGCGGCGGCTGCCGGTGGCGCGCAGCCGGCCGGTGAGGTCGTGCCGATCCTGGCGCCGGAAACCGCCGAATTGCTTCGCGACGCCAAGAACGTGATCATCATTCCCGGTTACGGGATGGCGGTAGCGCAGGCGCAGCACACGGTCTACGAGATCACCCGATTCCTCCGCGACAAGGGCGTCAACGTCCGTTTCGGCATTCATCCTGTCGCCGGCCGCATGCCTGGGCACATGAACGTACTGCTCGCCGAAGCCAAGGTCCCCTACGATATCGTGATGGAAATGGACGAACTCAACGACGACTTTCCGAAGACCGATGTGGCGATGGTCATCGGCGCCAACGACATCGTCAATCCGGGGGCACAGGACGACCCGAGCAGCCCGATCGCCGGCATGCCGGTACTCGAAGCGTGGAAGGCCAAGACCTCGATCGTCATGAAGCGCAGCATGGCATCGGGCTACGCAGGGGTGGACAACCCGCTGTTTTACAAGGAGAACAACCGGATGCTCTTCGGCGACGCGAAGAAGATGCTCGACGAAGTGCTGCTGGCTCTGAAGGGCTGAGCAGGCGTTCGCTGCTTGCCGGCATCGCGCCACACAACGCCCGCCGCCGCGGGCGTTGTTTTTCTTGCGGGACGGCCATTGCGGGACATCACCGGCGATGACTCATGCGGCGGCCAACAGGCGACGCCCAGGTTTTCGGATGGCGATCGACATCTGGTAGAATCGCTCCGATCGGTCAACGGGCGCATCAGCCAGCCATTCTATTCCAGGGGGTGACATGGAAGTCAAAGAGGTTCTGCAGGTCAAGGAGTCCGCACTGTTCGCTGTCCATCCCGACTCGCCGCTCTCTGATGCCGTCATCATGATGGCGGAAAACGACATCGGTTCGGTGATCGTCATGGAAGGGGGAAAACTGGCAGGCATGCTGACCTTTCGCGAGGTGCTGTTGATCCTCGCCAAGCGCCAGACCGAACGTCGCGTCGGACCGACGCCACCGATTGCCGAGATCCTCGTCGTCGAGGCGATGGATCGCAACCCGCCGACCACCGATCTGGAAATGGACGTGGATGAACTGCGGCGGATGATGGTGGACACCCACACTCGCTACGTGCCGGTCATGGAAGGCGACACGATCATCGGCATCGTTTCCTTTCACGACGTCGCCAAGGCCGTGCTCGAGGAGCGCAACATGGAAAACAAGCTCCTCAAGGCCTACATCAAGGACTGGCCGGCGCCCTGAGCGGCCTGTCGCGCCAGGCGGCCTGACGACCCACCCAGAGCGGGGGTGGCAGCGCCGGATGGCGCGCCGCACCTCGCCACCAACGCCACCGATGCTGGGCTAGCGCCCGGGCAGCCGCGATATCCTCCCATCTACCCCCGGTCACCGACCGACGCCGCGCGTTCAATCCTCGCCGACGGCAAACAGGCGCCGGTGCTCCTTGATCGCATAGCGGTCGGTCATCCCGGCGATGTAGTCGGCGACCCGGCGAACCTGATCACCCTCGCCGGCGACCTGATACTGCGGCGGCAACAGGCGGGCGTCGCTGGTGAACGCGGTAAACAGGTCAGCGATGATGCGCTGCGCCTTGCTGGCCATCCGCAAGACCTGATAGTGCTGATAGAGGCGGCTTCGCAGAAAGCGCTTCAACTGCCGCTGCGCCTCGAATGACGCCGCCGAGAAGGCCACCAATGGTGGCGCCAGACGCACCTCGGCAAGGTCCCTGGGACTCTGGCGAACAATATTGCCGGCGGTGGTCTCGATCAGATCGCATACCAGGGTGTTGATCAGGCGGCGAATCGTTTCGTGGATCAATCGCCGTCCAGCGAGCCCCGGATAGACGCCACGAACGTCGGCGACGTGCCGGGCGAACAGGCTGACGTCCTCCAGTTGCTCAAGGCTGATCAGGCCGGCGCGCAAACCATCATCGACGTCGTGATTGTTGTAGGCGATCTCGTCGGCCAGATTGCAGATCTGCGCTTCCAGCGAGGGGCGCGTGCGGTTCAGGAAGCGTTCGCCGACGTCGCCAAGCTGACGCGCGTTTTCCAGCGAGCAATGCTTGACAATTCCTTCACGCGTCTCGAAACACAGGTTGAGGCCGTTGAAGGCGGCGTAGCGCTCCTCCAGCAGGTCGACGGTTCGCAGGCTCTGAAGATTGTGCTCGAAGCCGCCATGCTCGCGCATCTGCTCGTTGAGCGCCTCCTGCCCGGCATGGCCAAAGGGCGTGTGCCCGAGGTCGTGAGCCAGCGAAATCGCCTCGGCGAGGTCCTCGTTGAGCCGCAATGCCCGGGCAATGCCGCGTGCAATCTGAGCCACTTCAAGGCTATGCGTCAGGCGCGTGCGAAAGAGGTCGCCTTCGTGATTGACGAAGACCTGCGTCTTGTATTCAAGTCGCCGGAAAGCCGTCGAGTGTACGATCCGGTCGCGGTCACGCTGGAATTCACTGCGATGCGACGGCTCCGTGTCCGGGCGCTGGCGACCCCGACTGGTCGCTGCGGTAGCGGCATATGGAGCGAGTTCAGGCATTGACGGAGCGCCCGGCGATCGCGCGCCGAACTTCGGGCAGCGGCGCCGCGTCGGTGAGCACGGCCTGGCCGATGCGCTGCAGGAGCACCAGGCGAAGATGGCCGCCCTGCACTTTCTTGTCGTTGTACATCAGTTCGAGGTAGCGCTCGACGTCAAGAGTCGGCCCGCGTACCGGCAGGCTCGCTCGGCGCAGTAGCCGCTCCACTCGATCGACGTCAGCGGATGCCAGCCAGCCGAGTTGCGCCGAGAGTTGGGCGGCCATCATGGTGCCCGCCGCGATCGCCTCGCCGTGCAGCCACTCGCCATAGCCGAGGCCGGTCTCGATGGCATGGCCGAAGGTATGGCCAAGGTTGAGCAGGGCGCGCTCGCCACTCTCACGCTCGTCGGCAGCGACCACCTCGGCCTTGTTCTCGCACGACCGGCAGATCGCCTCGGCGAGCGCCGGCGGCTCACGGGACAGGAGGCTTTCGAGATTGTCCTCGAGCCATTCAAAGAACGGCAAGTCCCTGATCAGGCCATACTTGATGACTTCCGAAAGGCCGGCATGCAATTCACGGTCGGGAAGCGTGCGCAGCGTGTCGGTGTCGGCAAGCACCAGTTTCGGCTGATGGAAAGCACCGATCATGTTCTTCCCGAGCGGGTGATTGATCGCCGTCTTGCCGCCAACCGAAGAATCCACCTGGGCAAGCAGCGTCGTCGGAACCTGAATCAACGGCATGCCACGCTGAAAACAGGCGGCGGCAAAACCGGTGATGTCGCCGACGACGCCACCGCCCAGCGCCACCAGGGTCGTCGAACGCTCGCTTCGGCGCTGCAGGAGGGCATCAAAGATCGTGTTGAGCGTTTGCCAGTCCTTGAACTGTTCGCCATCCGGCAAGACGATCTCGGCGACCTCGACCCCGACACCGCGCAGGGCGTCGGCGAGGCGTGCCAGATAGAGCGGGGCGACGGTGCTGTTGCTGACGATTACCGCCCGCGGCTGGGTGAGAAAAGGCAGCAGCAATTCACCGCGGTCGAGCAGACCACGTCCGACATGAATTGGATACGACCGTTCCCCGAGCGCAACCGTCAGCGTCTTCATGCTTTTCCCATTTCCTTGAGCAGCGGTTGTAGCACCGACTGCGCGGTAATTCGGCCGCCGCTGACGACCAGGTCGGCGATACTTCGATAAAGCGGGTCACGCTGCGCGTGCAGTTCCCGGAGTTTGCCGAGCGGGTCGACGACCTGCAGGAGTGGCCGATTCCTGTCGTGCCGGGTCCGTTCGCAGAGCGTCTGCAAGGGCACGTTGAGATAGACGACGAAACCGCTGGCTTGCAGGTGCTGCCGGTTTTCGGGGCGCAAGACGGCGCCGCCGCCGGTCGCCACGACGTGTCCCTGCAAGCGCGCAAGGTCGGCGATAACCTGTGCCTCCCGCCGGCGAAAGCCTTCCTCACCTTCGATTTCGAAGATCGTCGGCAAGCGAACGCCGGTGCGAGCTTCGATCTCGTGGTCGGAGTCGACAAAGGCATACGCCAGGCGCTTGGCCAGCGCCTTGGCGATTGTCGTTTTTCCGGCCCCCATCAAGCCGACCAGGTAGACGTTGCGTTTGTCGTCCTTGATGCTCACCGGGCTATTCTAGCGCATGGTCGGGGGGACCAGAATTCGGGCGCGAAAAAAGCCGGCGCGAGGCCGGCTCTTTGCGTTGCAAGGACGCGGTCAGCGCAGCGACAGGTTGTCGGCAACGATCCGCGGTGTGATGAAGATCAGCAGTTCGGTCTTGTCGTCGATGAATTCGCGGTTCTTGAACAGGAATCCGATGTAGGGCAGGTCGCCAAAGAAGGGGATGCGAGTCGTATTGTTGCGCGTTTCCTGCGTATAGATGCCGCCGATTACCACCGTCCCGCCGTTCTCGACCAGCACCTCGGTCTTGACGTGCTTGGTATCGATCGCCACCCCGGCGCCGGTCGACAAGCGGGTGTTGGGAGTGTCCTTGTTGACGTCCAGTTTCATCGCGATCTTGCCATCCGGCGTAATCTGCGGCGTCACTTTCAACGCCAGGTTGGCCTTGCGGAACGACACGCTGGTGGCACCCGAACTGGTCGCCTGCTGATAGGGAATCTCGACCCCCTGCTCGATGATCGCCTCGACCTGGTTGGCGGTCATCACCCGCGGGCTGGAAATCACCTTGCCTCGCCCGTCGGCTTCGAGCGCCGAGATTTCAGCGGTCAAGAACTGGGTGAGGGCGTTGTTGAAGAGCAGGAAGGAGAGGGTGCCGGCATTGCCGGTTCGTGGCGTCGCGGGCAGGTTGACCTGCGTCCCGCTCATGTCGAGATTGCCGCTGATCGCCGTGCTGTCACCGCCGATCCTGACCGCGCCATCGGGGAAGGTCTGCCGCCAACCGAGTCGTACGCCGAGGTTCTTGGCAAAGCTGTCGCCTGCTTCGACGATGCGCGCTTCGATCATCACCTGCCGGGCAGCGATGTCCACCTTGGCAATCATCGCCCGAACTTCGTCGAGACGGCTGGGCGTATCCTTGACGAACAGGATGTTCGAGCGCTCCTCGACGACCGCGCTACCGCGCTTGGACAGCAGCGGCTGCTTGGGATCGGCGAGCAGCCGCTGAATCGCGTCAGCCTTGATGTAGTTCATCTGGAAGCTTTCGGTCACCAGCGGCTCGAGGTCGCCGATCTGGATTCTCGATTCGAAGTCGAGTTTTTCCTTCATCGCGATTTCTTCGCGCGGCGCAATGAGAATGACATTGCCGTTCTTGCGCATGTCCAGGCCCTTCTGCTGCATGATGATGTCGAGCGCCTGATCCCATGGCACGTCCTTGAGGATCAGCGTGATCGCGCCGCCGACCGAGTCGCTGACGACCATGTTCATGCCGGTGAACTCGCCGATCACCTGCAGCAGACGGCGGACATCGACATTCTGGAAGTTGAGTGACAGCTTCTCGCCCTGGTAGCCACCGCGCGACCCCTGCACCAGCTTGTTGGGGTTCTCGATGATCGGCTTGACTTCGATCACGAACTGCGTGTCGCTCTGATACGCGTTGTGTTCCCACAGCCCTTGCGGCGTGATGGTCATGCGCGCGTTGGCACCTTTCTGGACGGTGGTGACGTTGAGGACCGGCGTGCCGAAGTCGGTCACGTCGAGCCGCTTGCGCAGGGCGCTGGGAACGCTGACATTGGTGAAGTCGACCACCAGATTCGATCCTTGCTGGCGAATGTCGATGCCGGCGTTTGCGTCGCTGAGGTCGACGGTGATCCGTCCCTCGTTATCCTTGCCGCGCCGGAAGCCGATGTCACGGATGCTGTTGGCGGTATCGGTCGGTTGCGCCTTGGCGAAGTGCGCCACCGACGCCGCCCCCTGACTGGGCGCGCTCGGCACCAGCGCGAGCAGCAGGTTCTTGCCGTCGAGTGTCGCCTCGTAGGTCATCGCCTTGTTCAGGTTCAGAACGAGCCGCGTACGGTCTTCGGCCTGGACGATATTGGCGCTTTTCAGGTCGCCCTCGTTGTATGTCTGGGAGGACTTGCCAAGGCCGTTGGTCGTATTCGCGAAATCAAAGGCGATGCGCGCTGGTTTGGCGACGCTGAAGGCCGGGGGCAAGGCCTTCAAGGGCTCCTTGAAGGTGAGTTTGACGTTGAGGACCGAGCCTTGCTGGACGACGTTCATCGCTTCGATCGAATTGGACATGGCGTCCTGTGCGTTTGCCGGGCCGAGGACCAACAGCCCAGCGGCGACCAGGCCGAGCAGGTATTGTTTGATCTGCTTCATTTACTTCGCTCCCTTTTCCTGCAACAGCAGGTTGCTCGTCCTCTCCACCCAGTCTCCGGCGGAATCCTGGATAAGCTCTCGCAATGTCACCTCGGACTCGGAAATGCCGACCACCACCCCGAAGTTCTGCCCCATGTAGTTGCCGACCTTGACCTGATACAAAGCACTATCGACCTGGATGATGGCATACGATGCCTTCCCCCGGGTAATCACGCCGACGTACTTCAGCGACTCCAGCGGGTAGAGTTCCAGCGGCTCTTTCGGTCGATCCAGGTCGGGCCGGAAGCCACCACCGCCCTTCTTGGCATCCGAGCCCAGCTTGGCCGGCTTGAACGGGTCAAGCAGATCGCCGACGTCGTAGGCCACCGGCTCGTAGGGCTCGACCACCGGTAGCGGCGGGATCTTGCCCTTGGTGTCCTGCGCCACCGTGCTCATCCACTCGCGGACATCGTCGTGATCACCGCTTGAACAGGCGACCAGGCCGATGCTGATCAGCAAAGCGAGGACTCTGCTCATCGCCTGCCACCCTTCGCCGCCGCTTCGGCAGCCCTCTTCTTCGCCGCCAGCTCTTCGGCATCGAGATAGCGGAAGGTCTTGGTGACCGCGTCCATCACCAGCCTGCCGTCCTTGCTCTGCGGGCTGGCGACGATGGAGATATTGTTCAGGGTGACAATTCTCGACAGCTTGCCGATGTCGCCGGCAAATTCGCCGAAGTCGTGGTAAGTCCCGGTCAAGCGGACGTTGATCGGCAGTTCGGCATAGAAATCCTTGACCTGCTCCGCACCCGGCTTGAACAGATCGAACTGCAGACCGCGTCCCATGCCCGCCTGATTGATCTCGACCAGCAGAGCCTCGACTTCCGACTTGTTGGGCAACTGCTTCAACAAGGCACCGAAGGAGCGATCGATTTCGTCGAGTTGCTGGACATACAAGTCGAGGTTTACGGCCTGCTTCTTCTTGACCACGAACTGATCCTTCAGCCTCAGCTCTTCCTGCTGCTTGCTCTCCAGGGCGTCCAGTTCGTCAACCCAGACAAACCACCAGCCGGCCAGGAGGACCGCCAGGAACAAGCCCAGCAAGACGGCGAGGCGTGGCGCCAGCGGCCATGCTCCGGGATCCTGCGGATTGAGGTTCTGGAAATCCCGCAGGATCTCCCGGTAGTCGATCGACGGCAATGCGGGCGCTTTCATTTCTGCCCTCCCTGGCCGGCGGCAGCCCTCTTCAGCGTGGCGTTCATGCTGAATTCGTTGAGACGACGCTTATCGACCATCACCGCCTTGATCTCGATCAACTGAGGCCGTTCAAGCCATGGCGATGCTTCGATGTTGCGCATCAGCGTGGACACCCGGGCACTGGACTGGGCGTAGCCGATGAGGTGGATACCCTGCCCCGTCTGCGTGAGCGAGCGTATGTACACCCCCTCCGGCATCTGCTTGGCCAACTCGCTCAGCAGGCGCACGGCCTCCGCACGGTCGCGCTGCAGGGACTCGATGATGCGCTTGCGCGCCATCAGCGCGTCGCTCTGTTCCTTGAGCCTCTTGATCTGGTCAATCTGCTTGTCGAGAACGGCGATCTCTTTCTTGAGGAAATCGTTCTTGGCGTCCTGCGCCGCGATATAGCCCGCGATTACCGTATAGACAAGAAAGACGATCAGCCCGGAGAGAACCGCGATCAGCCCGAAAAGTGCGTAGAACTGTTGCCGCCGTGCTCGCCGCTTCTCTTCCCGGTGCGGCAGGAGGTTGATGCGTATCATTCGTCGAACCTCCGCAGCGCCAGGCCGCAAGCGACCATCAAGGAAGACGCGTCGGTCAACAAACGATTGGGATTGACCCGATCGGAAAGCAGCATGCCGACGAACGGATTGGCGATCATCGTGTTGATCTGCGTACGCGAGGCAATGACCTGGTCGGCGCCGGCGATGACCGCGCAGCCTCCTGCCAGAACGATGTGGTTGATCTGGTTGAACTGGGTCGACGTGAAGAAGAACTGCAGGGCACGCGACAACTCCAGGGTCATCGCTTCGAGGAATGGCCGCAGGAGCTCGGATTCGTACTGCTCGGGCAGCGTATTGCGACGTTTTTCGGCTTCCGCCTCCTCGAAACTCATGCCGAAAAGGCGCGCGATATCCTGCGTCAGCTGATTGCCGCCGAAAGCCTGCTCACGAACGTACAGCTGTTGCCCGTTGCGCAGGACAGTGAGGTTCATGACGTTCGCACCGATGTCGATGAGCGCCACGATCTGTCCCTTGCCGCCATCGGGAAGCTGCTTCTGGATCAGCTCAAAGGCGGACAGCACGGCATAGGACTCGACGTCCAGCACCACCGGCTTGAGGCCCGCCGATTCCGCGACGGCCACGCGATCCTCGACCTTTTCCTTGCGAGACGCCGCGATCAGCACCTCGATCTCGTCAGGCGACGACGGCGCCGGCCCGACGACCTGAAAATCGAGGTTGACTTCCTCGAGGGCAAACGGGATGTACTGGTTGGCCTCGGACTCGACCAGCACCTCCAGTTCCTCCTCGCGCTGGCCGGCAGCGACGATGATTTTCTTGGTGATTACGTGCGACGCCGGGAGAGCGATGGCCACCTGCTTGGTAACGGTTCCGAGCTTTTTCCACGCCCGCCTTACCGACTCTGCGGCAGCCTCGAGGTTGACGATGTTGCCATCCGAAACGACGTCTCTTGGCAAGACCTCGATGGCGTAACGCTCGACGCGATAACCGCCCTTGGCGTCGCTCGCCATCTCGACCATCTTGACCGACGACGAACTGATATCGAGACCGATCAGGGAGCGCGCCTTGGGATTAAAGATCGAAAGATCAAGCTGCAAATCGCCACCCCCCGCGAAAAAACCCTTCAATAATTTGTAGTTAGCGTACTTATAGATATTCTACTTTAGATGCTAGCAACAAGCTCAGAGCGTGTAAAGTGATTTCTCCCGCACCACCCCGAAGATCCAGCATTATACTAACAGTGTTGCGTAAACCACTAAAATCATGAGCTTTCCGCGGACGGCTCATGACCAGCACATCGGCAGATCGCGCTTCCTCGCCGTCGCGCGTGGCCAGCGAGCGCGGCGCACCGGCTAGCCTGCGGTAGGTCCTTGCGCTGCCGCAAGCAGCACTTCGCTCGCCCAGACCTTCGCCGTCCGGGTGGCTCCCCGGCGTCTGGTGCGGGCAATCAACGAGCCTTTTCGCGCCCGCGCTAATATAATGCGGGGATCTGTCTTTTCTTCCGGACGCTGTCTTGCCTACCGCCCTCCGCTGGATCCTGTACCCGATTGTCGTCATTTTCGGCCTGGCCGCAATCGCCCTGGCCATCATGGCGGTCGTTCTGAGCCTGGCCTATCCGAACCTGCCGTCGCTCGAGATCCTGACCGATTATCGACCGAAGATCCCGCTGCGGGTGTACACCGCGGATGGCTATCTGATTGGCGAGTTCGGCGAGGAACGCCGCGCCGTGGTCAACATCCAGGACGTCCCCGAAATCATGAAGCAGGCCATTCTGGCGGCCGAGGACGAACGTTTCTATCAACACGGGGGCGTCGATACGCTGGGCATCCTGCGCGCCCTGTACGCCAACCTGATCAGCGGTGGCAAGCGCCAGGGCGCATCGACGATTACCCAGCAGGTGGCCAAGAATTTCTTCCTGTCGTCCGAAAAGACCTACACCCGCAAACTCTACGAAGCGCTGCTGGCCTTCAAGATCGAACACAATCTCAGCAAGGATCAGATTTTCGAGCTTTACATCAACCAGATATTCCTTGGCCAGCGCGCCTACGGCTTTGGCGCGGCCGCCCAGACCTACTTTGGAAAACCGCTTGCCGACCTGACGATTGCCGAAGCGGCCATGCTTGCCGGGCTCCCGAAGGCGCCCTCGTCGGACAATCCGATCGCCAAACCCAAGCGCGCCCGCGTTCGCCAGCAATACGTCCTGCGCAGGATGAACGAGCTCGGATTCATCACCGACGAGCAGTATCAGTCGGCCCTGAACCAGGCACTGGTGATCAAGCGGGACAGCAACGAAACGCCAATCCATGCCGAGTACGTCAGCGAAATGGCTCGCCAGATAGCCGCCGAGCGTTTCCCCGAAGACGTCTATACGCGTGGCCTGCGGGTGTTCACGACGATCCTCAAGGACGACCAGGAGGCCGCCTACAGCAGTCTGCGCAAGGGCGTTCTCGACTACGACCGGCGGCACGGTTATCGCGGCGCCGAGGCTTACGTCGACCTCGGCGGCATCAAGTCCGAACAGGACGAAGCGCTCGAGGAGCTGCTGCAGGACATCAACGATGCCGAAGACCTCCACCCGGCGATCGTTCTGCAGGCGGACAGCAAGGCTGTTCGCGCCTACCGACGTGGCGGCGAGATCGTCACCCTCAAGGGGGACGCCCTGAAATTCGCGGCGCGCATGCTCGACGACAAGGCACCGGCCAACAAGCGCATCCGGCGGGGCGCGATCATCCGCGTCCAGAACGATGACAAGGACGATTGGCGAATCACGCAACTACCCGAGGCCGAGGCCGCTTTCCTGGCGGCCGACCCGCGCGACGGAGCGATACGCGCACTGGTTGGCGGCTTCGATTTCAACCGCAACAAGTTCAACCACGCCACTCAGGCATGGCGGCAACCGGGTTCGAGCTTCAAGCCGTTCATCTATTCCGCCGCGCTGGAGAAGGGATTCTCGCCGGCGTCAATTGTCAACGACGAACCGATCACTTTCCCGGCGACGGTTACCGGCAGCCAGGCCTGGGAACCCAAGAACTATGACGGCAAGTACGAAGGACCGATGCGGATTCGCAGAGCGCTGGCGAGGTCCAAGAACATGGTCTCGATCCGTCTTCTGCAGGCCAGCGGCGTACGCTTTGTTCAGGACTACGTCACGCGTTTCGGCTTCGATGCCGAAAAACACCCGCCCTACCTGACCATGGCGCTGGGCGCCGGCTCGGTCACTCCCTGGCAGTTGGTTGCCGGTTACGCGATCTTTGCCAACGGCGGTTACCGCGTGCGCCCGTACATCGTCAGCCAGATCCAGGACGACCGGAAGCAGGTGCTTGCGCAGGCGGCACCGACCACTGCCGGCGACGAACGACTGCGTGCAATCGACCCGCGCAATGCTTTCCTGATGGACAGCCTGATGCGCGACGTGACCATCTACGGCACCGGCGCGCGCGCTTCCGCGACACTCAAGCGCCGCGACCTTGCCGGCAAGACCGGCACCACCAATGATCACGTGGACGCCTGGTTTTGCGGCTACCAGCAAACCGTCGTCGGCTGCTCGTGGATTGGCTTCGACCAACCGAGAAACATGGGCAAGGGCGAGACCGGCGGCTCGGCCGCCTTGCCGGCGTGGATCGGCTACATGGCAAAGGTGCTCAGGGATGTTCCCGAATCCTTCCAGCCGATGCCCGACGGACTGGTCTCGCTGGCCGTTCCGGACCGCGGCAAGGGGCCGGCTCTGGAGCTGTTCTACAAGGAGAACGCCCCGGCCGAAATCGAACCCGTGCAAGCCGCCGACGAGTCGATCCTGCCCGTGGACTGACCCCGCCGACCGCTCCGCACGAGCTGTCGGCGGCTGCCGGCCCCCCTGCAGCCTCGCGCCGCACCTGCCGTCGCCGTTCCCGAGGGTGATCATGGCCGCGTGCTAAACTCCGCCATCAGAGCTTCCCGCTGCCGCCCGCCAGAGCATGCCCCCCGCCAGTACGCCGCCTCCCGCCAGTACCCCGCCCGCCTCATCGTTGCGCATCTACCTGCGGCTGCTCGGCTACCTGCGACCACTGATCGGCATGTTCGCAATCAGCCTGCTCGGCTACGTGATCTTCGCTTCGTCGCAACCGATGATGGCCGCAATTCTCAAGTACTTCGTCGATGAGCTGAACGA
>JACKLX010000014.1 GCA_024235695.1 Accumulibacter sp.
ATGCCAGCGCCATCCCCCGCCCGGCGTAGTCACCAAACGCCTGCATCGCCCGATGAATCGGGCTCCTACGGTGGGCGGCGGGTTGATGGGCGATGGGCAGCGGGTTGCGCTGGGCTTTGCGGTGGGGCGGTTGTAGGAGCCCGATTTATCGGGCGATTGGGCGTCCAAGCCGCGAAAATGCCAGCGCCATCCCCCACCCGGCGTCGTCACCAAACGCCTTCATCGCCCGATGAATCGGGCTCCTACGGTGGGCGGCGGGTTGCTGGGCGATGGGCAGCGGGTTGCGCTGGGCGCCGCGTTGCGCGGGTAAGCCTATGTCGGCCCAGACAGCACGCGGGTGCGTAATCTGGTCCATCGCTTTGAGACGGGAAAGGGTAGGCAGCCCTTGCGCCCCCTGGCCGGTGCGGCAGTCGCCCTGGGCTGCGAAGTCGTGGCATCGCTGCACTTTCGCATGATCAAGCGTCTGGCTGACTATGGCTTCTTTCGCGCGGGTGGCCTGTTGATCGGTACGCATGCCTTCATTGCCATTGGCAACGTCCTGGGTGTGCGTTGGGCCGACAGCCAACGTACTCAGTTGTTGATTTCGCCCATGCCGGCAGGAACGTGTCAATTGCGCTGCCAGCCGATCTGTAGCTGAGTGTGCACGATGCCTTGACGTCCCTCGAAATGGGTTTGCTGCCGATTCGACAGTTCGCCGGTGCTGCGGGCGTGCAGTACCGGAATCCGAGTGATCCGGAATTGCGCCTCGACTTTGTCACTTGCGCGCATCGCAACGGTGAGGCGCGGGTTGCCTTCGCTGAGCTTGGCTTGGCGCCGCAGCCGCTCGAGTTCATGGAGTTTTCATTGCAGGGTTCGATCCATGGTTGCCTCGTGGCACGCGAGGGCGCGTGCACGGTCAACCTGCCGGACCCGGCCCGCTACGCCGTTCACAAGCTGATCGTCTATGGGGAGTGTCCGCTCCGGGAGCGCACAAGGGCGAGCAAAGATTTGCACCAGGCCGCCTGTCTGGCGTCTTTTTTCGCTGCGCGGGGCCGGTGGAGAGCTTCAACGAGGCGTCGCGTGATGCCCTCGCGCGTGGCCACGGTTGGAAGAAAAGGGCCCTGCAAGGCAAGGCTGCGCTCTTGTCGATTGCCCCCGATCTGGATGAGACAGAACTGTGGATCGAGGATTGACGGCAGCGCAGGACACTGAGCCTTCTTGGCGTGCTTTGTTTTCCGAGTTCTGAGACGACCCCTTGAAGGCACTCATACATTTCAATAAACTGGATGCATCGAATGCATTCTTGTGAGGTGCTGCTATGGCAATGCTGACAGTCCGCAATTTGCCCGACGATGTACACCGCGCTTTGCGGGTGCGGGCCGCTCAACATGGCCGTAGCACTGAGGCCGAGGTCCGCGAGATTCTGGCGATCGCGGTGAAGCCAGAGACGCGCGTTCGTCTGGGCGAAGCGCTCGCGGCATTGGGCCGCAAGATCGGCCTCACGAACGAGGATTTCGAGGTCTTCAACCAGGAGAGAGACAAGACGCCGGCGGAGCCGCTGAGGTTTGAATGATCGTTCTCGATACCAATGTCGTCTCCGAGGCGATGAAACCAGAGCCGCATCCGGCCGTGCGGGCCTGGCTGAATGATCAAGTCGCCGAAACGCTGTATCTGTCCAGCGTGACGCTGGCGGAGCTGTTGTTTGGCATCGGGGCGCTCCCAGCCGGCAAGCGCAAGGACATGTTGACGCTGACCCTCGACGGTCTGATCGGACTGTTCAGGGATCGGGTGCTGCCATTCGACATCGATGCAGCACGGCGCTATGGCGAGCTGGCCGTGAAGGCCAAGGCCGGCGGGCGAGGCTTCCCAGCCCCTGACGGCTATATCGCCGCGATCGCAGCGTCGCGGGGGTTCATCGTGGCGTCACGCGATACGGCTCCCTATGAGGCCGCCAGCGTCACCGTCATCAATCCGTGGGGAGCGTAGAGATGCCCAGCTGCCGGCGGACGGTACAACTGCTCGTTCTACCCGCCCCAGAGTGACGGAATTTTCTGGGGTTCCGGCCGACAACCGCAGCTTCCCCGGCGCCGAGGTTGCTCGCTTCGACGCGTGTGTAGTGAAAGGGGCTTGCGCGGTAGCGCGACAAGGCGTCGATGAAGGCTGCACGCGTCAAGCCGGCGATATCGGTGGTGCGGCACTGTCACACTCGCCCGAGCTCATGCCCGTTCACCGCCGCCGCGATGCACATTTCCTGGCCGAACTCGTCGTGCGCTTGATCTTATGCCGCGAAAGCCGATTCCTGGATTTGCAGGGTCGGTTGCGGTATGGCGCGTACCTCCTGATACCGATGGTGCTTGAAGCCCTGATGAACTGCGGACGGGGACTGGAAGCCTGCACGGCGTACAGCGTGCTCGAAATCGTCAGGCGACCAGGCGGGCGCTCTTGTTGAGATCGTCGGGGGCTGGCAAAGGGGTAGTGCCGTGCATGGCGTTCCGCTTATCACATCGAAATGACGCGGATCGAGATCCGGGCGCGGCTCGCGCTTGTCGAACTGGCAGAGGCGTGGGACTGGACTGCCGCGTCGCCGCGCTCGTCGCAGTGACGAAGGCAGGGCGATGCCGTGATTGCAGGCTGCGCGCAAGGAAGTCGACCCCGAAACCGGCGTCGGCACGCACATGGTTTACCTCGTCGCCACGGCGCAGCAACGCGTGCAGCACCGCCGTTTCGAGCGCGTGACCGACGTTGGCGTGGCCTGATCGAGCAAACAGCGCCATCGGCCCGGTATCGACCGGGTACAGCCTGCGTGGATTGACTTGCCGACCACGACGCCGCGCGATTTGAGATCGGCGTGGAATTTGTTGATGCTGAATGCGCCCGCCGCGTTGCCGAGAAGTTGCCTGACCAGCCAGTGCAGGACCTGCGGCTGGCTGAGGTTGTGTCGTTCGAGCACGTCGCGCAGGAGCACTACATCGACATAGGTCCGCAACAGCTCGATACGGTTGCGGCTATCGAGTCCCTGCGCTTCAGGAAAGCCGCCGTTGGCCAGGTAATCGAGCAGATCCTTGGCAAGTTGCGAGCGCTCCGCCTTGGTGAAGCGTTCGCATGGTTTTTCGGGTTCTCGGCCAGCGTGGCGCAACATTTCGCGAAAGCTGAACGGGGAAACGACCGCTTCCATGGCTCGGCCGCGCATGCTGCTGGCCACTTCGCGCGAAAGCAGGCGGGCGGACGATCCGGAGAGGAAAAGATCGATGTTCTCGCTGTCCAGCAGTCGCCTGGCAAACAGTTCCCAGTCCGGGACGAGCTGAATTTCATCAAGGAAGAAGCTGGCTCGGCGGGCGTCACGCCAGGTCGGGTTGAGTTGGTAGAATATTTCGACCAGGAGATCGAGGTCTTGCAGCCGCAGGTCGGCGAGACGCTCATCTTCAAAGCTGAAATAGAGCAAGCCCTCGCGTGCCGTGCCATGCGCCTGACGGTCGGCAAGAATCTGCCAGAGCAGGCTGGTCTTGCCAGCCCGGCGCATACCGATCACCGCGGTGGCCTTGCCTTTGACGCTGGGCAACCAGCTATCACGCCGCGTCAGTGTCGGCAGCGCCAAGGCCTGCGAATCGACGATCTTCTGATGAATTATTGGACGAAACAGACTTTCCATGAGGGACGATAGTAGGTCAAATTGTCCGTCTTAGAAAGACAATTAGACGGCTTCTCCGTGGCGTGCCGTGGGGGCAGCATTCGCCAGCGCCAGCGCGGGGCGGATGTCCTGCGGAAGGGTGGTTTGGCGATTGGCGAGGTTTTTCGCCCGATGAATCGGGCTCCTACGGTGGTTGGGTGGAGGGGGATGGGCGGTCGGTTGCGTGGGTTGGCGGGGTTTTTTCGCCCGATGAATCGGGCTCCTACGGTGGTTGGCGGATGGGATGGGCGGTGGGTTGCGTGGGTTTGGTAGGAGCCCGATTCATCGGGCGATGGGCCGCTGACGACGGGGGTGGTCGATGCCTGGCGATGCCGTGAGTCTGGCGCTGCTGCTCGGGGCAGCATTCGTTGCCGGCGCCCTGAATGCGGTGGCCGGTGGCGGCAGTTTCCTGACGCTGCCGGCTCTGGTGTTCACCGGCGTGCCGACCGTCGTGGCGAACGCCACCGGCACCGTCGCGCTATTGCCCGGCTATGTCTCCGGCGTGCTGGGTTTTCGCGAGGACCTGCAGGCGCCGCCCGGCCTGTCGTTGCCGGCGTTGACCTTGCTGAGCCTGCTTGGCGGGGCGATCGGGGCGGTCTTGCTGCTGCTCACCGACGATCACACCTTTCGCAAGCTGGTGCCCTGGCTGTTGCTGGTCGCGACCCTGCTTTTCGCGGTCGGTCCGAGGCTGATGCAGCAGGTTCGCAGCGGGCCTGCCGGCGATGCCTCGGCCAGCCGTTCGGCGATCGGCATGCTGGCGGTGGCGATCTATGGCGGCTATTTCAACGGCGGTCTCGGCATCCTGCTGCTGGCCTTGTTCGGGCTGCTCGGTCAAACCAATCTGAATGCCATGAACGGCGCCAAGAACCTGGTCTCGGCCCTGCTGACGTCGATTGCCGTGGCGGTCTACGCCTGGGGCGGACTGGTGGCCTGGCCGCAGGCGCTGGTGATGATGGTCGCGGCGACCGCAGGGGGGTATTTTGGCGCGCGGGTCGCGCGTCGACTACCGGCGCCTGCGCTGCGCGCCGGCATTGTCGCGATCGGGCTGATCATGGCGCTGCTGTTCTTCGTTCGCGGCTGATGTTCGATCTGCAGTCGCCACAGGCGACGAAGCTGATCGAGGAAGCAAGGCGATTCGGCGACGGTGGGCATGACCTTGCTGCAAGAGTGGCAAGGCACCGCGGCTCGCGCCGCGCTGCGGTAGAATCGCGGTCCGCTGTCGCAGGGATGACCCAATGAAAGTCCTCGTTACCGGCGCCGCCGGATTCATCGGCATGAGCACGGCGCTGCGCTTGCTGGCGCGCGGCGATCAAGTCGTCGGGCTCGACAATCTGAACGACTACTACGCCGTCTCGCTGAAGGAGAGTCGCCTGCAGCGTCTCGTTTCGCTGCCCGGTTTCAGCTTCGTCAAGCTCGACATCGCCGATCGTGCTGGGATCGAGAAGCTGTTCGCCGAGCAGCGCTTCGACCGCGTGATCCACCTCGCGGCGCAGGCGGGCGTGCGCTATTCGCTGCAGAATCCGCACGCCTACGTCGACAGCAACCTGGTCGGTTTCGTCAACGTTCTCGAAGGCTGCCGGCACAACCAGGTGCAGCACCTGGTCTATGCGTCGAGCTCGAGCGTCTATGGCGGCAACACCCGCATGCCGTTCTCCGAGCACGACAGCGTCGACCATCCGGTCAGCCTGTACGCGGCGACCAAGAAGGCCAACGAGCTGATGGCGCACACCTACAGCCATCTCTACGGCCTGCCAACCACCGGCCTGCGCTTCTTCACCGTCTATGGACCGTGGGGCCGGCCGGACATGGCGCTGTTCCTGTTCACCAAGGCGATCCTCGAAGGCCGGCCGATCGACGTCTTCAACCACGGCAACATGCGACGCGACTTCACCTACGTGGACGACATCGTCGAAGGCGTCATTCGGGTGATCGATCGCACGGCCACCGCCAGCGCCGGCTATCGGCCGGACGAAGCCGACCCGGCGACCAGCAACGTCCCTTACCGCGTCTTCAATATCGGCAACCACCAGCCGGTGCCGCTGCTCGAATTCATCGCCGCAATCGAGAAGGCGCTGGGCAAGACGGCCGAAAAGCGCCTGCTGCCGATGCAGGACGGCGACGTGCCGGCGACCTACGCGGCGACCGACCTGCTCGACGACTGGGTCGGCTTCGCGCCGGCGACGCCGATTGAAGAAGGGGTTGGCCGCTTTGTCGGCTGGTATCGGGATTATTACGGGGTTTGACGGTGGCGCGGGGAGCGATCGGATCGCCCTCGTTTGCTGTGAGATGATCGCCCGATGAATCGGGCTCCTACCCAAAAACGTGTCGCCGCCTTTGTAGGCGATCGCCCTTGCAATTCCTTTTGCGGAGCGTAGACTATCCTGAAAAGGAGATCTGCGATGGGCCTTGCCTATGCTTACCCGGCCAGCCGCTTCGAACCGGCGGTTCTGGTTGACCTGAACGCCAGGGCGGAGCGCGAGCGGCTGTCGAAATCGGCCTTGCAGGGTTTTTTCAGGTTGGCCGAGGCGTGGAAATTGCGTGACGAGGACTCGCGCGAGTTGCTCGGGGGCTTGTCGAGCAGCGCTTTCTACGAATGGAAGAAGAACCCGGCGCGGCTGCTCGAGGTCGATCGCATCACCCGCATTTCGTACCTGATCGGCATCTACAAGGCGCTGCACATCCTCTACGGCGAGCCGCTGGCCGATCAATGGCTGAGCCTGCCCAACCGCAACCGGATCTTTGCCGGTCGGACGCCGCTGGCGTACATGCTCGGCGGTGGCCTGCTGGCGATGCAGACCGTTCGCAAGCTGCTTGAAGCGCGTCGTGGCGGGGTGTGACGGGTCATGCCGGGGACGCCACCGCTGGCCCGTCTGCGCCAGTTCGACACCGTTCGGCTGATTCCGTCGCGCTTTGCCGACCGCGAACAATCGGTGCTGACCGCGCTCGCCGAGAATGCCGACCACCTGCGCGACCTGTTCGACCTGGACAACGCCACCAACGAACGGCTGCTCGGCGAGAGCGGCGGACTGGCGGGGATCGGCATCGACGAACTGGTGTTCGGCGTGCCGAACTTCCGGATCATCAACGCCGCTTTCACCTACCCGCGGCCCGAGGGTAGCCGTTTCAACGACGGCGATCGCGGCGCCTGGTATTGCGCCTTCGAGCTGGCAACGGCGATGGCCGAGATCATCTTCCACCGGACGGTCGAATACGAGGAGATCGATCGTTTCGACGACAGCGTCAGCTACCAGGCCTTGCTGGCGGATTTCAGCAGCGAGTTCCACGACCTGCGCGGCGCATCCTCATCGCCAACCTCGCCCCGGTCATTTTCGGCCTGTCTCGACCCGGGCAGCTACCTGGCGTCACAGCGGCTGGCGGCAGAGCTGCTCGAGGCGGGATCGATGGGGATCATCTATCCCAGCGTGCGGCGCCCGGGCGGGACCAATCTGGCCTGCTTCAGGCCGGCGCTGGTCGGCCACCTGCGCCGCGGCGCGGCGTTTCGCCTGACCTGGAGCGGCAGCCCGCAGCCGCTGGTCGAGCCGATCCCGGCGGCGGCCTAGCCGCTGCGTTGGCCCGGCCTGGCGGTTTGCCGAAAGTCCAGGCCTGCCGGCGTGAGCCACTTCAGGCCGCTGTCGCTTCGCTCGCGGCTTGCCGGGCCTTCAGCCAGGCGGTGAAATCGTCGCCGAGTTCAGGGTGGGTCTGGCCAAGGACGACACTGGCCTGCATCAGCCCCAGCTTGCTGCCGCAGTCATAGCGCGTGCCGTGGTAGCGGTAGGCCAGCACCTGCTCGACGTTGAGCAGCGCGGCGATGCCGTCGGTCAGCTGGATTTCGCCACCGGCACCGCGCGGCTGCACGCGGATCAGGTCGAAGACCGCCGGCGTCAGGACGTAGCGGCCGGCGACCGCGAGATTGGACGGCGCGACGTCCGGCTGCGGCTTTTCGACCAGGCCGCTGATGGCAAGCAGGTCTGCCGCCAGCGGCTCGCCCCTGACGATGCCGTAGCGGTGCGTTTCGTTTCGCGGTACTTCCTGGACGGCGAGGATGCTGCACTGGCGCTCGGCGAAGAGATCGGTCATCTGCTGCATGATCGGCGGCTGGCCGATCATCAGGTCGTCGGCCAGCAGCACGGCAAAGGGTTCGCCTCGCACCAGTCGTTCGGCGCACAGCACGGCGTGACCGAGGCCCAGCGCACGCGGCTGGCGCACGTACACGCAATCCATGTCGTCCGGCTTGATCGAGTGCACCAGCGCCATCAGCCCGTCCTTGCCGCCGGCGGCAAGTTCGGCTTCCAGCTCGTAGGCGGTGTCGAAATGGTCTTCGATGGCGCGCTTGTTGCGGCCGGTGACGAAGATCATCTCGCGAATGCCGGCGGCGTAGGCCTCTTCGACCGCGTACTGGATCAGCGGCTTGTCGACCACCGCCAGCATTTCCTTGGGACTGGCCTTGGTGGCCGGCAGGAAACGCGTGCCGAGGCCGGCGACCGGGAAGACCGCTTTTTGAACCAAGGCGTCACCATTTTTTCTTCGAGTCATTTTTTTCGTCCAGATCGGGTGAGGTCGCGACGATCGAGCCGGGCTCGTGGCGCGACAAGGCGAAGCTGTTCGCCAGGTTTCGATGCGCGGCGTTTTCCCCACTTGTCGGCGTTTCCTGCGCCGGCAAGCGCCGCATTTCGCTGGCAGCTCTTGCGAGAACCCGTGATTTTAGCCCGGGAGGGCTTGCCGAGTCTGCCTTTTTCCCCAAAAAAAAGCGCTCTGCGCATCACCAGTCAGCGACTGAAGCGTCGCCTGCTTGCTCCTGCGCGGCCGGCAAATCCCGGATAATGGAGCGGTTTCTGGCCGGATCGATGCCTTCGGCGATCGCTGGCCGGCGGTGGAGATGAGGGATTGCTGGAGTCGATGGCGTCGATGGAGACTTTTCCGCTTGACCTGGCGGGTTTGCTGGCGATTGCCGCGGGGCTCGGCTGGGCGTCGGGTATTCGTCTCTACGCGACGCTGTTTGTCGTTGGCCTGGCCGGCCGGCTGCAGTGGGTCGCGCTGCCCGACGGTCTGCGCGTCCTCGAACACCCCTGGGTGCTGGCTGCCGCTGGCCTGATGCTGCTGGTCGAGTTCTTCGCCGACAAGCTGCCGATCGTCGACTCGCTGTGGGACAGCGTGCACAGCTTCATCCGCATTCCGGCCGGCGCGGCGCTGGCGGCAATGGCCTTCGGCGGCCAGGGCGTCGAGTGGCAGACGGCGATGGCCATCGTCGGTGGCAGCTTCGCCGCCGGCGCACACCTTGCCAAGGCCGCAACGCGGGTGGCGATCAATCTGTCGCCGGAGCCTTTCAGCAACCTGGTGACATCGCTGGGCGAGGACTCGCTGGTGTTGCTCGGGCTGTGGCTGATGTTTGCCCACCCCTGGCTGCTGCTCGCTTTTCTCGGCCTGTTCGTGGCCCTTCTCGCGTGGTTGTTGCCGAAGCTGTTCCGACTGCTGGCCGGTCGCCGACGGGTGTCTCGCCGGGCAGCCAGTCAACCACGGTGATCAACTGGCGAAACACTGTCGGGCATGCGAGTGCCGGGCGTTTCCCGCTCGTTCCGGATCAGGGCGCCGGCAGGGCGATGCGTTCGCCGGTCCATGCCATGCCGCCGAAAACGGCCAGCAGCGAGACGATCGCCAGGGCCACGCCAAGGGCCAGGTAAAGGCGGGGACTGCTGGCGCGGTCGGCAATCGCGAGAATGTGCAGTGCACCCCAGGTAACGGCGAGGCCGACGACCAGCGGAATGCCGAGTACCTGCCATTCGACGCTGTTCAGCGACAGCATGCGGTTCTCGCGCCAGGGAACGGCGAGGAAAACGCCAAAGGTCCAGAACAGCGCCGTGCTGCCGGTGGCGCAGATCGCGGCGACGCCGCGGGTGATCCATTTTTCCATTTGCGGCCTGTCTGATTATTGCTCGGGGTGGCGGCGGCGGTAAGCCTGCAGCCCCTTGCCGGCGTCACGCCGGATGGCATTGTGCACCGACGGCAGCCAACCGAACAGCCGGCCCTTGAGCCCGAGGGCCATGCCCGCCCAGCGCCAGAGGTCGAAGCGGTCGTTGTGGCTGACGATCTTGCCGCGCTCGAAGGCGAAAGCGGCGTCGATGACGTTGCGCACCGGGCGGCCGGTGCGGGTAAACGTATAGCTGGCGATCCACCGCGCGCTGCCGCGTCGGTCGTCGGCTTCGATGTCGCTGACGGCCACCTGCAGGTCGCTGGCGCGCTCGCAGAGCATGGCCCACATGGCGCGCACGGCCGGCGCGTCGAGTTCCCCGAAAACGGGGTCGGCGAAGCGTGCCTGGTCGGCGTAGCAGGCGGCCATCGCGGCGCTGTCGCGGCGGTCGAGCGCGTCGTAGAAGTGCTGGATCAAGGCCTCGTTGGCATGGCGCATTGGCGTCTCGGTCAATAGATGAAGCGATCGTGCAGCTCGTCGAGATTCAGCTCATGCAGGATCTGTTCGAGGCGCGACGCGGCATTGCCGCGTACCTGGCCGGTGTGGCGGGCGACGATCAGCTCGTTCTTCAGCGAGTGTTCCCAGCCGACCAGTTCGGTGACCTGCAACTGGTAGCCACGCGCCTCGAGTTGCAGGCAGCGCAGTGCGTTGGTCAGCTGGCTGCCGAATTCGCGGGTGTGCAGCGGATGCCGCCAGATCTCCGAAAGCGGCGTCCTGGCGAAGGACTCGTTCTTGTTGTGGCGTAACTGCGCGGCGACTTCGGCCTGGCAGCAGGGAACCAGCACGATGAACCGGGCGTGCTTGTGGAAGGCGAAGCGGATCGCGTCGTCGGTGGCGGTATCGCAGGCGTGCAGGGCGGTGACGAGGTCGATCTGCTCGGGCAGCGCCGGCGAGTCGATGGCATTCTCGACGCAGAGGTTGAGGAAGGACATGCGCGCGAAGCCGAGACGGCTGGCCAGTTCGCGCGCACGGTCGACCAGCTCCGGGCGCGTCTCGACGCCGTAGATGTGGCCGTCGTCGCGGTGCTTGAAGAACAGGTCATAGAGGATGAAGCCGAGGTAGGACTTGCCGGCGCCATGGTCGGCCAGGGTCAGGCTGCCCTCGCTGGCGACCAGTTCGGCAAGCAAGGGCTCGATGAAGTGGAAGAGGTGGTTGACCTGCTTGAGCTTGCGCCGGCTGTCCTGGTTCAGCTTGCCGTCGCGGGTCAGGATGTGCAGTTCCTTGAGCAGCTCGATCGACTGCCCGGGTCTGATTTCGGGGATCGGCGACAAGTTCTTCCTGGTTTCGGTGGCGAAGAAGACTGCATTCTAACGCCTTGCTCTTCGCGGCGACGGTCATCGAGGCGATTCGCTGCGGCCGGAGCGGGCGGCCGGCGTCCAGCAGTGGGATAATGCGAAGCTTCTCCCTCGAACGGATTTGGCATGGCCATCCAGTGGTTTCCCGGTCACATGAACTCGGCGCGCCTGAAAGCGGCGGAAACGATGGCCGCGATCGACGTCGTCATCGAACTGCTCGACGCGCGCCTGCCCGAAGCCAGTACCAATCCGCTGGTGCGCGAACTTCGCCTGCAGCGCCAGCGGCCGTGCCTGAAGGTGCTGAACAAGGCCGATCTGGCCGACCCGCAGGTGACGCGGGCCTGGATCGAGCACTACAACCGCCAGCCCGGTGTCCGCGCGCTTGCCCTGTCGTGCCGCAAGCCCGGCGACGTGGCGCGCTTGCCGACCCTGTGCCAGGCGCTGGCGCCGCATCGCAACGACAATGTCAAGCCGCTGCGGATGCTGATCATGGGCATTCCGAACGTCGGCAAGTCGACGCTGATGAACGTTCTGCTCAAGCGCAGGATCGCCAAGGTCGGCGACGAGCCGGCGGTAACCCGCTCGCAGCAGACCCTGCAGCTCGACGTGCGGCATTCGATCACCGACACTCCCGGTCTGCTGTGGCCGAAGATCGCTTACGCCAGCGACGGACTGATGCTCGCCGCCAGCAACGCGATCGGCCGCAACGCGATGATCGACGAAGAAGTGGCCACTTTTCTCGCCGGCCTGCTGCTGCGGCGCTACCCGGCGCTGCTGGCGAGCCGCTACGGCCTGTCGGCCGAGCAGCTGGCGGCGGTCGATGCGGTCAGCGTCATCGACCGGATTGCCAGGCGCCGTGGCCTGTGCCGGCGTGGCGGCGAAGCCGATTTCGAGAAGGCGGCGAAGGTGCTGCTGCAGGACTACCGCGATGGCGTTCTCGGCCGGATCAGCCTCGAGACGCCGGCAACGCGCGACGCGATGCTCGCCGACGAGGCGGCGAAACCGGGCGGCGCGGTTGGCACGCCGGCAGGCGAGGGCGGCCGGGAGCTGCCGGCCGCGACCACGACCGAGGCCGCCGACGGCCGCTGATCGTCTTCGTTCGCGCACGCCACGTCCAGCCTCGATCGACGCCCTGCCCATGCTCAGCTTTCTGCCTGCGCCGCTGATCGGCCTGATCGCTTCCGCCCTGCTGGTGCTCAACACCCTGTTCTGGGTACCGATCCTGCTGCTGCTGGCGGTCGTCAGGCTGATCCTGCCCTGGCCGCCGTTTCGCCGACGTCTCGATCCGCTGCTGGTGCGCGTCGCCGAGGCGTGGATCAGCGGCAACAGTGGCTGGATGGCACTGACCCAGAAGACCAGCTGGGACGTCGATGGCATCGCCGGCCTCGATCCGCACGGCTGGTATCTGGTCAATGCCAACCATCAGTCGTGGGTCGACATCCTGGTCCTGCAGCGGCTGCTGACCCATCGCATCCCGCTGCTCAAGTTCTTCCTCAAGCAGCAACTGCGGTGGGTGCCGGTGATCGGCCTGGCCTGGTGGGCGCTCGATTTCCCGTTCATGCGCCGGCACAGCGAGCAGCAGCTCGCATTGCACCCGGAACTGCGTGCCCGGGACCAGGCGGCGACCCGCAAGGCCTGCGAGAAGTTTGCACTGATCCCGACCAGCGTCGTGAACTTCAGCGAGGGGACACGCTTCACCGTCGCCAAGCAGCAGCGGCAGCGCTCGCCGTATCGTCATCTGCTGCGCCCGAAGGCCGGCGGCATCGCGCTGGCGCTGAACGTCATGGGCGACAAGTTCGCGGCGATTCTCGATGTCACCATCGTCTATCCGGGTGGCGCGCCGAACTTCTGGCAGTTTCTCTGTGGTCGGATGGCGAGCGTGCAGGTTCGCGTACAAAGCCTGCCGGTGCCGAGGCACCTGGCGAGCGCTGATTACGCCAACGATCCGGCGGTTCGCGAGGCATTTCAGCAGTGGCTGCAGCAGATCTGGAAGGACAAGGACGCGCAGATCGAAGCCTTGCTGGCAAAGCGGCGGTCGTGAGCCCGCGACCGGCGACGCGCCGGTCGGCCGCCGGTCGGTGACGGCGGCATGAAACGCCGTCAGACGTCCCCGGTTTGTTCGACAGTTTGCCCGTCAAGTGCCCGGCTGGCCGCCGTTTTTTCCTTGTTCGCTTTTTTGTGGTGGCATAATTGCCGCCTATGCACACCTACCTCAGGAATCCATTCTCCGATGCGGGCTCGGCGCCGGCGTCACCCGGCCGGGTTATCGCGGTCGTTTCGCAGAAGGGCGGAGCCGGCAAGACGACGGTCGCCGTGCAGCTGGCCGGCGGCTTCCACGAGCGGCGAGCGTCGGTGATGCTGGTCGACCTCGACCCGCAGGAAAGCGCCTATCGCTGGGCCGAGTCGGCGCCGCTGCTCGATTCGGACCTGCAACTCGACGTCCGCAAGATGTCGGGCCTCGAACTGATCAAGCACGTTGGCGAATTGCAGAAGGAGGTGGACTACGTCGTTCTCGACACGCCGCCGTCGATCTACCATCCGTCAACGCTGGCGGCGCTGGCCGTGGCGCACCTGGCGGTGATTCCGGCGGTGCCGAGTCCGACCGACCTGTGGTCGACCCTGGCCGTCGAGCGCCTGATCCTCAATCGCATGGAGCAGAGCCATCGACTGCACGGCTGCATTCTTCCCAACCGTGTGCAGAACACCGCGCTGGCGACCGATGTGCTTGAACTGCTGCACGAATTTACCTTGCCGATCCTCGATGCTATGCTCTGCCAGCGCAATGCCTACCCGCAGAGTGCGGTGATCGGCGGATCGGTTTTCCAGCTCGCTTCCGGTGCCGACGCTGCCCAGGGAGAAGTTCGCAAGTTGATCGCAGCCGTCCTTAAACAATTAGGAGAGCATTGATGACCACCCCCCCCCGTACCACCAGCAACAAGGCCGCTCTGCGCGCCAGCCTGAAGAAAGAGGACGACTCGCTGGCCGATCGCCTGGCAGCTGCTGACGCACCGCCGGCAAAGGCGGAGGCAGCGCCGGTTGAAGAAGCGGCAGGCGCCCCGGCGGCGGCGCCGGCGCGCAGGGTCGCGACGCGGTCGACCGCGCGGGCGGCTGCCAAACCGCCTGTCGAGGCGAAGGCGGCGGCAACGGCGGCAGCCGCCAGAACACCGAGAAAAGCGGCGCCGGCCAAGGCGCCAGCTGCCAAGGCGGCGGCCGCTGCTGCGGCAGCGCCGAAAGCCAGGCCGGCGCGCACGAAAGCGCCGGCTGCAGTCGAACCCGGGCCGGTCGAGCAGCTGGAGAAAGTGGTCAAGCAGAAGCGCGACAAGCTCGTGCGCTACTCGGTCGAGCTGCTGAAGAGCGAAGAGGCGGCGATCGACTCGCTGCGCGACGAACTGTCCCGGGCGGCGGGTTGGGCAGCGAGCAAGTCCGATATCGTGCGCGCCGGCGTGCGCGCTTTCGCTGCGCAGAAGGTCGAGCAGATGCAGAATCTGCTTGGCTCCCTGGCACCGACGCCGCAAGGCAAGGGCGACAAGAAGGGCAAGAAAGGCAAGAAGGGGAAAAAGTAGAGCTGATCGAATCGCCCCGGCGGACGCGCCGGAATCGTTCGATGGGCAGGGAGCATGCTCCCTGCATTGCCCGGCTCGCTCGCCGACCCTTCGCCCGCGCGCCGGCGAACGGCGATCCGTGCGCCGAACCGGTGCCGCTCTCGGTAAGGCGGCCGGCGCAGAGCGCTCCGCCAGGCGCGGGCCGTGGCGCGTGGGCAGCGTCGCGGCGCTTGCGCGTCGCTTTTCTTCGCATGCGCCAGTGCGTCTCGGCGAGGTCCGGCGCCGGGCGCTTGCCGCCGGCCGCAGCCGCTTTGCGACTACTTGACGAGGGTAACCGGCAGCTCGCTGAGATGCAGGACGCGGCTGCTTACCGACCCGAGCATGATGCTGGATACCGCGCCGAGGCCCCGGGTGCCCATGACGATTCCATCGCAACCCTGTTCTCGGCCGACTCGGGCGATGGTTTCAGCGGCAGGACCGATTTCGACCAGTGGCGTCACCCGTACGCCGGCGGCCTTCAGCACGTCGCGATCCTGCTGCAGCACGTCGCCGCCCCGGCTTTCCTCCATCGCCTCGATCTCTTCCCTTCTGAGCACGCGGCGCACTTCCCAGTCGTCGACGTCGGGCTGGACATTGAGCAGGACGGCTTCGAGCGACGGGTACAGTCGTGCCAGGTTGGCGATATGCCGCACGGCACGGTGGGCCGCGGGTGAGCCGTCTACTGGGACAAGCGCTTTACGCATTAGGAATTGGCTCCGGCAAGGAAAGCTGTGATCACGGCGGCGGCTCGTTTTTCTTCCAGACTGGCGGCAAACGGGCTGCCCGACTCACCGAAAATAAGCCAGCAAGGCTACCATAGTGTTTTCGGGAAGAGGGGAGTTTTTGATGCTCAGCAGAGTTCATGGCTCGCTGCTCAGTCGCCTGCCTGCGGCCGCTGTCCTGGCTTTCTTCGCGTCGCCGGTACTCGCCAACGATTCGCCAGAGCTGTTCGGCATCCCGCTGGATTTCATCCTGTTCGCGGTCACGCTGCTCGGCGTTGCGCTGTTCCACCATCACGTGCTCAAGGTTGCGCTCGCCGGGCTGGTGGTGATTTCGCTGTACAAGATTGCGTTCACCGGCTTCAAGACCGGCGATGGCATCGGCGGCTTCGCTTCGCACATGGCGCACGAGTGGTCGCTGCTGTTCAATCTGTTCCTGCTGCTGGTCGGCTTTGCCTTGCTGGCGCGCCATTTCGAGGATAGCGGCGTCCCGGAGGTGCTGCCCAGACTGCTGCCGGCGAACTGGCTCGGACCGTTCGCGCTGCTGTTCATCATCTGGATCCTTTCGGGTTTTCTCGACAACATCGCGGCCGCGCTGATCGGCGCCACGATTGCCGCCAGCGTCTTCCGGCGCAAACTGCACCCCGGCTACCTGGCAGCGATCGTCGCCGCGTCGAACGCCGGCGGTGCGGGCAGCGTGGTCGGCGACACGACGACGACGATGATGTGGATCGCCGGCATCAGTCCCCTGGAGGTGATCAGCGCCTACGTCGCTTCGGCGGTGGCGCTGGTCGTCTTCGGCGTCCCGGCGGCGCTGCAGCAGAACCGCTACCAGCCAATCGTCCACAATTTCCACGCGGCTCACCACATCGATTACGCACGGGTCGGCATCGTCGCCTTCATCCTGGTGGCAGCGATCAGCACCAACATCACGGTCAACCTCAACTTTCCCGAGTCGGCCGAGAGCTACCCCTTTCTCGGTGCCGCGGTGTGGGGTGCCTTGCTGATCGCGGTGCCGCTACGCAAGCCGGAATGGAGTCTGCTTCCGGAGGCGATCAAGGGCTCGGTCTTTCTACTCGCGCTGGTCGCCTGTGCGTCGATGATGCCGGTCGAACGCTTGCCGGCAGCTTCCTGGCAGACCGCGCTGGGCCTCGGTTTCGTCTCTTCGGTGTTCGACAACATCCCGCTTACCGCGCTGGCTCTGAAACAGGGCGGCTACGATTGGGGCGTGCTCGCCTTTGCCGTCGGCTACGGTGGCTCGATGCTGTGGTTCGGCTCGTCGTCCGGGGTGGCGGTAGCCAACATCTTTTCCGAGGCCAAGTCGGTCGGTAAATGGCTGCTGCATGGCTGGCATATCCCGCTCGGCTATCTCGCGGGATTCTTCGCCTTGCTGATGATGGTCGGCTGGAATCCGAAGCCGGTGTGAGCGCGGCGCGTCGCTCGCGCGCGGCTCCGGCCGGTATCGGCAGTGAGCCTGGTGGTTTGAGAGATGAACAACGGACAGGGTGATGATGGAACGTTTCGTGGTCGGTCAAGAGGAAAAGCGTCGGCGCTGGATCAACGTCGGCTGGGGTCTGCTGTTCAGTGGCGCGATGATTGCCGCGGTCGTCTCCGAGCACCGGCAGGACCCCGAGCGCTACACGAGCTTCCTGCTGTGGTCGGTGACCTGGCTGCTGGGAGCGGCGAACCTGGCCAACCTGGTATTTCTCTTGCGTTATCTGCGGCTGATCCGTGATCACTGCCTGGAACTGCTGCCCGAGCAGCCGGCGGCGCCCGGCAAGCTGCGCTTTTACAGCGCCGGAAAATGGTCCGAACTGGAGTTCGAGCAGGTGACCGCGGTGCGGTTTTTCAAGCGCTGGGGCAAGCTGCGGCACATCCAGTTGCTGCTCAGGAACAATCGCGGCATACGCCTGGAGGGCTACCAGGACCTCCCCCGGCTGGCGGAGAGCCTGCGGCGTGCGCTACCAGCCAAAGTGATGCCGTAGCGCCAACGCCCGGGGGCTGCTGCCGCCGTGCTCGCCGGAGCGGCCCGGCAGGCCGCCGGCGGCCGTCGCGTTGCGTCGCTTGTCGTTTCCTGCGCTGCTTTGCGGGCAGCGGCTCGCGCGATTTCAGGGTTCAGTCCGAATTGCGCATCCAGGCAAGAAAATATTCGCATTTTCGGGCACTTGCGGCGAAAAACCCTGTTTTTTGTGCCCCTTTGGACGCTTCTTGGACTACAATTTGCGAAGCTTTTGCGGACTCGCTGAAGCGCCATGCGACGGGTTGTTGCGGCTGTCGCTGGGGTGCTGCTCATGCGGGTTGTTCGTTTTTTTCAGCTTTTCTTATCAACGATAGCGGAGGACAAATGTTATCCACCAATCCGATGGCGGCCTTGTTCGGCAAGTCGCCTTTCAAGCCGATGCAGAAGCACATGCGCATCGTGACCGAGTGTGTCGCCGAGGTTCCGGTACTGTTCAGTGCCCTGATCGAGCAAGACTGGGCGCAGGTCGAAGCGCAGAAAGACAAGATTTTCGTCAAGGAAGGCGAGGCCGACGCGCTCAAGAACGACCTGCGCGACCACCTGCCGAGAAGCATGCTGCTGGCCGTAGACCGGCGTGACCTGCTGGAACTCCTGGCCATGCAGGACGCGATCGCCGATACCGCGCAAGATATCGCCGGCCTGCTGGTCGAGCGCAAGATGGAAGTGCCGCCGGGAATGGCCGAGCCGCTGATGCGCTTCGTGAACCGTTGCACGGAAACCTGCGAACAGGCGCACAAGATCATCGAGGAACTCGACGAATTGCTCGAGACGGGTTTTCGCGGCCGCGACGTCGACCGGGTCAATGCGATGGTCCTCGAACTGGGCCAGATGGAAAGCGATACCGACCTGATGGGCATCGCCCTCAGCGGCGTCCTTTTCGCCCAGGAAGACAGCGTCAAGCCGGTGTCGGTAATGTTCTGGTACCAGTTGATCCAGTGGATCGGCAATCTGGCCGACAACGCCGAGAAAGTCGGCGACCGGCTGCGTCTGCTGATCGCTCGCTGAACGCTGCAGGTCGCGAGAGTGGGCAAAGCCCTTCTCCAGCCCGGTCTTTCAGCAAACGGGTCTTCCGTTCGCGTGTTCACTAGAAAACTTTACCGTTAAGGGTTGCAAGATGGAAATTATTCAGCAACATCAAACTATCTTCCTGATCATGGCCTTTGGCTTCGGCCTCTACATGACCTGGGGAATCGGCGCCAACGACGTCGCCAACGCCATGGGTACCTCGGTCGGCTCGGGAGCGCTGACCGTCAAACAGGCGATCGTCGTCGCGGCGATCATGGAGTTTGCCGGCGCGTATCTGGCCGGTGGCGCGGTGGCCTCAACGATCTCGAAAGGGATCATCGACGGCAAGCTCTTCGAGCCGGTGCCGCATCTACTGGTGTTCGGGATGCTGGCGGCGCTGCTCGCCGCTGCCGTCTGGCTGATGCTCGCCACCATGCGCGGCTGGCCGGTGTCCACCACGCACTCGATCGTCGGCGCCGTCGTCGGCGTCGGTGTTGCGGCGCTTGGCATGGACGCGGTGCAGTGGGACAAACTCGGCGAAATCGTCGCCAGCTGGTTCGTCTCGCCGGTCCTCGGCGGTATCGTCGCCCTGATCCTGACGTTGAGCATTCGCAAACTGATCCTCAACACCGAGGATCCGATCAGCCAGGCGCGCAAATGGGGGCCGATGTACGCCTTCCTGGTTGGCTGGCTGGTGTCGCTGGTGACCATCACCAAGGGCCTCAAGCACATCAAGATCCACTTGAGCGACGTGGAGGGGCAGATCCTCGCGCTGGTGATCGGCGTCGCCCTGGCGATCGTCGCCAAGCTGATGATGAACCGCATCAAGACCGACGACCGCGCCGACAAGGACTTCCATTACGCCAGCGTCGAGAAGCTGTTCATCCCGTTGATGGTGTTCACCGGCGCGGCGATGGCTTTCGCGCACGGTTCGAACGACGTCGCCAACGGTATCGGCCCGATGGCCGCGGTCGTCCAGCTGATCGAAACCGGCGCGGTGTCGTCGAAGTCGGCGGTGACGCCGTTCATGCTGTTCCTCGGCGGCATCGGTATCGTCATCGGTCTCGCGACTTATGGCTACAAGGTGATGGGCACCATCGGCAGCAAGATCACCGAGCTGACGCCGACGCGTGGCTATGCCGCAACCATCGCCGCGTCGTTCGTCGTCGTGGTAGCGTCGGGTCTCGGTCTGCCGGTGTCGACCACGCACATCGCGGTGGGTGCGGTGATGGGTGTCGGACTGGCGCGCGGTATCGGCGCACTCGACCTGCGGGTGATCGGCGGCATCATCCTCTCGTGGTTCATCACCGTGCCGGTCGGGGCGATCCTGGCGGCGATCATTTTCTACATCCTGCGAGCGATTTTCAGCTAGGCTGACGGTCTTCGCTGACCAGCGGCGCCTCCTCGCGGGGCGCCGCTTGTTCTTCTGCCGACTGACCATGCTCTGACGGTTCGACCATGCCGGATCTGCCTACCCAAGCTGTGGATTCCCTGCACGCCATCAAGGGAATCAAGTTTCCAGCCAACGTCCGGTTTCGCCAGATTCTGGTGACCGGCCCACCCGGTGCCGGCAAGAGCACCCTGATCAGGCGTCTTGGCGGCTGGTCGGAAGAAGGTTATCTCGACATCAGCCGGAAGTACTGGTGGCGTTCGGAAATGCTCTCGGTAAGGCCGCGAGAGATTCATCTGGGTCTTCCTTTCACGGGTCTGAGCAACGCCCTGTCGGTCTATGATCCAGAGTTCCTGGTTCAGGATCCGTGGCCGCAGGTCGATCTTGCGCGCATCGCCCTGCCGCCCCGGCAGCTCTTCTTCCTTTCCGTCGACTGGTATCGGCGCTACGTTTTCGAATTCCTGCTGCCGCCGCCAGAACTGGTCTTCGAGCGCCGCTCGGCGCGTGCCCGGCACAACACGCACCCGGTCGACGCGCAGTTGAGTCTCGAGATCTGTGCCGCGCAGACAGCGGCTTTTCGCCAGGTCGCCGAGTATCTGCACGAGAAAGGGTTCTACGTCTATGTTCGTGACGGAATCGAAAGCGCTCCGCAACGCTTTGTCGATTCCGCCGGAATCGAGGTGGGTACCGCCAGGCGCCGCCGTCGTTTCACGCTGGCCAACGTGCTGGCGCGGCTGAAGGCGATTTCGGCCAGATTGGGCTTTGGTGTCGGCCGCCACCTCAAGCTGCGGGATGCGTATCGTCTTGGCGACACCAAGGTGCGGGTGACGCTCGACGGGCGACCGATCGAGATCACCCTCGGCCTCGACGAAAAGCGCCTTCGCCTGTATCCCGAAACGCGACTCGATGAACGCGGCAATCCGGTCAAGGTCGGCAGCTTCATCATCGTCGATCCCGAGACCCATCTTCGCCAACTCGGCGGTTTCCTGCGCCTGACTTCGAAGAGCTGGCTGGTTCTTGGTTCGGACGACCCGGTTCAGCAAGCCATCTTCAATTACCCGTCGGCGGTCGACGGCCACCACCTCGCCGTGATCTATGGCCGCGATGGCCTGGTGTTTCGCAACCTGAGCGACGCCGGCACGACCATCGCGCCGATCGTCGAGGAAGCCCGGGTAGTGCGCCTGAACCGCTTGCGGCGGCTGCGCGATCGTCGCCGGTCGCGCAACGCCGACGTCGCCGTGGCCAACCTGTTGGCCAGCAGCAAGGCGATCCGCATGGGCCGCTTGCGGCGACTGCGCGACATTTTCGGCGGGCCGATCGAGCTGTTGCCAAGAGATGAGGCGCTGCAGCTGATTCAGAAGGTCAATCGACTGATGCCGAACGAGGCCTATCGCGCCAGGGACGACAGGGACCTCCCCGGGGGATTGCTGACCTTGCCGCGGTCGTTGACGCCGATCATCCTCGCCGATCTGCACGCCCAGGTCGACAATCTGCTGACGGTGTTGAGCCAGAATGCTTTTCTCGAAGCGCTTGAGGACGGTAATGCGGCGCTGGTGATCCTCGGCGATGCCGTGCATTGCGAGGTCGACGGGCAACTGCGGGCGATGGAGAGCTCGATGCTGATGATGGATCTCATCTTCCGGCTCAAGCTGCGCTTTCCCGAGCAGGTGTTCTATGTCCGCGGCAATCACGACTCGTTCTCGGAGGAACTCGCCAAGGAAGGGGTCCCGCAGGGCTTGCTGTGGGCCAGGGAGCTCAGCGAGCTACGTGGCGCGGTGTATCAGAAGGCGATGGGCGAGTTCTACCGGCTGTTGCCCTACGTCGTCATCTCGCCCGACTTCTTGGCCTGCCACGCCGCTGCGCCGAAATCCAAGGTGACCCGCAAGATGTTGGTGAACATCCATCAGTATCCGACACTGATCCTGGAACTGATCAACAACCGCCTGCAGCGCGCCAGTCGCCCGCAGGGCTACAGCCGGCGCGACGTCAGACACTTCCGCAAACGGTTGAACCTTGATCCCGAAACGCCGTTCATCGTTGGCCACACGCCGATCGACCGGGAGGATACGCTGTGGCCGAACGTCGATGGCATTGACCACCACCACGTCCTGTTCAGCGCCAATCCCCGCCATGTGGGCGTCATCACGCGCGTTGGCGAGACGATGGTTCCGCTGACCTATGCGGTAGACAAATTGACGCCGATCATCAATGCCCTGGAGGCCGAGCAGCCGGTTGTCGCCAGGGCGGCGTCGACTGCCGGCGAGGCGCCAGACGACGTGCCGGCCACGATCGCGGCCGCGCCGCTGAGCAGGCTGCAGCGTGGCGCGTAGTTCGTGGCTCTCGACGACGGAGGATGGTCATCGGCATGACCGCTGAGCCGCCGCTTGCCGCGATCGAGGAGTCCAAGCTGGAACCGCGTGTTACCGAGGTCGAAGTCAGGCTGACGTTGACCGAGGACCTGGTGGAGGCGCTCAATCTGACCGTCTATCGACAACAGCAGCAGATCGAGTCGCTGCAGCAGCAACTGCGCCAGCTCTACCAGCAACTGCAAGACATCCCCGCGGCGACCGAAAAACGCACGCCGCGCGACGAGATGCCGCCGCACTACTGAATTGCCGCAGCGCTGCTGGTCGGCGCCGTCGGCATTGGCGAGGCGCCGTTTCCGGCGCTTTCGCTGCCCTTCACGCCGCGCCGCCGGCCGCGCGAAGGCGGCCAGCGATCGTCTCTTGAGGCGTCCTCGACAGCTTTGCCGCTTTCTTCCAAATTCTTGTCAGCCGTGTCAACCGCTACCTCAGGCGAGCGTTATGCGCTCCATGGGTGGGAAGCAAACAAGATACCTTCGACAGGAGAAGAACAAATGGGAAGCCTGAGCACAGAGTCCTTTGACCAGTTCCTTGATTCACTCAAGCAGGCTGGCGTTGAAATCAGCAACGAGCGCGAGTTGCGTGAACGCCTCGCCGAAGCGCAGCGCTGGCGCTTTGCTTTCGCCACCCTCGCCGCCAACGGTCGGCAGTTGGGCATTCGCTTCCAGGACACCGGTTGTGGTGTCAACGAGGCCGACATCCACCGCGCCTTTACCCGCTTCCAGTTTCCGGAAAACCTCGAGACCCGGTTCGCCGCCAGCCTGCGGGCCGATCACTGAGCACCCGCTGGTCGCCTGCAGGCCGAGACCAGCATTCCCGGGTCCACCGATCCTTGGGTGACTCCGGGGTGTCGGGGAACCAAGAGGCTCGCTTCACGGCGAGCCTCTTTCCACTTTCAGGCGAGGCGCGGCCATCGCGCCCGCCGCTTCGCAGACGCTGGCGGCAGCCAGCGAGCTGCCTGAAACAGCGTTTTTCCGAGTGCCAGCCTGACTCCGCGCAACTGGCCTGCAAGCGTGTTGGACGACGACTGCGGCGTGAGTCATAATGTCGCCATGAACGAGTCCCCTCCCCAGGATCCGCGCCGTCGGCTCCGTGAACTTCTCGCCATTCCGGAGCGTGATCGCACTGATCCGCAATGGGATGAAATCATCGAGCTCGAGATTACCCTCGCTCCGGGAAACCGCGAGTCCGAGCGCCCCTCGGACCGGCAACCCGGCCAGCCGGAGCGGCGCCAGGTGGCTCCCGGTCGTCGGCCGGAGCAGCAGCGCAAGAGTGGTAACCGGCCTTCAGGCCCGCGGCCCGATCAGCGGTCACCGGCGGCGAGGAGCGACGGCAACGCCGAGCCGTCGGCCGATTCAAGACCTGTGCCCAAGCGGCACGGTCGCCGGCCCAGGCGTCCGCCCGAAACCCCCAGCGACGGCTGAGCGTCACGCAGCTCACACGTCTCACACCTTGTCCATGGTATGACGATCGCGTGTCGTCTCAGGGTTTGTCGTTGACCCTGTGGCCGCGGTCGACGTCATGGGCGCGCGGTTGCGGGTCCCGCAATAGCAGCCGCGGCGAGGCGAAGGGCGCCAGACGTTCGAGGAAATCGAGCAGCTCGAGCACCGGCGAGCTACGGAAGAACCTGGCCATCGGCGTTTCAATCCAGATGCGGTCGGCGTAGGCCCAGATTTCGTAGGGCGTGTCGCCGACGCCGTCATCGTCGCGATCGAAGCCCTCGTAGTTGTCCCAGTAGTTTCCACGCCAGGTGTTGTCATCGACCTGGCCGCTCTCGCCGACCAGTGCTTGCCAGAGGTTGTGTTCGAAGCGGTTGCGCAGGACCAGATGACCGCTACGCTCGCCGTAGAAGCTGACGCCGACGAAATTGTGCGCGATGCGATTGTCGATCACCGCGATACGATTGATCGGGTGCGTTGGCGAGTCGGACAGCAGGCCAACGGCGCAATGAATGATTTCGTTGCCGTGGACCAGTGTGCTGCCGCTTTCCTTGAGCGCTATGCCGGCGCCGCTGGCGTCGATGGCATGCATGATCTGGTTGTGGCGGATGATCACGCCGTCGGAGTTGAGCGTCGTGATGCCGGTCGAGTTGTCGGTGAAGACGTTCTGCTCGACCAGCGTCCGGTGCGCGAAAAGCAGGTTCAGTGCGCGACGGCTGTCACGGACGTGATTTCCGACGAAGCGGTTGTACAGGGAGTTGCTGACCGTGATATCGCGGATCCGCTCGATGTCGTTGCCTTCGATACGGTTGTGGGCGCTGTACCAGAGGCGGATGCCGTCGCCGCGGTCAGCCGGATCCTCGCCCCGCGAACGGATCCGGTTGCCGCCGATGCGGTTGTTGTTCGACCCCTGCAGAGTGACCCCGAACAGGACATCGTCGATGACGTTGTCTTCAATCAGGTTGTCGCTGCCGTTCTCGATCAACAGGCCGGAATCGAGGCCGTCGTGCGAGTCTCCCGAGTGTGTCAGGCGGAGTCGGCGCAAGGTCACCGCACTGGCCCGCACGGTCACCACCGTGCCTTTGCCGCCACCGTCGATGGTGACCCGGTTCCTGCCGTCGATGACCATCGATCGACTGATCACGACCGGTCCGGCGTAGCTTCCCGGTGGCGCATCGAGAGTGCCGCCGGTCGGCGTGACGTCAATCCAGGCTTGCAGCGAAGGTAGCTCGGTCACGGCGCGCAGCGGCGTCGAGTACAGCGACAGCGACAGCGTCGCGGCAACAAGCCGCATGCCGACGACCGGTGCCCGCAACGGCCGAGTCCGGAAAGTCAGCCGCTGCTCTCGGAGCGTAGCCACAGGCACTTGCCCTTGCTCGCTTTCTCGATGGCGGTCAGCACCTGCTGATGCTCGGCGATTTCTTCCTGGCTGGCGCGTTTGACCTGCAGCGCCCGGCGCGGTCCGGCGGACGACATCTTGCGCGCGGTCTCGGCCCGGCTGGCGTGGTCATCGCCGAGCTCGATGATCAGGCTCTCCTGGCCGCGGGTCATCGCCAGATACACCTCGGCAAGAATCTCGGCATCGAGCAGGGCGCCGTGCAGCGTGCGGTGCGAGTTGTCGACACCGTAGCGTTCGCACAAGGCGTTGAGGTTGTTCTTCTTGCCGGGGTGGAGATCCTTGGCCAGGCGCAGGGTGTCACGGACGGCGTGGCAAACGGTATCGACCGGCGCCATGTCGAGCAAGGCCAGTTCGGCGTTGAGGAATCCGACGTCAAAAGCGGCGTTGTGGATGACCAGTTCGGCACCGCGCACGAAATCGAGGAACTCGGCGGCAACGTCGGCGAAACGCGGCTTGTCGCGAAGAAACTCGCGGCTGATCCCATGCACCGACAGCGCGCCGGCGTCGATGTCGCGTTCCGGGTTCAGGTAACGGTGAAAATGGCGATTGGTCAGCCGCCGGTTGAGCATCTCGACGCCGGCGATTTCGATGATCCGATGGCCGAGCTTGTGCTCCAGGCCGGTGGTTTCAGTATCGAGAAAGATCTGGCGCATGCATGCTTTCGCAGGTTGGCGGCGGCTGGTGGCCGCCGGGATGGCCGAGTGAGTGGCGTGCGATCAACGACTTGCCGCCGGTTTCAGAGGAGCGGCGGCGCGCGCCAGCTCGTCCATGCCGCGGTTGGCCAGCGCGTCGGCGCGCTCGTTGCCGGCCTGCCCGGCATGGCCCTTGACCCAGAACCACTGGATCTGGTGCCGGCCGGCGACTTCGTCGAGGCGTTGCCAGAGGTCGGCGTTCTTGACCGGCTTCTTGTCGGCCGTGCGCCAGCCGTTGCGCTTCCAGTTGTGAATCCAGGCGCTGATTCCTTTTTGCACGTATTGCGAATCGGTATGGAGGTGCACCGTCGCCGGTCTGCTGAGTGCCTCGAGGGCGCAAATGGCGGCCATCAGTTCCATGCGGTTGTTGGTGGAATTCGCTTCGCCGCCCCACAGTTCCTTTTGCCGGTCGCCGAACTGCAGCAGCGCTCCCCAGCCGCCGGGCCCGGGATTGCCGCGACAGCCGCCGTCGGCGTGGATGGTCACTACGGGTCGATCATTCATGCCGGGAGATTTCCTTCTTGCTGAGTATCGACAAGGCCTTGGCCGGCGTGCTCTGCTGCTTCCAGTTGGGCATGATCAGGCGCATGCCATGCACCCGCTTGACCGCACGCAGCACGTAGACGCCGCCGGCGAAGTTCCACCAGCGATGGCCGGTCGTTTCGATGAAGCGCCAGTGTTTCAGCCAGCGCTCGTTGCGGAACGGTGGTGCGTAACAGCCGAAACTGCCGCGGTCGGCCTCGAAGCCGAGGAGTTGCAGCCAGTCCTTGAGGCGCGGCACCGAGAGGTAGCGCCCGTTCCACGGAAACTGGCGGGGGCAATTGGGTAGCCGGCGGCGCAGACCCCAGATCGAGATCGGGTTGAAGCCGGCAATCACGACCTCGCCTTCGGGAATCAGGACCCGTTCCACTTCACGCAGAATCTGGTGCGGGTCATCGTGAAATTCGAGCACGTGCGCCATCACCACCAGATCGATGCTGTGCGCTGCGAAGGGGAGGTGACGCAGGTCGCAGAGGACATCGACCTGGCCCGCATCGAATGCGAGTTGTCGGAGCGGGATGCGGTTCTGCGCGAGCAAGGCGCATTTTGGCAGACCCAGCTGGATCGCGTTGTAGCCGAAGACGTCGGCGACGATACTGTCGATCGTGGCCTGCTCCCAGGCCATGACGTAACGCCCGGGCGGCGTTTGAAGCCAGGCGTCGAGGCCAGGAATTGACATTTTCCGCAGTTCTTCCAAAATTGAGCGATGTTCGACGTCATCCGCATTCCGGCCTTCAAGGATAACTACATCTGGTTGTTGCGCAAAGGCGCGTCCGCGGCGGTGGTCGATCCCGGCGACGCCCGTCCGGTCATCGCGGCGCTCGAGCGCCAGGGGCTGTCGCTGACGACCATCTTGGTGACCCACCACCACGCCGATCATCAAGGCGGCGTAGGTGACCTGCTCGAACGCTTCCCGGCAGCCGAGGTCTTCGGGCCGGCGGCAGAATCGATCACCGGCGTCACCCACCGCGTGCACGGCGGCGAAACCATCCGTGCGGCCTTTTGCGATGTCGAGTG
This sequence comes from Accumulibacter sp., assembly GCA_024235695.1. Classification (GTDB taxonomy): domain Bacteria; phylum Pseudomonadota; class Gammaproteobacteria; order Burkholderiales; family Rhodocyclaceae; genus Accumulibacter. Next base: position 27,072 of record JACKLX010000014.1, read on the forward strand.
GCAGGTCATCGCCGTCCCCGGACATACTCTTGGACACGTCGCGTATTATGGCGCAGGCTGTCTGTTCTGTGGCGATACGCTGTTCGCTGGCGGTTGCGGTCGGCTGTTCGAGGGTAGCGCCGCGCAGATGGCCGATTCACTGGACCGGCTGGCGGCCCTGCCGGACGACACGGCGGTCTACTGCGCGCACGAGTACACCGAGGCGAATCTGCGCTTTGCCCTGGCTGTCGAGCCCGGCAACCGCTGTCTGAAAAGCCGGGTCAACGAAGTCGCGGTGGCGCGCGCCAAGGGATGGGCGACGGTTCCTTCGACGATCGCGCTCGAGAAGGCCAGCAACCCCTTCCTGCGCTGCGGCGAGCCCGAGGTCGTGGCATCGGCGCAGCGCAGGAAGGCCGACGCCATTGGCGACGTCGCCGTGTTCGCGGCCTTGCGCGATTGGAAAAACAGCTTCTGAGCTTCTGAAATCCGCTTCAGGCGGTTTCCTGTCCGGCGTGCCGGGTGGTCGCGCGCGATCTTGCGGCCTGCCACACCTGCTCGAGCGTGTCGAGTACCTTGCCGGCCTTGAAAGGCTTGATGATGAAGGCGCTGGCGCCGGCCGCGATCGATTCGTGAACGTTGTCAACGCTGGGCTTGCCGGTGAGCATCACGACGGCGATTCCGGGGTGCATGGCCTTGATCGCCTGCAGTGCCTCGAGGCCGCCCATCTGCGGCATGATCAGATCCATGCAGATCACGTCAGGCTGCAGTCGTTGCGTCAACTCGAGCGCGCCGACGCCATTTCTCGCCTCGCCGATCACCTGGTAGTCGCCACTGCGCAGGATGCTGCGCAGCAGGGTCCGCATCAGCTCGTTGTCATCAACGATCAGTACTCGCGGCCGAGCTGACTGGTTGACCATGGTTGCCGTCACTTGTCCAGATCGATCAATCGGCCGGCGTCGCGGCGCCGGCGGGTCGCTGTTCGCCGAGGGCACGGTCGGCTGCCCGGGCAGCGCGCCCGGCGGCTGGCCGGCGAGTGCGGGAAGGGACTCTTCGTGCTAAATTGGCCTCTTGACCAGCCACCTTGCGGCCAGCTGCCATGACTGAAGAGACTGAAACTCCCAAGGCGACTACCTCCTCTGCGATCAGAAAGTACGGTCTTCGTGCCGCGCTGGCGCTGCTGATTTACAGTGCTTTCGGCTTTCTTGTCCTGCCGCTGGTGGTCAAGTCGACGCTGGTTGCCAAGCTGTCGGAGATCTTGCACCGCCCGGTGGCCGTCGAAGTCGTGAGGATAAACCCGTACACGCTGTCGGTGCAAGTTGCCGGCCTGGCGATTCAGGAGAAGGGCGGTGGTGACGACGTGGCGCTTGTTGACAGCCTCGATGTCAATGCCGAGTGGAGTTCCCTGTGGCTCGGTGGGCCGGTGATCAGCGAGCTCAAGCTGACCGCTCCGACGCTCAAGATCGTTCGCCTGAGCGATGGCCGTTTCAACTTCTCCGACCTGTTCGAGGAATGGCTGGCGAAGCCCGCATCGAATGATCCAGCGCCGGCGTTTTCGGTGAACAACATCCAGATCAGCGGTGGCAAGATCGAGTTCGACGACCAGCTGCTGGACGAGAAACACGTGCTCAGCGAGATCGATTTCGGCGTGCCTTTCGTTTCCAGCCTGCCGCAGGCGGCCGAGATCTTTGTCGAGCCGGCTTTTTCGGTGTCGATCGACGGCTCGCCGCTGCTCGCCCAGGGCAAGAGCAAGCCTTTCCACCCGTCGCTGGAGAGCGATCTGGCGCTTGACTTGCGCGCCGTCGAGCTGGCCAGGTACGTGGACTACCTGCCGATTCGCCTGCCGATCGAGGTCGTTTCGGGCGCCCTCGACAGCGAACTGAAACTGGCATTCCGGCGCCAGGACGACGCTCGTTCGACGCTCGTCCTGTCAGGCAGGGTGGCGATCAGGGATCTGCGGGTCAAGGGCAGCGACGGTTCACCCCTGCTTTCGCTGCGAGGCCTGGAGGTGGTGATCGGTAGCCTCGATCCGCTCAATGGCAAGTACGCGGTCGACCTGATCTCGGTCGATGGGCCCGAGATTCACGCCCGTGTCACCCGCCAGGGAACGATCAACTGGGTCGACTTCTTCACCCGCGAGCTGGCGGCACGAGGAAAATCGTCGCCGCCGGCAACTGCGGGCGACAAGCCGCCTGCCGTCGAGTGGTCGCTGGCCGAAGCAACGGTCAGCGACGGTGCGTTGCGCTGGCTCGACGAGTCGCATGCCGAGCCCTTCAACGCCAGCATCGACGGGCTGGCCGTCAGCCTCAAGAAGCTCGACAGTCAGGGCGGCGCCGCGGCCGAGTTCGAACTGGCGTTTGGCCTGCAGGCGGCGCCATGGGTCAAGCTCGATGCTTTCTCGGTGACTGGCGGCCGGCTTGATCTGGCGAAGCGCGAGGTGCAGATCGACCGGGTCGTGGCGCGTGCTTCGCAAGTGCTGGTCAAACGTGCAGCCGACGGCCGCATCGAGTTCGTCAAGCCACCCTCATTGCAGGTTGTCGAGGCCTCGCAGAGCGATGCGTCGAGGCCATGGCAGCTGACTGTCGCCAGGTACACCGGCGAAGACCTCGCTCTGCGCTTCGAAGATTCCGTGATGTCGCCGATGGTGTTGCACACCATCGACGGAATGAAGGTCGAAGCCACGAATCTGTCCACCGAGCCCGGCACAACGGCAACGGTCGCGACACAGTTCCGGGTCAACCAGAAGGGTGATGCCAGGATTGGCGGCAAGTTGCAACTGTCGCCACTCGATGGCGAGCTCAACGTCGTCGTCAAGGCGCTGGACGTGGTGCCGCTGCAACCGTACTTCACCGAGCAACTGAACGTCGTGCTCACCCGTGGGCAGGTGATGCTGGCGGGCGACCTTCGCGTGCAGCAGCTTGCCCGTCTCGGCGGTGCGGCCGCTACCGACGAACCCGGCAAGCTGGCGGGAGGGTTTTCAGGGCAGCTGGCGGTGACAGACTTTTCGGCGGTCGACAAGGTCGATTCCACCGATTTCCTGAACTGGAAGTCCTTGTCGCTGGGCCGCATCGACCTGCGCCTGAATCCGGATTCGGTAGCGATCGGCGAGGTGGCGCTAAGCGATTTCTTCGCCCGCGTGGTGATCAGTCCACAGGGCAAACTCAACCTCCTGCAGGTTGTTCGCCAGCCTGACGCTTCGTCGGGAGCGGCGGCGCGCAAGGCCGCCGAGCAGGGGGGTGCGGTGGTCGCCGCGGAAGGCAAGGCGGTGGCGCCGGTCGCTGCCGGCAGCCAGCCGGCGCTGCCGGTAAAGATCGGCAAGATCAGCCTGCAGGGTGGTGACATCAAGTTCACCGACAATTTCATCAAGCCAAACTACTCGGCCGACTTGAAAAGGATCGGCGGCGCGGTAAGCGGCCTGTCGACTGCGCCCGACAGCGTCGCCACGGTCGACCTGCGCGGCAGTTACGATGACATTGCGCCGCTCAAGGTGGCAGGGAAGATCAACCCACTGATCGCGACGCCGTACCTCGACCTGCAGGCGGACGTCAAGGGCATCGAGATGACCGCGCTGTCGCCGTACTCGGGGCGCTACGCCGGCTACGCGATCGACAAGGGCAAGCTGTCGCTGTTCGTCAAGTACAAGATCGAGAAGAACCAGCTGACCGCCGAGAACCGTGTATTTCTCGACCAGCTGACCTTCGGCGATCGTGTTGACAGTCCGGAGGCGACCAAGCTGCCGGTGACCCTCGCCGTTGCCCTGCTCAAGAACGCCAGGGGCGAGATCGACATCAACCTGCCAATCGCCGGTTCCCTGGATGACCCACAGTTCAGCATCGGCGGCCTGCTCGGCAGCGTCGTCGGCAACCTCCTGATCAAGGCAGTGACGGCGCCTTTCGCCTTGCTCGGTTCGATCTTCGGCGGTGGCGAGGAGTTGTCGAACGTCGAATTCGATTTCGGCCAGGCGACCATCAACGCCGAGACACAGCAGCGCCTGGAGGCGCTGGCCAAGGCCTTGCTCGACCGTCCCGCGCTGAAGCTGGAAATCGAAGGCTACGCCGACCCCGACAGCGATCCCGAAGGTCTCAAGCGCGCTCGCCTGGACGGCAAGCTGCGGGCGCTGCAGTCGGAAGGACTGAAGAAGGGCGACGGGGAAAGTCCGGCGGCAACCGTCGCGCCCGGCAGCAAGGAGTACGCCGACTTGCTGGCGCGGGTCTACCGTGCGGAGGAATTCGAGAAGCCGCGCAACATGCTCGGCATCGCCAAGACCTTGCCGGTCGATGAAATGGAGAAGTTGATTCTGGCGAACTCGGTGGTCGACGACAACGATCTGCGGCAGCTGGCCGATCGGCGGGCAAAGGCCGTTCGCGACTGGCTGCTGGCGCATCAGGTCCCGGCCGAGCGACTTTTCCTGCTGCCGGTCAGGCTTGGCAAGCCGGCGGCGACGTCGGACGACGGCAAGTCGGATTCGCCGGTCGCGGCGGCTGGGAACCGGGTTGTCTTCTCACTGGAATAGGGCGCGGCGCGATCCCTGCGCGCGTCGCGAAGGCTGCTGCCGGGTATCGCGCGCCCATGACTGACGCCTTGCCGTACTACTGGCCGTACGCGGCAACGGCGGTCGGCGTTGCCGTGCTCGTGCTGCAGGTCGTTCTGCTGCTGCGCGTCGGTACCACCCGGGAGCTGCTCGCCGTGCGCCTGCGCGACCAGCAAGCCGGTCTCGAACGGCTGGAGCGCGAATTGCGTCAGGAGCTGTCGCTCGGTCGCCAGGAGGCGGCGAGCGCGGCCCGCGGCGATCGTGAGGAGCAGTCACTGTCGCTGACCCGTCTGTCGCGGGTTCTCGCCGGGCAACTGGCCGAGCTCGGCCGCTTGCAGGCGCAGCAGCTCGAAGCCTTTGCCCTGCAGCTGGCGCGCCTGACCGGCAGCAATGAACAGCGCTTCGAGCAGCTGCGCCAGACCCTTGAAACGCGTCTGGCAGCGATGCAGGCAGACAACGCCGGCAAGCTCGAAGAGATGCGCCGAACGGTCGATGAAAAGTTGCACGCGACGCTCGAGCAGCGTCTGGGCGAGTCGTTCAAGCTGGTCAGCGACCGCCTCGAACAGGTGCATCAGGGGCTCGGCGAGATGCAGACGCTGGCCACCGGTGTCGGCGACCTCAAGAAGGTGTTGACCAACGTCAAGACACGCGGCACCTGGGGTGAGGTGCAACTGGCGGCACTGCTCGAGCAGTTGCTGAGCAGCGAACAGTACGCGACGAATGTCGCCACCCGGCCGGCATCGGCCGATCGCGTCGAGTTCGCGATCCGCTTGCCGGGTCTTGCCATCGACGACGAGGGGCAACGGCCGGTGTGGTTGCCGATCGACGCCAAGTTTCCGCTGGAAGACTATCAGCGCCTGCTGGAGGCGCAGGAGCGAGGCGACGCGGCGGCCCTCGAGGCGTCGATCAGGGCGCTCGAAGTTCGCCTGCGTCTGGAGGCCAGGGCGATGCACGACAAGTACGTCGAGCCGCCCTACACGACTGATTTCGCGATCCTTTACCTGCCTGTCGAGGGTCTTTTCGCGGAGGTTCTGCGACGACCGGGTCTGGCCGACGGCCTGCAACGCGATCTGCGAATCTGTATTGCCGGGCCGACAACTCTGGCGGCCTTGCTCAACAGTCTGCAGATGGGCTTCCGGACACTGGCCATCGAACGTCGATCGTCCGAAGTCTGGGCCGTACTTGGCGCCATCAAGACGGAGTTCGGCAGGTTCGGCGAAATCCTCGAAGCGACGCACCGAAAGCTCGAGCAGGCCAGCCGCAGCATCGAATCAGCCGGTGTCCGGACGCGTCAGATCGAACGCAAGCTGCGTGGTGTCGAGGCCCTGCCGGCGAGCGAGGCACAATTGCGACTGGGCGATCTCGAAGAGATCCACAACGCTGGCGATGCGCCATGAACGGCAACGGCCTGGCGGCCGCTTTCCGTGCGACGACCTATCGCGTCTCGACCCCGGAAGGTGATTTCGCCCTGCGTGTCGGGGTCGCCGACAGCGCCTTCGATGACTGGCTCGGCCGCTGGTCGCTGTCGCCCGAGCGGCCGGCAATCGCCGCGCCGACGGTGGCGACCGCTGCTGTCGGCTGGGGAATCGTCACCGCCCATAACCCCGGTACCGTGCTCGCCGCGCACCAGAACGAACTGCGGCAGCAGCGCCTGCGCGACCGCCTGACGGCGCTGGCGTGGCCCTTCCTGCCCGGCTGTAATCTGGCCGACGATGATCTCTGGCCGCCGGAGCCAAGCTTTCTGTTGCTGGCGGTGACGCCGTTGCAGGTGATGGCGATCGGCCGGGAGTTCGAACAGCGTGCCGTCATCTGCGGAAAACGCGGCTCGCTGCCGGAGCTGTGCTGGCTGTGAGCCGTCGCAAGGAAAGATCTTTTCGGCTGTGACTTTTCTGGCGCTGGCGATCACCGGGAGGTGCCTAGAATGCACTTTTGTGAGGTCAATCGAGCACCGTGAGCGAACGCGTCGGACGTTTCGAGATCATTCGTGAGCTGGGTCGAGGCGCCCAGAGCATCGTCTATCTGGCGCGCGACCCGCATCTGCAACGGCAGGTGGCGATCAAGACGCTGCACTTCGCGCGCTCGGATCGGGCACGGAACGGGCAACTGCTTGAGGAAGCGCGGATGGTCAGCCAGTTGCGTCATCCGAGCATCGTGCCGATCTTCGAGGCCGCCGAAGAGCGCGGCGATCTGTACCTGGTCTTTCAATACGTGCCGGGAAAGAACCTCGCCGAGCACCTGCAGAGCAAGGGTGGCCTGCCGCCGGACAAGGCGATCGCGATCATCCAGGCGATCCTCGACGCGGTCGCCCACGCCCATGCGGCGGGCATCATTCATCGTGACCTCAAGCCCAGCAACATCCTGATCGACGACGATGGTCTGCCGCGGGTGATGGATTTCGGCATTGCCAGTCGCACCGCGGGTGTCGCTGGTGACGGCGGACAGTGGTCCGGCACACCGGCTTACATGGCTCCCGAATACATCGAGAAGCGGACCAGCAACGAAAGAACCGACGTGTTTTCCGCTGGCCTGGTGTTCTACGAACTGCTCAGCGGGCGGCGGGCGGTTGCCGGCAGCGACATCAAGCAGGTGATGCGGCAGATCGCCGGCAGCGACATCCGGCTGCCGCAGGAGGCGAGCAGCGCGCTCGACGAGCGCTTGCTGGCGGTGCTCTACCGCGCGCTGGCGCGCGATCCGCAAAGCCGCTACGCGTCGGCCGTCGAGATGCGCGCGGCACTCGACGACTACCTCCGGCCGGCCAGCCCGGCACCGTCGGCGGATACCCGGCAGAGCACGATCGAATTTCTGTTGCGGCGGATGCGTCACAAGAGCGACTTCCCGGCGTTGTCGGAGTCGGTCGGCGCGATCAACCGCATCACTGCCTCGGAAAATCAGAGCATTTCCGATCTCTCGAACGCGATCCTCAAGGATTTCTCGCTGACCAACAAGATCCTGCGGCTGGTCAACTCGGTGCACTATCGGCAGGCGGGTGGCGGCAGCATCAGCACGGTTTCGCGCGCCGTCGTCGTGCTCGGTCTCGACGCGGTGCGCAGCATCGCCATCACGGTGATGCTTTTCGAGCATCTGCAGAACAAGGCTAACGCCAATCAGCTCAAGGACGAATTCCTGCGCGCCAATCTTGCCGGCGTTCTGGCCAAGGATATCGGCGGCAAGGCCGCGACGCGTGGCGATATTGAGCAGGCATTCATCTGTTCGATGTTCCACAACCTCGGACGTCTGCTGAGCCAGTATTACTTCCCCGAGGAAAGCGCCGAGATCCGGCGTGTCGTGCAGCAGAAGAACTGTTGCGAAGATCTGGCGGCGTTGCAGGTGCTCGGTCTGTCGTTCGAGGATCTGGGTGTCGGTATCGCCCAGAGCTGGGGATTCCCGCGACTGATCGTCAACAGCATGCGCAAGCTGCCCGAGGGTGGCGTTCGCCGACCGGTCAACACCGAGGACCGCTTGCGCATCCTGGCAGCGCTGTCGAACGAGCTGTGCACGCTGGTCGCCGATGCCGGGCCCGAGCAACAGCAGAAGGAATTGCGCAAGGTGGTCGCCCGCTTCGGCGACGTGATCGAACTCGACGAGCAGGGTCTGCAACGAACGCTGGTCCGGTCGTTCGAGCAGATGACGCATTTTGCCGGCATCATTCACCTCAACCTGCAGCAGACGCGTCTCGGCAGGCAGCTCAGGGCGTGGGCTGCTGGGACATCGCCGGGTGGGCACGGAGGCGACGTCGAGGGCGCTGCGCCGGCGGAGGACGGGCTGGCCGGGACGGTGCTATGCGACGTCGCCCCGCAAGCGGTGACCGGCGATGGCCGTTCGCCAGACGGCGAGGCACTGGTCGCGGCGGCGCCGCCGGCAGCCGGCGAAGTGATACTGATGGCCGGCATCCAGGACGTCAGCAACGCCTTGATCAGCGACTTCAAGCTCAACGATGTGCTGCGCATCATCCTCGAGACGATCTATCGCGCCAAGGCTTTCAAGAACGTGATCCTGTGCATTCGCGATGCGCGCAGCAACGCCATGGTCGGCCGCTTCGGCTTTGGCCCCGACGCGCCGGCGGTCGCCCGGCGCTTTCGCTTTTCACTGGTGTTTGCCGCCGATATCTTTCACGCCGCGCTGGCCAACGGTGTCGATGTGCTGATCAGTGATACCCGCGAGGCGCGCATCGCCGCACGCATTCCGGCCTGGTATCGGCAGGCGGTCAGTGCCGGTACCTTCGTCGTCTTCCCGCTTTGCGTCAAGGGAAGTCCGCTGGCGATGATCTACGCCGACCGCGAGCATGCCGGCGAGATCGTGATTTCCGAGAACGAGTTGTCCCTGCTGCGAACGCTGCGCAATCAGGCGGTACTGGCGATCAAACAGTCGATCTGATCGCCGCCGCAGGGCCTGTCGCCTGCTCGCCTACCACAGCTTCCACCACGGTTGCTGGCGGTTGAGGCCGCGCAGATAGTATTCGCTGTCGGGGTAGTTCTTGCGCATCACGCGCTCGGCGTCATCGCGCAGATCGTTCAGGCCGAGCTGGTCGTAGGCCTTGACCATGATGAACAGCGCTTCCTCGACCGAGGGGGTGTCGGGGTAGTTGATGACTGCGTACTGGGCGCGATTGGCGGCCGCCAGATAAGCCTCGCGTTTCATGTAGTAGCGGGCGACGTGCAGTTCAAGTTGCGCCAGGGCGTTGACCAGATACTTCATCCGCATTATCGCGTCGGGGGTGTACTTGCTGTCCGGAAAGCGGGTGACGAGTTCCCTGAAAGCGTCAAACGATTCGCGCGCGCCCTTCGGATCGCGCTCGGTCATGTCCTGGTTGCTGATTGCGCCAAGCAGCCCGAGGTCTTCGTTGAAGTTGATCAGGCCGCGCAGGTAATAGACGTAGTCGACATTCGGGTGGTTCGGGTGCAGCTTGATGAAGCGGTCGCAGGCGGCGATCGCCGACGCCGGCTCCAGATCCTTCCAGTAGGCGTAGGCAATCTCGATCTGCGCCTGCTGCGCGTAGCGCCCGTAGGGATAGCGGGACTCGAGCTTTTCGAAGTACTTGATCGCCTTGGCGTAGGAGTTTTCGTTGAGCGCGCTTTTCGCTTCGGCGTACAGCTTGTTGGCCGACCAGCCGATGGTTTCATCCTTCGCATCCGGAAGCAGGCCGCAGCCGGCCAAGAGCGTGGCGAGGAAAAGCGCTGCGATAACCGCTAAACTACGCATGATGAGAAACCCACAGAAAAAGAAGGCGCCGACGGTTGTTTCCAGCGACAACATCGAGCTCGCCGATTATAGCGCAAACCCCAGAATTGCCCTGACCGTGCCGGCCGATTACGGTGGTCAACGCGTCGACCAGATACTCGCGCGCCTGCTCTCGCAGCATTCGCGCAGCCGGCTGCAGAACTGGATCCGTGAGGGCCGGCTGGTCGTCGGCGGCGAGCTCGTCGTCGAGCCACGGCACAAGCTGTGGGGAGGCGAAACGATCGAACTCGCCGAGGCGCCCGACGAGCGCGCCGAGTGCTCGGCGGCCGAGGATATTCCCCTGCCGGTGGTTTTCGAGGATGAGCAGTTGATCGTGCTCGACAAGCCGGTCGGCCTGGTCGTTCATCCGGGCTGCGGCAACTGGCGAGGAACGCTGCTCAATGCCTTGCTGCACCATGCGCCGCAGCTCGACAGAGTGCCGCGCGCGGGCATCGTCCACCGCCTGGACAAGGACACCAGCGGCTTGATGGTCGTCGCCAAGACACTCGAGGCGCAGACCGACCTGGTCAGGCAGCTGCAGGCGCGGACCGTGAAACGCTGCTATCAGGCGGTGGTGCGTGGCATCGTCGAGCAGTCGGGCACGGTCGACGCGGCGATCGGCCGGCATCCGACGCTGCGCACGAAAATGGCGGTGGTGAACACCGGCAAACCGGCCCGCACGCACTATCGGGTGCTGGAGGAGTTCCAGGCCTGTACGCTGATCGAGTGCGCCCTCGAAACCGGCCGTACGCACCAGATCCGGGTGCACATGAGCTCGCTTGGACACCCGCTGGTCGGTGACCCGGTCTACGGTGGCGGGGCCAGTCGGGTGCCGCGCGGCGCGGAATTTCCCCGCCAGGCGCTGCATGCGTGCCGGCTGGCGCTGGTTCATCCGGGAACCGGCAAGGCGATGCTCTGGCGTTCGGGCCTGCCCGATGACATGGCCGCGCTGGTCGAGAGCTTGCGTCTGCAAGCAGCGGCGTACGGTCGCCAGGGCAATCGCCAGCGGCGCGAAGCAGAGGCAGAAGCGGCCGAAGACGGCTGGGATGAGGGCGAGGGCGAGGACAGCGACTGGCAGCTGATCGATGGCGATGACGATGATGAGCGCGATGCCGACGATGGGAATGACGGAGACGATGGCGACCTCGGCGAGCAATAAGGACTGGATCGTTCCCGACTGGCCGGCTCCGGCACGGGTACGCAGCGTGATCACCAGCCGTGATGGCGGCGTCAGCGTCGCGCCCTACCGCAGCCTCAACCTCGGCGACCATGTTGGTGACGATCCGCTGGCCGTGGCCGCCAATCGCCAGCGGCTTGGTCGCAGCCTGCCAAGGGCTCCCTGCTGGTTGCATCAGGTACACGGTACGACGGTGGTGGACGCGGCCGTCGCGGCCGCTGGCGCGCCGGTGCCGACGGCGGATGCCGCTTTCGCACGTGGCGTCACCGCCGTTTGCGCGGTGATGACCGCAGACTGCCTGCCGGTTCTGTTCTGCGACCGATCGGCTTCGGTGGTGGCCGCAGCCCACGCCGGTTGGCGCGGCCTGTACGCCGGCATCCTCGAACGGACGGTCGCTGCCATGGCGGTACCCGGCGAGCAGTTGCTGGCCTACCTGGGGCCGGCGATCGGCCCCGGCGCCTTCGCGGTCGGCGACGACGTGCGGACGCTGTTTGTCGACGCGCACCGGCAAGCGGCGGCCGCGTTCCAGTCGGTTGAAGCGACGCCGACCGGCCGGGGCGGCTGGCTGGCCGATATCTATCTGCTGGCGCGACAAGGCTTGCAGCGGATCGGCGTCAACGCGATTCATGGCGGCGGCTTTTGCACGGTCACTCAGGCCAGCCGTTTTTTTTCCTACCGACGTGATGGCGTGACCGGGCGGATGGCGTCGCTGATCTGGCTGTCCGACGACTGAGCCGAGTGCCACCCTCGCGCAAGCAAGCGCTGCGCTGCCTGCAGGCGTAGCCGCCGACCGCGATGATCAGGCGTCCGGTGGCGGTTGATGTTTGTCGAGGCCGGGGTGGCGGGCGTTTGCCGCGATCCGGGCGCGGCGACGGCGCACCGGTCCGCCGAACAGCCACAGCAGCAAGGCCGTTGGCAGCAGACCATAAAAGACCAGGGTCAGCAATCCGGCGACAACGCTGGTTTCCGTCAGCGCCATCAGAACGGTCACGTAGAGCCAGCCAATGGCAATGATGTACATGCGCGCATTATAGGGGCTGGTCGTCGGCAGCATTGCCTGACGGCTCGCACCGCCTGCCGGGGTGTGGACAGCTTGATCGGCGCCGCGCCATTGACAGCGCCGATGGTGCAATGCAGAATCGGCGATGGCTGTCCGGCCACCGGCACCTCGGCGCTGGGCGCGTGGCCAGTTCGCGGCCGCTCTCCGGTCATCGTCGCGCGGCCTCCTGCGGCGCCTCGCCACAGAGCCCTTGCCAGGCCGGCGCGCAGGCTTGCCGCGTCCTTTCACGAGCGCGGGCGGACCCGCAGGCCCTGGTAGCTGATCACAAGGTTTCGCCTAGCCGAGCGTTCGTGCGAGAATGGCAGGTCGGCTGGCGGACAAGGCGGCGGGTGGGACACCGCCTGCTGGGTGTCGTGCGCGACGCCGGAAAGCGCCGCGGGAACGGCAAACGGATCGATCGCCGGTCCTCGAACGACGCTGCGGGGGTCCCTGCCGGCCTTGCTGCCGGGGCCGCTCGGGAGATGTTGTAATCGTGGCGGCTGATGGTCGCCAATCGTTTCATTCGTCAACAGGAAAGGAAGAGTTATGACGCAACGTGTTGCTTTGGTTACAGGTGCCATGGGTGGGCTCGGAACGGCCATCTGCCAGGAGTTGGCCAAGGCCGGTCACAAGGTGGTTGCCGCCTACCATCCGGAATTCGACAAGCCGGACGAGTGGAACAAGGCGATGGCCGATGCCGGCTTCAACGATTTCGTCTGTGTTGCCGGCGACGTCTCCGATTACGATTCCTGTGTCGCCATGGTCGCCGACGCTGAAGCGAAGGCCGGTCCGATCGACATTCTGGTGAATAATGCCGGCATCACCCGCGACAAGATGTTTGCTCGGATGGAGCCGGCGCAGTGGAACGCCGTGATTTCGACGAACCTGACCAGCCTGTTCAACATGACCAAGCAGGTCTCGGCGAAGATGGCCGAACGCGGTTGGGGGCGGATCATCAACATCTCGTCGGTCAATGGCCTTCGCGGCCAGGCTGGCCAGACCAATTACTCGGCAGCCAAGGCCGGGGTGATTGGTTTCAGCAAGGCGCTAGCCGCCGAACTGGCGGCCAAGAACGTGACCGTCAATGCGATCTGCCCGGGCTACGTGGCGACTCAGATGGTCATGGCGATCAAGCCGGAGATCCTGCAGAGCATTATCGATACGGTGCCGATGAAGCGTCTCGCCAAGCCGGAAGAAATCGGCGGCGCCTGCGTCTATCTGGCGTCGGACATCGCCGGCTTCATGACCGGTTCGACGATGAACATCTGTGGCGGTCTGTATTACCAGTAATCGTACTTGCCGTGGTTCACGGAAGTCACAACAGGCTCCTGCAGGAGCCTGTTTTTTTTTGCTGAGGTATAATTGTGCTGCACCGCACCACGGGGCGCCAGAGGGCGCTCGTCGAGTCACCTGCAAATGGAGGTAGTGTCGTCATGCCGGAGCAGTTGCGACTGATCAAGAAGTACCCGAACCGTCGCCTTTACGATACCAAGACCAGCGCCTACATCACCCTGAGTGATGTCAAGGATCTGGTGCTGTCGCGCGAGACCTTCAACGTCCTGGACGCCAAGACCGGCGAAGATATCACGCGGTCCATTCTGCTGCAGATCATCCTCGAGGAAGAGGCGGCCGGAGTGCCGCTGTTTACCACCGATCTGCTGGCGCAGATGATCCGCTTCTACGGTCACGCGATGCAAGGCATGCTCGGCAAGTATCTGGAAACGAACATGAAATCCTTTGTCGAGTTCCAGAAGAAGCTGCAGGAGCAGTCGCTGTCCCTTTACGGCGAGAGCAACAGCCAGATGCAGAACGACATGTGGTCGCAGTTCATGAATTTCCAGGGCCCGGCGATGCAGACGATGATGAGCACCTACATGGAGCAGAGTCGGAAGATGCTTCACCAGATGCAGGACCAGCTGAAAAATCAGACTCGCACCCTGTTCAACGGCATCCCGCTGCCGGGTTTTCCCACCGAGTCGGGCAAGCAGGCGCACGATCCCGACAAGTAGATCGAGCCGCTCCGGCTGAGTCCGGGTCACCGGTCGTTCGCCGGAAGGTCACCGGCGCGCGGCCGCACAATGCGTGCCGCCACGCGACATTCCGAACGGTGCTACCGGTGCTGCCTGCGATCAGCGTAGCAGGGAGATGAACACCGCGGCGATGATCGCCGAGGTGATGACGCCACTGATGCTTGCTCCCAGCGCCTGCGGCATGATGATCGCGCCGGGGTTGGCCGCGGTTGCCACCTTCTGGACGATCTTGGCCGTCGTTGGTACACAGCTGACGCCGGCGATGCCGATGATCGGGTTGAACTTGCCACCGCTCCAGAAATACAGGATGTAACCGCCGAGGAGGCCGCCAAGAGCCGAGACGCCGAGCGCCAGCATGCCGAGCAGCAGGAGTTTCAGGACCGTCGGGTCGAGCAGGGTATTGGCCTCGCAGAGAACACCCAGGGTCAGACCGAGGAAGAACGTCGCGCCGTAAAGGAAGGTCTCGCCGAGCAGCTTGCTGAAGTTCTCGAGGCCGCTTTCGCGAATCGCAACTCCGACGAAGAGCGAGAAGAACAGCGGCGCCGCGACCGGAAACAGCAGGCACAGGAGGGTGCAGGCGACGACCGCGAAGATCAGCTTCTGCGAGCGGCTGATTCTCGGCCCTCGATCGGCAGCCATGCTGATACCCCTGATGTGCTTCGGTACCAGCCACTTGATCATGTACGGATAGACGCCGTAGGTCAGGCCGAGATAGAGGTAGCCGACGACGGTGATCGAAACGAACAGGTGCTTGGCCAGGATCAGCGAGGTGAACAGCACCATCGGTCCGTCGGCGCCACCGATGGTCGCCACCGACGCTGCTTCTGCCGGCGTGAGGCCGAGCGCGATGGCGAAGGGGAAGACGACGAAGGTGCCCAGTTCAGCGAACAGCGCGATGAACATGCTCTGGAACGGCCGCGCCATGACGTAGCCGACATCGAGCAGGACGCCGATGCCCATGAAAACCAGGCAGGCGATCAAGCCGTTGCTGAAGGTCAGCGTGTACACCGGCTGCAACCAGTCGATCTGCAGGATGTTGATCAGCTGCACGGGGTCGGTGATCAGCGGGTCGACGAATAGCGTTCCCGGCTTGCCGCCTTCGAGGAACATCACCGCCGCGTTGACCGACGACATGCCCATTCCCATCGGGATCATCAACAACGGCTCCAGGACGTTCCTGGAGCCGAGATAGATCAGCAGGAAGCCAAGCAACATCAGGAAGATGCGCCCGAACATGATCTGTGGTTCGGCGGCCACCAGCGTGGCGATACCCTGGAACAGATCGACAAAGTTAATGCTTTCCATGCGCTTCAGTCCTCGCGTCTAGCCATTGTACCCACCGGTCCGCGCATTGACATGCCAGGTAACCTATGGGGGAACCGGGGTGCGGCTGATATCCGCTCACGCGATCGTCAACAGCGGCTGTCCGCCCTCGATGGGGTCGCCGGCGGCGACCAGCACACGGGTAACCTGGCCTGCCCGGGTGGCCATCACCGGGGTCTTCATCTTCATCGCTTCCAGCACCATCAGCCGGTCGCCAGCCGCCACCGTCTGCCCGACCTTGACGTTGACTTCAACGACGACGCCGCCCATTCCGGCAACGACGTCGCCATCACCGGCAGCCGCTGCGCTGGCGGCAGCCGGTGCAGCAGCAACCGGCGCGGCAACCGAAGCGCCGGCCGACGGCGCCGGCATGGCCGCGACCGGGGCGGTCGATGACACCGGCTGGCCGGCACTGATTTCCAGTACGGTGACATCGTATTCACGTCCGTTCACCGTTACCTTGAATTGTCTTGGCATTTCGAGCTCCTGTTATCGGTTGCTTCGGCCGGGTGAATGTCCCGGCGTATGAGATGAATGCTGGGCGGCGCGGCCACCGATCGCCCAGCCGTGACTGCTTTCCGAAATACGCAGAATGCGGTGCGGTCCGATGGCGGCAAAGATCGCCGCCGACAGCGCCGCGACGTCTTCCTCGGGGACGCCGATGCCGACCGGGCAGACCGTTCCGGTCGGTACTTCCTCGGCTGCCTTGCGCTTTTCCAGTCCGGCGGTCACGGAGACCAGAACCTTGATCAAGATGGCGACAATCACCGAGACGACGATGGCAATCCCGTAGATCTGCAGCGACTTGATGATGGCTTCTGTGAGCATGCGATTTGTCCTTCCGTCGCCAGTTACATGGGAATGTTGCCGTGCTTCTTGGTCGGTCTGAGTTCACGCTTGTCGAGCACCTTGCGCAACGCCAGGGCGACCATCCAGCGCGTGTCCTGCGGTTCGATCACGTCGGTGATGTAGAAATTGCTCGCCGAGACGTAGGGCGAAGCGAACTTGTCGCGATACTCCTGCGCCAGTTCCGCGGCTTTCGTCGGCCGATCCTCGGCTTCCGCCAGTTCCTTGCGGTAGAGGATCTTGACCGCCGCTTCGGCGCCCATGACGGCGATCTCCGCCGTCGGCCAGGCAAAGACCATGTCGGCGCCCATTTCCTGGCTGCACATCGCGAGATACGATCCGCCGTAGGCCTTGCGCAGGATCACGGTGATTTTCGGCGTGGTGCAGGAGCCGTAGGCAAACAGCATCTTGGCGCCGTGGCGGATGATGCCGCCGCGTTCCTGCTCGACGCCCGGCAAGAAGCCCGGCACATCGACCAGGGTGACGACCGGCACGTTGAAGACGTTGCAGGTACGGATGAATCGGGCCACCTTGTCGGCGGCATTGAGGTCGAGCGCGCCGGCCATCACCGTCGGCTGGTTGGCTACCAGTCCGATCACGACGCCGCTGATGCGGGCGAAGCCGACGATCACGTTGCGGGCAAAGCCGGCGTGCACCTCCAAGAGTTCGCCGTTATCGACCAGGCGGCGGATGATCGCGTACATGTCGAGTGGTTCGGATGGGCTGTCCGGGATGCAGTCATTGATCCCCGGGTCCTCCATTTCTTCGATCGGCGTCGTCAAATCGTGCGGAGGATCCTCGGTATTGTTGGCCGGCAGGTAAGACAACAGCTGCTTGACCACGGCGATCGCGTGCTGGTCGTCTTCGGCGATGAAATGGGCGTTGCCGCTGACCGTCGAGTGCATCTCGGCGCCACCGACTTCGGCCATCGTCGTGGCGCGCCCGGTCACCGCCTTGATTACCTCGGGACCGGTGAGGAACATGTGCGCGTTGTTGCGGGTCATGATCACGAAGTCCATCAGCGCCGGCGAGTACGCGGCGCCGCCCGCGCAAGGGCCGCAGATCACCGCGATCTGCGGCACTACTCCCGAAAGCAGGACGTTGGAGTAGAACACGTCACCGTAGCCGGACAGTGCATCGACGCCTTCCTGAATACGTGCGCCGCCGGAATCCTTGAATGCCACCACCGGCACACCGTTGCGCAGGGCGTGGCGCATGGTGCGGTTGATCTTCCTCGCCTGCATCTTGCCGAGAGTGCCGGCGACGACGCTGAAATCCTGGCTGAAGGAAGCCACCTGGGTGCTTCCGACATAGCCGGTTCCGGCGACGACGCCGTCAGCCGGGAGGACTCGACCGCCCATGCCGAAGTTGGTCGCGCTGTGCGAGGCATGCAGACCGAGTTCCTGGAAAGTGCCTTCGTCGAAGAGCGTATCGAGGCGCTCACGAGCGGACAGCAGCCCCTTGGCATGCAGTGCTTCGAGCTTCTCGGCACTGACGTTCTCGGTCAGTTTCGTGCGCGTTGCGCGCAGCTTGTCTATCAACTCCGGTCGTATCGTCATCTGGGATCCTAACAGGTGGCTAAGTTGGCACTGAGTCGCGGCGGTTGGCGACGGGGCTGGAGCCCTTACGGGAGCGTAGTATCCCTATTTTTGTTGCGAATGGCTAGTATTTCGATAGCTGCGAAAAATCGGTCGGGCGATGCGATGCGCTTTGCCGACGCGTCGTTTTCACCCGGGTAGCATGGTCGGGTGGGGACCGCAAGCAGGCTCGAAGATCGTCCGGCGAGCAGGTGGCGGGGGCCGCCGGCCAGGCGACGACGGTGCGGCGTGTTCCTGCACGTGGCGGGGTGCGGCGACGGCAGGCGTACAATGCAGTCTCGTCCGACTTGCTGTCGCCGAAATGGTCCGCGAGAGCAGCGTTGCACGCTGCTTCGGTTGTCCAAAAAAAAAGCCCTGAAAAATCAGAGCTTCTTGCTTTTTGGTGCTGGTGCCCAAGAGAGGAATCGAACCTCCACGGTGTTGCCACCACTAGGACCTGAACCTAGCGCGTCTACCAATTTCGCCACCTGGGCATTTCCAGAGAGGCCGAATTTTATAGGAACACGAACAAATGTCAATAAGCAAACTGTCGGCTGTCCGACGCCGCGACCCTCACCTCGAGCGCGAGCTGAAGACCTACGACCAGCCGCTGCCGTCACGCGAATACCTGCTGCAGATCCTTGAAGAGCAGGGCCGGCCGGTCAGTTTCGAGGCGCTCTGCGCGCTGCTCGATATCCAGTCACACGAACTGGAGCTGCTGCAGCGCCGCCTGCGGGCGATGGAGCGCGAGGCGCAACTGTTGCGCAACCGCAAGGGCTCGTTCATCCTGCCCGAACGCGCCAGCCTGATCGCCGGGCGAATCGAGGGGCATCCGGACGGCTACGGCTTCCTCATTCCGGACGATGGCGGCGAGGACCTGTTTCTCGAAGCCAAGCAGATGTCCAAGGTATTGCACCGCGATCGCGCCCTGGTGCGGGTCGTGGGCGTTGACCGCAAGGGGCGTCGCGAGGCAGTGATCGTCGAAGTTCTCGAGCGGGCAAACCGGATGGTCGTCGGCCGTGTGCTGGTCGAGCACGGGATTACCCTGGTCGTTCCCGAGAACCGGCGCATCAACCAGGATATCCTGGTGGCGCCCGAGGGTGGCAGAAGTGTGCCGTCGGGTGCGGTGGTCACCGTCGAGATCATCGAACAGCCCCACCGGCACTCGAAGCCGATCGGGCGGATTGTCGACGTACTTGGCAACTACGCCGACCCGGGCATGGAAATCGAGATCGCCTTGCGCAAGCACGAGCTGCCGTTCGAGTTCTCGAGCGCCGCGCTGGCCGAAGCGGCGGCGCTGCCCGAGGCGCTGCAGCCGTCGGAGCGGCAGGGGCGGACGGACCTGCGGCCGCTGCCCCTGGTGACCATCGACGGGGAAACGGCGAAGGACTTCGACGACGCCGTTTTTGCCGAGAAGAACGGCCATGGCTGGCGCCTGGTGGTGGCGATCGCCGATGTCAGCCACTACGTACAGCCGGCAAGCGCGCTCGATCGCGAGGCCCGCGAGCGGGGCAACTCGGTCTATTTTCCCCGCCGGGTGATCCCGATGTTGCCGGAGAAGCTCTCCAACGGCCTGTGCTCGCTGAATCCCGAGGTCGAGCGCCTGGCAATGGTCTGCGACATGGCCATCGACGAGGCTGGGGCGATCAGCGACTACCGCTTCTACGAGGCGGTCTTCCGTTCGCACGCGCGCTTGACCTACGACCAGGTCTGGAGCTGGCTTTCGGCCGCGGCTCAACCGGAAAGCGATGCGCACCGCCGTCTGCAGCCGCAGCTCAAGGATCTCCACGCCTTGTTCAAGGTTCTCGTTGCGGCCCGTGGCAAGCGCGGCGCGATCGACTTCGAAACGATCGAAACGATGATGCTGTTCAACGAACAGGGCAAGATCGACAACATTGTTCCGGTACACCGCAACGACGCTCACCGGCTGATCGAGGAGTGCATGCTGGCCGCGAACGTCTGCGCCTCGGGCTTTCTGCAGGCCAACCGCCAGCCCTGCCTGTACCGGATTCACGAGGGGCCGACGCCGGAAAAGCTCACGGCGTTGCGCAACTTCCTCAAGGAGTTCGGCCTTGCGCTGGGCGGCGGCGACGATCCGACGGCCGGCGACTACGCGGCATTGCTCGAAAGCATCAAACCGCGACCTGACGCCCAATTGCTGCAGACGGTGATGCTTCGCTCGCTGCGCCAGGCGCAGTACAGTCCGGACAACGTTGGTCATTTCGGACTTTCGTACGAGCACTACACGCATTTCACCTCACCAATCAGGCGCTACCCGGATCTCCTGGTTCATCGCGCGATAAAGTCGGTGCTGGCGGGGTCGACCTACTCGCCGGGCAAGTGGGACGAGATCGGCGCGCACTGCTCGATGACCGAGCGGCGTGCGGACGAGGCGACGCGCGACGTCACCAACTGGCTCAAGTGTTACTACATGCGCGACCGGATCGGCGAGACTTTTGCCGGAACGATCGCGGCGGTGGTTCCTTTCGGCGTTTTCGTCGCCCTTGACGAGGTCTATGTCGAAGGGCTGGTGCACGTTTCCGAACTCGGCGAGGATTACTTCCAGTACGACAGTGTCCGCCACCAGATGCTTGGCGGGCGAACGGCGAAACGCTATCGCCTTGGCGACCGCCTGCGGGTGGAACTCGTCCGGGCCGACCTCGAGACCGGGCGGATCGACTTCATTCTTGCCGACGAGGCGTGATGTACGGTATTGCTGACGGTCAGTCTGGTAGACTCTGGCGCCCGAGAGCGATCGCCAACCCTGCAGGAGACGCCGCAATGATTGACCATCTGGTCGCGCCCAGCCGTCGCCGGCACGACGCGACGGCTGGCCGCTGCGACAGTGCCTACGGACCGCCGACCGCCTTCCTGCGAAGGGCGCGCGAGCAGTCCGCGCCGCCACGTACAGCGAAGGCCTGTCGTGTCCCGTGAACAGGCGGCGCGCCAAGCCGGACTCGACTGGTGACCGACTTCGCTGCTCGCCGCAACTTTCTCCGTGGTCGATTCTCGCGCCGGGCGGCGCCGCTGCGGCCGCCATGGGCCATCGCCGAGGAGGCATTCCGGCAGAGCTGCACGCGTTGCGGCGATTGTCGGGCGGCCTGTCCGACACGGATCATCAGCGATCGCGATGGTGGCTACCCGATCCTTGATTTTGCCGCCGGTGAGTGTACTTTCTGCGGCGCGTGTGTCGACGCCTGTCGCAGCGCTGCGCTGCAGCGCGCCGACGGGCAGGCGCCATGGTCGGCACGGGCCGTGATCGGCGAACGCTGCCTGGCGGCACAGCAGGTCGAATGCCGGATTTGTGGCGACCATTGCGAAGCTGCGGCGATTCGCTTCGTCGCTCGCCTTGGCGGCATTGCCGCGCCACTGGTCGACGCCGCGCGCTGCAGCGGCTGCGGCGCATGCCTGGCACCATGCCCGACCAGGGCCATCGTTGTTGAACAAGCGAGATGATCTGAAGTGACGACAAGCAAGGACTGCCCGGGTCGGGCACGGCGGCCGTCGGCGCGCACAGCCAGGCGCTCGTTTGCCGGGCGCAGGGCGGTTGGCGCCAAGTTGTGCGGTGTTTCGCGATGAGCGTTTGCGGAATCTTGCGCCGATGAGCGAGGGCCAGCGCGAGGGTGCTTCGCCGGAGCCGTCGCCCGACCTCGAGACGCGGCTGCTGCGCGTCTTGACCACGATGGTCGAGGAGACCCGTCCGGGACGCGTCGGACGGGTGGGCATGAACAGCCAGCTCGAACGCGATCTCGGCCTGGACAGCCTGGCGCGCGTCGAACTTCTGCTGCGGGTCGGCAGGGAATTCGGCAGGTCGCTGCCGGAAAGCGCGCTGGCCGAGGCCGAAACGCCACGGGACCTGCTGCGCTTCGTGGCGGGTACGGGCCCCGGCGTCGCCGCCGCTGGCGAGCCGGCCGCAGCCGCAGTGGTCGATGCGCCGGCAGCTGGCGGTCCGATCAGTCTGCCGGAGCAGGCCGCGACGCTGATCGACGTCCTCGAGTGGCACGCCGAGCGTCATCCACAACGCGTGCATGTGTTGCTCTACGGCGACGGTGGCGGCGAGCGCGGCGAGTTCCGCGCGACGCCGATCTGCTACGCGGAATTGCTCGAGAAGTCCCGCCGGATCGCCACCGGGCTGGTGACGCGCGGCTTGCTGCCGCGACAAACGGTTGCCCTGATGCTGCCCACCGGGCGCGATTACCTCACCAGTTTCTTCGGCGTGCTCCTTGCTGGCGGCATTCCGGTGCCGATCTATCCGCCGGCGCGCCTGGCGCAGATCGACGATCACCTGCGGCGGCACGCGCGCATCCTGGCCAATGCCGAAGCGGCGTTCATCGTCACCGTGCGGCAGGCCAAGGGCGTCGCTGCGCTGCTGCGTGTCGAGGTGCCGGGTTTGAGCGCCATCCTGACCCCCGACGAACTCGACAGCGAACCGATCAGCCTGCTCTACCGCGCCGCTGCCGACGACATCGCTTTCCTGCAGTACACCTCGGGCAGCACCGGTGATCCCAAAGGCGTCGTCCTCAGCCACGCCAATCTGCTGGCCAACGTGCGGGCGATGGGCGAGGCGGTCGAGGTCAGCAGTGACGATGTCTTCGTTTCATGGTTGCCGCTGTATCACGACATGGGACTGATCGGGGCCTGGTTCTGCCCTCTCTATTTCGCTATGCGCCTGGTGCTGATGTCGCCGCTGGCCTTCCTGTCGCAGCCGGCACGCTGGTTGCGCGCGATCTCGGATCATCGCGGAACGATCTCGCCGGCGCCGAATTTCGCCTATGAACTGTGTGCGAGGAAGCTCGGCGACGGCGATCTGCAGGGCCTGGACCTGTCGTCATGGCGGCTGGCGCTGAATGGCGCCGAACCGGTAAGCGCCGCGACGCTGCAAGCCTTCGCCGAGCGTTTCGCTCCCTACGGCCTGCAGCGCGAGGCGATCACGCCGGTCTACGGCCTGGCCGAGTGCTCTGTCGGACTGGCTTTCCCGACGCTTGCCCGTGGCCCGCGCATCGACCTGATCGAGCGTGAAGCGCTGGTCACCCGGAAATGCGCTGTGCCGGCCAGTAGCAGCGACCCGGACGCGATGCCTGTTGCCGCCTGTGGACACGCCTTGCCGCGGCACGAGATTCGCATCGTTGACGACGGCGGTTGCGAGCTAGCGGACCGGCAGGTCGGGCGGCTGCAGTTTCGCGGCCCGTCTACCACCAGGGGATATTATCGCAACCCGGCGGCGACGCAGGCGCTGTTCAGCGATGGCTGGCTGGACTCCGGCGATTTCGCCTACACCGTCGAAGGCGAGATTCATTTGACCGGTCGTGTTAAGGACCTGATCATCCGTGGCGGGCGAAATCTCTATCCCTACGAACTGGAGCAGGCTGTCGGCAACATCCCCGGCGTGCGCAAGGGTTGTGTCGCGGTGTTTGCCAGCAGCGATCCGGTCAATGCCAGCGAACGGCTGGTGGTGATGGCCGAGACGCGCGAAGAGGGTGCCGATCGTCGCGACCAGCTTTGCCGGCAGATCAACGACGCGGCGGTGGACGCGATCGGCATGCCGGCGGACGAGATTGTCCTGGCGCCGCCGAATTCGGTACTCAAGACGTCCAGTGGCAAGATCCGCCGCAACGCCTGCCGTGATGCCTTCGAGCGGGGCGTGATCGGCGCCGGCACGCGGCCCGCCCGCCAGCAGATGCTGCGCCTTGGCCTGGCGTCGTTGCGCGCCCGCCTCGGCGAATCGGCACGGACTGCCGGCCGACGCCTCTATGGTGCCTGGTGCTGGCTGGTGTTTGTGCTGCTCGCCGTACCGGTGCTGGCGACGGTCATGGCGCTGCGGTCGCCGGCGATCGGCCGCCGTGTGGTGCATTGGGCGGCACGGATCTTTCTGGCGCTGGCCGCCATCCGCCTGCAGGTCACCGATGCCGAGGGACCCCCGAAAGGTCCCCACCTGTTGTTGGTCAACCACTGCAGCTACCTCGATGCCCTGGCGCTTTGCGCGGCGCTGTCGCCGACCCGCGGCTATTGCTTTGTCGCCAAACGCGAGTTCGTCGAGCAGCCGTGGATACACGCCTTCCTGAGCGCGCTCGGCACGCTCTTCGTCGAGCGCTTCGAGGCCTCAAGGAGTGTCGAGGACGTCGACGAAATCGCCGCGGCGCTCAGGCAGGGAAAGAACCTGGCGATCTTCCCCGAGGGCACCTTCTCGCGCGAAGCCGGGCTGAAACCGTTCCGCATGGGCGCCTTCGTCGCCGCGGCGCGGGCCGGCATGCCGGTGCTGGTGAGTGGGCTGCGCGGCTCGCGCGCCATCCTGCGTGATCAGACCTGGCTGCCGCGGCGCGGCCAACTGACCTTGACCGTCGGGCCGCTGCTGGTGCCCGGGGGGAACGACTGGAGCGCTGCCGTGGCGCTGCGCGACGCGGCGCGCCAAGCGATGCTCGACCTTTGCGGCGAGCATGATCTCGAGCGGTGAGTTGCGCTTCCCGGCCGGCTGTCGTCGCCATCGTCGTGGCACGAGGCGAGCGGGCGGGCGACGCCCGCTGCCGCTTGCCGAGGAACTCGCCGGCGGACGCTCTCAGTTCTTCTTGACCGGCTTCTTGACGGCGTCGCCCTTGAAGGTGTTATCGACCAGCGGTGGTGCGTCGACCTGCGGCACGTGACACTGCACGCAGTTGTAGCGACTACCCGTTGCTTCAGCGTGCTTGTTGCCGTCACGGTCGATGAAATGGCTGTCGCCGATCTTGGGCGCTTTCTTTTTCTGGTAGGTCGCCGCCGAGTGGCAGTCCATGCACTGGTTGCCTTCGAGATTGATTTCGTCGAAGTTCTGCACGGCATGCGGGATCACCGGCGGTTGCGTGCTGAAGGTGCGCGCCACCGGGGTTTCGGTACCGGGGCGCTTGCCGGCGTAGTCCTTGATCGCCGGGGCGTGGCTCGGTGCCGCCACGTCGGCGCCGCGCATGGACGTGGTGGCGTCGGCGGCAAATGCCAGGGACGTCAGGCAGCTCGCCACGATGGCGGCGGTGAGTTTCAGTGAGTACTTCATGATTGGCGTTCCCTCCACGTCAAAGAATGGTTTCCGGTTTCTCGAGTGCTTCAGTTGCTGTCTGCCGCGGTTTTCGGCACGGTCTGGGTGCCGTTTTCCGGCCGATTGTCGAAGCGCATGCCGAAAGTGAAAACGTCTTTCGAGCAGACATCGATGCAGCGCCCGCAGTTGGTGCAGTTGGCGGCCAGGATGACCGGGCCGACGCCCTTGCCGGCGCCTTTCAGTGCCGGCCGAATGACCTGCGGTTCCGGACAGACCTCGAAGCAGTCCATGCAATCGTTGCAGGCCGCCCGCCGGGACGCCGTGACGCGCAGCGGACTCCACTTGCCGAGCAGGCTGTAAAAGGCGCCGACCGGGCAGAGATGTCCGCACCAGCCGCGGCTCATCACCAGCAGGTCGAACAGGAATACCGCCAGCACCACCGTCCATCCGGCGCCGAGACCGAAGATCAGCCCGCGATGCAGCATCGACACCGGATTGACCAGTTCCCAGGCAATCGTCCCGGTCAGGCCGGCGAGTGCCAGAGTCATCGCCAGAAGCCAGTAACGCGCGCTGCGCGAGACGTGCGCGCTGCCCTTGATAGCCAGCCGGCGACGTAGCCAGCCAGCGAGGTCGGTGACCGGATTGACCGGACAGACCCAGGCGCAATAGACGCGGCCGCCGACCAGCAGGTAGAAGACGACGACGATCAGCACGCCGATCAGTCCGAGCCGCTCCGGGACGTTGCCGGCGATCAGGGACTGCAGCAGCACGTAGGGGTCGCTCAGCGGCAGCGTCTCGAGCGTCAGGCTGTAGGCCAGATTGCCCTTGACGATCCACACCGCGGCGAGCGGCCCGAGCAGGAACAGGGCGAGGATCACACCCTGGCTCAGGCGGCGAGCCAGCAGCCAGCGGTGCGCGCCGAACCAGCCCTTGGCGGCGACCGCTTCGGCACCGGTGCGCTTGCTGCTCATCGCGCCGCCTCGCTGGGCGAGCCGCCACGCGGCGCGCCGGCCGGGGCGCCAGGGCCGCCCAATCCCGGCGGCAGGCTGGGAACGACGTTGGCCGGCGCGTTGCCAGGCATTCCGGCCGGCAAGGGGTCGCTGCCCGGGTCAAAATGGCCTTCCAGCTTCATGCCTTCCGGCAGGCGGTCCGGCAAATCGATGAGTCCCTTGTCCTCGACCAGCGAATGTCCTCCGGCCTTGCTCTTTTCTTCCCAACCGAGACGGTAGTGCTCGCCGAGCGAGCCTTTGACCAGCTTGGCCGGCAAGACCCTGATCGACGCCTCCTCGGTCACGCACGCCTTCTCGCACTTGCCGCAGCCGGTGCAGCGTTCGGAATGCACTGTCGGGATGAACATTGCGTGCCGACCGGTGCGGGTGTTCGGCCGCAACTCGAGGGTGATCGCCTGGTCGATCAGCGGACAGACGCGGTAACAGACGTCGCAGCGCAAGCCAAGGAAGTTCAGGCAGGTCTCCTGGTCCGCGAGGACCGCCAGACCCATTTTCGACGCGTTGATGTCGGTCAGGCTGTGGTCCAGGGCGCCGGTCGGACAAGCCTTGACGCAGGGGATGTCCTCGCACATCTCGCAGGGGCCGGTGCGGGCCGTGAAGTAGGGGGTGCCGGTGGCGACCGGCGACTCCGGTCTCGCCAGTTCGAGGATGTTGTACGGGCAATCACGCACGCACATGCCGCAGCGGATGCAGGCGCCGAGGAAGTCGTCTTCGGCACTCGCGCCGGGCGGACGGATTGCCAGTGGCGGCCTCGCCCTGGCCTGTTTGCTATAGGCCGCCAGTCCGAGGCCGAGCAGGCCGACACCGCAAAATAGCCGTGCCGAGTCAAGGACGAACTGGCGCCGCGCCAGGGGTTGCGTGTTGGCCGCAGGCGAGCGCGCGCGACTACTGTGGTTGTTTGCCGTGGGCATGATTGCGTGGCCAGCAAGCGAACCGGGATTTCAGCCGTTGGGCGGGCGATGCTCTGCCCGCCCAGGCTCTCCCTGATTGTCCTGCGATGGCGTGCCGATCAGGCTTTGACTACCTTGCACGCACACTTCTTGAAGTCGGTTTCCTTGGAGATCGGGCAGGTCGCGTCGAGCGTCAGCTTGTTCACCAGGCGGTGTTCGTCGAAGAAGGGGACGAACACCAGGCCGGCCGGAGGCTTGTTGCGGCCACGCGTTTCGACCCGCAATTCGATCTCGCCGCGCCGGGTGCTCGCCTTGACCACGTCACCGCGCTGCAGACCACGCTTCTTGGCATCGTCCGGGTTCATGTAGATCCAGGCGTCGGGCATCGCCTTGTACAGCTCGGGGATGCGCCGCGTCATCGAGCCGGTATGCCAGTGCTCGAGGACGCGCCCGGTGCACAACCAGAGATCGTATTCCTTGTCGGGCATCTCGGCCGCTGGCTGGTACGGCAGGGCAAAGATCACCGCCTTGCCGTCGGGTTTGCCATAGAACTTCAGCTCTTCGCCTTTCTTGACATACGGATCGTAACCCTCGCGGAAACGCCACAGAGTCTCCTTGCCGTCGACCACCGGCCAGCGCAAGCCACGTGTCTTGTGGTAGGCGTCAAATTCGGCCAGATCGTGCGCATGGCCGCGACCGAACGCGGCATATTCCTCGAACAGGCCTTTCTGCAGATAGAAGCCGACGGCTTTCGCTTCGTCGTTATCGAAGCCCTTGTAGGTCTCGCTGAGCGGGAACTTGTCCACCTGACCATTGGCGTAGAGCACCTCGTAGAGGGTCTTGCCCTTGTACTGCGGGTTCTTGTCGAGCAATTCGGCTGGCCACACCTCGTCGGTCGTGAACCGCTTCGAGAACTCGATGTACTGGCGCAGGTCGGAGCGCGCCTGCCCGGGTGCCTTGACCTGCTGGCGCCAGAACTGGGTGCGGCGCTCGGCATTGCCGAAAGCGCCTTCCTTCTCCATCCACATCGCCGACGGCAGGATCAGGTCGCCGGACATCGCCGAAACGGTCGGATAGCAGTCGGAAACGACGATGAAATTGTCGGGGTTGCGCCAGCCGGGGAAGACCTCGTCATTGACGTTCGGCCCCGCCTGCATGTTGTTGGTCGTCGTCGTCCAGTAGAAGTTGATCTTGCCGTCCTTCAGCAGGCGGCTCTGCAACACCGCGTGCGCGCCGTTCCAGTCCGGGATGGTGCCGGCGGGCAGCTTCCACAGCTTCTCGCTTCTTTCCCGATGCTTCGGGTTGGTCACCACCATGTCGGCCGGCAGACGGTGCGCAAAGGTGCCGACTTCGCGGGCGGTGCCGCAGGCCGATGGCTGGCCGGTCAGCGAGAACGGCCCGTTGCCGGGCTCGGAAATCTTGCCGACCAGCAGGTGCACGTTGTAGATCATGTTGTTGGCCCAGGTGCCACGCGTGTGCTGGTTGAAGCCCATCGTCCAGTACGACGTGACCTTGGCATCGGGATCGGCATAGGCCTTGGCCAGTGCTTCGAGCTTGTCTTTCGGCACCCCGGAGATCTCGTGCGCCTTGTCTAGCGTGTACTCGGCGACGAAGGCCTTGAACTCGTCGAAGGTCATCGGGCTGGCGTCGCCCGGGTTGCCCTTGGGCTTGCCGTCTTCGCCCGGATAGCCGTTGTTCATCGCCACCTTCTCGAGCGGATTGTTCGGCCGCAGGCCATAGCCGATGTCGGTGACACCCTTCTTGAAGGTGACGTTGCGGGCGACGAATGCCTCGTTTACCGCGTTGTTCTGGATGATGTAATTGCAGATGTAGTTGAGGATTGCCAGATCGCTCTGCGGCTTGAAGATCAGCTCGTTGTCGGCCAGTTCGGTCGAGCGATGGCCGAAGGTCGACAGCACATGCACCTTGACGTTCTTGCCGGTCAGACGACGATCGGTGAGCCGCGACCACAGAATCGGGTGCATTTCGGCCATGTTCGAACCCCACAACACGAAGGTGTCGGCGTGTTCGAGGTCGTCGTAGCAGCCCATCGGTTCGTCGATCCCGAAAGTGCGCATGAATCCGGCGACGGCCGACGCCATGCAGTGACGAGCATTCGGATCGATGTTGTTGCTCAGCAGACCGGCTTTCATCAGCTTGGCGGCAGCGTAGCCTTCCCACACCGTCCACTGGCCGGAGCCGAACATGGCGATGTTGCGCGGGCCGCCTTTCTTGAGCGCGGCCTTGCATTTCTCGGCCATGATGTCGTAGGCCTGATCCCAGGAAATCGGCGTGAACTCGCCGTTCTTGTCGAACTTGCCGTCCTTCATGCGCAGCAGCGGTGTCGTCAGGCGATCCTTGCCGTACTGGACTTTCGAGAGGAAGTAACCCTTGATGCAGTTGAGACCGCGATTGACCGGCGCGTCCGGGTCACCCTGCGTGGCGACGATGCGGCCGTCCTTGGTTCCGACCAGCACGCCGCAGCCCGTTCCGCAATAGCGGCAGGCACCCTTGTCCCAGCGCACGCCGTCGGTCTTGCTGGCGGCGGCCTGCGCAAGGCCGGGAATGCTGATGCCGGCTGCCGTGGCGGCGGCGGCAACGGCATTGCTCTTGATAAAGTCACGACGTGTCAAAGTCAGTTTCATCTCATGCTTCCTCATCAGGATCGGGTTCAAACTGGTGGTAAACCAATGCCGCGGAGAGGACGCCCGGCTGCCGGCTGATGGTCGTGAACATGTCCGCCGCCGCGCGATCGGAATCGGCTTCGATGGTGACGATCAGTTGCCCCTTGTCCGTCGCTGCATGCACTTCAACGCCGCTCAGAGCCAACAGCTTGCCCTGCACCTGCGGCAGTACCTCAGGCCGGGCGTTGACCAGCACGCTGGAAATATTCATCAGTTCGAGACCCTCCTGCTGGCAAGTCTACAGGCCATCCTGGCGTTCGGGCCGGGCGTCGGTCCGGATGGTCGTTCTTGCATTGGGGAAACACTCTAAGCCGCTGGTAGGGTCTTTTGCTTGATGCAGGTCAAGGCCTGAAAATAATCTGGCCTTTCTTTCGAGGCGAACGAAAAGCCGCCTCTGGCGACCTTGACAATCGCATGAGTTGGGCGGTCGGGCGGACGATGCGCGGTGGCGATTGGCCAGTCGCTTCTGGCCGCAACGTCGCCATGCTGTCGGTCTGCAGCGAGCCGGAAGATGGTAGGCAGGGAAGTGTCGCGAGGCGCCAGCCGGCTGCTCGATGGTCGCACTGCCGGCCGCCGGAAGGGTGCAGGAAGCACGGACAGAGCGCAAAAAAAAACGCGGAACCAGGGTTCCGCGCTTTTCAATCTTGTCCCCGCGAATGTCGTCAGGCCGGCATCCTGAACCTGGGTTCAGATAGGTCACTTCCCTTCCGCATCAGGTACGCCCGACTTAAGGGGCACACACAACAGCGGTTTCCATGGTCTGCGACCAATGCCAATTTGCATTGGTTCAAGGAATCTATGACCTTAACAAACACCGCAGGGAACTCTCTTGGAGCTTGTGGAACCGTTTACGGCGACTTCAAAACAGCTGCAAGTTCCGTCTCCATGTGCAAAATTCTACGCCTAAAGAGATCGCTGTCGAGCCCTGTTTCCGATTCAATTTTTTGATCAACCTGCAGCGCGTCCTGATTCGCGGTGAGGTGCTCGTGGGCGATATTCAGGGCTGCCATGACTGCGATCCGCTCGGCGAGATTGCTCTTGGTCTTCTCGGCGATGTCGCGCATCTTGCCATCGACGTAGGCGGCGGCGTTGAGCAGTGCCGCACGCTGGTCCGGTGGGCAAGCGACACGATACTCCTTGCCGAGCAGCGTGATGTCGAGAAAGTTGGCTTCGTCGGGCATCGGATGGGGATCTCAGGCCTTGGCTTCGGGAAGTTGCTCGGCAAGCTGCTCGATTCGTGCGCGGGCCGCTGCCATGCGTTCGGTGAGTTCTTGCTTGTCCGCTTCGGCGATGGCGAGTCGCTGCCGCAGGGCATCATTCTCGGTGCGCAGGGTCTCGCAGAGCGCGACGACCTGACCGACCTTGCTCTCGAGCGAGTTGAGTTCATTAAGCATGGGCCAGACTATAGATTCAAGCGCGGCATGCGGTCAAGGCGTCGGCCTGGCTGCGCGCCGCTGCCCAGGCGCCCCTGCGCAGCGAATGGCTTGCCGGAATACAGTCCGCCGGTCGCTGCCGCGCACGGTATAATCTGCCGCTTCGCAGACGCAGGTCAGCGGAAGAAGTCGTGAAGGTGCCGCCACGCAGGTTCTCTGCAGCGGTTAAACGGGAAGCAGGTGCGTGTTCGCAAGGACACCAGGCCTGAGCTGCCCCCGCAACGGTGAGCGAGTGCGGGTGTGTCGAGATGCCACTGGGCGAAAGCCTGGGAAGGCGACATACCAAGACTCGCGAGCCCGGATACCGGCCTTCGCACACATTGGACGGCAGTGCCGCGGGGAGGCGGACACCCAACGCCGGGCGCTGGCGCCTGCCTCGTTGTTGTTTGCTCTCCCTCGTGTCATGCCGCATTTTTTGCTCGCCGGCTTGCGGGGACGCGCGCCGGAACCAGGGAGAACACCATCATGCATCAATGCCAGCCGCACCGCACTGCGGCGCTTTTCGTCCTTGCTGGAGGGCTATTGTCGGCGGCCGCCAACGCCGCCGATCAGCAATTCGATCCGATCGTCGTCACCGCCACGCGACAGGCCACGCGCAGCAACGAGCTGACCAGCGACGTCTCGGTGATCACCCGCGAAGAAATCGATCAGGCCGGCCAGTCGACGCTCGAACAACTGCTGGCTCGCCAGCCAGGTGTCCAGTACACCGCCAACGGCGGTCCCGGCACCAATAGCGGGGTGTTCATCCGCGGCGCCAGCAGCAACCAGTCGATCGTCCTGATCGATGGCCAGCGAATCGGCTCGGCGACCACCGGCAGCGCGGCGCTGGCGCGCATTCCGATGGATCAGATCGAGCGCATCGAAATCCTGCGTGGCCCCGCTTCGTCGCTTTATGGCGCTGATGCGATCGGTGGCGTGATCCAGATCTTCACTCGCCAGGGCGCCGGCCCGACCCGGGTCAATGCCAGCACCGGCTACGGAACCTACGGCACCACCGACACCACCGTCGGCGTTTCGGGCGGCACCGAGCTGGTTTCCTACAGCCTCCAGGCGGGCTACCTGGATACTGGCAGCTTCAATGCCGTTCATAACAAGAACAACAGTTTCTACAATCCTGACGACGACGGTTATCGCAACAGCAATCTCAGTGCCAATTTCTCCGTACGTCCGGCAACGGGTCAGGAAATCGGCGTCAACCTGCTGGCCAGCGATGGCACCAACCAGTACGACTCGAACGATTTCAGCGCGCGGGGAGCTGCCAGGAACTACAACAGCGAGCAGACCATCGGCTCGTATTCGATCTACTCACGCAACCGCCTGAACCCGGTATGGACCAGCACCCTTCGCCTCGGGCGCAGCACCGACGCCGCCAAGGACTACGCCGGCAGCGTTCGTACGGCCACTTTCCGCACCGACATGGACATCGCATCGTGGCAGAACGATATCAGCCTGCCGATCGGCGAAGGCCTGCTGGCCGCGGAATATACCCGGCAGAATGTTTCCGGCAGCGTCGATTACACCGTTACCGAGCGCACGATCCGCTCGCTGCTGGCCGGCTGGAACGCCAATATCGGCAAACACCGCGTGCAGTTGAACCTGCGGCGTGACGACAACTCCCAGTTCGGTGGAGAAAACACCGGTTCGGCTTCGTACGGCTATCAGTTCACGCCGGAATGGCGGGCGCATGTCTCGTACGGCACCGCGTTTCGCGCGCCGACCTTCAACGAGCTTTATTTCCCGGCGAGCGGTTTCTTCGCCGGTGGCAATCCCGACCTGCAGCCCGAGCAGTCGAAGAACACCGAGGTCGGTGCCAATTGGGAACGCGGTGCGCATCGCTTTTCGGCGGTGTTCTACAACAACGATGTCACCGACCTGATCGAATTCCGTCCACCGACCTACGCGCCGGTCAACGTCAGCAAGGCGCTGCTGCGCGGGGCGACGCTGACCTACGACGGACGGTTTTCGGAGTGGGGGCTGGGGGTGGTGGTCGACTTCCTCGATCCGCGCAACGAGGCCGATGGCCCGAACAAGGGCAATCGCCTGGCGCGTCGTGCCGAGCAGCAGATGAGCAGCTACGTCAGCAAGACCTTCGGCGACTGGGATCTGCGCGCCGAGTGGCAACTGGTCGGCAATCGCTACGACGATCCCGGCAACCGCAAGCTGCTCGGCGGCTACGGCCTGGTCAACCTCTACGCCGACTACCGTCTGCAACGTGACTGGGCGATCTTCGTCCGCGCCAACAACATCTTCGACAAGTACTACGAGACCGTCGACAACTACGCCACGGCTGGCGCAAACGTTTTTGTCGGCGTCCGCTACGCGCCGAAGTAGGCCGTTCGATGCCCACCCGTCGCCGCGCCTTGCTGATTCTCGCCGCCCTCACCGGCCTGGCGCAGCTGAGCATTGTCGTGGCGCTGATGGTGGGCAGCATCCCGATCGGTCCCGTCGAGGTGCTGTCGACCGTGTTCGGCGATGCCGTTGGCACCGCCGCAGACGTCGTGCGCAGCCTGCGGCTGCCGCGGGCGCTGACCGGTTTCGCCTGTGGCGGCTTGCTGGCGCTGGCCGGTGCGCTGCTCCAGGTGCTGTTGCGAAACCCGCTCGCCGACCCCTACGTGCTCGGCATCTCCGGCGGCGCCGGGATCGGCGCGCTGCTGGCGATCGTCGTTGGCTTCGGCGTCACCGGCATCAACGGCCTTGCCTTCGTCGGTGCGCTCGCGGCGATGCTGCTGGTTTTCGGCCTGGCGCACGGCGAGGGTGGCTGGACGCAGTCGCGTCTGCTGCTGACCGGCGTGATCGTCGCCGCCGGTTGCGGTGCCGTCGTCACCTTGATGTTGGCGATCGCTCCCGAGGACCGCTTGCGCGGCATGCTGTTCTGGCTGATGGGCGATCTGTCGCAGACCGCCGAACCGCAACTGGTGCTCAGCGTGCTGGCCTTGTTGCTGCTGATCACGCTGCCGTTTGCCCGTGAACTGAATCTGCTGGCGCGCGGTGCCGACGTCGCGCAGGCGCTGGGCGTCGCCGTTCGCCCGCTGCGCCGCGGCGTCTACCTGGCGGCCTCGCTGGCGACCGCGGCGGCGGTCACCCATGCCGGCGCGATCGGCTTCATCGGCCTGATCGTGCCGCATCTCGTTCGTCTCGCTGCCGGCAACGACCAGCGCCTGCTGTTGCCGGCGTCGGTGCTCGCCGGCGGCAGCCTGCTGGTGGTTGCCGACACCCTGGCGCGGACCCTGCTCGCACCGCAGCAATTGCCGGTCGGCGTGCTCACCGCGCTGATCGGTGTGCCGGTCTTCCTCTTCCTGCTGAGCCGTGCTGCACCGGGTCGGGGCTGAATGAGCGCGACCGCCGACATTGCCGGGATTGCGCACACGGTGCCCGTGCTGACGACGCGCGCACTGACCGTTGGCGTCGCCGGGCTGACCTTCTGCCGCGACCTCACACTCAGTCTGCGGGCGGGAGAATCGCTCGCCATCCTCGGTCGCAACGGTGCCGGCAAGTCGACCCTGCTGGCCGCGCTGGCCGGCCTGCGGCCGCCACAAGCCGGCGAGGTGCTGGTCGAGGGGGCGTCGTACGCGACGCATGGTGCCCGCGCCAGCGCCCGTATTCGCGGCTGGTTGCCACAGAGCCGCAGCGAAGCCTTTTCATCGACGGTGCTGGAAACGGCGCTGGTCGGGCGCCATCCGCATCTCGCCCGCTGGGACTGGGAGTCGGAGAAAGACGCCGACATTGCCCGCCGGGCGCTGGCCGCGGTCGGCCTCGCCGAACTGGCGCAGCGCGACGTCCAGACGCTGTCCGGCGGCGAGCGGCAAAGGCTGGCGATCGCCACCTTGCTCACCCAGGCACCACGGTTGTACCTGCTCGACGAGCCATTGGCGCACCTCGATCTGAATCATCAGATCGCGACGCTCGAGTTGTTCGCGGCGCTGGCCAACGAGGAGCGGATCGCCAGCGTCATGGTGCTGCACGAGCCGGGCCTGGCAGCGCGTTTCTGCAGCCGCGCCCTGCTGCTGTTCGACGACGGCACGACGCGGCAGGGCGACTGCGACGAGGTGATCGACAGCGAGTCGCTGAGCAGGCTTTACGGCTATCCGCTGCGCGAAATCGACGATGGTCACCGCCGCTGGTTCATGCCCGTGTAGGAGCGGACCGCTGGTCGGCGTCGCGCCGGCGACCGCTCAGGCGAGCGGGTTCAGCGGTTTGCTGCCGTTCGGCATGGCCTGAGCCGCCTGTTTGCGGCGGTACATGTCGGCGTCGGAGCGTTGTACCAGCGACTCGACGTCCAGACCGTCCTCAGGGTACATCGCCAGGCCGACCGAAGCGCCGGCCCTGGCGGTCAGCGCCGCCGGATCGATCGATTGCAGCGGCGCGCCGAGCAGGTTCTCGATGTTGCTGCGGGCGCGTTCGGCGTCATGCCGGTTGTTGACCGCGTCGAGCATGACCACGAACTCGTCGCCGGCGTAGCGCGCGACCAGGTCCCGGCTGCGCAGGCCGGTCAGCATGCGCTGCGCGATCTCCTGCAGGACCTTGTCGCCAGCGTCGTGGCCGAAGCTGTCGTTGATGTTCTTGAAGTCGTTGAGGTCGATGAAGAGGATCGCGAAGGGCCGCGGGTCGGCAAGCTCGCGTTGCTGCGCCAGTCGTTCGTCGACCCGGCGCAGAAAGGCTTCGCGGTTGGCCAGACCGGTCAGGCGGTCGCTGAGCAGTTTGCTCTGCATGGTCCGGAAGCTCTTGGCGAGATCGCCGATCTCGTCGCTGCGGCTGACGTCGAAGGCGGCGTTCAGATCGCCGTTGCCGACCTTTCTCGCCGCGACGGCAAGTTGCTTGAGGTCCCTGGCGACCACCGAGAGGACCATGAAACCGATCACCATGGTCATCAGCGACGCCAGCAGGGCGAGCATCACCGTGCGTTTGAAGTTCTCGGTGACGCGGAACAGGAAATCGCTGCGCGGTACCGCGACGACGATGATCCAGTCCAGCCCGGCGGCATCCTGGATGCGCGCGTAGGCGGCCTCGACGGGCTGATCGTCGGCCGTCTCGAAGACCGCCGTGCGCGGCTGCGCCGCCTCTGCGGACTGACTGAGCAGCTTGCGGATCGCCCGGTAGCTGGCGACCACCAGCGGATCGTCGCTGCTCTCGGCGTTTAGCCGCACGTTGTCGCCCGCGGCGTCCTTGTGCAGGTGGGGGCCGCGCGAGGTGCCGATCAGGTTGCCGTCGGTCTCGACGACGTAGGCAATGCCGTTGGCGCTCAGCCGCAGGGCGTGCAGGAAGTCGTTGACCCCTTGTAACGACAGGTCGGTAGCGACCACGCCCTGGAATTCGCCGTGCGCGTCATTGACCCGTCGGGCGCGCGTGGCGACCAGCTGCTCGGTCTTGAAGTCGATGTACACCGAGGTCCAGGTGTTCGAGGATGCGGCGCTCTTGCCGGAGGTGAACCACGGACGCTGGCGCGGTTCGAAGATCCGCGTTTCGCGCACCGGATCGTGCAGTTCGCCGTCGATTCCGGAAAAACGGTAGATCGTCCGCGGCCCCTCGCCATGGGTGCGCAGGCGTAGCTCGGCGTCGCTCGCCGAGTGGCGCCAGAGACCAAAGAAATGCCCGTTGCGGTCGCCGTAATAGGCGTAGTTGTTGGGGTCGCGATGGACCGACGTCGCCAGCCAGAAGCGTGTGCGCAGGTTGGCGAGGTCGTCCTCGATCCTGGCAGGCGCCGCGACGCCGCTGGGAAAGGCC
This sequence comes from Accumulibacter sp., assembly GCA_024235695.1. GTDB lineage: Bacteria > Pseudomonadota > Gammaproteobacteria > Burkholderiales > Rhodocyclaceae > Accumulibacter. The sequence goes on from JACKLX010000014.1 coordinate 63,529, forward strand.
GTTTCGAGGACGGCGCCGGCGCCGAAGACGTGCCTTTCCGCCGCTTGCGCGATTCGGTACACCATTTCCGACAGCAACTGGTTCGACAGCGTGTCGACGGCGACACGTCCGGCCGAATATGACAGGCCGCCGATCGCCGCGGCCAGCAGCAGGACCAGGACGACATACGGCATGGTCAGCATCTGCCGCAGGGAAAGGAACTGAAGGAACTTCATCGCCGTTCGCCCCAGGCACTGCGATGGCCCGCGGGCACGGCGGGCCGGCGCGCTGGGCCGCCGCAGCGGCGCGATCTGCCGCCGCTGTCGACCGGCGAGCCCGGGGAAGCAGTCGATGACGCCAGGACGATCAGCGACGGCTGGCCGGAAGAGTGACGGACCTCACGATGGCTGGCGGTTGGTGGCGGTGCGCCGACGGTCATCGTTCCGGCTGCCGATGCGGGCGCGCGCCGGCGGCCGCCTTGACGCTCGGCACGTAGTCGAAATCGGCCACCATGATGTGGTTGTAGAACCAGCCGTTGATCAAAAACTTCACTTCGTCGGCGATCTCGTCGAGGGTCATCCGCTTGGCGTCTTCCAGCAGCTTGAACAGCATCCGGCGGAATTCCGCATGCAGCTGTCGATGCGCCTCGAGGCCCGGATATTCGCAGGCAGCCATCATCTGTTCTTCCTCGCGCAAGTGCACCTTGACGTATTCGGTCAGCATCGCCAGCGACTTGAGCACCCGGATCTGATCGCCATCGCCACCGAAAGTCGCCGCCAGTTCGAACAACTGCCGATGCTGGGCGTCGATATTGGGCAGGCCGACCAGGATCTTGGCTGACCACTCGACCAGCTCGAATTTCTTTGCATGTTCCATCTGCCGTCCAGAGTTCGTCCGGCCGTCTCAAGACGAGATCGGCCGGGTTGCGTTATCGATCTGATCGGCGAGGCTCAGCCACTGCTCTTCCAGGGCGGCCAGCTGCTCGGCGATCTCGTTCATTCTTCTACCGAGGTCGGCCATGGCCGGTGCGGCGTGGGTGGTAGACAAGCTTTCCGCGAGCGAGTGCTGCTCCTTCTGCAAGGCGTGCAGCGCCTGTTCGACGCGTTCCTGGTCGCGGCTCAAGCGCTTCAGGTTGGCCGGGGCTTTCCTGGCGGCGAGGTCGGCGGCCGGCAACTGGCCGACCGCTTCCCTGGCACCCTTGAGTGACTCGCGCAGGGTTTCACGGTTGCGTCGCGCCTCGTCGAGCAGGTAGCGCTGGTAATCATCGAGATCGCCGGTGAAATCGTCCACGCCGCCGCGGCTGACCAGCCAGAATTCATCACACACCGAGCGCAGCAGCGAACGGTCGTGACTGACCAGCATCACCGTGCCCTCGAATTCGTTGAGCGCCATCGACAGCGCTTCACGGGTAGCCAGGTCGAGGTGGTTGGTCGGCTCGTCGAGCAGCAGCAGGTTGGGGCGCCGCCAGACGATCATGCACAGCACCAGACGCGCCTTCTCGCCACCGCTCATCGTGCCGACGCGCTGCTTGACCATGTCGCCGCTGAACTTGAAGGTGCCGAGAAAGCTGCGCAGATCCTGCTCGCGATCGCTTTGCCCGGCCTGCATGCTCTCCTTCGCCAGCCGCAGCATATGCTCGAGCGGCGTGTCGTCGGGCCGCAGGACGTCAAGTTCCTGCTGCGCGAAGTAGCCGACGCGCAGTCCCTTTCCTTCGCTGATCGCGCCGCTGGTACATGCCAGGACGCGGGCAATGGTCTTGACCAGCGTCGACTTGCCCTGTCCGTTGGCACCAAGGATGCCGATTCTCTGGCCGGCCATCACCGACCGGCTGACCTGGCGGACGATCACCGTCGGCGATGTGCCGCTCGGCGCATCGGCCGCCGGCGGGTAGCCAAAGCAGGCATTGCTCATGGTCAGCATCGGATTCGGCAGATTGGCGGGCGGGCTGAATTCGAAGGTGAAGTCGGCGCTGGCCAGGACCGGCGCCAGTCGCTCGATGCGTTCGAGCGCCTTGACCCGGCTCTGCGCCTGCCTGGCCTTGGTGGCCTTGGCCTTGAAGCGGGTGATGAAACCCTGCAGATGGGCAATCTTCTCCTGCTGCCGGGCGTAGGCGTTTTGCTGCAGCTCCAGCTGCTGGGCGCGGGTCTCTTCAAAGACGCTGTAGTTGCCGCCGTAGCGCGTCAATTGCGCGTTTTCGATGTGCAGGGTGACGGTACTGACGGCGTCAAGAAACTCCCGGTCGTGACTGATCACCAGCATCGTGCCTTCATAGCGCGTCAGCCAGGTTTCCAGCCAGACCAGTGCATCCAGGTCGAGGTGATTGGTCGGCTCGTCGAGCAGCAGCAGGTCCGATGGGCACATCAGCGCGCGCGCCAGTTGCAGCCGCATCCGCCAGCCTCCCGAGAAGCTGTCGACCGGCTGGTTCAACTCGCTGGTCTTGAATCCGAGGCCGAGAATCAGCGCCTGTGCGCGCGCCGACGCGTCGTGCTCGCCGGCGTCATGCAGATGCATGTAGGCGTGTGCCAGGCGCTCGCCGTCACCGTCGGCCTCGGCCAGGCATACCTCCTCGCGGGCAGCCAGCAGAGCGCCGTCGCCGGCGATCACGAAGTCGGTCGCGCTGTCGGTGGTCGACGGCATCTCCTGCGCGACCTGCGCCAGCCGCCACTGCGCTGGCCGAGCGAATTCACCGGCGTCTTCGTGCAGGCTACCGTCGAGCAAGCCGAACAAGGTCGTCTTGCCGGCGCCGTTGCGTCCGACCAGACCAACGTGCTCGCCCGGGTTGATGCTGACCGACGCGCTATCCAGCAGCACCCGGGCACCGCGGCGCAGGGTGACGCTCTTGAGGGTGATCATGCGGGTGACACTCCAGTCGATTTTCCGGCGGGCAGTACAGGATCTCGGCGGTGAGCGGGGTTGGCGGCAGTCGGCTTCAGCGGAATATGACGGTCTTGTTGGCGTGCAACAGAACGCGGTCCTCCAGGTGATAGCGCAGGCCACGAGCCAGAACGGCCTTCTCGATGTCCTTGCCGTAGCGCACCATGTCGTCCACCGAATCGGAATGGTCGATACGAATCACGTCCTGCTCGATGATCGGTCCCTGGTCGAGGTCGCGGGTGACGTAGTGACAGGTCGCACCGATCAGCTTGACGCCGCGCTGGTAGGCCTGATGGTAGGGTCGGGCGCCGACGAAGCTGGGCAGGAACGAGTGGTGGATGTTGATGATCTGCCCTGGGTAGCGCTCGCACAGATCAGGCGGCAGGATCTGCATGTAGCGCGCCAGGACCATCGTGTCGCCCTTGACCTCGTCATAGATGCGGCGGATCTCGGCGTGCGCCGCGGCCTTGTTCTCCGGCTTGACCGGAACGTGGTGGAAGGGAATGCCGTGCCACTCGACGAAGGCCTTGAAGTTGTCGTGGTTCGAGATCACGCACGGAATCTCGATGTCGAGTTCCTTCGAATGCCAGCGCGCCAGCAGGTCGTAAAGGCAGTGTTCCTGCTTGCTGACCATCACCACCACACGCCGCTTCACCGCCGAGTCGCTGATCTTCCAGTCCATCGACAGCTCGGCGGCGAGCGGTGCGAAGCGATCGCGGAACTCGGCCAGGTGAAAGGGCAGCGAATCGGCCTTCACCTGCATGCGCATGAAGTAGCGGCTGCCGTTGCCATGGTCGCCGCTGCCGTCATCGGCGTGATAGCTTGATTCGAGAATCCAGCCACCATGTTGGGCGATGAAGCCCGAAACGCGGGCGATGATCCCGACCTGGTCCGGGCACGATCCCGACAGCGTGTAGAAGCGTCTTGCAAGCATGCCTGGCGGCGCCTCAGGCTGCTGCGACGGCGGCAAAGGCCTTGTCGATCTCGGCTCGCAGGTCGCCGTAGGACTGCGTCACGGGATACTGCGGAAACTCGTCGATCACTTTCCGGGGAGGGCGAAAAAGGATGCCGGCGTGAGCCTCGCCGAGCATCGCCGTGTCGTTGTACGAATCGCCCGCCGCGACGACGGTGAAGCGGAGTTCCTTGAGGCGTCGTACCGCCTCGCGTTTCTGGTCAGGCATGCGCAGGCGGTAGTGCACCACCTTGCCGTCGGCGTCCGCTTCGAGGCTGTGGCAGAACAGCGTCGGCCAGCCGAGCTGGCGCATCAGCGGCTGGGCGAACTCATAGAAGGTGTCGGAGAGGATGATCAGCTGATAGTCTTCGCGCAGCCCGTCAACAAACGCCCGGGCGCCGTCGAGCGGTCCCATCTCGGCGATCACCCGCTGGATGTCCGGCAGGCCGAGCTGGTTTTCGGCCAGGATCGCCAGACGGTAGCTCATCAGCTTGTCGTAGTTGGGCTCGTCGCGGGTGGTGCGGCGAAGCTCTGGAATGCCGGTGCGGGCGGCGAATTCGATCCAGATTTCGGGGACGAGTACGCCTTCGAGGTCAAGGCAGACGATTTGCACGGCAGGCTCCCGGTGGATGACGATTGGCGAAAAGACGAGATTCTACCAAATCCCCCCGCCAAAACCGCAGCGCGCCGCCGCTCGCGGTGATCACCGGCGGCGCGCCGAACACTCGCAACACTCCGACCACACTGCCGGCGCGCTCGCTTATAGTGTACCGGGCCGGCTGGGGAGTCGGCGCTGCCCGGCCGCCGCGGCGAGGCGCCCAGGCGGCACCTGTGTTCGAGCCGGAAAGGAAAGCAAATGCGCGTTGGTGGTTTCTTGCGGGTAGTTGCGATGGCCTTCGCCACGGCGGCCCTGGCCGATGACTCGCCGTCGGCGGTGCCGATCCCGCGAACCCTCGAAGAGGCGGCGGCGCAGCGCGATCGCGCCGAGCTGATGCGTGCGCAGGCGGAGCAACGCTACCAGGCCGAGCAGGATCAGTGCTACGGCAAGTTCCTGGTCAGCGGTTGCCTGGTGGACGCCAAGAAGCGCTATACCGCGTCGATCGTCGAGGCGCGCAAACTCGACCAGCCGGCGCGCGATTTCGAGCGTGCCGCGCACCGCCAGGAGGTCGAGGCCAGGGAAGCGCAGCGCGCTGCCGAGCGGCTCGCCCGACAGGCCGAGAACCAGGAAAACGCTGAGAGCTTCCGTGCCGAACAGGCGGCGAAGGTCGCCGAGCGCGACGCCAAGCTGGCGGCCAAGGCCCGGAAAGCCGAGGAGGGGCGCCGGAAGACCGCCGCCGAGCAGGCCAGGCGGCAGGCCAAGCTGGAGCAGCGGGCGCAGGCCGACGCCCGGCGCGAGGCGACCAAGGCCGCCAGGGAAGCGGGCAGGAATGCGAGCGCGGCGGGCGGCCAGGGAGGGGGGCAGGAAGGTGGCCAGGGCGCGGCGACAGCCGGCAACTGACCGGCCGCTGGCGCTGCTGCCTCAGGCGAGACCCTGGCTGGCGAGATATTCTTCGTAGCTCCCCGGGTAGTTGACCACGCTCCCGTCGAGGCGGATTTCGAGGATCCGCGTCGCCAGCGACGAGACGAACTCGCGGTCGTGCGAAACAAAGATCAGCGTCCCCTTGAACTTCTCCAGCGCCGTATTGAGCGACTCGATCGACTCCATGTCGAGGTGGTTGGTCGGCTCGTCCATGACCAGCACGTTCGGCTTCAGCAGCATCAGCTTGCCGAAGATCATGCGACCCTGTTCGCCGCCCGAGATCACTCGCACCGGCTTGCGCACCTCGTTGCCCGAGAACAGCAGCCGTCCCAGCGTGCCGCGGATCAGCGTCTCGAGGTCGTCGCCGTCGTCGGCGTTGGCGCGTGCGTAGCCGGCGATCCAGTCGGTCAGGCTGGTGTCACTGTCGAAATCGCCGGCATGGTCCTGCGCGTAGTAGCCGAGCCGAGCCTTTTCCGCCCACTTGATGCTGCCGCGTTGCGGTGCCAGCTCGCCGACCAGCAATTTCAGCAGCGTCGTCTTGCCGACGCCGTTCTCGCCGATGATCGCCAGGCGATCACCGCCATTGAGCGTCAGATCGAGCTTGTCGAACAGCCGCTGATCGCTCCCCGGGTAGCCGAAGCGGAGGCCTTCGACCTCGACCGCCTGCCGGTGCAGCTTGTCGCGCTCGTCGTACTCGAAACGAATCCACGGATACTGGCGCGACGACGGCTTGACGTCTTCGGGCCTGAGCTTGTCGATCAGCTTCAGGCGCGAAGTCGCCTGCTTGGCCTTCGAGGCGTTGGCCGAAAAGCGGCGGACGAAATTCTGCAGGTCGGCGATCCGCTCCTTGGCCTTGGCGTTGGCGTTCTGCTGGCGCTCGCGGGCCTGCGCCGACGCTTCCATGAAGTCGTCGTAGTTGCCCGGGTAGACGGTGATCTTGCCGAAATCGAGGTCGGCCATGTGGGTGCACACCTGGTTGAGGAAGTGCCGGTCGTGGGAGATGATCACCATCGTGCTGCTGCGATCGTTGATGACGTTTTCCAGCCAGCGGATGGTAGCGATGTCGAGGTTGTTGGTCGGCTCGTCGAGCAGCAGGATCTCGGGGTCGGCGAACAGCGCCTGGATCAACAGCACGCGCAGCTTCCAGCCGGGTGCGACGTCGCTCATCGGGCCGAAGTGCTGTTCCGCCGGGATGCCGACGCCGAGCAGGAGCTCACCGGCTCGCGCCTCGGCGGTGTAACCGTCGTATTCGGCAAAGCGTGCTTCGAGCTCGGCGGCGTGCAGATAATCGTCCTCGGTCGCTTCCGGGTTGGCGTAGATCGCGTCCTTCTCGACCATGCACGCCCACATCTGCTCGTGGCCCATCATCACCACGTCGATCACCCGTTGCTGCTCGAAGGCGAACTGGTCCTGGCGCAGATAGGCCATCCGTTCGTGGGCGTCTTTCGAGACGTTGCCGGCGGTCGGCTCGAGTTCGCCGTCGAGAATCTTCATGAACGTCGATTTGCCGGAGCCATTGGCGCCGATCAGTCCGTAGCGATAGCCCTCGCCAAACTTGACCGAGACGTTTTCAAAAAGGGGCTTGGCCCCGAACTGCATGGTGATGTTGTTGGCGACGAGCACTCGGAAACCTCGGTAGAATCATGACCGTGAAGGCGCGTTGGCGATTCACGAATCTCCCTTCTGCCGGTGCAGGAGAAGGGTTGGGCAATAGGGAAGCGGTCATCAGCTCGACGGTCGAGGGATCTCGATCGCCGATGACCGTTGGCCGGCAAAAAAGGGCGCTATTGTAACCCAGCGGCCGGCCCCGGTAAGCCGCGTTGCGCCAGCGGTCAGCGATTGTCGAGCGCCAGCTTGACGCCGAAACCGACCAGCGCCGCGCCTGCCAGACGGGTCGCCAGCCGGCGCGCAAAGGGCAGCGCCGACAGCTGGCGCGCAACCGCGTTGCCGACCAGGACCAGCGCCGCCTGGTAGAGGAGGCTGAGCAGCGTGACGTGCAGCATCATTGCGCCGAGGGTGACCGACGACGCGTCGGCCCGCAGGAACAGCGGGAAGAAGGCGACGAAGAACAGCACCACCTTGGGGTTGGTGAGGCTGACGGCAAAGGCCTGCCGAAAATACACGCCTGCCCGCTTTCTCGTTTCCGTGGCGAGTGGCGCGCCGGCGACCGGCCTGAGCAGCAACTGCAGGCCGATCCAGGCAAGATAAGCCGCGCCAGACCACTGCAAGCCCTGAAAGAGCGCCGGGTGGGCATGCATCACCGCCGCCAGCCCGGCGAGCGCGGCGACCATGTAGACCAGATCACCGAGCAGCGTGCCGACCACCGCGGCCATGCCCGCGCCGACGCCATTGCGTGCCGTGGCGTTGACAATGGCCAAGGTGCCGGGACCCGGGATCAGCTGGAAGACGATGATCGCGGCGAGAAAACTGCCGTAGTTCTGAATTTCGAACACGCTTTCCATCTCCTTGCTGCAAGAATCGCGGCTGCGACGCACCAAGACCCGTTCTCCCCGGCGCGCCAGCGGTACAAGTGGAGGGCAACGCTGATGACTTTGCTGATCGGCTGTGTCTCGAGGTCGTGACCGTTCGGCTGACCATGCCAGGTCTTCGTGCCGTCATCCGGCAATGCCCGGCAGCCGGGCAGCCAGGTGGATCATGCCGGCGTCGCGCGTTGCAGCGGCAAACGGAACTCCACCGTACTCTCGTCGGGCAGCGTGCGCAACGCAAAACCGACGCCGCGGGCGAGGCGCAGCATGCGCATGTTGCTGCATTCGATTTCTCCGCAGATTTCCTCGATTCCCCGGCCGCGGCAGTAGTCGATGATCTTGCGGGTCAGAATCCTGCCCAGGCCACGGCCTTTCAGGTCGGAACGCAGGGCGATCGCAAACTCGGCGCTGCGATTGTCCGGATTGATTGCCGCGCGAACCTCCCCGAGCGGTGTCTGCCCGGCGTCGTCCTGCCCATCGACGGCGATGAAGGCCATCTGGCGGTCATAGTCGATGTGCGTCAGGCGTGCCAGCTGCGCGCGCGGCAACTGGCGCAGGTTCATGAAAAAGCGGTGGCGCAGATCTTCGCTGTCGAGCGAAGCCACCAAACGGCCGATGGCGATCTCGTCGTCCGGCCGGATCGGTCGCAACAGGATTTCCGACCCCCGCCAGGAAACGCGCTCCTCGAGTTCCTTCGGGTAGGGACGAATCGCGAAGCGGCGCCAGCCGCGTCGCCGTCCAGGCGGCGTCACGGTGACGGCGGCGTGGCTGACCAGGACGCCGCTGTCGCTTGTCAGCCGTGCGTCGAGGGTGAGCTCGGACAGTTCTTCGAGGTCGGTGATCAACTGCGAGACCTGCATCAGCGTCAGGCACAGCGCTTCGACATCGGCCTCGTGCGGTCGATCCGGACCGGCCAGCGACTGTCCGACGTGGGTCCGGCCGATCAGCTCGCGGGCCAGTACCGAATTGAGCGGTGGCAGCGCGACGGCCAGGTCGGCGCTGGTCGCCGAGCCGAGGCCACCCTGCCCGAAGAGGATCAGCGGACCAAAAACCGCGTCGCCGGCAACGCCCAAGCGCAGCTCCCGGACGCCCGACGGCGGCGCGCTGGTGTCGCCGCCGCTTGCGCTGGCCAGACCGATACCGTAGGCGGCAAGCAGCGATTCGGCTTCGCTGCCGGTCAGGCGGCGGCCACCCGCGGCGACCGCCGCGGCGGTCGCCGCCCGCGCCGCGTCGAGGTCGACGACGAACGCGGTTGCCTGCGATGGGGGTGCCTGCAACAGCAGTTCCTGGTTGCGCTGGTACTGGACAATGCCGAGAAACACGCCAACCGCCTGTTCCGGCGTGTCGTAAGCCAGCACCCCGGCGGCCGTGGCAATCCGTCTGGCGTCGGCAACGCTGTCGCCGCCCAGCCAGCAGCTCAGGACGTTGCGCCCCGAGCCCTCCGCGGTTTGCGCCACGGCGGCGGCGATGGCGCTGCTGGAGGCGAACGCGGTCGGCACATGGATCAGCAATACCGCGTCGGAAGCGCTGTCGGCCAGTGCCGCGCCGATCGCCAGCGCATAGCGTTCGGGTGGCGAATCCGCTGCCAGCACGATCGGGTTGGCGGCGGAGGCGCGTACCGGGAAACTCGCCGCCAGCGTTGCGGCGGTCTGCGGCGACAATTGCGCCAGGCCGCCGCCGCCACGCATCAGCCGGTCGGTCGCCAGCCGCGCCGGTGTCGTGCCGTTGGCGATGATCGTCAGGCGCGTGCCGCGCAGAGGCTGCGCGCGCGCCAGCACCTCGATGCCTTCGAACAGATTGTCGGTACTGGCGACGCGCAGCGTTCCGGCGCGGCTCAGGGCCGCGGCGTAGACCGCGGCGGCCGCCGGGACGCGTTGCCGCGCCTGGCCATCCGGCCGCAGCGCCAGCACCGGCTTGTTGCGGGCCGCCGCCCGTGCCGCCGACATGAACTTGCGTCCGTTGCCAACGGCGTCGAAGTGGCAGACGATCGACGAGGTTTGCGAATCGCCGGCGAGGTAGTCGAGGACGTCCGCGAGATCGACGTCGACGTTGTTGCCGAGGTGCAGCACGCACGAAAAGCCGATCCTTCTGGCATTGGCCCAGTCGACCACGGCGGATGCCAGGGTCGCCGATTGCGACACGAAAGCGACGCGACCTGGCGCAACGCCGACGTGCGAGAGACTGGCATTGAGGCCCAGATGCGGCAGCATCAAGCCGGCGCTGGCCGGGCCGAGAATGCGGATCAGCTGCGGTCGCGCGGCGTTCAGCATTCTCGCCCGCAGGCGGCGTTCCGCGTCCGCGCTGGCGGCCGGCCGGCGCGGTGACCCGACGAGCACGGCCTTGCCGCCACGTTCGCCAATTTCGGCGATCAGCCTCGGAACGTCAGCCATGGCCGTACAGATCACGGTCAGGTCGGGCGCCGCGGGCAGCTTGCCGATCGAGGCGTAGGTGGTCAGCGCGCCAGCTGCCGGCGGGTCGCCGGTGACCGGCATGATGGCACCGGCAAAGCCGCCGGCACGCAGATTGCGCAGCAGCACCGCGCCAACGCTGTCGGCGACGCCAAAGCTGCCGACGATGGCCAGCGATCTCGGGCGGAAGAGAAATCGAAGGTTTCTGATGGTCATGCCCGTGGTTCCTCCGATGCGGAGAAACAAGGTCTTGCGGCGAGTATCCCCGGGCTGTCGGGTCGCGTCAAGGCGCTGCCGTGGTGGCGCTTCCGGATCCTCGGCACTGTCTGCGAACGACCATGGCTGCCCGGGCAGCTGCCTCGCTAGACGCGCTCCGCCGACGCCGTCTCTGACCCCAGGGCCAGCAGCGCATCGAGTTCCGCCCAGAATGGCTCGCACAGTCCCGGCCGGTAAGCGGCATGCCTGAAGGCGGCGTGTTCGTTGCGATAAACGTCGAGCAGGCCGCGCCGGTCGTCGAGCGCACAGGTCCTGACGTTGGCCAGGCGGTCGGCGGCCTTGACCAGCAAGGCCAGCTCGACCGGGCCGGCGACCGTCGCCAGGCGCGCGTAGGTCTTTGCCTTGCGTTCGTAACGGCTCTTGCCGGGCGAGTCGGTGAGCAGGCTGACGCAGTCGGCGACCAGTGCTCCGAAGCGCTCCCGGATGTCGCTTTCCGTGGCTTCGGTGTCTTCGACGACGTCGTGCAGATAGCCGATGACCTGCGCTTCGACGCCGTAGGGTGACAGCAGCTGGACGACCGCCTCGAGATGAAAGGAGTACGGCCGGTCGCCATAGCGTTGGCTGCCGTGAGCGGCGAGGGCAAACTGGCGCGCTTCCTCGAGCATCTTCGTCTCCTTGCCGTTGCAGTGGCCAGCGAGGGCCTGATTGCCGCTACGTCTGCCTGGTGGCGCCGGTCGCCGCCGGCTGGGCAAGCCACGGCCGGCTGCGCCGCAGGTCGCGCGGCGGCCGCGAGGCGATTCTGCCGCCGTCGTCTTACGCGAAACTGACCAGGCGTGGATCGGCGAAGTGTTCGACGAGGATTCGCCGGACGCGGTCCTGCCAGAGCCTGGTGAACAGGGCTTGCTGCCCGGGGTCGCTGTTGCCGGCCAGCAGGCCCTGCAGCAGTGGCCCGAGGCGCGAGTCGGCGGCTACCTGGTCGAGCTGCCGCGAGGCACAGACGGTCTGTCCATTGTCCTGGCGCGTGCAGCGGATGGCGGCCGGCAGGTCAACGCCGAAGCGCAGCAGTTCGCGACGCGAGAAGCGGCCGGCAAGGCCCTTGAAACCGCCGCCTGCCGCGGCGCCGGTGAGCAGTCCGAAGACAGCGGCCATGGCGCCGCTGACGCCGGCCTCCAGCGGGTCGCCGAACTCGACGCCGATTTCGCCACGCTGCGGCAGCTGGTCGGCGTAGAGCGCGCGCAGCATGCGGCAGGCGAGCAGATAGCTGCCAGCGACGGTCGGGCACGAATGGCCGGCCAGCTTGACGGCGTCGGCGTAGCCATACTCGATCAGCCCGCCGTCGGCGGCACCGAGAAACTCGGCCAGGCGACCGCGCACGATGATCGTCGGCACTACGTCGAAGAAGCCCGGAAAGGCCACCGACTCAATCCTTTTTCTGGATCAGTTCGATCTTGTAGCCGTCGGGATCCTCGACGAAGGCGATCACCGTCGTGCCATGTTTCATTGGACCGGCTTCGCGAACCACGGTACCGCCGCGCGCCTTGATCTGCTCGCAGGCCGCGTAGGCGTCGGCGACGGCAATCGCGACATGGCCGAAGCCGTTGCCGAGATCGTACGATGCCGTGTCCCAGTTGTGGGTCAGCTCCAGGACGGCGCCTTCGGCTTCCGGCCCGTAGCCGACGAAAGCCAGGGTAAAGCGCCCGCCGGGGTAATCCTGGCGGCGCAGGAGCTGCATGCCGAGAACCTCGGTATAGAAAGTCAGCGAACGATCGAGGTCGCCAACGCGCAACATGGTGTGCAGGATTCTCATCTCTTCTCCTGGTCCGGGTGGGCAATGGTCGCGAGTAGCCCGGCAGCGACGAGCGGGGTCGTCGAGTTGCCGGGCCGCCGCGTGAACATACACCAGAAGTACCGGCGATGCCTGATCGGCCGTCGTCGCTGCCGGCTGCTGAACTACCTCGCGTAGCCAACGCCATGCCTTTATCGTGTATCGTGTTGTCTGCAAGCCGGTGGGTCCACAGCCGCCAATTCGTAGGCGCCTGGCCGCGACCGTCGCAACAAGTCGCCGCGTCGGCGGCGCAATATCGCCAATGGAGGTCTGGAACATGAGCAAGCTGGTCATTTCACTGGTTGCCCTGGGGCTTGCCGCGAACGGCCTTTCGGGCTGTGCCAACATGAGCGAGACGCAGCGCGACACCGGCACCGGTGCGGCCATCGGCGCGGTCGCCGGCGCCGTCATCGGGCGTGCCACGGCCGGTGGCAACAAGGGCCGCAGCACGGCGACCGGCGCCGCGGTCGGTGCGGCGGTCGGCGCCGCCGGCGGCTATCTGTGGTCGCAGCGCATGCAGCAACAAAAGGCCGCGATGGAGCAGGCCACGCAAGGTACCGGCGTCGGTGTGTCGCAGACCAGCGACAACCAGCTCAAGCTCGACATTCCGAGCGACATTTCCTTTGACGTCGGGCGTTACGACATCAAGCCGAACATGGCGCCGCTGCTCGACCGTCTGGCGGCCAGTCTCAATCAGCACCCGGTGACCACGGTGACGGTGATCGGTCACACCGACAGTACCGGCAGCGACGCGATCAACGACCCGTTGTCGGTCAATCGCGCCGCCGCCGTGCGCGATTACCTCGTCGCGCACGGCGTTGCGGCCAATCGCATCGCCATCGACGGTCGCGGCGCGCGGCAGCCGGTTGCCGACAACGCGACGGCTGCCGGGCGAGCAATCAACCGTCGCGTCGAGATATTCATCGCCGAACCGGCGCGCTAGTTGAATCGGCGAAAAATGCGCCGCTTGACATTGTCCGTTCAGCAGGCCTATAACGTGAGCAGTCGTGGCGGACTGATCGCAGGAGTTCGGAGCTTTGCGCGGCCCTGCTCAACTGGCAGGCGAAAGGAGCAGGACCATGAGTTCTTCATCGCATCGCTCGATGGCGCCAGTGTCGGGTCTACACAATCTGTCGGAGTTTTCCCTCAAGCAACTGGTCGCCTGGGGCGATCACCTCAAGGTCCATCAGCCGCAGATCGACGCCCAGCACGAGGCGATCTTCAAGCTGGCTCTGGAAATCGCGCACATCTGGCAGGATCGCGGTGATCTCGAAGAACTGAAAGCGCTCGCCGAGAGGCTCAGCAAGATCCTGGTTGCGCATTTCCGGTACGAGGAGCAATTGCTGACCGAGATCGGCTATCCCGAACTCGCCGCGCACAAGGCCGAACACCAGCAGATGCTCGACGAGTTGCAGGTGATCCTCGACCGGCTGCACCAGTCCAAATCCGGGACGATCGCCGGCGAGCCCGGCCTGGCCTTCCAGAACTACGTGCTCGGTCTGACCGTCGGCCACATCTTCAACAGCGACATGGATTACTGCCTCTACGCCCGCAAGGCGGCGAAGGAGCACGAGCAGGAGCAGGTCTGGCCGGCGTCGTAGTCAATCGGCGAAGCCGCTCGGTCGCTTTCGCGACAACTCCCGGGCAACTCCCGGCGACCCTCCGCAAAATGGCCGCGCTCGTTGGCCTTCTGGCGTCTTGCCGCTACCAGCGCGGGCAATCGGCGGCGAGTTGCTTGAGCTGCTGGCGTGCTGCCCGGTGCGTCGGGTACAGCCGTGCCACCAGTGCCCAGAAACGCGGGCCATGGTTCATCTCGAGCAGATGCGCCAACTCGTGCACGACCACGTAGTCGACGATCGCCAGCGGGAAATGGATCAGCCGCCAATTGAGGCGGACGCCGGTGCGCGGGTTGCAGCTTCCCCAGCGGGTGCGCGCGGCCGACAGCGACAGACGCGGCAGCTCGACGCCAAGTAGCGGCGCGTACGCGGTCAGACGCTCGCCGAACAGCTCGCGCGCCTTCTCGCGCAGCGCCTTTTCGAGCACTCGCGGTGCGTCGGCGGCGGTGCGCAGGCACAGGGTAAGCGTCGGTTCGGCCGCCTGCAGGTTCCAGACGCAGCGGTTGGCTCCGAGCGCCAGGCGAATTCTGAGCGAGTCGTCGAGCAGCGGCAGTTGCAGTCCTTCGGCGATGGCCAGCGCTTGTGGCGCACGCCGGCCGGCCCATTCATCGAGTTTCTTGCCGACCCATTCGCCGTGCTGCAACAGCAGCGCCTCGACGTCGTCCAGCGAGGCGCGCGTCGGCGCGCCGACGCGCAGGCCGCGGTGATCGATCGACAGGCCGATGGTCCGGCGCCGGGCGCGACGCAGGACGTAGGACACCGTTCGCTCGCCGATGACGATGGTTCGCGACGTTTCGCCAGTCGCTGCTGGCGGGGCGCCCGGGCCTAGCGCTTCAGACCGACGGGGCATCGGCGGGCGCCGGGTAGCGGTGGGGCGAGAGGCGGCGCATTTCGCCCTCGATCCATTCGGCGGCGAGGGCGTTGATCTTTGCCGCCGACTTGTCGGCAGGATCGATCGGCGGCCCGATGCTGACAGTGATCAGTCCGGCAGAGATGCGGAAGGCGTTTCGCCCCCAGATCTCGCCGGCGTCGTGCGCCACCGGCACGACGCGGGTTCCGGCCCGCACCGCCAGATGGGCGCCGCCAGGTTTGTAGCGACAGGTCTGGCCGGGCGCGACGCGCGTTCCCTCGGGGAAGATCACCACCCAATAGCCGGCTGACAGGCGATCACGACCCTGATCGAAGACCTGTTTGAGTGCATCCCTGGCGTCCGCGCGATCGATCGAGATCATTTTCAGTGCCGCCAGTCCCCAGCCGAAGAACGGCAGCCGCAGCAGTTCCTTCTTGAGGACGAAGACCAGCGGCGGGAAAACCTCCTGCAGACCGACCGTTTCCCATGCCGACTGGTGTTTGGCGAGCACCACGCAAGGCTCGCTGGGGATGTTCTCGCGGCCGATCACGCGGTATCGGATACCGAGCAGGATCCGGCAGAGAGCCATGAATCCGGCGCGCCAGAGAGCGATGATGCGATAGCGCGCGCCGATCGGCAGCAGCACCGCCAGCGTCACGAGGATGCCGAAGGGGATCGTCCACAGGCTGACCAGCAGCAGGAAAAACGTCGAGCGGACGGTGACCATCAGGCCAGCAGGATATGGTCGGCGGCGCTCGCGAGATCGGGAAAAACCAGCGTACCTTCGGGCAGGCCTCCCGCCTCAACGGTCTGCGCGCCCTGGCCGGTCAGTACCAGCAGGGGCTGCGCGGCGACCGCGGCGGCGGCCAGCAGGTCGCGCAGCGTGTCGCCGACGGCCGGCACGCCGGTCAGGTCGACGTTGTAGCAGCGTGCGATGCGCTCGAACATGCCGGTCTTCGGCTTGCGGCAGCTGCAGTGCGCGTCCACCGGATGCGGGCAATAGAAGACCGCGTCGATACGTCCGCCGACGGTCTGCACGGCGCGGTGCATCTTGTCGTGGATGGCGTTCAGGGTATCCATGTCGAACAGTCCGCGACCGACCCCGGACTGGTTGGTGCAGAGCACCACGCGGTAGCCGGCCTGATTGAGCCGGGCGATCGCTTCGAGGCTGCCGGGGATCGGTCGCCACTCGGCCGGCGACTTGATGAATTGCTTCGAGTCGTAATTGATGACCCCGTCGCGGTCGAGGATGACGAGTTTCATACGGCCAGCTTCGAGATGTCGGCGACGGCGTTGAACTGCGCCGACAGCGTTTTCAGGAGGCCGAGGCGGTTGCCGCGCAGCAGCGGCTCGGAAACATTGACCATCACCTCGTCGAAGAAGCGGTCTACCTCGCTGCGTACCGCAGCGAGTGCTTGCAGCGCATCGGTGTAGTCCTCGTTGGCGACGTGCGACTTGACCAGCGGCGCGATCAGCAGCAGCCGCTGGAACAGCGCCTTCTCGGCGTCTTCCTCGAGCAGCGCGATGTCGGGTTCGGGCAGGTCGTCGTCTGCTTTTTTCAGGATGTTGGCGATCCGCTTGTTGGCGGCGGCCAGCGCCAGCGCCTCGGGCAGCTTCTGGAATTCGCTCACCGCCGCCAGCCTGGCTGGAACCAGATCGATGCGCGTCGGCTGCTGGGCAAGTACCGCCTCGACGACGTCGACCGGGTGGCCGGCGTCCCTGAGCATGCCGCGCAGACGGTCGAGCATGAATACCAGCAAGGCTTGATCGACCGCCGCAAGTTTGACGCCCTGGGAGTTGAGCGCGATCCGGGCGTCGCTGATCAGATCGGCCAGATCGAGCGGCAAGGGCGTTTCCATCAGGATGCGCAGAACGCCCAGCGCCGC
Organism: Accumulibacter sp.; assembly: GCA_024235695.1. Classification (GTDB taxonomy): domain Bacteria; phylum Pseudomonadota; class Gammaproteobacteria; order Burkholderiales; family Rhodocyclaceae; genus Accumulibacter. The sequence continues at coordinate 80,140 of JACKLX010000014.1, forward strand.
GCGCCGCAGGCCGAAGGGATCCTTGTCTCCGGTCGGCAGTTGTCCGATGCCGAAGAAACCGACCAGTGCGTCGAGCTTGTCGGCCAGTGCCGCAGCGCAGGCGATGTTTCCCCTGGGCAGCGCGTCGCCGGCAAAGCGTGGCCGGTAGTGCTGCTCGACGGCGTCGGCGACTTCCGGCGAGTTGCCTTCGTGCAGCAGATAGTAGCGGCCCATGATCCCCTGCAATTCGGGAAACTCGCCGACCATGTCGGTCAGCAGGTCGACCTTGGCGAGCAGGCCGACCTTCTCGGCGACGTTGCCGTCGGCACCGAGTCTCTCGGCGATACTGCGGGCGATGCGGCCCAGACGCTGTGCCCGCTCGCCGAGCGAGCCGAGCCTGTTGTGGTAGACCACCGCGCCAAGACGCATGGCGCGGGTCGTAAAGCCGTTCTTGCGGTCCTGGTTGTAGAAGAAGCGGGCGTCCGAGAGGCGCGGGCGAACGACACGCTCGTTGCCACGGATGATCGCGCCGGGATCGTCGACCTGCATGTTGGAGACGATCAGGAAGCTGTTGAGCAGCCGGCCATTGGCGTCGAGCAGCGGAAAGTATTTCTGGTTCTGCTGCATCGTCAGGATCAGGCACTCCTGTGGAACCTCGAGGTATTCGGCCTCGAACTCGCCGGCGTAGACCGCCGGCCATTCGACCAGCGCGGTGACCTCGTCGAGCAGACCGTCGGCAGGATTGAGGCGCGCCCCGAGCTTGCCGGCGGCAGCGTCGAGCTGCGCCGCAACCGCCGCGCGCCGGGCCGTGAACGAGGCGATGACCCTGCCCGCAGCCAGCTGTTCGGCATAGCCGGCGGCGTCAGCGACGACGATTTCACCGGCCGACAGGAAGCGGTGCCCGAGCGTCGTGCGGCCACTTTGCAGGCCCAGCACTTCGCCGCCAACGACGCGCTCGCCGTGCATCAGGATCAGGCTGTGCACCGGCCGGACGAACTGGTGTTCCGAATCGCCCCAGCGCATCACCTTGGGTATCGGCAGCTTCCTGAGCGCCTGCCCGACGATCTCGGCGAGATGGACGTCGAGTTCCTCGCCGGCTTTCTGCCGGCGGGCGACGAAGTACTCGCCCTTGCTGTCGGCGGTCTTGTGCAGTTGCTCGAAGCCGACGCCGGCGGCGCGCATGAAGCCTGCGAGCGCTCGTGTCGGCTTGCCAGCGGCGTCGAGTGCGCCGGCGACCGCCGGTCCCTTGCGCTCCACTTCGCGGTCGGGTTGCCGGCCGACGACGCCGGTGATCGTCAGCGCCAGTCGGCGCGGCGTCGCGTAGGGCGTGCAGACGCTGTCCGAAGTCGTGAACTGCTCGCTCTCGAGGGCCGAGAAAACCGCCGCGGCGAACGCCTCGGACAACTGCTTGAGCGATTTCGGTGGCAGCTCTTCGGTGCGCAACTCGATCAGGACGGTATCGTTCATCTCATCGTCCCTCGCCAGCCGCGGCCGCCCGGCACATCGGAAAACCCAGTGCCTGGCGGGAATCGTAATAGGCCTGCGCGACTTCGCGCGCCAGCGCGCGCACCCGGCCGATGTAGGCGGCCCGTTCGGTGACCGAGATGGCGCCGCGCGCGTCGAGCAGATTGAAGGTGTGCGAGCACTTCATGACCATTTCGTAGCCGGGCAGCGGCAGGCTGGCGGCGATCAGCCGCCGCGCTTCGGATTCGTGCTCGCCGAAATGGCGGAACAGCAACTCGACGTTGGCCTCCTCGAAGTTGTACTTCGACTGCTCGACTTCGTTCTGGTGGAAAACGTCGCCATAGGTCACCCGGTAGCCCGGACCTTCGGCCCATACCAGGTCGAAGACGTTTTCGACGCCCTGCAGGTACATCGCCAGTCGTTCGATGCCGTAGGTGATCTCGCCCAGCACCGGCCGGCACGGCAGCGAGCCGACCTCCTGGAAATAGGTGAACTGGGTTACCTCCATGCCGTCCAGCCAGACTTCCCAGCCCAGCCCCCAGGCACCCAGCGTCGGGCTTTCCCAGTCGTCCTCGACGAAGCGGATGTCGTGCCGGGCGGTATCGATGCCGAGCGCACGCAGCGAGTCGAGATAGAGATCCTGAATGTTGGCCGGCGAGGGCTTCAGCACCACCTGGTACTGGTAGTAATGCTGCATGCGGTTCGGGTTCTCGCCATAGCGGCCGTCCTTGGGCCGGCGCGACGGCTGCACATAGGCCACGTTCCAGGGTTCCGGGCCGATCGCGCCGAGAAAGGTCGCGGTGTGAAAGGTGCCGGCACCGACTTCGATGTCGTAGGGCTGCAGCAGCGCGCAGCCCTGTTGGTCCCAGAACTCCTGGAGGCGCAGAATGACTTGCTGAAACGTAGGCATGGGAGAAATTCGGAGCGAAGCGGAAAGCGCGATTTTACTTGTTTACCGGGTTTCTTGCCCGACAAGAACCGGCTTCGAGGCGCGGCGGCCGCGGCGCGCGCTGTCGGCGCGCAGCTAGCGCGGCCGGCGCCTGCCCAGCAGTAGCGGCAGCAGCGTCGCGAAAACGATCACCGGCCAGTTGCCCCAGCGCACGTACGGCGTCGCTCCGGCATGGCCCTGCACGTCGTCGACCAGCGCGCCGCGGGTGAACGGCGGCAGTAGCGAGCGCACGCGGCCGTCGACGTCGACGATCGCCGTCATGCCGGTATTGGTTGCGCGCAGCATCATCCGGCCGGTCTCGAGCGCGCGCATCTGGGCAATCTGCAGGTGCTGTGCCGGCGCCAGCGAATCGCCGAACCAGGCGACGTTGGAAATATTGACCAGCAGCGTCGCAGCCGGCAGGGCGCCGATGATCTCCTCGCCGAAGGCGTCCTCGTAGCAGATGTTGACCGCCACTTTCTGGCCGACCAGGTCGAGCGGCGGCTGCCCCGGCGAGCCGGCCGTGAAATCGGACATCGGGATGTTGGCCATGGCCATGAACCAGGCGAGACCGGGCGGCACGAACTCGCCGAAGGGAACCAGATGGCCCTTGCTGTAGCGCTGCGGCGGCGAAACGCCGAGAGTGACCGCCGAGTTGAAATACCGTCGGCCCTCGGCCACCGCGATTCCTAGCAGCAACTCGCCTTGCTGGCGCACGGCGAGTTGCCGCAAGGCATCGAGATATTCGCCCGGGACTTGATCGAGAAATGCCGGCAGGGCAGTTTCCGGGAGGATCGTCAGCCGGGCCGGGTTTTCCTGCGCCAGCCGGTAGTAGGTGCGCAGTGAATCAGCGAAGCGCTCGGGCCGCCACTTGATCTCCTGCGGCACGTTGCCCTGCAGCAGCGCCACCCGCAGCGACGGCCCTTCCGGCCGTGTCCATCGCCGCTCGCCGAGCAGTGCGCCGCCGCCAACCAGCAAGGCGATGCTCAGGGCCATGGCCAGCAGCGAACGCACCGGCAGGCGGCCTTGCCCGCCACCCGCGCCGGCAACGGATGGCCGGCGCCAGCGGCTGGCGATCTCGAACAGCAGCGCGCCGATCAGCGCCGACGCCAGCGATACGCCATAGACGCCGAACAGCGGTGCAAGGCCGGCGAGCGGGCTGGGCGGCACCTGCGAGTAGCCGGCGGCGAGCCACGGAAAGCCGCTGAAAGCCCACGAGCGTGCCCACTCGGCGAGCGTCCACAGGCCGGCGAAGAGCAGCGTCCGCGCCAGCCAGCCGGACGTCGCCAGAGCAACCAACAGGGCGCCGGCAAGCGCCGGGAAGATGCCGAGAACGACGCAGAACAGCACCGTCGCCAGGCCTGCCAGCCACGCCGGCATGCCGCCGAAGACGCTGAGGCTGACGTAAACCCACGACGCGCCGGCGATGAACAGGCCGAAGGCAAACGCCGCGGCGAGTAGCGCGCCGGCGCGCGCTCGCCGCGCACCGGCGGCCTCGGCGCTCAGCAGTCCGTAGAGGCCGCCGAGGGTCAGCCAGCTGACCGGGAAGCAGCCGAAAGGCGCGAACGCGAGAACCCCGGCGGCGCCGATCAGCAGCGCCGCCAGGGCGCGCCAGCGCAGGGCGCTAGCGCGGGTCGCCGGCATCTGGCGGCCCGGCGACGAGCAGCGTGTAGATTCGCCGACTGTCGGCGCGCAGGACCTGGAACTCCGTGCCGTCGATGGCAACCGTTTCGTTGAACAGCGGCACGCGGCCCAGTTCGCGCAGGATCAGGCCACCGACCGAGACGCACTTGTCGTCGCTGAAGGTGGTCCCGAAGGCGGCGTTGAAGTCGGCGACGGTGGTCTGCGCCTTGATCCGGTAGAGACCGCTGTGGTCGAGCTCTATGTTGCCGTCGGCTTCGTCGAAGTCGTACTCGTCCTCGATCTCGCCGACGATCTGCTCGAGCACGTCCTCGATGGTCAGCAGTCCGGCGATGCCGGCGTACTCGTCGATGACAATCGCCATGTGATTGCGCGAGACGCGAAACTCGCGCAGCAGGCCGTCGAGGCGTTTGAACTCGGGGATGAACACCGCCGGCCGCAGCCAGTCGCGCAGCGTGAAGCCGTCTTCGCGCTGCACGCGCAGCAGATCCTTGGCGAGCAGGATGCCGACGACGTTGTCGCGGCTGCCGTCGACCACCGGAAAGCGCGAGTGCGCGGTGCGGTTTACCTGCGCGATGACCGTTGCGAGCGAATCGCCGACGTCGACCACCTCCATCAACTGGCGCGGCACCATCACTTCACGGGCGGTGACGTCCGACGCCGCGAGGGCGCCTTCGGTGATGCTCAGCGCGTCGGCGTCGAGGAGATTGCGCTGATGCGCCGACTGCAGCAGTCGCATCAGTTGCTGGCGGTCTTCCGGCTCGCGCAGGAGCATCGAGGAAAGGCGTTCGAAGAAGCCGGGAACGGTACTGGAAGCTTTGCTGGTACTGCTATGCGGATTGGCCATCATCAGTTTCGAGGGTTGAGGCGTCAGCGGCGATGAGACGGTGCGGGGTTGCGGCGCCGCGCCGCTGACGTGTCAGTCCTCGTCGTCGTAGGGGTCCGGATAGCCCAGCGCCGCCAGGATGCGGCGTTCGCGGTCCTCCATGTCACGCGCTTGCTGTTCGCCGGCCTCGTGGTCGTACTCCTGCAGGTGAAGCACGCCATGGACGACCAGGTGCGCGCAATGCGCCGCGAGCGACTTGCCCTGTTCGGCCGCCTCGCGCGACACCACCGGCGCGCACAGCACCAGGTCGCCGCAGAGCAGCGGTGCCAGCGCGTAGGGAAAGGAGAGGACGTTGGTCGCACCGTCCCCGCCGCGGTACTCGCGGTTCAGGCGCCGTCCCTCGCGCTTGCCGACCAGCCGCACGACGATGCGGCCGACGCGGTCGCCGTTGGCGGCAGCGGCGGCGCGTACCCAGGCGCGCAGCTCTGGCTTGCGCGGCAGGTCGCGGCGCTTGCAGGCGTACTGCACGCCGACGTCGACAGCGGTGTCGCCACCGGCAGCGCGTCGCTCAGTCTTTTTCGCCATGTCGTCGGGCAGCGGCCTTGACGTCGCGCGCTTCGAGCGCCGCGGTATGCGCCTCGTAGGCCGAGACGATGCGCGCCACCAGCGGGTGGCGAACGACGTCTTCCTTGAGAAACTCGGTGAAGGCGATGCCACGGACATCCTTGAGGATCAGTCGCGCCTCGATCAGACCGCTCTTCTGGCCGCGTTGCAGGTCGATCTGCGTGACGTCGCCGGTGACCACCGCCTTGGCGCCGATGCCGATCCGCGTCAGGAACATCTTCATCTGCTCGGGCGTCGTGTTCTGCGCTTCGTCGAGGATGATGAAGGCGTGGTTCAGGGTGCGGCCGCGCATGTACGCCAGCGGCGCGATCTCGATCGAGCCGCGCTCGAACAGCTTGCCGACGCGCTCGAAACCCATCAGGTCGTAGAGCGCGTCGTACAGTGGCCGCAGATAGGGGTCGACCTTCTGCGCCAGGTCGCCGGGCAGGAAGCCGAGGCGCTCGCCGGCCTCGACCGCCGGCCGCGTCAGGACGATCCGTTGCACCAGCTCGCGTTCGAAGGCGTCGACCGCCGAAGCGACGGCGAGATAGGTCTTGCCGGTGCCCGCCGGGCCGGTGCCGAAGGTGATGTCGTGTTCCTGGATGTGCTTGAGGTACTCGATCTGGCGCGGCGTGCGGCCGTGCAGTTCGCTCTTGCGGGTCATCAGTGCCGGCGAGACGCCAGCGCCGGACGACACGCCGCGCAGCGGCCGGTTGAGAATTTCGATCAGCCCGAGCTGGATTTCGTCGACCGACAGCGCTTCCCTGGCCTGGGAGTAAAACTGCTGCAGCGCTTCCGACGCACGCGTCGTCTGCGCGACGTCGCCACGCAGCGTGAACCGCTCGCCGCGACGCGCGATCGAGACGTCGAGGGCGGTCTCGATCTGGCGCAGGTTCTCGTCGAGTGCGCCGCAGAGGTTGGCGAGGTGCTTGTTGTTGACCGGTGACAGCAGCAATTCGATGGCCCGGCTCCTGGCCGCCGGCGTCTTGACGCTCATGCCGGCCGGCTCAGCAGTTCGCCGCGCAGCGAATGCGGCATCGCCGAACTGATCCGCACATCGACGAAGCGGTTGAGCCAGTTCGCCGTATCGGGTGAATCGCCGGCGAAATTCACCACCCGGTTGTTGTCGGTACGTCCCGCCAGCTCGTTCTTGTCCTTTTTCGAGACGCCTTCGACCAGCACCCGCTGGACGCTGCCGACCATCGCCAGGGAAACGTCCTGCGCCAGCGCGTCGATGCGCTGCTGCAGGCGCAGCAGGCGTTCGAGCTTGACCGCCTGTGGCGTGTCGTCGGCGAGGTCGGCGGCCGGCGTGCCGGGACGCGCGCTGTAGATGAACGAGAACGACGCGTCGAAGCCGACGTCGTCGATCAGTTTCATGGTCTTCTCGAAGTCCTCGGCAGTTTCGCCCGGGAAGCCGACGATGAAGTCGGAAGACAGCGACAGGTCGGGGCGCGCGGCGCGCAGTTTGCGCACCAGGCTCTTGTATTCGAGCGCCGTGTAGCCGCGCTTCATCGCCGCCAGGACGCGGTCGGAACCCGACTGCACCGGCAGATGAAGGTGCGAAACGAGCTTCGCTACCCTGCTATAGACGTCGATCAGCCGCGGCGTCACCTCGCGCGGATGCGAGGTGGTGTAGCGGATGCGCTCGATGCCCGGGATCTCGGCGACGTATTCGATCAGCAGCGCCAGATCGGCGGCTTCCTCGCCGACGGGCACCTGGCCGCTGCCGCTCATCGCACCACGGTAGGCATTGACGTTCTGGCCGAGCAGCGTCACCTCCCTGACGCCCTGCGCGGCGAGGCCAGCGACTTCGGTCAGCACGTCGTCGAAGGGGCGCGACACTTCATCGCCGCGCGTGTAGGGGACGATGCAGAACGAACAGAACTTGCTGCAGCCCTCCATGATCGAGACGAAGGCCGCCGCGCCGTCGACGCTCGCCGGCGGCAGCTTGTCGAACTTCTCGATCTCCGGGAAGGAGATGTCGACCTGCGCTTTGCCAAGGCGACGCCGCTCGGCGATCAACTGCGGCAGGCGGTGCAGCGTCTGCGGTCCGAAAACGACGTCGACGTAAGGCGCCCGGGCGACGATCGCCGCACCCTCCTGGCTCGCCACACAACCGCCGACACCGATCACCAGATCGGGATTGGCGCCCTTCAGCAGGCGGACGCGACCGAGGTCGTGAAAGACACGCTCCTGGGCTTTCTCGCGCACCGAGCAGGTGTTGAAAAGGATGATGTCGGCGTCGTCGGGGGTGTCGGTCTTGACGATTTCTTCGGATGCGGCGAGCACGTCGGCCATCTTGTCCGAATCGTACTCGTTCATCTGGCACCCGAAGGTGCGGATGAACAGTTTCTTGGCCATTTTCTGCTTGCGTGATCTAGCGTGGGCGAGGCGCCGAGGCTTCGCTCGACGTCAGCATCCAGACGCGATGAATGGCGCCCGACGCGTTTGGCAGGTAGAGGACTTCGCTTGGCGCCTGGACTTGCACCGGCATCACGATCAGGTTCTGCCGACTGCGGATTTGCGCCGTCGGAGCGAGCGGCCAGCGCTGGTCGTCGATGATCACGAAACCGTCGCCGACCGGCGGCAGCATGACGCCCTGCTTCGCTTCGGCCGGCAGCATGCGGGCCATGGCCGCCGGTTCATTGATCAGCTGCGGGTCGGGCGCAGGCGCCAGTGCGGTCTCGGCAAGACTGCTGAGAATCGTGTACAGGAGGGCGGCAGGGATGTCCATGGGCGCATTATAGACACCCTGGCCGGCTGCTGTCAGCTGATCTTGCCGCGGGCGAGAGCGCCGGGCGGCTGGCGTTGTCGCCCTTTCCGGGCGGCGAGGCGCCAGGCGGCGACCGTTGCCGGCCGACGACGATGCAGATCGGCGTTGTCGACACCCACGCCGGCGTCGTAGAATAGCCGCCGTCGCGGGCGTCGTATAATGGTAATACCCTAGCTTCCCAAGCTAGAGCCGAGGGTTCGATTCCCTTCGCCCGCTCCACCTTCATGTTGTCGTGCTGACTTTCCGGGCAATGGCGCCGGGTTTCTCAGCCGCCTTGCCGGCCTGCCCGCTGCCACTCGTCGTGTACCGGCACCCGGCTCGCCATCGCCGCAGCGCTATCGAGGCGCTTGGCGTTTCCGATCGCGCACTTCGCCGGCCTGTTTTCGGCAGGTCCGGCAGCCGCTCGTCCAACCCGGCGGTGCGGTTGGGACGCCGGCAGGATCCGCCGCCTTCCAAATGCAAGAACGATGGCGCGAGCAAGGCACGGTTCTGGCTGCAGAAAAAGCGGGCCGCGCGAGAGCGTTTGGCCGATGTCAACGGTGCTGGCGTCGAACCAGGCAGGGAGAGGGTGAAGTTTGCCCGGTGACAGCTATCGGCCGCTTGCGGTCATCGCGACGGCCAGGAGATGCACCGAGCTGTACGGCCCGTAACGCCTACCGCAACGGACTTTCAGCGGCGCAAGCCAGCGCACGGCAAGTCCGCCATGGCGCCCGTTCAGGTCAAATGTCGATTGATCACCGCTGGGTGTCTCCCGGCAGGAATGTGACCGCACACTTTCGACCCTCGAATCCGCAGGGGTCGGTGTCCATCAACTCGAGCGCAAGCTGGTCGGCGGCGCTTATCGGACCCGCAGGGGCAGGGTGGCGAAGCCGCTGCCGGGGTACACCGCGCCGGTCGGCGGCGTTTCCGGGATCGGGTCGATCCGGGTCGTGCGCCCGAGAATCTCTTCCATCGCCACCCGCATCTCCATCCGGGCCAGGGGAGCGCCTGGGCAGACGTGGATTCCTGCGCCATATAGCAGGTTTGCGGTCTGGTCGCGGTCCGGCCGATAGGCGTCCGGATCCTCGAAAACCCGACCATCGCGGTTGGCGGAAATCCAGATCAACGAGAGCCGTTCGCCGGCCGCGATCTTCCGGCCACCGATTTCCACCGGACGCGTGGTGATCCGGCGATTGGCCACCAAGGGTCCGTGAATCCGGAGGATCTCTTCGATCGCGGCGGGCAGCAGGGCGGGCTGCGTGCGCAGCTGCTGCTGCAGATCCGGGTGTTGCGCGAGGTAGTGAACGAGGATGCCCAGCGCTGCCGAGATCGTACCGACCTCACCGACGGTCCAGTTTCGTACGATGCTGACGATTTCTTCGTCGCGCAACGGCCGGCCCTGTACCTGTTGCCGAAGCAGCGAGCCGGTGATGTCGTCGCTGGCCTGCGCACCGGCCGCGCGCCGGATTTGCAGCAACTCGTGGACGTAGCCCTCGAATTCTCTGGCGATCTCGGCCATCGCCGGCCGGTCCTGGGCAAAAGTCGCCTGATGATTCTTCTGCGTCCACAGACGCAGCGGTTCGCACATTTCGAGCGGCCAACCGAGCGAAGCGGACTGAATCCGTACGGCGAACCAATGGGCGAAGTCGCCGATGAACTCCAGCTCATCGCGCGCCAGCAGCGCTTGAAGACGCTTCGCGGCGATCTCGCGACATTGCGGCTCGAACGCGTCTACACGTTCCGGCCGGAAAAATTGCTCGATCATCCGTCGGTACTCGGTATGCTCGGGAGGATCCATTCCATCCGGAACGGAGAGGTGTCGGGATGCGGCGTTGCTGAAGGTGTCCGGGTCCATCAACACGCGAACGATATCCTCGTGCCGGAACACCGACCACTCAAGAAAGTCGCTGTGCGCGACCGGGCAGCGCTCGCGCATCTCGTCGTAGGCAGCGCGCTGATCACCCTGGACGGCGTCGGATCTTGGGTCCCAATCCGCTTGCACTTTATCGTTCACGGGCATGCCCTCCTGGTCATTCTGAAAAGAATGGCGCCCCGAATGGGGGCAGATCCCGGCGTTCGCTGTGCCAGCCGCTCGTCAGGCCGCAAACCGCTCTCGACCATAGCGGCGAAAGTGCAGCGCGAACTGGACGGCGGGCGGCGAAAGCAACCGGGTTGAAGGTCAAGCTTTTCAGGGGATTGTATCGCTGAACACCGCGCTTGACGATGCGAGCGGCGGTGCAGCCATCGATGATTCGCTCGCCAGACGAATCAGTCGATTACTTTCCAACCCGGGTGCTGGAAGTAGCGGCCGTACTGATTCACTGCGCCTACCGTCTGCGCTGCTCCGGCAGCCGGCGTGGCTTTCGACCTGCCCTGCATGGCGTCGGCGCCGGTGCTGAGTTCGCCGACGATGAGGTGGAGGTTTTCGTCTGCTGCCGGGTCGAGCTTGCACTCGCTGACGATCTTGGCGATATGCGCTTCGACCAGGCTGCCGAGCGCCTGGTAATCGTCTGCCGTAAGCGTCCCGTGGTGGATGGCCGTTGCGTTCGCGACCAGCGCGGCGCGAATCGCGCTCATGTTGCGGCGCAGCGGTTCGTCCGTTGGCCACTTCTTGCCGTGGTCGAGCATCAGCTTGGTCGGCGCGGCCGCTGCGTGCTCGTGCGAAGTAGTGGCAGAGGCGGTGGCAGAGGCGGCAGGGGCCGGGGCGGAAACGGCGGGGGCGCCGATTGCGAAGCTGATGAGCAGGGCGGCGAGCAGGGTGCGGTGGGTGTTCATGGGATTCTCCTCAGTGTTGAACAACAATGATCTCCGGATCGTCAGCATGCTCGACGAGCAGCGTCCGGACGCGCTCTTGCCACAGTGACTGGAACTGTGCGATCTGGTCGCTGCTGGCCGTACCGGCGACGCACAGCGGCATCAGCAAAGCGATGCGCGGATCGCCCGGCAGCCGCTCCAGGCGGACGGAGACAGTGGCCGCCGCCCTGGTGTCCTGCCGCGTGAAACGCAGCTGGCCGGCGATGTCGGCGCCGAAGGACAGCAGGCCACGGCGATCAAAACGTCCGGCAATTCCCTTGAAGCCGGTATCGTTGCTCGCACCGGTGAGCAAGCTGACGACATTGGCGACCACGCCAGCAACGCCGGTGAGCCGGTCGTCCCCGAGCTCGACGCGGATGCCGCCGCGCTCGGGAAAGGCTGCCGGGTAGAGGGCGCGCATGGCGGCGCGGGTCATCAGATAGGCGGAAGCGACGGTCGGGCACGAATGCCCGGCGAGCTTGACCGCGTCGCTGTAGGTGTACTCGATGATGCCGTCCTCGGCCGCCCCGAGGAACCGGGCCAGCGGATCGCGAAAGGTAATTCGTGGTGCAGATTCAAAAAACTCCGGGAAATTCATGGGTTCGTTCTCCTCGCGACGGATGCGCTTGCCAAGCGGACATTACACGATTACGATAGTAAGCACTTACTTACAAAAATGCAAGCGGAACACGATCATGGATACACAGAGCAGCGTCGAGAAGGCTTCTCGCCAACGTCTGAGCAGCGGCGAACGACAGCGCGAAATCGTTGCGGCGGTTCTGGCGCTGGCGCGCGAGCGCGGGCCGGACGCGATCACCACGCAGGCCATTGCCGACCGGATCGGCGTCACGCAGGGGGCGATCTTCCGCCATTTTCCCGACAAGGAGGCGATCTGGCTGGCGGTCTTCGCCTGGGTCCGGGAGTCGCTTGGCACGGTATTGGCGACAGCAGTGGCACAGCGCCAGTCGCCGCTGGCAAAGATCGAAGCGGCGTTTCTCGCGCACGTGGCCTTCATCGCGGCCAACCCAGGCGTTCCCCGGGTGCTGTTCCACGAGCTGCAATATCCTGGCGATTCGCCGGTGCGTGCCGAGGTCCGGGCGATGATTGCCGGCTACCGCGAGCGCCTGGCGTCGCTGTTCACCGACGCCAGAACGGCAGGTGAGCTTGCTGCCGAGCTGGATACTGCACTGGCGCCGGTGCTGTTCATTGGCGCGGTGCAGGCCCTGGTCATCGAGTCAGCACTCGCCGGCAACGAGGACGCAATGATGGCACGTGCGCAACAGATGTTCCCGTTGCTCGTGCACGGCTTTCGCGGGCCGCAAGCAGCATGAACTCGCGCTTTTCGCGCAAGGCCGTGTTGAGCGTCGTCGCCGCTGCCAGTGTGGTGCTGCTCGGCTGGCTGGCGACCAGCCAGGGACCGCTGGCGCCGACCAGGGTGACCTTGGCAAAGCTGCGGCAGGGACCGCTGTTGGCGCGCACCTTCGGCATCGGTACGGTCGAGGCGCGCCGCAGCTATGCACTGGCGCCGACGATGGCCAGCCGCGTGGCGCGCGTGCTGGTCGACCAGGGCGATACCGTCGCGGCCGGGCAGCTGCTTGCCGAACTCGATCCGGTCGACCTCGACGATCGCGTCGCCAGCGGACGACTCGTCGCACAACGTGCCGCGAGCGCTGTCCGCGCGGCGCAAGCTCAGTTCGCCGAGGCGCAGAGTCGGGCGCGAGTCGCGCTCGCCAGCGCGCGTCGTTTGGCCGAACTGCGGGCACGCGGTTTCTTCAGCCAGGAGGCCGCCGACGCCAGGCAGCAGGAAGCCACTGCCGCGACCGCGGCAGTGGACGCCACTACCGCCCAGCTGGCGGCGGCGCAGCGCGATCACGAACGCGCCCTGGCCGATGTCGCCGGTGTCGGCAAGCTGCGCGCGCAGGCACGGCTGCTGAGTCCTGTCGACGGCGTCGTCAGTGCGCGATTGTTCGAACCGGGGCCGACGATCGTTGCCGGGCAGGCGGTGCTGCAGGTCATTGACCCGGCGAGCCTGTGGGTCAGGGCGCGCATCGACCAGGGCCAGGCCGGCGGCGTGCGCGTCGGCCAGCCAGCCGAGATCGTGCTGCGCTCGGATGCCAGGCGTGTCTACCCGGGCGAAGTCCGGCGCGTCGATTGGCTAAGCGATGCGATCGCCGAAGAACGCATCGTCAATGTCGGCTTCAAGGCGATTCCCGATGCACTCTCGATCGGCGAGCTGGTCGAGGTGACCATCGCCACCGCCGAACTGCCCAACGCGCTCTGGTTGCCGGCGGCGGCAGTGAAGCGTGTCGACCGGCAGGACGGCGTGTGGCGAATCAGGGACGGGCGCGTCGTCTTCCATCCGGTCGCGATCGGCATCACCACCCGCGATGGCCGCAGCGAGATTCTTGCTGGTCTGGCAGCCGGCGACGAAGTGATCGTACACAGCGAGCAGGCTTTGCAGCCCGAGGCGAAAGTCAGGGTCGTCGCCGCCATCGTCGGTGCCAGGCGATGATCAATCTCGCCGGTCGCGACATCCTCAATGGCTGGGGCAAGTTCGTGTTCACCGGCCTCGGGCTCGGCTTGCTGATCGGCGTCACGCTGTCGATGGCCGGCATCTATCGCGGATTGGTCGACGACGGACGCGTCCTGCTGAGCAACGGGGGTGCCGATCTGTGGGTCGTGCAGCGCGACACACTTGGCCCCTACGCCGAACCGTCGAATGTGCGCGACGACGCCTATCGCGCCTTGCTCGGCGTCAAGGGGGTGGTCGAAGCCGGCAACGTCACCTATCTGACGATGCAGATCGAGCACCAGGGCGCCGACGTACGCGTGATGCTTGTCGGTTTCCAGCCAGGCCGCCCCGGCGAGCCCGCCTACCTCATTGCCGGGCGTCCGATCACGCGTTCGCACTACGAGGCGATCGCCGATATCAAGAGCGGTTTCCGCCTCGGCGAAGGCATCCGCATCCGGCGTCATGAGTACACCGTGGTCGGGCTGACCCGCCGCATGGTGTCGTCGGGCGGCGACCCGATGGTCTTCGTGCCGCTGCGCGATGCACAGGAAGTGCAGTTCCTCAAGGACAACGACGCGCTGCTCAACGAGCGCGCACGCATCGCTGCCAATCCGGCGTTCAACCGCCCGGCTGTGCCGGGATTGCTCGAGGCGGTGCAGGCCAGCCAGGCCAACAGCCGGACGGTGAATGTGGTCATGCTGCGGCTCGCGCCGCACGCCGACGAAGCGATCGTCGCCGGCGAAATCAGGCGTTGGAAGCATCTGGAAGCGTAAACGCGCGCCGACATGGACGAAATCCTCGTTGCCAAGCTGATCGCCACCTCGGCAAAACAGATCTTCATGTTTCTGGTCATCCTGGCCGTCGTCAGTGCGGCCATCGTCGCCTTCATCATCTACACCATGACCCTGAACAAGGTGCGCGAGATTGCCGTGCTCAAGCTGATCGGCGCGCGCAACCGGACGATCTCCGCGATGATTCTGCAGCAGGCGCTCGGCCTCGGTGCGATCGGCTTCGTCGTCGGCAAGACCGCGGCGACGCTGTGGGCACCGATCTTTCCCAAATACGTCTTGCTGCTGCCGGGTGACGCGGTGCTTGGCGCCTTGCTGGTTCTGGTGATTTGCGCGCTGGCGAGCATCGTCGCCATCCGCGCCGCGCTGCGCGTCGACCCGGCGACGGCGATCGGCGGATAGATGGCTGCCGCAATCGAAATCAGCGGGCTGACCAAACGCTACGGCCTTGGCGATGCCGCGGTCGACGCACTGAAGGGCGTGGACATGATCGTCCAGCCTGGCGAGGTCGTCGGGCTGATCGGTCCCAGCGGTTCGGGCAAGAGCACCTTGCTGAAATGCCTGGGCGCGGTGATCGAACCGAGCTCGGGCCGTATGGCGCTGGCCGGCGAGGCGATCTACGACAACGGCTGGCGGGTCAGCGACTTGCGCGCCTTGCGGCGAGATCGCATCGGCTTCGTTTTTCAGGCGCCGCATCTGATTCCCTTTCTCGACGTCACCGACAACGTCGCGCTGTTGCCGATGCTGGCCGGCATGGCCAACGCCAGGGCGCGCGACCGGGCGCGCGAGATGCTTGCGGCGCTGGATGTCGGTCATCGCGCCCAGGCGCGGGTGCCGCAGCTTTCCGGCGGCGAGCAGCAGCGGGTGGCGATCGCCCGCGCACTGGTCAACCAGCCGCCGATCATCCTCGCCGACGAGCCGACGGCACCGCTCGACAGCGAGCGCGCATTGGCCGTGGTCCGTATCTTGAACGAGATGGCGCAGCGCTTCTCGACGGCGATCATCGTCGTCACTCACGACGAGAAAATCATCCCGACCTTCCGGCGGATTTATCGCATCCGCGACGGGCGCACTTACGAGGAAGCCGGCGAGGGGCGGGCGGCTTGATTCGGGGGCCGGTGAGCAAGCGGCCCGGCGACCGTTGGCGGCCGAGGACTGGAGCATGCGCACGCGCCTGTCGCTGGTGCCTAACCCTCCTCGTCGATCCCCCGGCGCGCGCCCATCGCACGGCCGACGCCAGCGAGCTCGGCATCGCTCAACAGGCGTGTCGCCATTGGCAAGAGCTCGCTTTCCTCGCGCTCGATGTGGCGTTCGTAGCGAACCGCCAGTGCCTCGACGTCATCGACCGGCAGCGGCACGAACTCGCCGGCCGCGATCCTTTCGAGGATGGCGCGCAGGTGTCGCCAGCAGGCTTCGAGTGCGCGGTGATCGGCCGTCAGCCCGTCGATTGTTTCGCGCAGGCAGATCGCGTCCGAGCCGGCCATCGACTCGATCAACGCCGGAAAGAGGTCGTCTTCCTCATCGGCATGATGCTGCCGGGCGGCCGTGTCGAAGTAGCGCATCAGCCTGATCGCCGCCGTACGCGCCGCGTCGTCGGCGCCGTGGGCAAGCAGGTGCGGAACCAGGCGCCGCAAGCTCGCGCATTGCGCTTCGATCCTGCGGTGGCAAGCAGCAAGCATTTCCAGCGGCGCCTCGGGTCCGGCGATCGGCGCGGAAAACGCCGGGATGTCGGTCGTCATTTCACGTTCCATTCACTCGGCTTGCTTGGCGCAGGGACTGGCACGCTGCGAAGACTGAGCGACTGCCGTGAGACGGCGGTCGGTGCAGTCGCGGCCGATGGCCAGCGAGCCGACAACCGTACCGTTGCCGTCCCGCACCAGTCCAAAGCTCAATTCCAAGTAGAGCTTGCTGCCGTCCTTGTGCACCGACCGGGTTGTCAGCACCTTGTTCCGGTGCTTGGTCTGGCCGCTGTCGATGGCCTTGTGAAAACCGTCCCAGTGCGCTTTGCGGAGCCGCTCCGGAATGATCACATCGAGGCTGTCGCCGATGATTTCAGCAGCGGCATAGCCAAAAACGGTTTCAGCACCGTGGTTCCAGACGCGAATTGCTCCCTTGCAGTCGGCGAATATGATCACGTCCGGCGCCTGTGCCACGATCGCCTCAAAGAGATCGGCATTGGCCTCGGTGAATCGGGAACTTCCCTGCATCGTGTAACTCCTTTCCAGAGAGACGAGCGCAGCCATACGCGGCTATTGGTGACCGAGCGTCGTCAAGTCGGGTACCGTGAATTTGCCCTGCAACGACAGCAGCTCGCGGCGATGAAGGCCAGCCAGCTGCTCAAGGCATTCGTTTCCTTCTTGTGTCAGTTGCACGTCCACCTGCCGCCGGTCGCTGCAGCTGACGCTACGCCTTACCAGTCCGGCGAGCTCGCAGCGGGAAATCAGCGACACGACCCCGTGATGCTTCGCCTGCAAGCGTTCGGCAAGTTCGCCTACGGTCGCCGACTCGCGCCCGGGAAAACCCTTGATCTGCAGCAGCAGCAGGTACTGCAGGGGCGTTATGCCGTTGCCGCGCGTCACCTCTTCGCTAAAGCGCAGATAGCGGCGCAGTTGGTAGCGAAAGTGGGCAAGCGTTTCAAAGTCGGCCTTCGTCATTCGCTGCTCGGACATCTCCTGCGAACCGCCTTCCCTGATGTTTGTATCACAGCATGATATAGTTGGCCTGAAGCGAGGGCAAGCCGCACTGCCTCGCGTCGCTTGCGCTCGGAAGCCGCAAGGCACGCTCGCAGCGAGGATACGAACCGCCTGGTGCAGGCTGATGCGGCCGACGGGAAGGATCCGGGCACGACGGGACGCACGGCCAGGCGGCGCTGTTGCCTGACTTTTCTCCTGGCAAACAGGGCGTCATCCGATAACACCCACAGCCAAAGGTGAGCCAAGAAAGCTGATGACTACCGACTCCCATACCCACAGTGTTTCGACGCTCTGTGTCCACGCTGGCACCTATCGGGACCAGACCACTGGCGGCGCATGCAGTCCAATCTTCACGTCAACGGCCTATGCAGTGCCGAACGGGGCCGACGAGAACCTCTATCCGCGTTGTTTCAACACGCCCAACCAGCAGGTCATCAATCGCAAGCTGGCGGCACTGGAAAAGGGCGAAGCCGCAGTCGTGTTTGGCTCGGGCATGGCGGCCATTTCGACTTTCCTGCTCGCCTACCTCAAGGCTGGTGAACACGCGATCTTCCAGAACGATCTCTACGGCGGCAGCATGCAGTTGATCAGTCAGGAACTGCCGCGACTCGGCGTGCGGGTTTCCTGGGGGGCGAACGTGGCAGAGTTCGCGGCGGCCGTCAGACCCGAGACGCGGCTGATCTACGTCGAGTCACCTTCGAACCCCCTGTTGCATTGCGTGGATCTGGCTGCGCTGGTCGCGCTCGGCAAGCGCCACGGCGTGTTGACGGTGATCGACAACACCTTCGCGACGCCGATCAACCAGAATCCGATTTCACTGGGCATCGACGCGGTCATCCACAGCGCGACCAAGTATCTCAACGGCCATAGCGACGTGAACGCGGGTGTCGTCGTTGCGTCCGCCGAAATCGTCAGCCGTGTCACGGCGAGTGCCGTGAGCTTTGGCGGCATGCTCGATGCGCACGCCTGTTCCCAGCTCGAGCGCGGCCTGAAGACGCTGGCCCTGCGTGTGCAACGGCACAACGAGAATGCCGGCACGCTTGCGCACTTCCTCGTCGCGCACCCGGCGGTTGCGCGGGTCAACTATCCCGGCTTGCCAGAGCATCCAGATCACGCCATCGCCGCGCGTCAGATGCGCGCTTTTGGCGGCATGCTGTCCTTCGAGCTGCATCGGCCCGAGCAGGTGGATCGCCTGCTGAGCCGGCTGCGGCTCGTCATGCCGGCATTGAGTCTCGGCGGTGTCGAGAGCCTGATTTGCGTTCCGAGTCGCAGTTCGCACCGCACGATGACGCCGGCCGAGCGGCAGCGTGCCGGGATCAGCGATGGCTTGTTGCGCGTCTCTGTCGGCATCGAGGATGCCGACGACCTGCTCGCGGACTTCGCCGCAGCCCTGGCCATGGCATGACCATCCATCAGGAGCCAAGCAAGCTGATGAAGAGTACCGACAACGCGCCGCCTGCGTCTTTGATGATCATTGGCCAGGTCGCATCTCCCGGTCTTGCTCGGGGGCCTGCCTTGCACTGCGATTGCGCCAGAAAGCAGGTTGCCGTTCCGCGCCGGCAGGTGAGCGAGACGGAGGTGCAAGGAGAGATCGCGCGCTTCGACGCCGCGGTTTACGCCGCGGAGAGGAAGCTGCTGGAGGTTCAAGAGAGCGTCCGGCGCAGCCTGGGGACGGATGAGGCGGAGATTTTTGAAGCACAAATCCTCCTCCTGCGCGACGTGCAACTGCGCGATGAGGTTCGTCAGCTTTGCCTCGAAAATCGGATGAATGTCGAGGCCGCCGTCGATGAAGCGATCAAACGACTGATGGACCTGTTTGCGCGCCTCGATGATCCCTACTTCCGTGAGCGGGCCGCCGATCTGCACGACGTTGGCAGACGCCTGCAGGATCACCTTGAAGAGAATGGGCTACCGGATGTTCCGGTCCTTCACGATGGCTGCGTCATTGTCACCAACGAGCTGCTGGCGTCTGTCGTTGCCCAGCTGGAAGGCCACGGCGTGCGTGCCCTGATTGTCGAAAAAGGCGGCCTGACGGCGCACGCGACGATTCTGGCTCGCTCGCTTGGCATCCCGACCCTCGTGCACGTGCCGGACGCCACTCGGAGAATACGTACCGGCGACCAGGTGATCGTCGATGCGCTGGCCGGACGCGCCTTCATCAACCCGCAAGCAGAGGTGCTGCGCAGATACGACCGACTGGAGGACGACCTGCAGGCTCACCAGGGCGTCTTGAAAGGCTTGATCGGCCTGCCGGCGGTCACGCGGGACGGCATCGAGATCAAACTCTGTGCCAATATCGGTCAGACAGCCGATGCGGTAACGGCCGCGAAGCTCGGAGCCGACGGCGTCGGACTGTATCGTACCGAGTTCGTCTTCCTGGTCCAGGATAAATTCCCTTCGGAGGACGAGCAGTACCGGTTCTACCGTGCCACAGCCGAGCACCTGCAGCCGGGCGAAACGGTGATCCGCCTTCTCGATGTCGGCAGCGACAAACCGCTGAGCTATTTCCCGCTGCCCCGCGAAGCCAATCCGGCCCTGGGCTATCGGGGCATCAGGCTTCTGCTCGGCCATCCGACCCTTCTGCAGGCGCAGTTGCGTGCCATCCTCAGGCTCAGCGCTTCGCATCCGGTCGCCATCCTCCTGCCGATGATCGATGGCATGGACGAGCTGCGCGCGGCCAAAGCAGCCATCGAAACGGCAAAGGCGGAACTCGTCGCCACCGGGCAGTCGTTCAATCCCGATATTCCTGTCGGCGCGATGATCGAAACGCCATCGGCGGCGATCGTCATCGAACACCTGGCCGACGAGGTCGACTTCTTGAGTGTTGGCAGCAACGACCTCGTCCAGTTTCTGCTGGCGGCTGACCGAATTCGTGGCGAAACGCCGTCCACCTACGACCCCTTGCATCCGGCGGTCATCCAGGTACTCGCCACGCTGGCACGCGTGGCCAGCAGCAAGGGCAAACCCATCTCCCTGTGCGGCGAAATCGCCAGCGATCCGGCGTTCACGAACCTCTTGGTCGGCCTGGGATTTCGGAGCCTCAGCGTCAGTCCGGGCCGACTGCTGGACGTCAAGCACGCGATTCGCTCGACCACCTTGCAGGACGCCGAAAGCCTGGCCGGCGAGGTTCTGGCAATGTGCTCGACGGTCGCCATCAGGACGCAGGTGGAGGACGATTGGGAACGGCGCCGACCGGTATCTTCACCCGAGTTCCCGACGTCGAGCTTGACGACCAGCACGACCAGCGCCGAGCCCCGCCCAATCATCCACGACGTCGTCAGGCAGCGCTTCGAATCGCCGGCGGGCGCCGCTCTGGCGTCCCTGAGCTACGTCATCGAAGGCGAGCGTGTCATCCTGGACCATAGCTTTGTTCCCGGCGAGCTGCGCGGACGCGGCATCGCCGCTGCCTTGGCCCGCAGGGCGCTGGACGAGGCGCGGCAACGGCGCTGGAAGATCGTCCCTCGCTGTTCGTATGTCGCCAGATTCATCGAGCGTCACCCGGAATTCGCGGACCTGGTCGACCGGCAGGACGAGGATCAGGAATGAGGCGAGTGTTTCCAGCGGCAGTGGCGCGAACGATAGTCGATGATCTAGACGTGACGGATTGCCAGCGGCTGCTTGTCCCCCGGGATGTCGGAGCACAGCGCAACTGAAGGGAGAATCAAGTGAACGGGGTAATTTCCAGGCTGCTGCTAGAGCATCGAAACCTTGGCAAGCTGCTCGGTCTGCTTGATCGTTTTCCTGTCAATCGCAACGATCCGACGCTCGACGAGATAACGCTTCTGGCTGACGTCTTTTCTTACCTGACATGTTTTCCAGACCTTCGTCATCACCCGCTCGAGGACCGTATTGTTGCCAGGCTGCGCACCAGGAATGCGCTGATGGCCGACATTGGCGACGAGATCGATCGCCAGCATCAAGTATTGGCCAGACAGGGCGCTGACCTGATGCGCGACCTGGAGTCGGCTGCCCGCGCGGAAACGACATCCTGGCCAGCCGTTGCAGGCAACGCCCGGTTATACGCTGAACGCCTCCGCCACAACATGGCGGTAGAGGAATTGGCGCTTTTCCCGGTGGCCGACGAGGTCCTTGATGATGCGGACTGGCGTGCCATCGTCACCGCATCCCCCGGGCAGGCGCCGGCCGATCCGCTTTTCGTTCTACAGACGGAAAGGCGCTTCGCCGAACTTCGCCGAGTGATCGTCGCAGAAGCAGGCTGTGACTGTCTCCAGAAGCCCGCAGCGGATGGGTGATGGTGCGTCGTATCGCGGCGCAAGGCCCTCGCTTGCGAATCCCTCAGGCGGGAATCCGACTCGGCGGCAGAGCATTTATTTTGGCAGGGCATATCCGGGGTGGCTGTGCGGCGCTTTCTCTTGCCGTTCATCACTGGTGATCGAGCGGGGATGCGAACGGAGCCCTTCGAGCTGGCGTGACGGCGCGCCACTACCGCAGGTGGCGCCATGAACTTGGGGGGCGGTGTCGGCGGCCCGGGATGACCGCCAGGAGCGGCTCACCGACTGCAATCCCCCGGCGCGGCCGGGGGGCGGTCATTTCGACGAGGGGGAGTTTTTTCATGGCACTATCACACGCCAAGTCAGGCGATCTGGTGAACATCAACGATGCTGCCGACGCGCCCGCCAGCAACACGTCGGCCACACTGGTGCGCGACGAACATATCGAGATCTTCCGCCTGGTCCTGAGCGCCGGTACCCGCATGCAGGAACACAGCGCTGCCGGGGCCATGACGGTGCAGTGTCTGAGGGGCGAAGTGGACTTCCTCTGTCACGATAGAACCCGGACGCTGTCGCCGGGCGACCTCCTCTACCTGAAAAATGCAGCGCCCCATGCCGTGCATTGCCGAGAGGGTGCCACCCTTCTCGTCACTTTGATATTGAACCGGCAATAGCTGTCCAGCGACGGGCATTCCGCCAAGACCTGGGCAACAGAGCCACCGATCGAATGCCGGAAACCCCCCGGTCCTATGTCTGCACGGTGAACATCGACGACTGCGCTGACGTCAGCATTCGCTTCGAGCATCGAGCAGCGCTGTCGAAAGCAATCCGTGCAGCAACCGCGGATCCCGGTGGCTGGCGCGGCCGTCTCGTGCTCGAGAGCCGGCTCTCGCGTTGCACGGCCGACGCCAGGAAGCAAGAGTTCTAGCGAACCACCAGTACGGAACAGTTGGCGTGGCGCACTACCTTGGCCGCGGTCGAGCCGAGAAAGTAATCCTGCAAGCCGGGTCGATGCGAGGCGATGATGATCAAATCGACCTTGTTCTCCTTGGCCACGTCGAGAATGGTCTCGTAGGAATGGCCGGTTCTTACGTCGACATCCATGTGCATGCCGCTGGCTTCGGCTATTGCTTTCAGTTCCGCTTTCGTCGAATTGACTGATTTATCGAGCAGACCTGCCGGCAGGTCGACCGCCGCCCAGTTCGGAATGTCTTCCACCACATTCAGCAAGATGATCTTCGAGCCCTGCGCGCCGTAGGATGCGGCAAGATTGACGATTGCCTTGCCTTCGGTGATGTGCGCCATGTCGATCGGTACCAGGATAGTCTTGTACATGTTGTTACTCCTCTGCTTTTCGGCCTGAATGAACCTGCGAAGAAACGACCATGCTGACGTTGTCGGCAAGTATCACCGACGCAAGCCGCCACAGTCAATCGCCGATTCAGGACATGAACCGGTCATCAAGCCGCCAGAGGAGCTTGGCAATCTCTCGTGGCACCGCCTGTCGCCATGAGCTGGATGATCCGCTTTCACATGGCAACGCGAAATGCAACATTCAACATCGTTCGAGAACTGCAGAAACCATGTCGGTTCCCGTCCGCCCACCGCTGTTTCGGCCGGCAAACCTGAACCGCGAAGCCGCTGCGCGCAGCCAGGAGCGGCGCCGCGGCGTGCATCGGATCGTCGAGAAGCCGGAGCCGAGGTTGCCGGAACAGTCGTCCGCGGCCTCCAGCAGCACTTTCCAGTCAGGACTCGCGGGCAGCAGCGCTTCTGCTGCCTCTTTTCACCGCCGGCACGCCTTGCGGGAAGAGGATTTCGCGCTGCGGCGTCGGCATCGCGCCGCCGCCGCGCTCGACCGCTTCCTTCATCCGCTCGGGCAGCTCGTAGCGAAGCGCCCACCAGTCGTCGGGCGCGCACCACGGCTGGACCACGAGACGCATCGACGTGTCGCCGAAGTCGTCGACGCCGATCCGGGTCTCCGGCGCGCGCAGCACGCGCGACTCGGCGGCGAGCATGTCGAGCAGGGCGCGCCGCACGGCGCCCAGATCGCTCGCGATCGAGATTTCGAGCGTGAGATCGAGGCGGCGCTCCGGATTCGTGCTCCAGTTCTCGATCGGCTTCTCGGCGATATAGGCGTTCGGGATCACCACCCGCCGCTTGTCGAGCGTGTCGAGGATCGTCGAGAACGCGCCCATCTCGATGACGCGGCCCTCGAAATCCCCGGTCTCGATGAAATCGCCCACCTTGAACGGGCGGAAAATCATCAGCATCACGCCCGAGGCGAAGTTGGAAAGGGAGCCCTGCAGCGCGAGTCCGATCGCCAGGCTCGATGCGCCCAGTATGGTGATCAAGGACGCCGTCTCGACTCCCATCACGCCGAACACCGCGATCACGAGCACGGTGACGAGCAGGTAGTAGACGCTGCTCGCCAGTACCTTGACCAGGGATTCGTCGAGCGACGCGGCCCGGAAGAGACGCAGCGCGCCGCGACGCGCGATGCGACAGGCGATCAGGCCGGCGATCAGGACAGCGATGCCGCCGCCGATGCGGAGCACAATCGGGCCGACGACGGTCAGGATGTCGCGTAGCGTGTCGATGTCGATTTGCATTGCCAAGCCTCCCAAAGTGGCGACGCCCGGCCCGGGCGTTTGCCTCTCCCAAGGGAGTCAGCAAATCCAGCCGATGCCAGTGAGAGTATAGGAGCCTCCATCAAGAGGCGTCAATTTCGACCGTCGGACCTGTGGTGGCTTCCGGCAGGCTCCGTCATCTGGCGTGGCGGCAATGTCGCTTCGCACCGACGGGCCAGGATGCCGCGCGGCAGAAGCGGCGATGATGACGGCGGCGAGTCGAAAACTGTCGACAAATCTTACAGGTCGCAGGCGCCCCTTTCCCGCGCCTTTTGCCAACCTATTGAAATAACGCCGTTTCAACGAACAGGTACGTACCTTGCTTCGAACACGGGAAGGCGCAGGGTCAGTTCATCCGGACAGGCGTTGGGACTTCGCTCTTTTCCATCATTGCCTATTTCGTCGCCAGTTATTTCATCCGGCGCATCTGACGCAGGGCGGCTATCCTGAGAGGATTGACTCGAGGTTTGCTGATCTTCGCCTGCGCTTTGCTGTTGCTCGCGGCAAGTCGCCACACTGGTCGACCGGATGCAACCGGTAACTCCGCGGCGTTTTTCCCAGGCGCGGCGCTGGCGTCGACAATTTCCTTATATCGACACGCGAGAAGAGGAGGAGGTCAAGATGGCGACGAATCAAGAGCCGGCGGGCACGGCGTGCGCGGCCGAGTGGCGGCAGTGCCGTCGCGATTTGTCGGCAGCGGTTTGGCGGTGGAGTTCTCTGCAATCGCGAAGGCATCAGCGATACAGCTTACCGGTGGCGCGTAGCCGCCTGGGCGCGTCGCTGGACAGAGGCGATAGCCTCTCACGCCGTCGCCAGTCGGGGCACTTCTGCTGTCGATGTCGGCCCCCTGCAAAGCGAAACCGCGGCCGGGACGTCTGAGCTGACCCTGGATCCGGCGGCGGCCTGCAGCTACACCTGGTGCGCGGCTGATGTTCTCCCGAAGGTCAAACTGGGTGCATGTTTATGGCCGCCCTGTCGACCTGCGTGCAACCCTCTCGACGGCCTCTTTACGCACTGACGCGCTACGCTCGGTCAGGACCCCTGAGCGGCCAGCTGTTCGCCTTCTTCAACCGTCGCGCCACGCAGGTCAAGGTCCCTCTACTGGATCGCATCGTGGCCTGTGCGGGGCCAAGCGCCTCGAAG
Organism: Accumulibacter sp.; assembly: GCA_024235695.1. Classification (GTDB taxonomy): domain Bacteria; phylum Pseudomonadota; class Gammaproteobacteria; order Burkholderiales; family Rhodocyclaceae; genus Accumulibacter. Next base: position 105,121 of record JACKLX010000014.1, read on the forward strand.
CCGGTCGTTTCCTGTCTCCGGACTGGTCGAAAGTGAGCACGCGGGAAACCGACTGACCGGCCTGAAACTACTCCTGGAAGGCATCGAGCCCAAGCGCTTCAAAGCGTTATCAGCACCCCGGAAATGCCAAGAACCTACATAAAATGTCGTTTAAAACAGCGACTTGAAGGCAGCTCGCGGTATAATAGCGGCATGAATCCGGCGGTTGTGATCCCCTTCCTAAGTCTGCTGACGAGGCGGCTGCGCCGACCCCGCAACAGATCGTCGAACTGATCAGCACCCTGCGCCGTCACGAACACCGAGGCGCCTTGCGCCAGGAAATCACCGCCCCAAACAGCAACCTCGATTGGTTCAAGCGCCAGCCTTCGGGCAGAAGAGCGAGCGACGACGAGACGGGCCACGGCCAGATGAGTTTCGGGCGAGTTGCTCACCCAGCCGACGCTACCGGTACTCTGGCCAGCCGGCGGCCGCCCACAATCGCCGGCGACCCGGCGCGCCAGGACGAAGCGCTCCTGTTCTTCGACGAGTCACGCGTGCCGGTCGAAGTCATCGAACTCTGCGGCTCCGGAAAACCAACGGCCTTGCTCCGAAGACTACGAAGTCATCAGCCACAAGGAAAGCTATCGCCTGGCGCAACGGCCGGAAGCTACGTGGTGACTGGCATCGGCGGCCGGTGGTCAAGATCAAGGCCAGCGCGCTTCGTCTGCGCTGCCGCACTGGCTGGGGTGATCGACGGCAGCTGGGCGGACGTGAGCTTGCTGCTTGCTGCTCGACAAGTTTGCCTGTACCACCTGCCGTTGTGGTCGCCAGCACCGAGGCTCGAAGCGCCGAGGATGGGGATCACGGACGCCGTCTCGACTCCCATCACGCCGAACACAGCGATCACCAGCACCGCGACGAGCAGGTAGTAGACGCTGCTCGCCAGCAACTCGACCAGCGACTTGTCGAGCGACGCCGCCGCCAAAAGGCCGCGCGCGGCGCGACGCGCGATGCGACACGCGATGAGCCCGGCGATCAGGACGGCGATGCCGCCGCCTGCGCGCAGGGCAAACGGGCCGATGACGGTCAGCACCTCGCGCAACGTGTCCACGTCGATCTGCATTGCCATACTCCTTCACCACCACGGCGCCGCACGGCGCTGCCTTCCGCTCTGACCAGGGCCGGGAAATCGTATCTGCCAACGAGAAGTGTAGGAGCCGCCGCGTTGCGGCGTCAATCTCGAATGTCGCGGCGGTGGTGAGCAAGCAGCGGCCAATCGGGCGCATGATCGTGTCGGCCGCCCGGGTGCCTTTGATCGGCCAGTCCGGGAGGGAGTCCAGATGCGCTTCGGTGGCGACCGAGGCCTGGCGGATGTCGAACATCGCCGCGGCGCCGAAATCCTGGTTCGCCGCATGCCCGGAGCAGCTGGAGCTGTGCGCAAGCGCCAAGCCGGGCCTGCGCTGAAGCAAGAAGCGGGCGATATCGTGTCCAGCGGCAGGTCCCCGACCGGCTTGACGCTTGGCATCGCGGTGCGGCACGATCGTTTCGCCTTTTCTTTCCCGGATCCGGGCGCCATGTTGACCTTCGCTCTTTCCACCATTGCCTATTTCGTCGCCAGTTATTTCATCCGGCGCACTCTCGACGGTATGGCCATCCCGAGAGGATTGACTCGAGGCTTGCTGATCTTCGCCTGCGCTTTGGCTGTTGCCTGCGGCGTCGCCACACTGGTCGACCGGACAACGAGCGCGAGGGCAAGCACGTCACGGCTTTCTGCTGTGAATCTTGCTTCTCCCGGAACCCGCACGACAACGGCGCCTCAGCCGCTTGATGCCACGCCTGGCGATCAACCGAGAGGAGGGGCGGCATTCGGCTGATTCGGAATGCGCTGGCCCGCCTGGCGTGGGATCCTGCTGGCGAGCGCCGGCTTACGGCACCGTCGCTGAATTCCTGACGCTCGCCACCGGCCTGACGCGCATCGCCGAAAGCACCCCGGCGACGAGCAGTCCGATGCCTGACAGCGTCAGGGGCGTCGGCCACTGGCCGCGCAGCATGAACGCATAGGCGAGGGCGGCGAGCGTCTCGAAGACGATCAGCTGGCCGACGAAGGTGGTCGGCAGGCGCTGGCTGGCCTCGTTCCAGCACAGCGTGCCGAACCACGAGGCAACCAGGCCGATGGTCAGCATCAGTCCGACGAAAGCTTGCGGGCGTGGGCCGAAGGGCATCGGCAACGGGTCGCCGCTGGCGCTCAGCCAGCCCCACAGGGCGAGGTAGCCGGCGAACGCCAGCGGCAGCGTCGCCAGGCCCTGCGCCGTCGCCCAGGCGCGCGGCTTGCGTCCGGGATGATGGCGCAGCCAGTCGGCGTTGCGTAGCGGATACCAGGTCCAGCAGGCGACGGCGCCGACTGCCAGCACGGCGCCACTGGCGTAGCGTTCGAGTTCAGGCGAAGGCCGCCCGGTCAGCGCCGCGAGCTCGACGTAGTTGACGCAGGCGATACCGGCGCCAATGAGCAGCAGCGATGGCAGCAGGCGCGCCCACGGCAGGCGTCCTTCACGCCGGTGATCGCGCAGATTCGAACTGATCGCGATGACCACCGGCAGCGTGCCGATGATCATCGTCGGCAGCGGCCCGCCGGCACGCTGGATGGCGCTGGCGAGGCACAGGTAGTAGAGCAGGTTGCCGACTATCGCCAGCTTGAGCGCTTCGACCCAGTCGGCGCGCGTCAGCCGCGCCAGTTCGGAGCGGTCCAGCCAGCCGAGCGGGACCGCGACCAGGCCGAAGGCGAGGTAGCGGCCGAAGGACTGCAACGCGGCCGGATATTCGGGCAGCAGCAACGGCCCGATGAACACCAGACCCCACATCATGCCCGCGGCCAGCGCAAAGCCGACGCCAATCCACATTGCCTGCCTCCTGGTTCGCCAAGACGGCATTTTCCCGCACTTCCGGCAGCGCTGCCCGAGGGTTATTCCAGCGGCCGGCTGGCGGCTTCGCCGACCAGCCAGTCCTTGAACGCGTGTACTGCCGGGCGGAGTCTGGCCTGGCGCTGATGGACGATATGGAAGCCCTTGACGAGCGGCAGACGCTGTTCGAAAGGCTCGATCAAGCTGCCCTCGGAAACCTCTTCCTCGGTGAGCAACGGGCTCGTCAGGACGACGCCCTGGCCGCGTTTGGCGGCGTCGATGGTGATCAGCGACTGGTCGCAATGTATCGCGTCCAGCGCCGCCGTGGTGACCGGCGTGATGCCCGCGAAGCGCGCCAGCCACTCGTCCCAGTGCGGATGAAATGTGTTGTGCAGCAGGGTCGCTTTGGCCAGGTCGCGCGGTTCGTGCAAGCCCCGTTGCCTGGCGTAGCCGGTGGTGCAGTAGACGCTGGCTTGATCGGCGTAGAGGAGTTGTACTTCGAGCTGCGGATCGATGCCGTCGAAATAGCGGACCGCCAGGTCCACCGCTTCGCCGCCGAAGTCCACCGGTGCGACGGAGGTGTCGAGATGAAGGGCGACGTCGGGATGGCTTGTGACGAATGCCGACATCCGCCGTGCGAACCACTTCGCCGCAAAGCTCGGCGGCATGCTTACCCAGACGCCAGTGCGGCGGCTTTCGCGCAAGGCCTGGCTGGCGTCGACGATCCGTGCCAGCGACGGCTGGACGTGTCCCCAGTACGACAGGCCTTCGGGTGTCGGCTGGATCTGCCGCACCTGGCGGATGAACAAGCTCACGCCCAGCCATTCCTCGAGCTTGCGGATCTGCTGGCCGACCGCTCCCGGGGTCACGCTAAGCTCTTCCGACGCGAGAGAAAAACTGCGTAATCGCATCGCCGACTCGAAGTAGGTCAGTGCTTTCATTGGTGGCGGCTGTTTCATGGCGTAGTTTTTCTATTGCGAGAGCGAAACATTATGATTTGTAAGCCGGTCGCCGGGAAGAGACAATTCCGACACCGCAATGGTCAAGGACCCTGCCAGTGAAACACCTCGCGTATCTCGCCTTCGGACTGCTCGGTCTGGTCTGGGGAACCAATTTCATCTTCATGAAATGCGCTGCCGCCCTGATCACGCCTGGGCAGATCGTCCTCCTGCGTGTTCTGTTCGGCTTTCTGCCGATCCTGCTGTTGGCGCTTTCGAGCGGGTCGCTGCGCTGGCGTCACCTGCGTCATGGCCACCACTTCCTGGTCATGGCCCTGCTCGCTACCGCCGTCTACTACTATGCATTCGCCAGGGGTACTTCGCTGCTGTTGTCGAGCGTTGCCGGCACGCTGAGCGGCGCGATTCCGCTGTTCACCTTTGTCTGCTCATTTCTCTTCCTGCGACAGGAGCCGCTCAACCGGAGAACGGCGGGGGGTGTCTTCTTCGGTTTTCTTGGCGTCCTGCTGATCGCGCACCCGTGGCAGGCGGCCGCCTCGGCGATCGATCCCGAAGGCGTGTGGTACATGGTCGCCGGTTCGCTCAGTGTCGGCAGCTCGTTTGTCTATGCCAAGCGGTTCTTGTCGAAGCTGGAGATAGCCGCCGTGGCGCTGTCGACCTATCAGATCGGCATTGCCCTGGCGGTCATTGCCGTACTCACCGATCTGCAGGGAATCACCCGCATCGCCGACGATTGGCGCGCCTTTGTCGGCGTGTCGCTGGGACTCGGGCTGCTCGGAACAGGCCTCGCTTACATCCTCTACTACCTGATCGTGCAGCGACTCGGTGCGATCGCCGCCTCGGCAGTCACCTACATGCCGCCCGTTGTCGCACTGGTGATCGGTTATTTCCTCGTTGACGAACCGCTGAACGGCGTGGACCTGCTGGCAATGGCGGTGATCCTTGGTGGCGTTTACCTCCTGCAGACAGGCCGGCCGCAAGCGCCAGGTGCGAACTCCTGCGCCACCGTTCCCGCCGTCTTGCGTTTTCCCGGTCGCGGCAGCACTATCATGCGTCTTCCGTGCCAGAAAGCGCCGCACAGGACGACGGAAGATCCGACGCGCAGGCCACAAGGCCCGTTGCCTGCGGCGTCGGACCGGAGATGGCGTTAGCCAAACGCGCCGCCAGTGCGTTGCCAGCAGGAGGAGCAGGATGATGACTTCGGCCAGGGGAATGGAGGCCAGTCGGGTCGATTTGATCGTCGAGGGGCTCGCGTATCTGGCGCAGGGTTTCAGCATCTTCGACCGCGACTTGCGGCTGGTGGCCTGGAACCGGCAGTTTCTCGAACTGCTCGGTTTTCCCGACGAACTCGGGACGATCGGCCGGCCGCTCGCCGATTTCTTTCGCTTCAACGCCCGGCGCGGCGACTACGGTGTCGGCGAGATCGAGCAACTCGTCGCCGAGCGTATCGCGCTGGCGAGCAAGGCCGAGCCGCATTGCTTCGAGCGCGTGCGGCCGAACGGCACGGTGCTCGAGGTTCGCGGCACGCCCCTGCCGGCCGGCGGTTTTGTCACCACCTATACCGACGTCACCGAGCGCAAGACCTGGGAAGAAAGCCTGCACGCCGCGAAGCGCAAGGCCGAGGAGGCCAACCAGGCGAAATCGGCCTTCCTCAACATGGTCACCCATGACTTGCGCACGCCGCTGACGTCGATCCGCTCATTCGCCGAAATTCTCGCCGACGACCCGGAGATCGACGCCGGGCAGCGCCAGGAATTCCTCGGGATCATCAACGCCGAATGCCTGCGCCTGGTGCGGATGATCAACGACCTGCTCGATTTCGCGAAGATCGAGGCCGGGCGCATGGACTGGTGCATCACCGAACTCGATGCCGCGGAGTTGCTGAAGTCGGCGGTCAGTTCGGTGACGCCGATGTTCGCCGAGAAGCACGTCGCGCTCGACTTGACGCTGCCGCGCGAGCCGCCACCGATCGCCGGTGACCGCGATCGGCTGACGCAGGTGATCATCAACCTGCTCTCGAACGCCTACAAGTTCGCGCCGGAGAACAGCGGTCGGGTGCAGGTCAGCCTTGACTGCGGACCGACCGAAGCGACGATCTCGGTCGCCGACAACGGCCCGGGCATTCCGCCCGACAAACACCAGGAGGTTTTCGAGGAGTTCCGTCAGGTGCTCGGCACGGACGCCAAGCGCCCCGCGGGCACCGGCCTCGGGTTGGCGATCTGCCGGCGCATCGTCGACCATCTCGGCGGCCGCATCTGGCTGAACAGTGCGCCGCCCGACGGCGCGACCTTCAGTTTCACCGTTCCACGCAGCCCGCAAGCGATACCGCCCGATGAACAGGCCTGACGGTCATCCAGCGTCGCTGCTCCCCCGATCCTTCTCCTGCACTCGGCAGAAGGGAGAGCCCTGAGTCGCACCGGCGACTTGCACGGTCATCGGCACCGGCCCGCTACGGCGGGGCTGCCGCCAGGCGTTCAGTGTCGCGGCGGCGTGGTGGCGTCGAGCAGGGCGAGCACCGCGCCGTCGTGGTTGTAGAT
>JACKLX010000015.1 GCA_024235695.1 Accumulibacter sp.
AGGCGTACGCCGAGGCGCGAGAGGTTCGCCGCCAGTCGCGGCTCGGTCAACACGAACAGGGTCGTGATGCCGTAGTGACGAGCCAGCGAGATCAGGCACAGATAGACGGCCAGTGCCAGGTACGGCTGGCGCGGTCTGCTGGCGGTCCCGAAATCCTCTTCCGAAATCGAAATCGGCTTGTCCTGTTCGCCCCGGCGGCGGCGATAGCTGCCAACCACTGCCAGGCGCGAGATTTCCGCTATCCGGCTGCGGTCGAGGGCCATCGGATCGACGATCGACCGGTCGAGAGTCGCCTCGCAGCCGATCTCGAAGGGCAGGCGGGATGTCAGCGGAGCGTCGGGATCGACGAGCACCAGGCGGGCGCAGCCGACGAACTCGCCGGTCGACACCGATTGCACCAGGCAGTGCACCGAGCGCTCGTCATAGGCGTCGGCCTCGAGACCTTCCGGACGTACCGGCTCGTAGTTCAGCTCACGGCAGTACACCTCGTGCCGGATGCGGTAGTTCTCGGCACGTAGCTCGTCGGTCAGCGCTGGCACGACCTTGAAGAACCGCCTGTAGCCTTGGCTCATGGTCAGTTCCGTCAGATTCGAAAGAAACATTTGCCGCCCTTATGCTGATCGTCCGCGCTCCGACCGGTCGCCGGTATAAGCTCGGCATATTACTACGAAGTGCAGCCGTCATCGCCAGCCAGGGCGCGGCTAGTCGAGCTTCTTGAGATAGTCCTTGGTGAATATCTTGTCGGGCAGGTCTCGCAGCTTCATGCCGCCATAGTCCATGACCGACTGTTCGCCGCCGCGCAGGGCGTCTTCCATGACCAGTCGGGTCGGCCGCTTCTTACCTTCCATGGTCTTGAAGTTCTCGTACCTGCAGGTCTTCAGCAGGCGATTGGAGAGCGAATAGAACTCCGCACGATAAGGCCAGAAGTCCTTTTCGCGCACCCAGTAGAGCACCCGCTGGTAGGTCACGCCGCGGTCGGCGGCGGTGAGTTCGAGCACGTGGTAGTCATCGCCGCCTATCTTTTCGCTGCGCAGCAGCTTCGGGTTGTAGTCGGCAGCGAAGTTGGCGCGGGCCAGGTCGCCGTTGGCGACCTGGCCGGTCAGCCTTTGCGAGAAGGCAAGCCGGATCGGCTGCGAGACCTCGGGCATGAAGACCCACAGGTCGCGGCCTTTCATCAGCATGATCTGACCACGTTCCGACGCTGGCTCGAGAACCATCACGACGCTGTTGGTATTGCCCTTGGAAAGGACGCGGTACTTGCGCACGTCGGCTTCCTGGTCGCTGCCGGTGGTGGTGATCACGACGTCCACCTGAAAGCCTTCCGCCGGGAAACGGACCTGGTCGGCTCTTTCGACGATCTGGCGGGCTTCTGCCTCGTTGCCCGAGGCCTCGCCCTGGACGCTCTCGGACGCCGCCGCGGGAACGGTCACGGCAAGGAAGACAGTCGCAAGAAGCGTCAAGGCAGTCTTGACACCAGAATGGTGGATCGTCATGCTTTCCATCGTTTTCACCCCATTGTGCTGATCGCCGACGCGGTTGGCAGGAAGTGCCAGCGAATGAGCGTTGTCCGCATAGAACACGTTTGCAAGGATTATCTGCTCGGCGAACAGAAAGTCCAAGCGCTAAAGGACATCACCCTGGCCTTCGACCGGGGTGTCTTTCTGGCGATCGCCGGTCCCTCGGGCAGTGGCAAGACCACGCTGCTGAACCTGATCGGCTGCATCGACACGCCGACCAGCGGCAAGATCTACATCAACGATCAGGATGTCAGCGGCCGCACGCCCGATCAGCTCGCCGACCTGCGCGCGCGTACCATCGGCTTCATTTTCCAGACCTTCAATCTGCTGCCGGTGCTCTCGGCGGCCGAGAACGTCGAGTATCCGCTGCTCAACCGCAAGGATCTGTCGAGCGCCGATCGGAAGAGGCGCGTGGCCTACTTCCTCGGCATCGTCGGGCTGTCGAAATTCGCTGACCATCGTCCGAACCAGTTGAGTGGCGGTCAGCGCCAACGGGTGGCGATTGCCCGGGCGCTGGTGATCAAGCCGGCCATCGTTCTGGCCGACGAGCCGACCGCAAACCTCGATCACAAGACCGGCGAGGAAATCCTCCTGCTGATGAAGAAGATCAACCGGGCGTTGAAAACGACCTTCATCTTCTCGACCCACGACAAGCGGGTGATCGCCAAGGCCGACCGGCTGGTGCGCGTCGAGGATGGCGAGATCGCCCTGCTGGGCGTACGTTCGCAGTCGAAATGGTCGGTCGCTCGACACCGTCCGCCGGAAGTCGCCGCCAACGATACACCGACCAACCCGCCGACCGAGGCGTTGGCGCCAGCCAGGGAAAACAGCAATGCAGATCAGACCTAGTCAGTCCTTAGCCAGGCTCGCCGTACTTCTGGCGACCGTGCCGCTGTCGGCGCAGGCGGACCCTGCCGACGGCAATGGCCATGCCGACCGCGCACCTCCGACCAGCGTCGCGCGACCAGCCGCGCCGGCTCTTCTGCTGGCTGCCAAGGCCGACGATGCGCTGCCGCTGAGCAGGGATTCCCTGTTCGGCGACGAGCCACCGGCCAAAGCGCCGGCGGCGCCGGACAGCAGGGAGTCGCTGTTCGGCGATGATCCGCCGGCCAGCGCTCCGCTTGCCCCCGCCAGTCGGGAGTCGCTGTTCGGCGACGACCAGCCGCTTGCCGCGCCGGCGGCGCCGGCCAGTCGCGATTCGCTGTTCGGCACCGATGCACTGCCGCCGCGACAGGCGGCGGCGCCGGCCCCCGCTTCGCGTCCGGTGCGAATCAGCGGTTTCGTCGACAACGTCATGGCCTATACGACGCCCAACCCATCGCACTGGTCGGAGGCGATGAACCGCGCCGACCTCAGCGCCTACGGCGATCTCGGTGACGGCATCAAGTGGAAACTCGGTGCGCGGGTGGACTTCGACGCGGTGTATGCGATGAGCGACTTCTATCCGCAGGCGGTGAACAACAACCAGACCTTGAACGTCATGCTGCGCGAGAACTACATCGACATCGGCGCCGGCGACTGGGATTTCCGCCTTGGTCGGCAGCAGATCATCTGGGGCGAAATGGTCGGCCTGCTGTTCGGCGACGTCGTTTCCGCCAAGGACATGCGGCACTTCGTTCTGCCCGAATTCGACATCCTGCGCATTCCGCAGTGGGCCGCCAGGGCCGAGTACTTCAAGGGCGACTTCCACGCCGAACTGATCTGGATTCCGGTCGCCAGCTACGACAACATCGGCAAGCCGGGTGGGCAGTTCTATGCCTATACGCTGCCGCCACCGGCGGGTGTGAGCAATGTGGTTTTTCTCAACGAGAAGATACCGACACGCAATCTGTCGAACACCAACTACGGCTTGCGTCTGTCGGTCCTGCAGGATGGTTGGGACGTGGCGGCGTTTGCCTACAGCAGCATGAGCGTCGCGCCGACCTTCTACCGGCAGATCATCCCCGGCGCGACGCCCGCCACCGCCACCGCGAGCTATCAGGCCAGGCACGAGCGCATCGATCAGTACGGCAGCACGGTCGCCAAGGATCTCGGTTTCACCGTCCTCAAGGGTGAAGCGGTCTATACCAGTGGGCAGAAGTTTCAGGTTACCAATCGGAGCAGCCCCACCGGGCTGGTGGAACAGAATACGCTGACCTGGGTGCTTGGCCTGGACTTCACCCAGATCGCCGATACCCGGATCAACGCCCAGATCTTTCAGAGCCATTTCTTCGATCACAATCCCAATATCATCGAGTCGACCAACGAGAACGGCTACAGCCTGCTGGTCAACCACAAGCTGGGTGATCAGGTCGAGTTGCAGGCGCTGTGGATCGCCAGCATGAACGACAGCAGCGACTGGATGCTGCGCCCGCGGGTCAGCTGGCAGTTCGAGAAAAACTGGGGGCTGGCGGTCGGCGTCGACGTCTTCAACGGACCACCGCTGGGCTTCTTCGGTCGCTATGACAACAGTGATCGCGTCTATTCGGAGCTGCGCTACAGTTTCTGACCGACAGCGCCATCGGGGCCGGGGATGAGCACCGCGGCGCCGTGGATCTGGCCGCTGCGCAAGCGCTGCAGCGCTTCGTTGGCGGCTGCCAGCGGGAATTGTTCCACCGTCGTCCTGACCCCGGCCCTGGCGGCGATGGCAAAGAACTCGTCGCCATCGCGCCGGGTCAGGTTGGCGATCGAGCGCACGCAGCGCTCTCCCCAGAGAAGCTCATAGGGGAACGACGGAATGTCGCTCATGTGGATGCCGGCACAGACCACCGTGCCGCCCTTGACCGTGTGGCGAAGCGCCTGCGGCAGCAAGTCGCCGACCGGCGCGAAGATGATCGCCGCGTCCAGCCCCTGCGGCGGCGCCTGGTCGGCACCGCCCGCCCAGGCGGCACCCAGTTGGCGCGCGAAGTCCTGTCCCTCGCTGTCGCCCGGCTTGGTGAAGGCGAAAAGCTCCCGTCCCTGCCAGCGTGCGACCTGGGCGATGATGTGGGCGGCGGCCCCAAAGCCATAGATCCCCAGGCGCTGGGCATTGCCGGTGGCGACCAGCGAACGGTAGCCGATCAATCCCGCGCAGAGCAGCGGCGCCGCCTCGGCGTCGGCGTATTCGTCCGGCAGTGAAAAGCAGTAGTGCGGATCGGCCAGAGTCAACTCGGCGTAGCCGCCGTCGAGCGTGTAGCCGGTGAACTCGGCCGTGTCGCAAAGGTTCTCGGCGCCGCTCGCGCAGTAGCGGCAATGGCCGCAGGTGCGTCCCAGCCAGGGCACGCCGACGCGCTGGCCAAGGTCGAAAGCACGCACGTTGGCGCCTTTTTCAACGACGATGCCGACGATTTCGTGGCCCAGGACGAGTGGCAGGCGGGCCTGCTGCAGGTCGCCGTCGAGCACGTGCAGGTCCGTCCGACAGACACCACAGGCGCGTACCGCGAGCAGCAGCTGGTTTGCCGCCGGCTTTGGCCGGGGCACTTCAAGCAGCCGCAGCGGCCCGCCCGCTGCGCTCAGAATCATCGCCTTCATGGTCTCCTCCGCTGGCTATCGGATCCATCCGCTTTTCGACGACGCCCCGAGCCGGGCAGTCGGCGCTATTTCTCGGCGACCACCACCACCCCACCACGTCGGCGGTCGCCAGCACCGTACAGGTGGTCGTGACCGTACGCCACGCAGTTGACGCCGCCGAAGAACACGCTCGGCTGGTCGAAGCGCGTTGCCGCCGGCCACGCCTTCTCCAGCGCCTCGGCCGCACCGACCGCCAGGCCGGCGCTCTCGAACCATAACGCGCCGCCTTCGACGTGCATGCGGGCGGCGTTCACTGCCTCGTCGAGCGGCCGGCGATAAGCCAGCAGATTGAGCAGCGCCTGCAGGATGGCGCTGCGAATCCGGTTCGAACCGCCGCTGCCGAGCGCAAAGCAGGGGCGCTCGCCGGCGACGACGATGGTCGGCGACATCATCGTGCTCATGCGGCTACCGGGCGGCAGTTGATGGAAGCCGCCCGGATTGATGTCATCTTCGCCGAGGAAGTTGTTGACGTGGATGCCGAGCCCCGGCAGTGCCCGGCCGCAACCTTCGCCGTTGCTGCTGGTCATCGCCGCGGCCATGCGGTCGGCGTCGATCACCGAGATGTGCGTCGTCGCACCGAGGCGGTTCTCGGCCAGCAGCGACCGGGCGCGTTCGATCCACGCCGCGATGCCGTCGCCGGCGACCAGATCGCGAATCGACTGGGGGTCGGCGTGCAGTCGCTGGTCGTAGCCCGACTGGCGGATATCCGAGACGGTCGCCAGCAGCGCGGCCATCGCCAGCTGGTGCTCGCGCGACAGGAAGTCCTCTTCGCCGACGCCCAGACGCTCGGCGATTCGCAGGCCGGCGCCGATCAGTCCGCCGCCCGCCGACGGCGGCGGGTTGGTCAGCACGGTGTACGGGCCGTAGCCGACGCGCAGTGGCTCGCGCACTACCGGCGCATACGCGGCGAGGTCCTGCGCGGTGATCAAGCCACCGTGCGCCGGGCCGAAATGATCGGCCAGCGAGGCCCGATACTGCGCCACCTGGGAAGCCGGATCGCCTTCGCCGAGCGCCTGCAGGAAGTCGCCGAGATCGGGATTGGCCAGCCGATCACCGGCCCGCGGCAGTTTGCCTGCGGGGAAGAACAGCCCGGCCACGGCCGGCGAGCGGCGGGCGATCGGCGCCACCAGGGCGATGATCTTGGCGATCTGCGCGCTGACCGTGAAACCGTCGCGTGCCCAGGCCACGGCCGGTGCGACGACCTCGCGCAGGGGAACGCGACCGGCCCGGCGGTGCAACTCGAGCAGGCCGACGAGTTCGCCCGGAACCGCCGCTGCTGCCTTGCCGACGTTGAAGACCTGCGTCGTCTCGCCGAAATCGACGGTGACCGGCGCGAAGTCGAGGGCCGGGCGGGCGGAGAGGCCGAGCCCCGGCGCCGACGCAAAAAAATCGAGGACTTCGTAGCCGTCGTCGGCGTCGCCCCACAGGCACACGCCACCGCCGCCGAGTGACGTCAGCGGCAGTTCGGTTACCGTCGCGGCGAGCTTGGCAGCGACGATCGCGTCTACCGCGTTGCCACCGCGGCGCAATAGTTGCGCGCCGGCCTCGGCGGTGTGTTCTTCCGACGCGGCGATGACGCCACGCACGCTGGATTGAACCATCGGGAAACAACCTCTTTGTTTTTCGACTGCTTACGGATTGCCGACCGGCGGCTGTCGGAACGTTCACCCGCCGAGCATACGCGATGGCGTGGCACTCGGGAAGCGGCACCGCGAAGTGGCCGGATCTGACCGGTTCGCGTCTCAGCCGCCGGCAGCAGGATTTCGGGAAGCTTCGGCGCCGGCGCGGCTTCGGCCGAAGGCGAGGATCGCTGCCGGGATTTGCTGCAGGGCGACGATCTGTTCGGCGGCACCGCGCTTGATCGCTTCCCGGGGCATGCCGAAGACGACGCAACTGGCTTCGTCCTGGGCGATCGTTCGGGCGCCGGCGTCGCGCATTTCGCCGAGGCCGCGTGCGCCGTCGTCGCCCATACCGGTCATGATGACGCCCAGCGCGTTGGCCCCGGCGTACCTGGCCACCGAACGGAACAGCACATCCACCGACGGCCGGTGGCGGTTGACCAGCGGCCCATCGGCGACTTCCACCAGATAATGCTCGCCGCTGCGCCTGAGCAGCATGTGTTTTCCACCGGGCGCGATCAGTGCCCGGCCGGCGACGACTCGATCGCCATTGCCGGCTTCGCGTACTTCGAGCTGGCAAAGATCGTTGAGACGGTGGGCGAGCATTGCCGTGAAGCGTTCCGGCATGTGCTGGACGATCACCATCCCCGGGCAGGTGGCTGGCAGTTGGCTGAGAACGACCTCCAGCGCCTGCGTGCCGCCGGCCGAAGTGCCAATGGCGATGAGCGGTTCGCTGCTTCGCGTCGCCAGCGACCGACCGGCGGTCAGCATGACGTCGGCCGAGTTCCGGGCTCGCAGCCGTTCGGGCAGCGGCGTCACCGGTCGCCCCCTCGCGGCAGGTGGCAGCGCCATCGCCGGCGCGCCTGACCGATGGTCGACAGGGTATCGCCAGCCGTGGCGATGGCTTCGTCGGCCGCAGCCAGGGGTTCCGTGAGCAGCGCCCCGGCAATCGGCTGCTCAAGCCGCAGCGAGTCGTCGACGATCATTGACCTGCTGGTGCGTTCACTCATCACGATACCGTGCGGCAGCGATGGCCGTGGTCGGGCCTTGCGAAGCGGTCAGTGTAGCCTGCCAGGCGCCGCTTGCGTGACAAGCTGAGCCTCGATCTTGCGCGGTGAGGCCGTTGTCCTTGCCGAGGACTGGCGGTCGAGCACCCGCCACGCGGCCTGCGGTCCGGCCACGCGGCCAGCGGTCACGGCTGCTTGTTGGGCTTGCCGGGCGGCTTGCCGGTTGACGACCGCGTGTCCGGTGCTGAAGCGGCCTGCGGTCGGCGGGCGAAGGCCTTGCGGTGAGCCGCGAAAGCCGCCACACGAGCAATTGCCCGCCGCGCGGCGGCGAAGTCCGGGCGCGCGGAAAGCGCTGCCTGCAGCGCGCCGAGCGCTTGCGGGTAGCGACCCAGGCGGAACAGCAGCAGCCCCAGTTCGTACCAGGCGCCAGCCAGGGTCGAGCCGCGGCCGCTGGCGGCGCGCAGGCATTGCGTCGAGGCGCGCAGGCCACCGCCATCGACAGCCGCCTGGGCTCCCGGATCGATTTCGGCGGCGCCGAAAGCCTGCATCGCTTCCTTGCGGCGTTTCGTCCGGTAGTAGACCAGACCGAGCAATTGCAGTGAAACGACGTCGTCGGGAATCGCCTGCAGGATGCTGCGGGCGATCCACTCGGCCTGCGCCAGATTGCCGCTCTGATAGAAGTTGCCGAAGAGGTCGAACAGCGCGTCGATCATGGGTGTGCTCCCTTGCCAGCAGGTGCCGGCCGCCCGGGCGACGCCGATGCATCGCCTGCGGGCGGTGGTTGCCGGACGATGGTCAGCCGATATCGACCGGCACGAAGATCTTCGCGTCGTCGCGTTCGATCAGCAGTGCGACCGTCTTTCCGGACTTGTCGAGCAGGGCGCGCAACTGCGCGACGTCACCTACCGGCTGACCGTTGAGCGACAGGACGACGTCGCCGCGCTGGATGCCGGCCCTGGCGGCGGGCCCGCTGACGTTTTCGACCACCAGACCGCCTTGCCCACCGCTTTGTCCGCGTTCCTCCGGGGTCAGCGGGCGCAAGGCCAGACCGAGGCGAGGATTGTCGCTTTCGCCGGCGCCATTGGCCGCCACGGCGGCGGTCGGGATTTCGCCGACCGCGAGCGCGATCTCGCGCGTCGCGCCCTTGCGCCAGATCTGCACGCTGATGCGCGTTCCCGGCTTGATCGCCGCGACCAGTGGCGGCAGTTCGGACGAGCGCGTGATCTCGCGGTCGTTCAGCTTGAGGATGACGTCGCCTGGTTCGAGACCGGCGGTGGCCGCCGGGCTGCCCTTCTCGACCGAGCTGATCAGCGCCCCGGTGGCCGTCTTCAGACCGAACGATTGCGCCAGCGACTGGGAAACTTCCTGAATCGTCACGCCCATCCGCCCGTGGCTGACCTTGCCGTGCTGCAGCAGCTGTTGCTCGATGTTCATCGCGACGTCGATCGGGATGGCGAACGAGACGCCCTGATAGCCGCCGTTACGGCTGTAGATCTGCGAGTTGATGCCGATCACTTCGCCGTTCAGATTGATCAATGGCCCGCCCGAATTGCCCGGATTGACCGCCACGTCGGTCTGGATGAACGGCACATAGCTGTCGCTCGCCAGCGAGCGACCCTTGGCCGAGACGATGCCGGCGGTGACGGTGTTTTCGAAGCCGAAGGGCGAGCCGATGGCGACCACCCACTCGCCAACCTGTGCGCTGCCCGGATTGCCCAGGCGAACGACCGGCAGGTTGGTGGCGTCGATGCGCAGGACGGCGACATCGGTCACCTTGTCGAGTCCGACCACCTTGGCCTTGAATTCACGCTTGTCGGTCAGCTTGACGGTGACCTCGTCGGCACCGCTGACGACGTGCGCGTTGGTCAGGATGACGCCGTCGGCGCGCACGATGAAGCCCGAGCCCATGCCGCGCGAAGGCGCTCCTTCGTCCGGCGACGGGATGCCGAAGTGGCGGAAGAAGTCGGGTATCTGCTGGCCGCGCTGGCCCCGCTCGCCACCCGAGAAGGCGGTTTTCGAGGTGCCGGTGGCACTGATATTGACCACCGCCGGACCGCTGTGAGCGACGATGCCGGTGAAGTCCGGCAATCCGACGCCGTTCCTGGCGGTGACTCCGGCAGCGGGAGCGGCGGCTTCGCCGACCGCGGCGACGGCGTCGGCTGAATTGATCACCTCGCCGCCGAGCTTGGCGTAGCCGGCGCCGACGGCGGCGATCAGCGTCACGGCCAGCAGACTGCGTTTGAATGTCGTTGCTTGCATGGGTTTCTCCTGATGGGTTGCAGACCGGAAGCGGACGGCTTCCTGTACGGCATACCTTAGAGCGCCACGACTTAAAGCTGACTTAAGGGCGCGAACGCCTGGATTCGAATTCGACGCGAGCGCGCAGGCCGCCGAGGTCGGCGTCGTCGAGCAGTACTCGCGCGCGATGGCGTTCGGCGATCGTTCTGACGATTGCCAGTCCGAGACCGCTGCCGGGTTCGTCGGTCTGGGCCCGACGATAGAAGCGGTCGAAGACGCGTTCGCGGTCGGCGGCGGGGATGCCCGGCCCCGAATCACGGACTTCGATGAAAGCGCCGCGACCGCCCTCGCCGACGGCGACGTCGATCTTTCCGCGCGGCGGCGTGTAGCGAATCGCGTTATCGACCAGGTTGGTGACCAGAATGCGCAGCGCATCGGGGTCGCCGCTGACGACGCCGTCGCTGCTGCTCGGTACGGCGCCGAGGTCGATCGACCGCGCTTCGGCCAGTGGCAGCTGCTCGGCGATCACCGTCGCGGCGATTTCGGCAAGCTTGACGGAGGTGTGGTTGAGGTCGCCGCCGCCCGGTTCCTGGCGGGCCAGGGTCAGCAGTTGCTGGACCGAATGCGTCGCCCGTTGCAGGCCGCCATTGAGCTCCGAAAAAGCGTCGGCGCGCTCTGCCGCATCGACCGCGCGTTCCGCCAGCTGCACCTGCAGGCGCAGGGCGGCGAGCGGCGTGCGCAGTTCGTGCGCGGCGTCGGCAATGAACTCGCGCTGCGCCTGCAAGGCCCGCTTGAGGCGATCGAGCAGGTCGTTCAGCGCCAGCACCAGTGGTACCACCTCGGCAGGTACCCGGTCTGCCGGCAAGGGGTCGAGCGCCACCGCCGTGCGCGTCGTCACGGCGCGGGCGACGGCGTCGAGCGGCCGCAGGCCGCGCCCGACGACCACCCAGATCAAGACCCCGAGCATCGGCAACATCAGCAGCAACGGCGCAACGGTGCGCAAGGCGGCGGCCAGCGCCAGTTCGTCGCGCGAGTGCATCGGCTGCGCCACCTGGATGGTCTGGCCGCCCTGCTGCATGCCGAAGACGCGCCACTTGCCGCGCGCAGTATCAACCGTCGCGAAGCCCATCGGCGTCTTGTCCGGGAGGCCCTTGCGCGGATGCGAGAGGTACAGCCGGGTGCCGTCCGGGCGCCAGACCTGGATCGAGAAATCCTGTGCGTCTTCGTCGAAGGCGAAGTCGTGCTGCCGGCCGCTCTGGAAGACCTGGTCGCGAAAGGACAAGGCCAGTTGGCGCAATTGATAGTCGAACATGGCGTTGGCTTCGTCGCGCGCCGTCCGGTAGGTCGCCAGCGCGCCGAGCAGGGTGGTCAGCGTGATCGCCGACAGCAGGGCCAGCAGCAGCTGGCGGCGGATCGACTTCATTGCCTGGTCGGCACCAGGTAGCCGACGCCACGGATATTCCTGATCTGTTCGGCGCCCAGTTTGCGTCGCAGGGAGTGGATGTAGACCTCGACGGCGTTGCTTTCGATCTCCTCACCCCAGCCGTACAGCCGCTCCTCTAGCCGGGCACGTGACAGCGGTTTCCCCGGTTGTTCGAGCAGCGCCTGCAGCAGCGCGAACTCGCGCGCGGAGAGCGTTACCGGCTCGCCGTTGCGGGTCAGTTCGTGCGTCGCGGGATTCATCCGCAGGTCTCCGTGCTCGATCACCGGGCTCGCCCGGCCGGCATGGCGACGCAGCAGCGCGCGCATGCGCGCCGCAAGTTCGTCGAGATCGAAGGGTTTCACGAGATAGTCGTCGGCGCCGGTATCGAGGCCTTTGATCCGGTCGGCGACGGCATCGCGGGCGGTGATCACCAGCACCGGTATGTCATTGCCGGTGTGCCGCAAGCCGGCAAGGAGTTCCAGGCCCGAGCGGCCGGGCAGGCCGATGTCGAGCAGCAGCAGTTCGTAGGGAACCGTCGTCAGCGCCAGTTCGGCGGCGCGGCCGTCGCGCACCCAGTCGACGGTAAGGCCGTCCTGGCGCAGTCCCTGCTGAACGCTCTTGCCGATCATCGGGTCGTCTTCTACCAGTAACACGCGCATCGTCGTCTGCTGAAGGGAAAGGGTGCGTAGCGGCCGGCCGTGCGGGCCGCATCCGGCCGGGAAAAGGCATTCCCCTGCCGGGAACAGGATTGCCGCTAGGTTAAGTGGGCGCGCAATCGGCTGTCAATCGGGCAGCGGCATGGGGCAGCGGCAGCGGTTGCGGCCGCCTCGGGACGCTCGGCAAACCTGCCCGGCCGGCGTAGGGCAGGCGGTCGCTTCGAACGTTGATAGCCAGGCGAAGGCAGAGGCTTATGGCCACGTGGGTCATCGGCGGCGTCGTCGCCGCGGAGCGAGTCGCGCGGCGAAGCGGCGAGCGCTTCTCGCGGCGAACCCGCCAGCTTGCTCGGCACGCTCTGGTTCCGCTGCTGCGTCCCTGTCGAGCGTGCCGGCTGGACGCCGAACCTAGCGTCGGCGGCGAAGCGTAAGGCCAGCGAACGCCAGGCCGAGCAGCGCCAGCGTCCCCGGTTCGGGAACCGTGGCGCCTTTCAGTGCGATGCCGTCGTTGATGCATTCCTCGAAGAAATGCGCGGTGAATTGCCCGCTGGGCAAGGAGGCGAGGTCGAAGGAGAAGCCGAAGGTCTGTGGTCCGGCGGCGTTGAAGTGGGCGAAATCGAGGCCAAGGTTGCCAAGCGCTGTTTGGTTCAGCAAGGAAATATCGGACAGCTTGGTACCGCGTGCGATGTTGGCATACATGTCGCCGTTGCCGAGATAGGCGATCACCTCCGCGGTTGTGTCGAGATCGCCCATGTTGGCCGCGGGCTTCCCGTAGCCGGCGTTGTAGTAGGCCTGCAGCGTCGTGTAGCCGTGGTTCTGCGGTGCAGCGAGATCGACCACGCTCAGGTCCTTGTAGAGGCCCAGGGTGGTATCGCTGCCGTTGAGGTTGCCGAGCGAGTCGTTGGCGCTGGCGAAGCGAATGCCGAACACCCTCGAATCGTTGAATTCGGCCTGGGTGTCGAGATTGTGCGAGGAGAAGTTGAGATACAGGTCACCCGGGGCGATGCTTGCGTTCCGGGCGCCGCTCACGGCCACGCCGGTGAGCGGCATGCCGCCGGTGATGGCGAAGTAGCCGGTTGTTCCGCTCTGGCGGAAAGCCAGGCCGCGTTCTTCGTACGAGGCTCCGCCAGAACCATCGGTGAACGAGTCGATGGCGTAGTTCCAGCCCTTGTAGATGGTCCCGGCACCGGCGTCTGAAATGCCGATCGCCAGGGCGGCCAGGCCGGCCAGCAAGGCGGCTGCGGAAGGCTTGCCGATGCGGGCAGGATGAAGCGAGCCCGAGGATGCTCGAGGCTTGCGAGAAGAGGTTTCCATGGTACGATCCCGTTTCCAATTGGTTGTATGGTTGGTTGCCAAGCCGCGTTTCAGGGGCACAAGCCGCTCGAAGCAATGACCGCTAATCATTGCCGTGCCGACTGCTGACGCGACGGAGATCCGCTTCTCGAGTCCGGCCGGGCGGCATTGGGCTCTTGCAGCGGGGAAGGCGAATCCACATGACCGACTCGACTTCGCAATGAAGTGTCTCGCGGCGAGTTGGCAGGTGGTTATGAACTACCTCACGGGATCCGCATTCTTGTTGCGCACTGGCGAGCTTTCCAGGTGCAGGGGGATTGCCGGATCCCGTGTTGCGTCAGGCGCTGCCGTCGGCTGCGCGCGGCTGTTCAACGCCGCGCGGCGACGCGGCCGGCGCAGTGTCGCGCGCTCAGCGCAGGAGCAACATCAACAGGAGAAGATTGAGGAGCAGCGAGGCGCCGGCGATGATCCGCCAGGTGAGCAGCGGGTTGCGCATCGCCAACGGTGTCACCGGTGGCCGGCTGACCGGTCGGCTGGCGCCGCGTTCGAGGGCCAGCAGGAATTCCTCGGCGGTCTCGAAGCGTAGCGCCGGCTCCCTGGCGACCGCCTTGAGCAGGACGTTCTCCAGCCAGCCCGGGATATCGGGCCGGTAGCGTGTCGGCGCCACCGGCTCGCCGAATCTGGGATGCTGGAAGGGTTCGACCTCGCCGTAGGGGTACTTGCGCGTCAGCAGGTGGTAGAGCGTGACGCCGGCGGCGTACAGGTCGTGCGCCGGGCCGGCCGGCTCGCCGGCCAGCAGTTCCGGCGCCATGTAGCTGGGCGTGCCCGGGCTGCCGACGCCGGGATCGTCTTCCGAAAGGCTGAGCGCGACGCCGAGGTCGAGAATCCGCAGGCGGCCGTCGCGGCCGATGTGAATGTTGTCGGGTTTGACGTCGCGGTGCGCGACGTCAAGGCGGTGCAGCGCCGAGAGGCCTTTCATCAGCCGGATGCCGTGCTGGACGGCGTCGGCGACGGTGAAATGCAGACCGGAATCGAGCATCCGCTGCAGCGTCGCGCCCTCGTGCCAGGTCTGCAGATAGTAGAGGCAGCTGCGCCGTTCGGCCGGCAGCAGTTGCGCGAAGAACGGCGAGGCGATGCGTCGGCCGCGCCACTCCTCCATGATCAGCGCGCGGATTTCGTCCGGGTCGTCGGCGAGTTCGGGGCGCAGCGTCTTGAGCACCAGCGGCTGGCCGGACGCCTGGTCGGTCACCCGGTAGAGCAGCGTCGCCCGCGATTCGTGCAGCACCTCGTCGATCAGCAGGCCGTCGATTTCCTGGCCCGGTTTGAACAGCGGCGGCAACGGCAGCCGTGCCGTACCCTCGAGCGAGTCGCGCAGGTTTTCGGGCGGCAGTTCTTCGATCCGCGCGACGACGGCGCTGGCATTGTCGCTGCCGCCGGCGGCCAGCGCCAGGCTGGTCAGCGACGCCGCTGCCTGTTGTGCGTCGGGATGCGCGAGCAGCGTGCTGCGGATGCGGCCGTCGCCGAGGGCCCCCCATACGCCGTCGGAACAGAGCAGGAAGCAGTCGCCTTCGCGGAGTTCGCCGTCGGCGAAGTCGATCCGGAAGTGGCGGTCGAGGCCGACCGCGCGCGACAGCACGTTCTTCAACTCCGGGTGTTCCCAGAGATGATCGACGGTCAGTTGCGTGCAGACGCCGTCGCGCAGCAGGTACAGTCGCGAATCGCCGACGTGACCGCTGACGTAGCGGCGGCCACGCAGGACCAGTACGGTCAGCGTCGTCGCCATGCCGGTGAGCTCCGGCTGGCGACCGGCTTCGGCCATCAGCCAGCGATTGAGCGGCACGACGACCCTTTCCAGGGCATGCGGCACGCTCCAGGTATCGGGCGTCGCGTAATAGTCGGAGAGCAGGCCGCGGACGGTGTATTCGGCGGCTTCGCGCCCACCCTGGTGACCGCCGACGCCGTCGGCGACGGCGGCGATCAGTCCCTTGTTGTCGAGTTCCGCCCCGTGCGGCGTGACCATGCCGCAGAAGTCCTCGTTGCGCTGGCGCGGGCCGGTGAGCGAGGAATGACCGACGTCGACTCTGAGCGGCATGCAGACAGGGCTCCGGAAACGAAGAAGGGGCGCAAGCTACGCAATGTACCTTGCCGCCCCGGTTGGCCGAAAGGCTTCGGCTCCCTACTTCCCCTGGCCGGCGCAGCGGCGCGTCAGCCGACCGACGACGGCCGCCTGCCCGCCGCCGCTCAGATCTTCTCAGATCTTGGCCACGGTGAGGTGCGCGGCGCCCCAGGTGGTACGCCAGCGGTTCTTGACCGCGCTCAACCCGGCCAGGGCCAGCAGCGCGAGCGCAGCGAAGATCATGAAGCCGGCCTGATAGCTGCCGGTGAGCTGTTTGGCGTAGCCGAGCGATGACGCCAGGTAGAAGCCACCGACCCCCCCGGCCATGCCGACCAGTCCGGTCATGACGCCGATTTCCCTGCGAAAGCGCTGCGGCACCAACTGGAAGACGGCGCCGTTGCCCATGCCCAGGGCCAGCATCGCACCGACGAAGGCAAGCAGCGCCATCCACGCCTCGGGCAGGCCGACGCTGACGATGCCGAGGAAGATCGCCGCGAAGACGTACATCACCGACAGGCTCTTGATGCCGCCGATGCGGTCGGCGACGTTGCCGCCGATCGGCCGCACCAGCGAACCGGCGAAGACGCAGGCGGCGGTGAAGAAACCGGCGGTCTTGGCGTCGAGTCCGTACTGGATGTTGAAGTAGATGGTCAGCGACGAGGCGAGGCCGACGAAACCGCCGAAAGTCACCGAGTAGAAGAACATGAACCACCAGGCGTCGGTGTCCTTGAGCACCTTCAGGTACTCGGCGAGCGACTTCGGCGGCGGGCATTCCGGCGAGTCCCTGGCAGCGATCATGTAATAGACGAAGACCAGCAGCAGCGGAATCAGCGCCAGGCCGAAGACATTGGTCCAGCCGTAGGCAATCGCCAGGCTCGGCGCGATCAGCGCCGCCAGCGCGGTGCCCGAGTTGCCGGCGCCGGCGATACCCAGCGCCGTTCCCTGGTGCTGCGGCGGGTACCAGCGCGAGGCGAGCGGCAGCGCAACGGCGAACGAAGCGCCGGCGACGCCGAGAAAGACACCCAGGATCAGCGTCTGTTCGTAACTGTGCACGCCCAGGTACCAGGCGAAGAACAGCGACACCATCACCACCAGCTGGCCGATGGCGCCGGTCAGCTTCGGCTTCAGGTGGTCGACCATCAGCCCCATGACGATGCGCAACAGCGCGCCGGCGAGCACCGGCGTCGCTACCATCATGCCCTTCTGGGCGTGCGACAGGCCGAGATCGCTGGCGATCTGCACGCCGAGCGGGCCGAGCATCACCCAGACCATGAACGCCAGGTCGAAATAGAGGAATGAAGCGATCAGCGTCGGCCGGTGCCCGGCCTTCCAGAACGAGTTGTCCATTGTCATGGTCCTTGCGGGTAACGGTCAGGTTTCAGATTTCGAGGAAAACGGAGCCGCTCTCGACGCGGATCGGGTAGCGGCGCGAGCAGCCCTGGTCGGGGGCGACCGCTTCGCCGGAGTCGAGGTGCAGCTTCCAGCCGTGCAGCGGGCAGGTCACCTGGTTGCCGTGCACCATGCCCTGCGACAGCGGCCCGCCCTTGTGCGGGCAGCGGTCACGCAGGGCGAACACCTCGTTGCCCGAGGTGCGGAAAAGGGCGATGTCGCCGGTCGTTGATCGGACCACGCGACTGCCCAGTCGGGGGATATCGTCGACCTTGCAGATCGATTTCCACTCAGCCATTTCAATTCTCCAGTCATTCATACCGAAAGCATTTCGTATTCGTTCTTTTCGACGCCGGCGACGCGCTCGGCCCACGGGTCTTTGGCGTCCTGCAGTTCGGCCAGCAGACGGCCGTGCAACGCCTTGCGGTTGTCGGCGTCGTCGACGACGCGGTTCCTGGCGTGGTCGAGACCGACGCGTTCGAGGTAGTGGCAGGTGCGCTCGAGATAGAAGCCTTCCTCGCGGTAGAGCTGCAGGAAAGCTCCGGCGTATTCCATCACCTCCTCGTCGGTCTTGACCTTGACGAAGAATTGCGCGACCTCCGTCTTGATGCCGCCGTTGCCGCCGACGTACAGCTCGTAGCCCGAATCGACGCCGATCACGCCGACGTCCTTGATGCCGGCCTCGGCGCAGTTGCGTGGGCAGCCGGAAACGGCGAGCTTGACCTTGTGCGGTGAGTACATGTCGAACAGCATCTTCTCGAGCTTGACGCCCATGTCCATCGCCAGCTGCGTGCCGAAGCGGCAGTGTTCGCGGCCGACACAGGTCTTGACCGTGCGGATCGACTTGCCGTAAGCATGCCCAGAGGGCATCTCGAGGTCGCGCCAGACGCCGATCAGGTCTTCCTTCCGGATCCCCAGCAGATCGATACGCTGACCGCCGGTGACCTTGATCGTCGGCACCTGGTACTTCTCGGCGACGTCGGCGATGCGCCGCAGCTCGGCGGCCGTGGTCAGTCCGCCCCACATCCGCGGCACCACCGAGTAGGTGCCATCCTTCTGGATGTTGGCGTGCGCGCGCTCGTTGATGTAGCGCGAGCGCGGGTCGTCTTTCGCCTGCTTCGGCCAGGTCGAGATCAGGTAGTAATTGAGCGCCGGACGGCACTTGTCGCAGCCATCGGGCGTCGTCCATTCGAGGAAGCGCATGGTTTCGCCGATGCTCATCAGGCGCTGCTGGCGAATCGCGTCGCGCACTTCCTGGTGCGAGAATTCGGTGCAGCTGCAGACCGGCTTGCGGTTCGACGCCGCCGGCGTGTAGGCGCCGCCGATGGTCGCCGAAAGGATCTGTTCGCAGAGTCCGGCGCAGGAGCCGCAGGACGACGATGCCTTGGTGTGCTTCTTGATGTCGTCGAGCGTGAACAGGCCGTTTTCCTTGATCGCCCTGACGATCGTTCCCTTGCTGACGCCGTTGCAGCCGCAGACTTCGGCGCTGTCGGCCATCGCCGCCGCCTTGCTGTGGCCCTGATGGCCGACGTCGCCGACGTGCGACTGGCCGAACAGCAGGTGATCGCGGATCTCGTGGATGTCCTGGCCGTCGCGCAGCAGCTGGTAGTACCAGGGGCCGTCGGCGGTGTCGCCGTAGAGCACGCCGCCGACCAGCTTGTTGTCCTGGATCACCAGCTTTTTGTACACCCCGCCGGCGGCGTCGTTGAGGATGATCTCTTCGGTATCCTTGCCGCCGAAGAAGTCGCCGGCGGAAAACAGGTCGATGCCGGTGACCTTGAGCTTGGTCGAGGTCACCGAACCGGTGTAGCGGCCGATACCGTAGTTGGCGAGGTGGTTGGCGGCGACCTTGCCCTGCTCGAACAGCGGTGCGACGAGACCGTAGGCGATGCCCCGGTGCGCGACGCATTCGCCGACCGCATAGACCTTCGGATCGTAGGTCTGCATGGTGTCGTTGACCACGATGCCACGGTTGCAGTGGATGCCGGCCGACTCGGCCAGGGCGATGTTCGGGCGGATGCCGATGGCCATCACCACCAGGTCGGCTGGCAACTGCAGGCCATCCTTGAGGCGCACCGCGGCGACCCGGCCACTCTCGCCGGCGATCAGCATCTCGGTCTGCTTGCCGAGCAGGAACTTCAGGCCGCGCTCTTCGAGCGATTTCTGCAACATCCGGCCGGCGGTCTCGTCGAGCTGCCGTTCGAGCAGCCAGTCGGCGAGGTGCACCACGGTCACGTCCATGCCGCGCAGCTTGAGACCGTTGGCCGCCTCGAGACCGAGCAGGCCGCCACCGATCACCACCGCGTGCCGGTAGCGGCGGGCAGCGTCGATCATGTGGTCGGTGTCGGCGATGTCGCGATACGAGATGACGCCGGGCAGGTCGTTGCCGGGAATCGGCAGCATGAAGGGGTTGGAGCCGGTCGCCAGCAGCAGGCGGTCGTAGCTTTCCTCGGTGCCGTCCTCGGCGATCACCCGCCGCTTGATGCGGTCGATGCGGCTGACCTTCTTGCCGAGGTGCAGGGTGATGCCGTGGTCGGCGTACCACTGGTGGTCGTTGAGGATGATGTCCTGGATCGTCATCTCGCCGGCGAGCACCGGCGAGAGCAGGATGCGGTTGTAGTTGGGGTGCGGTTCGGCACCGAAAACGGCGATCTCGTACTGATCGGGGGCGATCTTCAGCAACTCCTCGAGCGTGCGTACGCCCGCCATGCCGTTGCCGACCATCACCAGTTTCTTCCTGCTCATCGTTGCAGCTCCAGTCGATGTGTCTTGATGGAGCGTTCAAAGCAATCGGCATGCCAGTCGCGCGGCGCATTGATTCTGCTGGATTTTCGCCCGGGACCACTTTGCGCTGATGACGCGGCGCACAATTTCGGGGCGCCGGAGGGTGTTTCGGCGCAGGGAGTTGGTGCGCAGTTGGCCGCAACGCACCAGACCTGGCGGTGGCCGCGCTAGCGCATGACAAACGCTTCCTGATGGAAGCGCAGGCGGCTGTGCCAGACCTTGCTCAGGCCTTCGCGCAAGGCCTCGGCGAGTCCCTGCGGGCCGCAGAACCAGACCTCGGCCGGGCGTGTGCTATTGCCGCCGGCGGCCAGCGTTTCGGCGCTGAGTTGCTGCCCTTGCCGTGAGTCATGCACCTGCAGGCGGATGGTCGGCAGTCGATCGCACAGTGCCTCCAGCCGGGCGACGAAGGGGTCGCCATGGCGGTTGCCGGTGCAGTAGTGCAGATCCGCCGCCGGTGCGTCGCCGGTCCGGCTCTGCAGCGCTTCCAGCCAGGCCAGGAAGGGCGTCACGCCGATGCCGCCGGCGATCCATATCTGCTGCGTGTCACGCTGCTGGCGGGCGATGTCGAAACGTCCGTAGGGCCCTTCGACGCTCACTGGCTGGCCGGCCGTCAGGTACCGGGCGAGGCGGCGGGTGTAGTCGCCCAGTGCCTTGATCTGGAGGGTGATCTCGCGGTTGCCGCGGTCGGCGCTGGCGATCGTGAAGGGGTGCTGTCCTTCGCCCGGGTCGAAGCTGACGAAAGCGAACTGGCCAGCCCGATGGCCGGGCCAATCGCGGTCGAGGCGGCAGCATACGGTGATTACTTCGGCACTCGCGTGGCTGACCGAAACAACCTCGCCGCGCACCTGCCGGGAGCGACCGATGCGCCCGCCCAGCGACACGACACTGCCGTAGACGCCGCCGGCAATCAGCACGGCCAGCAGCACACCGACCGGCTGCGTCCAGTAAGCCAGCGGCGCCAGCAGCAGTGCATGCAAGGCGAGCATCAGGTAGAGCAGCGGCATCACCCGGTGCAGGAATCGCCAGAGCCGGTACGGGAAGCGCCGCCACAGGGTGATCGCCAGCATCGCCAGGACGACATAGATCGCCCATTCGCCAAGGTCTTTCGCCAGATCGCGCAGAACCTCCAGGAAACCGCTGTAGTTCTCCTTCGGCACGCGCCCCGCACGGCCGACCAGCGCCTTCAGGATGTCGCTCGACATCTCGATCAGCCAGTGCAGCGCGGCGAAGCCGCAGGCCATGATCCCCGCCCACTTGTGCGTGCGATAGATACGGTCCATGCCGGCCAGCGGGCCTTCGAGCCATGCCGGGCGCGTCGCCAGGAACATGGCTACCGACATCAGCGAGATCGACAACAGGCCGCTCAGGTACAGCGCCTGCTGGCGCAGGACCCACAGCGGCGCGCCGCCGGACGGTGTGCCGGCGACCAGGGCATGCCAGCCCCAGGCCAGCGAGACGATGGTGATGATCAGGGCGAGAACGGTTTTCATGGTGCGCAGCTCATTCAGCGAAGTTCGGGAATCGGCCAGCGGTCGGCGGGCGCGGTGGCGAGGTTGGCGGCTTACTTGCCGGCCGGCCCGATGGCCGGGGCCTTGCCTGGTGGCAGGTCGTCGCGGCAGCGCCTTTCGTTGCAGTCGGCGGCTGCGCGCTGGCGCTGGTCGGTGGCATTGCCGTCGCGCTGGCGTCCGCCCTGGCGATCGTCGATCACCTCGCCGGTCTGCGGATGGACGTAGAACTTCGTTCGCTGGCCGTCGCGGTTGGTCGCGCGGACTTCGTAGCTGCCGTGTTCACGCTCGATCTTTTCGATATTGCGGTAACCCGCGGCCTCGAGCTTCTGGTGTATCTGCGGGATCGACAGCCATTGGCGATCGGCGGCCGCAGCGGCGCGCTTTTCGTCGCTGAATGCCGGGGCAAACGATGCGCTGGCGGCGCCGAGGACGATACCGGCGGCCAGTGCGGCAAGGAAGTTTTTCAGTAACATGACGGCAATCTCCGGTTGAGCGGTCGCCTGCCTGTGCGCGTGACCGCAAAATGATTGGCCAAGAGGCTGGTATTGCGGCAGGACAAGGCCTGATCTAATCGTCGTAGTAGCCGCGTTCCGCCGCGGCGTGGCAGGCGACGCAGTTGGCCTTGCTGCGCACGTCCTTGTGCTGCCACTCCCAGGCGGGAACCTCGCGGTGCTCGCGCAGCCAGCGGGAGAGTTCGGTGATGCGCAGCGGCGCCTTGGTCGTCGAGCTGCCGCGCAGCAGCTTGTCGCCGTAGCGCCGGCCGCCGGTATCGCCGGCGTTGGCCACCAGATAGTCGGTGATGTGCGCAGCCGTCGCCGCGTCGACGCTGGCGTCGTCGCCGAAGTGGTTTTTGAGGTCGGCCATCATTCGTTGCCACGAACTGGCGGGCAGCATCGAAGGCGGGAAGGCGAGGTGGCAGCTGCCGCATTCTTCCTTGACGACCGCGTCGTTGACCGGCGCGAAATAGTGGCTGCCGCCGGCCTGGGCACGCTGGAAAAGCAGCGCGGAAAAGGCAACGGCGATGAGACCGAGGGCAATCGGGCGATAGGGCAGATTCATGGCTTCCTCCTTGACGGGCGACGGCGGTCTTGCCTATTGGCTGAGCATGAAGCTGAGCCAGTCGCCTTTTTCCTGCGGCGTACATTCGCGGCCGAGTACTTCATTGCAATTGCGCTTGAACCATTTCTCGACCTTGGCCGGGTCGGTGTAGCGGCCGGGGCTCACCGACACGGCGAGCGGGTCGATCGCTTTACCGGCAGGCGTCTGGCCGGCCGTGCGCGGGTCCTTGGCGTGGCAACTGGTGCACGTCGGCGTAGCCGCCTTGCCGCCGGCGAACGAATTGCGGTGAAAGGCTTCGCCGCGCGTTGCCGAGAATCCTGCGAAGGCCGGGTCGGTTTTCTTCGCGGCGGCGGCGTAGCCGGCAAGCAGGTCGTCGCGTGGCGCGGCGACGGCGGTGACGCGGGCCAGTGCCAGCGTCACCGCCAGCAGCAGCCTGTTTTTTCGTGCATTCATGATCGCTTCCTCGGTGTTGCGGTTCGACATGGCGCCACTTTGCCTGCCCTTCGCTGAACGCTTGCTGAAGCGCCCGTTCATCCTGCGTTCAGCCATTCCGGCGTAAAAAGCAGGAAGCCGGGTAGCACGTGATCGCGCTGGTGCTGCGGCCCGGAAAGCCCTTATCGCAAGAAATCAGCTCCGTTACACTCTCGAGATGCTTCCTTTGTTCAAAGCCTTGTTCGCCGCCGCCACGATCCTGCTGTCCTGGGCCGGCACCAGCGTCGCCGGTGACGGGCACCAGCACGACCACGACCATGATCGCGCCCGGCAGGCCCTCGAAGCCGGCGAGGTGCTGCCGCTGCGGACGATCATCGAGCGCGTCGAGCGCGATTACCCCGGGCAGATCGTCGAGGTCGAACTCGATCGCGAGCACGGCCGCTGGGAATACGAGATCAAGCTGCTGCAACGTGGTGGATCGCTGCTCAAGCTCAAGGTCGACGCGCGCGAAGGTACCGTTCTCGGGGTCAGGGGACGTAAGGGCGGCGGCCAGGCCGAGCGCAGCCGGCGCGGCGGAGCAGACGACTGATGCGCATCCTGGTCGTCGAAGACGAACCATTGCTGCAGACGCAACTGGCCGATGCCCTGCGATCGGCAGGCTACGCCGTCGATACCGCGGGCAACGGCGTTGACGCCCACCATCTCGGTGACAGCGCTTCGCACGACGCGGTCGTTCTCGACCTCGGCCTGCCGCAGATCGACGGCATCACCGTCCTCAGGAAGTGGCGTGCCGCCGGTCGCGATATGCCGGTATTGATTCTGACGGCGCGCGACGGCTGGCATGAAAAGGTTTCCGGCATCGACGCCGGTGCCGACGACTATCTGACCAAACCGTTCCACATGGAAGAACTGCTCGCCCGCTTGCGCGCACTGATCCGCCGCGCTGGCGGCCACGCCAGCGCCGAACTGGTCTGCGGGCCGCTGACCCTCGATACGCGTAACGGCCGGGCGACGGTGAACGGCCAGGCGTTGGCGCTGACCAGCCACGAATACCGCGTGCTGGCGTACCTGATGCACCATCGTGAGCAGGTCATTTCACGCAGCGACCTGGTCGAGCACATCTACGCGCAGGACTTCGATCGCGATTCGAACACCGTCGAGGTGTTCATTGCGCGGCTGCGCAAGAAACTGCCGCCGGGGCTGATCGAAACAGTGCGCGGCCTCGGCTATCGGCTGACGGCGCCCCGGTGAACCTGCTCGCAGCGCGCGGATCGCTACGCATCCGTCTGCTGGCCGGCACGCTGTTCTGGATCGCCGCGTCGATCGCCATCGCTGCCTGGGGCCTCGGCAGCCTGTTCCGCGAGCATGTCGCGACGCAGTTCAACGGCGAACTGAGAACGCACCTCGACCAGCTGACGGCCCACCTGGCGGTCGATGGGCAGGGCCATCCGACGCTTGCCGTGCCGCTCAGCGACCCGCGCCTGCGCCTGCCGTACAGCGGCCTCTACTGGCAGATCGACGAGCTTGGCGAAGGCGGCGCGAAGGCTGGCGCCGCCGCGGGCGGCGAGCGGGCAAAGCAGGTGGCGGCCGGCAGTTTGCGCTCGCGCTCGCTGTGGGACAGCGTGCTCGATGTGCCGCCCGACGCGCCTGCCGACGGCGAGATCCATCGGCACCGGGTGGCCGGTCCGGCAGACAGCATGCTCGGCATGGTCGAGCGGGTGGTGCGCATCGACGACCCGGCGGCGGGTCTGCCGCGATCCTTCCGGCTGATCGTCGCGGCCGACGAGCGCCTGATGGTCGAACCAGTGGCGAGGTTCGACGGCGCGCTGTGGCTGGCCCTCGGCGTGCTCGCGGCAGGGCTGGTGGTCGCCGCGCTGGTGCAGGTGAGCGTCGGGTTGGCACCGCTGCGCAAGCTGCACGGAGCGCTGGGACGCGTACGCAACGGCGATGCGCAAACGCTGGTCGGCAAGTTTCCGGCCGAGGTCATGCCGCTGGTAGATGAATTCAACAGCGTCCTGACGCAGAACGCCGAGGTCGTCGAGCGCGCACGCACGCACGCCGGCAATCTCGCGCATGCGCTGAAGACGCCGCTCAGCGTTCTCGCCAACGCCGCCACCGGCAAGGACGACGAACTCGCCCGCCTGGTCGTCACCCAGGTAGACACCGCGAAACGCCAGGTCGACTACCACCTGGCGCGTGCCCAGGCAGCCGCCGCGATGCGCGTCCCCGGCGCCAGGACGACGGTTCGGCCGGTACTCGAAGGACTGTTGCGGACGATGCGACGGATTCACGCCGGGCGGCAGCTCGAACTTGTCCTGCAGCCGATCGCCGGAGATCCGGCATTTCGGGGCGAGGAGAACGACCTTCAGGAAATGCTCGGCAACCTGCTCGACAACGCCTGCAAGTGGGCCCGCAGCCGCGTCGAGGTCGACGCCCGTCTCGAACAGGGGAGCCTGCTGATCCGCGTCGACGACGACGGCCAGGGGATCGCCGCCGCCGACCGCGACGCCGTTCTCCGCCGTGGCGTTCGCGCCGACCAGCAGGTGCCGGGGACCGGCCTGGGACTGTCGATCGCCGACGATCTCGCGCAGCTCTACGGCGGCGAACTCGCCCTGGCCGATTCGCCGCTGGCAGGCTTGCGCGTCGTGCTGAGGCTGCCGGCGGCCGGCAGCGCCGTGGGTGGATAGGCGCCAGGCCGCAGGAGTGGTACACCCATGTGGACGGCAGTGAATGGCGGCTGGTTCTCGGAGATCGGGCCTGAAAGCCCCGGGCACTGCACCCCTGCGTTGCAGGATCTTGACCACGCTTTGGCGAAGCGCACATACTCCAAACGATGCCGCCGGCTTCGCTGTATGTCTTCTTCGGCACACATCCGCCAACCGCTAGGCTGGCGGCGACTTTGCGGAGTAAGCGCCACGATGATCGACGTGGCAACCATACGCGCCGCCGCCGCTCGACTGGTCGCGGCCGCCACCTCACCAGCCCGCGTCATTCTCTTCGGATCCTACGCGCTCGGCATGGCTGACGAGGGTTCTGACCTCGACCTGATGGTCATCGAACGGGAAGTACCGGACAGGGCGGCCGAATACATGCGCTTGATGGATGCCGTCGGTCGACTGGCTCCAGGGGTGGGCCTGGACTTGCTGATTTACCCCCTGAGTGAATTCGAGCGGCGTGGCCAGGTTCCCGGCACGGTGCTGTTCGAGGCACGCAGCGAAGGTCAGGTCTTGCATGACGCCCTCACTTGAGGAAGCACTCCGGTTGCTGCGCCTTGCCCAGCGCGATCTGCGAACCTACCGTATCGTCGCCGGCCATCCGGATGCATCCTTTCCGCCACATGCTTCCATGCCCAGCAGAGCGTAGAAAAGGCGCTGAAGGCTGTCCTGACGGCGCGTCGCGCAAGCTTTCCCCGTACGCACAACCTGGAAGAGCTGGGCCTGCTCGTCGCCGACACAGGCATCGACCTGCCCGCGCCCAGCGAGGATTTGCGACGGCTCACACCTTTCGCGGTGGACTTTCGCTATGACGAAGAAACCGTCGCGCCGATGTGTTGTGCAATCATCGTGTGCTGACCGCCGGCGTCCATTGCGCTCCGTGCAGATGGTCGGACGTGGGTTGTGCGGCGAGAAGAACGGCGGCTCAGCGCGTTGCCGCTGTGGCCTTGATAGGCCGGATGCCGCTTCTCGCACTTGCCGCCGCACCGTCCAGGCATGCGTTCCGACGGCTGGCCGCGGGCACCGGCTTTGGCCGACCAGCTCATCCCGGCGAGGAAAGAGACCGGCAATCGCACTGCTTGCGAACGCCACAATAGCGCTCGAGGATCTGCCGCGTCGCAGCCGACATCCTTGCGGCGAGCCGTGCATCGTCGCGATCGAAGAAATGCAGGGCAGCCGCGTCGTCGCAGGCGATCGGCTGGCCGCTGGCGGTCGCCCAGACGACATTGTGGCAATTGGTCGCGGACTCATGGGTGAACAGGAACTGCAGCGAGTCTGCGAGCAGGCAGGTTTCCTCCGTGAGTTCACGTGCCGCCGCCTGCAGGCGAGATTCCTCGGGATTGATGCCGCCTCCGGGCAGCAGGATCAGTCCGCCGCGGTTTTCCACCAGCAGGATTCGTCCGTCGATCTCGACGATCACGGTGGCTCTTTGTCGCTTCATTGGCTTACTCCATGGGTGTCTGGGAGCCGCGCCGCCGGCTGGGGGGCGCCCAGCCCGGTCGGCGGGCAGGGCGCTAGACGGTCGTCAGGCCGTTGCCCTCGACCGCTACCAGTGCCTTGGCCTGATTGAAGTCGCTGGCGCGACCGCAGCCGTAGAGGCAGCAGGCGAGCTGGTTGGCGAGCGGACTGGGCAGCGGCAGGTCGCCGGCGAGTACGCGCTGCATCCAGGCGACGGTCGTGCCGGCGTCGCAGCTGTCGGGAAGCTGTGGCAGTGCCCGCAGGCTGTCGCGCTCGGCTTCGAAAAGGACGTCGCAGACGCCGTCGTGCAGGTACTCGATCATCGGCCGGCGTTTGGGATTGGCGAAGGGCTCGCCTTCGGTGCCGCGCAGCAGCAGCGCGTGCGCCCCGCTCATGGTCAGTACCGTGCGCATGCTGGCGATGTAGTCGGGGTGGGTCGCCGCGGCGAGCAGCAGCGCTTGGCCGCGAAAGGGGTCGAGCATCTTGACCAGGCTGTGCGCGCTGTTGCGCAGGCCGAGACGGCTGCGCAAGGCGAGTTGTCGGTCAAGGCCGGGGGCGATCAGCGGCAGCGGCAGGTAGGCGAGACGGTATTCGTCGATCGCCAGTTGCACCTGCGGCAGAGTGGTACACGCCTGCACGCCGAACTCCGCGAAGATCTGTTCGCTGGTGACGCGTCCGTAGTCGTCGCTGACGCCATGCACCAGCACCGGCACGCCGAAGCGCTGCAGCAGCAAGGCCAGCAGGGGCGTCAGATTGGCGGCCCGGCGGGCGCCGTTGTAGGTCGGGATGACCACCGGGCGAAGCTGCCCTGCCGGACGATCGAGCGCCGGCAGGCGTTCTTCGGCCGCGACCAGGAAGCCGCTCATCTCGTCGACGGTTTCGGTCTTCATGCGCAGGGCGATGGCGATTGCGCCCTGCTCGAGGTCCGGTACGGCGCCGTCGAGAATCGCGCCGTAGAGCTGTTGTGCCTCGGCGCGTGACATGTCGCGGGCACCTTCGGCGCCCCGCCCGATCTCCCTGATGAACGCCGCGAAATCCGTCGAATTCATGCCCTCTCCGATGTTCTCCTCAGGCCACCTGTTGGTCGACCGCGGTCTCGGCCTGGCTGGCGATCATCTGCCGCAGTTCCGGCAGACACGAGCCGCAGAAGGTACCGCATTTGCGCTTTTCCTGCAGCATTGCCAGCGTCGCACCGGCGCCGAGATCGGCGACGATCTGTGCTTCGCTGATGTCGGCGCAGTTGCAGACGACGCGGCTGCGCGGCGGCAGCTTGCCGGGTCGCCGGCCGATCGGTGCCACCGCCCAGCGGATCAGCGCCGGATCGAGTCCGGCGTCGCCGCCGTCGCCCTCGGCGGACATCACCTCCCTGAGCCACGATTGCGCCTGCGTCTCGCCGGCGAGACGAACGCCGATCAATCGGCCATCCGGGGCAAGCGCACGCTTGCTGATCTGGCGACGGTGATCGGCATAGACGATCGCCGCTTCGTTGTCCGCGAGGCCGAACAGCGCGTCGATCTCGCGCAAGCGGCTTGCCGGCAGTGCTTCGGCACGCGCTGCGCGAAAGACCACCAACGGCTGGCTACGACCGTACAGACCGACGCTGGCGAAGGCGAACTCGCGCAGCAGCGCGCGCGCCCTGTCGAGCAGGGTCAGCGCCGCCAGCTCGCCGGTGCCGGCCTGGCGCAGAATGACCAGTTGCCACGGCAATTCGGCCTGGTCGACGGCGACCGCGGCATGCTTCAGTTCGGGTTGTTGCGAGAAGGGATCGCAGGCGGCGATCGTCAGTGCGTTGACGCCGGCGCTGTTCATGAACTGGCTGCCCCAGTGCATCGGCAGCCAGGCGCCGCCGCGCAGCAGGTTGGCGTCGGGCTTGACGTGCACATGCACCTCGCCGCGCGGGTTGCTCACCCGCACCAGGTCGCCGGCGCTCAGGCCGCGTTGGCGCAGGTCGGCGGGGTGCATCGACAGGAGCGGCTGATCGTCGAGATTGAACAGCCGGGCGACGGTGCCGGTGCGGCTCATGCCGTGCCACTGGTCGCGCAGGCGACCCGAGAGCAGGGCGATCGGGCGGGCGGCGTCGGTGGCTTCGGCGGTCGGCCGGTGTTCGACCATGATGAAGCGCGCGCGACCGCTGGCCGTCGGGAAGACGCCATCGGTGTAGAGGCGCCGGCGACCGCTGTCGGCGCCTGCGGGCAGTGGCCACTGCTGCGGCCCGGTCGCGTCGAGCAGGGCGTAGCTGATGCCGGTGATGTCGAGGTCGCGCCCGCGCGTGCTTTCGCGATGCTCGTTGAAGATCTCCTCGGGGCTGCTGTAGGGAAACAGCTGCCCGGTCAGCGGCTGTTCGAGGCGGCTCCCCAGGCGGCGCGCGAAGTCGACGACGATCTGCCAGTCGGGCCTCGCCTCGCCCGGCCTGGCGACCGCCGGCGTGATGTGCGTGATGCAGCGCTCGGAGTTGGTGACCGTGCCTTCCTTTTCTCCCCAGGTCGTCGCCGGCAGCATCAGGTCGGCGTAAGCGGCGGTGTCGGTGTTGGCGTAGGCTTCCTGCAGCACGACGAAGTCGGCGGCGCGCAGCGCGGCGCGCACTGCGGTCTGGTCGGGCAGCGATTGCGCCGGGTTGGTGCAGGCGATCCAGACCGCCTTGATCTCGCCGCGCCCGAGTGCGGCAAACAGCTCGACGGCCGCCCTGCCGGGCTGCGCGGGTACCGAAGGCACGCCCCACAGGCGCGCGACTTCGGCGCGGTGCTCGGCGTTGGCGAGGTCGCGGTGCGCCGACAACAGATTGGCCAGGCCGCCGACTTCGCGGCCGCCCATGGCGTTTGGCTGACCGGTCAGCGAGAACGGGCCGGCGCCCGGGCGGCCGATCTGGCCAGTCGCCAGATGCAGGTGGATCAGCGCGACGTTGTTGTGCGTGCCGTGCGACGACTGGTTGAGTCCCTGGCAGTACAGCGACAGCGCCGCCGATGCCTTGCCGAACCAGCGCGCCGCCTGGACGATCTCGGCCTCGGCGAGCGCGCAGATGCCGGCAACCACCGCCGGCGGGTAGGCGACGAGCGCCGTTTCCAGCGCCGCAAAGCCCTCGGTGTGCGCCGCGATGTAATCGCGATCAACCAACCCCTCACTGAGCATCACATGCAGCAGGCCCATGTACAGCGCGATGTCGGTGCCTGGCCTGAGTGGCAGGTGGAGGTCGGCGATTGCAGCGGTCTCGGTCCGTCGCGGGTCGACGACGACGATCCGCAAGTCGGGATTGGCGGCGCGTGCATCCTCGATCCGGCGGAAAACGATCGGATGCGCGACCGCCGGGTTGGCGCCGGCGATCAGCAGGCAGTCGGCCAGGCCGATGTCCTCGTAGCAGCACGGCGGCGCGTCGGCGCCGAGCGTCTGCTTGTAGCCGGCCACCGCCGATGACATGCACAGGCGCGAGTTGGTGTCGACGTTGTTGGTGCCGATCAGCCCCTTGGCGAGCTTGTTGAAGACGTAGTAGTCCTCGGTGAGCAATTGCCCGGAGATGTAGAAGGCGACGCTATCGGGACCGTGCGCGGCGATGATCGCGGCGAAACGCTCGGCGGCGTGGTCGAGCGCTTCGTCCCAGCCGACCCGCTGGCGCGGCAGCGCGCGCTGACGGCGCAGTTCGGGGTGCAGCAGCCGATAGTCGGGGCGTGTCGTCAGGTGCAGCGACGCACCCTTGGTGCACAGGCGGCCGGCGTTGGCCGGATGCTCGGGGTCGCCGCGCACGCCGACGATCTCGCCGTTCTCGGTTTCGATCAGCAGCCCGCAGCCGACGCCGCAGTAACAGCAGGTGGATTTGATTGACTTGTTCATGGCTCCCTTGCTCCTGGTGTTGCAAAGCAACAGCCGTGCCATGAAAACAAGGCAGGGACCTGGCGGGCGGCGCACGGGTGCCGACGGCGATGGCGCCTTGTCCTGGTGCGTCGGCGTGCCTGGGCGCCTCAATGCGGGGCGGCGCGTCACGACGACCGGGCATCGCGGTGAAGGGCAGCGGTCATCGGCGCGGCGCCGATGACCAGTCGACCCAGTCGATTCCGGAGTGAGCTCGCTTGGGTTATTCTTCTTCCCCAATTCACTCAACCCGGGACTCTCGCCATGACCATGACTTCGAAGCTGTTCCGCCGTGTCGTGCTGGTCGTGCTATCCACCTTCCTTCTGGCCGCCTGCGCGACCACTTCGGTGGTTTCGGAATGGCGCGATCCGGGCTATCGTGGCGCGGCGCTCAAGAAGATCATGATCTTTATCGCGGCCGGGGACGATGCGACCCGCCGCATGGTCGAGGATCGCCTGGTGTCGTCGTTTCCGAAGGGAACCCAGGGGGTGCCCAGCTACACCCTGTTCCCGGATGCGAAGGACATCAACGAGCAGAACGCGAAGGAAATCGGCGCGCGCCTCAAGCAGGAAGGATTCGACGGCGCCCTGACGGCGCGCCTGTTGTCGGTGGACAAGGACAAGGTCTACGTGCCACCGCAGAGCTATCTGGCGCCGGCCGCGGTCGGCCCCTATGGCTCGTTCTATCGCTATGGCGGCTATGCCTTCAGCGCGGTCTACACGATGCCGGCTTACAGCTATCAGCAGACGAAATATCTGATCGAAACCATCGTCTACGAAATTCCGGCCGGGCAGATGTTGTGGACGATGACCACTGAAACGGTGGATCCGGATTCCCGCCAGCAACTCGTCGACGAGGTCACGCGAATGATCGACGGCGAGTTGGCCAAGCAGGGCTTGATCGCCGGCTGAGTGCTTGCCGGCGGTCTGCGCTGGTAGCCGGCGGCAGCCTGGCGCTGCAGTCCCTGGCAGTGGCGATGCCATGGTCAGGCGTTTCGTCTCGGCTGGCGTTCTGGCGCCAGCGCCCGCCGATGTCGGGTTGTTCTCGGATTCGCGCAGCAAGCCGCAGCCGACGCCATGGCAACGCCAGGTGGCATTGCCTTGCTCCTGTCGGTGCGAGGCAACAGCCGTGCCACGGCAAGAAAGATCAGGAATCTGGCGAGCGAAAGTGCGGTGTTCGCCGCGCCCGATTTCACCGGGGTTTGAAAATTTACCGCTAAGGGGCTAGGGTTATAGGGCCTGCTAGCCCGCAAATCATCGCGATCCACACGGTGGGCGGGTTATCGGGCGATCTTTCAATCGGCAAACAGGAGGACAGCATGGGAATGCTCGACAAGCTGTTCGGTGGCAGCAAGGACTACCCACCGCTCCCGGAAGACAACGAGGCACAAGCCCGGCTCAACGAGGTGAAAGGCCCGCTCGAGGAGTTGGCACAGCGCGTTTCCGACCCGCTGGAAGTGGTGCCCGCGGAACGCCAGGCGTTCGTCTTCGTCGGCAAGCCACCCAAGCGTTTTGGTATCGCATGGATCCACGACGGCAAGGTGAGTGGCCTCAAGGAGCTGACGGACGAACACAAGCTGTCGCCAGGTGCCGTTGGCGAAATGGTCACGAAACTCGGTCACGCCTATGAGCACGCGAGTCAGAGCCCACGTTTTTCGACCGAAGTGGGCGGCAAGAAAGTGGTCGTAATCCCGTCCAAAGGCCTGGAGCAGGAAGTTCAGCAGATCATCGAACACGCGACCCATTGAGTGTCGATCGGGGGAGCCGTAGCTGATCGGGTTGCCAGCCGCTGAGAGTAGTCGGAAGGGGTCAGCAAGGTGGGCCCGCATGGCTCGGGTCCGCGTGTTCGGCAGATGTCTGGCCGAACCGTTCATGCCCGACTCCTTCGACTTCTTTGACCAGCATCATCAGCTCGTTGAACTTCGGACCTGAAACCGCCCATAGTGTCGCTTGATTGGCTACCATCGTTGCCGCAGGCGCTACAGCATGCTCGCTTCTCTGTTATTCGGATCGTACCGTCGGCGCGTCTGGGTTTGCTCCTCCTCCACCCGCAAGAAAGCTTCCATGTCCGGGAAATTGCGCGGCAGACCGAAACCAACGCGGGCACCCTGCACAAGGAACGTACGCGATTGGCGCAGGCCGGGCTGTTGCAGCGGAAGCGAGTCGGCAACCGGTTGCGCTACGGTGCCGACCGGCAGTGCCCGGTCTTTGAAGAAATGGCGAGCATCCTGCGGAAAACATCGGGTCTGGCGGACGTGTTGCTGGACGCGATGTCGCCCCTGGCCAGGCGAATCAAGGTCGCATTGATATTCGGCTCGATCGCCCGGGGGGAGGGGCGAACGGGTAGTGATGTGGATATTCTGCTGGTTGGCGAAATCGGCTTTGCCGAAGCTGTCAAGGCGTTGCACGCAACACAGGAAAAAATCGGCCGCGAAATAAATCCGCTGGTGATGTCGCCGGAGGAATTGCGGCGCAAGATTCTGGGAGGGGATGGTTTCCTGCGCGACGTGCTCGCCAAGGACAAGCTCTTCCTGGTGGGGGACGAGAATGAGCTTGGAAAGCTTGCCGGCGATCAAGCGGCTGGTCAGGCATGAAGCCACGCCAGGTGGCATCGTGAAGCTGCGGGCCGCGGCGGATCGCCATCCCGTCTACGCCAGGGCGACCAGCATTTCCGTCGAAAACCGCTTCGATGAGGCGTACAAGGCGATCATGCAATGCGCAATGGCCGCCCTTTGGGCGAAGGGCCATCGCCCAGCCACCAGCGAACCGGGTCACCACCAGCTCGTCATCCGGATCCTGTCGAAGACGCTTGCTGTCGACGGCGACGTGGTCATTGTTCTGGACGCCCGCCGGAAGCAGCGCAAGCTCAATGGCTGCTCGGGCGACACCGCCAGCGACGCAACGCTGGCCGAGTGCAAGGTGCAAGCGGAATCGCTGATTCGGCGTGGCCGTGAAATGGGGCTGGGCACATGAACATGGCGGATGTTCAGCAAACTGACGGGAGCAGCCATGCGCTTCATCCACTGCGCTGACATCCACCTCGACAGCCCGCTGCGCGGCCTCGAATTCTACGACGGCGCTCCCGCCGAAGAGATGCGCCACGCCACACGCCGTGCCTTCGCCAACGTTGTCGACCTCGCCATCGACCGCGCGGCCGATTTCGTACTGATCGCCGGCGACATCTTCGATGGCGACTGGCCGGACTTCAACACCGGCTTGTATTTTGCCTCGCAATTGCGCCGCCTTGCCGACGCGGATATCCGCGTCTTCCTGATCCATGGCAACCACGACGCGGTCAGCAAATTGACCAGGTCGGTGCCGCTGCCGAGGAACGTCTTCAGCTTTCCGGCGAATCGGCCGGCCACTGAAGTCATCGAGTCTCTGGGTGTGGCGATCCACGGGCAAAGTTTTGCGTCGGAGGCCGTGACGAGCGATCTTTCTGCCGCCTATGCCGCACCGCACACTGGTCTGCTGAATATCGGCATTCTGCACACGGCATTGTCCGGCCGGGAAGGACACCAACCCTATGCGCCGACGACGGCCGACCGATTGACCGACAAGGGCTACGACTACTGGGCGCTGGGGCATGTTCACTGCCGTGAAATCGTCCGTGCATCGCCATGGATCGTTTTCCCCGGCAACACGCAGGGACGCCACGCCCGTGAGACCGGAGCCAAGGGCTGCATGGTCGTCGAAGCCGAGCCCGGCGTCGGTATCCACGCCGCCGAGTTCGTTCCGACCGACGTCGCTCGCTGGCATCAGATCGGCATCGACATCGCCGGCTTGTCGTCCGACGACGATCTCCACGCCGCTGTGCAGGCCGAGGTGCGTGCGGCGCAAGTCGCTGCAGAAGACCGCATCCTGGCCCTGCGCCTGACTCTGTCGGGACGTGGGACTCTGCATCACACCATCGTGTCGAATCGAGAGGCCATCCGGGCGCAGCTTGCTGCGTCGATTGGCGAAGCCTCGGCCGGCATGGCCTGGCTCGAAAAAGTCCGGATCGAGGTTACGGCGCCGCTCGACCTGGCACGACTGGCAGAACGTGACGATCCGATCGGCCTGTTGATCCGCTCGCTCGAATCCTTGCAGGCCGATCCGGGCAGGCTGAAGGCGCTCGCCGAGTCGGTACTCTGCGATCTCGGGCAAAAACTACCGGCCGAATTACGCGGGTCCGACAGCGCCTGGGCCCTGGATTCCCCCGAAGCCCTTGCCGACGCACTGGCCAACGCCCGGGAACGACTGCTGGCGGCAATCGCCGCCGACGACACCACATGAAGATCGAGCAGATCGATCTCAAGGCCTATGGTCATTTCACCGCCCAGCGCCTGGCACTGGGCGGTGCCGCCAATCTGCACATCATCTGCGGGCCGAACGAGGCCGGCAAGACGACGCTCTGGCGAGCGATCAACGGTGCCCTGTTCGGCATCCCGGAGACCACCCGAGACGGGCATCTGCACGGCAATCCGAAACTGCGCGTGGGACTTGCCCTGTCGTCGCGGGCCGGCGACCGGCTGGCGGTGATGCGCCGCAAGGGCCGCGTCAACACCTTGCTCAGCTACGACCCAAAGACCGGCGCCGAGCTTGCGGAAACGGTCCCGGAAGAGCGCCTGCGCGACTGGCTCGGCGGCCTCAGTCAGGGGCTTTTCCTGGCCATGTTCAGCCTCGACCACGACGCCCTGGTGCGCGGCGGTGCAGCACTGGCACAAGGCAAGGGCGATGCCGGTGAAAGCCTCTTCGAAGCCGGCGCCGGTCTCGGTTCGATACGCGCCCTGCGTACCCGGCTCGACGGCGAGGCGGAAGCCCTGTTCAAACCAAGAGCACGGAACTCGGCCATCTCCCGAGCACTATCAGACTACGACGGAACCCGGCGGCGGGCGAAAGACGCCACGGTGCGACCGGTGGAATGGAGCGCAGCAAAGTCGGCGATGGAGACGGCGAGCCGGGACTACCAGACCGCCCTGGCCGAGCAGGTTCGCCTGCAGAAGGAAGCCCGCCGACTGGAGCGGCTGGCGGCAATCCTCCCCGAGGTCGCGGCGCTCGAACTGGCGCAGCAGCAATTGGCGGAACTGGCCAGTGTGCCCGCGCTGCCGCCGTCAGCGGCAAGCGAAAGAGTGGCCGCGGTGACGAAAAAGGCCGAAGCGCTTTCTGCTGAGCAGACGGCCACGCACCGCTTGCAGCAACGCCAGGCAGACCTGGCGGCGATCCAGATCAACGACGCCGTCCTCGCCGATGCCGAAGCGATCGAAGCGATACACCACGCCACCACGACCTATCGCGAAGCGTGCATTCAGTCAGCCAAGGCCGGGGCCGCGAGCGAAACGGCGCAAAGCGACTTCGATTTCGTCCTGAGACAAATTGCCGGTGACGAAAGGCCGGTCGATCACCTGCAATGGATCCCGGACCCGACCCGGACCGCCAAGATCCGCGCCTTGATCACCTCCGGCGCGACGCTCAAGGCCACCCACCAGGCCAATCTCAAGACTCAGCGCGAAAAGAAACTCGAGATCGATCAGCTCGACGCGGAAATTCTCAGCCTGGGGCAGGAATGTTCTTCGGAAGACCTGGCTGCCTACCTCGATTCGATTGCGGATTACGGCGATCCGGAAGTGCGAGCGCAACGGCTCGAAGACGAAGCGACAGCGACCGAAGCGAAACTCAATACCGACGCCCGGGGGCTGAAGATGGACTCGGCTGAAGCCGTGGCCCGGACGACGGTCCCGCTGGATGCCGAACTGCAGGCCTTCAGGTCGGAAGACGAAGAGTTGCGCCGCCGCGCGCATTCGATCCGCGAGGCGATCGAAAAAATCGAGGACCATCTCGCCACCCTGCAGGGCGATATCAAGGGGCTTGAAGTCCGCGGCGACGTGCCGACCAGGGAAGCCGTCGTCGGTGAGCGAGAAATCCGCAACACGCTGTGGCTGGGTATTCGGCGCCGTTTCATGCCGCTCCCCGGC
The DNA here is from genome assembly GCA_024235695.1 of Accumulibacter sp. GTDB lineage: Bacteria > Pseudomonadota > Gammaproteobacteria > Burkholderiales > Rhodocyclaceae > Accumulibacter. Next base: position 36,533 of record JACKLX010000015.1, read on the forward strand.
GAAGCCGGGTCGGCAGAGCCACCGCCACCGGCCGACCGCTACGAACAAGCCGTCACCAGCGCCGATGACGCTGCCGATGGCTTGTTCGCCGATGCTGAACGAGCCACCCGTTACGCCGAGTTTCGGGTACGCGAATCGCAGATGCAAAACGGCATCGCGCTGGCAAGGGCACGCGAAGCAACGGCCGTCAGCGAACGGGACGATCTCGATCGGCGCTGGGCTGCCCTGCTCGCCGCGCACAGCTTGCCGCCCCTGAAAATCACCGAAAGCGCGCAATGGCTCGCCAGGCGGGAAGCCTTCCTGCAGCAGTTCGATACCAGTCGGGCGAAGCAGCAGGAAGCACGGCTGTGCCGCACGCTTGCCCAGGACATCCGTAGCCGGATCACCGGAATCCATGGCGTGATGAATCTGCCTGCCCCGGCGGCGGCCGAGCGGCTCTCCGAAACCCTGGTACGTGCTCGTGGCATCGCCAAACGGCACGCCGAGCAGCGGACTCAGCGACAACTGAAAGCGACTCACCGGGCGAACGCGGATGCCGCGCTGAAGCATGCCGATGCCGCCACCTCCGCGAGCGGCACGCAACTGGACGACTGGAAGGGACAATGGGCCCAAGCCATGGGCACCATTCGTCTCGCTGCCGACGCCAGTGAAGAAGAGGCGACGGCCCGGCTGCAACAATTGTCGGAACTCGCGCAGGCGCACGGCGCTCTCGATCGATCGAGGAACGAGCAACGCAACGCCCGCATCCAGATCGACGACTACCAATCCCGTCTGGTCAGAGCCTGGCAGCGGGTACGCGACGAGAGACTTCCGGCCGACGAGCGCAGCGCTGATGTTCTGGCAGGAGAGCTCTATCGCGAACTGATATTCACGCGCGCACGGCAGGAGAAGAAGAACACTCTGAGCCAGCAGATTGACGATGATCGGCAGGCCGTTGCCGAAGCTCGCCAGGCCGCCGACGAAGCCGCAAGGATCATCGACAAGCTCCTGGCCCAGGCCGATTGCCAGACGATCGAAAGTCTCGAACTGATCGAACAACAGAGCGCGCAACGTACCGCTCTGGCAGCCACGGTGCGCGAGACCGAGGCGCGCCTCGTCAAATCAACCGCCCTGTCGCTGGCAGAAGTGCTCAAGCAGGCCGAAGGCCAGGATCCCGACGCTGTCGCCGAAGCGCTGGATCGGAATTCGCAAGAAAACGAGCAGAACGCCGCCGACGTGCAGCAGCGGCATGCGGCTTACCTCACGGCCAGGCAGACGTTCGACAGGATGGATGGTTCTGCCGCTGCCGCCGACGCGCAGCAACAGACCGCACAGCACGCGGCACGGATCAGCGAACTCGGCGCCGACTACGCGGCGTCGCGGATCGCATCGGCGGTGCTCGCGCAGGTCATCGATACCTACCAGAAGCGTAACCAGGGGCCGCTCATCGACCAGGCATCAAAGCGCTTTGCCGCCATCACCGCCGGCCGCTACACCAGTGTGGTGGTGGACTACGACGAAGACAAGCAAATCCTCAAGGCAACGCGCGCCGACGGCGAGCGCCTGAGCATGGAGCAGTTGAGCACCGGCCGCCGCGATCAGCTCTTTCTGGCCCTGCGGCTGGCTGCGATCGAAGGGCATCTCGACAACGGCGAACCCTTGCCGGTGATTGTCGACGACATCACTATCCACTTCGACGATCAAGCCGCAGCGGCGACCTTCCAGGTGCTTGCTGACCTGTCGCGACGGACGCAGGTGCTGTTCCTGACGCACCACGAACATCTGCTCGATGTGGCCAAGGCGTCCATTGCTGGCACCTATCGGTCGCATCGTTTGTCATCGTGAGTTTTCCCGGAAATTTCGTCTGTCAGGGGTGACATGGCATTGACGTCGGTCCTGGAAGTTGACTGACGACTGGCGGAGCCGCCGGCAACCGGGTTGCGAGCCGCTGAAAGTGGTCGGGCGGGGTCGCCAAGGTGGACTCGCATGGCTCTGGTCCGCCTGTTCGGCAGATGTTCAGCCGGACAGGCCCGGTTTTCCGGCTGCTGGCTTTTTCGGCGTCTGGCATCTGGTGAACGGGACAGAAACGGGCTGCGTACGTCTACCTTCTCGAGTCGACCAGGGCCTCGATATCATTTACGGAATCAACCAGATCGACATCGAAATCGAAATCGGAAAAATCCACTCCACAAGATTCTTCCAGGTACATGATGAGATTCATCATTGAGAACGAGTCCAGCCGGCCGCTGATGAAGATCGAATCGCTATCGGAAAAGTCCTTGTGATCGCCGAGCTTGCCAAGGGATTCCTTGAGAAACTCGCGCAATTTCTGCTTGGCACCTGCGTCCATCAGCTGACTCCAAAAAGGCTCGCCAGGAACGAGAATCGCTCGCCCAGCGTGTGCTTACGTGACTCGTCGCCGAAAACGTGCAGACAGACGACGAACGACCAGACAAAAAGGAAGGAACAACACCTTCCGAAAAAAGTCGGCGAGGGGCGAATGCCCATATTTGCGCGGACCTGCGACAGGCCGATACCGGTCGCCAGTACGACACAGTAGAAAAGATAGCTGCTGTAGGTTTCGACCGCCCCGACCAGGCCCATCGTCGCCAGGAGGTGAATTTCCCAGGTGAAATGCCAGATGGCATTGCCGACGCCGGCGGCCATGAAGGTGGCGAAGAACATCCGCAGGCGCGGGTGCTTGCGGAAGACCGCGAAGAACGTCGGTACGAAGAAGAAATCGACCAGCAGTTCCTTGAAATAGTAGTGAAAGCGATTGAAGTAATCCATCAGGGTTCTGGATTCGAGCAGTCGCCAGCAGCCGCGCGGCAACCTGTAGGCAGCCAGCCGGGCAATGCCGATGAACAGGCCGGCCCACATGGCGATCTTCAGCGCGTAGTTCGCGGTCGCCAGGATCAGGGCAGACCAGCCGAAGGCGATCGGGTACGGCTGGCTGCCGAGGAAGGCGTCGAGCGCCGCTTCGACGCTCGGGATTCGCATTTGCCCCTCGAACAGCCAGGCCATGGCTGTCTTCAACGCCAGCAGCGCGTTCGACCAGAGCAGCAGCTTGACTGCCTTGAGCTGCGTGATTGCCACCTCCCGGGGAGTCTTCGAGAGTTTCTTGCGCAGGAAGGCCGCGCCCTTGCCGAACGGCAGGTAGCTCGGACTCCAGAACGGTCGCAGCAAGGCCAGTTGCAGCAATGGTGGACTGGCGTCCCGCGCGCGCTGGTCGACAATGGCATAGGGCAGAAACCAGACGTACGGTGTCAGCACGACCAGCATCGACCAAAGCAACACGCGCGGCAGCCCCTGCATGGCGTCGATCGTGGTCAGGCTGAACAGCAGCACTTCCAGCGCCAGCAGCGCCACCAGCGGTCGGCGCGCCAGGAAGGATTTCGGCCTTCGGCGGACCATCGCCAGGCTCCCCCAGGCAGCGATCATGACCAGCAGCAGAAACGCTGCCGCGAGCAGTATCGGGGAGAGGGTGGTGACGTGCTCCTGCTGCATGACGACCGCGATGTCCTTCAGGATGCGATTCTCGGCGAGTCCCATTTCGAGAAACGCTGCCAGCCAGGTCGCTGTGAACAGGATCGGGTTGCGGAAAGTCGGCGCCAGGGCCGCAGCCATCGCTGCGCTGACGACCAGGGCCGACTCCCACCAGGGGAAGTAGCTGGCGACGGCAGTGATCGCGGTCAGGCAGATCAGCAGCCGGCCGGTCAGCGTTTGCGCCCAGGCGATGAAATTCTCCCGTTCGTCTATCGCCAGGAAGCGGCGCCAGGGGCTGACGCCCGGCGCCTCGGCGCTGCCCGGCGCGGCGCCGTCGGCTGTCGATGCCGGAGCGTTCAAGCGGTTTCCGTGTCAAGCAATCGATGCAGCGCGCGACGGTCGACCTTGCCGCTCTGATTCAGCGGCATGTTCTCCAGGGCGAGAACCCGGTTGGGAACCATGTACGGTGGAATCTTGGCCTTGAGCTCACCGATCACGCGCGCGGCGTCGATCGTCTTCAGGCCGACGAAACTGACGATGCCGCGCGCCATGCCGTCCACCAGCGGCCAGGCCACTGAACCGACGACATCGGCACAGGTGACGTGGCGCAGATGCGCGTCGATCTCCTCGAGTTCGACGCGATAGCCGAGGACCTTGACCTGGTTGTCGATTCGACCGAGGCAATGAAAACGTCCCGCGGCGTCCCGTATCGCGACGTCGCCGGTCAGGTACCAGCGCTTGCCATCGATCACGGGAAAGCGCGCCATCGTCAACTCGGCAGCGCCGAGATAGCCGTCCGCCAATTGCACGCCGGCAATGGCCAGTTCGCCCGCCACTCCGTCGGCCAGCTGCCGGCCCTGCGCGTCGACGATGGCCGCTTCGTTGCCTGGCAGCGGCCTGCCGATGGCCACGACACCGCGGCCGGGTGTCACTGGCAGCGGCTCGGTGATGGTCTGGCCGAGACAGAAGACGGTCGCTTCGGTGGGGCCGTAGAGATTGACGATGCGGCTGTTCGGTGCGGCGCTCCGCCAGGTCGTGACCGTGTTCTCGGGCAGTTGTTCGCCGCCGAAGACGGTGACGCGAAGGCCGGCCAGGCTGGCCGGCCTGAGCGCGTTGACCTGGCGCAGCATGCCGGCCAGCGATGGCACGGAGTTCCACACGGTCAGTTCGCAACTGCGCGCGAACTTCACCGCATTCATCACCGTCGTGGCGGGCAGGACGTACAGCGAGGCGCCGGCTTGCCAGGTCGAAAACATGTTGTGCACCGAGAAATCAAAGCCGAGCTCACAGGTTTCGAGGGCCCGGTCGCTCGGCTGCAGGCCGAGCTGGTCACCGATCATCAGCACGTAGTGCCGGACGGCAGCGGTCGGAATCACCACCCCTTTCGGGACGCCGGTCGTTCCCGAGGTGAAGATGATGTAGGCGCTCTCGTGGGCCGCCATGAACGCCGGCTCTTCTGGCGTGACCGGCGGCAGGGATGCCATGGCGATCAGTCTGACCGAGTCATTGCGCGGGCAGGCCGCTGGCTGGCCGGCGTGAATCACGATCGGAGGACAGGCATCGAGCAGACGGTCGGTCAATAGCTTCGCGCCTTCCTCATCGGCGATGATCGCCGAGAGATTGCACAGCGAGAGCAGGGTCAGGATTCTTTCTTCGGGCAGCCTCAGGCCGATCGGCACGTAGGCGGCTCCCGCCCAGCAGGCTCCGATCAGGGCCACGCAGGCGTCTATCCCGCGTGAAGCGAGAATCCCGACGCGCAATGGGGCGGCGTTGCCGTGCGGCCAGGCGCGACTGCCTGCCAGGCACTTCGCCAGACGTGCAGCGCGGTCAGCCATCGCTCCATAGGTCAGTGTTCGCCCCCGGGAAACCACCGCTGGCGCGTCGGGGGTCGTCAAGCTGTGGCGATACACGGCAAGTGCCAGATTGTAGTTTATTGTCATTGGTGCCCAAAATGCAGGTAGTCAGGCAAGGCGGCCGGGAAAAATGGCCCGGGTCCGCCGTGGTGCCGGTGGTGATCGCGAGCGGGCGTCGATGACGCCGTGCCGGTGAGCGGCGGCGCACTGTCGCTGACGCCGCCCCCGCTGGCGAGGGGTTAACGTGCCAAGGCGGCAAGGCGATGACCTGGATCGCGTCGCGGCTGACTGCGGCGCTGTTCCGACCCAGGCCAGCGCCGCGTGCTTCCCGATCGCGCGACCGGCTTCGGTCGTCGCACGACGAGCGTGTTGTGGTGGCAGCAGGGGTGCGAGGACGGCTTCGGCGGCTTCGTTACCGGCGCCCGACGCCTGCCGGGCGCTGAACGGCTTGCCCGGGGGGGCGAAAGCGAACCGGGGCGACCGTCAGTCGATGGCCCCTGTTCGTAGGCGTACGCCGCAGCGCGATCAGCCGATCTTGAACATCAGTGAGTCGGAGCCCGAGTTCAAGGCGACGGTGATTGGTTGCTGGTGCGTCGTCGGACCCCAGAATTGCCGTGGCCCGGGCGATGCGAAGAGATCCTGCCGGGCCCATTCGTCGCGCCGCGAGGCGAAGAACTGCATCGCCGGCGAGTCCATCTTGACCAGCGCTTTCTCGATCACGAACTCGTCCTTGCCGTGGCGGCGTTCGATGTTCAGCAGACCGGCGAGCGGGATCGCCTGTGGCGTACCGCCGCTGGTCAGGCCGGTGACGGTTGCCATGTAGCCGCTGCGGCCGTCGAGGATCAGCGAGCCGGCGGTCAGGCCGAGGTTGTAGGTGTACGCGGCATCGAACAGCGTCGGTGCGCCGCAGCGGCCTTCGTAGCCGAGGAAGTGGCTGTGTGCGGCAAACGGCACGTTGGCGTCGAGTTCCTTGACGCGCGCCTTGGTCATGTCGATCAGCAGCTGCTCGGTGGGAATCAGCGAGACCTGCAGGTTGCCGTGCGAGTCGCGCTCGGCGAGCAGCATGTTCACGATGTAATGCGGCAGCGACGCCAGCAGGTGAGCGTTGTCGGCGCTGAGCTTGCTCTCTACGAAAGCCGCTTTGGCGTCGTCGGCAAGCGCTGCGAAAGCGTTCGCTTCATGCGCCAGGACGTCGTTGAGTTCGGCGATCATGGCGTTCATTTCCGGGATGAACTCGATCAGCCCCTCGGGTGCCAGCAAGACGCCGTAGTTCATTCCCCTATGCGAGCGCTCGACGACGACCCTGGCGATGCCGTCGATGATGCTGGCCAGCGACATCTTCTTGGCGGACACTTCCTCGGAGATGATGGCGATCGCCGGTTTGGTCTGCAGCGTCACCTCGAGTGCCACGTGCGAAGCCGAGCGACCCATCAGCTTGACGAAGTGCCAGTACTTCAGCGACGAACTGGTGTCCTGCAGGATGTTGCCGACCATCTCGCTGTAGATTCTCGTCGCGGTATCGAAACCGAAGGAGATCGACAGCAGGTCGCCGAGCTGCAGGTCGCCGTCGATGGTCTTCGGCACGCCGATCACCTGGACGCCCGAGCCGTCGGACTTGACGCCGCTGTACAGCGACTCGGCGAGTACCGCCGCGTTGGTGTTCGAGTCGTCACCGCCAACGACGACGATGGCGTCGAGCCGGTGCTTGATGCAGGTCTCCCTGACCTGCGCGAACTGCTCGTCGCTCTTGATCTTGGTGCGATCCGAACCAAGGAAGTCGAAACCGCCGGTGTTGAGGATGAAGTCCACATTGGCGTCGGTGATCTCGAACAGGGTGCCCTTGAGCAGACCCTTGGGTCCCGCCTTGACGCCGAACAGCGTGTTGCCGGCGCCGAGTACGCGCTTGAGGCCGCAGACGACGTTGTGACCACCGGCAGCAGGGCCACCCGAGAACAGGACGGCGACGCGCTTGCCCTGGACCCTGATGGTGCTGGTGCCGGCGGAAGTGAGGACGATGTTGCCCGACGCGGCCACCGTTTTCGGAAACTGCTGGCGCACGGCATCGCTGTCCTTGGTGCTCAGGACGCGGTTGGTGTTGCTGAAGCTGACCGGCTGCGGGCTGTCGGACGAGCCGAATGCGGCGCAGACGGGAAGGGGAAGTTGGCGTACGGCGGATTCGAAAATCGACCTGTGCGCTTCGGTCTTGACTAGCTGTTCTGGCAGAGTGCTCATGCTTGGGTCCTCGGATTGTTCGGTGTCAGGAGGGTCGGAAACGGGCGGCGTGGCATCGCCGGCGATGGGCAATCGTCACCCGCATCGCTTGCTGCGGCGCTCGCGCGGCGGCGTCGTGCCGACCGCGCCGGCATTCCCGCCAGCGGGCGGCGACGCGCCCTTGCGGCATCGCCGTTGAACGCGAAAACGGGCCAGCTTTCGGCCAGCCCGTTGCGCTGTTCCCGGCAGGCGATTATCCCAGCGTGCCGACGTTGTTGAGGTCGGCGAAAGCCTGCTTGAGCCGCGCCCGGAAGGCGTCCTCACCCTTGCGCAGCCAGGCGCGCGGATCGTAGTACTTCTTGTTCGGCTTGGAGTCGCCCTCGGGGTTGCCGATCTGACCCTGGAGATAGCCTTCGTTCTTCTTGTAGAAGCCCATCACGCCGTCCCAGAAAGCCCACTGCAGGTCGGTGTCGAGGTTCATCTTGATGACGCCGTAGGAGATCGCCTCGCGGATTTCCTCGAGGCTCGATCCCGATCCGCCGTGGAAAACGAAGTTCACCGGGTGGGCCTTGGTGCCGAACTTCTTCTGCACGTACTCCTGCGAGTTCTTGAGGATGATCGGCTGCAGCTTGACGTTGCCGGGCTTGTACACGCCGTGCACGTTGCCGAAGGCGGCGGCGACGGTGAAGCGGTCGCTGACCTTGGAGAGCTCTTCGTAGGCCAGCGCGACGTCTTCCGGCTGGGTGTAGAGCTTGGAGCTGTCGACATTGGTGTTGTCTACACCGTCTTCCTCGCCACCGGTGACACCGAGCTCGATTTCGAGGGTCATTCCCATCTTGCTCATCCGTTCGAGATAGCGCTTGCAGATCTCGATGTTTTCGCCGATCGGCTCTTCCGAGAGGTCAAGCATGTGCGAACTGTAAAGCGGCTTGCCATGCAACTTGAAATACTGCTCGCCGGCGTCGAGCAGGCCGTCGATCCACGGCAGCAGTTTCTTGGCCGCGTGGTCGGTATGGGTTACCACCGTGCAGCCGTACAACTCGGCCATCTGATGGATGTGTACGGCGCCCGAAACGGCGCCGGCGACGCAGGCACGCTGACCGGCGTTGTCGAGTCCCTTGCCGGCAAAGAACTGGGCCCCGCCATTGGAGAACTGGATGATCGCCGGCGAGTTGAGTTCGGCGGCGGTTTCCATGACCGCGTTTACAGTGCTGGTGTTGATGACGTTGACCGCCGGCAGCGCGAACTGCTTTTCCTTGGCCAGATCGAAGATGGCTTGCAGCTGGTCGCCAGTGGCGACGCCTGGTTTGATGTCTTTGGCATTCATGGGTTCTTGTCCAGATTCGGTTGATCGAGAAGGTTCAGAAACGAGAGGAAGACGGCCGCTGAAGTTGACCGGTTCACTAGAAGTATCCGGTCCGAACCGCGCCTCGTCAAGCGCCGTCCGCCCAGGCCTTGCGGGCGCTGGTCCGGTCGCTCGGCGCCGCCTTCAAACGGGCTCCGGGCGGCGCAAACCAGCTTCGTACCAGCGCTTGCTGCGGTTGATCAGATGCACCAGCCAGAGCATCACCGGCACCTCGATCAGCACGCCGACGACGGTCGCCAGCGCTGCTCCGGAATCGAAGCCATACAGGACAATCGCCACTGCCACAGCCAGCTCGAAGAAGTTTGATGCGCCTATCATTGTCGACGGGCCGGCGACGGCATGGGCGACGCAGAGTCGCCGGTTGAGCCAGTAACCAAGGGCGGCGATCAACAGGCCCTGCAGCAGGATCGGTACGGCGAGCATGGCGATGACCAGTGGCTGGTCGATGATCGCCTTGCCCTGGAAGGCAAAGAGCAGCACCAGGGTGGCCAGCAGGGCGCCGATCGAAAATGGGCCGATGCGCGCCAGGGCGTTTCTGAAAGCCGTTTCGCCGCCGCCGATGAGCAGTCGGCGGCGAGCCAGTTGGGCGATCGCCAGTGGCAACACGATATACATCACAACCGACAGGAACAGGGTCGCCCAGGGAACGGGAATCGCCGATACCCCCAGCAGCAGGGCGACGATCGGCGCGAAGGCAAAGACCATCACCAGGTCGTTGAGTGCCACCTGGGTGAGCGTGAAGTTGGCGTCGCCGCGGCACAGGTTGCTCCATACGAAGACCATCGCCGTGCACGGCGCGGCGCCGAGCAGGATCAGGCCGGCGACATAGCTGTCGATCTGCGCGGCCGGCAGAAAAGGGGCGAAAACGTGCCGGATGAATATCCAGCCGAGCAGCGCCATGGAGAACGGCTTGACGGCCCAGTTGACGAACAGCGTAATAGCGATGCCGCTTTTCTGTCGCCGCACCTGGTGCAGCGAGTCGAAGTCGACCTTCATCAGCATCGGGATGATCATCACCCAGATCAGCAGGCCGACGGGGAGGTTGACCTGGGCAATTTCGAGACCTCCGACGGTTTGAGCCAGTTCGGGCGCGGCGACTCCGACCATCGTTCCGGCGACGATGCACAGGAATACCCAGAGCGTCAGCCAGCGTTCGAAGAAACTCATTGGCTGGCAGCCTCCTGCGGTTTGCAGATCTCGGGGTGGCCCCCGCAGCAGTTGTCGGTGAGGAAGCCGATCAGCCCGTCGATCTTGCCCATGTCGGCGCGACAACGAACGAAGCGACCCTCCTGGACGGTGCTCACCAGGCCGGCGTGGGACAGTGTCTTGAGGTGGAAAGACAACGTCGGGGCGGGTAATTCCAGTTGTTCCGCGATCACGCCGACGGTCAGGCCGGCGGGCGCGTTCTGGACCAGCAGACGGAAGATGGCGAGGCGACTGTCCTGCGCCAGCGCGGCGAGCGCAGTGACGGCATCGGTATTGTTCATCTTTCCAACAATACCGAAATATGGCTGACGCCGCAAAGCGTTTGCTCCGGGCGTCGATGTCCACGGGCGTTGCCAGCTCAGTCGCGAGCTGTCGTGCGGCGAGAAGGACCATCAGAGTTTTGCCCTGAAGGGGGTTTACAGGTTTCGAAGATTCTAGCAATATGGAAATGTTTTTGCGGCGCGCAGCGCTCGCGACGTGAACATTGTCGGCTCGCCGGAACCCGGCAGGGCCCCACCCAAGGAGGAGCGAGAATGGCTATCAAGGTTGGTATCAACGGTTTTGGCCGCATGGGCCGGCTGGCGTTGCGCGCGGCGTGGGATTGTCCGGAGCTGGAGTTCGTCCACATCAACGAAGCCAACGGACCGGTGGAGTCCGCTGCGCACCTGCTTGAATTCGATTCGGTGCAGGGGCGGTGGCGGCGTGACATTTCGGTCAGCAACGGGCGCATGCTGGTCGACGGCAAGGCGATCACCTATAGCAGCGCCAGGGACGTGGCCGGTGGTCCGTGGCGCGAAGCGGGCGTCGATATCGTTCTCGAAGCCAGCGGCAAATGGCGCACGGTCAATCAGTTGACGCCGTATCTGGACGCCGGCGTCAGGAAGGTGGTGGTTGCCGCGCCGGTCAAGGACGGCGGCGTGCTGAACGTGGTCATGGGGGTGAACGACCATCTCTACGATCCGGCGCGCGACCAGATCGTCACTGCCGCCTCGTGCACCACCAATTGCCTGGCGCCGGTGGTCAAGGTCGTCCATGAGGCGATCGGCATTACACGCGGGATGATCACCACCATCCACAGCTCGACCAATACGCAGAGTGTGCACGATCAAATGCACAAGGATCTGCGTCGCGCCCGGGCTGCCAGTCTGTCACTGATACCGACGACCACCGGTTCGGCGACCGCGATCGCGCTGATCTTCCCGGAATTGAAGGGCAAACTCGATGGCCATGCGGTGCGCGTCCCACTGCTCAACGCTTCGCTGACTGATTGTGTCTTCGAGATGAAGCGCCCAACGACCGCCGCCGAAGTCAATGACCTGTTCAAGGCAGCTGCTGAAGGCCCGCTAAAGGGAATTCTCGGCTACGAGGAGCGGCCGCTGGTTTCCATGGACTATCTGGCCGATCCGCGGTCGTCGATTGTTGACGCCGCGCATACGCTGGTGGTCGACGACACGATGCTCAAGATCTACGCCTGGTATGACAATGAGTGGGGTTATGCCAATCGTTACGTCGAGCTGGCGCGCAAGTTGGCTGCGTCGCTCTAGGGACGTTTCGTCGAAGCCAGCCGCCCGCGGCAACTGAAGCGATGGTCCGGAGGGTGGTGCCGGTTTCGGCGCACGGCTACTCGAGAGGAGGAGATCGATGAGCGATCCATCAGCCGGCCGGGCCGACGCGTCGCGTGCGGGCTTGCGCAACTACGTCCTGGTGACCGGCGCCTACTGGGCGGATACGGTAACCGATGGCGCGACGCGCATGCTGGTCCTGTTCTACTTCTACAATCTTGGCTACTCGCCTTTTGCGGTCGCTTCGCTGTTCATCTTCTACGAAGTCTTTGGCATCCTGACCAACCTCTTCGGTGGTTTCATCGGCGCCCGCTTCGGGCTCAAGACGACGTTGTTCATCGGTCTCGGCACGCAGCTGGTGGCGCTGTCGATGCTCGCCTTCGCGCCGCAGGCCTGGCTGGTCGTCGCCTGGGTGATGGTTTCGCAGGCGCTGAGCGGCATCGCCAAGGACATGACCAAGATGAGCTCGAAGAGCGCGGTCAAGCTGATCGTCCCCGAGAATGCTTCGGCGACGCTCTATCGCTGGGTGGCGATCCTGACCGGTTCGAAGAACGCCTTGAAAGGCGTCGGTTTCTTTCTCGGCGGCCTGCTGCTGACCGTGCTTGATTTCCAGACCGCGCTCCGACTGCTGGTCGTGCTGGTCGGCGTCACCCTGATCCTCGCCGCCCTGCTGATGCGCGGCGGTCTCGGCCAGGCCAACAAGAAGGCCAGGTTTTCGCAGGTCTTCTCGCACAATGCCTCGGTGAACAAGCTGGCCGCGGCGCGCATCTTCCTGTTCGGCGCCCGCGACGTCTGGTTCGTCGTCGGCCTGCCGGTGTTCCTGCGCAGCGTACTGGATTGGTCGTTCTGGCAGGCGGGCGGTTTCCTTGCCGTTTGGGTGATCGGTTACGGCATCGTCCAGGCCGCCACCCCGCGACTGCTGCGCAGCCGGGTCGAGGAGCAGCACGAACCCGACGGGCGGACGGCGACGATTCTCGCTTTCGTCCTCGCCGCGCTGCCGGCCGGCATCGCCGTGGCGCTGAGCGCCGGTGTCGCGCCGACGCTTGTCGTGGTCGCCGGTCTGATCGTTTTCGGGGTGGTGTTCGCGCTCAACTCGGCGGTGCACTCCTACCTGATCCTGGCCTATACCGACAGCGACAAGGTGGCGATGAACGTCGGCTTCTATTACATGGCCAACGCCGCCGGTCGTCTGGCCGGCACGGTCCTCTCGGGCGCGCTCTACCAGTGGGGTCTGCAGAGCGGCGAGAGCGGCGGTCTGGTCGCCTGCCTGTGGGCATCGACCGTCTTCGTCGTCGTTGCCGGCCTGCTGTCCTTGCTCTTGCCGCGGCACTGCGGTCCCCGCAGCAAGCCGATCATCATCGACGATGGCGGTGAATAGCGAACGGGGAAGAAAAAAGGCATCGCCGAGGCGATGCCTTTTTCATTGCGGCGATCCGCTCGGTCAGAAGCCGGCGCCCTTGATCGACTTCAGGCCCTTGTAGACGGCCTTGCTGCCGAGTTGCTCTTCGATTCGCAGCAACTGGTTGTACTTGCAGATGCGGTCGGTGCGCGACAGCGAACCGGTCTTGATCTGCCCGGCGCCGGTGCCGACGGCGAGGTCGGCGATGAACGCATCTTCCGTTTCACCCGAGCGGTGTGACGAGATCACGCCGTAGCCCGCCTTCTGCGCCATCTTGATCGCGTCGAGTGTTTCGGTGACGGTGCCGATCTGGTTGACCTTGATCAGGATCGCGTTCGCCGCCTTCATGTCGATGCCCTGCTTGAGGCGCACTGGGTTGGTGACGAAGAAGTCGTCGCCGACGATCTGCACCTTCTCGCCGAGCGCCTTGGTCAGCTTGACGTAACCTTCCCAGTCGCTCTGGTCGAGACCATCCTCGATCGAAACGATCGGATACTTCTTGCACCAGTCGCGGTACACCGCAATCATTTCGTCGTCGGTGAACAGCTTGTCCGGATTGGACTTCCAGAACTTGTAGCCCTTGCGGCCACCTTCATCAAACAGCTCGGACGACGCGCAGTCGAGCGCGATGCCGATCTGCTTGCCCGGCTTGTAACCGGCAGCGACGATCGCCTCCATGATTACCTCGAGCGACTGATCATTGGTCAGGTTGGGTGCAAAGCCGCCTTCGTCGCCGACGGCGGTCACGTGCCCGCCCTTCTTGAGGATGCTCTTCAGGGCATGGAAGATTTCGGTGATCCAGCGCAGGCCTTCCGAGAAGGACGGCGCCCCCACCGGCATGATCATGAACTCCTGGAAATCGATCAGGTTGTCGGCGTGCTTGCCGCCGTTGATGATGTTGGCCATCGGCGTCGGCAAGGCGAAATCGCGGTTGCGATGGATCTTGCCGATGTATTTCCAGAGCGGCATCTTGCTGACGTTGGCGCCCGCCAGGGTAATCGCCATCGACGCGCCAAGAATCGCGTTGGCGCCCAGGTTCGACTTGTTGGGCGTGCCGTCGAGGGCGATCATCGCCTCGTCGAGTTCGCGCTGATTGAGCGGGTTCTTGCCCTTGAGCAGTTTGGCGATCTGGTTGTTGACCGCCGCGACGGCTTTCAGGACGCCCTTGCCGAGGTAGGTCTTCTTGTCGCCATCGCGCAGCTCGCAGGCTTCGAATTCGCCGGTCGAAGCGCCCGATGGGACGGCGGCGCGCGCCATGAAGCCGTTGTCGAGAGTGATGTCGACTTCGACCGTCGGGTTGCCGCGCGAATCGAGGATTTGCCGGCCGACGACCTTGGTAATCCTGACGAAATCGGCTGGCGTGACGGCGCTTGCCGCCGTCACTTCGGTGTTCTTGGTTTTTTCAGACTTCTTGACTTCTTTGGCTTTTGCCATGATCGAGCTCCGTGGGAGTGGTTTGGTGGAAATGTTGCTGAAAACGACCGTGAAATTTTCTCCCATGGATCATACCGAATACGCATCGCACGGTGCAATGCTTGGCGGCAGTTAAACGCCGCAATCCGCCGGCTTCCCGACGACCGTCGATCAAGGGACGGCGAAAGCCCGGAAAGCGCACTCCGCTGGTGCAGGAACGGCGCGGGGAAGCCTCGCGCGGCGACGTCGGGTGAACTCGGCCGTCTGCCTTCGGCGACCGCTTCCGGCCCGTCAACGACAAATCTGATGGCATAAGTCTTGCGTTAACCGGGCTGTCGTTGTGCGCTCGGCAGGCGCCGATGCCACCGGCCTGCGCGCGCGGGCGACTTGCGCGCGCCGCCCTGGCTACTGGCTGTTCGCCAGCTCGGGCTGGCTCTCCTTTGGTTCGACAACGATGACGCGCGTATCGGTCTGTCCGATGCCTTCTTCGACAGGCGTCGGCGCGTCTGGCCACAGGACTTCGCCCGCCTTGAACTCCCTCGTGATCACCTCGCCGTCCGGCAGCGTCATGGTGCGCTGGCACGGTGCAATCGCGTAGCGGACGAAGGCCGGGTGTCGCTGCTGATGCGTCTTCGCTCGCCGTCGGTGGTGCTACTCGATAACGCTTGCACCACTCGACGGCAGCGGCGATGGTGGCCCGCAGCGACCTCGGCGTCGAGTTGCGTCTTGAACGCTTCGGCAAAGTGCAGGAGGAGATCCCCTGCCTGTGCGAGGCGGCACACCAGCCGTTGATCTGGGCAACCCAGGTCCTCGAGTCGCTGGCCAAGGGCGGCATGCCATCGCGAGCGGAGGTCAGCGATGCCGCGACGGGCACCAGCGGCGAATGCGTGTTGCTCGACAAGGGCCGCTCCATCCGGCAAACGCCGAGCTTCCCGTGCGACGGCCTGAAGCGCATGGCGAGACACCACGAGACGAAGGCGGCGATGTAGCGCCGGGCGAGCATTTCGCAAGTCCCGCCATCGGAATCGTGGCTGCCACCTTGAACGGAGCAGGCAACGGCCGGCGGCATCATCGGACGCTGCTGATTCGGCCGCTGGAGCCAGCCGCAGGAGTCCGTAGACGGTGGCAGCAGCGAGCGGCGCGCACGCCCTGGTCTTGCTCTTCTCGCAATATCTCACCTTCCTTGCCGAGCGCCGAGTCGATTCCGGGTCGCACAGCCTCAGAACGTCGGCCGAAGGCATGCTCCCCGGCGGGATCGCTCGCCGGGCTTCCCCGTGACCCTGCAGATCTTGCCGGCGCTCGCCGCAAACGGTTTATCCTATACGGCCTGCGGCAACCGCCAACGGCCGGTGGGCCGCCCGCGCCAGAGCGCCTGGCCAGCCGAAAAGAGCTTCACGCTGCGGCCACGGTCCGCTGCCTGCCATTCGAGTATCCGATCCAAATGCACAAGTCCGTTGTTCTCGCAGCGCTGCTGTTCGCCCTGCCTGTCTCCGCCGCCGTGCCACAACTGCAGGCACCGGAGGAGGTGCGCGAACTGTTGACCAACTATCTGAATCTGGGCGAGGTCACCGACGCGCCGTCGCAAGCGGCTTTCGAACGCCGCGTGCGCCGCGAAGCCGGCAACCTGCTGGCGACAGAGGGCTATTTTTCGCCCGAAGTCACCGTGCACGAGCGTCATGGTGAACTGCTGGTCGACGTCCAGCCCGGTCCGCGTTCACTGGTTGGCAAGGTCGCCATCGAGATCGTCGGCGAGATCGAGCCGGCACGGCGCGAGGCCTTGCTGAGCGGCTGGAAACTCAAGAGCGGCCAGGCTTTCCGGCAGGCCGACTGGGACAACGCCAAGCAATCGCTGCTGGCCGAACTGCTGGCCGTCGACTACCCCGCTGGCCGCCTGCAGGACAGCCAGGCCGAAGTCGATCCCGAAGCGCACCGGGTAGACCTCAGGGTGCTGGTCGAGCCGGGTCCGCTCTACAGCTTCGGTGAACTGAAAATCAGCGGCCTGAAACGCTACTCTCGGGAGCTGGTCGAGCGTTTCAATCGCACCGTCAAGCCTGGCGCCAACTACCGCGAGGACAAGCTGCTGGCATTTCAGGCCGCCTTGCAGGACACTCCCTATTTCGGATCGGTCACCGTTTCGCTGGAACGTGCAGAAGACGACGGCGTCGCGCCAGCGGTTGGCGAAGAGCGGGTCACGGCGCCGGTGCGCGTGCACGTTCGCGAGCGCGCGCCGTACCAGGTGGCGTTCGGCGTCGGCTACAGTACCAATACCGGCGCGCGCGTCGAAACCAGCTACCGCAGCAGCGACCTGTTCGGTCGTGCCTGGGAACTGCACACCGGTGTGCGCATCGAGCAGCTGCGCCAGACAGCTTATGCCGACGTCTTTTTTCCCCCCGATGACCGGCGTCGGCGTGACGGCGTCGGCATGGCCATCCAGAGTTCGGACATCGAGAACCTGGCGCTCGACAGCTACTCGCTCGGCGCCACGCGCGTCCAGCAGCGTGGCAGTGTCGAGCAACGTCTGGGGATCAACTGGCTGGAGGAAAAACAGACGCCGCAGGGCGCGCCGACGACCACCAACAAGGCCCTCACGGGGCAGGTCGGCTGGACCTGGCGGCATGCTCCGGAACCACTCGACCGCTCGCAGGGAATCTCGCTGCAGCTGCAGCTGGGCGGCGGCAGCAAGCAGCTTTTTTCCGATCAGGACTTCCTGCGCACCTATCTGCGCTATAACCAGGGCGTCGCCCTTGGTGCCAGCGACGGGCTGCTTTTTCGCGGCGAGCTCGGCGTCACCTTCGCGCCTTCGCGTCAGGGCATACCGCAGGACTTCCTGTTCCGTACCGGCGGCAGCAACTCGGTGCGCGGTTACGCCTACCAGAGCCTCGGCGTGCCCGAAGGTTCGGCGGTGGTCGGTGGTCGTTATCTGATGACGGTCAGCGCCGAGTACACGCACTGGCTGACCTCGTCCTGGGGGGCGGCGGTCTTTGTCGATGCCGGCGACGCGCAGGACAGCCGCGAAGCCTTCGACATGGCGCTCGGCTACGGTCTTGGTGCGCGCTGGAAGAGTCCGGTCGGACCGCTCGGTCTCGACCTCGCGTACGGCCAGCGCGAAGGCAAGCTGCGCTTCGACTTTTCCCTGGCGATACCATTTTGAACGAGCAGCCCGACATTTCCCGGCAGCCGGGTCAGCAAGCGCCGGCGACGCCGCCGCCACGTCGACGCCCTTACTGGCGATGGCTGGCGCTTCCCTTCGCCGTCGTGCTGGCGCTGCTTGTCGGCACCGCCTGGCTGGTCGGCAGCGAGAGCGGTCTGCAGGTCGTCTGCCGGGGAATAGAGCGGCTGGCCGGCGGCCAGCTTGTGCTGCAGGGGGCGAGCGGCTCGCTCGATCGATCGTTCGCCCTGCGCTCGCTGCATTGGCGCGACGCGACCCTGGATCTTCAGCTCGAGGATCTGCAGCTCGACTGGCGTCCGGCCGAATTGCTGCAGTCTCGTCTCGCCGTGATCCGCATTGCTGCGGCGACGCTGCGCATTGCCAGCCTGCCGAGCGACGAGCCGCTGACCGTCCCCGACAGCCTGCGCTTGCCGCTGGCGATCGAGATCGGGCAGCTGCAACTCGGACGCCTCGAGATCGGTGAGTACGCGCATCCGGACGGCAAGGCGGCGACCGTCGTCGAGACGCTCGTGGCGAGCCTGTCGAGCGACGGCGTCCGGCATCACCTGAGCACGGCACGTGCCAGGGTCAGCGGTCTGGCGGTTACCGCCGAGGCGTCGCTCGGCGGCGACCAGCCGTATCCGCTGCAGGCCAGCGCACGCATCGAGGGTGAGGCGGCTGGCCGTGCGCTGGCTTTCGATCTCGCAGCCGACGGGTCGCTCGAGGAACTCGCCGTTCGCGGCAACGGCCGGCCGCTCGAAGCCCGGGCCGGCGAGAGCTTCGCCGGCGAAGTCTCGGCGCGGATCAGGCCTTTCCTGCCGCAACCGATCCGCGAACTGGTTGCCAAACTCGCCGGAATCGATCCCGCCGCCTGGAGCAAGGGCGCACCGCAGGCGGCGCTCGACCTGCATGCCGAATTGCAGCCGCTCGACGATTCGTCCGCTGCCCTGGCCGGGCGGCTGAGCGTCGTCAACCGGCAGCCGGGTGCCGCCGACCGGCAACGGTTGCCGCTTGAATCGCTGCAGACCGACCTGCAGCTGGGCGACGACCAGCTGGCGCTGGCCAATCTCGATCTGCGTCTGTCCGGTGGCGGTCGGCTGCGCGGCAGCGGCAAGCTGCGCGACGCCGAACTGACGCTGCGTCTGGCGGCCAGCGCGCTTGACGCAAGCGCGCTGGTCAGCGGTCTGCGGCGCACGCGGCTCGCCGGGCCGCTGCGCGCCAGCCTTGGCCTGAATCGGCAGGTGCTGGAAACCGAGCTGCGCGACCCACAATTCTCGATCGACAGCAAGCTGGCCATCGAGCCGACCGAAATCGTCGTCGACACCCTGCGTCTGGTCAGCGGTGACGCCATGCTGCTGGCCAGCGGCAAGCTCGGGCTGGTCGACTCTGGCAAGTTTGCCGTTCAGGGGAGCCTCAAGAATTTCGATCCCAGCCGCTTCGCCGACCTGCCGGCGGCGCGTCTCAATGCCGACTTCGACGCCAGCGGTAGCCGCCAGCCCGGGCTTGCGCTGGCCCTGCGCTTTCGCTTGCGCGACAGCCGCTTTCGTGGGCAGGCGCTTGCCGGTAGCGGCGAGATCGACCTCGCCGGCGAACGCTTGCGCAAGGCCGACGTCGAGCTCGATGCCGCGGGCAACCGCTTGCAGGCGAAAGGGGCATTCGGTGCACGTGGCGACCTGCTGACGGTCGTCATCGCCGCGCCCAGACTCGATCCGCTGGGGGTGGACGGCGATCTCAAGGGTACGCTGGTTGTCGGTGGCAGCAGCAAGTTGCCCGAACTGTCGGCCGAACTGCGATCGACGCGTCTGGCGGCCAGGGGTATTGGTGAAATTCGTGGCTTGGCGCTCGATGCGCGCCTCGGCGATGGCTCGCAGGGTGTGCTGTCGGGCAGGCTGCGACTCACCGGCGTCGACCTGCCCGACGGCAAGAACGTGTTGACCGGGCTGGCGCTCGACGCCGAAGGCGTGCGCAGTGCGCACCGACTGAGCGGCCAGATCGACCTGCCCGGCAAACGCCATCTGCAGTTGCTGCTCGAGGGTGGCCTGACGGCGCCGGCGGCTGGCATGGTCTGGTCGGGCAAGCTGAGCGAGCTGACGCTCTCGTCGCTGGTCGACCAGGGCAAGCCTTTCGTTCGCCTGGCCGGCGCTCTGCCGCTGCAGGCGGCCGCCGAGCGTTTCAGTGCGGGCCCCGGCGAGTTGCTTGGCAGTGGCTGGTCGGCACGCCTCGAACGCGCCGATTACCAGAGCGGGCGCTGGCAGACGGCCGGAAATCTGCGCGCTTTGCCGGTGCTGGCGACGCTGGCCGAATTCCCGGAGTGGTTCGAGGCGCTGCTCGACGCCACCAGGGGCAGCCAGGAGACGCTGCGTTTGAACGCCGAGTGGGATATCTCGAACACCGCCAAATCGAGCGGTCAGCGCAAGGCGTCGACCGCCGGCCTGCCAAGCGGTCGCCTGCGGCTGTGGCGGGAGAGTGGCGACCTGGCGATCGGTTCGCTGCCCCTGGGTCTGCAGGAAGGCTCGCTGAGCCTGCTCGCCAGGGACGGTCGTCTCGAGACGCAGCTCGCGCTGCGCGGCAAGAAGCTCGGTGAAGTGGCCGGCGAACTGAGCGCGACGAGTTCGGCAGATACTCTGATCAACCCGCAGGCGCCCTGGCGCGGCCAGCTCAAACTGAACATGCCGGATCTGGCGTGGGCAGCACGACTGGTCGGCGATGGCTGGCAACTCGGCGGCGAGTTGGCCGGCGATCTGCGGATTGCCGGAACGCCGGCCTTGCCTGAACTCGGTGGCGAACTGCGTGGCGACGGGCTGGTGGTGCGTGCGCTGGATCACGGGATGCGGCTGGAGCGCGGCAAGTTGCGGCTGCAACTGAGCGGCGAGGCCGCCGGCGATATTCGTCTGGTTCTCAAGCAACTGGTTTTCGAGAGCGATTTCCAGCCGATGCCGCGCATCCTGGCGCTCGAGCCGGGCATCGATGCGAGCAGTCTGACCGGCAAACCGGGGCGGCTCGAGGCCAGTGGTCAGTTGCATCTCGGGCATACCGACGGCGTCCTCGAACTGCGCGCCGATCGTCTCGGAGTGACCCAGCGCCCGGAGCAATGGATGCTCGTTTCCGGCGACGCCAAGCTGACGCTGGGTGCCAAGGCGCTCGACGTCCTCGGCAGCTTCAAGGTCGACGCGGGTTACTGGGAACTTGCCAAGAGCGGCACGCCGCAACTGTCCGAGGATGTGGTGATCAAGCGTCCGGGCTCGGTCAAGCCGCGGGTGCCGCCGCCCGCGCGGCTGTTGTCGGTGAATCTGGAGGTCGACCTCGGACGCCATTTCCGCTTTCGCGGCGCCGGTGTCGAAAGCCGCCTGGCGGGTGACGTGCGGCTTCGTTCGGATGGCACGGGACTGCCGCGGGCAACCGGTTCGATCCGCACCGTTGGCGGCCGTTTCGACGCCTACGGCCAGAAGTTGGCTATCGAGCGCGGCATTCTCAATTTCCAGGGCCTGCTCGACAATCCCGGCCTGAATATTCGTGCCATGCGCACCAACCTGCCGGTCGAGGCCGGCGTCGAGGTGACCGGCACAGCCAGACGGCCGATCGTCAAACTGGTCTCCGAACCGTCGGTGCCCGACGCCGAGAAGCTCTCCTGGCTGGTGCTCGGACACGCGTCCGATCAGCCGGGCAGCGGTGCCGACCCGTCGACACTGCTGGCGGCGGCGCAGACCATTCTCGGCGGTCAGGACGGGGGAGCATTGAGCAAGCTGCAGCGCAGCCTGGGGATAGACGAGTTCGGCATCAGCAGCGGCAACATCGACGGCTCGGGTCGGCAGGAGACCAGCCGCATCGCCAGCAGCAGTTCCTTCGGCTCGAGCAACACCACCAGCGGCCAGATCGTCAGCGTCGGCAAGCGCTTGTCGTCGGACGTGCTGGTCAGCTACGACCAGTCGCTGACCACTGCCGAAAGCGTCGTCAAGCTGACCGTGCACCTCAACCGCAACTTCTACCTCGTCGGACGGGCCGGTTCCGACAACGCCCTGGACTTCTTCTGGAACTACCGTTTCGGCCGATAGCTTACGAGTTCGAGGCAAGGGGCCAACAGCTCCAGCACTTGTCAGCGGTGCCGCAGGTGCTTCTCGATGGCGAGGTCGAGGTGAGTGGTAACACCTGTTACTTCGCCTTCGCAGGCACTGCTCGATAGCAAAATCGATGTGAGTGTTTGGGCAATCGTTCCCTGAATTGGGGTCGATGATCCCTTTTGTGGGGAAATCCATTGGCGTCCAAACCACGTCGGCATCCCCAAATCAGGTACCATGGTACCCACTATGGGGAGTAATGCGACTGCGTCAATTTCGGATGTCCTGTTCTCGGGGGTACAGCAGAGGGTGCTTGGGCTGCTCTTCGGCCAGCCGGATCGATCTTTCTACGGCAACGAAATCGCCAGGCTTGGCTTGACCGGGCGCGGGGCGCTGCAGCGAGAACTGGAAAGGATGCACTCTTCCGGTCTGGTCACGATGAGCCAGGTCGGCCGGCAGAAGCACTATCAGGCCAATCGGAATTCGCCCATCTTTAACGAATTGAGGGGCATTGTGCTCAAGACTTTCGGATTGGCAGATGTCTTGCGCGCCGCCTTGGCCGAAGATGCCAATCATGTTCGTTGCGCATTCATTTATGGTTCCGTGGCCAAGGGGACGGATAGTGCGGCGAGCGATATCGATCTCATGCTTATCGCCGAGGGCTTGAGCTACAGCCATCTGTTCGAAGTTCTGGCCAAGGCCGAGGAGATGCTGGGCCGCAAGGTGAACCCCACCCTCTACGCGCCAGAAGACTTTTCAAGGAAGCTGCGTGACGACAACCACTTCGTTACTCGCGTCGTCGATCAACCGAAAATCATGTTGATTGGAAGCGCAGATGACATCCCCTCGGGCAGCCCTGCAAGATCTGGTGAAGGTTCGCAGCCTCAAGGCTGAGCCTCCTGATCAAGCGGAGTTCGATGGACTGCTCAGGTCGGCCATGAACGAACTGCCGGACGCGCAGAACGTTGGACTGAGCCTCGAAAGCCGCTTCACTCTCGCCTACGACGCGGCACACTCTCTCGCCCTGGCGGCGCTGCGCTGGCATGGGTATCGCTCGGAGAACCGCTATACGGTCTTCCAGGTCCTGGACAAGACAGTGTCGTTCCCTGCCGGCAAATGGCGTTTCCTCGATAACTGCCACCAGAAGCGCAATGTTGCCCTGTACGATGGCGGCTAGGTGGAAGACGAACCGTTGCTCCTCGAACTGATCGCAGTCACCACGGAACTCCAGGCCGCCGTGATTGCCCTGGGCCCTGTCGCGGCCTGAGCACCGTTGCCATGACCGCCCGGAGATGCGTCAGCACGACGATTTTCCGCCATCGCGGTCGGCTCGACTTCCGGCAAATAGCCGCTCGGCGGATAGTGTTCAACCGGCAGGGACCGAGTCGTTACGGGCGATTCAAGGAATCCGCCGGCAGACCGGCTCCGCAGGCGGCCCGACGCAGGCGGTCAGCGACGGCAGCCCACTCCGGCGTTGCCGGAATTTCCTCGACGACGATCAGGTCGGCTGCCGTTTGATCGAGCTCGCGCAGCGCTGCGTAGAGCGCGCGGGCGTAACGCTGCGGATCGACCGGCAGACTGACCAGGGCATGTGGCGCGGTGGCGTCGGCCAGCTCGCTGTGACAGAGGACGGCGCAGCGGCGCTCGGTAGCGCGAAGGATGCCGATGACTTCGGCAAGACGCGCCGACGGTACCAGGCGCATCGGCGTCGCCGGCGCATAGTGCGCTTCGAGCGATCCCGAAACGCGCGGCGCCGTTTCGGCCGACGGCGGCTGGGGCGCCTCCGGCCAGACGCCGATCACCGCCGCGATCTGCTCGGGAGTGATGCGGCCGGGACGCAGCAGGCGTGGCGGCAGAGCGCCGTCGCGCGAGAGGTCGACAATCGTCGATTCGATGCCGACCTGGCAGCGGCCACCGTCAAGGATCAGTCGCACCTTGTCGCCCAGTTCCTCGCGAACGTGCGCGGCGTCGGTCGGGCTGATTCGCCCGAAGCGGTTGGCCGACGGTGCCGCCAGGCCGCACATGCCGCCAAGCCCGCCGCCGGCGGCGGCATAGGCGCGCAGCAAGGCCAGCGCCAGTGGATGCCCGGGGACGCGCACGCCGACCGTCTCCTGGCCGCCGGTGACGGCGGTCGGCACCGCCGGGGTACGTTTGAGGACCAGCGTCAGCGGTCCTGGCCAGAAGGCCTCCGCCAGTTCCCAGGCCAGCGATGGAATGTCGCGTGCCCAGCGGTCGAGGCAGCCGGCACCGGCCAGGTGCACGATCAGCGGGTGATCGACGGGCCGTCCCTTGGCTGCGAAGATTCTGCGCACGGCGACCGGGTTGGCGGCGTCGGCGGCGAGCCCGTAGACGGTCTCGGTCGGCAAGGCGACCAATTCGCCGGCCTGCAGCAGGGCAACGGCGCGCGCGATCTCGTTTTCGTCAGGGGGCATCGACGATCCCGATCGCGGCCCGCGCCGCCATCGCCAGTTGCCGGGCCCTTTCCGGGTCGGCGTCGACGACCGTGAAATGCCCCATCTTTCGTCCGTGCCGGGCGTGGTGCTTGCCGTAGAGATGCAGCTTGAGGCCGGCAAAGGCGTGCAACCGTGCCCAGTCGGGCTCGCGGTAACGTTGTCCGGCGGTACCGTTTTCGTACCAGATGTCGCCGAGCAGGTTGACCATCGCCGCCGCCGAGTGCGCCCGCGGGTCGCCGAGCGGCAGGCCGCAGAGGGCGCGCACCTGCTGCTCGAATTGGCTGGTCTGACAGGCATCGAGCGTGTAGTGGCCGCTGTTGTGCGGGCGTGGCGCCATTTCGTTGACCACCAGTTGATCGTTGACGACGAAGAACTCGACCGCCAGCGTGCCGATGTAGGCGAGCCCCTCGGCGATTCGACCGGCCAGTTCGGCGGCCTCGGCGCGCAAGGCTTCGGGCGTCCGTGCCGGCACCAGCGAGACGTCCAGGATGCCCTTGCGATGGCTGTTTTCGGCCGTCGGAAAGCTCCTGATCTGGCCCGTTTCGTCGCGTGTCAGGACCACCGACAGTTCGCTGCCGAGTTCGAGTTTCTGCTCGAGGACGCTGGTCTCACCCCTGAAGTGCTGGAACGCGGCGATCGCTTCCTCGGCGCTGCCGACGGTCGCCTGTCCCTTGCCGTCGTAACCGAAGCGGGCGACTTTCAGGATCCCCGGAAAGAGCCGCGGCGGCGCATCGCGCAGGTCGCGCTCGTCGTGCACGGCGACGAAATCGGCAATTGGCAGGCCGTGTTGACGCAGGAAGTTCTTTTCGGCGATGCGGTTTTGGCAGACGCTGACCGCCGCTGCCGATGGTCGCACCACAACGAATTTGGCCAGGTAGTCGAGCGTGCCGGCCGGCACGTTCTCGAATTCGGTGCTGATCGCCAGGCAGCCCTGCGCCAGTTCATCGAGCGCCGTGAAGTCCTCGTAGCCGGCCACCAGGTGACGGTCGGCGATCAGCCCGGCAGGACTGTGCGGGTCGGGGTCGAGAACCCACACCGGATAGCCCAACTCGTGCGCGGCGGCGACGAAGAAGCGGCCGAGCTGGCCGCCGCCAAGCATGCCGAGGGTTGCCGGAGGAAGGATCATGGTGCGGATCGGTGAAGCCGCGCGCGGGCGTTCACACCTCGGGCAGCTTCATCGCCCGGACCTTGTCGGTCTGGGCCTGGCGAAACCGTTCGAGACGCCTGGCCAGCACGGCGTCGCCGGTGGCCAGCATGGCGACGGCGAACAGCGCAGCGTTGGCGGCGCCGGCCTCGCCGATCGCGAAAGTGGCCACCGGTATGCCTTTCGGCATCTGCACGATCGACAGCAGCGAATCCTGTCCTGACAGAGCTTTCGACTGTACCGGCACGCCGAGCACCGGCACGATGGTCTTGGCGGCGAGCATCCCCGGCAGGTGCGCGGCGCCACCGGCACCGGCGATGATCGCCTTAAGGCCGCGCTCGCTTGCCGCTGCGGCGTATTCGAACAGCAGGTCGGGAGTCCGGTGCGCCGAAACGACGCGCGCCTCGAAGGGCACGTCGAATTCCTTGAGCATCACGGCGGCGGCCTGCATGGTCGGCCAATCGGAATCGGACCCCATGACGACGCCGACCAGGGGCTGCGGCCCAGCCATCAGCTGACCTCCCGTTCGGCCGCTTCGAGCGTATTGGCCAGCAGCATGGTGATGGTCATCGGCCCGACGCCGCCGGGGACCGGCGTGATCGCCGAGGCGATTTCGCTGACCGGCCCGAAATCGACATCGCCGCAGAGCTTGCCGTCGGGCAGGCGATTGATGCCGACGTCGATGACCACCGCGCCCGGCTTGACCATTTCGGCGGTGACGAAGCGCGCCCGGCCGAGCGCGGCGACCAGGATGTCGGCCCGGCGGGTGTGGAACAGCAGGTCACGGGTCTGCGAATGACAGATGGTGACCGTCGCGCTGGCCTGCATCAGCAGCATCGCCATCGGCTTGCCGACGATGTTCGAGCGTCCGAGGACGACCGCTTCCTTGCCCTTCAGTTCGATGCCGGCGTCGGCAAAGAACTTCATGATGCCGTAGGGCGTACAGGGGATGAAGCGCGGATTGCCCTGCATCAGCGCGCCGACGTTCTCGGCGTGAAAACCGTCGACGTCCTTCTCGGGAGCGATCGCCTTGAGTACCGCCTCGCTGTCGAAGTGTCCGGGCAACGGCAGTTGCACCAGGATGCCATGAATCTGCGGATCGGCGTTGAGTTCGGCGATCCTGGCGAGTACCCGTCGCGGCTCGACATCCGGCGGATAGACGATCTTTTCCGAGTGAAAGGCGGCCTGCGCGCAGGCGTTGACCTTGTTTCGCACATAGACCTGCGAAGCGGCGTCTTCGCCGACCAGAATCACCGCCAGTCCGGGGCGGGTGCCGCGCGCGGCGAGCGCTTCGGCACGGGTCTTGAAATCGGCGCGCAGCTTCTGCGCCAGCAGGTTGCCGTCGAGGATTTTTGCCGTCATCTTGATGTCTTGTCGGTTGGCCAGAAGGAAGAAGGTTGGCGGCACGTTGAACGACGCGGCCGACGTTCGGGAAAGAACGCCAAGCGCCGCAGTTGCGGCGCCGGTACGGATTGCGATTGGGGAAGGAGCGGAATTTTATCGCAAATCAGGCGGCGCCGGCGGCCGTTGCCGACTGCGCCGCCTGCTCGGCGGCTGCCCGGCCAGCGGCGAAAGCGAGTCGGTTGAGCTCGATCAGTTCCGCCCTCTTGTGCGCGAAGCGTTGCAGCACGCAGCGTTCGAGGACCTCGGCCGGGAACGACAAGTGGTCTGAAATGGCGCCGAGCATCACCGTATTGCCGAGGCGGATGTCACCAAGTTGCTGCGCGATCGATGACGCGTCGAAGGAGTAGACGCGCGTTCCGGTGGCACGCATGGCGGCTACCGGGTCGTCCGGGTAGTCGTAGAGGCCCAGTTCGACGACTGGCGGCACCAGGCGGCCGGTATTCATCAGCACCAGCCCGCTGGCCCGCAGCATGTGCCGCCAGCGCATCGCCTCGGCGGCTTCGAAGCCGAGCAGCACGTCGGCGGCGCCCGGATTGATCTGTGGTGACAGCACCCTTGGGCCAAAGCGCAGATGCGACGAAACGACGCCGCCGCGCTGGGCCATGCCCGCCACTTCGGTCTTCTTGACGTCGTGCCCGAGGGCGATCGCTGCCTCGGCGAGGATCTCGGTGGCGGTCATCACGCCCTGGCCACCGGTGCCGACGACGAGGATATTGGTGGTGTCGTACTTGCCTGTTGCGGACATCGGATCAGAACCTTTCAAGATGGGCGGCGCGGGCGAATTCCGTCGCCGACGCCGTTACGCCGCCGGACTGCGCGCTACGCCTGCGGCGCCGGCTCGGCGCTCTTCCTGATCACCTTGATCGGCATCGCCAGGGTGTCGACATGGACGATGGCGTCCGGCGCGCAGGGTTTCAGGCAGAGACCGCAACCGGTGCAGGCGGCGCTTTCAATGCGTACGAAGGCGAGGTCGACTTCACGGCCGCTGGCCTTCCTGACCCGATCGCGGCGAGTAACGTGGATCGCCGGGCAGCCGACGTCGACGCAGTTGCCGCAGCCGGTGCATTTGTCCTCGACCACCGTGTACGGTTTGAGCGCGTGGTAGTCCTTGATCAGCACGCAGGGCTGGCTGGTGATGATTACCGATGGCTCGGGAATCCTGGTCTCGTCGCGTAGTGTCCGCAGCAGCACTGGCAATTCGTAGGCGTCGACGACGTGCACACGTTCCTCACGCACGCCGAGCGCTTTCACCAGCGTCGCGAAATCGACGCGCGGCGCTTCCTTGCCATGGATGTCGCGGCCGTTGCCGGGATTGTCCTGGCCGCCGGTCATGCCGACCGCGCGGTTGTCGAGCAGCAGGACGGTGACGTTGCCGCGGTTGTAAACGATGTCCAGCAAGCCCTGCATGCCCATGTGCAGGAAGGTCGAATCGCCAATCACGGCGACCACTTTCTGGTTCTGCTCGGCTTCGCTGCGACCCTTGTCGAGACCCAGCGCCATGCCCATCGAAGCGCCCATCGAGATGCACGCGTCGAGGGCGTTCCATGGCTGGCCGAAGCCGAGGGTATAGCAGCCGATATCGCCCGAGATGGTGACGTTGCGCAATTGCGAGAGGGTGTAATAGACGCCCAGGTGCGGACAGGCGACGCACATCGTCGGCGGCCGCGGAAAGACCGACATCGGCGCCGCTCTGGCGGCTTCCGGCACGGCTTCGCCGAGCAGTCGGGCAACCGCCGGTTTGAGCACCTGCGGTGACAGTTCGCCGGACTGCGGCAGGATGTCCTTGCCACTCAGCGCGATTCCCTGTGCCTTGAGTTCGGTCTCGATCAGCGGCTCGACCTCCTCGACGACGACCAGCTGTTCGCACTGTTCGGCGAACTTGCGGACGCTGTCGAAGGGCAGCGGGAAGGACAGGCCGAGCTTGAACACCGGTGCGTCGGGGAAACTCTCGCGGACGTGCATGTACGCCGGACCGGAGGTGACGAAACCGATCCGGCGGTCGCTGCCGGTTTCGACGACGTTGAGCGGCGAGACCTCGGCCTCGGCGCGCAAACGACGTTCGCGGTCGAACATCATCGGCAGCCGGCGGCCGGCGGCACTGGGCACCATTACCCAGCGGCCGACGTCCTTGTGGAAACCGGCGGCGGGCCGTTCGCTGCGCTCGCCGACGGCAACCAGACCCTTGACGTGACAGATCCGTGTCGTCAGACGCAGGATCGCCGGTGTCTCGAAGCGTTCGGAAAGTTCGAATGCGGCCAGCGTGAAATCGTGCGCTTCCTGCGAATCGGCCGGCTCAAGAATCGGCACGTGCGCGAAGCGTCCCCAGAAGCGCGAATCCTGCTCGTTCTGCGAAGACGACAGGCCGACGTCGTCGGCGATGGCGATCACCAGGCCGGCGGCGACGCCGGTCAGGGTCATGGTCATCAGCGCGTCGGAAGCGACGTTCATGCCCACGTGCTTCATTGCGCAGAAGCTGCGCGAACCCGCCATCGCAGCACCGAAAGCGACTTCCAGCGAGACTTTCTCGTTGACCGACCATTCGGCGTAGATCTCCGGGTAGGTGGCGACGCATTCGAGCATTTCGGTTGCCGGCGTTCCCGGATACGCCGCGGCGACCCGCACTCCCGCTTCCCATACGGCGCGTGCCACGGCCTCGTTGCCGGACATCAGTAGTCGGCTGGCTGCCGCCACCGGGCGGTCGGACACCACTGCGTCTGCGCTCATCGAGTCTCCTGGAGGGACAAAAATGCCCGGACAAAGCGACGAAGTTAGCGGCTGAATCGCTTTTTCACGTTGACGCAGATCAACTTCCGCGGCGCGCGGCGGTCAATAGAAAGTGCCGCCGCTGCCGCAGGCGACGGCGTCGCGGCCGAAAATTGCGCGATGCAAAAAGCTATCTTACAATGCGGGATTTGGTCGATTGCTGCGCTGCGGTACCGCGACGCCGGACAACGTATTACCCTCGCTGCTGCCGTCCACCGTTGGCGAGCAGCACGACCTTCCACTTCACGATTCTGCAGACCAGGAGACAAGTTCATGGCAGCTCTGCCCGAAAACGCGCTGTCGGCCGGCATCACCGATGCGGACCCGCAAGAGACTCAGGAATGGCAAGACGCACTTAATGGCGTGATCGACCGGGAGGGCGCCGAGCGTGCCCACTTCCTGATCGATGGCCTGATTTCGCAGGCACGGCAGGCGGGGATCGACATCCCCTACAGCGCCACCACCGAATACGTCAATACCATCCCGGTGGACCAGCAGCCGAAGTACCCCGGCAACGCCGATCTGGAAATCAAGATCCACAACTACATTCGCTGGAACGCCATGGCGATGGTCGTGCGCGCCAACCGGAACAGCAACGTTGGTGGCCATATCGCATCCTTCGCGTCGGCAGCGGCGCTCTACGACGTCGGCTTCTCGTGGTTCTGGCACGCGCCCTCCGAGCAGCACGGCGGCGATCTGATCTTCTTCCAGGGGCACTCGGTGCCGGGCGTATACGCCCGCGCGCACCTGCTCGGACGGCTGACCGACGAGCAGATGGACTGCTTCCGGCAGGAGGTCGACGGCAAGGGCGTCTCGTCGTATCCGCACCCCTGGCTGATGCCCGACTTCTGGCAGTTCCCGACGGTCTCGATGGGCCTCGGCCCGATCCAGGCGATCTACCAGGCGCGCTTCATGAAGTACCTCGACAGTCGTGGCTTCATCCAGGCCGGCGACCGCAAGGTCTGGGCTTTCCTCGGCGACGGCGAGACCGACGAGGTCGAGTCGCTCGGCGCGATCGGCATGGCGGCGAGAGAGAAACTCGACAACCTGATCTTCGTCATCAACTGCAACCTGCAGCGTCTCGACGGGCCGGTGCGCGGCAATGGCAAGATCATCCAGGAACTCGAAGGGACCTTCCGTGGCGCCGGCTGGAACGTCATCAAGCTGGTCTGGGGAACGCAATGGGACACGCTCCTGCTGCGCGACAAGAAGGGCATCCTCAAGCAGCGCATGATGGATGCGGTGGACGGCGAGTACCAGACTTTCAAGGCCAAGGACGGCGCCTATGTCCGTGAGCACTTCTTCAACACCCCGGAACTCAAGGAACTGGTCGCCGACTGGACCGACGAGCAGGTCTGGGCGCTGAACCGGGGTGGCCACGACATCTTCAAGATCTTCAGCGCCTACAAGGCGGCGGTCGAACACCAGGGCCAGCCGACGCTGATCCTGGCCAAGACGATCAAGGGCTTCGGCATGGGCCAGGCCGGCGAGGCGATGAACATCTCGCATCAGCAGAAGAAACTCGACTACGACGCCATCAAGCGCTTCCGTGATCGCTTCAACCTGCCGGTTGCCGACGGCCAGCTCAAGGAGCTGCCCTATCTGAAATTTGAGGAAGGCTCGCCCGAACTGACCTACATGCGGCAGCGGCGGATGGACCTCGGGGGCTACCTGCCGAAACGCCGCCGTACGGCAGCGGCGCTGGAAATCCCGGCCCTTGCGGCCTTCGACGCGCTGCTCAAGGCTTCCGGCGAGGGGCGCGAGGTGTCGACCACCATGTCGATCGTCCGCTTCCTCAACATCCTGCTCAAGGACAAGAAGATCGGCCGCCACGTCGTCCCGATCGTTCCCGACGAATCGCGCACCTTCGGCATGGAAGGGCTTTTCCGGCAGATCGGCATCTGGAATCAGCAGGGTCAGAAATACGTCCCGGAAGACCATGACCAGCTGATGTTCTACAAGGAGTCGATCGACGGCCAGGTGTTGCAGGAGGGGATCAACGAAGCCGGCGCGATGAGCGACTGGATCGCCGCGGCGACCTCGTACTCGGTGCACGGCGTGCAGATGATCCCCTTCTACATCTGTTATTCGATGTTCGGCTTTCAGCGCGTCATGGATCTCTGCTGGGCGGCTGGCGACCAGCGCGCGCGCGGTTTCCTGATCGGCGGCACGGCCGGCCGGACGACGCTGAACGGCGAAGGCCTGCAGCACGAAGACGGCCATTCGCTGATCCTCTCCGGACTGATCCCGAACTGCATCAGCTACGACCCGACCTTCTCCTTCGAGGTCGCGGTGATCATGCGCGAAGGCCTGCGCCGGATGTACCAGGAGCAGGAGGATGTCTTCTACTACATCACCGTGATGAACGAGAACTACGAGCATCCGGAAATGCCGGAAGGCGCCGAGGCCGACATCCTCAAGGGCATGTACCTGCTGCACCGCGGCCAGACATCCGACGCCAAGGCGCCGGCGCCGCGCGTGCAGCTTCTCGGTTCGGGAACGATCTTCCGCGAAGTCATCGCCGCCGCCGAGTTGCTGAGGAACGACTGGGGCGTCGATGCCGATCTCTGGGGCTGCCCGGGCTTCGGCGAACTGGCCCGTGACGGCAACGACGTGCAGCGCTGGAACATGCTCAATCCGACCGAGCCGCCGCGCCAGTCGCACGTCGAGAAGTGCCTTGCCGACAGCCGCGGTCCGGTGATCGCCGCGACCGATTACGTGCGGCTGTTCGCCGAGCAGATTCGTCCCTTCATCAACCGTCGCTACGTGACGCTGGGGACCGATGGCTTCGGCCGTTCGGACACCCGCGAGAAGCTGCGCCACTTCTTTGAAGTCGATCGCCGCTGGGTTACCGTCGCCGCGCTGAAGGCGCTCGCCGACGAGGGAACCATCGAGCGGGAAACGGTCGCCACGGCGATTGCCAGGTACGGCATCGACGTGAACAAACCCAACCCGATGACGGTTTAAGGGAGCCCACTGATGAGTCAAGTGATCGAAGTAACAGTCCCCGACATCGGTGAGTACGCCGACGTGCCGGTGATCGACATCTGTGTCAAGGCTGGCGACGTCGTCAAGGTCGATGACGCCCTGGTCACGCTGGAATCGGACAAGGCGACGATGGACGTGCCGTCTTCCGCGGCGGGTGTGGTCAAGGAAGTCCGCGTTCAGCTCGGTGACAAGGTTTCGCAAGGCACCGTGGTGGTGGTCCTCGAGGCGTCTGCCGGCGAGGCGGCGCCGGTTGCTGCCACCGGCGCTGCGACAGCGGTCGCCGCCGCGCCCCCCCCGACAGCGGCTCCGGCCACCGCAAGTGGCGGCGGCGCCGTCGAAGTCGTGGTGCCGGATATTGGCGACTACCACGACGTGCCGGTGATCGACGTCTGCGTCAAGGTCGGCGACAGCGTCAGGGTGGACGACGCACTGGTAACGCTGGAATCCGACAAGGCGACAATGGACGTGCCGTCTTCGGCGGCCGGGGTGGTCAGGGAGATCAGGGTCAAGCTCGGCGACAAGGTTTCCGCCGGGACCGTCGTCGTCCTGCTCGACGGCGCCGCTGGCGCTGCGGCGGCCAGCCTGTCGCCCGCGTCGGCGACCGTCACTGCCGCCGCCAGCGCACCGCCGGCGGTACCCGCTGCGGCCAGCGCCGCGCCTGCGCCGGTGCCGGCCGCCGCACCAGCCGCACCAGCCGCACCAGCCGCCGGTCTGGCGCTCGGCGCCAGGACGCACGCCAGTCCATCGGTGCGCCTGCTGGCGCGCGAACTGGGCGTCGATCTTGCGCGTGTCACGCCCACCGGCCCCAAGAACCGGATCCTCAAGGAAGACGTCACTGCCTACGTCAAGGGCGTCTTGAGCGCGGCGCCGGCAGCGGCGGCCGCAGGCGCCTCGCTCGGCGGCGGTCTCGACCTGCTGCCCTGGCCGAAGGTCGACTTCAGCAGGTTCGGCGCGGTGGAAGTCAAGCCACTGGCGCGGATCAAGAAGATCTCGGCGCAGAATCTGGCACGCAACTGGGTGATGATCCCGGCGGTCACCTACCACGAAGACGCCGACATCACCGACCTCGAAGCCTTCCGCGTGGCGATGAACAAGGAAAACGAGAAGTCCGCGCAGTTTGCTAACGTCAAGATCACCATGCTCGCTTTCCTGATCAAGGCCAGCGTCATGGCGCTCAAGAAGTTCCCCGAGTTCAACAGCTCGCTCGACGTCCAGAATGGCGAAATGAGTTTGGTGATGAAGCAGTATTTCAATATTGCCTTTGCCGCCGACACGCCGAACGGCCTGGTCGTACCGGTGGTCAAGAACGCCGACCAGAAATCGGTGACGCAGATCGTCGTCGAAAGCGGCGAGCTGGCACGCAAGGCGCGCGACGGCAAGCTCGGCCCGGCCGACATGTCCGGTGCTTGTTTCACCATCTCCAGTCTCGGCGGCATCGGCGGTACCTACTTCTCGCCAATCGTCAATGCGCCGGAAGTGGCCATCCTGGGCGTCAACAAGTCGGTCATGAAACCCGTCTGGAACGGCCGCGAGTTCGCGCCGCGCCTGATCCTGCCCCTGTCGCTGACCGCCGACCACCGCGTCATCGACGGCGCCTTGGCCACCCGCTTCAACGTCTATCTTGCGCAGTTGCTCGCCGACATGCGACGCGTGCTGCTTTGATCGGGAGAACATCATGAGCCAGATCATTGAAGCAACAGTGCCCGACATCGGCGACTATCACGACGTGCCGGTAATCGACGTCTGCGTGGCGGTCGGCGATACCATCAAGGTCGACGACGCGCTGGTCACCCTCGAATCCGACAAGGCGACGATGGACGTTCCAAGCAGCGTCGCCGGCGTCGTCAAGGAAGTAAAGGTCAAGCTGGGCGACAAGGTCTCCGAAGGGACGGTGGTGGTGCTGATCGAGGCCAGTGATGCCGTGTCGGCCTCGGCAGTACCGGCGTCGGCGACCGCCGCTGTCGCGCCAGCGGCAAGTGCCGCTCCGGTACCACAGGCCGCCGCGCCGGTCAGCGGCAGTGCCGACAGCGAGTGCGAGATGCTGGTTCTCGGTGCGGGTCCGGGCGGCTATTCGGCCGCTTTCCGCAGCGCCGACCTGGGCATGAAGACAGTTCTCGTCGAGCGCTACGCGACGCTCGGCGGCGTTTGTCTGAACGTCGGCTGCATTCCCTCGAAAGCCTTGCTGCACATTTCCGGCGTGATCGAGGAAGCGCAGCACATGGCCGACAGTGGCGTTAGTTTTGGCGCCCCGATCATCGACCTCGACAAGCTGCGCGCGCACAAGGACAAGGTCGTCGGCAAGCTGACCGGTGGCCTCGCCGGCATGGCCAAGGGCCGCAAGGTCGAAGTCGTGCAGGGTGTCGGTAAGTTCCTCGATCCACAGCACGTCGAAGTGACGCTTGCCGACGGCGGCAAGAAGGTCGTCCGCTTCCAGAAAGCGATCATCGCCGCCGGTTCGCAAGCCATTGCGCTGCCGTTCATGCCCAATGACGACCCGCGGGTGGTCGACTCGACCGGTGCGCTCGAACTGCGGCAGGTACCGAAACGCATGCTGGTCGTCGGTGCCGGGATCATTGGCCTCGAAATGGCCAGCGTCTACTCGGCGCTCGGTTCGCGAATCACCGTCGTCGAACTAGGGCCGATCGTCATGCCCGGCGCTGACCGCGACCTGGTCAAGGTCTGGGAAAAGAAGAACGCGCACCGTTTCGATCGCATCATGCTCAATACCGGCGTCGTCGGCTCCAGCGCAAGCGCTGCCGGGATCGAGGTCACCTACAGCACGGACGAGAAGGAAAGCTTCGATCTGGTGCTGGTCGCGGTTGGCCGCTCGCCCAACGGCAACAAGCTCGCGGCCGAGAAGGCGGGTGTCGCGGTCAGCGACCGCGGTTTCATTCCGGTCGATACGCAACAGCGCACCAACGTGCCGCACATCTTCGCCATTGGCGACCTCGTCGGGCAACCGATGCTGGCACACAAGGCGGTGCACGAGGCGCACGTCGCCGCCGAAGCCGCCAACGGCGGCAAGCGCTGCTTCGACGCCCTGCAGATCCCGTCGGTGGCCTACACCGACCCGGAAATCGCCTGGGCCGGCAAGACCGAGGAGCAGTGCCGTGCCGAAGGCATCAAGTACGGCAAGAGCGTCTTCCCCTGGGCGGCATCGGGTCGTGCGCTGGCCAACGGTCGGGAGGAGGGCTTCACCAAGCTGATCTTCGACCAAGAAACCCATCGCATCATCGGTGGCGGCATCGTCGGCACCCAAGCAGGCGACCTGATCGGCGAAATCTGCCTGGCGATCGAGATGGGCTGCGATGCAACCGACATCGGCCACACGATCCACCCGCACCCGACTCTGGGCGAGTCGGTCGGCATGGCTGCCGAGGTGTACGAGGGCGTGTGCACCGACCTGCCGGCGGTGAAGAAGAAGTAAGCGAACCGACCACCGGTCGACCAGCGCCGCCGCAGCATGCGGCGGCGAATCGCTTCCGGCGCTTTGCTTTCCCGCGCCGGCTTGGTGAAAAGATGGTCCAGCAGCCCGCGCTGCTGTCAGCGCGCCGCCTTTGCACCTGACATGAAGACTGACCACCCATCACGCAGTCCAACCACCGGAGAGGCCCGATGAAACTGTATACCTACGACCGTGCTCCAAACCCCCGTCGCCTGGCCATGTTCATGAAATACAAGGGCATCGCGCTCGAGACGCAGCAGGTGGATCTGATGAAAGGGGAACAACGCGGCGAGCCGTACCGCGCGATCAACCCGGATCAGACCGTACCGGCGCTGCTGCTCGATGACGGCAGCGTGCTCAGCGAAGTGATCGGCATCTGTACCTACCTCGAGGGACTCCACCCCGACAGACCGCTGCTCGGCACCACCCCGCTGGAAAAAGCACGCGTCATCAGCTGGGATCATCGCCTGTTCGCTGCCCTGGTCGTGCCCATTGCCGACATCCTGCGAAACAGTGCGGAGGCCTTCCGCAACCGCGCCCTGCCTGGCCCCTACGATGTCCCGCAGCTTCCCGAAATGGTCGAACGCGGGCGTTTGCAGCTGCATTGCATTCTGCCCGACCTGGACGCGCAGCTGGCGGGCCGCACATGGCTGGCCGGTGACAGGTTCAGTTTTGCCGATATCGATCTGCTGGCCGCCATCGATTTCATGGCCTGGGTGAAGGAGTCCGTGCCGGAGGACTGCCGCCATCTCAAGGCCTGGTATGAGCGGGCGAAAGCCGAGCTGGGCTGAACCCCGCCGGGCCGGGGCTTGCCTGAGCGATTGCTTTCGGGGAGCGGTGGCGTCACCAGCGCGCATTCAGCGGCGTTCGCGGCGCGAGGCGTACGCGCGTCGGCAGACAAGAAAGCCGACCAGACTGTCGGTTTTTCTTACACTTGTTTTCTGGATTGGCGATGCGCGGCCACCGAAAGATCATCGACAAGAAGTCCATATATCTGATTTAACGGGATTGGTTGTTTTTTTCGATGAGTTCTGGCACAGGGCTTGCTTGACAGGAAGTGCCTGGAGGATGGCCGTGGTTTCATTGGTGAACCGGCTGCCCTTCGCTGCCTTGAGCGGCTTCCCTCGGATGGTTGGGATAGCTGGCTGACCCAGAAAGGACGATCATGAAAAAGACCCTGTCGCAACTTGCAACCGCCGCTGCGCTGATGACCATGGCGACCTACGCCAGCGCGGCCGTCATCGACTACCCGGACTTCTCCAGCGTTGCCGGCTTGACGCTCAACAACGACGCCGCGCAGGTCGGCAATGTCCTGCGCGTGACTCCCGCGACCTTCGGTCAGGCGGGTAGCGCCTTTTCGACGAGTACCGTCTCGCTGGCGGCCGATGCGTCGTTCAGCACCTTCTTCAAGTTCCGTTTTACCAACGCCGGTGGCTCTTGTGACGGCCAAGGTTGCGGTGCCGACGGTCTGGTCTTCGTCGTGCAAACCAACAGCAACAACGTCGGTGGTGCTGGCGGCGGCATCGGTTATCTCGGGATCGGCAACAGCGTCGGTGTCGAGTTCGATACCTGGAACAACGGCAGTGTGGACAACGGCAGCAGCAACCACGTCGGCATCGACGTCAATGGTGACATCGCGTCGGTCGTGCTGAGCGAAGTCACCGAGGCCGACATGAACGATGGCGACACCTGGAATGCCTGGGTCGACTACGACGGTGCCAGCACCCTGCTGGAAGTGCGGCTGACGCGTGCGGCGGCTCGTCCGGCGGCCGCCATGCTGTCGCTGACACGCGACCTGGCGGCCGATCTCGGGACGCCGAACGCCTTTGTCGGCTTTACCTCGGGAACGGGTTCAGCTTTCGCCGACCACGACGTCCTGAGCTGGACGCTGGAGAACCGTTTTGCGCCGATCGGCGGCGGCCCGGTGCCGGAGCCCGCATCGCTGGCGCTCCTCGGTCTGGGTCTGGCCGGTCTTGGATTCGCTCGGCGCAGAAAAGCCTGAGTACGTCGCTGTTGAAGGAAGACCCCGCCACGGCGGGGTTTTTTTTCGTGGTGCGAAACGGTGAGGGAGAGGGAGAGGGCGCCGGCGCTATTGACAGCGCTGGCGTCGGTCGCTCGGGCCTGCGCCTGGTGCCATCCGACGAGGCACTCCATCGGCATGCGGTGATTGCTGCAACCGCCACTCTCAGCCGACAGTCGCGAGTCCTCGCGAGAAAGTGGCGCCGCTCGCTCGCGGCGCCGATTCTGGGGTTATAGTGTGCGCCGCGTCGCCGGGCAACCCGTTTCCGGCATTTCGGACCGCGTGAGGTAGCAATGAACGTCGAGCAGAAAACCGTCGAGGTGCCCGTGGCGAGGGTCGATGACCACCGGCAAACGGTCACCGGCAATTTCGTTCCCGAAGGGCGGTGCCTGCCGGTCAGCCATGGCTACCAGTGGCTGCTGCGTGGCTGGCAGACCTTTCGCATGGCGCCGGCCACCTGGATGGGCATCGCCGTCGCCTTCATGGTCTTCACGCTGGTGATCAGCGCCATCCCTTTCGTCAATCTCGCCGTTAACCTCTTGATACCGGTGTTCATCGGCGGCATCAGCATCGGCTGCAAAGCGATCGAGGACGGCCAAGACCTTCGCTTTACTCACCTGCTTGCCGGTTTCTCCAGTAACCCGGGCGGGCTGCTGCTGATCGGCCTGCTGTACCTGCTGGCGATGCTGCTGATCGCCGCGGTGGTCGGCGTGGTGAGCGCGCTGGGCGCCATGGTTGCCGGCTCGCGCTACGACGCCGCTTCCTTTCCACTGCTTGCCCTGGGTTTCATGACCACCCTGCTGCTCTTCGTGCCGCTGGCGATGGCGATCTGGCTGGCGCCGCCGCTGGTGGTGTTTCACCGCTTGTCCGCCGCCCAGGCGGTCAAGACCAGTTTCTTCGCCTCGTGGCACAATTTTGCGCCGTTCTGTCTGTATGGCCTTCTGGTCGTGCTCGCCGCGGTGATCGCCAGCCTGCCGCTGCTGCTAGGCTGGCTGGTGGTGCTGCCGGTACTGTACGCTTCGCTGTACGCCTTTTATCGAGACGTCTTCTTCGAACAATGAACGCCGGGGCGCTTGCCGCATTGCCGGCCGACCGGGTCCGGTTGGCCGCACCCCGACTGCAAACCAACTGTGGATCGACGCCATGAACGCCTACCCCGGAGCCACCCTGTTGACCCTCGGCAGTTCGCTGCTACTGTTCGCCTGCGCCGCGTACGTCGGCCGTTGCCGGATGAAGTTCGGAATCGTGGCGCCGGCGACCAGCGGTCACCCGCAGTTCGAGATTGCCTACCGGATCCAGATGAACACGCTCGAAAACACCGTCGCCTTCCTGCCGGTGCTGTGGGTGTTCGCGCTCAACCTGTCGAGCCTGTGGGCGACCGTCTTCGGCAGCGGCTGGTTGCTGGCGCGAATCTGGTACGCGCTGGCCTACGCCCGGGATCCGAAGACGCGAAGCGGCGGCTTTGGCTTGTCGATGCTGTGCTTCGGAGCGCTCGGACTCGGTGGTGCCTGGGGTGTTGTCCGCGGGATGCTCGGCTGAACCCGCCGCTTCCCCGCCCGCCGCTTGCGCCGACTGACGGCGCCGCTGCGGGCGTCGCGGGCGTGGCTGACGTCGACCAGCGGCGCCCCACGGCGCGCAGGCTGCGGCCGCTGCGCGACCTGCTGCCTTACGTCGCGCCGTACGGCAGGCGGATCGTTGTCGCCCTGTTGCTGTTGCTGCTCGCCGCCTCGGCAACCTTGACGCTCCCCTATGCGGTGAAATTGCTGGTCGATGGCGGCCTCGCCCAGCCCGCCGGCAGTGGCCTCGGCGAACGGATGCAGGCGATCCGCGAGCACTTCCTGCTGCTGTTCGCGGTCGCCGTCGTCCTCGGTCTGGCGACCGCCGCGCGCTTCTACATGGTCAGCTGGATCGGCGAGCGGGTGACCACCGATCTGCGCCAGGCGGTCTACGCGCATGTGCTGCGGCAGAGTCCGCAATTCTTCGAGACCCTGAAAACGGGCGAGGTGCTGTCGCGCCTGACCACCGACACGACGGTGATCCACAGCGCGGTCGGTTCGAGCATCAGCATGGGCCTGCGCAGCATCGTCCTGTTTGCTGGCGGACTGACCATGCTGGTCACCACGACGCCACGCCTGATGCTCACCGTTGCCGGGATCATCGTCCTCTTCGTCCTGCCGGCGGCGCTCATCGGTCGGCGTGTGCGCAAGCTGTCGCGCGCCAGCCAGGACCGCATCGCCGATACCAGCGGCATCGCCGGCGAGATCCTCAACGCCATCCCGATCGTCCAGAGCTATACCCAGGAGCAGGCCGAGGCGGTACGCTTTTCGGCCGCCAACGAAAAGGCGTTCGCGACGTCGATTCGCCGCACCGGCACACGCTCGGCATTCACCGCATTCGTCATCATCGGCGTCTTCGGCTCCCTGCTTTACGGCCTGTACGGTGGCGTCCAGGCGGTCCTGGTCGGCGAGCTGAGCGCCGGTCAATTGAGCCAGACGGCCTTGTACGTGATGGTCGTCGCTGGCAGCGTCGCGGTGCTGGCCGAGGTCTGGGGCGACCTGTTGCGTGCCTCTGGGGCGACCGAGCGGCTGATGGAACTGCTGGACTCGCGTTCGCCGATCGACGAACCGCCGCTGCCGGTGATCCTGCCGGCGCCAGCCGGCGGCCTGCGCGTGGTCTTCGACAAGGTCCGTTTCGCCTACCCTGCGCGTCCCGAACAGGCCGTTCTGCAGGGCCTCGAGCTGACCATCGATACCGGCCAAACGGTCGCTCTGGTCGGGCCGTCGGGCGCCGGCAAGACGACCGTCTTCCAGTTGCTGCAACGCTTCTACGAGGTCAGCGAAGGCGCCATCCTGATCGATGGCATCGACCTGCGCGACGCGCGTCTGGCCGAACTGCGCGCGCGCATCGCGGTGGTGCCGCAGGAGGCGGTGATTTTCTCGGGCAGCATCGCCGACAACATCCGCTATGGCCGACCCGGCGCAAGCGATCAGGAAACGCGCGCCGCCGCCGCCGCTGCCTTCGTCGACGAATTCGTCCAGCGCCTGCCCGAGGGCTACGCCACCTTCGTCGGCGAGCGCGGCGTTCGCCTGTCGGGTGGGCAGCGCCAACGGATCGCCATCGCCCGGGCGATCCTCAAGGATGCGCCGCTGCTGTTGCTCGACGAAGCGACCAGCAGCCTCGACGCCGAGAGCGAGCGGGTCGTGCAGGCGGCGCTGGAGGCGGCGATGAGCGGCCGGACGACGATCGTCATCGCCCACCGCCTGGCGACCGTACAGCGTGCCGACCGGATCGTCGTGCTCGACCACGGCCAACTGATCGACGCTGGCACGCACCTGCAACTGGTCGAGCGCGGCGGTCTCTACGCGCGACTGGCAGCGCTGCAATTCGGCTTGTGAGCGCCGTCCTGCGCGAACATCGTCTCCGTCAGCCGCGGTCGACGCTGATCGAGGAAACCAGCTCGCGTTCGTCGAGTTCGGTTTCGATGATGCGCAGCGTTTCGTCGTTGATCGCGTCGCTGGCGTGCAGCTCATGCAGGCGCTGGCGTTCGGCGCTGATCGCGGCGAGCCGCAGTCGTCGGCGCAGGGTGATGTGCGCTGCGCGTAGACGAGCGTGCTGGGGCTCGCCTTCGAGCAGTTCGAGCTTGCCCTGGTAGCGGCCGGCCAGCTGCCTGGCGAAGGCAAGGTCTTCCGGGTCGGCCAGCTCGCTCTCAGCGACGGTCACGGCAGCCAAGGCGGCGCGCGCGATTTCGGCGCGCGCGGCGTGCTCCTCGTGCAGGCTTTCTTCGCCGCTGCCGACTGCCAGTTTGCGGATCAGCCATGGCAGCGGCAGACCATTGAAGGCCAGCGTCAGGATGATTGTTGCTGCGGCGAGGAAGACGACCAGGTCACGTTCGGGGAAAGGCGTCCCGGCGGCGATCACTGCCGGCACCGAGAGCGCTGTCGCCAAGGTGATCGATCCGCGTACCGCCGCCCAGCTGACCAGCAACATCCGCCGGGGGTCGGGACCCGAGCTGCTGCCACTCCAACCCCAGCCCAGGCGGTATCGCAGATGTGCGGAGATCCACACCCAGGCGATACGGAGGACCATCAGCAGGGCCCACAAGACCAGCGCGTACCAGGCAAGATCGAGCGGCGCGTATTCGTCAACACTGGTCAACATGCGGCGCAATTGGAGACCGAGCAACACGAAGACCAGGCCGTTCAGCACGTAGGACAGCATCCGCCAGACCTCGCGGGCATGCTGGCGCGCGTCGGCGGTTAGTCCCTTGACTTCCTGGCCGCTGGCCCACAGCCCGGCCGCGACCACCGCAAGTATCCCCGAGACGTGCAGTGCCTCGGCGGCGAGGTATGCGCCATAGGGCATCAGCACGGTCAGCAGTGTCTGCAGGACGGGGTCACCGGCATGGAGGTGGATCAGGTGCTGCCGCAGTTCGCGTCCCAGCCATTCGAAGAAGATCCCGATGATGATGCCGCCGCCGGCCAGATGGACGAAGTTTCCGGCGACCGCGGTCGAGGAGAACAGCCCGGTGGCCGCGGCCGCCACGGCGAGCTTGAAGGCAACCAGCCCCGAGGCGTCGTTCAGCAGACTCTCGGCATTGACGATGAGCACGATCTTGGCCGGCAGGGGCAGTGTCTGGGTGGTGGCCACCGTCGCGACCGCGTCGGTCGGCGAGACGATGGCTCCGAGCGTGAAGGCGACGGCCAGGGGCATCGCCGGAATCAGCCAGTGCATCACGTAGCCGACCGCGACGACGGTCAGGACGACCAGTCCGAGAGCCAGCAGCAGAACCGGCTTGAGCGTGCTGACGAAGTCGCGGCGTGGCAATACCCACGCGTCGGCAAAAAGAATCGGCGGGATGAACAACAGCAGGAACAGTTCCGGATCGACGACGATGCCGTCGAGTCCGGGCACGAAGGAGGCCGCCACGCCGACCACCACCAGCAGGATCGGCAAGGGCAGCGGCGTCCAATGCACGAGCGCACCGCCGACGGCAATGGCTAGCAGCAGCAGCAGGGTCAGTTCGACGACAGGCATGCGCGATTGTAGCGTATGGCCATGACGAATGCTGAAGTC
This sequence comes from Accumulibacter sp., assembly GCA_024235695.1. Lineage (GTDB taxonomy): Bacteria > Pseudomonadota > Gammaproteobacteria > Burkholderiales > Rhodocyclaceae > Accumulibacter. Next base: position 79,501 of record JACKLX010000015.1, read on the forward strand.
TGGCCGCTGGCTGCGTGCTGGCCAATACCTGCTGCCGTCGGCTTTGCGGCCCGCGAAACGGCGGCGACGGTGACCATCGCCGATGACCGGCCAACCCTTGCGTCGCGACGGCGCTGCGGGTAGTGCGTCGGCGGCAGCGCCGCTGCTGCGATCCGGGGCAGGTGGACAGTGGGTGAACTTCAACGTTAGGGTCTGCTTCGGCGCAGCGAGCTACAATGGATGGCGTAGCGAGCCCGATTTCTCAAACCTGGTCGCCAGCGCCCTGTTCAGGGGAGCGCGCCAGGACACCGCAGCTGACCGGCCGGACCCTCATGCCCTTCACCTCGACGCCCTCGTTCGCCCGGCGCGGGCCGACCGCAAGGAAACTGCGGCTCGTCGCGTTGGCCTTCGCCGGCACGCTGGCCGGCGCGTTGGGCTTTTTTTCCTGGCAACATCTCTTTCCGGTGACCGCCGCAGAAGGCTGGTCGTACAGCGTTCTGGTCGACGCCGTACCGTCGGTCAGCGCGCTGGTCAGGGACACCCAGGGCGTCCTCTACATCACGCAGGAACTGAAGGACGAACGCGGCAGCGTGTTCACGCTGGCTGCCGACGGTAGCCGCAAGGTGGTGATTGACGGCCTGTCCAAGCCGGACGGACTGGCGGCGCTACTGGATGGCGTGGTCGTCAGCCAGGAAGCCGGCGATCATCCTCTGCTGTGGCTGCATGGCGGCAAACTCGAAGCGCTTTTTTCGGGGACCAACGTCGAAGGGGTCGCCAGTGACGGTCGCGTCCTGTTTGTCATCGAAGATCGCGCCGGCGACGGCCGCCTGCTGCGTTTCGACCCCCAGACCCGCGAAGTGAGCGTGCTGCGCGACGGGCTGAGCGCCGGCGAGGGCGTCGCGGTATGCCCGAACGGCGAACTGTTCTATGCCGAGAAGGGCAAGGGGTCGGTCAAGCGCTGGCGAGCCGGCGGGCTCGACGAAGTGCTTGTCGGTGGCCTCAACGCGCCGGGTTTCCTGATGTGCGACGATGAAGGACTATGGATCACCGAAGACGCCACGCATCAGGCGCGGCTGTTGCTGCTCGACAGCCGTGGCAGCTTGCAGGTCCTGCTGCGTCATCTGCGCTCGGCGCAAACGGTGCTGCCGCTGGCGCCGGGGCATCTGCTGGTGGCCGAGCAGGGGCGTGGGCGAGTCCTGGAGGTCAGGCGCGTGCGCAAACCGTCGAGCTGACGGTCATCAACAGCGACCAGACGTCCCGGATCATCAACGCCACGGCCGTCTCCGCTGTACGCCTCGCGTCGCCCGACGGACCGACCGATTGCGTGGCCCGGAAGAAAGCCGCGGGCGGCGGCGAGTCGTCGCTTGCCGTCAATGTTTTCGCGATAAGCTATTCACCGTCAGCCATTGCCAGCGGAGAAAGACATGAACGACGCCAGCGGCAGCGACTGCTGCCAGCTTCTCGGTCTCTACGATTCGCCGTTCACTCGGCGCGTGGCGATCACCCTGACGCTCTACGGAATGCCCTTCGAGCATCTTTCGCTGTCGGTCTTTCGGCAGATGGACGCCATGCGTCCGCTCAATCCGCTGTTCAAGGTGCCGATGCTGACGCTGCCCGACGGCGAGAAGCTCTACGAGAGCGCCTATCTGCTCGACTACCTCGACGAACTCGCCGCCGACCGCGGTCTCGAGCCATTGACGCCGCGTGCCGGGCCGGCGCGGCGACGGGTCCTGCAGACGGTGGCGCTGGCGATCGTTGCCACCGAAAAAGCGGTGGCCATCGAATACGAGCGCAAGCGTCCGCTTGAACGGCAGTGGCCGGACTGGACCAGCCGCCTGCGTGGCCAGATGCGGCAGGCGCTGGCGATGCTCGAAGAGCAACTGGCCACGGTCGCGCGAAACGCCGGCGGCGCGTCCGCCAGCGACCACTTCCTGGTCGGCGGCCGCCTGACGCAGGCCGACATCAGCACGGCCGTCGGTATCGGCTTCGTCCGCTACGTCCTGCCGCACGAATGGCCGGCCGACGAGTACCCGGCGCTGGCGGCGCTGGCGGCCAGACTCGAAGCCAGCGACGCTTTCCGGGCGGTGCCGATCGACCAGTGACGGCCGGCGCCGCGCTGAGCGGTCAGGACGCCATCAACGCTCCCAGGCGGCGTACGGCGTCTTCGATTTCCGGCGTATGCGGATTGCCGCAGTTCAGCCGCAGGCAGTTGCGATACATGCCGCTGGCCGAAAACAGCTCCCCCGGCACGTAGGCGACACCGGCGGCGATCGCGCGGTCATAGAGCGCCGTGGTGTCGATATCGTCCGGCAGTTCGACCCACAGCACGAAGCCTCCCTGTGGCTGGGTGATCCGGGTGGCCGCCGGGAAGTGTCGTGCCACCGCCGCCCGCATGGCATCGGCCTGGTGTTCGTAGCTGCGCCGCAGGCCGCGCATGTGACGGTCGTACGATCCCGACTCGAGGTACTCGGCGAGGACGTGCTGGGTAACCGGATTGGTGCCGCCGCTGGTCACCGTCTTCTGCAGGGCGACCTGCCGCCGGTAGCGGCCGGCGGCGACGAAACCGATCCGCAGCGCTGGCGACAGGCACTTGGAAAACGACGAGCAAAGCATCACGTTGCCGGCCTTGTCGAAGGCCTTGATGGTGCTCGGCGGGGTGCTGCCGAAGTACAGGTCGCCGTAGATGTCGTCTTCGATCACCGCCACGCCGCGTTCCGCCGTCAGCTTGGCGAGGCGGCGCTTGTGCTCGTCTGGCATGATGCTGCCCAGCGGGTTGCTGGCGTTCGGCACCAGCAGGCAGGCCGCGACCTGGCCGTCGCGAGTGGCCAGTTCGAGTGCTTCGATCGACAGCCCGGTGCGTGGATCGGTCGGCATTTCGAGCGCTTTCAGGCCGAGGATCTCGAGTAGCTGGAGCATCAGGTAGTAGGCCGGCGATTCGACCGCCACGGTGTCACCCGGGCGGGTCACCGCTCGCAGGCAGATGGCGAGGGCCTCGGTGCACGAATTGGTGATGACGAATTCGCGCGCCGCCAGCGGTCCTGCCCAGCCGACCGAGCGCATCACCAGTTGGCGGACCAGCGCCGCTTCGTCCATGTTGATGTGGCTGCCGCCCTCGAGCAGCTGCGGGTTGCGTCGCACGACGCCGCCATACAAGCGCTGCAGGGCGGCCAGCGGCAGCAGGGTGGACGACGGCAGGGCGGCGCCGAGCGGCGCGACGCCCGGCTTGATGCCGGTCTGCAGGACGCGCATCAGGCGCTGGCTGACATCGACCGGAACCGCTTCCTCCGGCGTCGAGCGGACGTGCGGCTGCGCTCGTCGCGCCGGCGCATGGCGAACGAAATACCCGGACTGCGGGCGCGCTTCGACCAGGCCACTGCTCTCGAGCTGGCGAAGCGCCTGCAGCACGGTGGATACCGACAAACGTCGCTCGCGCGACAGGCGTCGCACCGAGGGCAGCCGTTCGCCCGGCCGCAGGTTGCCGGCGGCGATGATGCCGCTGAGATCCGCGGCCAGCCGCTCGTAGCGCAAGAGTTCGTTTTCCATCGCCTTTACCGATACAGTTGCCCGTGCTTGTAACCGGTACAGTTGCACGCTCGTTCAACTGTACCGGTCACAATTATGCATTTTTGTGACTGTTTTATCAATGCCTGCTCGCGTACACTGCTCTCATCGAAACAGGCAAGCGACGAAAGGAGAGACGGCCATGAACTTCGAGCTCTGCAACAGCGAACTATGTCTTGCCGACAATGCGCCGATTCGCCTGACGTCGGCCAGCGGCGTGCGCATCGTCTGCACGGCCGGCAGGGTCTGGCTGACCGTCGAAGGCGAGGCCGGCGATTTCTTCCTGGCGGCCGGCGATAGCCATCTCGTCAGTGGCCGCGGCTTGGCCTTGCTGGAAGCGATCGGTAGTGGGCGAGTACGCTTCGAGAATGCCGCCAGCGCGGTCCACGGGCGCATCCTGGCGACCTGGCAAAGCGGCTGGCAGGCGGTGCGCGCCCTGGCGCTGCTCGACCGGCGCCCGGCAAGCCTGCTGCGGGTCTGTTCGCCGCAAGTCGGCGGCTAGATCTGGTTGTCGCCTGGCGTTGCGCGGCGCCGATCATCGCCAGGACAGAATCGGCAAGCGCAAGCGATCTGCGTTCATAATTGCCGCTTGTTCACAACCGTGGCGGTGTGTGCTGATGGGCGAGGATGAGCAGAGAACGCTGGTAGACCGGGTCGCGCAGGCGCTGCGCGAGAACGGGCTGACGGTCAGCGTGCAGGCCGAAGCCGAGGCCGAGCTTGAATCCGGGCAGCGGCGGGTGTGGCTGCGCGTCAGCCGGGATGGCAACGAGCTTGCTTACACGGCGCTGGTCAAGCGCCGGCTGACGCCGCTTTCGCTGGTGGAGTTGCTGGCGCAGCTGCGTCAGCCGGCCGACGCCGGCGGGCCGTTGCCGCTACTGCTCTGCGAACACGTCACGGCGCCGCTGGCCGACCAGCTGCGCGAGCAACAGCAGCCATTCGCCGACGCGGCGGGCAACGCCTTCCTCGAGGGCGGCGGCCTCTATGTGTACGTGCGCGGCCGCAAGTTGCACCCGAAGCAACTGGCGTTACGCGCCAGCAGCGGCTTTATCGCGACCCGGCTCAAGGTGTTGTTCGCGCTGATCTGCGATGCCGAGTTGGCCGGCGCAGCCAATCGCGAGATTGCCGCTGCCGCGGACGTCGCCCTTGACGCCATGCCGGCGGTGATCGCCGACCTCGTGCGGCACGGCTTGCTGCGCGTCATCGATCAGCAGCGATTCGTCGATGCCGGCAGGCGACTGCTCGACGAGTGGGCACAGGCCTATGCGCTCGGCCTGCGCGGCAAGACGCTGAGCGGCCGCTATCTGACCCCGGAATTCGACCACTGGCGCGACTGGCAGCTGCATCCGGGACACACGCGCTGGGGCGGCGAAGCGGCGGCGGCCCTGCTGCTTGGCGAACAACTCCCGGCTCCGCCGCGTCCGTGCGTGTTGACGATCTATGGCGACAAGCTGCCGGCACGCCTGGTCGATGAACAGCGATTCGAAGCCGCCAGCCCGGCGGCCTACGAAGGGCTGGTCGAAGTGCGCAAACCCTTCTGGGGGAAATCACTGGCCTTCGACGCGCAGGCCGAGACGGTCGCGCCAGCGCTGATCTATGCCGATCTGCTGGCGACCGGCAAGGCGCAGTGCATCGAAATGGCCGAGATGATCTACAACGCCCTTCTCGCCGAGCGTTTTCCGCCGGCCTGAGCACGCTACGAGGCAGTTGACCCCGGCCGCCGGCCGCGGCTCGCCAGCGCCGCCGCCAGGGGCCGTGAAAGGGCTCGACGGGCTGCGGATCATTGCTTGCCGAGGCTGGCATTCAGCCAGCAGGCCGGTTCCACACAGACGTTGTTGCCGGCGTCGCTCAGCCAGATGCTGCCATCGCTGATCAGGCAGCCGAGGTTCATGCCGCGCTGCGCCAGCGCCGCCAGCTCGACGGTCGTTTGCCGCGACAGCTCGAACACGCTCAGCCGGTCGAGGCGGCCGAGCGAATCGCGCAGCCGCTGCCACCAGATGCCTGCCTTGCTGCCGCCGTAGGCATAGACGATCACCTGCTGCGCACGACCGCAGGCCTTGCGGAGGTGCTTTTCATCGGGCAAGCCGACATCGATCCACAGCTCGATCTCTCCGGTCGGCGATCTCTGCCACAGATCGGGCTCGCCCTCGGTCGACAGTCCGGTGGTGAATTGCAGGCGGTCGCTGGCATGCACGGCGAAGGCCAGCAGGCGCACCATCATCCGCTCGTCCGTTTCCGATGGGTGGCGGGCGATGGTCAGCGTGTGCGTCGCGTAGTAGCCGCGATCGGTGTCCGACAGCGTGAGCTCGGCTTTGAAAATGGTTGCTTTCAGTGCCATCGACAGGCTCTCTTGAAGACGGCCAGTGTGGGGGAAACCCGGCCATCGGACAAGGCGCCCGCGCGTCTTTCCCGAGCGCCTCGCATTGCCCTGATGATCGCTGGCGGCCAGTCACGAGCGATGCCCGCAGAGTGGCGGCGTTGGCCGCAAGATCGTCGGCACAATCGTCGATTGACCACGGTTGACGCGGGAAACTATACTCATCGCAGGGCCACTAGCCTGCGCCGTTCTTGCCTTCATGCTCGAGCTCGAAGGGTTGTCGGCGCAGCTCGGACGGCGCATCGCGCGGCGGTCGGCAGGGGCAGTGGCGGAGGGATGGCAATGTTCGGGATGCAACGGAGCGCGCTGTTCGCTCTGTTCGGTGGCTTGGTGCTGACCGTATGGGCGGGCCAATGGGCTGCCGGGGTCGCCGAAAACGAGGCCCGCTACGCGTTCGACCAGGCCGCCGCGGCGCGTTTCCTGCAGCTCAAGGAGCGACTCGATGCCTGCGAAGGTGTCCTGCGCGGCTTGCAGGGATTTTTCGCCGGCTCGGCCGAAGTCGGTCGCGACGAGTTCCGCAGCTACGTCCAGCGCCTTGACCTGGAAACCCGTCTGCCCGGCGTCCAGGTCATCGGCTTCGCACGCCGCGTGCCGTTCGCCGCACGTGAAGCCTACGTCGACGCCGTTCGCGCGGATCGTCGTCTCGCTGCCACGGCTGGTCCGGCATTTTCGATTCAGCCGGCGGGCGAGCGGCCGGAGTACCTGGTGATCGAATACGCCGAACCGGCGACAGGCAACGAAGCCGCCCTCGGCTTCGACCTGCTCAGCGAAAGCGCGCGTCGCAGCGCCGTCGAGCGGGCGCGCACAGACGCCGCGCCGGCCGCCAGCGCGCCGGTAAAGCTGGTGCAGGAGGTCGCCGATCAGGCGAGCTTCCTGCTGATCATGCCGATTTACGCCAACGGTGCGCCGATCGCCACCGGCGCCGAACGGCAGGAAGCCTTCGTCGGCGTGGTTTATGCGGCCTTTCGCATGGAAGACCTGGCGCGCGCCGTCTTCGGGCACGATGCCGACCGTGTTGCCCTGACGGTGCTTGATCTCGGCCAGACCGGTGGCGGCGATGGCATTGCGCTGCCGCTGCTGCGTCTCGCGCCGGCCGGCAGGCCGTCGCCGACCTCGGCCTACAGCCGGCAAACGACTCTCGCCTTCGGCGGCCGGCAGTGGCGAATGCAGACCGAGGCGGCGGATGCGCCGGTGGCCATCGGGCGAACGGTTGCCGTGGTCCTGGCCGGCGGTGCGCTGATCAGCGTCCTCCTGTTCGCTCTCCTGCAGGCGGCTGCCGGCGCCCGCGCGCGCGCGCTCAAGCTGGCCGACGGCATGACTTGCGAATTGCGCGAAGCCGAGGCGCGCACCCGGGCGGTGCTCGACAATACCCTCGACGCGATCATCACCATCGACGAGCAGGGCTTGATCGAAAGCTTCAACCTGGCAGCCGAGCGCCTCTTCGGTCACAACGCGCAGGCGGTACTCGGGCGCAACGTCAAGCTGCTGATGCCCGAACCCTATGCCGGCGAGCACGACAACTACCTTCGCGCCTATCGCGACAGCGGGGTGCGCAAGATCATCGGTAGCGGTCGCGAAGTCGTCGGCCGGCGCGCCGACGGCAGCTGTTTTCCGATCGACCTCGCGGTCACCGAGGTGGTGGTCAACGATCGTCGCCGTTTCATCGGCCTGATACGCGACATTACCGAACGCAAGGGCGCCGAAGAGCGGTTGCTCGAAATCAATCGGCGTTTCGACCACGCCGCGGAGGCGGCCGGTCTTGGCGTTTGGGATTGGGACATTGCGACCGACAAGCTGCTCTGGGACGAGCGGATGTACGCGCTCTATGGCGTTCGCCGCGAGGACTTCGATGGCGCCTACGCCGCCTGGGAAAACGCCGTTCATCCGGACGATCGCCAGACGGCGGTGGCTGCGCTGCAGGCGGCGGTTCGCGGCGACGCGCCTTTCGACTGCGAGTTCCGCATCCGCATTCGCGTCCGCCGGCCGCCTGGCGAGCAGATACGCCATATCAAGGCCAATGGTCTGGTGCTGCGAAACACTCAGGGGCAGGCGCAGCGAATGATCGGCATCAACTACGACATTTCCGAACGCAAGCAGATGGAGCAAATGAAGAACGAGTTCGTGTCGACGGTCAGTCACGAATTGCGCACGCCACTGACGTCGATTCGGGGATCGCTGGGCCTGCTCGACGGCGGCGCCGCCGGCCAACTTCCGGACGCCGCGAAATCGCTGATCGCCATTGCCGCCGGCAACTGCGAGCGGCTGGTGACGCTGATCAACGACATCCTCGACATGGAGAAGATTGCCTCGGAGCGGATGAGCTTCGCCTTGACGACGCAGCCGCTGATGCCACTCGTCGAGCAGGCGGTCGAGGCCAATCAGGGCTACGCGGTGCAGCACGACGTGTGCCTCGAGATCGTCGCGCGCCTGCCGGCGGCCTGCGCGCAAGTCGACCCCGACCGCTTCCTCCAGGTGCTCGCCAACCTGCTCTCGAACGCCGCCAAGTTCTCGCCGCCGGGCGAGACCGTCGGCGTCTCCTTGCAGCGCCGTGGCGAGTGCCTGCGCGTCGAGGTCGTCGATCGCGGCCCGGGAGTCCCGGAAGAGTTTCGCGCGCGCCTTTTCGAGAAGTTTTCGCAGGCCGACGGATCGACGACGCGCGACAAGGGCGGCAGCGGTCTCGGCCTGTCGATCTCGCGCGCGCTGGTCGAGCGGATGGGTGGCGAGATCGGCTTCTCGAGCGCTGCCGGCGAGGGCTGCTGCTTCTGGTTCGAACTGCCGGAGGTGCCAGCCGAAGCGCGGGCGCCCGCGAGCCTTGGCGCGCCGCGATGACTCTCGAGATCGCCTTGCCGGGCAACTCCTGCAGTGAAAGTTGCTGGTGTGAAGCGCGCATTGCCGTTCTCGCGTACGCGGCAGAAGGGCCGGGGAGTGAGGCGGGGAATTCACGAAGCCCGCTTCCTGTCCCGCGAACGATTGCCGTGCGCCCGCGGGAGTGCACACGGCAAGTGAGTGAAACCGGCACGACATGCGTGATCGGGGGCCTCTCGACAGATCATGACCGCCAGCAAGGACAGGAGAGCGATGATGAGTCGTAGCTTGCAGAAAATTCTTTGCGTCGAGGACGACGCCGATATTCGCACCATCGCCAAACTGGCGCTCGAAGCCGTCGGTGGCATCGACGTCGAGCTGGCCGCTTCCGGCGAGGACGCGCTGCGGCTGGCCGGCGAGGTTCATCCCGACCTTCTCCTGCTCGACGTGATGATGCCGGGCATGGACGGGCCGGCGACGCTGCGGGCCCTGCACGCCATGCCGGAGACCGCCGAGCTGCCGGCGATCTTTCTGACCGCGCGCACCCAGGCCGGCGAGGTGGCGGCGTTGCGCGCCCTGGGTGCAGTCGGCGTGATCACCAAGCCCTTCGACCCGATGACTCTGGCCGATCAGATACGCGACATCTGGGAGACTCTCGATGCCTGAGCTTGCCGTCGCTGCCGCTGCCGAACTGGCGGCGCAACTGGCTGACCTGGCGACGGAGTTTCAGCGCTCCCTGCCCGCCAGGCTGGCCGAAATCGAGCTCGCTCTCGCCGGCCTCGGCAACGGTCGGGACGAACAGGCGCTGGTCGAGCTACGCGGCGCGGTGCATCGGCTGGCCGGCGCGGCGGGAACCTTCAGCCAGGTTGCCGTGGGCGACGCGGCGCGGCGACTGGCAGAGCTGCTGCAGCAACTCCTGCGCGCGCCGTCGGCGGCGCGTGGCGGTGACCTTCGGGCCGCGCTGCAGGGCGCGCTGGCCAACCTGCGGGCGGCGGTTGCGGCGGCGGTACCGGCAGTTGCCAGGACGGCGGTGGAGCTGCCGGGAGCGCCGGCGCCGCGGCGGATTTTCCTGATCGATGGCGACACGCCACCGGCTGCCGAGATAGCCGAGCGATTGACCCACTACGGCTACCAGGCGCGCCTCTTCGCGACGCCGGATGAGATCGTCGATGCGGTGCGCCGGATGCCACCCGATGCCTTGGTGTTCGACCTCGGTTCGGCCGGCGAGCTGCTCGACGGCACGCTGGTCGCCAGGCTGCGGGCGCTGGCGCCATTGCCGGTGCTGGTGGTTTCGGCGCGCACCGACATCGACGCGCGCTTGCACGCCCTGCGTGCCGGTTGCGATGCCTACCTCACCCGGCCACTCGATATAGCCGCACTGGTCGAGCGGCTCGACGACCTCCTGCACAAGACCGATCACCGGCCGGCGCGCGTGCTGGTCGTCGAGGACGACCCGATCACCGCCAGGGCGCTGCTGGCGATCCTGGGCAGCGCCGGGATCCTCGCCGAAGTCGTCGGCGACCCGGGGCAGGTACTGCCCAGGATGCAGGAGACGCTGCCCGACCTGATCGTCATGGAGATGCAGCTGCCGGGGTGCCGGGGCGATGAACTGGTAGCGGTGATCCGCCAGGTCGACGCCTGGCAGGGGGTGCCGATCGTCTACCTGTCGGTCGAGATCGACCGCGATCGACAGCTGCTGGCGCTCGAGCAGGGCGGCGACGACTTCCTGGCGAAGCCGATCGACCCCGAGCGCCTGGTGCGCGTCGTCGGTGCCCGCATCGAACGCGCGCGACGATTGCGCTCGCTGATGACCCGCGACAGTCTTACCGGTCTGCTCAATCACGCGCGCTTCATGGAGCAGTTCGAGATCGAGGCGACGCGCGCCAGGCGCGCGGGTGCGCCGATGTCGGTGGCGATGATCGACATCGACCATTTCAAGGCGGTCAATGACAACCACGGCCATGCCGCCGGCGATGTCGTGATCAAGAGCCTGGCACGCCTGCTGCAGCAGCGCCTTCGCCAGGTCGATGTGATCGGCCGCTACGGCGGCGAGGAGTTCGCCGTGGTTTTTCCCGAGACGCCGCGCGACGCCGCGCGCTGCGTCCTCGAGGAGATCGGTCGCGTCTTCGCGACCCTGTGTTTCCGTCGCCCCGAAGGCAACTTTACCGTCAGTTTCAGTGCCGGCGTCGCGTCGCTCGAGGAAAATGACGAGCCGCGGCAGCTGATCGAAGCAGCCGACCGCGCGCTCTACGAGGCCAAGCGCCTCGGTCGCCAGCGCGTCGAGGTCGCCACCGCAGGTCCCGGAGGTGTCGCATGAGCCACAGACCATCCACCAGCAAGCGCATCCTGATCGTCGAGGATGACCCACTCGTTGCCCGCGCTCTGGCGCTGCGGCTCAGCGCCATGGGCCATGGCGTCGTCGGCCCGGTGGCCGGCGGCGGCGAGGCCGTCGCGCTGGCGGCGCGCGAACGGCCCGACCTGGTCCTGATGGACATCGTCCTGTCCGGTGGCGTCGACGGTATCGAGGCGGCGCGGGTGATTCTCGAAGAGCAGCGGGTGCCGCTGCTCTACCTGACTGCCCACGCCGACGACGAGCGCTTCGCGCGCGCCCGCATAACGGCGCCGTACGCCTACCTGCTCAAGCCGTACAACGATCGCGAACTGGAACTGGCGATCGAGCTGGCGCTGCAGCGGCACCAGCACGACAGCCTGTTGCGTGGCGAGGCCGCACGGCAGGACCGCCGCATCGACGAACTGGCGACGATGCTCGGGGCACTGGTCGAAGGGTCGACCGACTGCATCATGGCCAAGGACGCCGACGGCCGCTACCTGCTCTGCAACCGGGCGTTCGAGCAATTGCTCGGCAGATCGCGCAGCGAAATCCTCGGCCACGGCGACGACGAGCTGTTGCCGCCCGAGCTGGCGGCACGCTGCCACGCCGACGAACAGCGGATCGTCGCCAGTGGCAGGACCGAAACCTACGAGGAAGCATACCCTTCCGCCGACGGCGCGCGCACCCTGCTGACCACCAAGGGCTGCCTGAGGATTGCCGGCGAGCTGCGCGGCGTCTTTGCGATCGCCCGCGACATCAGCGACCGCAAGGACGCCGAGCTGCGGCTGCGGCGGCTGAGTGGCTTCTACAACGCGCTTGCCCAGACCAATCAGGCGATCATGCACGCCGCGTCGGCCGAGGCGCTGCTCGAGCGTGCCTGCGAGATCGTCGTCTGTCATGGCGGCGTCAGCGCCGCCTGGATCGGCCTGCTTGACGGTGACGGCTGGCTGCGCGTCGCCGCCCAGCGCAGCATGGCCAGGGAGTTTCTTGACGGCCTGCGGATCTCGATCGACGGGCAGCGGCAGGAGGGGCACGGTCCGGTCGGCACCGCGATGCGCGAGGGCGGCACCGCGGTCTGCAACGACTACCTCCTCGATCCGCGCACCCGCACCTGGCAGCAGCGCGCGCGTGCCGCCGGGATCCGCGCTTCTGCCGCCTTCCCGCTGCGACGCGGCGGGCAGGTGGTCGGCGCTTTCTGCCTGTATGCCGGGCAGGTGGGCTTTTTCGACCAGGGCCTGGTCGACCTGCTCGGTCAACTGGCCAACGACATCTCGTTTGCCCTCGACACCTTCGACGCCGATCGCCGCCGGCAGCTTGCCGAGGCCGAGTTGCGCGGCGCGAACGAGCGCCTGCAACGGCTCTCGACACGACTGATCGGCGTCCAGGAGGCCGAAAGGCGGCGCCTGGCGCACGATCTGCACGCCGATGTCGGGCAGAACCTGGCGATGATCAAGATGGTTCTGCAGGGCCTCTCACGGTGGAGTGGCGGCAACGACGACGGCATCAGCGAGGCCGGCGAGATAGCCGACCGGACGCTGCAGCAGGTGCGTGCGCTGTCGACCACTTTGCGCCCGCCGCAACTCGACGATTTCGGTCTGGTGCCGGCGCTGCGCGCGCATTTCGACAGCCGCTGCCGCCATGCCGCGATCAAGGGATCCTTCGTCGCCGACCCGTGTCCGTCGACGCTGCCAGAAGAGACCGCAATCGCCTGTTTTCGTATCGCTCAGGAGGCTTTGGGCAACGTCGTTCGCCATGCCGCGGCGAGCGCAGTGGCGCTGGAGTTGCGACTGACCGGCGACGCGCTGACGCTGTCGGTGCGTGACGACGGCGGCGGTTTCGACGCGCCGGCGGCGCTCGCCGGTGCGGCGCGTGGCGAGAACCTCGGTCTGCTGTCGATGCAGGAGCGCGCCGAGCTTGCCGGCGGGCAGTTGACGGTGCTCTCGAGCGCCGCCGGCAGCGAAGTTCGCGTGCTCCTGCCGCTGTCCCTTCGCTAGCGGCGACTTCGCGACGACACGATCGGCTTGGGTCTCGCCTGCGGAACGGGCGGTAGCCGGCGCTACTCGTCGCTGACCCGCAGCAGCAGCTTGCCGGTGTTGGCACCGGTGAACAGCTTGTGCAGTGCCGCAGGCGCCGATTCCAGCCCGTCGGAGACGTCGAGGCGGTACTTCAGGCGCCCGGCGAGGTGCCAGGCGATCAGCTTTTCCGCCGCCTCCTGGGCGCGATCCAGGTAGTCGAGGACGATGAAGCCCTGCATCCGGCCGCGCTGCATCAGTAGCTGACCGAGGTTGGACGGCCCTGGCTCGGGAGCGCTGGCGTTGTACTGCGAGATCAGGCCGCACAGCGCGATCCGGGCGCCGCGATTGATCCGCGCCAGCACGGCGTCCAGCGTGCGTCCGCCGACGTTCTCGAAGTCGACGTCGATCCCCTCCGGGCAGGCGCGCGCCAGCCCCGCGGCGAGATCCTCGGCCTTGTAGTCGATGACCGCGTCGGCGCCGAGTTCCTCGCTCAGCCAGCGGCACTTTTCGGCACCGCCAGCGATCGCCACGACGCGCAGGCCGAGGACCTTGCCGATCTGCACCGCCAGCGAGCCAACCGCGCCGGCCGCCGCCGAAACCACCAGCGTTTCGCCGGCTCTCGCCTGCGCCACGTCGGTCAGTCCGAAGTACGCGGTCAGACCGATATGGCCGAGCAGTCCGAAGTGGGCGCTCAGCGGCAGCGGTATCGGCGGCAGCCGGGTCAACGCCCTGGCCGGGCTGAGGCAGTAGCGCTGCCAGCCGAGCATGCCCTGGACGACGTCGCCGACGCGCAGGCTGGCGTCGCGCGACTCCTCGACGACGCCGATGCCGATGCCGCGCATCACCTCGCCCAGGGCGAGCTTTGGCAGGTAGCTGTCGGCGTCGTTCATCCAGATGCGGTTGGTCGGGTCGATCGACAACCAGATCGTGCGCACCCTGACCTGGCCGTCGGCCAGCTCGGGCAGTGCCGTCTCGCGCCACTCGAAGTTCGCCGCGCTGGCCAGGCCAGTGGGCCTGGTCGCCAGATGCCAGGCGGTATTGATCGTCGCGCTCATGATTTCTCCTGTTTCTCGTCGGATTGCCAGCATGCCTCACGCGGCATGCCCGGCGCAATCTTTCGTCGCCTGTTGCCGCCCGCCCAATGGCGGCGTCGGCGTGCTACCGGGCCCGGCCTGGCGCCGGCTGTCGGGAATTTTTACACGTGGTCTCGCGAGGTCCTTGCAAGAGTCCCGACGAATGAATCCAGGCCAATGAATTAACAGCGATAATGTCTGTTGCGTGGCAAGTTTTCCGGCCGTGGCACGGATAATGCTTGATGCTGCACAGACGGAATCGTCAGCATCCCCCGCTACACCTGACAAACGGCGTCCCGAAGATGATCGCCTCGTTGCAGGTCCGGCAAGTTCAGCAAGTTCAGCAAGGAGTGTCCACATGAAAAAAATTGCTATCGCGGTCATTGCCGCCCTCTCGATCGGCGGCTCGGTGCAAGCCGCGCAGATCTTTTCCACCAGCTATGACATGCCCAATGGCGATGGTCAGGCGAGCGGCGGGTCTTACAACTACTGGGACAAGGAATACAACGGTGCCGGTTCCACGACGACCGACGGCGCGGCCCTGTCGGGTGGGCAGGGCAACCTCACCGATGGCGTGATTGCAAGCGATTACTGGTACAACGTGGAGAACGCCGCAGGCACCGGCCCCTATGTCGGCTGGTATGGGCCACGCACGCTGAATCCACTGCTCACTTTCAATTTCTCGGGCAGTCCGGTCATCGACCGGGTGGTCTTTTATATTGACGACAGTCAATTTGGAGGTGTGTATGCGCCGGCGGCGATCTGGATCGACGGCGTCAATAGCTCCTACACCCCGCCGGCAAACCCTTCCTTGCTGACGGTGGACCTGACCGGCTTGAACCTCACCGGCAACCAGCATTCGATTCAGTTCTTCCAGGAGTTTTCCGGCAACAGCTGGACCTTCGTCAGCGAGATCGAATTCTTCGGCAATAGCGGGCGCGTGCCCGAGCCGGCGAGTCTGGCGCTGGTGCTGACTGGCCTTGGCCTGTTTGGCGCCGCCGCTCTGCGCCGCCGCCAGACGATGTCGTGCGAGTCGCTTCAGGATCGTTGCAGCGGCGCCTGACGCCGGCGTGACCGCGGCCCCGGGCGGTTGCCGCCGGTAGTCCTCCCGGCATGCCGCCTGGTACCTGTCTGTCGCTGTCCGGTCCCGGGTCGTCGCGACCAACGACGGCGGGCGGCGATTCCTTCCCCTGCATCGCGAAGCAGGGTCGTCCTGCGCTCTGGGCGCGGTTTGCTCGCCCTGCGGTATCCGGGTAATTTCCCTGTCGGCGTCGGCGATCGACGCGCTGCGTCGTCCGCTGGTCAGCAGCCGCTATACTGCTCGTTCCGGAAGCCCAGTCAGGAGGCCGATCGTGGCAGAACCTGTGCGCACCCGGCCGCCGCTGTTCGCAGTTCGCCAGGCTCGAGGAACAGCGCGCATCGGTGGCGTCAGCAGCGCGCGCGCGGCGCCGGCGCAAGGCCGTCGGTCACCTTGTCGGCTCTTGCCTGCCGGCTGCTGCTTCTGCTGCCATTTCCACTTCGCCCAACGCTCGCAGCGGATCGCACGCGCCTGCCGCGCCGCTGGCGGTGCGCACGCTCGGGCTGGCCCGGCGTGATGCGCTGGCTGCCGGTATTGCTGGCCTTGCTGGTCGTCGCCTGCGCCACGCGTCTGGGCAGGGACGGCCGCAGCGAGTCGACCGTCGACCTCAAGTATCTCGCCAAGACCGAGGTCGACCGCATCGCCGATACCGATCGTACCGAGGTGGTCGGCAGCTTGATGCTGATCGCCGACAAGCTCTACAAGCGCAACCCGAAGGAGTGGAAAAAGGCCGGCCTGAGCAGTCGCGAGGCCGCGCTGGAGCGTTTGCGACAGCGTCGCCAACGCAGTCTGCCGGAACTCGGTGGATTGCGCGAAGGGCAGGCCGCGGCGCTGGCCTTCAGCGATAGCTATACCGGCGACCGCGTCGCGGCGCTGATGTTCGGCCTGCTGACGATGGTCGACGCGGCCTTCGAGTACAAGGAGGAGTTCTACATTCTCGACGGCCTCAACGAGACGAAGCTCTTCAACTGCGCGCGCAACATGGACGTCGCGGTCTGGAAGCTGGGTCACGACCGCGACCCGGCGGGGGAACTCTACCTGCTCTCGAACGCCATCGACGGTAACGGCCGCAACCTGTCCTTCGAGCGCGAGTTCGGCCGTGCGATGGGTCTGCTCGACCTGATGGCGCAGGTGGTGGCCGATCGCAACGGGCGCGGTTTCTCGCGTTTGAGCCAGGCGGTGGTGACCACCATCTTCCTGCCGGTCGGCCTGGTGAAGTAGAGGGCCAGCGTCGAGCGGCCGGCGCCGAGCAGTGGCTGGCGTCGGCAAGGCGCGACGCGGTGTTTGGCGCAGCCTGGCGCTGCCACACGCCGGGCGTGAAGTCGCCGGCCGTTGCCAGGCGGGTGAAGGATCTTGCCGGTTGCGGCAAGCGCGCTGGAAACCGTTTTGGCGACCGCTGGCGCATGCAGCCGCGGTTCGCGAAGCTCAGACCTTGAAGTAGGAAACTGCGGCCTGCAGCCGGCCGGCCAGCCCCTTCAGCTGCTCGGCGGCCTCGGCGTTGCTGCGTGTTGCGGCATCGCTTTCTTCGGTCATCGAAGCGATGTTCTGCACGTGCCCGGCGATTTCGGTGGCGGCGACCGCCTGTTCCCGGGTGGCGTTGGCCACTTCGCGCGCCCTGGCCAGCGAATCCTCGGCGTGGCGCTGGATTTCGTCGAGCACGCCGGTCGCCTGTACGGCCAGTTGCTGTCCCTTGCTCACCCGCGGTCCGGCGCTCTGCATCGCCACCACCGCCTCGCCGGTATCGCCCTGGATCGTCGCCACCGTCTCGCTGATCTGGGCCGTTGCCTTCCTCGTTCGTTCGGCAAGCTTGCGCACTTCGTCGGCGACGACCGCGAAGCCGCGCCCCTGTTCGCCGGCGCGCGCCGCCTCGATGGCGGCGTTCAACGCCAGCAAGTTGGTCTGGTCGGCGATCTCCTTGATGACGTTGCTGATCGTGCCGATTTCCTGCGACCGACCGACCAGGGCATCAATCCGGCCGGCGGAATCGTTCACCGAAGCGGCGATGCTTTCGATTTCGCCGGCCGCCAATCGGACGACGCCGGCGCCCTGATTGGCCAGCTCTGCGGTCTTGCGGGAGTTGGCCTCGGTGAGCCGGGCGATCTCGGAGACCTCGCTGATGCTGGTCGTCAGTTGCTCGATCGACGCGGCGGTGGCGGCGCTGGAATCTGCCTGCTGCCGCACCGCGGCGCTGATTTCACTGGCCGCCAGCGCGAGCTCGCCGGATTCCCTGGCCAGCGATTCGGTGCCCTGGTTGATGTCGCGAACGACGCCATGCAGTCTGCCTTGCATCGTCGCCAGCGCGCCGAGCAGGTTACCGGGAAGCTTGCTGTGCGTGCTGATCTGCTGGGTCAGGTTGCCTTCGGCAAACTGCTCGACCTGCGCCGCCGCCGCCGCCGGTTCGCCGCCGAGCTGTTGCTGGACGCTGCGGTTGATGTTCCAGCCGAAAACGCCCAGCACGACGCCGAGCAACAGCACGAAGGCAATGCTCTGGCCGGCGCTGCGCCAGAACGCGGCGTCCACGTCCTCGATATACACGCCGGTGGCGACCCACCAGCCCCAGGGCGCAAAGACCTTGGCGTAGGCGATCTTGGCGATCGGCTTGTCGGAACCGGGCTTGGCGAAGGCGTAATCCATGCTTGCCTCGCCGTCGCGCTTGAGCAGGTCCAGCCAATCCTTGATGTAGGCCTTGCCGGTCGGATCCCTGGTGTCGAGCGTGTTCTTTCCCTCGCGTTCGGGGCGGGTGCCGTGCATCATCGTCGTGCCGCTCAAGTCGTAGATGAACAGGTAGTCGTCTTCGTTGAAGCGGCTCTTGCGCAGTGCGTCCCTGGCCATGTGCTGCGCTTCGTCCATCGTCAGCCTGCCCGCTTGCTGCAGGTCGTACTGGTGCTGCAGGACGCCCATCGCGCTATTGACCACGGCGCGGATCGCCAGGCGCTTCTCGGCCAGCACCTGCTGGCGCAGTTCCAACACCGAATGGGCTCCCAGGGCAAGCAGGCCGAGCAGCATGCTGGCGAGCAGTGCATAAAGGCGAGTGGTGAGCGTCAGTTTGCGCAGCAATTCGAGCATCAGTGTCTCTCCCGCTTGTTGTTCAGGGGTCGCCGACCAGCGTGAGAACGGCTTGTCGACATCATCGGCCGAAAACCGGAATTCTTTACCGCTGGCGGTTGCCCGCGATGCCCGGCGGGTCGGCCGGCGGTGTCCGCGAAAGGCCTGTCGCCGCCAGGCCGGAAGCGATGATCAGTCCGGTCGCCAGCCACCACCAGCCATCGTGCGTTTCATCCCACAGCGCGATGCCGAAGACGCTGGCGAAGACCACCGTGCTGTACGCCAGGGCAGCCGCGGCCAGTGTCCGGCTTCTGGCGTAGGCGCGGGTCATCGCCAGTTGGGCGGCGGTGGCGAAGGCGGCGACGCCGAGCAACAGCGCGCCGCTGCGCAGGTCCACCGGATGGCTTTCGGAAAACAGCAGCCAGACGCCGGCGCCGATCGAAGACAACAGCCCGAAATAGAAGACCGTGCGCGTTTCCGGCTCGCCCCGCGCGCCCAGTTCGCGAATGCTGAAGTAGGCCAACGCGGCCAGCGCACCGGAGAGTAGTCCGAGCAGGCCGCCCATCCACTGGTCGGCGTGCAAGGTCGGTCTGAGCAACAGCGCGACGCCGCCCAGACCCAGGGCCAGTGCGCCGACGGTACCGGCGCTCAGGCGCAGGCCGCCGAGCGCCAGGTAGAGCGCCAGGAAGATCGCCGAGGTGTAGTTGAGCGTCACCGCCGTGGCCAGCGGCAGCAGGGTGATCGCCGAGAAGTAGCTGATCACCGCTGCGAAGCCGAAGGCGCCGCGGCTGAACTGCCAGCGCCAATGCGGCGTCCGCAGCGCGACGCCGCGCAGCCTGACCAGCGCCAGGACCAGCGGCAACGAGAGGACGCTGCGGTAGAAGACGATCTCGACCGCCGAGTGGCTGGCCGCGACCAGCTTGACGCAGACCCCCATGCAGGCGAACAGGAAACTGGCCAGGACCATCCAGAGTGCTTGCATGGCGGTGCCGGGCAAGAGCGAAGCGTCGCATTCTATCCGAAGCGCGCCAGGGACAGTGCTTGCCGTCGAGTTGCTGCCGGGCTCTGGCGACCGTCGACAGTGCGTCGTACCGAGTCATCGAGGCTGCCTGCAGGCGACAGGCCTGAAGCCTGTGAGTGACGGCAAGTCTGGCTTGCCCCAGCCAAGGCGACGCCGCGGCAGGGACCGTCGTTTTCATATCCGGGCGTGCCGGCTGTCGGTAAGTCTTACAGTCAATCGGTCGCGGTCGTTCACCGCGACCGGACATCCTTGCCGTTGGCGGTGGCGGCTCGTGCCTGGCAGCGGAAAGCGCTCCGGGCCTCGGGATGGCGGGCTGCGCGCCGGCGAGTGGCGGGCCTGGCGTGCCCGCGCATGGCGCGCGCAAGCCGCCGCAGCCCTTCTCATTTTTCGGCGACTTGCCCACTCAACTGTCGGAAAATTTTACAGTGTCCGCCTTGCGGTGCGCGTTGGGCACTTTCATCTTGCTCCCAACCGACTGTTTTGTAGCTGATTATTTCTATTTTATCAATGCCTGGCTCGATTCTTGCGAGCGGGCCAATGTCGTAGCCGTGGGCCTCGCCGACGACGCGGCTCCGCGTTCTGCTGTTTGCTGTTGGAAGTTGCTTGAAGCGGGTTTCGTCGCTGCAACGCGACGGGTCAGTGGGAAAGACGTTTCACTTGACGGAGCGCAGGCAAATGAAGAACAACGACGCACACGGTGTTTCGGTGAAGCCCGTTGTACGGCTTCTGGTCTTGCCCATGGCTCTGGCAATGATCGGGGTGGTGCCCGATGCACGGGCTGCCCCGGTCAGCTGGGTTCTCGATGCCGACGGCAACTGGGCCACTGCGACGAACTGGAGCAGCAATCCCTTGCTGCCGGGTGCCGCCGATGCGGTGACCATCGATGTTGGCGGTGCGACGCTGCGAACCATCACCTTCAGCAGCGGCAGCAGCATGATTTCCTCGCTGACCAGCGCCGAGAACCTGATTGTCTCGGGCGGCACACTTGCTGCCAGCGGCGCCTTCGACAACACCGCGGCAACAACCATTTCTGGCACCGGCACGCTTACGCTGAACGGCGTCTCGAACCTCTCGATGCTGACGCAAGGCGGCGGCACCATCGGCGGAAGTGGCA
>JACKLX010000016.1 GCA_024235695.1 Accumulibacter sp.
GCCGCGCCTGGCGGTGATGGCGCCGGGGCAGACACTGCATTTCACCGCGCTCTCGGTCGCCGCCGCCGAGTTGGCAGCGCGTACGCGAGAGGCGGCTCTGCGCGCGCTGATCGCCGGCATCGGGCCGCTGGCGGAGCCGGGAGCGCTCGACCTGAAAGCGATCTACGACGCCAATCTGGTCAGCGGCGTGGTCGATGCGCAAGCCGTTGAGGGGGGCGCGGTCGGCGACCGCAACGAGGAGTGAGCAATGAGGACCGCAACGATCAATCTTAACGCCGATCTCGGTGAAAGCTTTGGCGCCTGGCAAATGGGCAACGATGCCGAACTGCTGCGCATCGTCGGTACCGCCAACATCGCCTGCGGCTTCCACGCCGGCGATCCGCTGGTCATGCGTCGTACCGTGCGGCAGGCGCTGGCGGCCGGCGTCAGCCTTGGCGCACATCCGTCTTTTCCCGACCTGCAGGGCTTCGGGCGGCGCGCGATGCAGCTCCCGGCAGCCGAGCTGGAAGCGATGCTGATCTACCAGATCGGTGCGCTGAGCGGCATTGCCAAGGCCGAAGGCGGGCGGCTGACGCACGTCAAGCCGCATGGCGCGCTGAACAACATGGCCTGCGAGGATACCGTGCTGGCGACCAGCGTGGTGTCGGCGATCCGCAGTCACGATCCATCGATGATCCTGCTGGCGCCGGCGCTGTCGAAGCTGGCGCTGGCCGGCGAGGCGGTCGGCCTGCGCGTTGCCGCGGAGATTTTCGCTGACCGGGCCTACGGCGAAACCGGCAACCTGCTGCCGCGCAGCCAACTCGGTGCGGTCCTGCATACGGCCGACGAGTGCGTCGCGCATGTCGTGCGGATGCTCGAAGCGGGAGGCATCCTTACGGTTGGCGGGCAGCTGATTCGCACCGAATTCCACAGCATCTGCGTGCACGGCGACGGCCCGCAGGCGGTCGCCGCGGCGACCGCCATTCGCGCCTCGCTGCTCGCTGCCGGCGTCAGCCTGCGGCCGTTGCCGGAAGTGCTCTAGCCGTCGCCGGACCTGGCGTTTGGCCGGCGATCGTTTAGAATATCGGCATCGCCGTAGGGAGCGGCGAGCGGCGCGAGGCGCGGCAGAACCGGCGATCACGACGGGCTGCCGGCCGCACCGTCCAACAAGTCAGGGGCGAGGAGCCGTCTCCGCGCACCGGAAAGACGCCGATGCCTCACCGAATCCTCAGAGTCCCCGAGCGCGGCATGCTCGACGCCTACGAGCAGGTGCTCGCGGCGCGCGGTTTCGCCGCCGACAGCGCCCAGCGTGCGGCCGCCGAACGCCTGCAGCGCCTGTACTACGAATTGTTGTCGTTCAAGGTTGGGCGTCGCAGTACGCTGCGGCGCCTCTTCTCGCCGCCCGAGGTGCCGCGCGGCGTCTATTTCTGGGGCGGCGTCGGGCGTGGCAAGAGCTTCCTGATGGATTGTTTCTTCGATGCGGTGCCCTATCGGCGCAAGCGACGGGTGCACTTTCACGCTTTCATGCACGGCGTCCATCGCCAGCTAAACCAACGCAAGGGCGAGAGCGATCCGCTGCTGCGCGTTGCCGAGCGCATCGCCAGCGAGGTCCGCCTGCTGTGTTTCGACGAGTTTCACGTTTCCGATATCGCCGATGCGATGATCCTTGGCCGTCTGCTCGAGGCGCTGTTCGAGAAAGGCGTGGTGTTCGTGATGACCTCCAATTACCCGCCCGACCGGCTCTACCCGAACGGCCTGCAGCGCGAGAGCTTCCTGCCGACGATCGCCTTGATCAAGGCGCGGCTGGACGTTCTCGAGATCGATTCCGGCGTCGACTATCGGCTGCGGACGCTCGAGCAGGTCGAGATTTTCCACTTTCCGGCGGATGCCGCGGCCGAACTCAAGATGGCCGATTACTTCAGTGCGATGGCCGGTGGCGAGGGCGCGGCCGCTGGCAGCATCGAGGTTCTCGGGCGGCAGATCGAGACCCGGCGTCGCGGTAACGGCGTCATCTGGTTCGACTTCAAGTCCCTCTGCGGCGGGCCTCGTTCGCAGAACGACTATCTCGAGCTGGCACGCGGCTACCATACGGTGCTGCTGTCGGCGATTCCCCGGATGTCGGCGAGCATGGCTTCGGAAGCGAGACGTTTCACCTGGCTGGTCGATATTTTCTACGATCACAAGGTCAAGCTGATCGCTACCGCCGACTGCGGCCCCGACCAGCTCTACACCGAAGGCACCCAGGCCAGCGAGTTTTTCCGCACCGCCAGCCGTCTCACCGAAATGCGCTCGCGCGCCTACCTGGGGCTGCCGCATCTGTCGTGAGCGCGCCGCTGCGGCGCCCTGCGACTAGAAGAAGTCGAGATTCACGCACAGCCGGTTGCACCCCGATTCACGCGCTGCCGCAAGCAGCGAGCGGACGCTGTCGATCAGCGCCGCGCTGTCGTCGCCGGTGAATTCGCTGACTCCGCCGCTGATCGTCAGCGGCCCCAGCGGGTCGCCGGCATGAGTCGTTTCGACCATCTCGCGCAGGCGTTCGAGGCCGGTGAGCGCGTCATTGACGCGAACGTTGGGCAGAATCAGCAGGAATTGGTCGTCGTCGAATCGACCGACCATGTCGAATTCCCGCAGACTCGTGCCGAGCAGCCGCGCCAGCTCGACCAGCACGTTTTCACCGGCCTGCGCGCCGCCTGCCGCGCAGAGCTCCTGGAAGCGGTCGATGGCAATCAGCGCCAGCGCGAAAGGCGTGCCATAGCGACGAGCGCGGCGTCCCTCGTCGTCGAGCAACAGCGCGATATAGCGCTCGCTGAAGACCCCGGTCAGCGGGTCGTGCGTCGGTAGTTCCCGGGTCTCGCTGGCCAGCCAGTTGTGCCGGCTCAGGTCGGCCAGCGTCAGCAACACCCGCCGCAGGCTGCCGTCGGCGGCGAACACCGGGAAGGCGCTGGCGGAACACCAGATCGGTGGCGCTCCCTCGCCGCTGCGAATGCCGATCGGCTGCTGGAGAACGGCTTGTCGCGTCTGCCGCACCCGCACTTGCAGGCGATCATCGGCGGCCAGCGGATGGCCGTTTTCGTCTTCCCAGGTCGCCGCCCCGTCGCCCAGCAGAATCTCCGCCTGAGCGTTGCGCTGCAGCAAGGAATCATCAGCCGCAAAGACCAGCAAGCCGATACCCAGGCTATCGAGCAGCGCCGCATAACGTCCGATCTCGTCGTCGTCGGCACGAAGGTCGACGAGCGGCAGGTGGTCCGGGTTATCGGTCATCGATCGGCTGGGCACTCACGGGGACGATGTTCGCATCCTACCGCAGAATTCCGGCGGGTGGCCGCCGGCCCGCCCGCCGGTTACCGGGCCGGGGCCGCTGCCGTCATCCGGCAGCGGGCACCGTCGTCAGGCAGCCGCCAGTGCCTGCTCGAGATCGGCGATCAGGTCGTCGACGTGCTCGATGCCGATCGACAGGCGGATCATCTCCTCGGAAACGCCGGCTTTGGCGAGTTCCGCCGGGCCCAACTGGCGGTGTGTGGTCGACGCCGGGTGGCAGGCCAGCGACTTGCTGTCGCCGATGTTGACCAGCCGGGTGAACAACTGCAGCGCGTCCTGGAAGCGGGCGCCGGCTTCCGAGCCGCCGCAGTCGGTGCCCTTGACGCCGAAGGTGAGAATGCCGGAGGCCTTGCCCTGCATGTATTTCTGCACCAGCGGCTGGTCGCGATGGTCGGGCAGGCCGGCGTAGTTGACCCAGGCCACCTTGGCGTGTCCCTGCAGGTAGGCGGCGATCTTTTCGGTGTTGGCGCAGATCCGGTCCATGCGCAGCGGCAGCGTCTCGAGGCCCTGCAGAATCAGGAAGGCGTTGAACGGCGAGATGGCCGCGCCCATGTTGCGCAGCGGGACGACGCGCGCGCGGCCGATGAACGCAGCCGGACCGAGCGCTTCGGTATACACCACGCCGTGGTAGGAAACGTCCGGTTCGTTGAGGCGCTTGTAGCGCTCCTTGTGCTCGGCCCACGGGAAGCGGCCGCTATCGACGATGATGCCGCCGATCGAATTGCCGTGGCCGCCGATGTACTTGGTCAGCGAGTGCACGACGATGTCGGCGCCGTGCTCGAAGGGGCGGCAAAGGTAGGGTGAGGGAACGGTGTTGTCGACGATCAGCGGGATGCCGTGGCGATGGGCAATCTCGGCCAGCCGCTCGAAGTCGGTGACGTTGCCGAGCGGGTTGCCGACCGATTCGCAGTACAGCGCCTTGGTCTTGCCGTCGATCAGTTTCTCGAAGCTGGCGGGATCGGCATAGTCGGCGAAGCGCACCTCGAGGCCGTACTGCGGCAGCGTGTGGGCAAAGAGGTTGTAGGTGCCGCCATACAGCGTCGACGCCGAAACGATGTTGTCGCCGGCTTCCGAAATGGTCTGGATGGCGTAGGTGATCGCTGCCTGTCCGGAGGCGACGGCCAGCCCGCCGATGCCACCCTCGAGGGCGGCAACGCGCTTCTCGAGAACGTCCTGCGTCGGATTCATGATCCGCGTGTAGATGTTGCCGGCGACCTTGAGGTCGAACAGGTCGGCGCCGTGCTGGGTACTGTCGAAGGAATACGAGGTCGTCTGGTAGATCGGCACGGCGACCGCCTTGGTGGTCGCTTCGGGGCTGTAGCCGGCGTGGACGGCAAGCGTTTCGAGCTTCATTCGGTATCTCCCTGGGTGGTTTGCGCAGTGCTTTGACTGGCCAGCATCTTAGCACTACAGAATGCCGCTGTCGGCGCCGGAGATGCCGACAGCGACCGCCTCGTCGCGCACCGTCTGCTGTCGGCGAATTTTACAGTCGCATCCTGGCCAGAACGGGAAGCGGCAATAAAGCAGACGCTTGGGTCGACGGTATGGATATTGCTTGAACCACGCCAGCCACCCGTTTCGTGCGTCGGAACAAGAACAGCGATCGGGATGGCCGTTGGCCATCGGGCGGCGCGGATGTTGCTGCCGCTGCCAGTCAACAGCAAAGGAGGAGGACGGAGGAGAGCTTGGCGCTGCACAGGAAGCTGCATGCGGTTCCTGTCGCTGGCGCCGGGGTTGCCGGTGCTGCTTTCAGGGCACCGGCAACCCGCCTTTCTTGCCACCCCGGGCGATCAGCAGGCAAGGATCGACGCTGATCGTCCCGCTGCCGCTGATTGATCGCCAGCGGATCAGGATCGATCCCCGGCGCTGGTTGCGATCACCGCGCGGCACGCCACTGCGTTGGATTGGCCTGTGCCCAGTTCCTGAACGCCCGCGAAAAGGCGTTCGGATCGTCGTAGCCCAGGGCGGTGGCGATCGCCGACACGGCCAGATGGGTGTTCTTGAGAAGCTGCTTTGCCAGCTCGAAGCGCGTCTGCCTGATCAATTCTTGCAGGTTCGTTCCCTCGTCCTCCAGGCGCCGCCGAAGTGTCCGCTCGTGCACCGCGAAGGCGTTCGCAACGGCCGCGCCCGACGCCATGCCGCTCAAGACCATTTGTGGCAGAACACGTTCCACCTGCGCTGCGAAGCTCGCCTGACCCCTGGCTTCGGCGGCGTGGATCGCCTCGGTCAAGCGTTCGTGGATCGTCGCGTCGGCGCCTTCGATGGCTCTGTCGAGCCACGACGACGCGAAGACCAATCCCGATATTTCGGCGTCGAAGCTGACCGTCGAGTGGAATGCCTGGTGATAGGGCGCGATGTTGTCTGGTTGGCGGCGCGAGAACTGGACGCGCAGTGGCTTCCAGACGGGCCCGCAGAGGTCGGCCAGGATGCGGTAGCCAATGCTGAGCGCAGCATCCTGAATCTGCGCGAGTCCGGGCAGACCGTGGTGGAATAGCGAATAGCCGAGAATCACGCACGAGGTGTCGGCAGCGAGCAGCAGCGGCGCGGCGCCGCGGTCGTGGATGTGGAAAAACCGCAGCAGGCCATGAATCGCCGCGCCGACCGTCGGCGAATGACGCAGCACGCCGCCGAGCGGGCCGAGGCCCGGCAGCTCGAAGCGTTCGCCGACCAGCAGTCCGAAGTGATCACAGCCGGTGAGCGCGGCGCAGTTCGCCAGGAGACCGCCGAGAGCCTCGATGGCGATACGATTGTCGGGATCATCGAACAGCGTCCGATCGACGCCGGCTTGCGCAAACGCATCGTTCGGACTGACGCCCAACTCGGCGAGGACAGCCGGGATCGCCAGCGTCGGGCCGACCCGAATCTCGCCTGGCCCGCTGGTCGACAGCGAAGCCCACGGCGGCGCCTCTGACCCGGGGTGGTTGTTCATTGGCGTGCTCCGATCCTCACTGTAACTACACTTTGGTGCACCGGTCTGGTGCGTTGCGGCCAGCGTTGGCGCGGCGACCAGTATGGGCAAAGAATGTCCGGAACTGCAAGACGCCATACGGCGCAAAGTTGTTATATTCGATCCCGTATGGCTACTCAGGAGAAAATGATGTCCAGGATCCGTCGCTTGACCAAGGCTCTATGCCTGTTATTCGCAACCCTGCCGGTCACCGTTCCGGTGTCGGCGCAGCAGGTCACCGGAACGCTGGGATCGCCCAGCGCCACCACCACCATCAGCGGCAAGCAACTCCCGGCGCCACAGCCGAAATTTGGCGGTGTGATCAAGGACAACGCGGTGAACTCCACGCAATGGTGGGCACCGCGCATCGTGCCGCCGAAGGGTGCGCCGAACATTCTGTTTATCATGACTGACGACGCGGGTTTCGGCGTTCCCAGCACCTTCGGCGGTGTGATTCCGACGCCGACCATGGACCGTATCGCCAACGCCGGCCTGCGTTACAACCGCATGTTCTCGACTTCGCTGTGCTCGCCGACGCGTGCCGCGTCGCTCACCGGGCGCAACCACCACTCGGTCGGTTTCGGCGTCATCGCCGAACAGGCCACCGGCTACCCGGGCTACGACAGTGTCATCGGTGTGGACAATGCCACCATTGGCCGCATCCTGCGCGACAATGGTTACGCGACGGCGTGGTTCGGCAAGGACCACAACACACCGACCTACGAGGCCAGCCAGGCCGGGCCGTTCACCCAGTGGCCGACCGGCATGGGCTTCGACTACTTCTATGGCTTTGTCGGTGGCGACGCCAACCAGTGGGGACCGAACCTGTTCCGCAACACCACGCAGATCTATCCGTGGATTGGCCATGAGGGCACCCTGAAGATGGATCGATCGGATCCAAAAGCGAAGGTCTGGCCAGTCACCGGCAAGGAGCCAACCTGGAACCTGATCACCGCGATGGCCGACGACGCCATCGACTGGATGACGCGAATCCATCAGACCGATCCCGGCCAGCCGCTCTTCCTCTACTACGTGCCTGGCGCGAGCCATGCGCCGCACCACCCGAAGAAGGAGTGGGTCGACAAGATCCACGCGATGCACCTGTTCGACGGCGGCTACGAGAAGCTGCGCGAAACCATCTTTAAGAACCAACAGAAACTTGGCGTTATTCCCAAGGGCCTGGAGCTGACGCCCTGGCCCGACGATCTCATTACCCCCTGGGACAAACTCACGCCCGAGGCGAAGGAGCTCTTCATTCGCCAGGTGGAGGTCTTCGCCGCCTACGTGGCCTACAACGATCACGAAATCGGCCGGGTGATCCAGGCCTTCGAGGATCTCGGTCGGCTCGACAACACCTTGGTCGTCTACCAGAACGGTGATAACGGCACCAGCGGCGAGGGCGGCCCGCTGGGTACCTTCAGCGAAGTCGCTTTCTTCAATGGCGTGGCGCCCCCGGTCGATGTACAGATGAAGTTCTACGACGCCTGGGGCACGGAGAATACCTACAACCACATGTCGGCCGGCTGGTCGTGGGCCTTCGACACGCCGTTCGACTGGTTCAAGCAGAACGCCTCGCGTCTCGGCGGCATCAACCAGAATATGGTGGTGATGTGGCCGAAGGTCATCAAGGACAAGGGTGCGCTGCGCGAGCAGTTCGTGCACGTGATCGACTTCGTGCCCACCTTCCTCGAGGTCACCGGCATCGCTGCCCCCGAAACGGTGGATGGCATCAAGCAAAAACCAATCGAGGGTACCAGCTTCGCCTACACCTTCGACGCGAAGAATGCCGCTGCGCCCTCAAGGCATGTGACGCAGTATTTCGAGATGATGGGCCAGTGGGCGATATACCACGACGGTTGGTTGATGAGTACCAAGGCCAATCGTGCGCCGTGGCAGGCATTCCTGCCGACCAATCCCGACCCGCTGAACAATCAGGTCTTCCAGCTCTACGATCTGAGCACCAGTTGGAACCAGTCGGTGGACATTGCCGCACAGCATCCGGACAAGGTCAAGGAGATGCGGGCGATGTTCCTTGAGGAAGCCAAGAAGTATCAGGTGCTTCCGCTTGATGCTTCGGTCGGAGCCCGAGTTGCGGCTGCGCGTCCGAGCCTCACCGCCGGCCGCACGGAGTATGTCTATACGCGGCCGATGACTGGTCTGCCGCAAGGCGATGCGCCCTACCTGCTGGATACCTCCTACACCATCACTGCCGACATCACCGTTCCGGAAAGCGGTGCCGAAGGGATGATTGTGACCTCCGGCGGACGCTTTGCGGGCTTCGGCATGTATCTGCTCAAGGGCAAGCCGGTGTTCCTGTGGAACCTGCTCGATCAGGAGCGCGTCAAGTGGGAGGGTCCGACAGCGCTCACGCCCGGTCAGCACACCATTGAGTTTGAATCCAGGTACGACGGGCTCGGCCTCGGCACGATGGCTTACAACAACTTCTCGGGCATCGGCAGGCCTGCGGACACCACCTTCAAGGTAGATGGCAAGGTGGTCGCGACCAAGAGGATGGAAAAGACGATTCCCATCATCCTGCAGTGGGATGAGAGCTTCGACATCGGCTCCGACACCATCACCGGCGTGAACGACGCGGACTACAAGCCGCCATTCCCACTGACCGCCAAGCTCAACAAGCTGACGATCAAGGTCGACCGTCCGAAGCTTTCGCCCGAGGACGTCAAGAAGTTCGAGGAAGCCCTGAAGAAAGTGGAAGCCGGCCGCGAGTGAGCCGTCGCAACCGCCGGCGCCGTGTGGCGTCGGCGGTTGCCACCATTCTCGATAGACCGACGGCCACCGTGCGGGGCAGCGAGCGGCAGGCAACGCCGGCTGCTGCCCCGCGTCTCTCCAATCCCCATTCCGCAATGGAGTCACCCATGAACCAACGCAGGTACCAAGCGCAGCGACTTGCCCTGATAGTCGCGGCCGGCCTGGCGATGGCCGCACCGCAGGTAACGCTGGCGCAGGCGCTCACCGGCGCGCCGGCCGATCCGCAACTGAAGTTTTCGACGCCGATGCCGCCGGGTGTCGCCTCGCCCGACAAGCTGGAAACCCGCCTGGGCACCCTGAATTTCTTCGACGGCTTCCCCGACAAGGCATCAGCCGAGAAACTGTTCGACAACCTCGATTTCCAGCGTGCCGTGCAGGCCTACCTGCTGGCGCTGCCGGCGGTCAACCAGGCGGCCAACCGCGCCGCCATCGCGTCGCTCGGTCCGGTGAACAAGACCGTGCCGATCTGGGAGCAGCTGGTCGATCCGCGCACGGTCGAACTCACCGCCAACGACAACACGCCCTACACCTGGTTCTGGCTCGACCTGAAGGACGGCCCGCTGGTGGTCGAGGTGCCACCCAAGGTGCTGGGCCTGGTGGACGACATGTGGTACCGCTGGGTGGTCGACCTGGGAATCACCGGCGCCGACAAGGGCGCCGGCGGCAAGTATCTGTTCGTGCCGCCCGGCTACCAGGGCAAGCTGCCTGATGGCTACCGGTTGGTGCGCCCGCGCACCTACAGCATCTGGCTGGCGTGGCGCAGCTTCCTGGTCGACGGCGATCCGAAACCGGGTGTCGACCTGGTCAAGAAGCACACCCGCATCTACCCCTTGGCCGAGGCGGCGAAGCCCAAACCCGTGAACTTCATCGACATGTCCGGCAAGCCGTTCAACATGGTCAACCCGGCGGGCTTCGGCTACTGGCAACTGCTGAACCAGGTGGTGCAGGACGAACCCAGTGAATCGCTCGACCCGGTGACGCTCGGCTTCTTCCAGTCGATCGGCATCGAGAAGGGCAAGCCCTTCGCGCCGGACGAGCGGATGAAGAAGATTCTCACCGAAGCCGCCGCGCTGGGTGACGCCACGGCGCGCGCCAACGCCTTCCACAGCCGCGGCCGCGACGCCTACTATTACGCCGACAGCCACTGGCAGTTGCCGTTCATCGGCGGCTACCGTTTCCAGACCGCGCCGGGCGTGCTCAACCTCGACGGCGCCAACTTCTTCTTCTTCATGGCCACCGGCGTCACGCCGGCGATGGAAATGAAAATGGTCGGCAAGGGTTCGCAGTACGCCTGGACCGCACGCGACAGGGACGGCAACGCTCTCGATGGCGGCAAGAACTACAGGCTGCGCCTGCCGCCGAACGTCCCGGTGAAGGACTTCTGGTCGGTCATCCTGTACAGCAACCAGACGCGCTCGATGATCCAGACCGATCAGCGTTTCCCGAGTGTCAGCAGTCAGAAGAAAGACCTGCAGGTCAATGGTGATGGCTCGGTGGACGTGTTCTTCGGACCGACGGCGCCGGCCGGCAAGGAGAGCAACTGGGTGCAGACGGTGCCGGGCAGGAGCTGGAACACCATCCTGCGGCTCTACGGCCCGCTCGAGCCGTGGTTCGCCCGGAGCTGGCGACCCGGCGAGATCGAGCTGCAGCCGTGAGCTGAGCTGGCTGCCGGGCGGCAGCAACGGCCGCTATTCGCGGTGGCGGTCGGGCGTTTTCGCGGCGTGGCCGTCGATCAACGGCGCCGTGCCAGTGCGTACGCGTCGGCTTCTACCGCGCAGCAGGAAGCGGCCGGGGTCGACGGCGTCGACCAGTTCGTCGGCCAGCGGTAGCGCTTCGCCGGCGATCTGGCAAGCCAGAAGTTCGCCGGCCAGCGCCGACCAGACGATGCCGCGGGCGCCAAAACCGTTGATCACGTACAGCCCCGCAACTCGCGGCATTTCGGCAAGCGGTCGCGACGGTGCGTCGGGGTCGATCGCCGCGGCGTCGCCGACGGCGCCGATCATCGGCAGGCGGTCGGGCGACAGCGGCCGGAAACCGACCCGTCCGTCGAGCTTGCTGGCAGCGAATCTGCTGCCGTAGCCGGGCAGGATGAAATCGAGCTTGGCCAGGTTTTCGCCGTGGTCGGCGTCGCGCAGCGCCGCTTCGTCGTCATCGACGCTGAAGGTGGCGCCGACGCAGCGCACGCCGTCGATCGCCGGTGTGACGTAGCCGAGGCGGCAGACGACGAGCTCGGGCACCGAAGCCGCCGCCGCGTCGAGATGCGAAACCTGGCCACGGGCAGCACGCAGAGGCAGGTGGGCGGTGACGGCAAAACGTTTGGCACCGGTGGCGTTGGCGACGATCAGGACCGGCGCTTCGGCGATCAGCGTGCCAGCCGCATCGCGGGCGCGCCACAGATTTGCCGGGCGGTCGATCTGTGCGACCTCGGTGCCGTAGTGCGGGCTGATCGCGGCGGCATGCCGTGCCAGGTTGGCACGGCACAGCGACGCCGGGTCGACCCAGCCGCCGCCGGGGAACCACCAGCCGCCGGTGGCGACCGGCCAGCCAGCCAGCCGGCTGGCCGGCTCGCGGTCCACGAAGCGCAGCGCCTCGGCCGCCGGCTGCTGGCGCTCGACGACCAGGCGCTGGGTCGCGGCGTGGCGGTCGTCGCGCGCCAGATGGAGGACGCCGGTCGGCGCCCAGCGCAGAGGCTGGCCGCTGGCGGTCAGCGCCGCGAAATGCCGGCAGGCCTGCGTGAAGCCGGCGCGCGTCAGTCGCGCCAGGCGGTTGTCGTCGAGCGAGGGCAGCGGCCGCAGGACGCCGGCGAGATTGCCGGAAGCGCCCCGGCCGGGGGCGTCGGCGGCGTCGATCAGGTCGATCGTCCAGCCGCGTGCGGCCAGACCTTGGGCAGCGCTGCTGCCGGCCAGACCGGCGCCGATGACGATCGCGTGGCGGTTCATCGACCGGCAGGCGGGCGTAGCGGCCTGCCTACTCGGGCCGCATCTGCGGGAAAAGGATCACGTCGCGGATGTTCGCCGAGTCGGTCAGCAGCATCACCAGCCGGTCGATGCCGATGCCGCAGCCGGCGGTCGGCGGCAAGCCGTACTCGAGCGCCCGGACGTAGTCGGCGTCGTAGTACATCGCCTCTTCGTCGCCGGCGTCCTTCGCCCGGGCCTGTTCGAGGAAGCGCGCCGCCTGGTCTTCCGGGTCGTTCAGTTCGGAGAAGCCGTTGGCGATCTCGCGGCCGGCAATGAACAGCTCGAAGCGCTCGGCGATCTCCGGGTTGCGGTCGCTGCGGCGCGCCAGCGGGCTGACTTCGGCCGGGTAGTCGATGATGAAGGTCGGATCCCACAGCTCGGCTTCGGCGGTCTCTTCGAAGAGCAGCAATTGCAGCGTGCCGAGCCCGGCGTCGGCGCCGACCTCGACCTTCATCGCCGCCAGCTTGTCGCGCAGCCACGATGCGTCGGCGAGTTGCGCGACGCTGTAGCCGGGATGGTTGCGGCGGATCGCTTCGCTGATTGTCAGGCGGGCAAAAGGCTTCGAGAAATCGAGTGTCCGGCCCTGGTATTCGAATACCTCGCTAGCCAGCGCCTGGCGTGCGCTGTGACGCAGCAGGCCTTCGGTGAAGTTCATCAGGCGGCGGTATTCCGAGTACGCCTCGTAAAACTCCATCATTGTGAATTCGGGGTTGTGGCGCGGGCTGATGCCTTCGTTACGGAAGTTTCGGTTGATCTCGAAGACCTTCTCGAGGCCGCCGACGACCAGACGCTTGAGGTACAACTCGGGCGCGATGCGCAGGAACAGCTCCATGTCGAGCGCGTTGTGGTGGGTCTTGAAGGGTCTCGCCGACGCACCGCCCGGGATGGGGTGCATC
This sequence comes from Accumulibacter sp., assembly GCA_024235695.1. Classification (GTDB taxonomy): domain Bacteria; phylum Pseudomonadota; class Gammaproteobacteria; order Burkholderiales; family Rhodocyclaceae; genus Accumulibacter. The sequence continues at coordinate 12,867 of JACKLX010000016.1, forward strand.
ATCGGCGTTTCGACTTCGAGGAAACCGTCGTCCACCATGTAGCTGCGGATCGACTGGACGATCCGGCTGCGCACGGCGAAGGTGAACCGCGATTGCTCGTTGGTGATCAGGTCCACGTAGCGCATGCGGTACTTCTGTTCCTGGTCGGTCAGCCCGTGGAACTTCTCCGGCAGCGGTCGCAGCGACTTGGCGAGCAGCCGCACCTCCGAACACTCGATGGTCAGTTCGCCGGTGCGCGTGCGAAACAGCGTGCCGACGGCGCCGACCATGTCGCCCATGTCCCAGCGCTTGAACGCCGAGTAGGCATCCTCACCGATCTGGTCGCGGCTGACGTAGGCCTGGATGCGGCCCGAAAGATCCTGCACGGTGATGAACGAGGCCTTGCCCATCACCCGCTTGAGCATGATCCGGCCGGCGACGCGCACTTCGACCGGCATTTCGGCGAGCTCTTCGCGCGTCCTGGCGTCGTAGAACTCGTTGATCTTGCCGGCGGTGTTCTGGCGTTCGAAATCGTTCGGATAGGCGCCGCCGGTCTGCCGCCATTCGGCGAGCTTGGCACGGCGTTCGGCGATGATGCGGTTCTCGTCGTGCTGCGGCGAGCCGTTCTGGGGGGCGTCGGAGTGAGACATGATGGGGTGGGCTTTCGCGATCAGTTCTTGGATGGGTCGGCCAGGCTCTGCGCGTCGCTGTTGGCGCGCTCGAGCAGGAAGCCGCCGATCGCCCTGGCGGTCGCCTTGTCGGCCGGCATGCCGTACCAGCGCGAAAACGCGGTGCGCGTATCGCCGGGTTCGTTGCCCACCGGCGGCAGGTAGAAGAGGCCGCTGGCCAGCCCGGTCTGCGGTTCGAACAGCAGGTAGATGCGTTCGTCGAGGCAGCCTTTCGAACTGCACGCCGAGGTCAGCAGGTAGCGCGTGCCGTCGATGGTGACGATCTCGGCGGACTTGCCGGCGGCGAGCCGTTTGGTCCACGCCGGCAGATCGCTGCCCTTGACCGCGTTGCGGTAGGCTTTGGCCAAGTCGGGCTTTGACTTGAGCAGTGCTTCCGGTTGCTGGCCGACGTAGCTGTCGAGCGATGCGGCGACTGCCGGCGCGGCAAGTGCCGCCGTCAGGATGCTGCAGCAGAGCAGTCTTTTCACGGTTTACACCCCCTGTTTGAGGCTTGCTTCGATGAACTGGTCGAGGTCGCCGTCGAGCACGCCCTGCGTATTGCCGACCTCGACGTTGGTACGCAAGTCCTTGATTCGAGACTGGTCGAGGACGTACGAGCGGATCTGGTGGCCCCAGCCGATGTCGGACTTGGCGTCTTCGAGCTTCTGCTGCTCGGCCTGGCGCTTGCGCATCTCGGCCTCGTAGATACGCGATTTCAACATCGCCATTGCCTCGGCGCGATTGCGGTGCTGCGAGCGGTCGTTCTGGCACTGGACGACGATATTGGTCGGCAGGTGGGTGATGCGCACCGCCGAGTCGGTCTTGTTGATGTGCTGACCACCGGCGCCGGAGGCACGGTAGGTGTCGATGCGCAGGTCGGCCGGATTGATGTCGACTTCGAAGGAGTCGTCGATCTCGGGGTAGGCGGTCACCGAGCAGAAGCTGGTATGGCGGCGGGCGTTCGAATCGAAGGGCGACTTGCGCACCAGACGATGGATGCCGGTTTCCGAGCGCAGCATGCCGTAGGCGTACTCGCCGGCGAGCTTGATGCTGGCGGTCTTGATGCCGGCGACCTCGCCCTCCGACTCCTCGAGCACTTCGACGGCGTAGCCCTTGCGTTCACCGTAGCGCACATACATGCGCAGCAGCATCGCCGCCCAGTCCTGCGCTTCGGTGCCGCCGGCGCCAGCCTGGATGTCGACGAAGCAGTTGAGCGGGTCGGCCGGATTGTTGAACATGCGCCGGAACTCGAGGCCGCCAATCTCCTTCTCGATTGCATCGATGTCGGCAGCGATCGCCTTCAGCGTGTCTTCGTCGTCTTCATCGCGGGCCATCGCGAACAGTTCGCCGGCGTCACGCAGGCCGTCGCCAACACGGTCGAGCGTCAGCACGACGTTCTCGAGCGACCGCTTTTCGCGTCCCAGCGCCTGCGCGCGCTCGGCGTCGTCCCAGACCTTCGGATCCTCGAGTTCGAGCGCGACGGCCTTTAACTGATCCGCTTTCTGATCGTAGTCAAAGATACCTCCGCAGCTCTGTGGCGCGCTGACCGAGGTCGTCGAGCCGGTTGTCGATGATGTTGAGTTGTTCGGCTTCCATGGTTTGTCTGATCGCTTGAGGGAGAAGCCGCCCATTATATACGTACGCTGCTGCGGGCCGGCTCGCCGAATCGACCGAAGAGCATTGCTCCGGGTGCGGCACGGCACCGGTTGCCGGGCTGCTGCGAGTTGCCGGCCGTGCCCCTTTGGCGACAGCAGGGGCAAGGCCCAAACGATCGCCAGATGACGCCTCTTGCCACTCTGACCAACGGCTACTGCCGTATGGCGGTCAGCCGCCGAGCCGGTTGCCGGTGTGGCGCAGCACGGGTAACTGGAACGTGTGGCGCGCGCGTCGATCGGGGCAGTCGAAAACGAGCTCGGTCGGTTCAGTCCGCCAGGCGTTGCTCAGACGCACGATGTATCGCCGCTTCGCTGACAGGCCGGAAATGGTGTAGGAGCGCTTGCTGTAGCTGCGCCCTGTCCGACGATCCGTTACGCGCGTTTCGGCCTGCCCCAGCCGAACCTCGGCGACCAGCCTGCGGTCGGCCGCATCGAGCACATAAACGCGCTCGATCACTTCGCGCTGCCTGCGATCGTCAACGCCTTCGAAGCCGGTCTCGGAAGCGATGCTGCCGCTTACCTTGCATACCTTCGCGTCCTCTGTCAGTGGCGGAACTGGTGGAGACGGAGGAGACGGAGGAGAGGCGTCCGAGACTGGCTCGCTGCAGGTTTCATAGCGGAGAAAGCCGATGCCTGCCTTGCGCGGCAGCGGCGCAACGAAGCGCGCCGTCGTTCCCGGGTCGATATCCTGTACCCTGATCGTTTGCGTTCCGTAGCTGACGACTGGCAGCCCCTTGTTTCGATCATCAAAATGGCTGCTCAGGGAAAACACCAGGTCGACGCAAGGGTAGCGCCATCGCGATCTGTTGGTGACCGTGCCGACGATGTTCCCGGCTTCGCCGGCCACGCTCTGCGAGGAGAAGCTTGTCGTCAGGTCATCCGCGGGCGCCGCCGCAAGGGCGGGAGAAGTCGCCAGCCCGGCCGTGCAGAGCAAGAGGCCAAGCCACAGTGGCCGGCGGCAAGAAGCTGGAACCCTCAGGTCGAAGAAAGTCATGCCGGTCTCCATGTTGGCGGTTGGCGTCGTTCCGCCCCGGCGAATGCGCTCGGTTCGGCGTCCGGCGGGTCGAAATCCTGCGGGTCCCTGCTTTTTCCAGGCCCACGTGCTTCCCGGCCAGTGCTGATGCAGTGTCGCCGGAAGTGGTGACCGATATCCTTGGGCGGTTAGCCACCCGCCGACGAGAGCGGCGGTGATCAACGCGCCTTACCGCCTGTCGCGATTAGCCCGCCAGACGGCTCGTCAGCCCGACGCGTTCTCGATACGCTCGACCATCACGGCGTCCGCGCGCACCGACGAAGGGGTAGAAAAGGAGAGGGAACCGAGGCTCCCTCTTGTGTCGTCGCGCGGCAGTTCGATCAGCCGTGCGTCACCCGGCGACGCGTCATCACCAGCCCGACCAGGCAAAGGCCCAGGAGGGCAACCGAGGTGGGTTCGGGAACCTGGGTCCCTTCACCCTGAAAGGTCAGTCCATCAATGGTGTTGTTGATGTCACCAAATGGTTTGAAACCGGCGCCAAGCAGCGTGCCGGTAAGACTGTACGGGGCGACCAGTCCGCCGGCCTGGCCGACCCACAGGATGCTGCTGTCGGGATCGTAGGCCAGCGCACCTGCCAGGTTGGGTGTCGTGAACTGCGGCGTGAAGATGTTGGTGCCGGGATCCCAGGTTCCAACTTGTTGTGCGCCCCAGTTTGTGATCCACAACTGGCTTCCTACCAGGGCCATGCCGACGACGCTCGGTACCGAAAAGGTCTGGATGACGGCGCCAGTGACCGGGTCGATCTGCTGGATGTTGTCGGGGTAGTGGGCGTGATAGAGCTTGCCGCCACTGAACTGCATTTCTTCGTTGCAGCAGTTGTTGGGGAAACCGGCGGTAACGGTACTCAGCACATTGCCATCGTAATCGATCGTACGCAGGGTATTGGCTTCCGGTTCGCCCGCGTAGAGATACCCTGGGCCATCGCCCAGACCGTTCAGGTTGAAAGTCAGAGGAATGCCGATCTGGCTGACGAAGTTGGCGCCGTTGACCGTTGCCTTGACGAGGGTGCTGAACCCGGTGCCGGCGAATTCCTCATTATCGGTGCCGATAAAAAGCACTCCAGCGGAGGCAACTTGCGCCGTTGCGCAGGCGGCCAGCGCCAGACTGCCGAGCAGGGACTTGGACGACTTCATGGCAACACTCCTTGTGAAGGGTCGAAGTACGTGAGGCTGCTACGCCAGCTACCGTGTGAGGCGCACGCCCCGAGAATACGCTCGCGCGTGCCTAGCACGCGCTGTTGAGCGTCGTGGCAGAGAGCAAGCACAACTTGTGCCCTATTGCTAAGGTATTGGTTTGTTGGAGTTTACGTTCTTCACCGTGAACCAACTGTAAAGAATTCCGACAGATTGACCGATCACGGCGCGGGCGCAGCCGACAGCTGCCATCACGTCTTCGCAAGGAAAGCCGTTATACGTGCATGACGTCGCGGAGAAGGTCTGTTTCTTGGCCCCCGCGTGCGCGATCGGCTGGCGAGAATGCAACAGGCATGAGTCCGCGACGACCAGGCCAGACGCTGGCGGCGCTTGCCCCGGGTGTCGGTGGGCGACCCTGCGGCGCTGGCTGGCTCGCTCGGCGGGTCAACGAAACGGGGTCGCGTCAGCGACCCCGAATTGCCGCCGCGAGCGGCTCACAAGCCCAGGTACCCGGCCTTGCCGGGTCTTGCTTACCGCGATCTACGGCGCGTCGCGGCGAGACCCATCATCGTCAAGCCGAGCAGGAACAGCGTTCCGGGTTCGGGTACCGCATTCCCCTCCACGGTCGTGCGCGTGTCGAGTCCGAGTGCGATCGATCCCCCGCCACTGGGAACCTCATTGCTGACCACCAGCGCCAGCGACGAGAATTCGCCGGCGATTGCGGCAAAGGACAGGGCGACGTTGGTCAGCCCGGTGCCATCGGCGTCCGACCAACTCCAGTCGCCGACATCGATGCCATTGACCAGAACATCCCAGTCGACCGATTGTCCGGCTGCCAGTACATTCTGGGTGACATTGAGATCCATCGACAGCGAGCTGACGTTGAAGAGGCCGGTGGCGGGATACCCCTGCGACACCGAGTCGCCCCGCGCCATGCTCCAGAAGTAGCCGACCTCGGTCGCCGACAGGGAGCCGACCGACGCCACGACGGTCGCCAGGCTGGACGGGAAGGTGACGGTCACGGACGCGGCTTGTGCCACTCCGGCAGTGGCGACGGCCAGGGCCGTGGCGGCAACGGTGTTGCGCAGGCAATGCTTCATTTTCTTTATCTCCGAATGGGTTGGATACGTCGGCCCGGGATTCCACTCACCTGCGCCCGATTACCAGACGCTGGTCGTCGGTCGCTGCGGTGGGCCGGAAAATCTGAAGCTCCCGAACCTTGCCCAACTTCAAAGCAATTAGCGGGCCAGAAAAAAATTTGCTTATGGAACAGTCGCATGCTGACTTGTGCCTGCCGTTTGGAGCTTGTCTTGTAAGATTTTCCGACAGCTTCAGTGTTGCTGCGGTCGGCGGCATCTGCGGGCCTGCAGGTCAGCCGCGCAGGCGGGTCGGCGAGCTTCGGGTGGGGTCCGAGGAAGCGGCCGGGACGTCCGTGATCGCCCGACCATCGTGTTGCGGGGTGCACGGCTGGCCAACGGGGCGATGCGCCAGCCTCAGCCCGCCTCGTTCTCGATATGCTCGATCATCAACTGCGGCGTCTGGACGCCGTTGAAATCGTTGATCGCCAGCCGGTAGGCGGCGCGGATGGTGTCGCCGGGGGCGCGGTCGAAATTGAACTGGATGGCGTCCAGCCTTTGCACGCCCTTGCGCAGCCGCAGCTTGAGGTGTTTTTCCTTGAGGATGCGCTGGCTTTCGACGACGAACTGGTCCTCGAAGAGCGGCGCCGGGAAGCCCTGGCCCCAGACTTCGGCTTCGAGCAGGCGCGCCGTGGCGAGCGAGCAGTAGGCCGATTCGAGGCTGCCATCGGTCTCCAGTGTGCGCGTCCGGTCGGCGGGTGCCAGCAGCTCTTCGGCGACCTGCGCGAACAGCTCGCGAAAACGTGGCAGCGCGTCTTCGCGGATGGTCACCCCGGCGGCCATCGCGTGCCCGCCAAAGCGCAGCAACAGCCCCGGCGCGCGCTTGCCGAGCAGATCGAGCGCGTCGCGCAGGTGCAGGCCGGCGATCGAGCGGCCCGAGCCCTTCAGTTCGCCGCCGCCAGGCTCACCGCGGGCGAAGGCGAATACCGGTCGGTGCAGCCGGTCCTTGATGCGAGCGGCGACGATGCCGACAACGCCCTGGTGCCAGTCGGCGTCGAACAGCGAGACACCGGTCGCCGGCGAAGCGGCGTCCGCGTTTCGGTCGAGATCGCTGCTCGCCTTCTCGATCAGCCGCAGCGCCTGTTCCTGCATACCGGCCTCGATTTCTCGCCTTTGGCGATTGAGCGCATCGAGTTGTTGCGCGATGTTCATCGCCCGCGCGTCGTCGTCGGTGACCAGGCATTCGATGCCCAGCGACATGTCGGAAAGGCGGCCGGCGGCGTTGAGGCGCGGACCGATCATGAAACCGAGATCGATACTCGAGGCGCCTGCCGGGTCGCGTCCGGCGGCGCGAAAGAGGGCGCGCAGGCCTGGCGTCAGCCGCCCCTGGCGGATGCGCTGCAGGCCCTGGCTGACCAGCACGCGGTTGTTGTGGTCGAGCTTGACGACGTCGGCGACGGTACCCAGCGCGACCAGGTCGAGCAGATCGGCAAGCTTGGGCTCGCGCCTTCCGCCGGCTTCGGAAAACCAGTCGCGGCGGCGCAGCTCGGCGCGCAGCGCGAGCATCACGTAGAACATCACGCCGACGCCGGCGAGGCTCTTGCTCGGGAAGCCGCAGCCGGGCTGGTTGGGGTTGACGATGCACTCGGCGGCCGGCAACTCGTCACCCGGCAGGTGGTGGTCGGTGATCAGCGTTGCGATGCCCAGCTCCCTGGCGCGGGCGACGCCGTCAACGCTGGCGATGCCGTTGTCGACGGTGACGATCAGGTCGGGGCGGTTCTGTGCCGCGAGGTCGACGATGTCCGGCGACAGTCCGTAGCCGCAGGTGAAGCGGTTCGGGACCAGGTAATCGACGCGTGCGCCGAAAGCCCTGAGCGCCCGGATGCCGACCGCGCAGGCGGTGGCGCCGTCGCAGTCGTAGTCGGCGACGATGAGGATTCTTGCCTGCCGGGCGATGGCGTCGGCGAGCAGTGCTGCCGCCTCGCCGGAGCGCGTCAGCCGTGCCGGCGGCAGCAGCGACTTGAACTGATAGTCGAGCTCGCTGCGCATGACGACGCCGCGCGCGGCGTAAATGCGCGCCAGCAGCGGGTGCAGTCCCTGTTGTTCGAGTTGCCACTGGACGCGCTGCGAGACCGGACGGCAGAGCAGGCGCGTCATCGCTCGCCACGCGCCAGCGCCTGCGCGGTTGCTGCCAGGGGGCGTGGACGGCGCCACAGTTGCCATTGCTCGCCGCGACCGCTCTCCCAGGCGAGCGTCGCGTAGGCGGTCGAGGCGTGCAGCTGCAGGCGCGCGATGGCGCCGCCGGCGAGCGCCTTCTGCAGCGGCGCAAACCAGCGCGCCTCGAGTTCGTGCAGTCCGGCGCGGTAGGCGTCGGCGTCTTCGTATTGCACTGCTCCCTGCAGCCCATCGAGCAGCAGCAACTGGCGACTGCCGGCCGCCGCTCGAGCGAGCAGCACCGCGGCATTCTCGGGCGGCTGCTGCACGACAAGGCCGGAAGCGCGGCCGAGACCCCTGGCCAGCGGGAGGCTGGCCCAGACGCCGTCGAAGTTGGCCTTGTGCGCCGCCGGCAGGGCTCCGGCACCCCATAGCCACAGGCTGTTGATCGTCGGCTGGCCGGCCGCTTCGCGCCGTTCGTTGGCCGGCTGCCCGTGCAGCACCATCTGCACCTCGTTGAGCAACTGTCGCAGGCCGCGTGCCTGCGGCGTTTCCGGCAGCTGGCTGCCGACCCGGCGACCGGCGACGGCGGACAGCGGCAGCACGTCGAAGTGGCCGAGGTCGGTCTCTGCAGCGAGCTTCAGATACCAGCGGTCGGCGGTGGCGACGTGGAAGCGGCCGACGTCGGCGAACTGACGGTTGAGCTCGGCGACGATTTCGCGTGCCTCTTCGAGCGCGATGCCCAGACTGCCGCCATCGGCAAGAATCAGGCGTTCCTGGTGCAGGCGCAGATGCACCGGGTCGGCACACAGCCAGCAGCCCTCGCTGGCGCTCGGTGCGTCGGCTTCGCCGAGCACCCGAAATGCCGCGTAGGGGACGTTGCCGGCCAGCCCGAAGGCGTCGCCGAGCGTTGCTTCGAGCGACTGTGGCGGACGCCGGCGCAAGCGGCTGCGCGCGATCAGCGTGTTCAGGCCCGGGCAATGCAGCGCGTCCAGGGCGTGGCGGTCGTCCGGTTCGGGCCAGACCAGTTCGGGTACGACGAGGGTGAGCTGCATGGCGGCGAGAAGGCGAGGGTTGGCGAGGGTTGGCGAGGGTTGGCGTCCGCCAAGCGGGGCGTCGCGTCGCTGCCGGCAGCTTGCGGCGTGCTCTCGGGAGGAGGGCGGCGACGGTCGGAAAAGTGTAGCATAGCGCCTTCGCCGCTTCGGCGCTCCGCTCTGCCACGCCCGCCACCCCCGCCACCCCGAGATGACCTGCCGCCCCCGATGGCCCTTCCCTACGAGTTGCTGATCGGCCTGCGCTATACGCGCGCCAAGAAGCACAATCACTTCATTTCCTTCATCTCGTTGATCTCGATGCTCGGCATCGCGCTCGGCGTCGCCGCGCTGATCGTCGTGCTGTCGGTGATGAACGGTTTCCAGACCGAGTTGCGCTCGCGGATTCTCGCTGTCGTCTCGCACATCCAGATCACTGGCGGCAACGGCGAGATGACCGGCTGGGAGCTGGTCGCCGAGCAGGCGGCCGGGCAGCCGCACGTGCTTGCCGCCGCACCCTTCGTGCAGGCGCAGGCGATGCTGTCGTACGGCAACCTGGTGCGGGGCGCGCTGGTGCGTGGCATCCTGCCCGATCAGGAAGACCGGGTGGCCGATTTCGGCCCGCACATGAAGAGTGGCAAGCTCGACGAATTGCGCCCCGACAGCTTCAACATCGTCCTTGGCAGCGAACTGGCGCGCGCGCTTGACGTCTTCGTTGGCGACCGGGTGACCCTGATCGCGCCGCAGGGTGTGGTGACGCCGGCCGGAGTGATTCCGCGCCTGAAGACCTTCACCGTCGTCGGACTTTTCGAGGTCGGCATGTACGAATACGACAGCGGCCTGGCCTTGATCAGCCTCGCCGACGCGCAGCGCCTGTACCGCATGGACGACCGGGTTTCCGGCGTGCGCCTGAAGCTCGACGACCTGTTCGTGGCGCCGCGTGTGGCGCGCTCGCTGGCCAGCACGCTGACCGCCAACGCCTATATCAGCGACTGGACGCGCAGCCACGCCAATTTCTTTCGCGCCGTGCAGATCGAGAAGAACATGATGTTCATCATCCTCTCGCTGATCGTCGCCGTGGCGGCGTTCAACATCGTCTCGACACTGGTCATGGCGGTCACCGACAAGCAGGCCGACATCGCCATCCTGCGCACGCTGGGGGCCAGTCCGCTGAGCATCATGCTGATCTTCATCGTCCAGGGCGCGCTGATCGGCTTCATCGGCCTTGGCCTGGGCGTCGCCGGCGGCGTCGCACTGGCGCTCAACGTCGATGTCGTGGTGCCGTTGATCGAGCGGCTGTTGGGGACGCAGTTTCTCGCCAAGGAGGTGTATTACATCTCCAACCTGCCCTCCGAATTGCAGTGGGGCGACGTCACGACGATCGTCGGCGTCGCTTTCGTGCTGGCGCTGCTGGCAACGATCTATCCGAGCTGGCGTGCGGCGCGGGTCAACCCGGCGGCGGCCTTGCGTTATGAGTGAGCCGGTACTGGCCTGCCAGGGCCTGAGCAAGATCTACCGTCAGGGTGACAGCGATGTGCCGGTGTTGCTCGGCGTCGACTTCGCAGTAGAGGTCGCCGAGCGGGTAGCGATTGTCGGCGCCTCGGGTTCGGGCAAGAGCACGCTGTTGCACCTGCTCGGCGGCCTCGATGCGCCGAGCGGTGGCCAGGTACAGTTGATGGGCCATGACCTGAACACCATTGGCGATGCGCAGCGCGGTACGCTGCGCAATCGCCACCTGGGATTCGTCTACCAGTTCCATCATCTGCTGGGCGAGTTTACCGCGCTCGAGAACGTTGCCATGCCGCTGATCATCCGGCGGCTGCCGAAAGCTGAAGCCGAAGCGCGCGCCGCGGTCGTGCTCGGCGAGGTTGGCCTCGGACATCGCCTGCAGCACACACCGTCGGAGCTGTCGGGCGGCGAGCGCCAGCGGGCGGCGATTGCCCGCGCGCTGGTCACCGAACCGGCGTGCGTGCTGGCGGATGAGCCGACCGGCAATCTCGACCGGCAGACAGCGGCCGGCGTCTTTGCACTGATGCTCGAGCTCAACCGCTCGCGGCAGACCAGTTTCGTCGTCGTCACCCACGACCCGGCGCTGGCCGGCCGTGCCGAGCGCATCCTGACGCTGAGCGACGGCAAGCTGCAACCCGGCCTGGCGTGAGATCGTCGCCAGGGCGGCTCAAGTTGTCGCGGCAGCGGCCGTTTACGCAGGTGCGTCGCCACCTCCTGGAGAAGATCGAAGATGCGCACCCTGTTTGCCCCGGCCATCGCGCTGCTCAACCGCCTCGGCTACACGACGAAGTTCGCGATCATGGGCGTGCTCGCGCTGGCGGCGATCAGCATTCTGGCGGTCAACCTCTACCGGAGTCTGGATCGGGTGATCTACCGCTCGCAACAGGAGCTGGTCGGTATCGAGCTGATCAAGCCACTGGCCAGCCTGATCCAGGACCTGCAGGTGCATCGCGGCCTGTCGTCGGGCGTGCTCAACGGCGACGACCGGATGGAGTACCGGCGCGCCGCTCGCGAGAAGCGGGTCAACGAGGCCTTCGCCGCACTTGTCGCGAGCTTGCCGCCGTCACTGGCGGCGAGTGAGGCGTGGACGAAGATCGTCGCCAACTGGGCGTCGATCGCGAAGGATGGCCTGAAGCTGGCGGTGGCCGAGAATTTTGCCGCTCATACGCGTCTGATCGGCGAACTGCAGGGTCTGCAGGGGGGGATTGCCGATCAGTACGCGCTGACCAACGATCCCGACATCGATTCGCGTTACCTGATCGATACCGTGGTGGACGAGCTGCCTTTGGCGCTCGAGAGCATGGGTCAGCTGCGGGCACTGGGAACCGGCGCGCTGAGCCGCAAGCAAACGCTGGTGCTGGCCCAGCAGGTCGAGTTGACGGCGCTGCTCGCCCGACTCAACTCGTCGGTCGCCAGCCTGCGCCGCAGCCTCGAGAAAACCTCGCGCTACAACCCCGGCCTGCAGGCGGCGCTCGATGCCGCGGCCGCCGACATGGGCGCCGCGGCGGGCAAGTTCAACACCCTGGTGACGCAGGACATTCTCTCGGGAAACTACGAGACGCTGCCGGCGGTGTATTTCGCGATGACCACCGCCGCGATCGAGAAGGGCTACAAGGAGATGTTCGAGAATCTCGTGCCGACTCTCGAGAACTTGCTGCAGCGGCGGGTCGAGTTGGCGCAGCGCGAGTTGCAGCTCAATCTCCTGGTGTCGGTTCTGATCCTGCTGGTCTACGCCTACGTGTCGATCGGCCTGTACTACGCGACGATCGGCAGCATCAACCGCCTGGCGAGCAATGCCCGGACCATCGCGACCGGCGATCTCAGCGTGGCCGTCGATCTTGGCACCCGCGACGAGTTGAAACTGGTCGGCGACAGCCTGAACGAAATGACCGGGGCGTTTCGCGCGCTGATCCAGAGCGTGCAGCGCAGCGCCGGGCAGGTGCTCGAGGCGACCAGGAAGCTCGCCGCGTCGTCGGTGCAGATGACCCGCAGCAGCGATCAGCAAAGCGCCGCCGCCTCGACCATGGCGGCGGCTGTCGAAGAAATGACCGCCGGTATCGAAAACCTTTCGGCCAATGCCCTCGACGCCAACCGGATTTCCAGTCGTGCCGGCGAGTTGTCGGCCGATGGCAGCAGCGTCGTCGGCAACGTCGTGCAGGAGATCGAGCGGCTGGCCGAAGTGGTGAACGATTCGGCGTCGATCATCGCCGAGCTGGGCGGGCGGTCCGAGCAGATCTCGGCGATTGTCAACGTGATCAAGGAGATCGCCGATCAGACCAACCTGCTGGCACTGAACGCCGCGATCGAGGCGGCGCGTGCCGGCGAATCGGGACGCGGCTTCGCGGTGGTGGCCGACGAAGTGCGCAAGCTGGCCGAGCGCACGACGCGCTCGACGCAGGAGATCTCGAGCATGATCGGCGCCATCCAGAGCGGATCGCGCGATGCGGTGGCGAGCATGAACGTCGGCGTCAGCCGCGTCGCCGCCGGCGTCGCGCTGGCAACCCGGGCCGGCGAAGCGCTCGGCGAGATCGGCGGCAACGCCCGCCAGGTGGTCGACAGCGTCGCGCACATCTCGAGTGCCCTCAACGAACAAAGCGCCGCCAGCTCCGAGATCGCGCGCAACGTCGAGCGGGTGGCGCGGATGGCCGAGGAGAATTGTGCGGCAGTTACCGGCAACGCCGGCACCGCGGCGCAGCTCGAGCGCCTTTCGGAAGCGCTCGATACCGAGGTTCGCCGCTTCAAGCTGGCCTGATCCCGGGCCAGCATCCGCGCCACCAAAGTACGTCCTCGGCGTCCGTCGCTGCCGGTCAGGATGCTGTGCGATGTCGTGATCTCGTCGGTCGCTGGGACAGGTTCGGCCGCGTGGCGCCGCCGATCGCGTCGATTTGCCGGCGGTGCATCGCGGCCGCGGTCCGGCAGCTGCGGCTCGATTCGCGGTTCACGGTCGCGGCCAGCGATCGTTGGTGCTGTCGATGACGGCGCGTGCCAGCTGGCGGCCGCTGCGCCAGGCGCCTTCAACCTTGCCACCGTTGAGCCAGTCGCCGCACAGACCGATCGCTCGCGCGGCACTCCAGATGCACCCGACGTCGAGCGCAGGTGCGCTGTCGGCATGGCGCCGGCGATGTGTGCCGTCGATGTCTGCGGACCGTCGCCGCCAAGGCGGGAGCGGCCTGCTGGAGCAGCGGCATCGCCCGTGGTGCCGGGACCGCCAGCATGATCGCCGTGAAGCGTTCATCGAAGCAGCCGCTTTCGGCGGTATCCAGTTGCCAGCCATTGCCGCGACGGGTGCTCATCCGGCCGGACCGCGGCTTTCTTGATTGCTGGTGCTCGGAAGTATGTTGCCGGTCGTGCCGCCGCTGTTTGCACGGTTTATTGTTTCGGCCGGCGATGCGCCTGAAATGGCCAGGCTCCTGACGACCATCGACATCTATGCCGCCAGCCTCATCGTCCCGCACTGGACCGTGGTCGTCACGGAGGCGATCCTCGCCGTCATCGTGATGGTCATGAAAGGCCCGGCGTGCGTTGCCGACGCGTATCCGCTCGACACTCCGACACTCCGACACCCCGGAGGGATGACGACAACTACGACATTTTGCGCCAGGACCGGTTCACCCGATGCGCAGCGACGGCGGCTCAGTCCTTCTCCGGCATCGCCGACGAGTGGTGACTGGTGATCAGCCATTGTTTGCCGTCCCACTTGTAGGTATAGGTGTAGCGCGCCCTGACCTGCGCGCCAGTGGTGCCGTAGGTGAAGGTGTAGAGGCCACTGTCCAGCGCGCTGTTGCAGCCGATCTCGATCGTTCGCGAGTCGATCTTGCCGACCGGTTTGTTGGCGAGGAAGTGGCGGAAATAATCCTCTTTCTCGGCCGTGGTGAGTCGCGGCTTGTTCGAGACGGTCGGCAGCAGTACCGATCCCGGCGCATAGTTGGCGGCGACCTGATGCGCGTCAGCCGTTTGCAGGGAGAGATTCCAGCGGTCGAACAAGGCGGCGATTTCCTGCTCGCTGGTCGGCTGGCAGACCTCCGTCCTGGCTGGCGTTGCGGTCGTTACGGCGGCGCCCGAGGCGCAGCCGGCGAGCGCGACGGCAAGAGTCATCGACACGGCAAGATCATGATTCATGGCCAATCCTCGGCTGGTGTTCGGGTGCGGTGAAGGAACGGTGCCGGGCGGCGGTGCGCGGCCTCTGGGAGCCGTCGCCGGGAGCTTGGCGACGGACGCCCTCCTGCCCACTCTACAAGACGGCGCAAGACGGTGGCAAGCGGGTCCATCACGCGTGCGCCGGCGGGCGGCCGGCGCCGCCGCACGCGCGAGACGAAACACGCGTCCGGCGGCCGTTTTCCGGTTTAATGCGGCATGCGCCTCAAGATCATCGCCTTCGCCATCGGTGTCGCCTATCTGCAGACCCGGCAGAGCCTGCCGGCATTGCCGCTGGTGGTGGCGATCCTCGTCGGCGCCTCGCTCTTGCTGTTCTGCGCTGGTCGCCATCGGCAGCGCGTACGGCCTGCCCTGTCGACCTTGTGCTGGGCGCTTCTGGGCGTCGCCTGGGCGGCGCTGCTGGCCGGGCAGCGACTGCAGGAGAATCTGCCGGAAGCGTGGGAGGGCCGCGATGTCGAGCTGGTCGGCGTGGTCGCCTCGTTGCCGCAGCGCTTCGAGGGCGGTGAACGCTTCGAATTCGCCGTCGAGTCGGTCGACCCTGCCGAGGCGGTCATGCCGCGGCGGATCATGCTCTCCTGGTATCACGGTCGCCGCGATGGCGAGTGGCGTCAAGGGCTGGCGCTTCGTCCGGCCGAGCGCTGGCGGTTCACGGTTCGCCTGAAACGGCCGCATGGCAACGCCAACCCCTACGGCTTCGACTACGAGGCCTGGCTGTTCGAGCGTGGCCTGCGGGCGACCGGCTATGTCCGTCCGCACGGCGGCGCGAAGCGCCTCGACGATCTCGTTCTGCGGCCCGGCTACGCGATCGAACGTCTGCGCGAGGTCATTCGTGCGTCGTTTCAGGAGGTGCTGCCCAACGCACCCTATGGCGGCATCCTGGCCGCGTTGGCGATTGGCGACCAGCAGGCGATTTCGGCGGCGCAGTGGCGCCTCTTCCGCCAGACCGGCGTCACCCACCTGATGTCGATATCCGGTCTGCACGTGACCATGGTCGCCGCCTTGTTTGCCGGTCTGGTCGGCTGGCTGTGGCGGCGCAGCGAGCGGCTGATGTTGTCGCTGCCGGCGCCGAAAGCGGCGATTGCCGCCGGCTGGCTGGCCGCCTGCGGTTACTCGCTGCTCGCCGGTTTTGCCGTGCCGACGCAGCGGACGCTGTACATGTTGAGCGTGGTGGCGCTGGCGCTGTGGTCGGGGCGCAACCTGGGCGCCAGTCGCAGCCTGCTGCTGGCTCTGCTGCTGGTGCTGCTGCTCGATCCCTGGGCGGTGCTGGCGCCAGGCTTCTGGCTCTCCTTCGCGGCAGTCGGCCTGCTGTTTTTCGTCGGCACCGCCCGGCTTGGCGCCGACCCCGGCTGGCCGGGGCTGCTCGCCCGTTGGGGGGCGACGCAGTGGGCGGTGACGATCGGCACGCTGCCGCTGCTGTTGCTGCTCTTCCAGCAGTTCTCGCTGGTCTCGCCGCTGGCCAACGCCGTCGCCATCCCGGTGGTCAGCTTCCTGATCACGCCGCTGGCGCTGCTCTTCGCGATCTTCGCCTGGCCGCCGCTGCTGCAGCTCGACCACTGGCTGTTGTCCGGTCTGATGGGCTTTCTCGAATGGCTGGCGCGCTGGCCGCTGTGGCAGCAGCCGGCGCCGCCGCTGGCGGCAACGCTGCTGGCCTTGCTCGGTGTCGTCTGGTTGTTGCTGCCGCGCGGCTTTCCGGCCCGCTGGCTGGGTCTCTGCCTGCTGCTGCCGGCACTGTTCTGGCCGGCAGCGCGGCCGCCGCCCGGTGAGGCCTGGGTCGACGTGCTCGACGTCGGCCAGGGGTTGGCGGTGGTCGTGCGTACCGCCGAGCACACGCTGCTTTACGACACCGGGCCGCTGTACAGCGCCGAGTCGGACGCCGGGCAGCGCATCGTCGTCCCCTATCTGCGGGCGACCGGCGTCGAGCGGATCGATACGCTGGTGGTGACGCATCGCGACACGGATCACTCTGGCGGCGTCGTCGCCGTTCAGGAAGCGTTGCCGATCGGCCGCACGCTCAGTTCGCTGCCCGAGCTGCCGGGCGAGCGCTGCGCTGCCGGCCAGGCGTGGGAATGGGACGGTGTGCGTTTCAGCATGCTGCACCCACAAGCCGACGACTACCAGCGCAAGGTCGTCAGGAACAACAACATGAGCTGCGTGCTGCGCGTCGAGAACGCATTCGGCAGCGTTCTGCTGACCTCCGATATCGAGGCCCGCGACGAACAGGCGCTGCTCGCCCGCACGCCGGAAATGCTGCCCAGCGACGTCTTGCTGGTTCCGCACCACGGCAGCGCGACGTCGTCGACGGCTGACTTCATCGCCGCTGTCGGTGCCCGCGACGTGATTTTTCCGGTTGGTTACCGCAACCGCTTCCATCACCCGCGTCCGGACATCGTCGAGCGCTACGCCGGCCGCCGCTTGTGGCGCACCGATGCCGACGGCGCGATCCGCATCAGCCTGGGCAAGGGCGTCGTTCTCTCATCGTATCGCGCCGAACGTCGGCGCTACTGGCAGGGAGCAGTGGCGGCGAGATCAGAAGAAAGTCCATAGCGTCGCCGTCGATGTCGCGCGCTATTCCGCCATATCTTCGCAACGATAAGCGCGTAAGCGGTTGTGCTTGAGGGCGCCGACGAAGTGACATCCGAGTGGTCTGACCATCGCTGGCGTGCCAGAGCAATGACCGCGCTTGAACAGTCCGCGTCTGTCTTGCTACGGTTGCCGATCCCGCTACTGTTGCCCTGTTGCTGCGAGCAGTGGCCGGCAGGCCGCGGGCATGGCCGGCTCTGCCCTGGAACCTGAGGGTTTGGCCGCTTTGCGCGCCTCGTCGCTGAACCACCAGTCGAGCTCCCTGCCGCAGCCATCGCCGGCCGGGATGGCTGCCTGCTGCTCGCACTCGGCGCTGGCGTCGGGGCACCGCAAGCGAATGTGAAAGTGGGCGTCGTGTCCGAACCAGGGGCGGAGCTTGCGCAGCCAGGCGCTGTCCGCTTCGCTCCGGCATAGGGCACGCTTGATCGCCGGGTTGACAAAGATGCGGTCCACCCCGGGATGGTCGGCCGCGGCCCTGAGCAGGGCCTTCTGGTCGTCGCCCCAAAGGGGGCCAAGGTCCTCGCCGTCCTGGGTAAGCATGCTTGGCGGGTCGGCCTGGTCTGCGGTTTCGCGGATGGCGGCGACAGCGGATGGGGCGAGCTTGAACCAGATGTCCACATCGAGGCCGTTCTGATGGCTACGATGCGCGCTGGACATCAGCCCGCCCCTCGCTTGGCTGAGGTCGCCGACCATCAGCAGGTCGTCGCCGCGCCTGGCCTGGCTTCGGCCGAGGTCCGAGACAAGGCGCAACAGTTCCGCATGGCCGTAGAAGCGCTTGCGTTCGCGGCGGATGCTGACGTAGCCGGGCCCTTCGGCGGGGAGCGTTTGGGCACCGGCGATGCAGCCGTTGGCTACCCCGCCGATGACCCTGGTGGGTCCATTGCTGGGGGCTGTGACCTGAGCCCAGGGGCTCGCCAGGGCAGCACCGCTGACGCCGGCAGTGAGCCAGGTGGCCAGCAGCAGGGCAGCGGCGTAGGTCGCCGGCAGGAGGTCGCGGTTCATGGTCGAGAACCCCGGCAGCAGACGCCTGGCCTCGGGCAAGGCGCAGCGTGGCGCGGCGTATCGCCGCTCCTGGCAGATGCTGGGGCGCTTGCTTTCGGCGGTGTTGTGGTCCTCGATGGCGGCTCTGAAAGCGGGTCGCTTGCGCACCTGCCAACGATCGTCAGACTCCGGGCGTGAGCTGCACATGGCGTCGCGCGGCCGCTGCCCGGCTTTGCCACTGCTGACGGAATTGCCTGGCATTGGCCTCGATCCAGGCCAGCGCGTGGAGGTCCCGCTCATTCGAGGGAAAGCGCTCGACATAGGCTTCGATGACGGCAACCTGCTGGCGGAGAAATTCGGGTTCCGAAAAATCCGGCTTCGAAAACCTGCCTAGCAGACCGCGAAAGACGTGAAATGCTGGGTTGTCCGAGAGATTCATGGTTTTCGCTCCTTGAGGAGAGAGGTGCTGGCCATGGTGGCCCGACAGATACATCGGTAACGGCTCCTGGCACGTGTTTCTTGAAGTGATCGTCGTGCTGACCGGCACGAGCTTGTTATGGCAAGTAGTGATAAGCGACTTTAACTATGTGACCTAACATAATGTAAGTCGTAGTTATTGTCTTCCGCATCCTGGGGCAGTTGTCAACACGGTTGCGCGGCTGATAGCGTTTTGGTCGCAGTTAGTGGTGAAAAACTGACGCTTGTCGGTTTCCTGCCACGATCGTCGTGTGCCTTACCGGAGCGGTCGGCGGCCTGGTTCGTTGCCGTGCCTGGCGCGCCGTCGCGACTCGTCGCGCAGTTGCTCCGACCTGACCTCTGGCGGCGCGGCGCGCTTTCGACGAGCAAGCAAGGCATGTGCTAGAGTCGTGCCCTCCCGTCGTGGCGACCGCCGCAGAATGCTGGCAAGCCGCAAGTTCGCACGGCGGCTGCGGCCGGGAAAGCGAATCGTTGGTCCAGGGCTCGCCCGCTTCGAGGGCTGGCGGCGGTGATTGCCTGCCGACCCGTTGGAAATGAGGAAATGGAACCTGCAGGGAGATTTTCAAGATGAGCGTGCGTGCCGAGCTCTCGCGCTGGCTGGCGGGTGAGACGCCAGGATGTGTCGAACGCGACGTCCGCTGTGCTTCGGCGTCGGGCCTGCACCGCATGGCCTACACGCAGTGGGGCGAGGCGGACAATCCGAACGTGCTGATCTGCGTACACGGCTTGACGCGCAATGGCCGCGACTTCGACGAACTGGCGCGGGCGATGGCGTCCGAGTATCGCGTGATCTGCCCCGACGTCGTCGGGCGAGGACGCAGCGATTGGCTGCGCGATCCGTCGAGCTACGTTTTTCCGCAGTACGTCGCCGACCTGATGGTGCTGCTGGCGCGCCTCGACGTCGAGTCGGTGCATTGGCTGGGAACCTCGATGGGCGGTGTGATCGGGATGTGGATCGCCAGCCAGGAGGACTCGCCGATCGCCCGTCTGGTGCTCAACGACGTCGGGCCGCTGATCCCGGTGGACTCCTTGCGGCTGATCGGCGAATACGTCGGCCGGGCGCCGAAGTTCGAAAGCTACGAAGACGCCGAGAAGTATGTCCGCCTGGTCAGCGAGCCCTTCGGTCGGCTGACCGACGCGCAGTGGCGGCATCTCACCGAGTTCAGCCTGCAGCACGCGGCCGATGGACGCCTCGAGATGCGCTACGACCCGGCCATCGGCGACCCGTTTCGGCACGAGTTGAGCGCCGGCGACGTCAATCTCTGGCCGATCTACGACAGCATCCGTTGCCCGACGCTGGTCGTCCGCGGTGCCGACTCGACGGTGCTGACTCGCGACACGCTGCACGAGATGGCGATCCGCGGGCCGCGGCCGCAGACGGCGGAAATCCCCGGTGCCGGGCACGCGCCGATGTTTCTCGATGCCAGCCAGATCGCCGTGGTGCGCGATTTCCTGCTGATCGGCTGAGCGTGCCCTTCGTCGAAGTCGACGGACAGCAACTCGAATATCTGCTGATTCCGGCGCGACGCCGCAATCGGCCGACCTTGGTGTTTCTCCACGAGGGTCTCGGCAGTGTCTCCTTGTGGCGGGACTTTCCGGCCAGCGTCGCCGAGGCCAGTGGTTGTCGCACCATGCTCTGGTCGCGCCTCGGTCACGGCGATTCGGCGCCGCTGGCAGCGGCGCGGACGCCGCGCTATCTGCACGAGGAGGCGCTGCATCGCCTGCCGCCGCTGCTCGACGCTCTGGCCATCGAACGGCCGCTACTGGTCGGCCACAGCGATGGCGCGTCGATCGCGCTGATCCACGCCGCAGCCTTTCCCGACCGGGTGGCAGGGCTGGTCGTCCTGGCGCCACATGCCTTCGTCGAGGCGAAGGCGCTCGCCGCCATCGTGCACGCCGGCGAATCGTACGCTGGCGAGGCGAGCGGCGAGCGGCGACGGAAGCTGGCGCGCCACCATCGCGATGCCGATGCCGTCTTTGCTGCCTGGCATGACATCTGGTTGGCTCCGGAATTCCGCGCCTGGGACATCCGCGACTGTCTGCCGGCGATCCGTTGCCCGTTGCTGGCTGTCCAGGGCGAAGACGATGAGTTCGCGACGATGCGCCAGATCGAGTGCATCGCCGAGGCCGTCAGCGATTCAGTCGTCGACCGGCGGGCCGACGTGGACCTGCTGAAGCTCGCCGATTGCCGGCATTCGCCGCACCGCGACCAGCCGCTGGCGGTTCGCCAGGCGATCGTTCGTTTCGTCGATCGACTGGCTGCTGCCGGTGTTGGCGCGCTGCCTGGCGGTCGATGAGCGGTATCCGCGGTGTGGCGGACTTGCCCGGCGGTTAGCTGCCGATCACGCCGCAGGCGATGCGGGCGCCGCCGCCGCCGAGCGGCGCCGGGTTGTCGGAGTGATTGTCGCCGCCGGCGTGCACCATCAGCGCGCGCTTTGCCACGTCCGAAAGTTTCAGCCTTGGCGCCAGCACCGGGCTGCCGGCGCTGCCGTCGGCGGCGACGTAGAGTCCCGGCAGGTCGCCAAGATGCCCGTCACCCCATGGCTCGCCATGTCGCTTGCTGTCCTGCGGATCGAAATGCCCGCCCGCCGCCAGTGCGGCAACGGCTGCCCCGTCCTTGTCGGCCGGCGCGCACGACGCGTTCTGGTGTACATGAAAGCCGTGCAGGCCCGGTGGCAGCCCCTTGAGGTCGGGATAGAAGGCGAGGCCGTACGGCGTTTCGACGATGCGGACCGTTCCGGCGGTGGCGCCGACGCCTTTGCCGTCAACGTGGTTCACGGTGACGGTTGTCTCCGCGGCGCTAGCCAGGACCGGGAATACGACGCAGGCGACAAAGGCAACTGAACGTTTCATGGCTCTCTCCTTGAATGGAACGGAACTGCAGGTCGGGGCCAACGACTGGTCGGCCTTCCTGGGGCGCCGGTAGGGGCCCGCTACGGGCTCGGCATCGGTACAGGGCTGTGCGCCGGAGCCGGCGGAGCGCTTGCCGCCGGCGAGCCATTGCGAAGCCATGATAACCACTGGACCAAGGACAGGGCAAGGTCGCGCGGCGCGATGCCGGGGACCGGGCGGCTGAGCCGCCTTGCCGCCGCTCTTTCCAGGCTTGAGCGTGCCATGAACTGCCGATGGCAGGATCAGCGGCTGAGATCATCTTGCCGAGGCGTTTGGTGCGGAACGTGTCAAAGACCTTGAGACGCCACACTAATAGTCACCAGAGAGTCTGAGGATACGGCCGGTCTTCGTTTCGGCCACGTACAGGTTGCCAGTCGCGTCAAACGCCGGGTCGCGCGGTTCCGCCAGCCCTTCGAGCAGGGTGATCGTTGTTCCGTCCAGCCGAACCTTCGAGAGCTTCCCAACCTGCGGTTGGGCAACGTAGAGTTCCCCGGATGGCCCGATGGCCAAGCCGACCGGACGTTCGATGTCCGTCACCTTCTGCACTTTTCCGTCCCGACTTACCTTGACGATCCGGTTGCCCGTATTCTCATTGACGAAGACATCGCCGGCCCTTCCGAAGGCCAACCCGTGCGGCCAGGAGAGCCTGGACGCGATCACCCGCGTCATCTCGCGGCCCTTGAAAGCGATGACTCTTCCCCGGTGCAACTCGCAGACCAGGAGATCGCCGTCGGGACTGAAATCCAGGTCCACTGGAAATTCCACGTCGCCGATGTAGGTCGACACGGCTCCGGCAGGGGAGATCTGTGCCACGCGGTTCGCGCCGCTGTCTGCAACGTAGAGGTTGCCGTGTGCATCGATTGCCAGGTCGTGTGGGTCGGTGAACCCGTTGGCCACCTGCGTCACCCTGCCGTCGGGAGTCACTGCTGCAATGCTGCCACCGGCTTGTTCCGTTACATAGAGTGTGCCTGACGGACCAAAGACCAGACCGCGGGGCCCCGCCAAGCCGGCCGCAACGACCACATAGGTCACGTTTGAGCTCGGTTGGAGGACCACAGGCCGCTTATCCGATGCTTCCGCCTCAGCCGCGTTTCCCGCCCCAGCACTGGCAAGAGACGTTACCATCACCAGGAATGCTGCTGACTGCCGGATACTGACGTTCATATCGCATACTCCTCAGGACTACCGTGAAAGTCGCGGGCGCGACTCACAAATCTCCCTTCGCCGTTGCCCGTGAGGGGTCGGGCAGTGAGGTGGGGAATTCAGGGAGAATGCTTCCTGCCCGTCGAGTGATTCCGACATGCAGGCCGGAATGCACACGGCAATCGCCGGGAGCGGTCACAGCTTTAATGATCCGGGCTGTCTCGACAGTTCATGGCCGTCTGGGCGACGAAGCGGTAGGGATGTACGTGTTTCGGTCGAGTTCCACCTGTGCGCCTATGACTCTCCGACCGCGATCAACGGTCTTGGTTCGGCTGCTTGTTACCGTCCTTGCCGCGTAGGTTGCAGCGGCCGACTCGCCCGTTGCTCGACAAGGGTCGAGCATTCATTCGGGCAAAGGGATGAACTCGATTTCGTCGCCCGGGACTTTCGGAAAACGTCCTTCCCGCCAGTCGCGCTTGGCCTGCTCGATGCGCTCCTGGCGGCTGGAGACGAAGTTCCATTCGATGAAGCGTTTCCCGAGCCGCTCGCCACCGATGATCGCGATGCGCGATTCCTCGGTCGCCTGCAGGACGACGTCCGCGGTGTCGGCGAGGATCGCCATCGCGTGTTCGGTGATCGCGCTACCGCTTGCCTGCAGGCGGCCTTGCGCGACGTACACGGCACATTCCTCGGCCGCCGGAACGACGATGCGCTGGCCGGCCTGCAGATGCGCTTCGACATACAGCGTGTCGGCAAAGACCCTGACCGGCGAGGTGACCCCGAAGGCGGTGCCCATCATCACGCGCACGGCTACGCCGTCGACGGTGAGCGCAGGAATCCTCGCCGCGGGATAGTGGTGGAAGGCGGCATCGATTTCCTCATCCTTTTCCGGCAGGGCAAGCCAGAGCTGCAAGCCGTGCAGCCGGTGTGCCGCTGCCGTCACCGCTGGGCGCTCACGTTCCGAATGGACGATGCCGCTGCCGGCGACCATCAGGTTGATGTCGCCCGGCCGTATCGCCTGGACGCTGCCGAGCGAATCGCGATGCAGGATCTCGCCTTCGAAGAGATAGGTGACCGTGGCGATATTGATGTGCGGGTGCGGCCGCACGTTGATGCCGTGACCAGCGGGGAATTCTGCCGGACCCATGTGATCGAAGAAAATCCATGGCCCGACCAGCCGGCGTTGTGCTGTCGGCAAGGCGCGGCGTACCGAGAAGCCGCCGAGATCCTTGTCGCGCGGCTGAATGATCAGTTCGATCGCCTCGCCGCCCTGCGCCACACTACCGTCCCGCGCCGCTTGCCGATCCGCATTGCCCATCGCGCACCTCCTCTCTGTTGACTGGTCGCTGCTATCCGGCGGCCGCGGTGGTCCTGGCGAGCGGACGCTTCGCCAGCCCATTGGCCTTATTGCAGGCCGCTCGCCGGCAGCAGTCGCGACGCCGGGTCCTGCCGGTAGAAGATGGCGAACTGCTCGTAGAGCGCCGGATACTGCGCCCGCAGCAGTTCCGGCGTTTCGAAGAACGCTTCGCTCATCACCGCGAAGAATTCACCCGGACTCTCGGCCGCATAAGGATCGAACAGCGTCTCCGGCCCGCCGGCTTCGGCTTCGTCGACCTGTGCGCAGAAATCATCATAGCTGGCGTGCAGCACGTCTTGCCAGTCGGCGCGCGAGATTTCCGGCGGCAGCGCCGGAATGCCGTTCGCTTCGCCACTGAGCATGTCCAGCTTGTGCGCGAACTCGTGAATGACGACGTTGTAGCCGGCGCCGGCCATCTGGGCGTCGCGCCAGGAGATCAGCAGCGGTCCTCCCTCCCAGGCTTCGCCCGAGGCGAGTTCGTCGTACTCGTGGACGACGCCGAATTCATCCTCGACGCTGCGCGGGATGACGAACTCGTCGGGGTAAACGACGATCCCGACCCAGCCGCGATAGTAGTCGAGACCGAGTTCGAGGATCGGCAGGCAGCCCTGCGCGGCGATCGACACGCACATCGGGTCATCGAGTTCGAGTCCGCCGGCGGCCGTGAACTCCTTCTCGGCAAGGAAGCCCTCGGTCAGCGCGCGCAGGCGCTGCTGCTGGTCGTCGGAGAGCGCGCCGAGGAAGGGCATGGTGGTGATCAGCCGGTCCCACAAGGCATCGGGTAGCGGTGCCGTTTCCGGCTTTCGCCGCAACCAGCCGATCAGCTTGCCGATCATGCGCTTGTCGCCGGTGCCGGCGCGGCGGTGGTCAGGTAGATGCCGGCGAAGATCAGGACGATGCCCAGATAATGGTAGCCGTGTGGAATCTCGGCGAGGAAGATCGCCGCCAGGATGGTACCGAAGACCGGCATCAGGTGGATGAACAGGCTGGCCTTGCTGGCGCCGACTTCACCGACCGCGCGGTTGTAGAAGACATAGCCAAGAAAACCCGGAAAGATTCCGGTATAGGCGATGCCGGCGAGCGAACTGGCCGAGACGTGGATGATCCTGCCCTGGGCGATCTCCCAGGCGTACGCCGGAGCGAGAGCGAGCAGGCCGACGACGATCAAGGCCGCGAGCAGCAGCATCGGGTCGATACCGGCGGGTCGCCACTGCAGGCCGATGGTGTACAGCGCCCAGGTGAATACCGCCGCCAGCATCCACAGGTCGCCGACGTTCAGGCCGAGATTGGCCAGCGTCTGGACGTTGCCACGGCCGACGATGATCATGACGCCGAACAAGGAGATCAGGACGCCTAGCCATTCGATGGCGCGCAGGTGCTTCTTGAGGAAGGCCCACGACAGGGCCATGGTGGCAATCGGGATGAACGAATTGAGCAGGACGGCATTGGTCGCTGCGGTGTAGTTCAGCGCCAGGTAAGCGAGCGTATTGTAGCCGGCGACGCCGAGCAGGCCAAGGACCACCACCGGCTTCCAGCCGCGCCGCAGCAATGGCCATTGCGCACGCAGATGGGGCAGGGCGAGCGGCAGCACCAGCAGCAGGGCGATCGCCCAGCGCCAGAAAGCGAGCGAGAGGGGCGGCACCTGCTCACGGATCGCGCGGCCGAGCACCATGTTGCCTGACCAGAACAGGACGGTCAGCGCAAGCAGCAGATAGGGGTGTTGCAGGCGGTCGAGCATTGGTCGCGGGCGGCTGGCAAAGGCGCATTATGCCTGATGCTCGGTCGCGTCCATTATAATGAGCTAATGGTCTCGGTCATCCACTCGGTCGCCGCCCAGAGCGACCTCGAACACTCCTGCTTGACGCTTGCCGAGGGCCTGACGCCTGCCGACAGCGAACGCTTGCGACGGGCAGTCGACTTCGTCGAGCCCTTCTACGGCGATCGTCGGCTGGGCAGCGGTGAAGGCGTCTGGGGCCACGCGCTGGGGATGGCGCTGATCGTCGCCGGGCTCCGGCTCGACACCGATTCCCGGCTGGCGGCGCTGCTCTTCGCCGTGCCGGCGCAGCAGGAACACGGCCTGACCTTGATCGAGAAGCAGTTCGGGCGCAGTGTCGCACATCTGGTCGACGGCATTTCGCGGCTCAACCGCGTGCGTCCGATCACCCGCGGTTTTGTCGCCCATTCGGTAGACAGCAGCGACAAGAAGCCACAGGAGATGAAGGCGCAGATCGAGGTGCTGCGCAAGATGTTGCTGGCGATGGTCGAGGATATCCGCGTCGTCTTGCTGCGTCTTGCCTCTCGCACTCAGACCCTGCGCTACTATGCCGACGAGCCGGACGAGTTGCGTGTGCCGGTGGCGCGCGAAACGCTGGAACTGTACTCGCCGCTGGCCAACCGGCTGGGCGTCTGGGAACTGAAGTGGGAGCTCGAGGACCTTTCCTTTCGCTTCATGCATCCGGCGATCTACAAGGACATTGCCCAGCACCTCGACGAGAAGCGAACCGAGCGCGAGCAGTTCATCAGCGAAGCCGTCGCGCTGCTGCGGCGGGAGCTGGCCGCCGCCGGCATCGGCGACGCCGAGGTCTACGGCCGACCCAAGCACATCTACAGCATCTGGAACAAGATGCGCAAGAAGGACGTCGCTTTTGCCGAGGTCTACGACGTGCGCGCGCTGCGGGTGATGGTTGATCAGGTCAAGGACTGCTATACGGCGCTGGGCATCGTTCACCACATCTGGTCGCCGATCGCCAGCGAGTTCGACGATTACATCGCTCATCCGAAAGGCAACGACTATCGCTCGTTGCACACCGCCGTGCATTGCCCCGACGGACGGGCGCTCGAGGTGCAGATCCGGACCCGCGAGATGCACCGTCACGCCGAGCTCGGGGTGGCCGCGCACTGGCGTTACAAGGAAGGCAGCAAGGCCAGTGCGGAAGACCGTTACGACGAGAAGATCGCCTGGCTGCGGCAGTTGCTGAGCTGGCGGGACGAGGCGGTCGATTCGTCGGACTGGGTCAGGCATTACAAGCAGGCCGCTTTCGACGAGACGCTTTACATCCTGACGCCACAGGGCCGGGTGGTCGACCTGCCGCGGGGAGCGACACCGGTCGATTTCGCCTACCGGGTGCATACCGATATCGGCCATCGCTGTCGCGGTGCCAAGGTGGACGGCGCGCTGGTGCCGCTGAACACGCAGCTCACCACCGGTCAGCGTGTCGAGATCATCCTCGCCAAGCGCGGTGGTCCGTCGCGCGACTGGCTCAATCCCGCGCTCGGCTACGTGTTCACCCATCGCTCGCGGGCCAAGGTCCGGCAGTGGTTCGCCAGTCTGGCGCTCGAGGACATGCTCGCCGAAGGGCGCGCCGTGGTCAGCCGCGAGATTCAGCGGCTGGGCCAGTCCGGGATCAGTCTCGACGAGCTTTCGGCACGGTTGGGCTTTGCGCGCAGCGAGGACCTGTTCATCGCCGTCGCCCGCGCCAAGCTGAGCATGCGCCAGTTGCAGGTGGCGGTGCGTGGCGGCGAGAGCGCGGCCGAAGAGGAGGAAGTCAGCGAGTTGCCGGTATCCAGGCTGCGGCCGAGCGACGAGTCCGAGAAGGGCATCCTGATCGTCGGCATCGATCGTCTGCTGACCCAGCTTGCCGGCTGCTGCAAACCGGTGCCACCCGACGCCATCGTCGGCTTCGTTACCCGTGGCAAGGGGGTTTCGGTGCATCGTGCCGACTGCAGCAACTTCGCGAACATGCAGGCGATGCATCCCGAACGGGTGATCGAAACGAGCTGGGGTGGCGGCCCGGAGGGCATCTTCGCGGTCGACATCGCGATCGACGCGCACGATCGTCAGGGGCTGCTGCGTGACGTTTCCGACGTGCTCGCGCGTGAAAAGATCAACGTCATCGCGGTCAATACGCAGTCCAGGCAGGGCAATGCGCACATGCGCTTCACTGCCGAAGTCGGCAGCATTGCACAGCTCGACCGCACCCTGAGCCTACTGCACGGCGTCGAGGGCGTCGTCGGCGTGCGCCGCGCCTGAGCGCCGGGGCGCCGGCTGGCGATGTTGTGCAGGTACGGCACCGCCGCTGGCTTGTCGCCGGAGCGGCGGCTCGCGACGACCGTCGGCCGCCGGCGCGCGGTCGGTGAGCGCCGGCGGTCAGCGTGCGGCGACCAGCACGTCGCAGCGTGCCTGCGGCAGCACCCGCTTGGTGACGCTGCCGAGCAGCAGTTCCTCGGCCATGCCGACGCCGTGTTTGCCGAGAACGATCAGGTCGGCGCTCTGTTCTTCTTCCTGTTCCAGGATGCCGAGTGCGGCGTCGCCGTGGATCAACAGCGGTCGCCACCGCGAGGCGGCGATCTGGGCATCGGCGGCGGCCTGTTGAAGGTGGAGCAGCGCTTCTTGCTGGGCCTTGCTGCGGTAGCGCTGGATCAGCTCCTCGTTGACGCCGGAAATGCGCATCTTGCCCTCGAAGCGCGCTTCGTAGGCGTGCAGGAGAATCAGCTCTGCCTGCGGCGCGACCGTCATCGCCAGACGGATTGCCCGCAGCGACCAGGGCGAGAAATCGATTGGCACGATGACGCGTCGGTAGGCTTCGCGGGGCGCCTGTCTGACCAGCAGGATCGGCCGCAGGGTTACCCGCAGCAAGCGCTCTGCCGTCGCCCCGAGCAGCCAGTGGCGCATGAAGCCGGCACCGCGCGTGCCGACGATCAGCAGTGTCGCGTCGAGCAGATCTGCCTGTCTGCCGATACTTTCCATCACCTCTCCTTCAAGCAGATGCTGGCCGGCGCTGACGCCGAGCGGTTCGCCGATTTCGGCTGCGAGCAGCGACAGCGCCTCGCGCGCCTGCGCGCGGATCTGTTCCTGCACAGCCTGGCCATCATCGTCGAACAGGTGCAACAGCTCGGCCAGCGCCCGCCTTTCCAGAACGTGTGCGAGCACCAGCCGCGCGCCGGTTTGCCGGGCCAGCATGGCGGCCCGCTGGGCAGCATGGCGCGACGGCGCCGAAAGGTCAGTGGCGACAAGCAGACTGTTCATGAGGTGTCCTCCGGGTAGTTGAGTGCTTCGGTAATCTTCGCGAGACATGCCTGGCAGCGGCCGGGTTCACAGACGGCCGACCGGCAAACGCCGCAACACCGCTTTCTCCGCTTCGACGGCGAGGAACTGGCCGGCGCCAAGGGCCAGGATCACCAGCCACGACGCCGCGTCGAGGCCTTCGCTTTGGAACACCTCCTGGAGCGCTGGGGCGTAGGTGAACAGCAGCTGGAAAGCGATCAGGGTGGCGCTCACCCAGAGCGCCACCGGGTTGCCGGTGAGGGTCTCGCGGGTGAACGCCGAGGCGGTGAAGTGGCGTACGTGGAACAGGTACAGCAGTTCGCCGACGACCAGCATGTTCACCGCTGCCGTACGGGCCGTCTCGACGCTGCTGCCGCGCGCCAGTTCCCATTCGAAGACGCTGAAGGTGACGACGACCATCAGGGCGCTGACGTAAGCGATGCGCGCCGCCAGCACGCGCGTGATCAGGGCTTCACCGGGGCGTCGCGGCGGCCGTTGCATGACCCCGGGCTCGGCCGGCTCGAAAGCCAGCGCCAGCGCGAGGGTCACCGCGGTAATCATGTTCACCCACAGAATCTGGCCGGCAGTGACCGGTAGCGCCAGGCCGAGGAAGACCGCCAGCAGGATCACGCCCGCTTCACCGCCGTTGGTCGGCAGGATGAACAGCAGCGATTTCTTGACGTTGTCGAAAACCACGCGACCCTCGCGAACGGCCTGCGCGATGGTCGCGAAGTTGTCGTCGGTCAGCACCAGGTCGGCGGCTTCGCGCGCCGCGTCGGTGCCCTTGTCGCCCATCGCCACGCCGATGTCGGCTGCCTTCAGCGCCGGCGCGTCGTTCACGCCGTCGCCGGTCATCGCCACCAGTTCGCCCTGCGCCTGCAGCGCGGCGACCAGGCGCAGCTTGTGCTCGGGGCTGGCGCGTGCGATCACGTCGGTCTCGCGCGCCCGGCGGCGGAGCGCGTCATCGTCCAGCGCGTCGACCATGTCGCCGGTCAGAACCCGCTCGGCGTTCAGGCCCAGTTGTCGGCCGATGGCCGCCGCGGTGACCGCATGGTCGCCGGTGATCATCTTCACCCGCAGTCCGGCGTGCTGGCATTCGGCGACGGCGGCGATCGCCTCCTCGCGCGGCGGATCGATCAGTCCGACCATTCCCAGCAAGGTCGAACGCCAGCCGATGTCGACCATCGACAGCGACGTCGTCGTTGCCGGCATTTCGCAGCGCGCCAGCGCGAGTACCCGCTGACCGGCAGCGGCGGCGGCGTGCATCCGCTGGTCCCAGGCCGCACGGTCGAGCGGCCGGCCGCCAGTGTCCTGCACGCACAGGTCGAGAATGCGTTCCGGCGCGCCCTTGAGCAGCACCTCGGCGTGTCCGGCATGGTCGTGATGCAGGGTGGCCATCAAGCGGTGTTCCGACTCGAACGGGATTTCGTCGACGCGCGGTTGCGCGGCGGCGACCTCGGCCGGGTCGAGGCCGGCCTTGCGCGCCAGCGTCTGCAGGGCACCTTCGGTGGGATCGCCGAGCAGTTGCCAGCCACTCGTCGGGTCGTGCCTGAGCTGTGCGTCGTTGCACAGCAGAGCGCAGCGTACCAGACGCTGCAGAGCGATGTCACCGAGCGGGTCGATCGGCTCGCCATCGCACAGGAAACCGCCCTCCGGCGCGTAGCCGGCGCCGCTCACCGCGAGGGTGGCGGTGGGCAGCATGACGCGCACGGCGGTCATTTCGTTCCTGGTCAGCGTGCCGGTCTTGTCCGAGCAGATGACGGTGACCGAGCCGAGCGTCTCGACCGCCGGCAGCCGGCGGATGATCGCGTGCTTGCCGGCCATGATGCGGGTACCGATGGCGAGCACGATGGTGACGATCGCCGGCAGGCCTTCGGGGATCGCCGCCACCGCCAGGCCGACGACGGCGAGAAAGATCTCCAGCGCCGGCATCTGGTGCACCAGACGCCCGTAGAGGAAAGTGATCAGTCCGACGACAAGGATGAACAAGGTGATCTGGCGCGCGAACTGATCGAGCCGCCGGGTGAGCGGCGTCGCCAGGGTGTGGACGCCGCCGACCAGCCGGCCGATGCGCCCGATCTCGGTCGCCTGCCCGGTACCGACGACGACACCCTGTGCCTGGCCGGAATTGACGACTGTGCCGGAAAAGGCCAGGCACGAGCGGTCGCCGATCGGAGCGGCGCTGGCCACGGGTTCGCTGCCCTTGTCAGCCGGCAGCGATTCGCCGGTGAGCGCCGCCTCGTTGATCCGCAGGTTCTTCACCCGCAACAGTCGCAGGTCGGCCGGCACGCGCGCGCCCGCTTCGAGCAGCACGATGTCGCCGGGCACCAGCAGCGTCGCATCGACTTCGTGCCGTTCACCGGCGCGGATCACCATGGCGCGGCTGGCGAGCATCGCGCTCACCGCCTCCAGCGCCTTCTCGGCCTTGCCTTCCTGTATGAATCCGATCGCCGCGTTGATCAGCACGACGGCGGCGATCACGCCGGCGTCGATATAGTCGGCGAGCGTGAAGGTGATCAGCCCGGCGGCGAGCAGCACATAGATCAGGGGGTTGTGAAACTGCAGCGCAAAGCGCCGCCAGGGCCCGTGCCGCTGCGCTGGTGGCAGGGCGTTGCGGCCGTGGCGTGCGAGGCGCTGGGCAGCCTCTTGCGGAGCAAGACCGGTTTGGGTGACCGCCAGCGCACGCAGGACGTCGGCCACCGGCAATGCGTGCCAGACGGGAGATTTCTCGGCGGTTGGCGGCGGGCTGGCCATCGCTTGCCTCAAGCGAAGCATGCCCGATTGGTGTCAGACGTCGAGGCCGTCCGACGACGAGGCCGATGCGTCGATGATCGACGGCCACTGGTCGGCAAGCGGCGGCCTGACCCGGCGCTGTCACGCGAATCTCGCGCGTTCATGGTCAGCTCGGTGTCTCAACTCGGCGCGGCCGCTTCATCGCCATGCCGCAAACAATTCGGCCTGGTGTGGCAGCCGTGCCAGTTGCGCCTCGACGCCAGGTCGGTCGGTGCCGGTCGGTCGTTCGCCCGGCGCCGACCGTTGCTGCTTGCGTACGATTGCTGCTCCCGCCTCAGTCCTTCAGCAGTTCGATCAATTCGGCCTGCGACGAGTGCGGCGCGGTGCGCGATCCCCGCCGCTGGTGGTAGGTGCCGTCAGGGCCAAGTTCCCAGGCCAGGGTGTTGTCGGTCAGGTAGATCTGCAGTCCTTCGGCGATCACCCGGCGTTTCAGCTTCCGGTCAAGCACCGGAAACGCCAGTTCGATGCGCCGGAAGAAGTTGCGGTCCATCCAGTCGGCGCTCGACAGATAGACCTTTTCCTCGCCGTCGGCAAAGAAATAGAACACCCGATGGTGTTCGAGTTGGCGGCCGATGATCGAGCGGACAGTGATGTTTTCCGACAGGTCCTTGACGCCGGCGCGCAGGCCGCAGACACCGCGCACGATCAGGTCGATCTTGACGCCGGCCTGCGAGGCCTCGTAGAGCGCGGCGATGGTTTCCGGTTCGAGCAGCGAGTTCATCTTGGCGATGATCCGCGAGCGTTTGCCGGCCCGCGCTGCCTCGGCTTCGGCACGAATCCCGGCGACGACATTCGGCTGCAGCGAGAACGGCGCCTGCCACAGGTGGGTCAAGGTCT
This sequence comes from Accumulibacter sp., assembly GCA_024235695.1. GTDB lineage: Bacteria > Pseudomonadota > Gammaproteobacteria > Burkholderiales > Rhodocyclaceae > Accumulibacter. The sequence goes on from JACKLX010000016.1 coordinate 45,364, forward strand.
GCGCCCGACCCAGGCCGGTGAGTTGCTTGAAGACCTCGTTGGTGTCGGCGCCGATCTCCTCGTTGCAGGTCAGCAGGCCGAAGTCCGAATAGAGGCGGGCGGTCTTCGGATGGTAGTTGCCGGTACCCAGGTGCACGTAGCGACGCAGGCTGCCACCGCTCTTCTCCTCCTCGCGGCGGACGATCATCAGCATCTTGGCGTGCGTCTTGTAACCGACAACGCCGTAGATGACGTGCGCGCCGACCTCCTCCAGCTTGGTCGCCCAGCCGATGTTGGCTTCCTCGTCAAAGCGCGCCATCAGTTCGACGACGACGGTCACTTCCTTGCCGTTCTGCGCGGCACGGATCAGCGACTGCATCAGGACCGAGTCGGTACCGGTGCGGTAGACGGTCATTTTGATCGCCACCACCTGCGGGTCGACCGCCGACTGCTGCAGCAGCTCGATCACCGGGTTGAAACTCTGATAGGGGTGGTGCAGCAGGATATCGCCGTTACGGATGGCGTCGAAGACGCTGGTGCACTTCTGCAATACCTTCGGTGTTCCCGGGGTGAACGGCGGGAACTTGAGATTGTCGCGCTGCACCCCGTCCGGCACCTGCATCAGGCGAACCAGATTGACCGGACCGGCGACGCGGTAGAGGTCGCGCTCGGTGAGGTTGAACTGCCCGAGCAGGAACTCGGTCATCGCTTCCGAACAGTTGTTGGCGACTTCCAGCCGAACCGCGTCGCCGAAGTGCCGCTGTGGCAACTCGCCCTGGATCTTGGCGCGCAGGTTCTTGACTTCCTCTTCGTCGACGAACAGGTTGCTGTTGCGGGTGACGCGAAACTGGTAGCAGCCGAGTACCTTCATGCCGGCGAACAGTTCGTGCACGAACTCGTGCAGGATCGACGACAGGAAGACGAAGCAGTACTCGCCTTCGCAGACTTCGCGCGGTAGCCGGATGACGCGCGGCAGCACCCGCGGCGCCTGGACGATGGCGGCGTCCGAGCTGCGCCCGAAGGCGTCGCGGCCTTCGAGCTCGACGGCGAAGTTGAGGCTCTTGTTGAGCACCCGCGGAAAGGGGTGCGACGGGTCGAGACCAATCGGTGTGATTACCGGCATCACTTCGCGGAAGAAGAAGCCGCTGATCCACTCGCGCTGCTTGGCGGTCCAGTCGGAGCGCTTGACGAAGCGAACGCCTTCGGCGGCGAGCAGCGGCAGGATTTCGTCGTTGAGCAGCGCGTACTGTTCGCGGACCAGCGCGTGCGTCTCGTCGCTGACCAGGCGATACACTTCGCGAGCGGTCTTGCCGTCGGTGGTGATCGCCACCGATCCGAGCTTGAGTTGTTCCTTGATTCCCGCCACCCGGATTTCGAAGAACTCGTCGAGGTTGCTGCTGACGATGCACAGGAAGCGCAGCCGCTCCAGCAGGGGGGTTCTGGGGTTCTTTGCCTGCCACAGCACACGGCGATTGAAGGCCAGCAGACCCATCTCGCGATTCTGGAAATAATCCGACGGGAAACCGCTGGGCGATGCCTGGGGAGCGGTCTGGTGAGCGGTCTTGGGAGCAGCCTCGGTGGTCGTGGCGACGATGTTCATGGGTTCCTTCCGTGAAAATTTGTTGATCAGGCAGGCGGGTAATTGGTAGCAGACATATTACAACCATCGCCACCGCAGGGGGTCGATCGGCCGGAGCTTTTCTCGGCAAGGCGGCGGTCGATGGGCGCATTTCGGGCGGCGATGAGGCTCCCGGCAGTAGTGCTAAAATAAGCAGTCGGCGATTTCCCGCACACCATTCACCGCGCCGCAGATCCGAGGGCGGCGCTCACGCCAGGCAGCCATGAGTTACGAACTAATCGCAGGCGTCGACCTGGGGTCGAACAGTTTTCGCGTTCAGGTCGGTCGTGTCGTCGGCTCGCGGATCCACCCGCTCGACACGCACAAGGAGCCGGTGCGGCTGGGTGCCGGCCTGACCCGTGACAAGATGCTCGATCATGCTTCCCAGCAGCGGGCGATCAGTGCCTTGCAGCGCTTTGGCGAGCGCCTGCGCGGTTTTGCGCCGGCCACCGTGCGGGCCGTCATCACCGACGCGATGCGCGTCGCCCGCAACGCCAACGTCATCCTGCCGCAGGCGGAAGCCGCGCTCGGTTTTCCGATCGAGATCATCGGTGGTCGCGAGGAGGCGCGCCTGATCTTCATCGGCGCAATCAACGCCTTGCCGGCCGCCGCGCATCGGCGGCTGGTGGTGGACGTCGGCGGTGGCTCGACCGAACTGGTGATTGGCGAGGGTAGCGAGCCGCTGCTGATGGAGTCGCTGTTCATGGGCGGCATCAGTTATCGCCAGCGCTTCTTTCCCGACGGCAAGGTGCACAAGAAGAGCCTCCGGGCGGCCGAAGTCGCCGCGGCGCGCGAGGTCGAGGCGATTGTCGCCGACTACCAGCGCTGCGGCTGGCAAGAGGTCGTCGGGTGTTCGGGTTCGGCGCAGGAAATTGCCGGCATCCTCGAGACCAACGGCCTCAATCCCGACGGCGGCAGCGGCATCAGTCGCGAGGGACTGGCCAGACTGCGCGAGCGGCTGCTTCGGGCCGGTTCCGCCGAAGCGCTGAAGCTCGAGGGTGTCAGCAGCGACCGCCTGCAGATTCTCCCCGGTGCCATCGCGATCATGTCGGCCGTCTTTTCCGAGCTGGCCATCGAGCGCATGATCTACTCCGACGGTGCGCTGGCGCTGGGCGTGCTCTACGATCTGCTCGGGCGCTTCGAGCACCACGATACGCGCGACGAGACGGTGCTGCACTTCATGCGCCGCTATCAGGTCGCCGAGGCACAGGTCAGACGCGTCGAACGGACCGCGCTGACGCTGCTCGGGCAGTTGATCGCGCTCGATTCGTCGGCGCACGAGAACGACGTGCACTTCCTGCGCTGGGCGGTTTCCCTGCACGAGATCGGCGTTTCGGTGGCGCACGCGGGCTTTCACCGGCACGGTGCTTATATCGTCAGCAACGCCGACATGCCGGGTTTCTCGAAACGCGACCAGCAGCGCCTGGCGTTGCTGATTCTCGGGCAGTACGGCAAGCTGCAGAAGCTGGCGGCGATGCCGGCGGGCGACGCCAACTGGCGACTGCTGCTGTGCCTTCGCCTGGCCGTTCTGGTGCATCGTTCACGCGACGACGAGGCGTTGCCGAACTGGTCGATCAAGGAGTCGCCGGTCGGCTTCGAGCTCGCCGTTCCGGCGGACTGGCTGGCGGCGTGCCCGAGCGTCGCCGCCGCGCTGGTCGACGAGGCGCTGTTCTGGCGCCGCATCGGCGTTACCGTCCAGATCAAGCGCCTGCCGGACGAGGTGGTGCTGCCATGAGCGCCTGGTGAGCGCGGCGACGATTGCCACCGTCGAGCGGGCGGCCAGCGTGCAGGTGCAGCTTGCCGGCGACTGGACGCTGGCGACCATGCCGCAGCCGATTTCGCGCCTCGAGCTTCGCCTGCGCCATCTCGCCGCCGGCGATGCCGATTGGGATCTGCGGGCGATCGCGCGCATGGACAGTGCTGGCGGCATTCTGCTGTGGCGCGCCTGGGGACGACGCTGGCCGGCATCGCTGGCCATTTCTCCCCGGCATCGGTCGCTGATCGAGCGTGTCGAGGCGGTGCCCGTCGATGTCGGGCCGCCGAGCTCGCCGGGACACCTGAACGCGCTGCTGCTTCTCGGTCGATTGGTCCTGGCGGCGATTGACAACCTGGCGGGAATCGTCGCGCTGATCGGCCAACTGGTTCTCGACGTGGCTCATCTCTGCCGGCATCCGCGCGACATTCCATGGCGCGAGTTCTCGGCAAATCTGTTCAAGAGCGGTGCGCAGGCGCTGCCGGTGACGGCGCTGATCGGTTTCCTGATCGGCGTCGTCCTGTCGTATCTCTCTGCCCTGCAGCTGGCGACCTTCGGCGCCGACGTGTTCATCGTCAATCTGCTCGGCATCAGCATCGTTCGCGAGCTTGGGCCGATGCTGGTGGCGGTCCTGGTTGCTGGCCGCTCGGGTTCGGCGATGACTGCCCAGATCGGCGTCATGCGGGTCACCGAGGAGATCGACGCGCTGGCGACGATGGGTGTTTCGCGCAGTCAGCGGCTGGTGCTGCCGAAGGTCATCGCGCTGTCGATCGCGATGCCGCTGCTGGTCGTCTGGTGCTCGGCCGCAGGGATCATTGGCGGAATGGTATCGGCCAATCTGCAGATGGACCTGTCGTACGGCTTCTTCATCGACACGCTGCCGAAAGTGGTGCCGGTCAGCAATCTCTGGATCGGCATGAGCAAGGGCGCCGTCTTCGGTTTCCTGATCGCACTGATCGCCTGCCACTTCGGCCTTCGGGTCAAGCCGAATACGGAAAGCCTCTCGTCACAGACGACCACTTCGGTGGTAACCTCGATCACGGTGGCGATCCTGGTCGATGCCATCGCGGCGATCCTGACCCGCAATGTCGGCATTCCGCTGTGAGCACGCCGCCTGAGACAGCTCCGATGACGGCCCCGGTGATCGAGATTCGCGGACTGTGCACGCGTTTCGACGACGTGCTGGTTCATCAGGGCATCGATCTCGATGTCGCCGCCGGGCAGATACTCGGTCTGGTCGGTGGCTCCGGCAGCGGCAAGACCACCCTGCTGCGCGAGATCGTCGGTCTGCTGGCGCCGAGCGCCGGCAGTCTCAAGCTCTTCGGGCAGACGATGCTCGACGCCGACCCAGAACGCGGCCGAGCGGTCCGCCGGCGCTTCGGGATGCTCTTCCAGCAGGGGGCGCTGTTTTCGGCGTTTTCGGTTTTCGACAACATCGCTTTCCCGCTACGGGAGTTGCGTACGCTCGACGAGGCGATGATTCGCGATCTGGTGTTGCTCAAGCTGGCGATGGTCGAACTCGAGCCACGCCACGGCAGTTTGATGCCCGCCGAGTTGTCCGGCGGCATGGTCAAGCGCGTCGCGCTGGCGCGGGCGCTGTCGCTGGAGCCCGAGCTGCTGGTCTTCGACGAGCCGACGGCCGGTCTCGACCCCGATCTTGCCGAGAGCTTCGTCAGACTGATCAAGTTGCTGCAGCGGGAACTCGGGTTCACGGTGGTGATGGTGACGCACGATCTGGCGACCTTGAAGGGTCTGGCGACGCGGCTGGCGGTGCTCGCCGACAAGAAGATCATCGCCTGTGGTACGGCCGAAGAGGTGCTGGCCGTCGATCATCCCTTCATCCACAACTTTTTCGGTTCGGGGCACTCCGCCGCGATCACCGGACAGGAGGCGAGCTAACCATGGAGAACCGTTCGCACGCCCTGATGGCCGGCTTGTTCACGCTGCTGCTCGGCGTTGCGGCGGTACTCTCGGCATGGTGGTTCGGCGGCAAGCACGAACTGACCCGGGAGTACACGGTGGTCACCAGGCAGAATGTCACCGGCCTCAGCCTGCAGGGACAGGTCCGCTATCGCGGCATCCGGGTGGGCAAGGTACAGGCCATCGAACTCGACCCCGAGGATCTGCGCAATATCCTGATTCGCATCAGTGTCAACCAGGCGGTACCGGTGACGCACGGGACGACTGCCAAGATGGGCTATCAGGGCGTCACCGGCATCGCTCACATCCTGCTTGAAGACAGCGGCCGTGATCCGGCGCCGCTGGCCGGCGACGACGGCGAAGCCTCGTGGATCAGGATGCAGCCGTCGCTGATCGAGGAGTTGTCCGACGCCGGTGGCGCCACACTGCGCGAAGCGAAGGACTTCCTGGTCAATGCCAACAAGCTGCTGAACGACGACAACCTGCAGCATTTTGCGCGGATCCTGGCCAACCTCGATGCGACCACCGCCAGTGCCAACGACGCGATCGGCCAGTTCCGCAAGCTGCTGACGATGCTTCCGGAGAACGTCCGCCTGCTCAGTGCAACGCTGGCGCGCGCCGAGCGGGCGGCGGGTGAGGCGACGCCAGTGCTGGTCGAGGCGCGTCGCCTGATCGTTCGCCTGCAGACGGTCAGCGACAAGGTGGAACGGCTGATCGGTGATCCATCGCCGGGCGGCATCGGCGCGCTGGCGCCCCGCCTGAACGAACTCGGCAGCGAGTTGTCGGCCAACTCGCGTCAGCTCCAGCGGGTGCTGCAGATGCTTGAAGAGTCACCGCAGAGCATCGTTTTCGGCTCGCCGAAGCCTGCTCCGGGACCCGGCGAGGCCGGCTTTGCCCCACCGCCACGTAGCGAGGGATCACCATGAGAAGGCTGTTACTGCTGTTGGCGTTGGCTTTGCTGACGGCCTGCGCGACCGGCGGGCGCAATGCAGCGCCACCCGAAGTGTATGATTTCGGCCTGCCGGCTCAACGCCTGGTGGGCGACGGTCGCTGGTCGAAAGTCGCGCTCGAAATCCGGGCGCCGTACTGGTTCGACTCGCTGAGCATCGAGTATCGCCTGCTCTACGACGACCCGCTGAAGCTGCGCAGCTACGCCGGCAGTCGCTGGGCCGGTGCGCCCGGGCTGCTGCTGTCGCAGCGCTTGCGGCAACAGCTCGGACTGGTTGGCAGCAGTGGCCATACCGCGGCCAGTTGCCTGCTGCGTTTGGAGTTGCAGGAATTCTCGCAGGTTTTCGACACGCCGCAGCACAGTCGCGGCGTCTTGCAGGGCAGCGCCGGGGTGCTCGACGGCAGGCACCGGGTGGTCGCCGAGCAGTTGATCGCGATCGCGCAGCCGGCCGCCACGGCCGACGCCCGCGGCGGCGTCCGTGCCCTGGTAGCGGCCAGCGAGGAACTCGGCCGGCAACTTGCCGGCTGGTTGAACGAACTTGAGAAAAATGGCACGCTGAAAAGCTGCCTGGCGGCGCCGGGCAGCTGACTTGCACCAGCGGCAGTGCCGCCGGGTCCAGGCGCCGAGGGCCGGCTCGCGGCGCTGCCGACCAACCCGTTGATCGACATCAAGGAGACAATCATGAGCACCCCGACGCCAGCCCAGGACGATCCCTACCTTCTGCGCAGCGATCGCAATGGCATTGCGACGCTGACCCTCAACCGGCCGCAGCAGTTCAACTCCCTGTCGCAGGCGATGATCGCTGCCCTGCAGGCCGAGCTCGACGCCATCGCTGCCGATCCAGCGGTGCGCGTGGTGGTGATCGCCGGTGCCGGCAAGGCCTTCTGTGCGGGTCACGACCTCAAGGAGATGCGCGCCAACCACGACAAGGCATTCATGCAGGATCTGTTCAGGCGCTGCGGCAGGATCATGATGGCGATGACGCAGATGCCGCAGCCGGTGATCGCACGCGTCCATGGCATCGCCACGGCAGCCGGTTGCCAACTGGTGTCGATGTGCGACCTGGCGGTCGCCGCCGACAGCGCGCGCTTCGCTACCTCGGGGATCAATGTCGGGCTGTTTTGCGCCACACCCGGAGTTGGCTTGTCACGCAATCTTGGCCGCAAGCAGGCGCTGGAGATGCTGCTGACCGGTGATTTCATCGACGCACAGACGGCGCTGCAGCAAGGCCTGGTCAATCGCGTCGTCGCCGGCGATGTGCTCGATGCCGAGATCGACAAGCTCGCCGGCTCGATCATTGGCAAGTCGTCGGTGGCCATCGGCATCGGCAAGCAGATGTTCTACAAACAGCTCGAAATGGGGCTCGAAGGCGCTTATCAATACGCCTCGGAGGTGATGGCCTGCAACATGATGACCGAAGACGCCGCCGCGGGTATCGACGCCTTCATCGGCAAACGCAAGGTCGAGTGGCTGGGGCGGTAGCTTCGGCAGCCCGCTGCAGCCCTGGTCAGATCACCGCCAGGTGATCGTGGCCGCCGGCCTTGGCGTCGTACAGCGCCTTGGCGGCGCGTTTGAGAACGTCGTCGAACGATTGATCGCTGGCGTTCGCCTGGCTGGCGCCGACACTGGCCGTGAACTGGACGGTGCCGTTCTCGGTCGGGATCGAGATCCTGGCGATTCCTTCACGCACCCGCTCGGCGACCACCACCGCGTCGCTGACGTCGGTGTTGCGCAGCAGGATCGCGAATTCCCCGGCGCCCAGCCGGCCGAGCAGATCCATGCCGCGCAGACAGTCTCGTGCCACCTCGGCGAAGGCGATCAGCGCCCGGTCACCAATGGCATGGCCGTAGCCATCGTTGATGCGCTTGAAGAAATCGATGTCGAACAGCAGGATGGTCAGCGGCGACTGCGAACGATGGGCGCGCAGTAGCTCATTCTCGAGTGATTCGACGAAGTGGTGGCGACTGCTGACACCGGTCAGCCGGTCGGTGGTCGCCAGATGCTGCAACTCGGCATCGCGGTTGGCCAGCACTTGCAGCAGGCGCAGCGATCGATAGGCAACGACCGCCAGGGGCAGGGTGATGCCCAGCGCCAGCAGAACGACCCACAGCGTTTGTTTCAGCCAGGGCGCCAGAAGCTGTTCGTAGTCCGCCGCAACCATCACCACCAACGGCCAGTCGGGAACCGGCGAATAGCTGACCAACTGCCGTTGCTGCGAGCCTTCTGCTTCCTCGAGCAAGACCACGTTGCTCAACTGCGGCGCCAGCAACTCGCCGGCCAGCACTCCTCCGGGCAGCGGCTGGCCGAGCAGCTGTACGTCGTCGGGCGCCCTCGCCAGGACCATGCCGTCGCGTCGCAGGAGGGTGATCGAGCCGCCTGGCTTGCGGCGCTGCATGTCGTAGACCTCGCTCAGTTTCGCCGGGTCGATCTCGGCAAGCAGCATCGTCAGGCCGTGTGTCGGAGCTGTCAGTCGCAGGGCGACCGGCAGCACGAAACCCTGGCCGGGCTGAACGCGTGCGGGGCGGCCGATGAACAGCGTGCCGTCGTTGGTCGCGTCGCTGAAATAGTCGCGGTCGGCGACACTTGGCGGTGGCGGCGGCGTCTCGTCGAGGACGTCGACGACGCTGCCGTCCGCGGCCAGCAGGCGAATGCCGATGGTCACGCCGGCGGCGCTGCGAAAACCCGCGATCAGCTTGCGGAAAGCCGGGTCGGTGCGTGCGTCACGTCCGGGGTTCGCCTCCAGCCATTGCGCGCTGGTCGCCAGGAAGACGTTGACCAGGCGAAACTGCCGCCGCGTCTGGTCGGCAACAGCGTGCGTCATGCGCTGCAATGCCTCACCGGTCGTCGCGATGCGCTCCTCGCGAGCCGACACCACCCAGAAGGCGACGGCAGACCACAGCAAGGCGATAAACAGCAGCGTCAGGACGATCACCGTTCGCGGACTTGCCCAATCCTCAAGATGTTTGCCGCTGCCTTTGCTCATGCGTTCTACCTGTCCACGCCCGTGGCACTCCGCAGGCATTCTAACAGCGTGTTCGCCTTTGCCGACAGTCCGGCGGCCAGCCGGGCGGGCGTCGCCGACGCCCGGCGCTGGCGCTCGCCTGCCGATGGTGTTTGCCGAGTGGTACGGCCGCGCATTCCCTCAGCGGGATCGATGGCGCGTTTCGGCGCCGTCGTCGTGCCGGTCTTCGCCGGCCGTCTCGCCGGTCCACTCGGCATCCTCACCCTCGACGTCGATGATGCCGCCGAAGAATTCGATGGCGGTGTCGGCGACCTGCGAGGTGTCGTAGTAGGCGTAGGCGCCGGCACCCAGGGCACCGAAGACCGGGATCCAGCGCGAGATGCCCTTGCCGATCAACCTTTGCGCGATATGCATGCCGATTTTCATCACCACCGCCTGGACTTGTGGACGCGAGGCCCGCTGAACGACGAAGCGCTTGCCGACCTGCGCCACCAGATCGCGCACGACCTTGGCGTCGGTGTGCCTGAACAGGCAGTAGATCATCTCTTCCCGGCCGAGCTCCTGCGCCTTGCCATGGCAGGCCGCGATGTCGGCCACCAACTGCGTCTGCAGTTGCCACAGCGCGCGCAGTTCGGGCAGCAGCGTCAGCCAGCCGAGCGGGCCGGGTGGCAGGCTGAGTCCGCCGGTGGTGACGGCGGCCTGTCGGGCGGCCGTGCCGGCGATCGCCCGCGCCCGGGCTTGCGGTCTGGCATGAGGAAGTTCGCTGCTGGCCGGCGTCTGGCCGACGTAATCGAGAATCGCCTCGGCGATGCGGGGGCCGGCTCTCAAACGAGAGTCGCGTTGTTTCGAGAAGCGTTTATCTGCCATGGTCGGGGTGCCATCTGCAAACAGGGGGTGGTGGGGTCGGCGGTGCGGCGGCGCAAACAGCCATGGTCGCTCATTGCGCCGCCTTGCGCCAGACACTGGCCAGCCAGGGTTGCTGCGCGCAGGGCAAGCCAGCCGGGCGGAAATAATGCTCGAGCTCAAGGTAACCGGCGTCGGCCATCCGGCACCGCCAGGCGGCAAGGTCGTGGTAGCTGGCGTAGCGTTGGCCGTGCCAGCCCTCCTCGTTGTCGCCGCGCGGGTTCGAGCAGAAAAGCACGCCGCGGCGCTTGAGCGTGGCGTGCAGTTGCCGCAATACGCGCGGCAGCTCCTGCTGCGGCACATGAAACAGCGAAGCGTTGGCAAACACGCCGTCGAAGTGGTCGCCGGGCAGATCGAGCTTGAGAAAATCCTGTTGCCAGACCGGACAGCCGCTTTCGATCCGCGCCATGTCAACGAAGGCCCGGGCGCCATCGAGGCCGATGGCGCGATGGCCGAGCCCGGCAAGGGTCTTCAGATCGCGCCCCGGGCCGCATCCGAAGTCGAGAATCGTGAATGGCGCCAGGCCCTCGATGTGGCGCAAGAGGGCGGCGACATTCTGACTGACGTCGTGGTCGCGCGTCGCGTCGCGGAAATTCGCCGCGTTCTGGTTGTAGTGCTCGATCGTCTGGGCGGCGATCTGTTCGAGCTCATCGGGACGTAGTGGCATGGTACCGGTCGCTGGTCGAACGCCCTGCCTGCGAGTTGCGAAGCCGGCGCCGAAGTCGATGGTAAACCATCGGCGACCGATCCGGTGACCGCGAAGCTTGCGTCGGCGAGGCGCGAAACGGCCACGGCCCATCGCTGCAAAGGTCCGCAGCCCGGCCGTGCGGCCGCATCCTTGCGGCGAGCCGGCCAGGCGGTGATGGTCCGGCGACCCGTCGCGCGCCGCGCCGCCATGTCGGCGGTGGCCACTGGCCAGCCCGGGCCGACTCGCCGCTTTCCGTCGGCAGAAGCGGGCGCCCGGATCTTCCTGTGCTAATCTACGTCGGTGCGCGCTGCCGTCACCTGCCTGCCCTGGCTGGCCAGGCGACCGGGTGGCGCCAAGGGAATGAACAAGATAACCCCGAGGCGGCCTGGCCGCCCACCGTGCGAGGGTTCGTGATGGCCACCGAGACTGAAGTCAAGTTGTCCCTGTCGGCGCGCTCTGCCAGCCAGTTGTCCAGGCACCCGTTGCTGGCCGAACTGGAGCCGCAACGGCAGCGGCTGATCAATACCTACTACGACACGGCGGACAACCGCCTGCGCAAGGAAGGTATCGTCGTGCGTCATCGCCAGAAGGGTCGCCAGTGGCTTTGCGGCGTCAAGACGGCGGTGCCGCTCAGCGGCGGCCTGGCACAGCGCAAGGAGTGGGAGTTCCCGGGTCACCCCGGGGAGTTCGACTTTTCGCGCGTTGATCAGAGTTCCGTCCGCGATCTTGTCGAAGCGCTTCGTGATCAGCTGCAACCGCTGTTCACCACCCGCTTCACGCGCACCGCCTGGATGCTCGAACCGCGCGCCGGCGTGCGCGTCGAAGTGGCTCTCGACCGTGGCTGGATCGACGCGGGCGGACGGCGCGAGGAGATCCGCGAGGTCGAACTGGAACTGTGCGCCGGCGCGGTCAGCGATCTCTTCGAGGTGACCGCGGCGCTGCAGGCCGGCCTGCGACTGCATCCCGAGGCACGCAGCAAGTCCGATCGCGCCTACCGTCTGCTGGCCGACCTGCCGGTGACCGCAGCGAAGGCGATTGCCATTCCGATCGACGCCGGCCTGTCTACCATTGCCACCTTTCGACTGGTCGCGCTGGCGTGTGTCAATCATCTGCAGCGTAACGAACAGGGCCTCTGCCAAACCGACGCGCCGGAGTTCGTTCATCAGGCGCGGGTTGCCATTCGCCGTCTGCGGTCGGCGATTCGCGTCTGGCAGCGACACCTGCCCGAGGCTTTCGTGGCGCGCTTCGATCCCCTCTGGCGCGAACTGGCACAGGGACTCGGCGAGGCGCGCAACTGGGACGTCTTTCTGGCCGCGACACTGCCGGTGCTCGGCGAGAGCCTGCCCGACAGTCGCGGGATCGATCAACTGCACACCCGCGCCCGCCAGCGCTGCCGCAGCAGTCGCCAGCTTGCCAGGCGGGCGCTCAGCTCGCCCGCCTATTCGCGCCTGCTGGTCGACTTTACCGCGGCGTTGCTGGCGCTGCCGGAGGCCAGTCCCGCGCCGGTCGGCAGTTTCGTGCCGGCGTGGCTCGAAAAGTGCACCAGGCGGGTCAACCAGCGCGCCTTGCACGCCCTGGGCAGCGACGATGCGGCTCGCCATCGTCTCCGCCTGGCGTTCAAGCAGCTGCGCTACGCGGTCGAGTTCTTTTCGCCGCTTTTCGCCGCCGGTCCGGCGCTCGATAACTACCAACAAGCGGTCGCCGCCTTGCAGGAATTGCTCGGCAGTCAGAACGACCTGACGGTTGCCATGCAATTGACCGGCGAGACTCTGCCGGCTGCGGTAGCGGCGCCGATTCTCGACTGGCTGGGGCGGCAGAGCGAATCACTGCTGCCGGAACTGGGCGCGCGGCTGGACAACTTCCGCCAACAGCAGACGCCCTGGCAGCAGTTGTCCGCTTGAGCCCGAGCGGCGCGGCTCGCGACCTGGGTGGCGCGGCAGCCGCTCAGAGCTGGTAGATCCAGCTGGCGATCACGAAGTAGTTGAGGACGCCCAGAATGTCGATGGCGGTGGTCACGAAGGGGCCGGTGGCGACCGCCGGGTCTACCTTCAGGCGCTGGAAGATCATTGGCAGCAAGACGGCCAGCAGGGCTGCGCCGGTCATGTTGCCGAGAATCGTCAGGCCGACCACTTCACCGAGCGCGATGCTGTCGTGTATCAGGTAGCCGTAGACCGCCAGGATGACGCCGTAAAAACTTCCCAGCAGCAGGCCGACGCGCAATTCCTTGAGCACCAGCGGCACCGTGTCGCGGACATCGATGGCGCCGGTGGCAAGGCCTCGCACGGCGACGGTGGCCGACTGCACGCCGACGTTGCCGGCCATTCCCATCACCACCGGCAGGAAAGCGCCGAGCACCAGAACCTCGGCGAGAATGGCCTCGTAACGGCCAATCACCGCCGTCGCCGCCAGACCGCCGACGAACGCGGCCAGCAGCCAGGGCAGACGTATCCTGGCGATCTTGAACGACGATTGGGTGAGCGTTTCCGACTCGCTGGTGCCCGCCATTTTCAGCATGTCGCGGGTCGTTTCCTCTTCGAGGACATCGATCACGTCGTCGACGGTAATCATTCCGACCAGCAGGTTGTCGTCATTCACTACCGGGATCGCCAGCAGACGGTACTTGTCGACCAGCATCGCGACGGTGGTCTGATCGGTGTCGGTGCTCACCTTCATGACCCGTCGGTTCATGATCTTGTGCAGTGGCGTGTCGGGGCGTGCGAGCAGCAGTTGTCGCAGCGAGACGACGCCGGCCAGGCGTCCCGCCTCGTCGGTCAGGTAGAGATAGAAGACCATCTCGACATCTTCGTGGCTGCGAATGTTCTCGATGCCTTCTTCTACGCTCAGGGTCTGCGGCAGCGAGAAGATATCGGTGGTCATGATGCCGCCGGCGCTGTCGGGGTCGTATTGCAGGAGGCTTTCGACTTCGTCCTGGCTTTCGCGTCCGAGCAAGGCCAGCAACTGCTCACGCTGTTCTTCCGGCAGTTCGCCGATCAGGTCGGCCAGTTCGTCCGGCCGCACATGTTCCAGGACGCCGGCCAGCCGCTCAAGCGACGACTCCCGCATCACCTGCTCGCGCAGGTCGGGCGGCAACTGGCTGAAGACATCGGCGGCCATCGCCGTGTCGGCGATGGCATAGAAGATGTCCACCAAGTGCGCCGGAGGCAAATCGTCGAGAACCGACGCAAGGTCCGCAGGATGGATCTTCGAGAGCATTTTCTGCAATGACGCGCGGGCGTTGCGCGCGTAGAGCCGATCGATCGTTTCGACCAGGCGCTTCTTCTTGCGATCGTAGGTCGCCGACGCTGCTGGCTTGCTCTCTATATTGATTTGCATAATTATTGTCCCCTGATCGCGGTGCGTGCGAGACCGCGAGCGGGGGAGTTTACTCGCAGGCTGCGGGTCGGTCCATTGATTTCCTGCAAGCTGACGCCAGCTACGTGTTTCAGGATGACGGCGGGTCTCGACTGGCTGGTGACGACCATCGCTGCTGCCATCGAGCGGTCGTGGTCGACGCCATCAGGCGGCATTTCGTGAACTGCGTCAGCCTGGCGTTGCTGGAGGAATTGTCATGCCGGCTCGGTTGTTGAGCCAGTCTGGCAACCTTGCCCGCTCGTCGTCGCGCAAGCAGCCGCCGAGCTTTCTCGGTGACCGGCGCCAACGGCCGCGCTGAATCCGTCGGCCAGCCGGACTTGCCGACGAAAGCTGTCGTTCTTCGTGAGTAGCGCATCGCCTGGTCGAACAGGAATGCGATCGCCGGCCCGTCGGAAGAGCTTCGAAGACTCGACGAAGACTCGACGAAGACTCGAGGACGAGCGCCGGGCAATGCCGAGGCGTCGACGAAGGTGCCCGACGCGCAGCAGAAGCGTCGCCCGGACGGTCTAGCCGCGTCGCGCCGGCAGCACCTCGTGCAGCAACCTGGCGGCGTCGCGAATCATGGTTTCGGTGCTGTCCCAGTCGACGCAGGCATCGGTCACCGAGCAACCGTACTTGAGCTGCGAGAGGTCCTCGGGAATCGGCTGATTGCCGGCGACGAGATTGGATTCGATCATCATTCCGACCAGCGACCGGTTGCCGAGGCGCACCTGGTTGACCACGTCGGCCATCACCAGCGGCTGCAACTCGGGCTTCTTGTAGCTGTTGGCGTGCGAGCAGTCGACCACGATGTTGGTCGCCAGGCCCGCCTTGCCCAGCGCCTGCTCGGCCATCTGCACGCTGACCGTGTCGTAGTTCGGTCGGCCATCACCGCCACGCAGGACCAGGTGTCCGTAACGGTTGCCGCGCGTTCGCACGATCGACGTCCGCCCCTGGCCGTTGATGCCCAGGAAGCTGTGCGGCCGCGACGCCGAGAGGATGGCATTGACGGCGATGCCGACGTCACCGTTGGTGCCGTTCTTGAAGCCCACCGGGGTAGACAGGCCGGAGGATATCTCGCGGTGTGTTTGCGACTCGGTGGTGCGCGCGCCGATCGCCGTCCAGGAAATCAGGTCGCCGAGATACTGCGGCGAGATCGGGTCGAGCGCTTCGGTGCCTGCCGGCAGGCCGAGTTCGGCGATCTCGAGCAGGAACTCGCGCGCCTGTTGCATTCCCCGGTCGACGTGAAACGAGTCGTCCATGTCCGGGTCGTTGATATAGCCCTTCCAGCCGGTGGTCGTCCGCGGTTTTTCGAAGTAGACGCGCATCACCAGATACAGCGACTCACTGACCTCGTCGGCAAGCGCTTTCAGCCGGCGCGCATAGTCCAGCCCGGCCACCGGGTCGTGGATCGAGCACGGCCCGACGACGACGAACAGGCGATGGTCGCTGCGGTCGAGAATTCCGCGCAGCGCCTCGCGGCCGCTCATCACCCGCCCGGCGGCGGTCGGCGAGAGCGGCAGACGGGCCTGGATTTCCTCGGGCGAAGGCATCGCGTCGAAGGCGCTGACATTGATGTTGTCGATGTCGAAAGTGGTCATTGTTTGGGCACGCGGGTCAGTTGATGAACAAGGTCTTTCACCGCCGCTACGCGGTCGGCCAGGGTCGCACAGTGACGTTTGAGAACCAGCCTGTCCTGCCCGGCCAGTCGGTAGTCGCGGTTCCTCTGGATCAGTTCGATGATCCGCGACGGGTCGATCGGCGGTTTGGCCTCGAACTGTACACTGATCTGTTCGCCGGTGGCGTCGAGCTTGCTGACCCCCAGCGGCTTGCACAGCAGGCGCAGGCGATGACTGTCGAGCAGGGCGCGGGCCTGCGGCGGCAGCTCGCCAAAGCGGTCGACGAGTTCTTCCTGGAGGTCGGCGAGCTGGTCGCTGGCCGTGCAGTTGGCGAGGCGCTTGTAGAGCGCCAGCCGTTCGTGGACGTCCGGAGCGTAATCGTCGGGCAGCAGAGCAGGGGTATGCAGGTTGACCTCGGTGGCGATCGCCAGTGGCTGCGTCAGATCGGGCTCCTGGCCTTGCTTGAGGGCCGCGACGGCACGGTTGAGCATCTCGGTGAACAGGTTGAAGCCGACTTCCTGCATCTCTCCCGACTGGTTGTCGCCGAGCACTTCGCCGGCGCCGCGGATTTCCAGGTCGTGCATCGCCAGGTAGAAACCAGCACCCAGCTCGTCCATCATCTGGATCGCTTCCAGGCGCTGTCGGGCCTGCTTGTTGAGCGCCTCGTGATCGTGCGTCAGCAGGTAGGCGTAGGCCTGGTGGTGCGAGCGTCCGACCCGGCCGCGCAGCTGGTGGAGCTGCGCGAGACCGAACTTTTCGGCACGGCTGATGACGATGGTGTTGGCGTGTGGATTGTCGATGCCGGTTTCGATGATCGTCGTACACAGCAGGACGTTGGCCCGCTGCTGCGTGAAGTCGCGCATCACGCGCTCGAGTTCACGTTCCTTCATCTGGCCGTGGCCGACGACGATGCGCGCCTCGGGCAACAGCTTGGCGAGCTTGTCACGGACGTTGTCGATGGTGTTGACTTCGTTGTGCAGGAAGTACACCTGGCCGCCGCGCTTGAATTCGCGCAACAGCGCCTCGCGAATGATGCCGTCCGAGAAGCGGCTGACGAACGTCTTGATCGCCAGCCGTTTCTGCGGCGCCGTGGCGATGACAGAGAAGTCGCGCAGACCTTCGAGCGACATCGCCAGCGTACGCGGGATCGGCGTCGCGGTCAGCGTCAGTACGTCGACCTCGGCACGCAGTGCTTTCAGTGCCTCCTTCTGGCGGACGCCGAAGCGATGCTCCTCGTCGATCACCACCAGCCCGAGACGGCTGAACTTGACGTCTTTCTGCAACAACCGGTGGGTGCCGATGACGATATCCAGGCGGCCCTCGGCGAGTTCCCCGAGTGCCGCTTTGACCTCTGCCGTGGTCTTGAAGCGCGACAGCTCGGCGATCTTCACCGGCCAGTCGGCAAAGCGGTCGTTGAAGGTCTGGTAGTGCTGTTCGCAGAGCAGCGTCGTCGGGCACAGGACGGCCGCCTGCCGGCCGCCAGCGACGGCGCAGAAGACCGCACGCAGGGCGACCTCGGTCTTGCCGAAGCCGACGTCACCGCAGACCAGGCGGTCCATTGGTCGGCCGGATTTCATGTCCTCGATCACCGCCGCAATTGCCGCCGCCTGATCGGGCGTTTCCTCGAAACCGAAACCGTCGGCGAACGCCTCGTGGTCATGCGCCCTGAATTCGCAGGCGTGCCCCTGGCGTGCCGCCCGCAGCGCGTACAGCGCCAGCAGCTCGGCAGCGGTGTCGCGAGCCTGCAGGGCGGCCCGGCGTTTGGCCCTTTCCCATTGCGGCGAGCCGAGCGTATGCAGTGGTGCTGCGTCGGGGTCGGCGCCCGAGTAGCGCGAGATGACATGCAGCTGCGCCACCGGCACGTACAGCTTGGCGTCGCCAGCGTAGTGCAGCTCGAGAAACTCCATTTCGCCTTCGCCGAGATCAAGGTGAATCAGACCCTGATAGCGGGCGATGCCGTGCTGCTCGTGAACCACCGGCGAACCGACCTTCAGTTCGGTGAGGTCACGCAACCAGTTATCGACCGACGCCTTGCGTTGTGCGACGTGGCGGGCGCGCCGCGAGGGGCTGTCGGCGTACAGCTCGGCTTCGGTGACGATCGCCAGTTGGTCGAGCTGGAAGCCGTCGTGCAGCGGTCCGACGGCCAGCGACAGCCTGCTGTCGGCGGCAAGGAAATCGGCAATGCTCGCGCTGGCTGCCGGCTGCAGCCCGTACTCCGCGAGCAGTCCGGCCAGTGTCTCGCGTCGTCCGGCGGTCTCGGCGAGCAGCAGGACGCGGCCGGCAAAGCCGGCGATGAAGCCTTTCAGGCGTTCGAGCGGGTCGTGCGCGCGGCGGTCGACGGCCAGCGACGGCAGGCCGCGCGCCGGTCCGTCGTCGCCTGCGGCGAGCCTTACGCTGGCAAGCGGACGGGCAGCGACGAAGAAAGGCTCTTCGGCCAGGAACAGATCGGCAGGCCGCAGCAGGGGATGGCTGCGGTCGCCGGCGAGCAGCTCGTAGCGTGACTGCGCTTCACGCCAGAAGGCGCGAATCGCCGCCGGTACGTCGCCGTGCAGGACGAGAACGGCAGCGTCGGGAAGATAGTCGAAAAGGCTGGCCGTTTCCTCGAAGAACAGCGGCAACCAGTATTCGATGCCGGCGGTCGGAACGCCATTCGAGACGTCCTTGTACACGCGCGATTTGCCCGGGTCGCCGTCGAACAGCTCGCGAAAGCGCTGGCGAAAACGCGTCCGCCCGTGCTCGTCGAGCGGGAACTCACGCGCTGGCAGCAGGCGAATCTCGGGCACCGGAAAAAGAGTGCGCTGGCTGTCGACGTCGAAGGTCTTGATGCTTTCAATTTCGTCGTCGAAGAGATCCAGACGGTACGGCAGTTGCGAGCCCATCGGGAAGAGGTCCACGATGCCGCCGCGGATCGCGTACTCGCCCGGCGCGACGACCTGCGTGACGTGCACGTACCCAGCCAGCGTCAACTGGCTGCGGAACTTTCCGGCGTCGAGTCGCTCGCCCTGCTTGAGAAAGAAGGTGTAGGCCGCCAGATACGCCGGCGGCGCCAGCCGGTAGACGGCGGTAGCGGCGGGTACCAGCAGCACATCGCAATCGCCGCGCATGACGGCATAGAGCGTCGCCAGTCGTTCGGAAACCAGGTCGTGGTGCGGCGAGAAGCTGTCGTAGGGAAGCGTCTCCCAGTCGGGCAGCAGGCGGATGCGCAGGGCCTCGGCGAAACAGGGGATTTCCTGCAGCAGACGCTGTGCATCGGTGGCGTTGGCGGTCAGTACGGCCAGCATGCGGGGTCTGGAAGCCCGCATCGCCTCGCTGGCGGCATGGGCAATCGTCAGCGCGTCGGCCGAGCCCGCGAACGACGGGAACTGAAGTTTTTCGCCGACTTTCGGCAACGGTGGTCGGGGAAGCTCTAATGACAAGGAATGCGGCTCGCGACTCGATTTCTGACCCGGGGTGGTCTGCACAAGCCGGGCAAGGCGAGGCAGTGAAAGGGCGGGATTATAGCGGATCGGCGGCCGTCGCTCGCGTCGTCGGACGCACGCCTGTTGGCCGGCCGATTGCCCGTCTTCGGCTTGCTGCCGGGCGATGACCGCCTGCCGCCGGCGGCCTGGCCGGGGGACTCGGTCGCCGCCGGGTGCTCAGGCGTGATGCGCTTCGAGCTTCGCGCACAGCGCGCTGAAGAACGACGAAGCATCGCTGCGGATCGACCAGTCCGCGGCGTCGGAAAGTGGCGTCGGGTGCGGATTGACTTCGACCACCGTTGCCCCGGCGCGTTTCGCCCACAGCGGCAAGAGGGCGGCGGGTTGCACGGTAAACGACGTGCCGATGCAGAAGAAGACGTCGGCAGTGAGGCTGTGCAACTGGGCAGCGGCAAACACCTCTTCCTCGAGCATCTCGCCGAACAGCACCAGATCCGGTCGCACCGGGGCGCCGCAGTGCGGGCAGGCGAAAGGTTCACGCGACGCCGGATGCCAGTCGGCCGTGTAGCCACAGTGCTGGTGGCAGCGCAGCCGATGGATCGTGCCGTGAATCTCGAGCACCCGTTGATTGCCCGCGTGCGTGTGGTAGCCATCGATGTTCTGGGTGATCACCGTCACCTGCTTCGCTGCACAGATCTTCTCCAGCCGGGCGAGCGCGTGATGGCCGGCGTTCGGGCGCCGGTCATCGACCAGTTGTTTGAGCTGCAGGAGCCAGCTCCAGACGACGCGCGGATTGCGCCGGAATCCTTCGACGCTGGCGACTTCATCGGGATCGACCTGATTCCATAGTCCGGTCGCGCCATCGCGGAAGGTGGGGATGCCGCTGTCGGCCGAAAGCCCGGCACCCGAGAAGATGACCACTTTCGCGGACGCGCCGACCAGTTTGGCAACCGACTCGAGGCTGTTGGCTTGCACGATCGTCTCCTTTCATCGTGGCTGGCCCGCCGGGCCGCCGTGGTGCGCATTGCCGGCGGCTCCGAGCGAGCCCGTTGTCGCTCCGACGCTGCGCGCCGGCAGCAATGGCTTCGCTCAGCGTCGATTGTCGCATGCCCCGCCGGTATCGATGACGGCGACGCCCACGGCGCGGCTTTCCCTTGACCGACGCGCTCGGCGACCCCCTGGCGACGCCTGCGCCGGGTCGCCGCAATGGCGACGGCGGGCGGCCGGCAGTGGCCGCGCCGCCGCTTGCGGAGGCCGTTCGTTGCGTAAATGCAACACAATGCCAAACCAATGCTTGAAGCCGCTCAAGTTTGTATGCTTAAATCCGCCGACTGCGCAAAAATCGCATCGCGTGACACGCATTCGGACCTAACAGAGATTAATCGAGGAGGAATATCTTGAAATCGAAAATCATTACTACCCTGCTGGCCTCTATCGGCCTTTTTGCAGCAGTTGGTGCCGCACAAGCCCAGACTGCCGCTGACCGCGTTTACGTGATTGACTCGCGTGGCGAAGTCGCGATGAGCGGCGCTGGCCTGTGCTGGCGGACGGGCTTCTGGACCCCCGCCGGCGCTGCCAAGGATCCGGCCGGCTGCAAGTGCGACAAGGACCTGCTGCCGAAGGAAGTCTGCGAGCCGAAGATGGCCGCTGCTGCTGCTGCGCCGACTCCGAAGCCGTCCGGTGACAAGATCACCGTCGCGGCCGATGCGCTGTTCGACTTCGACAAGGCGACGCTGCGCCCGCTGGGCAAGGCCAAGCTTGACGAAATCGTCGCCATGTCCAAGCAGATCAAGCTGGAAGTGATCATCGCCGTCGGTCACACCGACCGCTTCGGTTCCGATGCCTACAACCAGAAGCTGTCCGAGCGGCGTGCCGCGGCGGTCAAGACCTACCTGGTCAGCAAGGGTGTCGAAGCCAACCGTGTCTACACCGAAGGCAAGGGCAAGAAGAACCCGGTGACGCAACCTGGCCAGTGCGCTGGACCGAAGAGCAAGAAGGTCATCGAGTGCCTGCAGCCCGACCGTCGTGTCGACATCGAGCTGATCGGCACCAAGTAATCCAGGCGATGCCTGAAAAAGCCCCGCTTCGGCGGGGTTTTTTTTCACGCCTGTCGATACCGTCGAGTCCATGACTACACTCGTGCAAGGCGTCGATCTGGTCATCGAGGCGCGCTGGGTTGTGCCGGTCGAACCGGCCGATGTCGTTCTCGAGAACCACGCGGTAGTGGTCGACGGTGGCCGCATTGTCGACCTCCTGCCGCAGGCTGACGCGGCTGACCGCTACTCCGCACGCTCGCACCAGCGGCTGGACCAGCACGTGCTGATCCCCGGCCTGGTCAACCTGCACACCCACGCTGCGATGACTCTGCTGCGTGGTCTCGCCGATGACCTGCCGTTGATGCAGTGGCTGCGGCACCATGTCTGGCCGGCCGAGGCCCAGCACGTCTCCGAGCAGTTCGTCCACGACGGCACGCTGCTGGCCTGTGCCGAGATGTTGCGCGCCGGCATCACCTGTTTCAACGACATGTACTTCTTTCCCGGAGCAGCCGCCAGGGCGGCGCTGGATTCCGGAATGCGCGCGGCAATCGGCCTGATAACGGTCGACTTCCCGAGCAACTACGCGACCGACGCCGACGATTACCTGGCCAAGGGCCTGGCGGTCCGCGACCAGTGGCTGGACGAGCCCCTGCTGTCCTTCTGTCTCGCGCCGCACGCGCCTTATACCGTCAGCGAGCGAACTTTTGCCAGGGTGCTGACGCTGGCCGAACAGATCGAGTCGCCGATCCACCTGCACCTGCACGAAACGGCGCACGAGCTCGAGGACAGCCTGAAGCGTTTCGGGATGCGGCCGATAGAACGCCTTCGACGGCTCGGTTTGCTGAGTCCGGCGTTGATCGCCGTTCACGCTGTTCACCTCGACGCGCCGGAGATCGAACTGCTGGCCCGGCATGGCTGCTCGGTAGCGCATTGTCCGGCTTCCAACCTCAAACTCGCCAGTGGCATCGCCCCGATCGCGGAACTGTCGGCGCAGGGAATCAACATTGGCCTGGGCACCGACGGTGCGGCCAGCAACAATCGACTCGACCTGCTCCAGGAAATGCGTCTGGCCGCCTTGCTGGCCAAGCAACAAAGTGGTCGTGCCGACGCCATCAACGCCCACCGCGTGCTGCGCATGGCGACACTTGCCGGCGCCAGGGCGCTGGGTCTCGATCACGAGATCGGCTCGATCAGCGCTGGCAAGGCCGCCGACCTGTGCGCAGTCCGGGTCAACGATGTCGCGCTGGCGCCATGCTACGACCCGGTTTCGCAGCTCACCTACGCGGTAGGCCGTGAGCATGTTTCTGAGGTGTGGGTGGCGGGCCGGATGCGTGTCGAGCGTGGGCAACTGGTTGAAAACAACGAAACTGGATTGATAAAGCTGGCGCTCTTGTGGCAGAATAAAATCCGTCCGTGACGGGTTCGGTCAACAACGGGGCATAACAAGGCATGCGGACAAACTCCGCGGGCTTCAATTAACGAGGGAAAACCAGATGAACAAAACTGCAAGAACATGCACCATGGTGGCCGTGCTCACCGCCGCCGTCGGCTTCGGCGCCTCGCTGGCTCAGGCGCAGACTTCGATTCCGCTGGACCGGGTGTACGTGGTCGACTCACGCGGCGAGGTTGCGATGAGCGGCGCCGGCCTGTGCTGGCGGACGGGCTTCTGGACCCCGGCCGGCGCTGCCAAGGATCCGGCCGGCTGCAAGTGCGACAAGGACCTGCTGCCGAAGGAAGTCTGCGAACCGAAGATGGCCGCTGCTGCTGCCGCGCCGACTCCGAAGCCGTCCGGTGACAAGATCACCGTCGCGGCCGATGCGCTGTTCGACTTCGACAAGGCGACGCTGCGCCCGCTGGGCAAGGCCAAGCTTGACGAAATCGTCGCCATGTCCAAGCAGATCAAGCTGGAAGTGATCATCGCCGTCGGTCACACCGACCGCTTCGGTTCCGATGCCTACAACCAGAAGCTGTCCGAGCGGCGTGCCGCGTCGGTCAAGGCCTACCTGGTCAGCAAGGGCGTCGAAGCCAACCGTGTCTACACCGAAGGCAAGGGCGAGAAGAACCCGGTGACGCAACCTGGCCAATGCCCGGGACCGAAGAGCAAGAAGGTCATCGAGTGCCTGCAGCCTGACCGTCGTGTCGACATCGAACTGATCGGCACCAAGTAAGTCGGCAGTGCTACTGCAACCGGAAAGCCCTGCCTCGGCAGGGCTTTTTCGTTGCGTGCCAGAGCGGGTGCCGGTTGCCGGCCTTGTCGCAACGCCGCGCTGTGCCCGCCGGACGCCGGCTGCTGGTCTACGGACGCGCGTTGTGGCGGCACCACGGCGGTGCAGTCGCGATTCGTTTTCGATCAACCGCCGGATGCGCCGCCAGGCTTCCGGCACTGTCGGGAGAGGGTGGACGTCGCTCCGCCATCGCCCTGCCAGCTGTCATGGATACCCCGGAAATCATGATCAACGCCGACCAGAATGAACTGGAGAAATTCAGCCAGCTCGCCCATCGTTGGTGGGACCCGAGCAGCGATTTCAAGCCTTTGCACGACATCAATCCGTTGCGTCTCGAATGGATCGACGGCCACTGTCAACTTGCCGGCAAGCGCGTTGTTGACGTCGGTTGCGGTGGCGGCCTGCTGTCCGAGGGCATGTCCGCGAAAGGCGCCACGGTGACCGGCATCGACCTCTCCGACAAGGCGCTGAGCGTCGCCCGCCTGCACCTGCTGGAGAGCGGCCGACAGGTCGATTACCGGCAGCTCTCGGCCGAAGAACTGGCGGCTCAGCACGCCGGCAGCTACGACGTCGTGACCTGCATGGAGATGCTCGAACACGTGCCCGACCCCGCCAGCACGGTTGCCGCCTGCGCGGCGCTGACCCGACCCGGCGGTCATGTCTTCTTTTCGACCATCAACCGCAACCCGAAAGCCTACCTGCTGGCCGTGATCGGCGCCGAATACGTTCTGCGGATGCTCCCCAAGGGTACCCACGACTATGCACGCTTCATCAAGCCTTCGGAGCTGTCGCGCTGGGCGAGGAACGTCGGACTTGATCCGGACGATCTGCGCGGCATGAGCTACAACCCGCTGACCCGGCGCTACGCGCTTGGCAGCGACAGCGACGTCAACTACCTTCTGCACACCGTCAAGAGTGTTTGAAGCGGTTCTCTTCGACCTCGACGGTACCTTTGCCGATACCGCACCCGATCTCGCCGCGGCCCTCAACCGCTTGCGCGATGACCTGCGCCTGCCGCGGGTTCCGCCGAAGGAACTGCGCGCCCTGACCTCGCAGGGCGTCCGCGGCATGCTCAAGGCGGGGCTCGACATGCGTCCTGGCGACGCGCGCTACGGCGAGTTCTACGACCGTTTCCTGCACTACTACAGCCAGGACATCTGCGTCGAAACGACGCTGTTTCCCGGCGTCGCCCAACTCCTCGGCGGCCTCGAGGGGCGCGGCTCGCCGTGGGGCATCGTTACCAACAAGGCGCAACGCTTCACCCTGCCGCTGCTGGCCCGGCTGGGCTACGCCAAGCGTGCCGCCTGCGTGGTGAGTGGCGATTCCGCGCAGCGAGCCAAGCCGGCGCCGCATCCGATGCACCTGGCCTGCGCCCTGATCGCCCGCCACCCCGGGCGCTGCCTGTACGTCGGTGACGATCACCGCGACATCCTGGCTGGCCGGGCGGCCGGCATGGTGACCGTCGCGGTACGCTACGGTTATCTCGGCGACGGTGCGCCGATCGAGGCCTGGGGTGCCGATCATCTGGTCGACCGGGCCGAAGAGATCGGTTCTCTGGTCGGCATCGACTGAGCGTCTTCGGGCGGCCGGTCACCAGCCCGCCAGGATCAGAAACGCAAGCCAAGGCGGCGATGCGTTAAAGTGTCGCCATGACCAGAACCGCCCTGATTCTCTTCGCCCACGGCGCACGTGATCCCGACTGGGCCGAGCCGATGCGTCGCGTTCGCGCTGGCGTGCTCGCGCAGATGCCCGGCACGCGCGTCGAACTGGCCTTTCTCGAGTTCCTGCAGCCGACCCTGCGCGATTGTGTCGAGGCGCTCGTCGCCGAGGACTTCGAACAGATCACCGTCCTGCCGATGTTCATCGCCCGCGGCGGGCATCTGCAGCGCGACCTGCCGCTGTTGCTCGACGAGTTGCGGCAGCGGCACCCGCGAACGCGCTTCGAACTGGCCGCTACCATCGGCGAGGTCGAGAGCATCGTCCAGGCCATGGCCAGGCATGCCCTGACGCTGCTTGGCGCCGCCTGAGCATGGCCTGGGCACCGCTGCCGTGCGCGGCGCTCGCCGGCCGGCCGGGGGAGCCGGTGCGCGTTTCCGGGCGCGCCGGTCAGGGTCGTGCCTGAAGCGAAGTTTTCGCCGATCGGCTATCTGGCAACGCCGTTTCGCGACCGCTTCGGCATTCCGCGCCAGCCGCGGCTGGCGCCGCACGCACACGGTCAGCTGCGCCTTGTGCGACCCCATGATCGTCCCGAGGCGGTGCGCGGACTCGACGCCTTTTCGCATGTCTGGCTTCATTTCATTTTCCACCGCAGCGCCGGCCGCTGGAACCCGACGGTCCGTCCACCGCGTCTCGGCGGCAACCAGCGGGTGGGCGTCTTCGCCAGCCGCAGTCCCTTCCGGCCGAATCCGCTGGGCTTGTCGCTGGTCGAGCTGCTGACCATCGATACCCGCGATGGCGTGCTGCTCACTTTCGGCGGCGTTGACCTGCTCGACGGCACACCGATTCTCGACATCAAGCCGTACGTTCCCTTCGTCGATTGCGAGCCCGCCGCTCGTGGCGGCTTCGTCGCCGGGCCGCCGCCATTGCTGGCGGTCCACTTCACGGCCCGGGCACGTGCCCAGCTGGCCCGGCACGAGCGCCGCTGGCCCGACCTGACGCTGCTGCTGCGCGAAGTGCTGGCGCAGGATCCGCGTCCGGCCTACGCTGACGACCCCTTGCGACGGTACGGCTTCCGCCTCTACGATCTGGAAATCCAGTGGCGTTGTACGGCGGCCGGCGCGATCGTCGAGCAAGTGCTCGGGCCGCCGGCCGATGGCCAGCCCTGAGCCGCATCAGCGGGCGTGCCGCTGGACGTCTGTCGCCAGCCGTGTCGGCGCAGGCCACCGCTGCTGCGTTACTATGGAATGATCGACGCGGCGCGAGTGCCTGCACTGACGCGGGCAGACGTCGGCAGCGGGACGAATCGCCGCTGCTGCGCGGCTTGGCTCTGACAGCTGCCGGCCACCGTCGTCGGCAGCCATTACCCTGGAGAGAATTCCATGAAAAGGTCGATTTTGGCGCTGTTCATGCTGACCCTTGCCGTGCCCAACGTCGTCGTCGCCGGTGGCGGCGGGCGGGGCGGCTACCAGGCGTCCGGCACGGTCGTCGTCGGTGGCGGTTACGGCTACGGTCCGCGTGGCGGCTATCGCGGTGGCGGTTGGGGCTATCGGGGTGGCGGCGTCGGCGTCTATCTTGGCGGGCCGGTATTCTGGGGCGGCCCGTGGGGCCCGTGGGGGCCGCCGGCCTATTATCCGCCGCCGGTCGTCTATCCGTATCCACCGGTGGTCGCCGTGCCGCCGCCGGTGGTCTACGTCGAGCGAGCCGAAGCCCCGGCGCCGTCCGCGTCGGTTGGCGAACTTGAAGCGGGCTACTGGTACTACTGTCGCGAACTGGCCGGCTACTACCCTGCCATCATGCAGTGTCCCGGGCCGTGGGTGAAGGTCGCGCCACGCGCCGATTAGCTGGCGGCGGCGCGCGAGACCGCAGCGTGCCGCCTCAGGGCGCGAGCCGCTCGCGGATCCATTGCCGATCATCGTCGAGTCGGTAGCGCAGGCGGTCGTGCAGGCGGCTCTTGCGACCTTGCCAGAATTCCCAGGTATCCGGGTGCAGGCGGTAGCCGCCCCAGTGCGGCGGCCGCGGCGGGTGGAGCAGGAACTGCGCACCATAGCGGGCGGCGTTGGCGACCAGCACCGCGCGGCTGGAAATCACCTGACTTTGCGGACTGGCCCACGCCCCGATTCGCGAGTCGAGCGGTCGGCTGGCGAAATAGGCGTCGCTTTCGGCGTCGCTGACCTGGTCGACGCGGCCTTCGATCCGTACCACGCGCTCCAGTTCGACCCAGTGAAATTGCAGTGCGGCAAACGGATTGGCGGCCAGTTCGCGACCCTTGCGGCTATTGCGGTTGGTATACCAGGTGATGCCGTTCTCGTCGTAGCCCTTGATCAGGACCACCCGCGTCGATGGGCGCAGCGTTCCGTCTACCGTCGCCAGCGTCATCGCGTTCGGTTCCGGCAGCTGCGCGGCGATCGCTTCGCCAAGCCATTGCGCAAACTGCGCCAGCGGGTCGGCATGCGATGCGTCCTCGCTCAGTTCGGCACGTTCGTAGCTTTTTCGGAGGTCGGCGAGAGGGTTCATGGCGGATATCGGCTCGAAGGATTGGCGGGGCAGGG
This sequence comes from Accumulibacter sp., assembly GCA_024235695.1. Taxonomy (GTDB): domain Bacteria; phylum Pseudomonadota; class Gammaproteobacteria; order Burkholderiales; family Rhodocyclaceae; genus Accumulibacter. Next base: position 72,991 of record JACKLX010000016.1, read on the forward strand.
CGGCGGGTGGCGAGCGTCCGGGTGCGTCAGCTAGCGGCACGCGGACGGCGCGCGACGATCATCGTCGAGCAGCCGGCGGTCATCGCCAAGCTCGTCAAGCACTGCCGGCTGGCCCCGCAGCCAGGCCTTGCGCAGCGCATTGCCCTGTTGTTTGATGCGCAGTCGGTGCTTGCCGGCTGTCGGCGGGCCGAGCCGGACCGAAAACGCCATCAGCTCGTCACGCCTGAAGGCATGAACGGTGACCAATGTGCCCGCTTGCCGCCGGCACAACAGACGTTCCAGAGTCGATGGCGTGAGCCGCAGACCGTCGATCGCGATCAGCAGGTCGCCCGCTGACAGGCCGGCTGCTTGCGCCGGGCTGCCCTGGTAGACGGTGGCCAGTTTCAGTTCGTCGCCGCTGGCGCTGGTCTTGACGCCGAGGCTGGGTGTGACAGAGCCTTTTCCCCGTCGGAGGCGAATCCCGAAAGGCTTCAGCAGTCGTGCGAGTGGCAACTCGGCGGTGCCATGGACCGCTTTGGCGAAGAAGCTCGCGAGGTCGAGACCCGACAGTTCCTCGGCGAGCAGGCGAATGTCGTCGTCGCCGACGCCGATGCCAGGATGCCGCTCGCGCTCGTGCTCGCCATGGCGTTGCCACAGCGCGCGCATCAGCTGGTCGAGCGAACAGCGGCCATTGGTCCCGGCGCGCAGGGTGAGGTCCAGCGCCAGCGCCACCAGCGATCCCTTGGCGTAGTAGCTGACCACCTCGTTGGGCGTGTTTTCGTCCGGGCGATAGTATTTGGTCCACGCGTCGAAACTCGATTCGGCGACGCTTTGCCGCTGGCGACCGGGGTCGCGGTCGACCCGGTCGATGGTCGCGGCGATCAAGCCGAGCCAGTCATCGACGGTGATCGTGCCGCAGCGCAGGAGCGTCAGATCGTCATAGTACGAAGTGAAGCCCTCGAAGGCCCAGAGTAGCGTGGTGTAGTTCTCGGAGCCGAGATCGCAGGCGGTGAAGGCGGCCGGCTTGATCCGTTTGACGTTCCAGCTGTGGAAGTACTCGTGGCTGCACAGACCGAGGAAAGTCCGGTAACGCTCGGGCGTGCCTTTCATCCCGGCGTAGGGCAGGTCGTCGCGAGCGCACAGCAGTGCCGATGACGCGCGGTGCTCAAGGCCGCCGTAGCCGTCGCCGACGGCGGTGACCAGGAAGAGGTAGTTGGGCATCGGCGCGGGTTCGCCGAAAAAGCGGATCTGATATTCACAGATGCGCGTCAGATCGGCGGTCAGGCGGTCGAGGTCGCAGTCATGGCGGCCGCTGATGGCGACCCGGTGGGGCACACCGCAAGCGCTGAAAGAGGCCAGCGCGAAGCGACCCATCTCGACCGGGTGGTCGATCAGTTCGTCGTAGTTGGCGGCGCGGTAGAGGCCGAATCCCCGTGCTCTGGCGCTGCCTTTCACGCCGCTGGCCGGTGCCAGCGCGGTGGCCACGCGCCAGTCCCGATAGCGATCGCCGAGCGGTGGCTGCAGGTCGACCAGGCAGGGCAGCCGTTCGCCGCCGAGCGGCCGCAGAAAGACGCTGCTGCCGTTGAAAAAGGCGTGCGTCTGGTCGAGGTGAGCGCCGCGTACCGACAGGTCCCAGGCGTATACCTCGCAGATGACCGTGAGCGACGCCGTCTTGTTGACCGGCGCGGCCTGCCAGGTGTGTTTGTCGATCTTGGCGAGAGCGACGGGCTTGCCGGCGGCTTCGGCGCGGATCGCTACGACGTGGCGAGCGAAGTCGCGGATCAGGTAGCTGCCCGGAATCCAGGCCGGCAGCGCAAAGCGTTGGCCGGCCGGGTCGACGGTCGCCAGCGTGCAGCGCACCTCGAAGAGATGTGCCTCCGGACGGCTCGGGCGGATGCGGTAGACAATCTGTGCAGGCTTCATCGGCAACATTCCATCGTGGTTTCACGGTGTCGGCGGAATTGTACGGCTTCCCGGCTGTCCGATCAGCCATTACCGGCGCTGGCGCTGCCCCGCTATCCTTGCCGCGCGAACTGCAGACGAGCTGCGTGGCGTTCCGGCCGCGGCCGCTTCATGACGGATCATTGTTTGGATCCGGGCGCCAGTCGTGCCACAATGAACCGGCGGGCTGTTGGACCCAACGACCCGTTGCGCTGACCCGGCTGAAGACGAAGGAGACGTGAAGGTGACCGGATTTCCAAGACGCGTGCTGTTGGCGGCAGTTGCGGCCGTCGCACTGCTGTCTGCGCCTGCCGTGGCGCGCGACCTGGTGGGTACCCTGAAGAAGATCAAGGACACCGGAGTGATTTCCCTTGGCCACCGCGAGGCTTCCATCCCGTTCTCCTACCATGACGAAAAGCAACAGGTCATCGGCTACTCGCAGGAGCTGATGCTGAAGGTCGTCGAAGCGATCAAGAGCGACCTGAAGATGACAAAGCTGGAGATCAAGCTGGTGCCGGTGACGTCCGCCAATCGCATCAAGCTGATCCTGAACGGCTCGGTCGATATCGAATGTGGTTCGACCACCAACAACGCCGAGCGTCAGAAGGAGGTCAGCTTCTCGAATACCATTTTCATCGTCAGCACGCGCTTGATGACCAGGAAGGACTCCGGGGTAAACGACTTCGCCGACCTCGCGGGCAAGAACGTCGTCACCACCGCCGGCACCACTTCCGAACGCCTGCTCCGCCAGATGAACAAGGAAAAGAAGATGAACATGAGCATCATCAGCGCCAAGGACCACGGCCAGGCGTTCCTGACGCTCGAGACCGGGCGTGCGGTTGCGTTCATCATGGACGACGCCTTGCTGTTCGGTGAAATGGCCAAGGCCAGGCACCCGGACGACTGGACCGTCGTCGGCACGCCACAGTCGTTCGAGGCCTATGGCTGCATGCTGCCGAAGGACGATTCGGCGTTCAAGAAGGTCGTTGATCGGGCCCTGGCAAAGGCGATGACCTCCGGTGAAGCCGAGAAGATCTATGCCAAGTGGTTCTTGCAGCCGATTCCGCCGAAAGGCCTGGCGCTCAACTTCCCGCTTTCCGACGCCGTCAAGGCGTTGTACAAGGCGCCGAACGACAAACCGTTCGACTAGCCCTGGTAGGGACCGCTGCGGCGGCGCATCGGCGAGCGGCCGATGGCCGGACGGCGATCGTCGGCGGCGTTTCGACAAGCCGTCGCGCAGCACGGCAATACGGCGAAATCTGCAGCCAAGGCGAGGCCGAGACGAGCAGCGCGGCTCGACGCCACACGATGAATCCAGAAAGAGGAGAGCGGCATGGCAAAGCTTACGGAATCGACCCTCAACCTGCGCCGCAACCTGCGCGAAATCGCCACCCAACAGAATCTGTCGGCACGCATCGACGAGTATCTCGACTGCTATTTCGGTGACGTCGAACTGAACGACGCCGTCGATGCCAGCCCGGAAGAGCTGCTGGGTGCCGCCGTCCAGCATTTCCGGCTGGGCGAGACGCGGGCGTCCGGACAGGCCGTCGTCGCGCTCTATACGCCCGATTTCGACCGCCATGGGTGGCATTCGCCGCACACCGTGATCGACGTCGTCACCGACGACATGCCCTTCCTGGTCGACTCGCTGTCGATGCTGGTCTCGCGCCATGGACTGGTCATCCATCGCATCCTGCACCCGCTGATCAGCGCGCAACGCGGCGCCGAAGGCGACCTGCAGCGCGTGCTGTCGGGCGTTGCCGCCGGCAGCCAGGCGGAGTCGTGGATTCACCTCGAGATCGATCGCGTCGGCGACAGCGGCTTCCTCGCGCAGTTGCGCCAGGAAATGGTCAGCGTTCTCGCCGATGTCCGTGCGGCGGTCGAAGATGTCGCCGCAATGCATCGCAGCATGCAGCAGGCCTACGACGAGATGCTTGCCGTCAAGACCGCCGACGGCGACGAGGTGGCGGCGTATCTCAACTGGATCGGGGTCAATAACTTCGTCTTCCTCGGCTACGCCGATTACCTCGTCAGCGCCGGTGAGAAGGTGCTGTCGCGCGTCGCCGACAGCGGCCTCGGCATCCTCCGGCATACCGATCACCCGGGTTTTGGCCGTTGCCTGGCGGGAATCCCGGGCGCCGTCGACGAACTGGCGCGCGATCCGCTGCCGGTGATCCTGGTCAAGACCGACGCCCGGTCGACCGTGCACCGTTCGGCCTACCTCGATTTCATCGGCGTCAAGCGCTACGACGCCGCTGGCCAGGTGATCGGCCTGCGGGCGCTGGTTGGCCTGTACACCGCGCACGTCTACCACGTCGCCGCGACCGACATCCCGCTGCTGCGACGCAAGATCGCCGCAGTCCGCGAAGCGATCGGATTCGTGCCGCGCAGTCACCGCGACAAGACGCTGGTCAACGTGCTCGAAACCTACCCGCGCGACGAACTGATCGAGATCGCGCAGGACGACCTGATGGCGATTGCCAGCGGGATCGTCTCGCTGCACGAACGCGAACAGGTGCGCGTCTTCATGCGCAACGACGCCTGGGGGCGTTACGTCTCGGCGATGATCTATATGCCGCGCGACCGTTTCGACACCAAGCTGCGCAAACGGATCTCGGCGCTGCTCCAGGAAGCGCTGGCCGCCGACCATGTCGACTTCTTCATCATGCTCGGCGAGTCGCGACTGGCGCGGATTCATTTCATCGTCCACACCCCGGTCGGTACCGCCTATCACTACGATGCCGAAGAGATCGAAAGGCAGGTCGCCCGCATCGTCCGCGGCTGGGCCGACGAACTCAAACACAATCTGATCGGACATTACGGCGAGGCGCGCGGCAACGCCCTGTTGCGCCGCTATTCGCCGGAGCTGCCGCTGTTCTACCAGGAGCGGGTGACGCCGGCCTCGGCGGTGTCCGATCTCGAGCGCCTGGAGGCCGCCGAGAAGAGTGGTCGTGTCGAAGTCAAACTGAGCGCCGCGCACGGCGACGACGGCGCGCACCAGCACCTCAAGCTGTTCCGCCGCGGCCGGCCGCGGCCGCTGTCGGCGATCCTGCCGATTCTCGAGAACCTCGGGCTGACGGTGCTTTCCGAGCAGCCATTCAACCTGCCGCAAAGCGATCTGCACGTTGCCGACTTCGCGGTGCAGTTGCCCGACCCGGCGGCGTTGAACGACGACACCACCCGGCAGGCGTTCATCGAGCTGCTCGAAAGCCTGTTGCGCGACGACGCCGAGAACGACGGTTTCAACCGGCTGGTGCTGCTCGCCGGCCTCAACGGGCGGCAGATCAGCATCCTCCGTGCCTACCGGCGCTACCTGCGGCAGGCCGGGCTGCCCTTCAGCCAGGTGTTCATCGAGAACTGCCTGGCGACCCATTCCCGGATCACCCGCGGGCTGGTCGACCTGTTCGAAGCGCTGTTCTCGCCGACCGCCGACGAGGCGCGCGCCAGGGCGATTTCCGACGAGCTGAGCGCCGCCCTGTTGCAGGTCAGCAACCCCAACGACGACCGCATCCTGGCTGCCCTGCAGACGGTCATCGAAGCAACGCTGCGGACCAATGCCTACCAATCGGCCAGCGACGGCAAGAGCCGGGACTACCTGTCGTTCAAGCTGTCGTCGCGAGACATCCCCTTCCTGCCCCAGCCGGTGCCGCTGTACGAGATCTTCGTTTACAGCGAGCGCGTCGAAGGCGTGCACCTGCGCGGCGCGAAGGTCGCTCGCGGCGGCCTGCGCTGGTCCGACCGGATGGAAGACTTCCGCACCGAGGTGCTCGGTCTGGTCAAGGCACAGATGGTCAAGAACGCGGTCATCGTTCCGCTCGGTTCGAAGGGCGGCTTCGTCTGCAAGCGCCTGCCCGCGGTCAGCGACCGCGAAGCTTTCCAGGCCGAAGGCATAGCCTGTTACACGACCTTCATTCGCGGCCTGCTCGATCTCACCGACAACCTGGTTGACGGTCGGGTCGTGCCGCCGCGCGGCGTTCGCCGTCGTGATGGCGACGACGCCTACCTGGTGGTCGCCGCCGACAAGGGAACGGCGACCTTTTCGGATATCGCCAACGGCATCGCCATCGAGTACGGTTTCTGGCTGGGCGACGCCTTTGCCTCGGGCGGATCGGTCGGCTATGACCACAAGAAGATGGGGATCACCGCCCGCGGTGCCTGGGAGGCGGTCAAGCGACACTTCCGTGAGCTGGGTCTCGATATCCAGACGCAGCCGTTCACCGTCGTCGGTGTTGGCGACATGTCCGGCGACGTGTTCGGCAACGGCATGTTGCTGTCACCGGCGATCAAGTTGCTGGCGGCCTTTGATCACCGTCATCTGTTCCTCGACCCCGACCCCGACCCGGCGGCCAGTTTTGCCGAGCGGCAAAGGCTGTTCGAACTGCCGCGCTCGTCGTGGGCCGACTACGACCCGACGCTGATCTCCAGCGGCGGTGGCGTCTGGTCGCGCACCGCCAAGTCGATTCCGCTGTCGCCGGAGGTCCGTGCCTGGCTCGGCACCACGGCACTGCAATTGCCTCCGCACGAGCTGATCAAGATCCTCCTGCAGGCACCGGTCGATCTCCTCTACAACGGGGGCATAGGCACCTACGTCAAGGCCAGCAGCGAGAGTCATCTCGACGCCAACGATCGCGGCAACGACCTGCTGCGGGTAGACGCCAACCAGCTGCAGGCGCGGGTGGTCGGCGAAGGCGGCAACCTCGGGCTGACGCAGCAGGGCCGAATCGAGTTTTCCCTCGCCGGCGGTCGCATCTACACCGACGCCATCGACAACTCGGCCGGCGTCGACTGCTCCGACCACGAGGTCAACATCAAGATCCTGCTCGCCGGGCTGATCGCTCGCGGCGACGTCACCGGCAAGCAGCGTGACGCCCTGCTGGCATCGATGACCGACGAGGTAGGCCGCCTGGTCCTGGCCGACAACTATCAGCAGACGCAGGCGATTTCGCTCGAAGTTGCCGCCGGTGCCGAACTGATCGAAGGGCACGGACGTTTCATTCGCGCCCTCGAGGCCAGCGGCGCGCTGCGCCGAAGCATCGAGGCGCTACCCGACGACAAGCGGCTCGCCGAACGTGCCCAGCAGCAGCGCGGGCTCACCGCGCCGGAGCTCTCGGTCCTCCTGGCGTACGCCAAGATCACCCTGAAGGAAGCGATTCTCGCTTCCGAGCTGCCCGACAGCGAAGACGTCTACGAGCTGTTGGTGAACTACTTCCCGGCGGCCGTTCTCGATCGCTGCCGCGAGCTGCTGCCGGCGCACCCGCTCAAGCGCGACATCATCACCACGCAGCTGGTCAATCGCCTGGTCAACCGGATGGGAACGATCTTCGTCATGCAGGTCGGCGACGAGACCGGTGCCTCGCCGGCGCAGGTCGCCGGTGCCTGGTACGCGGCCAGCAGCGTGCTCGGCGCCGAAGCACTGTGGCACGACATCGAGGGGCTCGACCTGGTGGTCGACGCGGCCAGCCAGATGCAATTGATGGCCGGTCTGCGGGCAATGACGGCCGAGGCGACGCGGGCGCTGCTGCCGCGCTACGTTGCCGGCGCGTCGATCGCGCAGCTGGTCGACGACTACCGGCCGGCGGTGGTGGACAGCATGGACCGCGTTCGCGCCGGGGCCAGCGGCACGGAAGTCGTGTCGACGCTGATCGAGGGGCGCGGCGAGATCGTCGTCGCCTTCGAACTGGTCAATCTGGCGCGTGCCTGCGCTCACCCGCTCGACGAGGTCGCCAGCGCGCTGCGCGATCTCGCCGAGCAAATCGATCTCGACTGGTTCGGCGCCGCCGTCCACCGGCTGCCGGCCGGCAACCGCTGGCAGGCGAGGGCGCGCGCGCAGCTTGCCGGCGAGCTCACCGGCCTTCGCCAGCAGCTGCTGCAGCAGGTGCTGGGCGCCCGGCTGGCGGCGACAGCCGAGGCGGCGGCAGTGCTCGACGAGCTGAAGAGCAACGTGCCGCAGGACCTGGCGATGCTCTCCGCCGGCCTTGCCGAGATCAAGCGCTTGTTGGCGGCCTGACGGTCATCAACTGGCGACACCCCGGCGATCGTGAAAGTGACGGCCGCCTCCCTCACTTGCCGTGTGCATGCCGGCAGCGTTCGGCGGCCGGGGAGCATGCTCCCTGAACTTGCCGTTGCGCTTCCCGACCCTGGTTCCGTGTCCGGGACGAGGGTCGTCGTGAGTCGCTGCGCTGGCCCGCGTGCGGACGTCGCCGGCGACAGCCGATGACTGGCCGCGGCACTCCTCGCCGGTTGCTGCAGCAGATGTTTGCGGCGGCGGTCGACAGCGCGCAGCCCGCGCACTGCCTGCCGCCGCACCTGCCGCAGGTCGCCCGGCTGCTGCCCGGCAGCGGCCCGGGGCGGCTGCTGGTCATCGGCGCCGGCAAGGCCTCGGCGGCGATGGCCAGGGCGGTCGAGGATCACTGGCCCGGTCCCGCTCCCATCTCCGGGCTGGTGGTCACCCGTTACGGCCATGGCGTTCCCTGCCGGCAGGTCGAAATCGTCGAAGCGGCGCATCCGCTGCCCGATGCCGCTGGCCTGCGCGCCGCGGCACGCATTCGCGAGCTGGTCATGCCGCTGGGCGCCGACGACGTCGTACTGTGCCTGATTTCCGGTGGCGGTTCGGCCCTGCTTGCCCTGCCGCTCGAAGGCATCACGCTCGAGGACAAGCAGGCGCTCAACCGGCAATTGCTCGAGTCGGGCGCCAGCATCGGCGAAATCAACTGTCTGCGGCGCCACCTGTCGGCGATCAAGGGCGGGCGCCTGGCGGCGGCTTGCCATCCGGCGCGGGTGGTCAGCCTGCTGATCTCCGACGTGCCCGGCGACAAGGCCTGCGACATCGCCTCCGGACCGACGGTCGGCGACGCCAGCAGCTGCGCCGACGCACTGGCGATCGTCCGCCGCTACGGCATTGCGCTGCCGGCGAACGTCCGCGAGGCGCTCGAAAGCGGCCGCGGCGAGTCGGTGAAGCCGGACGACGCGCGCCTGGCCGGCAGCGAAACGCGACTGATCGCGACGCCGCAGATGGCTCTCGAAGCCGCCGCCGAGGTCGCCCGCGCAGCCGGCGTCGTCCCCCACATTCTCGGCGACAGCATCGAAGGCGAGGCGCGCGACGTTGGCAAGGTGATGGCCGCGATCGCCCGCCAGGTGGCGCAGCACGGACAGCCGTTCGCGACGCCCTGCGTGCTGCTCTCGGGTGGCGAGACGACGGTCACCGTGCGTGGCAAGGGCTGTGGCGGGCGCAATGTCGAATTCCTCCTGTCGCTCGCCGTCGCGCTCGATGGCCTGGCCGGCGTTCATGCGCTGGCGGCCGACACCGATGGCGTCGATGGTCAGCAGGAGATCGCCGGCGCCTACCTGGCGCCCGATTCGCTGGCGCGCGCCTGGGACCAGGGCATCCGGCCAAGGGACAGCCTCGACGACAACGATGGCCACGGCTTCTTCCAGGCGCTCGGCGATTCGATCGTCAGCGGCCCGACACTGACCAACGTCAACGACTTTCGCGCCATCCTGATCGAATCGCGCCGATAGCACCCGGCGAGAGGTCGGCGCCTGCTCGCGTCCGCGGCTCGCCGGCGACGCCGAGCGGGGTTGCCCGAGATCGTCCGAGATCGTCGGAGAGCGGCACGCAGGGCGTCGGGATGTGCGGCCGGCCGCCTCGAAACGGCGCCAATGCGGTGCGCCGCTGGCCATGGATGTGGCGCGCCGCGGCGCATAATTATGCATTTCGCCGAGAATCGCCGGTCATTCTGGTGTAGAATTGCCTGCCAGCTGCGAAGCCTTGACGGGCTCGCCAATCCCCTCAGGATCCTTGATGCCGCTGCCCCCACCGATTGCCGAACGCACCCGCATGCACCTTCGCAGCGTTCAGCTCGACGGTTACAAGCGCGACGACGGGTGCTGGGACATCGAGGCCCGTCTGGTCGACGTCAAGGACCACGACTACCCGCTGTCATCCGGTCTGCGCAAGCAGGGGGAGGCGGTGCACGACATGTCGGTGCGGGTGACCATCGATCACCAGATGAACATCCTTGATGCCGCCGCCAGCGTCGATGCCATGCCCTACGACGGTTATTGCGACCGCATCGTCCCCGACTATACGCAGCTGATCGGCCTCAATCTTTTCCATGGCTTCCGGACGGATGTCAAGAACCTGTTCCGCAGCACCCGCGGTTGTTCGCATCTCAGCGAACTGGTGATGTTCCTGCCGACCGCGGCGCTGCAAACCTTCGCCAGCGACGTGCGCGACGACGACGATAGCGGGCACAAGCCCTATCAGCTGGATCGTTGCCACGCGCTGGAGTCGCATTCGGACGCGGTCCGGCGCTTTTACCCGCGTTGGTACCGTGGCCAGAAGCCCGGGTAGGAAGGTCTGCCCGTGTTTCCTACGTTGATTACTTTCGTTACAACTCGCAACCTCAACTCAAGCAAGGAAAGCGCATGAAAATTCACGAATATCAGGGCAAGCAGCTCCTGAAGAAGTTCGGCGTTGTCGTTCCGCGCGGGGTGTTCTGTCAATCCGTCGATGAAGCGGTCAAGGCAGCCGAATCCCTGGGTGGCAAACTCTGGGTGGTCAAGGCGCAGATTCACGCCGGCGGTCGCGGCAAGGGCGGTGGCGTGAAGGTCGCCAAGTCGCTGGACGAAGTCCGCGAGTTCGCCGGCCAGATCCTCGGCATGCAGCTGGTCACTCACCAGACCGGCCCGGCCGGCCAGAAAGTGCGTCGGCTGCTGATCGAAGAGGGGGCCGACATCCGCAAGGAATACTATGTCGCCGCGCTCACCGATCGGACCACCCAGACGGTGGCGATGATGGCTTCTTCGGAAGGCGGCATGGACATCGAGAAGGTTGCGCACGATACCCCGGAGAAAATCCTCAAGGTCTTCGTCGACCCCGAGGAAGGCTTGAGCGCCAGGCAGGCGGCCGAGCTGGCCACCGGCATCGGTGTGCCGGCCGAGTCGGTCGACCGTGCGGTTGCCGCGCTGCAGGGCCTCTTCAAGTGCTACATGGAAACCGACGCCTCGCTGGCCGAGATCAACCCGCTGATTCTCGAGGGCGACGGCAACATCAAGGCGATCGACGCCAAGTTCAACTTCGACTCCAACGCGCTCTATCGTCAGCCCGAAATCATGGCTTTCCGCGACCTCGACGAAGAGGATCCCGACGAGCTCGAGGCGTCCAAGCACGATCTCTCGTACATCTCGCTCGACGGCAACATCGGCTGCCTGGTCAATGGCGCCGGCCTGGCGATGGCGACCATGGACACCATCAAGTTCTTCGGTGCCGAACCGGCCAACTTCCTTGACGTCGGCGGTGGTGCGACGACCGAGAAGGTGACCTCGGCGTTCCAGATAATGCTCAAGAATCCCAAGGTCAAGGGCATCCTGGTGAACATTTTCGGCGGCATCATGCGTTGCGACACGATCGCCACCGGCGTCGTGGCGGCGGCCCGCGAGACCCATCTCTCGGTACCGCTGGTGGTCCGCATGAAGGGGACCAACGAAGATATCGGCAAGAAGATCCTCAGCGATTCGGGTCTGCCGATCATCACTGCCGATTCCATGGCCGATGCCGCCACCAAGATCGTTGCTGCGGTCAAGTAAGGAGCCAAGATGTCCATTCTGATTAACAAAGACACCAAGATCATCACCCAGGGCATGACCGGCAAGACCGGGCAGTTCCATACCGAGAAATGCCAGGAATACGCCAACGGCAAGAACTGCTTCGTCGCCGGCGTCAACCCCAAGAAAGCCGGCGAGAGCCTGCTCGGCATTCCCATCTTCGGCTCGGTCAGGATGCCGCCGCCGCGACCGGCGCCACCGTTTCGGTGATCTACGTGCCGCCGCCAGCGCGCCGCGGCGATCTGGGAAGCCGTCGAAGCCGATCTCGACCTGGTGGTCTGCATTACCGAGGGATTCCCGTTCGCGACATGCTGGTCGTTCGCAACCGGATGAAGAAGCGCGAAGCCGCCGGCGGCAAGAAGACCCTGCTGCTCGGCCCCAACTGCCCCGGCCTGATCACCCCGGAAGAAGTCAAGATCGGCATCATGCCCGGTCACATTCACCGCAAGGGGCGCATCGGCGTCGTTTCGCGTTCCGGAACGCTGACCAACGAAGCCGTCGGCCAGCTGACCGAGATCGGCCTCGGCCAGTCGACCGCCGTCGGCACCGGTGGTGACCCGATCAACGGCCTCAAGCACATCGACATCATGCGGCTGTTCAACGACGATCCGGATACCGACGCGGTGATCATGATCGGCGAGATCGGTGGTCCCGACGAAGCCGATGCCGCGGTGTGGTGCAAGGCCAACATGAAGAAGCCGATCGTCGGCTTCATCGCCGGAGTGACCGCTCCGGCAGGCAAGCGCATGGGCCACGCCGGCGCGCTGATCTCCGGCGGTGCCGACACCGCTGACGCCAAGCTCGCGATCATGGAAGAGTGCGGCTTCACGGTGACCCGCGACCCGTCGGAAATGGGCAAGCTGATCAAGAAGCTGATCTAGGCGCAAGCCTGCAGGCCTGCAGTCCGGGCAGGAAAAAGGCAGACCGCGGTCTGCCTTTTTCGTTGCGGCGAAGCGCCTGCCCGATGACGTCGGCCATTTGCCGTTAGAATCCCTGCTGCGGCCCGGTGGCGCACGGCACGCGCGCCGCCGCCGGGCGGCTGATGGGGATCGCTTGACTACCGGTGCGAGAAAGAAATGGCACTTTTCCTGAATGAACAAGACGTCGAGCAACTGCTCACCATGCCGCTGGCGCTGGCAGCGGTCGAGGCCGCGCATCGCCAGCTCTCGTCAGGGCACGCCTGCGACGTACCACGGCAAAGGACGCGCCTGCCGCAGACCACCCTGCACATCCTGCAGGGCGCCCTGCCCGAACTCGACGCGATCGGTTACAAGGCCTATACCAGCAACCGCTCGGGCGTGCGTTTCCTGGTGCACCTGTTCGAGGCGTCGAGCGGCCGCCTGCGGGCGGTGATCGAGGCCGACCGCCTGGGGATGATGCGTACCGGTGCGGCGTCGGGCGTTGCCACCCGCTGCCTGGCCCGGCCCGACGCAGAGGTGCTCGGGATGTTCGGTGCCGGCTGGCAGGCCGAGGGACATCTCGAAGCGCTGGCCGCGGTACGTGCGCTCAGGCGGGTCAAGGTGCATGCACGCCACGCCGAGCGGCTGGCCGCCTTCTGCAGGCGGATGTCCGAACGTCTGGGGATCGACGTCGTGCCGCTCGATTCGCCGGAAGCGGTGGTGCGCGACAGCGACATCGTCAGCACCGTCACGACCGCGTCGACGCCGCTGTTCAGCGCCGACTGGCTGTCGCCGGGTACGCATCTCAATGCCGCCGGGTCGAATTCGCTGATCCGTCGCGAACTTGGCGAAGACGTTCTGAAGCGTTGCTCACCGATCGTCGTCGATAGTGTCGAAACGGCGCTGCGCGAGGCTGGCGACCTGCTGCCGCTGCTCGAAAAGGGGCGCCTGCAGGCCCGCAGCCTGGTCGAACTCGGCGAGGTTCTCTGCGGTCGGCAGCCGGGGCGGTCGACCGTCGAGCAGATCACGCTGTTCGAGTCGCAGGGGATGGCGGTGCAGGATCTGGCGGTCGCCGTCCGCCTCGAGGCGCTGGCCAGGGCGCGTGGCGTGGGCATCGAATTGCCTTATGGCGGCTAGTGTTGGCACAATGCAGTCCACGACGCGCGAGTGAGCGCCGGCACCCTGCTCTGCGCTGCCGAACGCGGCGCCGGGGCGGCGTGAGTCGCGATCGCCGCGGCTGGCGGGTCAGGCAACGGGAGAATACGTGACGAACAGTCTGCTGGGGGCGCTTGAGATCGCCACCCGTACCGATCCCGGGCTGGTGCGGGGACAGAACGAAGATTCGGTGTTTGCCGACGCCGATCGTGGTCTGGCGATCCTGGCCGACGGGATGGGCGGCTACAACGCCGGCGAGGTCGCCAGCAGAATGGCGACGGAGATTCTCTCGAGCCGACTGGAGAAGGCTTTCCTGGACGCCGCAGCGCACGAAGCCGAAGGCGGCGGCCAGGCCGTGGTCCAGCGTTCGCTGGTCGAGCACATTGCGGCGGTAAACACCGCGATCTATTGCGCGGCGACCGATCAGTCGCAGTTCGGCGGCATGGGCACGACGCTGGTCGCGACGGTGTTTTGCGACGACCGCGTGATCGTTGCGCATATCGGCGATTCGCGGCTCTATCGTTTGCGCGGTGAGGAGTTCGTCGCCTTGACGCGCGACCATTCCCTGTTGCAGGAGCAGATCGACAGCGGCCAGATCTCGCAGGAAGAAGCGCGCTTTTCGATCAACCGCAACCTGGTGACGCGCGCTGTCGGCGTCGATCCGGTGGTCGAGGCCGAGGTGCACGTGCACGCGGTTTGCCCCGGCGACGTCTATCTTTTGTGCTCGGATGGCCTTTACGACATGGTCGAAGAGGACGAAATCCAGCACGCGCTGGAACTGTTCGGCGTCAACCTCGAGCTTGCCGCCGGGCAGTTGATCCAGATGGCCAACGACAACGGCGGCGAGGATAATGTTTCGGTGGTGGTGGTCAAGGTCCTGCACGAATTCCCGGCAGCCCGTGGCCGCTGGTCGAAACTGCGGTCATGGTTTAGATAAGGACGAAGAAGGCGATGGCAAAGCTCATACTCAGCATGGATGGTCTGGTTCTCAAGGAAATCCCGCTGCTCAAGGAGCGCATGAGTATCGGCCGCAAGGCGCACAACGACATCCAGATCGACAACATGGCGATCAGCGGTGAGCACGCGGCGGTGGTGACCATTCTCAGTGATTCCTTCCTCGAGGATCTGAACAGCACCAACGGCACGCTGGTCAACGGGCAGTCGGTCAAGAAGCATTTTCTCAAGGACGGCGACGTCATCGAGCTCGGCAAGTACAAGATGAAGTATCTGGCGGCGCCGGTGGCGCCTGGCGAGGTTGCCGACTACGACAAAAGCATGTTGTTTCAGTCGGGTCCGCTGCCCGACGTGGCGACGCTCGGCGACCCGATGATCGCCGCCGTCGCGCAGTCGCAGGCGTCGGCGCCGGCCGCCCCGACGCTGCCGGCGGCGGCGATCCAGCTGCTCTCGGGATCCAACGCCGGCCGCGAACTGCCGCTGACCAAGACGCTGACGACGCTCGGCAAGCCCGGTCTGCAGGTGGCGGTGATCGCCAGGCGTCCGCACGGCTATTTCCTGACGCACGTCGAGGGGGCGAAGTTTCCGACGGTGAACGGTCGCGTCCTCGACGGGCAGGCGCATTGCCTGCAGGATCACGACGTGATCGAGATTGCCGGCGTGAAGATGGAATTCTTCCTGAAGACCTGATGAGCGCCTCTTCCCGGCCTGCATTCGACCAGCAGCGACACGCCTTCCGGCCGTCCGCGTCGAACGTGTCGGACTCGTCGGACTCGTTGAACTCGTCCAGCCATCGTCAGCAGGCGGTGGATCCGGCGGAGCGATCATGAAGCTCACGGTGCTGGGCTGTAGCGGCGGGATCGGCGGCAGCGATCTGCGGACCACCTCGATGCTGGTCGACGATGACCTGCTGATCGACGCCGGAACGGGTGTCGCCGATCTGTCGCGTGCGCAGCTGGCCGCTATCGACCACGTCTTTCTGACCCATTCACATCTTGATCACATCGCTTCGCTGCCGCTGCTGATCGATTCGGTCAGCGACCTGCGCGAGCAACCGCTGACCGTGCACGCGACGCCGGCGACGCTGGAGATCATCGGCAAACACATCTTCAACTGGGTCATCTGGCCCGATTTCAGCGTCATCCCGAGTCCCGAAAAAGCGCTGATGCAGTACCGGGCGATCGCCCTCGGGCAGTCGGTCCAGCTCGGCGAGCGGAAGATCACCGCGCTGCCCGCCGAGCATACCGTCCCGGCGGTCGGCTATCAGCTGGACTCGGGGCACGGCAGCCTGGTGTTTACCGGCGACACGACGGTCAACGATTCCTTCTGGCCGGTGGTCAACCGTATTGCCAATCTGCGCTATCTGCTGATCGAAACCGCTTTCGCCAACCGCGAGCGGCGGCTGGCGGAGATTTCCAAGCACCTCTGTCCGAGCATGCTGGTCAGCGAGCTGGGCAAGCTGAAGGTCGACGCCGAGATCTACATCAGCCACCTGAAACCCGGTCAGGCGGCGCTGACCATGGCCGAGATCGACGACTGCGCCAGCGCCTTCAAGCCGAGGATGTTGCGCAACAGGCAGGTCTTCGAGTTCTGAGCAGTGGAAGGTGGCGCCTGGCGTCACCGGTGAAGGGCATGGTGGTGAAGTGCGCACCGCCGTCGCCGTAAGCACTTCCTGCGCGGCTCAGGCGTAAACCTCGGCAGCGCGCAGCGGCGTTCCCACCTGATCCTTGGCGGACAGCGCCGGCTCGCCGTCGAGCGGCCAGTCGACGCCGACTTCGGGGTCGTTCCAGAGAATGCAGCGCTCGTGTTCGGGGGCGTAATACTCGGTGGTCTTGTAGAGAAAGTCGGCCGTTTCCGAAAGCACCAGGAAGCCGTGTGCGAATCCCGGCGGAATCCACAGCATCCGCTGGTTGGCATCCGAGAGCTCGACACCCTCCCAGCAGCCGAACTTCGGCGACGAGCGGCGAAGATCGACGGCGACGTCGAAAACCGCGCCGCTGGTCACCCGCACCAGCTTGCCCTGCGGCTGCTGCAGCTGATAGTGCAGGCCGCGCAGCACACCCCGGCGCGAGCGCGAATGGTTGTCCTGGACGAAATCCGCAGCGAGGCCAAGATCGGCAAAACCCTTGCGGTTCCAGCTTTCCAGGAAAAAACCGCGGGCGTCGCCGAAGACCTTCGGTTCGACGATCAGGACATCGGGCAGGCGGGTCGGGATGATTTTCATTTTGGCCAGGGGTTCGGAGTTTGGAGTGCGGTGTGCGGCAAAGGCAACGGCCAGCGCGGCTACGGTCGGCGAACGGTGGATGGTCGATGGTCGATGGCGAGTGGCGGGCGGCCGATGCCGAACGGCAGACGCCGGCCCGCCGGGCCGCTCGCCACTCCGCTATTCCTTGAGCAGCGCCAGCAGGTACTGCCCGTAGAGGTTCTTCTTCATCGGTTCCGCCAGCGCCTCGAGCTGCTCGGCGGTGATATGGCCGCGATGGAAGGCGATCTCCTCCGGGCAGGCGATCTTCAGCCCCTGCCGCTTCTCGATCGTCTCGATGAACATGCTCGCTTCGAGCAGCGATTCGTGCGTGCCGGTGTCCAGCCAGGCATGGCCACGACCCATCATCGCCACGCCGAGGTCGCCCCATTCGAGGTACTGACGATTGACGTCGGTGATCTCCAGTTCGCCACGTGCCGACGGTTTCAGCTTGCGCGCCACGTCGACCACCCGCTGGTCGTAAAAATACAGGCCGGTCACCGCGTAATGCGACTTCGGCGCCGCCGGTTTTTCCTCCAGGCTGACGGCGCGTCCGCTGCTGTCGAATTCGACGACGCCGTAGCGTTCGGGGTCATGGACGCGGTAGGCGAACACCGTCGCGCCTTCATGCTGCGCGTTCGCCGCCTGCAGATCCCGGGCCAGCTCGTGGCCGTAGAAGATGTTGTCGCCGAGGATCAACGCCGAAGGCCCATCGCCGACGAAATCGGCACCGATGATGAAAGCCTGCGCCAGACCGTCGGGGCTGGCCTGCACCGCATACTGGATGTTGAGGCCCCACTGCTGGCCGTCGCCGAGCAGCTGCGCGAAGCGTGGCGTATCCTGCGGCGTCGAAATGATCAGGAAATCGCGAATCCCCGCCATCATCAAGGTGGTCAGCGGGTAATAGATCATCGGCTTGTCGTAGATCGGCAGCAGCTGCTTGGACACCGCCAGCGTCGCCGGGTACAAGCGCGTACCGGAACCGCCGGCGAGGATGATGCCTTTTCTCGGTGACTGGGCGCCGCCAGTCGATGATTGCTTTGCAGCTGTCGTCATTTCGTGATCCTGCGGTTAGGGCGGTGGACAAGCCTGGCGGCCGAATATCCTATGGCGGGCGCGATTGGTCAAGGAAATCCAATCGCAAGCCAGGGGGGCGCCCCGGCTGAGTTGCCGTGGCGTTCCGTCGTCATCGCAAGCCAGCACTGCCGGAGCAAGTCTACACATCGCAAGGCAGGCCGACCATGAATTACGTCACCAATGACAACGCCGCGCCGCCGCCGACGCCGGTTGGCGCGAACGGCGCCGATTGACGGCGGCCGCGGCTTGCGGAGATACTCGGCCGTCTGACCGCAATTCCTTGCCCCTGCCGCCACTCCTGCCCGCTGCGAGCCGCTTCGCCACCATCGCCCGTGTCTGCCAACCTGCCCTCAGCCAAACCGTGGTACGTCTGCCTCTGCAAGCCGCGGCGCGAGGCGCTGGCCGTGCGCAAGCTCGAGGAGCAGGGCTACGAGGTTTTCCTGCCGATGCTGACGCAATGGCAAAAGGCCCGGAGTGGCTGGATAAGGAAGAAACCGCAGGTGATGTTCCCGCGCTACGGCTTCGTGCGCTGCGGTCGTCCCGAGCAGAGCATCGCACCGATCCGCAGCACTCCCGGCGTCAGCGGCCTGGTGCGCTTTGGCGCGTTTCCCGCGACCCTCGATGATGCGACGCTGGCGGCGATTCGTGCACTGGCTGAAAGCCAGGCCAGGGCAATGGACGAGGAGAGGACGCCATTCCAGGCCGGCGACAGCGTCGAGATCGCCGCCGGTCCGCTCAAAGGCCTGTCGGGCATCGTCTCCGCCGTCGCCGACGAGCGGGTAAGCGTGATGCTCAGCCTGCTCGGCCGCGAGCAGCCGGTCGCCGTGCCGGCCGCCCACCTGACGCTGGCGTGATGGCCGTTGATCGCCCGATGAATCGGGCTCCTGCGGGTCGGGCGGCGTTGACTCACAATGCAGGAGCCCGATTGATCGGGCGGTGTGTCGCTTGCCAGCGCGCATGTGGTCTATCACAATTGCGACGCGCATACTTGACCTCGGCATCGCTGAGCGCAGTCGTTTCGTGGGCAAGCGTGGTCGTCACGCGCGGCGTTGCTGCCGGGCTATTTCCTGCGCTGCTCCCGATTTCCAGGGCTTCTTGCCGCGGCGGAGGATAATCTCGTGATTGGACCGCTTTCGGCAGTTGCGCCAGGCGTCGGTGGCGATGTGACACTCGATAGCGTTCGTGGCCAGTTGGATCTTGAACCGCTTCGTCATTTGGATGGGAGAAACCGGATGTTGTCGATTGCGCTGGAATGCGAAGTGCCGCCCGACCGCAAGGTCATCGTAAAGATGCCGAGCGAGGTGCAACCTGGCAAACACGAGTTGATTGTGGTGATAAACGAGCAGCCGTTGGCGGCAACTCCGGGGGAGTCATCCAATGCCGAAGGGCTCAACCAACTCGCGGGAGCCTTGAAATTGACGGAGGATCCGCTCGCTTTTCAAGAGCGCCTGCGCAAGGAATGGGAATGAGGCTGGTGCTGGATACCAACGTGATTCTCTATCACTTGGCCGATCGCCTGTCGGCGCCACTTCCTCAAGCGACCATCAGCGCGTCGATCATTTCCGAGATGGAGACGCGCTCCTATCCCGAGTTGAGCGTGCGCGACGAGGCTGTCATTCAGCGCTATCTGGCGTGCCTGCACCTCGTCGAGCTGACGCCCGCGATCAAGGAAAAATCGATTTTCTTGCGGCGGCAGCATCGGCTGAAACTGCCCGATGCCATCATTGCCGCCACGGCACAGGAGTTGGGCGCGGTTCCATTGACCTGTGATAGGCAATTGTTGAATGTGCTGGGAGTCGGCGCGCAAGCGCCCGAAGTGCGTCCCTGAAACGAGGGAGCATTCCTGCATCGACACTTTCCCGGGAATGTCCCTGCCCGGAACGACTGCCCCTGCCGCCACTCCTGCCCGCTGCGAGCCGCTTCGCCACCATCGCCCGTGTCTGCCAACCTGCCCTCAGCCAAACCGTGGTACGTCTGCCTCTGCAAGCCGCGGCGCGAGGCGCTGGCCGTGCGCAAGCTCGAGGAGCAGGGCTACGAGGTTTTCCTGCCGATGCTGACGCAATGGCAAAAGGCCCGGAGTGGCTGGATAAGGAAGAAACCGCAGGTGATGTTCCCGCGCTACGGCTTCGTGCGCTGCGGTCGTCCCGAGCAGAGCATCGCACCGATCCGCAGCACTCCCGGCGTCAGCGGCCTGGTGCGCTTTGGCGCGTTTCCCGCGACCCTCGATGATGCGACGCTGGCGGCGATTCGTGCACTGGCTGAAAGCCAGGCCAGGGCAATGGACGAGGAGAGGACGCCATTCCAGGCCGGCGTTGACCAGAAGGCCTCACAATGCAGGAGCCCGATTGATCGGGCGATAACGCGAGAAACGACCGATGCCCGTCAACAGCAAAATCACCCACCACGGCGCCGTCGACGGCGTTACCGGCTCCTGCCACCAGCTCAGCCTGCCTGATGGCCAGTCGGTGCTGATCGACTGCGGTCTGTTTCAGGGCGCGGAAACCTCCGGCGAGGGGGCGGGCGCCGAACAACTGGCCGTCACCTTCCCGATCGACGGCGTCCGTGCGCTGGTCGTAACTCACGTCCATATCGACCACGTCGGTCGCATCCCCTACCTGCTGGCAGCCGGCTTCCGCGGGCCGATCATCTGCAGCCAGGCCTCGGCCGCGCTGCTGCCACTGGTTCTCGAAGACGCCCTCAAGGTCGGTTTCACCCGCAACCAGACGCTGATCGAACGCTTTCTCGCGCAGATCAGCCAGCAGATCGTCGCCTTGCCCTACAAGCACTGGCACAGCCTCATCGCCGGCCAGCCCGGGCTGCGCGTCAAACTCTCGCCGGCCGGACACATCCTCGGCTCGGCCTACGTCGAGTTCGAAGTCGCGCAGGGCAGCGACAGGCAACGCGTCGTTTTCTCCGGCGACGTCGGTGCACCGTACACCCCGCTGCTCCCGGCGCCGCGCCCACCCTATGGCGCCGACATCGTCGTCCTCGAAAGCACCTACGGCGACCGTACCCACGAAAGCCGCAGAGACCGTCGCCAGCGCCTGCAAGCGCTCTGCGAGCACGCCTTCGCCAACAATGGCAGCGTGCTGATCCCCGCCTTCAGCATCGGTCGCACGCAGGAGCTGCTCTACGAACTCGAAGAAATCATCCACCGCAGCGGCCAGCGCCCAGCCGCCCCCGGCATCGCCTGGGACGATCTCGACATCATCGTCGACTCGCCGCTGGCGGCCGACTTCACCGCCGGCTACGGGCAACTGCGCGAGCACTGGGACAGCGAGGCACGCCGCAAGTTGGTCAGCGGCCGCCACCCGCTGGCCTTCGAACAACTCACCACCATCGACGACCACGCCAGCCACCTGCGCACCGTCGATTACCTGGCGCGCACCGCCCGCCCGGCCATCGTCATCGCCGCCAGCGGCATGTGCAGCGGCGGCCGCATCGTCAACTACCTCAAGGCGATGCTCGGCGACCCGCGCCACGACGTCCTGTTCATCGGCTACCAGGCGAGCGGCACGCCGGGCAGGGACATCCAGCGCTACGGCCCCAAGGGTGGCTACGTCGTCCTAGATGGCCAACGCTACGCGATCCGCGCCGGCGTCCACAGCCTCGGTGGCTACTCGGCGCACGCCGACCAGCACGACCTGCTCAACTTCATCGGCCGCATGCGCCGCCGGCCAGGGCAAGTCCGCCTGGTGCACGGCGACGCCGGCGCCAAGCAAGCGCTGGCCGCCGCGATCAGGCAGCGGCATCCGGCGATCGAGGTAAGCATTCCCTGACGGCCGGAAATCGCCCGATCAATCGGGCTCCTACATGTTGGCAGGCGCGTCGCCGAACGCCGACGAAAACCGCCACCGCGTGGTCACCGCCGCACATCTATTCACCCGCAAGACCAAGGGTGACCCTGAACAACGTTATGCGGCAAAATGGCGGCTGGCCAAGCTGCTCTACGAACGCAACTGGGGCAAGCAGCGCATCATCGACCTGTTCAGTGTCATCGACTGGCTGATGCGCTTGCCGACCGAACTCGAGAAGCGGTTGATGGACGAAGTCTACACATTGGAAAGGAGCGTCACGATGCCTTACGTCACCTCTGCCGAACGCTTCGGAATAGAAAAGGGCTTGCAACAAGGATTGCAACAAGGATTGCAACAAGGATTGCAACAAGGTCGCCAGGAAGGTCGCCAGGAAGGTCGCCAGGAAGGTCGCCAGGAAGGTCGCCAGGAAGGCCGCCAGGAAGGCCGCCAGGAAGGCGAGGCAGCACTCCTGCAGAGCCTTCTCGCCCGCCGCTTCGGCGCACTGCCTGATGCGGTCCGCGCCCGACTGGACAAGGCCACCGTCGAGCAACTCGAAAGCTGGGCCATCAAGGTGCTCGATGCCCGGTCGCTGGACGAAGTTTTCGATCAGGGTTGAACGCACCGACCAACACGGCGACCGCCCGACCCGCCAGGCGATCGCCTCCACGACCCCCGGTAGGAGCCCGATTCATCGGGCGATGACGCCTGTCACCCGATTCATCGGGCAAAAACCCCCGGCCAACCGACAACCATGGCCCTTACCCAAGCCCATGCCGAAAACCTGCGGCAAGGCCGCTTCTCGCAATCCGGGCAGGTCTACCTGTTAACCCTGGTGACCTCCGGACGCGCGCGCGTCTTCGAGCAGTTCGTGCCGGCGCACCAGGCAGCACGCTGCTTCGCCGAGCGATCCGTTCGCCGCTACGGCAGCACGCTGGCGTTTGTGGTGATGCCCGACCATGTCCATTGGTTGCTGGAGCTGGCTTCGGAGGTAAGCGTCAGCGACGCCGTGCGCATCTATCGCGCCAAGGTGAGTCTGGCTTTGCGCCGCCGAATCTGGCAAAAGGGATTCCATGATCGCGCCTTGCGCCGCGATGAAGATCTCGTGGCCGTGGCGCGGTACGTCGTCAGCAACCCCGTGCGCGCCGGGCTCGTTGAACGCTCGGGAGATTACCCGCATTGGGATGCGGTCTGGATTTAGCTCTGATCGCCCGATAAATCGGGCCCCGACGTCGGCAGGCGCGTCGTCGAACGCCGACGAACACCGCCATCGCCCGAACCGCCGGCCGTAAGCCGCCACCAACACCCCTCGTAGGAGCCCGATTCATCGGGCGATTACGGCGACCGCTGCCGACGAAGGCGCGCGAGATCACCCCAGACGCCGATCGCCCGATAAATCGGGCCCCGACGTCGGCAGGCGCGTCGTCGAACGCCGACGAACGCCGCCATCGTCCGAACCGCCGGCCGTAAGCCGCCACCAACACCCCTCGTAGGAGCCCGATTCATCGGGCGACAACTGCGAACGCCGCCGTCGACGCGTGCGAGATCACCCCAGACGCCGATCGCCCGATAGATCGGGCTCCTACCTGCAACGACAATCGCCCTTGCCGCATCCGCCAATATCCCCTAACATTGCCGTTCATTTGTTGAACGAGAAGACATGACCCCGGCCGAGCAGGTGCACCTGCGTATCCTTCGCATCGTCGAGGAAGAGCCACAGATCAGCCAGCGGCAGCTTGCCGAACGTCTTGGCGCCAGTCTGGGCAAGACCAATTACCTGATCAAGGCTCTGCTCGACAAAGGCTACATCAAGGCGGGTAACTTCCTGCGCGCCGAAGACAAGCTGAAATACGCGTACCTGCTGACTCCCGACGGCATCCGCGCCAAGCTGCGCTTGACGCGCAACTACCTTGCCCGGAAGGAGCAGGAGTACGTCGCGATGAAAGTGGAAATCGAAGGTATGCGTGCCGAGCTGGCCGCGCAGGACGATCAGGGGTAGGCCGTAACGCTGGCTTGAAGAGAGTCTGTCAGCCCTCGCAAGCCAGCCAACGGCGGCAGCGTCCAAACAACACGATTTCGACCAGCTGCCGGAATCAGCGGACGCCAACGGGGGGTGTCCTCTGCCGGTATAGCGACATCAATTGCTGAATGGGCAAACATTCGGGCATGGCGGTAGCGTGCCTGAAACGCATTGCCGGCAAGTTGCGTCCGAAACGTTGTGGCGATAATCAATTCCAGAATCGATTGGCGAGCTGTCGGCAGGCATTGCCCGACCGCAGGGGACTGCTCCATAGAAAAGTGCTTTTAGCAGGGATAGCACCACGGTCGCCCAGGAAGGCGAGGCCGCACTCCTGCAGAGC
>JACKLX010000017.1 GCA_024235695.1 Accumulibacter sp.
ACGGCAATCTCCGGATCGGCCAGCCGGGCGTGTGCCTGCTTCAGGTCCTTGTCGGACAGCGCACGAGGGCGTCCGTCCTTGCGACCGCGATTGCGTGCAGCGTCCAGCCCTGCCGGCGTACGCTCACGATTGCTCTCTCGCTCGAACTCGGCAATGGCGCTGAACACGGTGAAGATCGGGCTGTCACCGCGACGCATGAACTCGAGCGCAGACTTCAGTTCGGTCCGATCGCGCCTGGCGCCGCTCGCTGTTTCCTGGAAGACGCGTTCGCAGCCGGCGTCGCGCAATGCATCGAGTTGCAGATGCGGCCTCCGGTCGCGGGTCGACGCCCGCGCGCAGCCGATCAGCATCGAGAGATGTCCGTCTGACTGAAATCCTGGCCCACGAACAGCAGCGGTTCGCCCAGGTCCATGGCCAGCGCATAGACCGCGCAATCGCCCGGGTTGAGCTGAGCCGGGTGTCCTTGACCCTTGCCGTAGCGCAGGAACGCGGCATCGGCCAAGCGTGCCTGCTGCTCATCGAAAGGCATCACCACGGCGCCGATCTCCTCCAGGAAACGCTGCCGTTTGGCGGCCATGGTCGGATGTTTACGGGCACGGATCACGACTTGCGCTTCGAGCAGGCTGACGGCCGAAATCCGGCAGGTCGGGTGCGCTTCCAGTGCGGCGACGATGCGCTCGCCTTCTGGCTCGCGCTTGAGCCAAGCGAGCACGGCCGCGGTGTCGATCACCATGTGCCGTGTTCGCCGTAACCCGGGATCTCGTCGTCGCTACGCTTGTCGGCTGGTATGCGTGCGGGCACACAGCATCGACCTCCCGTGCCAGCGCCGCCAGGCGTTCGCGCAGCGGCCGCCTGGCGGCCGGCACGCCGCGCAGGCCGGCGAGGGACAGCAGGCTTTCGCGCACGACCTCAGCGACAGGGACGCCTTCGGCGGCGGCAATACTCTGCGCCAGACGCTCGATCTCAACATCGTCGATCACGATGGCCATGCTGTTCTCCCGTTGCCCAGCTCGATGATCTTGAGTTCGGGAGAATAAATCAAGAGATAGTTTTGGGAGAGATTCCGGGGCAGGCCAATGGCTGACCCCGTTTGTGTGCGTGGCGAGGTCTCGTGGTGGAAAAAGCGCGGCGGTACAGCGTTGGTACCGCGGCGCAGGCCGACGACTGGAAAGCCGAAGCGAGCGATCAGGGCTGCCCGCAGCCTGGCGAAAAAGCGCTGTCGGCAAGATGACCGCAGCGTCAGCCACCGACGGTGCTGCCGCAGCGTCAGCTCGTGCGGGCGGTGCCACCGATCGAACGCGCCCACTGCCATAAGGCGTGCGTCGACCGGGAACTGCCGGGCAGTTGGCAGAAGCCGCTGCCGCTTGCCGGCGAAGCAGGCCTTGCCCGACCGCCCGCGCCGGTATGGCCTTATCGAATTCCCGCCTTGCGCTGCTCGAGCCGCACGTAAGCGGTGATCTGTGCGACGTCGTCGGCGCTCAGACCGGGCACCGGCGGCATGTCGCCGAACTTCCAGTGGTGCGCGCGCGAGCCGCTCCTGACCGCCAGCTGGAAAGCCGCGTCGCCGTGATGCGAAGGCTCGTAGATCTTGCTCAGCATCGGCGGTCCCTTGTCGCTGCCCTGCAGATTGTTGCCGTGGCATGAGGCGCAGTTCTTGTCGTAAAGCGCCTTGCCGGCCGCCGGGTTGGGCATCAGCCCGGGGCTCGGTTGCGGCACCTGGATGTTCTGCGCAGCGGCCGGCAGACTGATCGCCATTGCGACGATCACCAGCGTGAGCAGGCAAAGCGGCAGGCGGGGGTAGCGATCGTTTGCGCAAATCGCCCGGGATTGACTGAACGTCTTGTTCACCTGTTCTTATCCTCGATGGTCGTGTCGACTGGCGGCTCCCGGCGGCGGTGCCGAGCAGCAGGAGTGTGGTGTCGACCGGGCATGCGCTTCTCCGTTGGCTTTCCGCCAGTCACGAAAGCTGGCCAGGAGTCGTTTCAGCCAGGGAATCATGTCACTTCCTTCGTTCTATTTCGCTTGACTGCCGTGCATTCCCGGCATCATCGGCATCCCTTGCTGGCCGTGCATGCCCATCTGCCCCTCACCGCCACGCATCGGGCAGTCGGCACCGATGTCCTTCATCATCGCCTGCATGTCCGCCATTTGTGCGGCCATCATCGGCATCCGCGCTTCGCCGCTCTCGGTTTGCTGCATCGCCTGCATGCGCACCTGCATGGTCTGCATGCGCGCCTGCATCTGCTCGTGCGATGCGTTCGCTGGCGCCGCCGTTTCGACGGCAAGCAGGGCAAGCGGTGTGCCGAGGGCAGCGGTCAGGGTGATCGTCAGGATCGTGTGAGGCAGGGTTTTCATCGCAATTCCTCCGGTTGGTGTGGGGTGTCGTTGCAGTACGGTGACCACTATCGACGATCGACACCAACGGCAGGCTGACCTGAACATGACATTTCTGTCATTTGCTGCCGCTGCCTGCTCACCGTCGGCGGCTCATGGACTGCCTGCGCGGGGCGGCGCTTCGACGCCAAGCCGGATGAACGATCGAATCGACGCGTTGTCCGCAGCAAGGGGTACGCGAGAACGGCTCACCACCGTCGGCGACAAGGACAACCCCGCCTGCCAGGCGCAGGAACCACCAGGAGACAGGTAATGGACGGGTCGGTTGAGGATATCGGCGAGCGTCTTCGCGCGACGGCCGGCGACCAGAAATGGACCACCGAGCGGGTGGTGTCGGTCGACTACTGGACGCCCACGATGCTCTCGTTTCGGACCACCCGCGACGAGCGATTCCGCTTCACGCCTGGACACTACGCGCGGCTCGGACTCGTCAGCGATGGCGGTGAGCTCGTCTGGCGGCCCTATTCGATGGTCTCGGCACCGTCCGATGAGCAGCTCGAATTCCTCGCTGTGCTGGTTCCCGACGGCGCATTCTCGCGCGCTCTGGCGAAACTGCGGCCGGGCGATGTGGTGCATGTCGAGCGAGGCAGTTTCGGCTTTCTCACCGTCGACCAGCTGGCGACCGGCCGCGACTTGTGGATGCTGGCCAGTGGCACCGGCCTGGGGCCCTTTGTTTCGATCCTGCGCGACCCGGCGGTCTGGTTCGCCTTCGAGCGCCTGATCGTCGTGCACAGCGTGCGCCAGACGGCCGAACTTGCCTACCGTGGCGAGCTTGCCGCGCTGGCCGAAAGGGATGGCGCCGCTCGCCGCGAGGCGCAGCTGCGCTATCTGCCGGTGGTGACGCGTGCGCCGGGCGCAACGCCGCTCGCCGAGCGAATTCCGCAGCTGCTGGCCAACGCTCGACTCGAGGAGGCCGCAGGCACGCCGCTCGGTGTCGAGACGTCACGCCTGATGATCTGCGGTAACCCGGAGATGGCGCGCGAGTTGCGACAAATGCTTGGCGCCCGCGGTTTTGCCACCAGTCGCCGCGGCGTACCCGGCCAGATGGCGTTTGAAAAATACTGGTAGGCGGGGAAACCGGCGTCGGATGCGGCCGCGCCGATCATCGATCGGGACCGCAGATTAACAAAGAAAAAACGGGGGCCAACGGCCCCCGCTTCGCTGCGCGCCGTGCGGCGCCAGCTCAATAGACGTCGTGCTGGGTGTTGAAGACGTTGAACTTGCCGGTTGGTGTGACCAGTTCCGGATCCTTGATCACGGCTTTCAGCTTGCGCGTCTTGTCGTCCACGACGACCAGCGCAGACTTCTTGTCCTTGGCGCTCCATACCGAGAACCAGACCTCGTCGCCGGCCCTGTTGTACTCGGGCTGTACGATCCGCTTGGCACCATCGTCACCGACATCGGCCCACTCGCCGATCGGCAGGATCTCATACCCCTTGTCGAGGTTCTTGATGTCGAACACCGCGACCGACTGACTGATCTTGGCTTCCGGATTGAGCGGCGTGTCGACCCACAGGTTGGTCGATTTCGGATGCGTCTTGATGAACAAGGAGCCGCTCCCCTGGCCCTTGAGCGTTTGCACGACTTTCCACGCCTGCGCCTTGTGCTTGACCGGGTCGGTGCCGATGATGTTGATCACGTCGTCACCGAGATCGCTGGTCGCCCACACCGGACCGAACTTGGGATGGACGAAGTTGGCACCGCGTCCGGGATGCGGGATCTTGCCGACATCGATCAGGGCCGCCAGTTTGTCTTCCTTGGTATCGACCACGGCGATCTTGTCGGAAGCGTTGGCGGCAACCATGAAATAGCGGCCGGTCGAGTCGAAACCGCCATCGTGGAGGAAACGCGCCGCGTCGATGATCGTGATCTTCAGGTTCTTGAGGTCCGAGTAGTTAACCGCCATGATCTTGCCGGTTTCCTTGGCATTGACGATGAACTCGGGGTTGTAGTGCGAACCGACGATCGACGCCACGCGCGGTTCCGGATGGTATTCCTGCGTATCGACCGTTGAACCGCGCGTTGATACGATCTTCAGCGGCTTCAGCGTGTCACCGTCCATGATCACGAACTGCGGCGGCCAGTAGGTGCCGGCGATCGCGTACTTGTCCTCGTAACCCTTGTACTTCGACGTTTCCACCGAACGCGCTTCGAGACCGACCTTGATCTCGGCGACGTTGGTCGGCTCAGGCATCCACAGGTCGATCAGGTTTATGCGGGCATCGCGACCGATCACGTACAGGTAGCGCCCGGACTTTGACATCCGCGAAATGTGCACGGCGTAGCCGGTCGGCAGGATCTTGACGATCTTCTTGGTCTTGCCGTCGATCAGCGCGATCTTGCCGGCATCGCGCAGCGTCACCGAGAAGAGGTTGTCGAGATCGAGGTCGTTCATCTTCCTGGTCGGGCGCTGCTCGGGCGGCACATTGATCTTCAGCGACGCCATCATCTCCTTCATTCCCCATTCCGGCGGCACCGGCGGTTCCTGCTGGACGTAGCGCGCCATCATGTCGACTTCGGCCTCCGTCAACTCGCCCGAGGTGCCCCAGTTCGGCATCCCGCCGGCCGAGCCGTAGGTGATGAAAACCTTCAGATACTCGGTGCCACTGGCGAGCGTCTTGTCGGTGGTCAGCGGCTTGCCGGTCGCGCCCTTGCGCAGCACGCCATGGCAACCAGCGCAGCGCTGAAAGTAGATGTTCTTGGCTTTCTCGAATTCCTCCTTGGTCATCGGAGGCGCTTTCGGGTTGATGTTGTGATGCATTTCAGTGTCGCCGACCGGCGACGAGTCGCCGGCCTGGTAACTCTGTTCAACCTGCGAAACGGGTTTCTTGGCCTCGCTCTGCGCAAAGGCACCGCCAAATACCAGGGGCATGGTCGCGACAACCCACAACCCGGCCATACGCAATCTGTAGTGGTAATTCCTCATCCAAAGACCTCCTCGGTGATCGTGCAGCCGGCAAAGCGCCAAGCCGTGCTGACGATTTACGCTTGCGCCGATGAATAGGTGTTGATCCTGGTCAACTATTCGTCGCTTTTTCGGTACTCGGTGCGCTCTGATCGATCGGCGTGCAAACGACTTCAGGGCGATCCGGCCGCCCACCGAAACAAGCGAGCCGGCATGGGTGACTGCCATGGCGCAGGGTTCGCTGACGCAAGAGGGTCTCTCGGCCGGCTATCTGCAGCCCAGCAAACTGACCATCGCATGCGTATCGGCGATCGGCCAGCGACCCGCAGGATGGGCCGTTGCCCCTCGATCGGCAGGCCGCGAAGGCTCTGCCGACTGAGCCCTGCCGCGCGGCGATGTCGGCGATGCCGCCTAGCCGGGCGCCAGTTCGGCGCTGGCGCTCATCGCCGTCACGCCGTCCGGCGCCTGTGCCGCCAGGGAAATCCGGCCTTCCTTGCCAATGCCGACGAGGCGCAACGGCGCCAGGTCGAAGAGCGGCGCCAGGCCACGGAAGCTGAATGTCGCGACCGTGCGTGGCTGATGCTGGCGCAGCAGTTCCATCAGCAACACGGCGGTCAGAGGTCCGTGCACCACCAGCCCCGGGTAGCCTTCCTGCTCGATCGCGTAGGGTCGATCGTAATGAATGCGGTGGGCGTTGAAGGTCAGGGCCGAAAAACGGAACAGCAGTTTCGGGTCCGGCGTCACGATGCGTGTCCAGGCACCCTCCTCGACGGCGGGCCAGTCGATCACTTGCGGGGGAGCGACCGCCGGGCCCGGTTCGCGGTAGACGATGTCCTGCTCTTCCTCGAGACACAGCACGCCATCCTGGTAGTAACTGCAGAGGACCGAAACGAAGGCCAGCGAGCCGGAACGCCCCGATTTCTCCCGGATGTCGCGAATCAGTGCCTCGCGGCGCGCCGCCTGACCGATCAGCAAGGGCCGGTGAAAACGCATCCGCGCGCCGGCAAACATCCGCCGCGGGTAGGGAATCGGCGGCATGAAACCACCGCGTCGCGGATGCCCGTCGACGTCGAGCAGTGCCTGCGGCGCGCGCGGCAGGAAGTAGAACCAGTGCCACAGCGGCGGCAGCGCGCTGCCTTTTTCGAAATGACTGGTGGTGTCGTCCAGCGTCGCTGCTGCCGCCAGCGCCGGGGCCAGGCCGAGATCGTCGTCGGTGACCTCGCGGCGGCCGATCCATTGCGCATAGTCCGTTGTCGCGTCGCTCATCTGGCGGGTCCTTTCAGGCGTTTCCGTGGAGAGTCCGGCAAGTACAGCACAGCAGGTGAACGAACTCAAGCCGCGGCACGATGGTGGCGGCGAAGCGCCGATGCAAGCCGCCGCTAGGGCGGTTGGGCAAAATTGCCCGTATACTGCGGGTATTGCGTCGGCACAGGAACCGACGCGCGATGCGCCAGCGGTGCCGGTTTCCGGCGCCGCTGGCGGGAGGAAGGACCATGCTGGAGGGAGAGGCTGCGACCCGGTCAGCGCGGCTGCACGCGGCAGCCGGCAGTGCCGAGGACGAGACGCCGGCAGCAGTTGCGAACGCCCGTGCGCGGTCGGAAAACGCGCCAGGCGACCAGCAACGCGAGCTGAATCAGGAGCGCGAACGCGAGAACGGGATGCTGCCGATGGACGGGCTGCGGGTAATCGACGTCGGTAGCTTTCTCGCCGGTCCGTATGCGGCGTCGATGCTCGGCGAGATCGGCGCCGAAGTCCTCAAGGTCGAGCATCCGATCGCCGGCGACCCCATGCGCCGCTTCGGGACGGCATCGAAACGCCACGACGCGACCCTGGCGTGGCTCGGCGAGGGCGGCAATCGCAGGTCGGTCACCCTCGACCTCCGCCAGCGGGAAGGCGTCGAGCTGTTTCTGAGACTTGTTGCCAGGTCGGACGTGCTGATCGAGAACTCCGAGCTCACCGAATTGCGCCGAAAGCGGGTAATCTGGGCGGCTGGATGACAGGCCGCGTCGTCGGCGCGGCCGGCGACCGGGCGCCGGGGCTCGCATGCGGCAAGATCGCGGCATACATCTATCAACGGCCGGCAAGCGCGCAAGCAAGCGATTCAGTCGCGCCGAACGACTCGCGGGCTCGCTGCCCGCGCAGGAAGGATTGGTGAGCAGCATGGAAGGGATTCTCAAGGGCCTGCGAGTGGTCGAGGGTTCGGCGTTCGTCGCTGCGCCGCTCGGCGGCATGACGCTGGCGCAACTCGGCGCGGAAGTCATTCGCTTCGACCCGATCGGCGGCGGCCTCGACTACCGGCGCTGGCCGCTGACCAATGACGGGCGGCACAGCCTGTTCTGGGCCGGACTGAACAAGGGAAAGCGCTCGATCGCGGTGGATTTCCGCCAGCCACGCGGCCAGGAACTGCTGACCCGACTGATCTGCGCGCCGGGGGATCAAGCCGGTCTGTTCAGCACCAATTTCCCGGCCAGGGGCTGGCTGAGCTACGAAGCGCTGAAGGCCCATCGCCCGGACCTGATCATGGTCAACCTGAGCGGTCGCCGCGATGGCGGCTCGGAGGTGGACTACACGGTCAACCCGCAGATCGGCATCCCCTTCATGACCGGTCCGGTGACTTCCCCGGACGCCGTGAACCACGTCTTTCCGGCATGGGATTTCATCAGCGGCCAGATGATCGCCGTCGGCATGCTCGCCGCCGAACGGCATCGGCGGCTGACCGGTGAAGGTCAGCTCGTTCGCCTGGCGCTGAAGGACGTGGCACTGGCGATGGTCGGCAATCTCGGGATGATCGCCGAAGTGATGGTCAATGATGCCGACCGACCCAAGCAGGGCAACTACCTCTATGGCGCTTTCGGCCGCGACTTCGAAACGCTCGACGGCAAGCGCCTGATGATCGTCGGACTGACCGACATGCAGTGGCGCTGCCTGCTCAAGGCAACCGGCCTGCAGGACGAGATGACCGCGCTCGGCGTCCGCCTCGGCCTCGACCTCGACGACGAGGGCAATCGCTTTCGGGCCCGCCAGCAGATCGCCGCGCTGCTCGAGCCGTGGTGCCACGCCCGCACGCTGGCCGAAGCCGCGACGACCCTCAACGCCCATCGCGTCACCTGGGGCCCCTACCGCAGCGTTCGCCAGGCGATCGACGAGGACCCCGACTGCTCGACCGACAATCCGTTGTTCACGCTGCGCCAACAGCCAGGTGTCGGATCCTACCTGATGCCCGCGTCACCGCTCGATTTCGCCGCCTGCCCGCGCCTGCCGGCGCAGCCGGCACCGGCACTTGGCCAGCACACCGACGAGATCCTGCTCGACATCCTCGGCCTGAGCGAAGCCGAAGTCGGCCGCCTGCACGACGATGGCGTGGTCGCCGGAGCCGCCTGAAACTGCTGCAAAAAAGCGTCCTCGGCCACCGTCCGAGGCCACCGTCACCTTTTCATCAGGGAAAATGCCATGAAGCTACCCGTCCATTTCTACAAGCCGCTGGCCATCGGCGCCCCGCAACCGCTGCGCGAACTGCCGGTGCGACCGGAACGGATGATCCATTTCTTTCCACCGCACATCGAGAAGATCCGCGCCAAGGCGCCGGAAACGGCGAGCCGCTGCGATGTGATGTGCGGCAACCTGGAGGATGCCATCCCGATCGAGGCCAAGGACGCGGCGCGCGCCGGCTTCATCGACCTGCTGGGCAACCACGACTTCGGCGATACCGGCATGTGGGTGCGAATCAATGCCCTGAACAGTCCCTGGGTGCTCGACGACCTGACCGAGATCATCAAGCACGTCGGCAACAAACTTGACGTGATCATGATTCCCAAGGTCGAGGGACCCTGGGACATCCACTTCGTCGATCAGTTGGTGGCGCTGCTCGAGGCGAAGCACGGCGTGCGCAAGCCGATCCTGCTGCACGCGCTGCTCGAAACGGCGCAGGGAGTGACCAACGTCGAGGCGATCTGCGGCGCCAGCCCGCGGATGCACGGCCTCAGCCTTGGCCCCGCCGACCTGGCGGCTTCACGCGGCATGAAGACCACCCGCGTGGGTGGCGGACACCCCGGTTACGGCGTTCTCGCCGATCCCGAAGAAGGCCGCGATCAGCGCGCGTTCTACCAGCAGGACCTGTGGCACTACACCGTCGCGCGGATGGTCGACGCGGCCGTCGCGCACGGCCTGCGCTCGTTCTACGGCCCGTTCGGCGACCTCAAGGATGAAGCTGCCTGCGAGGCACAGTTCCGCAATGCCTTCCTGATGGGCTGCTCGGGCGCCTGGTCGCTGGCGCCCAACCAGATCGCCATCGCCAAGCGCGTCTTCAGCCCGGACGTCAAGGAAGTGCTGTTCGCCAAGCGGATCCTCGAGGCGATGCCGGATGGCAGCGGCGTCGCGACGATCGACGGCAAGATGCAGGATGACGCGACCTGGAAACAGGCCCGGGTGATCGTCGACCTGGCGCAACTGGTCGCCCGACGCGATCCGGACCTGGCCGCCGCTTATGGACTCTGAAACGACTTGCGCAGACCCCGGGGAGAAGCACCAATGAGCGAAAAAACCAGCTTCGGCAATTTTTTCGAGGATTTTCGCGTCGGGCAGACGATCGCCCATGCGACACCGCGAACCATAACCGAGGGTGACGCCGCCCTCTACACGGCACTCACCGGCACGCGCTTCGCGACCACGTCGGCCGACACCTTTGCCCAGCAGCTGTCCTTCCGGCGTGCACCGGTCGATAACCTGATGGCTTTCAACGTCGTATTTGGCAAGACCGTGCCCGACATCTCGCTCAATGCCGTGGCCAACCTCGGCTACGCCGCCGGTCGTTTCGGCCATCGCGTCTACCCCGGCGACACGCTCACTGCCGAGTCGACGGTGATCGGCCTCAAGGAGAACCGCGACGGCCAGACCGGGATCGTCTATGTGCGTTCGCGCGGCGTCAATCAGCTCGGTCAGGTCGCCCTCGAGTTCTGCCGTTGGGTGATGATTCGCAAGCGCGATGCCGCGTCACCGGCTCCCGAAACGGTCGTTCCCGAGCTTCCCGACGCGGTCGCCGTCGGCGATCTGGTGGTTCCTGCGGGAATCCGGGTCGAGAATTACGACACCGCCCTTGCCGGCAGCACCGACCTGTGGGACGACTATCGCGTCGGCGAGCGCATCGATCACGTCGATGGCATGACCATCGAAGAGAGCGAACACATGATGGCCACCCGGCTGTACCAGAACACCGCCCGGGTGCACTTCAACCAGCACGCCGAAAAGGACGGTCGCTTCGGCCGCCGGATCGTCTACGGCGGCTACGTCATCAGCCTGGCGCGCGCGCTGTCCTTCAATGGTCTGGCCAACGCCTTCACGATCGTCGCGATCAACGGTGGCCGGCATGTCTCGCCGGCATTTGCCGGCGACACGGTGTATGCCTGGTCGGAGGTGATCGACAGCCTGTCGCTGCCCGGGCGCAACGATCTCGGCGCCCTGCGCCTGCGCACCATCGCCACCAAGGATTGCCGCTGTGCCAACTTTCCGGGCAGGCTTGCCGACGGTGGCTACGACCCGAGTGTGCTGCTCGACTTCGACTATACGGTGCTGATGCCGAAGAAGCCGGAGCCGCCCGCCGCCCTGCCGGGATCAACCGCCTGAACGCTGTCGCCGGCTTGCCGGTCGGGTCGGTTCGCCGGCAAGCTGCCACGTCGCCTGCTGGACCGGCCCGCCGCTGGCATCGCGGTGCGACCGGCCCGGCCCGAACGGCCGTGGCGCGCGGCAGCGATCGCGCGCAACGCGAAAGTCTGCGCGGCAGCGGGTGGCGTTGTTTTCAATGAACTCGAACTGAGCTATGCTGCGCGAACCCAAAAAAGACACCGATGTAAAACCGAGGTACAACAATGGAGGGAACATGTTCCAAGTCCGAATTCATGGTCGCGGTGGCCAGGGCGTGGTTACCGCAGCCGAGATGTTGTCGATTGCTGCCTTCGAGGAGGGCCGCCATGCGCAAGCCTTCCCGAGTTTCGGGTCGGAGCGCACTGGCGCGCCGGTAGTCGCCTTCTGCCGTATCGCCGATCAGGAGATCCGGCTGCGTGAGCCGATCATGGAGCCCGATGCCCTGATCATCCAGGATCCTACCCTGCTGTTCCAGGTGGACGTCTTCGCCGGCCTGAAGAAAGGCGGCTACATCCTGATCAACACCAGCCGCAGCTTCACGGAACTGGGTCTCGGCGATTTCGTCCGCGATTGGCCGAAGGAACGTCTGTGTACGGTCCCCGCCACCGACCTCAGCCGCAAGCACGTCGGCCGGCCGATGCCCAATGTCCCCTTGCTGGCCGGCTTCGCTGCCGCATCGGGAATCATCCGCCTGGAGTCGGTGATCAACGCGATCAACGCCAAGTTCTCGGAAAAGATCGCCGCCAACAATATCGCTGCCGCCACCGAGGCCTATCAGTTCGTCACTGACGAGATCGCTGGCGCAAGTCACCAGGAGGCCGCACATGCTTAAACAGACTGAAGGTTCACACGCCGTTGCCGAGGCGGTCGGCCTTTGCCGCCCCGAGGTCATCTGCGCCTACCCGATTTCACCGCAGACGCACATCGTCGAAGGCCTTGGCGAAATGGTCAAGGCGGGCGAAATCGGCGACTGCGAGTTCATCAACGTCGAGTCCGAGTTTGCTGCGATGAGCGTCGCCATCGGCTCGTCGGCGACCGGCGCGCGCACCTACACGGCCACCGCATCGCAAGGCCTGCTGTTCATGTGCGAGGCGGTCTATAACGCTTCCGGACTTGGCCTGCCGATCGTCATGACCGTCGCCAACCGGGCGATCGGCGCGCCGATCAACATCTGGAATGACCACACCGACGCGCTCTCGCAACGCGACAGCGGCTGGATCCAGTTGTTCGCCGAAACCAACCAGGAAGCGCTCGATCTGCACATTCAGGCGTTCAAGCTGGCCGAGGAAGTGAGCCTGCCGGTGATGGTCTGCATGGACGGCTTCATCCTGACGCACGCCTACGAGCGCGTGGACGTGCCGACGCAGGCGCAGGTCGACAGCTTCCTGCCGCCTTACGAACCCCGCCAGGTGCTCGACCCGACCAATCCGGTGTCGATCGGCGCGATGGTCGGGCCGGAAGCTTTCTCCGAAGTTCGCTATCTGGCGCACGCCAAGCAGATGCAGGCTCTCGAACGCATTCCGCAACTGGCCGAGCAGTTCAAGAGCATCTTTGGTCGCGACTCGGGCGGACTGACGCATCCCTACCTGCTCGAGGACGCGGATACGGTCGTCGTCGCGATGGGGTCGATCCTCGGCACGATCAAGGACACGGTTGACGAGTTGCGCCAGGCCGGCGAGAAGATCGGTGTCCTGGGGATCACTTCGTACCGTCCTTTCCCGCTGCAGAACGTCCGTGACGCGCTGCAGAACGCCAAGCGCGTGGTGGTCATCGAGAAAAGCCTGGCCGTCGGCATCGGCGGCGTGTTGTCCACCGATGTACGGATGGCGATGTCAGGGCTGCAGTTGCACGGGCACACCGTCGTTGCCGGACTCGGTGGTCGGGCGATCACCATGAAGTCGCTGCGCGCGCTGTTTGCCAAGGCCACCCGCGGCGAACTCGAGCACCTCACCTTCCTCGATCTCGACTGGGACGTGGTCAACAAGCAACTCGAACGCGAGCGCACGACGCGCCGCTCGGGTCCGGCAGCGGAAAGCATGCTGCGCGACGTCGGCGTCATTGCCGCGCGGATTGGCTGAGGAGAATCACGATGAGTTTCCAACCCGTACATTTCTATCAGACCGGCACCTTCACCGTCGGCAATCGCCTGCTCGCGCCGGAAGAACGCAGCGTCCAGGCCAATATCCAGCGGACCAACTCGCTCAACTCGGGGCACCGCGCGTGCCAGGGATGCGGCGAGGCACTCGGCGCGCGCTACGCCATCGATGCGGCGATGAATGCGGCCCGCGGCCGGCTGATCGCGGCCAATGCCACCGGCTGCCTCGAGGTCTTCTCGACGCCCTACCCTGAAACCTCGTGGCAAATTCCGTGGATTCACTCCTTGTTCGGCAACACCGCGGCGGTCGCCACGGGCATCGCCGCGGCAATCAAGGTCAAGCGACACAAGGGCGAGATGGGCGACGTGCGTGTGGTCGCCCAGGGTGGCGACGGCGGCACCACCGACATCGGTTTCGGCTGTCTCTCGGGGATGTTCGAGCGCAATGACGACGTCCTCTACATCTGCTACGACAACGGCGGCTACATGAACACCGGCGTGCAGCGCAGTTCGGCGACACCGCCCGCTGCGCGCACGGCGACGACCATGCCGGTCGGTCCCGAACCGGGAAACGCCTTCGGCCAGGGCAAGTTCGTCCCGGCAATCGCCATGGCCCACGAGATCCCCTACGTCGCGACGGCCACCGTCGCCGACCTGCGTGACCTCGAGTACAAGGTCACCAAGGCGATGGGCATACGCGGCGCGCGCTACATCCACATACTGGTGCCCTGCCCGCTTGGCTGGGGCGCGGCTTCGGAGAACACCATCCTGCTCGCCCGCCTGGCCAAGGAAACCGGCATTTTCCCGGTTTTCGAAGCGGAGCATGGCGAGGTCAGCAGTGTGCTGAAAATCCGCCGCAAGCAGCCAGTCGAGGAATACCTGCGGCTGCAGAAGCGTTATGCCCACCTGTTCGGCAAGAAGCCGGCAGTGGCAACGATCGCCCGCCTGCAGGCGGCGGCAGACAAGAACATTCGCAAGTACGGACTGCTCGACCAGGAGGCGAACTGATGGACAAACCCTTTGCCATAACCCTAGACCCCGGCTCGTCGCTGGCCAACCACACCGGCTCCTGGCGCACGTCGCGGCCGGTCTATGTCGACCGCCTGCCGCCGTGCAACAAGCAATGTCCGGCTGGCGAGGACATCCAGGGCTGGCTTTTCCACGCCGAATCCGGCGACTACGAGAGTGCCTGGCGGCACCTGACCCGCGACAACCCCTTCCCGGCGATCATGGGCCGGGTCTGCTATCACAGCTGTGAGAGTGTCTGTAACCGCGCTCAGATCGACGCGCCGGTCGGCATCAACTCGGTCGAGCGTTTTCTCGGCGACGAGGCACTGAAGCTCGGCTGGAAGCTCACGCCACCGTCCAGCGAGACCGGCAAGCACGTGCTGGTGGTCGGCGCCGGACCCTCGGGGATGTCGGCGGCCTACCACCTGCGTCGCCTGGGCCACCGGGTCACGGTTTACGAGGCGGGGCCGCTGCTCGGCGGCATGATGCGTTTCGGCATCCCGAAATACCGCCTGCCGCGCGACGTGCTCGAGGCTGAAATGCAGCGTGTCGTCGACCTTGGCGTGACGGTAAACCTGAACAGCAAGGTCGACAGCATCCTGACCACCATGCAGGACGGCAAGTTCGACGCCGCCTTCCTGGCAGTCGGCGCGCACATCGGCAAGCGGGCAAGAATCCCGGCCGGCGACGCCGCGAAGATCATCGACGCGATTTCTCTGTTGCGCAGCATGGAAGGCGAAGAGAAGCCGATGCTCGGCCGCCGCGTCGTCGTCTATGGTGGCGGCAATACGGCCATCGACGTCGCGCGCACGGCCAAGCGGATGGGTGCCGAACCGCTGATCGTCTATCGCCGTACGCGCGAGAAGATGCCGGCGCATGACTTCGAGATGGAGGAAGCCATCCAGGAGGGGATCATGGTCAAGTGGCTGTCGACCATTACCCAGGCCGCCGAATCGTCGCTGACCATCGAGAAGATGGCGCTCGACGACAAGGGCTTCCCGCAGCCGACCGGCGAGTTCGAGACGATCGAAGCCGACTCGCTGGTCCTCGCCCTCGGCCAGGACGTCGATCTCGGCTTGCTCGAAGGCGTCCCCGGCCTCGAGGTCACCGACGGCGTGGTCAAGGTTGGGCCGAACATGATGACCGGCCATCCGGGCATCTTCGCCGGTGGCGACATGGTTCCCGCCGAGCGCAACGTCACCGTCGGCATCGGCCACGGCAAGCAGGCGGCGCGGCATATCGATGCCTGGCTGCGTGGCGAGGCGCACGTACCGGCCCCGCAGCACGAAGTTGCGGTCTTCGAGAAGCTCAACCCGTGGTACTACGCCGATGCACCGAAGACGGTACGGCCGATGCTCGACATCATTCGCCGCCAGTCGACCTTCGACGAGGTCCAGGGGGGACTCGACGAGAGCAATGCCCTGTTCGAAGCCCGCCGCTGCCTGTCCTGTGGCAACTGCTTCGAATGCGACAACTGCTACGGCGTCTGCCCGGACAACGCGGTCATCAAGCTCGGCCCGGGCAAGCGCTTCGCTTTCAACTACGACTACTGCAAGGGCTGCGGCATGTGTGTCGCCGAATGCCCCTGCGGTGCGATCAAGATGGAGGCCGAAGAGATCTGATCTCGGCGGCGCCAGCCGCCCGGCGAGCGACCGGCTTGCCGGGCGCTCGCGCAAGAACTCCGTGACCCCGGGGCAAGCTGCCGGGGTCATTCGCTCTGGGGACCCTTCGCGCACGATGCTCGAAGATCCTTTGCTCATTTCCTTACCCGTGAGGTATCTATGTCAACTGCAACGAAGAACGTCTATGTATTTGGTGCCAGCCGAACCGATGGCGACGCCACCATGAAGAATCTGCTCGGAGGCAAGGGCGCCAACCTCGCGGAAATGTGCCGCCTGGGCATCGTCGTGCCGCCCGGTCTGACGATCAGCACCGAAGTCTGCACGGTCTACACCCGGCAGGGGCAGGACGCCGTGCGCTCGCTGATCGAGGCGGAAGTCCGTGACAGCGTCGCCTTCATCGAACAGGAAATGGGCAAGAAATTCGGCGACTCCGCCGACCCGCTGCTGCTGTCCGTGCGCTCGGGTTCGCGGGCGTCGATGCCGGGAATGATGGACACCATCCTCAACCTCGGCCTCAACGACGAGGCGGTTGCCGGCCTGGCGCGCAAGACCGGCAACGAGCGCTTTGCCTGGGACTCGTACCGTCGTTTCGTGCAGATGTACGGCGACGTGGTGATGGGTCTCAAGCCGGCATCGAAGCAGGAGCATGACCCCTTCGAAGTGGTCATCGACATGCTCAAGGAGAAAAAGGGCGTCGAACTCGATACGCAGCTCGACACCGACGACCTCAAGGAACTCGTGCAGCGTTTCAAGGGACTGATCCGCGCCCGCGTCGGTCGCGAGTTCCCGACCGATCCGTGGGAACAGCTGTGGGGTTCGGTAATGGCCGTCTTCCAGAGCTGGAACAACGACCGC
Organism: Accumulibacter sp.; assembly: GCA_024235695.1. Lineage (GTDB taxonomy): Bacteria > Pseudomonadota > Gammaproteobacteria > Burkholderiales > Rhodocyclaceae > Accumulibacter. The sequence goes on from JACKLX010000017.1 coordinate 16,517, forward strand.
GCCCAGGTATACCGCGAATTGAACGACATCCCCGACGAGTGGGGAACGGCCGTGAACGTGCAGGCGATGGTCTTCGGCAACCTTGGCGACAACAGCGCTACCGGCGTCGCGTTCACGCGCGATGCCGGCACCGGTGAAGACCTCTTCAACGGCGAATTCCTGGTCAATGCCCAGGGTGAAGACGTCGTCGCCGGCACCCGTACGCCTCAACAGATCACCCTCGAAGGGTCGCGCCGCTGGGCGCAACTGGCTCTGGTCAATGAAGAAGATCGCGCCAAGCGCTTCCCGTCGCTCGAAGAGCTGATGCCCGACATCTACCAGCAGCTGCTGCAGGCCGAGACCAAGCTCGAAGAGCACTACAAGGACATGCAGGACGTCGAGTTCACCATCCAGGAAGGCCGCCTGTGGATGCTGCAGACGCGCAACGGCAAGCGCACCGGCGCAGCGATGGTACGGATCGCCATGGAAATGCTTCGCCAGGGGATGATCGACGAGAAGGAAGCGCTGCGACGCGTCAGCCCCGATCGCCTCAACGAACTCCTGCATCCGGTCTTCGACCCGGCGGCGATCAAGAAAGCGCGCTCGATCGCGCACGGACTGCCGGCTTCGCCCGGCGCCGCGACCGGCCAGATCGTGTTCTTTGCCGACGAGGCCGAGGACTGGGTCAGGAAAGGCAAGACGGTGATCCTGGTTCGTCAGGAAACCTCGCCCGAAGACCTGCGCGGCATGAGCGTCGCCAAGGGCATCCTGACCGCCCGCGGCGGCATGACCTCGCACGCCGCGGTGGTCGCGCGCGGCATGGGCAAGTGCTGCGTTTCTGGCGCTGGCGCGGTACGTGTCGATTACCACGGACGTACCATGTCGGTCGCTGACCAGATCTACAAGGAAGGCGACTGGATTTCGCTCGACGGCTCGACCGGCGAGGTGTACGAAGGTCAGGTACCGACCAAGGAAGCGGAACTGACCGGCGACTTCGGTTCCCTGATGGAGCTCACCGACAAGTACAAGCGCCTGGCCATCCGCGCCAACGCCGACACCCCGGACGACGCCAAGGTCGCTCGCAACTTCGGCGCCAAGGGCATCGGCCTGTGCCGCACCGAGCACATGTTCTTCGAGGGCGACCGCATCAAGGCGGTGCGCGAGATGATTCTCGCCGAAGACGAGGCCGGCCGCCGCAGGGCGCTGGCCAAGCTGCTGCCGATGCAGCGCAGCGACTTCGAAGGCCTGTTCCGCGAGATGAGCGGCCTGGCGGTGACCATTCGCCTGCTCGACCCACCGCTGCACGAGTTCGTGCCGCACGACGAAGCCAACCAGAAGATCATGGCGCACGAAATGGGCGTCCCGCTGGGGGTGATCAAGATGCGCGTCGATGATCTGCACGAGTTCAACCCGATGATGGGCCATCGTGGCTGCCGTCTCGGCATCACCTACCCGGAAATCACCGAGATGCAGACCCGGGCGATCATCGAAGCCGGCCTCAACATGAAGGCCAAGGGGATCGAGGTCAAGGCCGAAATCATGGTGCCACTGGTCGGCACGGTGCGCGAATTCAATGCCCAGGCCCGTGTCATCCGCAAGACGGCAGACGCCGTTTTCGCCGAGCGCGGTGAAAAGCTCGACTACCTGCTCGGGACGATGATCGAAACGCCGCGTGCGGCGCTGATTGCCGACAGTATCGGCCAGCAGGCCGAGTTCTTCTCGTTCGGTACCAACGACCTGACGCAGATGACCATGGGTTTCTCGCGCGACGACGCCGGAAAGTTCCTGCCGAGCTACCTGAAGGACGGCATGTACGAGAACGATCCTTTCCAGTCGATCGACCAGAAAGGTGTCGGCCTGCTGGTCAAGATGGCCGTCGAGAAGGGGCGTTCGGCACGTCCCGGCATCAAGCTCGGCGTCTGTGGCGAGCACGGCGGCGACCCGGCTTCGATCGACTTCTTCCATCGCACCGGCCTCGACTACGTCAGCTGCTCGCCTTTCCGGGTGCCGATTGCCCGACTGGCGGCCGCCCAGTCGGCGATCGATGCCGGCAGTTGAGCGGCTCTCGAGGCGCTGACTCGCGGCGCTGCATTCGCTGATCCTGCCGGCCACTCCGGCGTGAACTCCGGCGCGGATTGACCGCCAGGGCTTCGCCAGCGAAGGCAGTCTGCGCCGCTGCTTCCGGTCTTCGCCGGAAGCTTCAATGACAGGCACCGCCGGGCTTCCCGGCGGTGTTCTTTTTTCCGCAGCAAAGCCTCCCCGGGTGGCAGTGGCCGTCGAGCGGTGCACACCATCCACGGGCACGCACAAGCAGGCACTGAGCGGGTCACCGGCAAGACCGAGCGCGAGTCGCCCCACTCCACCTATTCCCCGAGCGTCTTCGACCAATGGATTTCCAACTTCTCGCCAGCGACGGTGCCGCCCGCAGGGGCCGCATGCAGCTTGCCCACGGCATCGTCGAAACACCGACCTTCATGCCGGTAGGCACCTACGGCACGGTCAAGGCGATGACACCGCGCGACCTGACCGAAAGCGGTGCGCAGGTCTGTCTCGGCAACACCTTCCACCTCTGGCTGCGGCCGGGCCTGGAAGTCATACGGGCGCATCGCGGGCTGCATCGCTTCATGGGCTGGGAGGCGCCGATCCTGACCGACTCCGGCGGCTTTCAGGTCTTCTCGCTCGGTGCCCTGCGCAAGATCAGCGAAGAGGGCGTCACCTTCCGCTCGCCGATCAACGGCGACCGCCTTTTTCTGACGCCGGAAGAGTCGATGCGCATCCAGCAAGTCCTCGATTCGGACATCGTCATGATCCTCGACGAATGCACGCCCTACCCCGCCAGCCATGCGGCGGCGGCGGCATCGATGCGCCTGTCCGTGCGCTGGGCAGAACGCTCGCGCGCGATGCACGACCAGCTCGGCAACGACAACGCGCTGTTCGGCATCGTCCAGGGCGGCATGCACACCGATCTGCGCGACGAGTCGTTGGCGGCCCTGGTCGAGATCGGCTTCGACGGCTTCGCGATCGGCGGCTTGTCGGTCGGCGAGCCAAAGGCCGAAATGCAGAGCATCCTGGCGCACACCGCGCCGCGACTGCCCGCTGGCAAGCCACGCTACCTGATGGGCGTCGGCACGCCCGAGGACCTGGTCGCTGCCGTCGTCGCCGGTATCGACATGTTCGACTGCGTGCTGCCGACGCGCAATGCGCGCAATGGCCACTTCTTCACCCGCCATGGCGACGTCCGGATCAGGAACGCCCGGCACAAGAACGACCTGCAACCGCTCGACGCAAGCTGCAGCTGCTACAGCTGCCGCAATTTTTCGCGCGCCTACCTGCATCACCTGCACCGTGTCGGCGAGATCCTCGGCGCCCAGCTCGGCACGATTCACAACCTGCACTACTACCAGGATCTGATGCGCGAGCTGCGAACAGCGATCGCCGCCGGCACCCTGGCCGATACCGTCAGCCGCTTCCACAGCGCGCGCGATCAACAGCCGCAATGATGGTGCTATACTTGCCGGTTCAATTTGACCCTTCCGTATTAGGAGACTGATGTGCTGATCAGCACCGCCCACGCCCAAACGGCTGCCGCCGCCGACCCGACTGGTGGTTTCATGCAGTTGCTGCCAATCATCCTGATGTTCGTCGTCCTCTACTTCCTGATGATTCGTCCGCAGATGAAGCGCACCAAGGAGCACAAGGCGCTCGTCGAAGCGCTGGCCAAGGGCGATGAAGTCGTCACCGGTGGCGGCATCGCCGGACGCATCACCAAGGTCAGCGAGAACTTCATCGGACTCGAGGTCGCCGACGCCGTCGAAATCCAGGTACAAAAGCAGGCCGTCACGCTACTGCTGCCCAAGGGCACGCTGAAGGCACTTTAATCACCTGCCGGACGCTTGCCCGCGGGCGGCGTCCGCGTCCTCTGGCCGCACGCATCCATGAATCGCTATCCGCTCTGGAAATACGTTCTCGTCGCCGTCGCCGTGTTGTTGGGCCTGCTGTACACCCTGCCGAACCTCTTCGGCGAATCGCCCGCGGTGCAGGTGTCCAGCGCCAAAGCCACGCTCAAGATCGACGCCCAGACGCGTGACCGCGTCGCCAGCACCCTGCAAGCGGCGGGCATCGCCAACAGCGGCATCTTTCTCGACAGCAATGGCGTCAAGGTTCGACTGCTGAACACCGACAGCCAACTGCAGGCCAAGGACGTCATCGAGAAAGCGTTCAACCCGGACGCCAGCGACCCGCAGTACGTCGTCGCCCTGAATCTCTTGTCGAGCTCGCCGCAGTGGCTGACCAGCCTGCATGCACTGCCGATGTACCTCGGACTCGACCTGCGTGGCGGCGTGCACTTCCTGCTGCAGGTTGACATGCCCGGCGCGCTGACCAAGCGCCTGGATTCGGTCAGCGCCGACCTGCGCAGCCTGCTGCGCGACAAGAACGTCCGCCATGCCGGCATCAGCCGCGAGGGCGATCGCATCGTCATCCGCTTCCGCAACGGCGAGGCGCGCGACAAGGGACGGCAGACGCTCGAGAACGAGCAACCCGACCTGCTGCTCGCCGAACAGGGCGAAGGCGACGACCTGCGGCTGGTCGCGACCCTGAAGCCGGCGGCGATCAAGCGGATCCAGGAATTCGCCCTCAAGCAGAACATGACGACGCTCAACAACCGGATCAACGAACTCGGTGTCGCCGAGCCGGTGATTGCCCAGCAAGGCGCCGACCGGATCGTCGTCCAGCTGCCGGGCGTGCAGGACACGGCGAAGGCCAAGGACATTCTCGGACGCACGGCAACGCTGGAAATCCGCATGGTCGATGAGACGCCGGGGGCGGTCGAAGCCGCGCTGGCCGGTCAGGCGCCTTTCGGCAGCGAACTGTACGTCGAACGCGGTGGCAGGCCGCTGCTGGTCAAGAAACAGGTGGTGCTGACCGGCGACCGCCTGACCGACGCGCAGCCGGGTTTCGACAACCAGACCAACGAACCGGCCGTCCACCTGACGCTCGACTCGCCCGGCGCACGAATCTTCAAGGACATCACGCGCGACAACGTCGGCAAGCGGATGGCCATCGTGCTGATCGAGAAAGGCAAGGGCGAGGTGGTAACGGCACCGGTCATCCGCGCCGAGATCGGCGGCGGTCGGGTCCAGATCTCGGGCAGCATGAGCACCGTCGAAGCCAACGATACGGCGCTGCTCTTGCGCGCCGGTTCGCTGGCGGCACCGATGGAGATCATTGAGGAGCGGACCATCGGGCCGAGCCTCGGCGCCGAGAACATCGCCAAGGGCTTCCAGTCGACGATGTGGGGTTTCGCCGCCATTGCCGCCTTCATGATCGCCTACTACATGCTCTTCGGCCTGGTGTCGGTGATCGCCCTGGCGTCGAACCTGCTGTTTCTCGTCGCCCTGCTGTCCCTGCTGCAGGCGACGCTGACCTTGCCGGGGATCGCCGCCATCGCCCTGACGCTGGGCATGGCGATCGACGCCAACGTCCTGATCAACGAGCGGATTCGCGAGGAACTGCGCAATGGATCGACCCCTCAGGCGGCGATTCACACCGGTTACGAACGCGCCTTCGGTACCATTCTCGACTCCAACATCACGACGCTGATCGCCGGCATCGCGCTGCTGATTTTCGGTTCAGGGCCGGTACGCGGCTTCGCCGTGGTGCACTGCCTGGGGATCATGACCTCGCTGTTCTCGGCGGTGGTCGTCTCGCGCGCCATGATCAACCTGATCTACGGCCGCCGCCGCAAGGTCGAATCGCTGGCGATCGGCCAGGTCTGGAAGCCGGCTGCCGACGCCGGCGCCGCGACAGTCAACTAGGGTAGCGCCACGATGGAATTCTTCCGGATCCGAAACGACATCCCGTTCATGCGCCACGCGCTGGTGTTCAATGTCATCTCGCTGCTGACCTTCCTGCTGGCGGTACTGTTCCTGTTCACCCGCGGCCTGCATCTCTCCGTCGAGTTCACCGGCGGGACACTGATCGAACTGCACTACGCACAGGCGGCAAATCTGGAAAAGGTGCGCGACGGCCTCGACAAGGCGGGCTACACCGACGTCTCGGTACAGCACTTCGGCTCGAGCCAGGATGTGCTGGTCCGCCTGCCGCTGAAGGCTGAACAGAACACCGCCCGGATCGGCGAATCGGTGATCGCGGCGCTCGAAGCCGACGCCCCCGGCGCCACCCTGCGTCGGGTCGAGTTCGTCGGTCCGCAGGTCGGCAAGGAACTGGCCGAGAACGGCGCCATGGCCCTGCTGGTAGTGGTGATCGGCATCGTCGTCTATCTGGCGTTTCGCTTCGAATGGCGTTTCTCGGTGTCGGCGATCATCGCCAACCTGCACGACGTGATCATCATCCTCGGCTTCTTTGCCTTCTTCCAGTGGGAGTTTTCCCTGTCGGTGCTGGCAGCGGTGCTGGCCGTCCTCGGCTACTCGGTCAACGAGTCGGTCGTCGTTTTCGACCGGGTGCGCGAAACCTTCAAGAAAACACGCGGACTGACCACGCCGCAGGTCCTCGACCACGCCATCACGCGGACCATTTCGCGCACCATCATCACCCATGGCTCGACCCAGATCATGGTCCTGTCGATGCTGATCTTCGGTGGCGAGACGCTGTATTACTTCGCGCTGGCGCTGACCATCGGCATCTGTTTCGGCATCTACTCGTCGGTGCTGGTCGCCAGTCCGCTGGTGATGTGGCTGGGTGTCTCGCGCGAACAGTTCGTCAGGCCGAAAAAGCAGATCCCCGGCGCCAACGAGGATGGCGCCGTCGTTTAGCCGGCGACGCCGCTTGGGCAACGGCTGCGCTCAGGTCAGAGCGCGAAGACGTGCTTGGTGCGTAGCGTCCGGCGCTCCGCCAGGAGCTCCAGCAGGCGGTCGACATGCGGGTGTTTGCCGGGATTGGCGCGCGCATCGTCGGCGTGCTCGGCAAACATCTCCAGGCCTTTGCGGGCAGCCTCGGGCGTGATCGCACCATAGGTCTGCGCCAGGTGGTTATAGACGGCCAGGGACCCCTGACTGCCGGCCTTGTTCTCGATCGTCGCCAGCAGCTCGCCGGTGGCGTCCAGCAGCTTGATCGCCGCGACATGCGATATCCCCGGCAGCTTTTTCAGATTATCGGCAAATTGTGCCATGCTCAGCCCTTCCGACTGCGGATCACGCCGACGATGACACCGACCGTCACGCAGCCACCGATGATCGCCAGTACCGAGCGCCAGGCGGTCTGCTCGGGGCCGACGGCCGATGACCAGACGGCGGTGATCAGGCCGCCGGCCAGAACGCCAAACAGACCGCCGAGAAAGGCGCCGCGCCCACTTGCCCCACGCCGTCCGTCTTCGCCGCAACAGTAGGGGCAGTAAGGAGAATCACCCGGCAGCTCGCGCGCGCAGCTGCCGCAGACGATCGTTCCGGGCGCTTCGTCGGCCGTCGTCGCTGTCGCGATCTCGGTCACCCGCGGTTCCACCCGCATCAGATTCTCCGCGCCAGTTCGGCCGCCTTGCCGGTGTATCCCCATGGCGTCAGCGCGAGCAGTTCGGCCCTCGCCGCGGCGGGAATCGCCAGTGACTCGACGAAATCCTGCATCGCCTGTCGTGAGATCTGCTTGCCGCGCGTCAGCTCCTTGAGCTTTTCGTAGGGATTGGCAACGCCATGGCGGCGCATCACGGTCTGCACCGGCTCGGCAAGCAGCTCCCAGTTGGCGTCAAGGTCGGCATGCAGACGTACCGGATCGGCTTCGAGCTTGCCGAGGCCGCGCAACAGCGAATCGTAAGCGAGCAGGGTGTAGCCCAGGGCGACGCCCATGTTGCGCAACACCGTCGAATCGGTCAGGTCGCGCTGCCAGCGGGAGATCGGCAGCTTCTCGGCAAGGTGGCGGAGCAGCGCATTGGCCAGACCGAGATTGCCCTCCGAGTTCTCGAAGTCGATCGGGTTGACCTTGTGCGGCATGGTCGACGAACCGATCTCGCCATCCTTGAGCTTCTGCCGGAAGAAACCCAGCGAGATGTACCCCCAGAGGTCACGGTTGAGGTCGATCAGGATCAGGTTGGCGCGCGCAAAGGCATCGAACAATTCGCCCATCGCGTCGTGCGGCTCGATCTGAATGGTATAGGGATTGAATTCCAGGCCCAGCGATTCGACGAAACGCCGCGCGAAGCTCTCCCAGTCGAAATCCGGATACGCCGCCAGATGAGCATTGTAGTTGCCGACCGCGCCGTTCATCTTGCCGAGCAGGCTCACCCCGGCGATCGCCGCGCGGGCACGACCAAGGCGGTGGGCGACGTTGGCCATTTCCTTGCCGAGCGTCGTCGGCGTTGCCGGCTGACCATGGGTCCGCGACATCATCGGCAGGTCGGCGAACTGGTGCGCCAGCGCTCGGAGATGATCGACGATGCGATCCAGCATCGGGAGCATCGTCTGCGAACGCGCCGCCTGCAGCATCAGCGCATGCGCCAGATTGTTGATGTCCTCCGACGTGCATGCAAAATGAATGAATTCGGCAACACCGCTGACCTCGCCGTTGTCCGCCAGACGCTTCCTGATCCAGTACTCCAGCGCCTTGACATCGTGATTGGTGACCGCCTCGATCGCTTTCACCTCGGCCGCCTGCTGCGGGTCGAAATCGCCGACCAGGGCATCGCACTCGCTCAGCGTTGCCTGCGAGAAGGCCGGAATCTCGGCGAAATGCGACTCGGCCGCCAGTGCCTTCAGCCATTCGATCTCGACCTGCAAACGACGGCGGATCAGGGCGTATTCCGAGAAATGCGGCCGCAGTGCGTCAAGCTTGCCGGCGTAGCGGCCGTCCAGCGGCGACAGCGAAACAAGAGGGGAAATCGACATTCCGGGAGTCCTTGCGGCGGTTGCAGAATAGCCCGTTATTTTACCTGTCGGCAGCGCACGCTCGTCGGCCGAATGCGGCCGCAGTGATATAATTGTGCGCAAATATTTACGGCAGGAAGCAGATGAAGCTCATCGGATCACTGACCAGTCCCTACGTCCGCAAGGTGCGCGTCGTGCTGGCCGAGAAGAAGATCGACTACGAGTTCGAGGTCGACTCGCCCTGGACGCCGGCCACGCAGGTGGCCAACGTCAACCCGCTGGGCAAGATTCCGGTGCTGGTGCTTGACGACAACACCGCCCTGTTCGACTCGCGGGTGATCGTCGAGTATCTCGACAACGTCGCCCCCAATAACAAGCTGATGCCGGGTCCGAATCGCGAGCGCACCGAAATCAAGCGCTGGGAGGCACTGGCCGACGGCGTCTGCGACGCCGCGGCGCTGACCTTCCTGGAGAAGAAGCGCCCGGCCGCGCAGCAAGGCGCCGACTGGATCAGCCGCCAGCTCGACAAGATCGACCGCAGCCTCGAGTTCATGGCCGGGGAACTGGGCCACAACGCCTGGTGCATGGGAACGCACTTCTCGCTCGCCGACGTCACTGTCGGCTGCGCCCTTGGCTACCTGGTTTTCCGCTTTCCGGAGATCGCCTGGCAGGAGAAGCACCCCAACCTGGCACGCCTCTACGACAAACTGATGGGCCGCGCGGCCTTTGTCGACACCATGCCGCAAGGCTGAAGGAAGCGGGTCGACCAGCGCCCGGCCGTCGCTATCGGGGCGGCCGCCTTCGTTTGGCTGCTGCCAGCCGCTCGCCCGCCCAGCGGCATGGGGCGATCGGTCGACGGCGCCGGAGCTTGGACCACCACCGAAACCGCCTCGCCGACGTCGATCCGCGTCGCAACGTTCAGTTGTTGTCGCTGATCAGGATGGCCATCGAACGGCCGGCGACGGTCAGCGCATCGCCGGCAGCCGGGCACGCCTTCCGCCAGTTCCCCGGCCGGCACATGTCCTGCCCGCGGCCAAGCCAGGAACGCGCCAGGATCTGCCAGTTTCCCCGTGACCAGTCGCGCAGGTTGTCCACCGTGAAGGGCTCCCAGCGCTCGTTGTAGACCACCATCAGATCGGGCTCGCCGGCCTTTCCCCACCAGACGACGGCGAGCTGCGACGGCTCGCCGCCTGGCGGCCCCTCCCAGGCGTAGCTGAAACCACCGTCGTTGATCGGCCCGGCACGGTCGTCTCTGGCGGCATGCACGTAGCGCGCAAAATCGCTGCGGCGGAAGTGACTCCATTGCTTGCGCAGGCTGATCAGCCCCCGCGTCCACTCGAATAACTCGCGGCCGTAGCGCGGACCGGTGGGCGAAGCACTGTTGTCCCCGTCCTTGAGCCGCCAGTCGATCCAGTTCACCCGGTTGACCGCCGCCTTGCCCGAACTCGACTCGTAGTTGTAGCTGTTGCGGGCGCCCTCCTGCGAAGCCGCACCGGCCTTGGTCCGACCGAACTCGTCGCCCTGCAGGATGATCGGCACACCCTGCGAAGTGAGCAGGATGCCGAGCAGCAGCTTCTCGCGCTGGCGCCGCAGATCCTCGTCCTGATTACTGTCCCAGCAATTCTGCGAGCCATCCGCATCGTTGAACCAGGTGCAGTCCCGCAGCGTGTAGCCGTCATGGACGGCGACCAGATTGATCGAACGCCAGGGCCGGCTCGACGCCGCCGGGCCGTCGCCGTCGCTCACCGCACCGCGACCTTCGATCAGTTGCTTGAAGGCTCCCGGGTCCTTCAATGCCGACTGCGAAAAGCGTCGGACCTTGTCGCGGTAACGGCCCAGCCACTTGGCCCAGCGGTTGTTGTCGGCACTCCAGCCGTTGCTGTCCATGAAATCCCACCACTGCCCGCCGAGGTCCCAGGGTTCGGCATGCAGGTGCGCGCCGGCAAAGCGTGGATCGTTGTCGATCCAGTCGGCGGCGTCGTCCGAACCCTCGGCGAGAATGCGTGCCAGGTCGAAGCGGAAGCCGTCGATACCGTACACCTGATGCCACATCGCCAGCGAGTCGTTCACCAGTCGCTTGCTGTAGCGCTGGCCACCCGAAAAATCGAGATCGTTGCCGGTGCCGGTATTGTTCAGGTAATGCGCATTGTCCGGCGTGCCGCGGTAGACGCGATCCGCTGCCAGACACATCAGGTTGAAACACTTGGCGGCCAGGCGGCCATCGGCGACCCAGGGGCCCTGCTCGCCGGTGTGGTTGTAAACCACGTCCATGAACACCGCGATACCCCGCCGATGCAAGGCCTTGACCAACTGCTTGAGCTCGACCACCTGCTGCCCGGCACGAGCCGCGTAACGCGCTTCCGGCGCAAAGAAATTGGTGGTCATGTAGCCCCAGTGATTGAGGCGATCGGCTTCGTTGCCGGTCTGTTCGTCATACTCCATGACCGGCATCAGTTCGACGGCGTTCACCCCCAGCTCGACCAGATGGTCAATCCCCGCGGCCAGCCCACCGGGCGTCTTGAGGCCGCCGCGGGTCAGGCCAAGGTACGTGCCACGCCGGTCGGCGGGCAGTCCCTCGAGCGTCGCCGTGTAGTCCTGGACGTGCAGTTCGTAGACGATCAGATCCTCTGGCGCGACCCGCACGTGACCCGGGAAGCGGTCGCGGGAGTGGTCGTAGACGGCGCTCTTGCCACCGCCGGCATAGATCGTCGTGGTCATGTCGGTGAATGGCAAACCGCTGAAAAAGGCCTCGTAGTTGACGTTGCCGGTGCGATACGCGTAAGGGTCGTTGAGGACGTAGGCGGGATTGAACAGCGCGCCGCGCGGACGCTCCGGCGACGCCTCGCGCGGACCGCTGGCACGATACATGTAGAACAGTCCATGGCCGATCCCGGCGCCGCGGACCTTGACCTTCCAGTCGTCACCCGAACGCTGCATTGGCACTCGCCGGCTGGCCTCGCGCGAGCGCGGATCGTCGTAGAGCAAGAGGTCGACGGCCGTCGCCTCGGGCGCGTAAACGACGAAATCCAGCCAGTTCCCGGCGCCGAAATGCGCCCCGTAACGGGCCTCCTGGCTGCTTGCCGATTCCTGTGCCGCGGCGCAACCGTTGCCCGCTGCGATCAGGGCTAAGGCCAGGATGGCCTTGCGCAATTGACGTCTTGTCATTTGACCAGTCCTCCTGCAGGACATTGACCCACCAGCGTCCGGCTCGCCGACCGCAGGTCAAGCCGTGCCGGCAGTTCCGCCGAGGCAGCCGACGCTCGCCGCAAGACGCCTAACGCGCGCCGGCAGGCGGCGGCTGCGGCACCATCGCATTGGCATCAACGCCGTCGCCGCCAACCTCGACCGCATCGGCCTTGCCGTCTTCCTGCAACAGCGACTCTTCGGCGCGTCGGTTGAGGACGATGACGCTGATCCGGCGATTGATCGAACTGAGCGGGTCGTTCTTGTCGAACAATACCGTAGACGCCAGCCCGACGACACGCAAGACCTTGTGCTCGTCCATGCCGCCGGCAATCAGCTCACGGCGTGAAGCGTTGGCGCGATTGGCCGACAATTCCCAGTTCGAAAAACCCTTGTCGCCGCCACTGAACTGAGCCGCGTCGGTATGGCCCGACAGGCTCACTTTGTTCGGCACGGCATTCAGCGCCTTGCCGATCTCGTGCAGTATCACCCGCGTATGCGGCTTGAGCTCGGCGCTGCTGGTATCGAACATCGGCCGATTCTGCTCATCGACGATCTGGATCCGCAAGCCCTCGCTGGTGATGTCGAGCAACAGCTGGCTCTTGAACTGTTTGAGCGCCGGGTTGCTCTCGATCAGTTTCTCGATGTTCTGCTTGAGCTGGCCAAGCATCACCTTCTCGCGTTCCTCGAAGGCCTTGCGTGCCGCCTCGGCGTTGGTCTCCCTGAGGTTCACGGTCTTGCTCTTGGCGTCGATATCACCACCCTTGACCTGGCCGGCAGCACGTGTCAGGTCCTTGCCACCGCCCTTCAGAACGCTCGAGCTGTCGCCCGTTCCCGAACCACCCTGTGACGCAATCTTCAGCGGATTCTGGAAGTAATCGGCGATTCCTTTGAGGTCGCCACTGGCCGTCGAGCCAAGCAACCACATCAGCAGGAAGAAGGCCATCATCGCCGTCACGAAGTCGGCATAGGCGATCTTCCACGCCCCGCCGTGGTGACCGCCGGTCACCTTCTTGACACGCTTGATGACTATCGGGCGTACGTCGTCGCTCATTCAGCGCCTCCGGTCTGCGGCAGCGGCATCGCCTACCTGCCCTTGCGGTTCTTGAGCTCTTCCTCGAGCTCCGCGAAAGACGGACGAACGCCCGAGGTCAGCGTCTTGCGCCCGAACTCGACGGCTACCTGCGGTGCATAACCCGACATCGACGCCAGCAGGACGACCTTGATCACCTGGTAGATCTTCGAACCGTCCTGTGCCTTCTGCTCCAGCAGGCTGGCGACCGGGGAAACGAAGCCGTAAGCGATGAGAATACCGAGGAAGGTACCAACCAGAGCGCCGCCGATCATCTTGCCGAGCACTGCCGGCGGCTCGCCCACCGAGCCCATGACGTTCACCACGCCCATCACGGCGACGATGATGCCGAAGGCCGGTACCGCATCGGCGACCTTCGAGACGACGTGCCCCGGACTCTCGACTTCGTGATGATGCGTCTCGATTTCGATATCCATCAGGTTCTCGATCTCGATGGCATTGAGATTGCCGCCCACCATCATCCGCAGGTAATCGGTAATGAACTCCATGACGTGGTGATCGCTGGCCAGCGCCGGGTACTTGCCGAATATCGGACTCTCGTGCGGGTTCTCGACGTCGTTCTCGATCGACATCAGGCCTTCCTTGCGCACCTTGGCAAGGATCTCGAAAAGCATCGCCAGCAGATCGACATACAGGACCTTGGTAAACTTCGACCCCTTGAAGATCCCCGGCAACGCGCCGACGGTCGACTTGATGATCTTCAGATCGTTGCTGGCGACGAAGCCGCCAATCGTCAGACCGACGATGGCAATGTATTCAAGCGGCACCCACAGCGCAGCCAGGCTACCGTGCACCGCGTAGGTGCCAAGTGCCGACGCCAGAATGATTATGTAGCCAACGATAAGAAACATCCGCCCTCCCTTGTCATTGCGCGCTGCGCGCTGGCCAAACGGTCATCACCGTCCAGTCCCTCCGATCATGACCGTCATGACCGTTTACCCTCATTCCCGACCGGTTTCCCTCGCCGGGGCGAAGGGAGCTCATGCGTCGCAGACGCGACTTTCTCGGCAACGTCAGCACTGTCGCGCATTGTAGCCAGATTGAGCGCTTGCGGCACAGGCGACGACCCGAAGTGATGCGTCTGCTCGACGCCTGAGCGCATTCTTGCCACGGGCGACGCCGCTACCTGCCGCCAGTGACGGATCGCTGCCGGGATCGCCAGCCGATGCCCTGCTGACCACCGGAATCGGCTAGACTTGCCGGGTCGCCCGGTCGCCAGCGAGGGAATTTCAAGGAATGAAGTTTTGCAGTCAGTGCGGTGGAGAGGTCAGCCTGCGGATTCCCGAGGGCGACAACCTGCCCCGTCATGTGTGCCCGCACTGCGGCACGATCCACTACCAGAATCCCAGGTTGGTGGTCGGCTGCGTCGCCGAGTGGCAAGAGCGGATCCTGCTCTGCCGACGCTCGATCGCACCACGCTACGGCTTGTGGACGCTACCCGCCGGCTTCATGGAAAATGGCGAGACGACGGCGCAGGCAGCCGCCCGCGAAACCCTCGAAGAAGCGTGCGCGCGGGTCGAACTCGGGCCGCTGTTTTCGCTGGTCAACATTCCGCACATCAACCAGGTGCATCTCTTCTACCGCGCACGCCTGCTTGATACCGACTTCTCCGCCGGACTGGAAACCCTGGAAACGGCGCTGTTCGCCGAATCCGAAGTGCCGTGGCAGCAACTCGCCTTCCAGAGCGTCACGCTCTGCCTGCGAGCCTATTTCTCCGATCGGCAGAGCGGCCACTTCGTTCTCCACGAGGACGCCCTGCAGCCGGCACCGCGCTAGCGATCGCCCGCCAGGGTGCTACTTGCTGCCCTTTTCGGCGTCCTCGCGCATCTTCCTGCGGAAAAAGTACGGAAACCAGACGGACATGGCCAGCACGAAGACGATCACGAAGACGCTGAACAAACCGTAGTCGGTCGAAAAAAGAAGATCCCAGGCCATCACTCACCTCCCGTTGTTTTCAGAACCTTGTTGCACAGCCGACGCCGTCAGCCGGACTGCCGGCTGTCTGTCAGTTTCCCAGTCGCCGGCCAGCAGCCACTCGCTCTGGCCATCCTCGAGGACAACCCGCCAGCGACCGTGTAATGGCGCCAGGCTGCCGACATAGACGCCACCACCCTCGGAGCGCAAGGCGACCCGCTGATCGGAACCTGCCCGCGTCGGATGGGCAAGACGCAAGACCAGCGCCTCGGGCAGCGCCACGCCCTCCCTGGCACGCAGCAGAACGCGGATTCGGTCACCGTTGCCGCCGAGCACCAGTTCGGCAGTGATGCCCAGTTCACCGGCATGACGATCGCGTGCGGTGCGCTGGTTGATCGTCAAACCCTGTTTGTAGTAGTCGTCGTCGACCAGGCCGTCGTTGCTGACCACCGCCAGGTAGGCGGTGAGCAGACCAGCGACAATGACCGTCACCGGGCCAAGCATCAGCAGCCACGGCCAGGGTTCGCGGTACCATGGCCGGTCGTCGCTCCTCAATCGGCGATTCATGGCAGGAAGAAGCTCGCTTTCTCGCGGACCGCGATCTCGTCGCGATCATCGGCCCGGACTTCGAAGAAGATCGGGTTGGAACCCTTCTTGCCTGCCTCGGGCTCGACGCGCGCCGACAGCGCGACGGTCTTCGACGAGGCCGCCGGAATGTCCACTTCGCGCTCACCGACGATATCGATGCCGTCGAGGCCGCTGACGCCGATCGAAAAGCGGTGTGCTGTCTCGTCGGTATTCGAGATGTGCAGGCTGAAGACGTTCTCGATGCGCCCGTCTTCGGCTTCGCGTGACAGGCTCGAGCGGTCGCGCAGGATGTCGAGCTTCAACGGCACGCGGTTGCCGAGACTCCACGCCGCCGCCAGGATGATCGCCAGCAGGATGCCGGTATACAGCAACGTTCGGAAACGCAGGAGATGCGCGAAGATCTCGCGTGCCGAGTAGTGTTTTTCCAGGGCATTCTCGGTCGAATAGCGAATCAGGCCACGCGGCGACCCGACCTTGTCCATCACCTGGTCGCAGGCGTCGATGCACGCCGCGCAGGCGATGCACTCGAGCTGCAGGCCGTTGCGAATATCGATGCCGGTCGGGCAGACCTGCACACAGATGCTGCAGTCGACGCAATCGCCAAGCGGCGGCGCATCGCCAGCCGCCTTCTTCTTGCGCAGCCCCCGCGGTTCGCCGCGTTCGGGGTCGTAGCTGATGATCAGCGTGTCGGGGTCGAACATGACGCCCTGGAAGCGCGCGTACGGACACATGTACTTGCAGACCTGCTCGCGCAGGAAGCCGGCCATCATGTACAGGAAAGCGGCGTAGAACAACACCCAGAATGCTTCCCACGGCCCGATCCGGAACGACGCCAGCTCGCTCAGCAATTCCTTGATCGGCGTGAAATAGCCGACAAAGGTAATCCCGGTCCACAGCGCCACCAGCAGCCAGAGCGAGTGCTTGATGAGCTTGAGACGGAACTTGCGTGGGTTCATCGCTTGTCCATCGAGCTTTATTCGCGCCGGCCGTTCGCCCTCGACCTTACGTTCGATCCACATCAGGATCTCGGTGTACACCGTCTGCGGACACGCGTAGCCGCAGAACAGGCGCCCGCCGATAGCGGTGACCAGGAACAGCGCATAGGCAGAAATCACCAGCAGGACGGCGAGATAGATAACGTCCTGCGGCCAGAAGACCAGGCCGAAGACATAGAACTTGCGCTCGGCGATGTGAAAAAGCACTGCCTGCCGACCGTTCCACTGGACCCAGCAGAGGCCGTAGAACAGCGCCTGCGTGAACCACACCATCAACCAGCGCCAGTTGTTGAAGGTTCCCGTCACCGTTCGGGCATGTACGGTCTTGTGCTTCTCGTACAGGCTGTCGACGTTGATTGGAACGGCCCTGGCCGTGCTGCCGGCCCCTTCATTCATGATCCCAGCTCCAATCTATTTCAGAATTCCACCATGCACTAATATTGCACGATCCGACGAAAATCGTCTTGATATGAATCAGGCACGCGGATCGTCGGGGCATTCGAGCCGTGCGACGCCGCTCGTCGGCAACCGACCGCAATTGTTGTCCCGTCTTGCCACCTTGGCCGGTCGGTGGTCCTGGTCCGCAAAGCCGACGATGCCGGCGCCTTGCCGCCAGGCAATTGGCGGCGACCGCCGGCGCGAGCGACCGCCTGCGCGCGAGATGTCGCCTGGCGTTCGGTCGCATGCTGCCCGAGTCCCCGCAGCGGCTGCGCAGCAGCGCGTCTTGCCATCGGCAACACGCGCTCGCATCGGGCAAGGCAGTTGGCCGGCCTGCCCGCGATTGCGCACGCGCGAAGCCCGCCTACTTTGCCGGCGGCGCGACCCCGCGCAGTTGGCCCAGGCGCATGGCGACCTCGAGCGACCACTTGTCAAACGCATCCCTGGCGTAGGTCCACGCCTGGAACGAGCTCAGATAGCCGCTTGCCCAGGTCTCGGCAGCACCGACGGCACCCGCATCCGTCGCCGCGGCATATTTTCGTCCGATCTGTGTATCCCGACACTCGCCGAGGATGGCGCCGCTGGCGCCATCACGAAACTGCATTTCCATGCCGGTTTCGCCCATGTACGGCGTCGAGCCTGCTGGCCTGCCGGTAGCGACGCCAGAGCCCGCTTCGGCAACAAAGGCGTAGGGAATCAAGGTGCCGGCAAGGCTGTCGCTGACCGTCGTCGGCACCAGATTGGTCACCGCGATGCGCAGTACCAGGACGCCTGGGCCGGCCGCGTCGACCACCTGCATTTGCGGCTTCAAGGCCTTGACCAGCGCACTGTGGAAGTAGTCGGTGAGCGTCTTCAGGTCGTTCGGATCGATCGTCTGCTGCTTGCCTTGATCGCTGGGTGGCGCGAGCGAAACGACGATGCGCGAAATCAACACCTTGTTGTAACGCGAGGCGTTGAGATTGTCCTCGCGCCAGCACTCGATCCCCTGCCCCCAGGCCGTCGGCTTGAGACGCGCGTAATCCGACAGAAAGCCGCTGCGCGTCATTCCTGCCTGGTAGCTGGCGGTGACGTCCGTGCCGCTGCCCATGACCGCGCTGTCGGGCGCGCAGCCGGCAAGCAGAACAACGCTGCCGGCGACGGCGATCACGCCGATGGTGCGTCCGAACGCTGCTCGTTCGGCAATCGCTGGTGACTTCATCAAGTTCTCCTGAAAGGCCGCCATTATGACTCATCGGCCACCGCCAAGCCAGAGTGACAGCGCGACGGGCCGGTGCGTCCGCGACATCTTGGCAGCCGCGGCGCACGGCAGCCGTCGTGCCGTCGCCGACACCGTCGCCAAGCAGGCGGCTCCAGGAAGGGCGCACCACAAGAAAAGAGCGGCCAGGGCCGCTCTTCCCGATCGCCAGTACGATGGTCGCTACTTGTTGTTGCTGCTTTCGCCGGCACCCAGACTCAGTACGTAGGCGGCCAAGGCGTGCACCTTGGCCTCACCGAGGAATTCCTTCCAGGCCGGCATCTGGTTGTTGCGGCCTTTGGTAATCGTTTCGATGATCGTCGCTTCCGAACCGCCGTACAGCCAGATCTTGTCGGTCAGATTGGGGGCGCCAAGAGCGGTCATGCCCTTCGCATCAGGCCCGTGACAGCCCGAGCAACCCGCCGAGTTGAACGCTTCCTGGCCCTTGGCAACGCGCAGCGAATCGGCCGGCAAGCCGGACAGCGAACGCACGTAATTGGCCAGATCCTTGATCGTTTCGGCACCGAGCTGGGCGTGTGCAGGCATTACCCCCATGCGCCCGTTACTGATCGTTTCGACGATCTCCGCCGGTTCGCCGCCCCACTGCCAGTCGCTGTCGGCAAGATTGGGGAAACCTTTCGAGCCACGCGCGTCGGCACCGTGGCACTGCATGCAGTAGGTCAGGTACAGACGCTTGCCGGTCTCGACGCCCTCCTTGTCTGCCGCCAGCGTCGGCAGATCCATCGCCAGGTACTTGTCGTACAGGGGTTTCGTCTCGGCATCCGCCTTCGCCACTTCCTTCGCGTACTGGCCGTCGGACGACCAGCCCAGGACGCCCTGGAAGCTGCCGAGCGTCGGATAGAGGACGCAGTAGACCAGCGAGAAGATGACCGTAATGTGAAACAGCCACATCCACCACTTCGGCAGTGGATTGTTGTACTCCTCCAGCGTTTCGTCCCAGACATGACCGGTGGTGTCGGCGGTCCCCGCCGCCGGCGCGACCTTGCTTTGCGACCAGAGCAGCACGCCACAGGCGATGATGCTGACCAGCACCAGCAAGATGACGTACCAGTTCCAAAACTGATTCACAAAATCGTTCATGATGCTTTCCTTTGTCCGTTGCGGTCGAGGCCCAGCTCTGCCCAATCCGCTTCCTCATCGGCGAACGGCAGCATGGCCGCTTCGTCGAAGCGTTTCTTGTTGCTCTTCACGCCGTATGCCCACCAGACCACCCCGAGGAAGGTCAGCAGCGAAACGACCGTCACGATGGAGCGCAGATCGTTGATGTCCATGTGCGCTTACCTGACGTTCTTCAGTTCAAGCCCCATCCCCTGCAGATAGGCGATGACGGCGTCGAGTTCGCTCTTGCCTTCGAGTTGCGCCCTGGCACCGGCAATCTCGTCGTCGGTATAGGGAACGCCGACCGTGCGCAGCGCACGCATCTTGGTTTCGATCTGCGCGGCATCCGCCGGAGCGGTTTCGAGGAAGGCGAAAGCGGGCATGTTGGACTCCGGCACCACGTCACGCGGATTGATCAGGTGAGCGCGATGCCACTCGTCCGAATAACGCCCGCCGACGCGCGCCAGGTCCGGACCGGTTCGCTTCGAGCCCCACTGGAACGGATGATCATAGACAAACTCGCCGGCCACCGAATAATGCCCGTAACGCTCGGTTTCCGCCCGGAACGGACGAATCATCTGCGAGTGGCAGAGGAAGCAACCCTCGCGGATATAGACGTCGCGTCCGGTCAGGCGCAGCGGGTCATAGGGCTTCAGGCCGGCGACCGGCTCGGTGGTCGATTTCTGGAAATACAGAGGGACGATTTCGACCAGCCCGCCGACGCTGACCACCAGCAGGGTCAGCACCACCATCAGCCAGACGTTACGTTCAATTGCGTCATGCGTAAGTTTCATTTCATTCCCTCTCTCAGGCGTGGTTGGCGGCCGGTTGCAAGACCAGCGCATCGTCCACGGAGCGGCCACCGGCGATCGTCTTGACCATGTTGTAGGCCATGATCAACATGCCGGAGAGGAAGAGAACGCCCCCGACGAAGCGGATCGCCCAGAACGGGTACGAAGCCTTGACCGACTCGACAAAGCTGTAGGTCAGCGTACCGTCGGCGTTGACCGCTCGCCACATCAGACCCTGCATGACGCCGGCAATCCACATCGAAGCGATGTAGAGCACGACGCCGATCGTCGCTACCCAGAAGTGCACCGTGATCAGCCTGACGCTGAACATCTCCGGCTTGCCGTACAGGCGCGGCAACAGGTAGTAGATCGAACCGATGGAGATCATCGCCACCCAGCCAAGCGCGCCGGAGTGCACGTGCCCGACCGTCCAGTCGGTGTAGTGCGAAAGCGCATTGACCGTCTTGATCGCCATCATCGGACCTTCGAAGGTCGACATGCCGTAGAAGGAAAGCGAGGTGATCAGGAACTTGAGGATCGGGTCATCGCGCAGCTTGTGCCAGGCGCCGGAAAGCGTCATGACGCCGTTGATCATGCCGCCCCACGACGGCGCCAGCAGAATCAGCGAAAACAGCATGCCCACCGACTGCGTCCAGTCGGGCAGCGCGGTGTAATGCAGGTGGTGCGGACCGGCCCACATGTAGGTAAAGATCAGCGCCCAGAAGTGCACCACCGACAGACGGTACGAGTACACCGGCCGACCGGCCTGCTTGGGGACGAAGTAGTACATCATGCCGAGGAAGCCGGCGGTGAGGAAGAAGCCGACGGCATTGTGGCCGTACCACCACTGGACCATCGCGTCCTGGACGCCGGCGTAAGCGGAATAGGACTTGGTCAGCGAAACCGGAATGGCCGCGCTGTTGACCACGTGCAGCAGGGCAACGGCCAGAATGAAACCGCCATAGAACCAGTTGGCAACGTAGATATGCGTGACTTTACGCTTGGCGATGGTGCCGAAGAAGACCACCGCGTAGGCGACCCAAACCAGGGTGATCAGGATGTCGATCGGCCACTCGAGCTCGGCATATTCCTTGCCTTGGGTGATCCCCAGCGGCAGCGTGATTGCGGCCAGCACGATCACCGCTTGCCAACCCCAGAAGGTGAAGGCCGCGAGCCCATCCCAGAGCAGGCGCGTATGGCAGGTGCGTTGCACGACATAGTACGAAGTCGCAAACAGTGCACTGCCGCCGAAGGCAAAGATGACCGCGTTGGTGTGCAGCGGACGCAGGCGACCGAAGTGCAGGAAGCCCAGGTTGAGATCGGGCCAGACCAGCTGGGCGGCAATGATCACGCCGACCAGCATCCCGACGATGCCCCAGATGACGGTCATCACGGCAAACTGCCGGACCACCTTGTAGTTATATGTTGACTGAGTTTCCGACATGGACTCACCTCGTTTATGACAAAAACCGGCTTTCGCCGTCCTCAATGCCCCTTTTGCCGGGACTGGCTTTGCAGGCGCTATTCTACCCTCTCGGGAAGAAACTTGACACAGATCACGATCCGCCAGATCGACAGGCCGGTCTCAAAAAAACAAAAAAAGGGTGCGCCGAAACGCACCCGAACCCCAACAGAGAAAAAACCCGCTGCCCCGCGCCAAGGCGCCCAACCGCGGCGCCAGCCATGAAGAAATTATCTCCAGCTCCGACGACCGTCGTCTTGACTTGCATCAAGCACGGCGCAGATTGCCCGGTGGACCGCGGTCAGTCGTCGCGTCGGCCGGCGTCGGCGGGAGAAGTGTCGGGCGACGTCTCCGATCCTTGCGCCAGCGGCCGGTCATCGTCCATCAGGATGCGATAGGCGGGTCCTTCGAGATCGTCGAACTGGCCGCTGCGCAGCGACCACCAGAAGGCCACGCCGATCAGGAACACCAGCACGACGGATATCGGAATCAGCAGATAAAGCGTTTCCATCAGCGCTCGACTCTCGGTGTTCGTTGCAAGCGCATCGAATTGAGGACGACCAGCAGCGAGCTTGCCGACATGCCGATCCCGGCCATCCAGGGCGTGACCAACCCGGCCATCGCCAGCGGCAGCGCCACCAGATTGTAGGCGAAGGACCATAACAGATTCTGGCGGATCACGCGCAGCGCCGCGCGCGCCAGCCACAGACCACGCCGCAGGTGGTCGAGATCCTCCGACAGCAGCACCAGGTCCGCCTGCGTCCGCGCCAGTTGCGAGCCGCCACCCATGGCCACCGAAACCTGTGCCTGTGCCAGCACCGGCGCGTCGTTGACGCCGTCGCCGACCATCGCCACCAGCGCTCCGTCGGCCTGCAGCTGACGGACGAAATCGTGCTTGATCTGCGGTGTCGCGCCGGCCACCACCTGGTCGATTGCCAGTTCTCTGGCAACCCGATGGGCGGCAGCTGCGGCATCGCCGCTCAGCAGCGAGACGCTTCGCCCGGCCGCGCGCAAGGCGGCAATCAGGGCCGCCGCCTCCGGCCGCGGCTCGTCGCCGATGCGAAACAGGGCGATCCAGCCACGCTCGTCGCCGAGCGCGACCACCGTGTCGCCGCTGGTCAGCAGCGCCTGTGCCGACGCCGGCAGGGGCACGCCGTGCAGCGCGCCGACATAGTCCGGCCGGCCGACGCGGCTGCGCCTGCCGGCGTGCTGTGCATCGACGCCGCTACCCGGTTCGCTGGTCGACGCACCGACCGGCGGCAGGTCCTGGCCGGCGACCGCTTGTCGCAAGGCGGCGCCGATCGGGTGCTCCGATGCCTGCTCCAGTGCCGCCGCCAGTGCCAGGCACTGCGCCCGGTCGAGTTTGCCAAGCGGCAACACTTCCAGTACCTGCATCCGGCCGGTAGTCAGCGTGCCGGTCTTGTCAAAGACGAAATGGCTGGCGCGCGCCAGCGTCTCGATGGCGTGACTGCGGGTCACCAGCAAGCCGGCGCGCGCCATCGCACCGCTGGCGACGGTCAGCGCCACCGGCGTCGCCAGCGACAGCGCGCATGGGCAGGTGACGACCAGCACGGAGACGGTGATCCACAGCGCCCGCGCGGGATCGACGTACAGCCAGACGATCGCGACGCACGCGGCAAGAAGCAGCAGGCTGACGATGAAACGGCTGGCAATGCGGTCCGCCAGCTCGACGATCCGCGGTTTCTCGGCCGCCGCCCGCTCCATCAGGCGGACGATCGCCGACAGCCGCGTCGCCTCGCCGACCTGCAACACCTCGACCAGCAAAGGGCTTTCGATATTCACCGCCCCGCCGGTAACGCTCACTCCCGGGCGCTTGCTGACCGGCGCGCTTTCGCCGCTCAACAGCGCCTCGTCGGTGCTGCTCTCGCCTTCGATCACCTGGCCATCGGCGGGCACCGTCTCGCCGGGTCGGACCAGCACGACATCACCGGCTTGCAGGTCCGCGGCCATCACCTGTTCGACGACACGGCTTTCGGGATAGGCCGCAAGACGCGCCGCAAAAACCGGCATCAGCCGGGCCAGCGCCTCGGTGACGCTGACCGCGCGCTGCCTTGCGGTCATCTCCAGAAAGCGGCCGCTGAGCAGGAAGAAGACGAACATCGTCACCGAGTCGAAATAGACTTCACCGCTGGCGGTCAGCGTCGCCCAGACACTGGCCGCGAACGCGGCACCGACCCCCAGCGCCACCGGCACGTCCATGCCCACCCGGCGGAGCCGGAGATCACGCCACGAGTTGCGAAAGAACGGCGCCGCCGAATAGAACACCACCGGCGTCGTCAGGACCAGGCTGGCCCAGCGCAGGAGTTGTGCAACGTCGGCCGTCATCTCGCCGTCGCCGGCCAGATAGAGCGGCACCGCATACATCATCACCTGCATCATCCCGAAACCGGCGACGAAGACGCGCCATAACGCCCGCCGCCGTTCCTGACCTGCCAGCTGCTCGCTCTTTGCCGGATCGTAGGGATGGGCGCGATAGCCGATCGCGGCGATCGCCGCCAGTATCCCGGACAACTGGATTCGCCGCTCGTCCCAGCGGACCCTGGCGCGCCGCGTCGCGTAATTGATATCGACCGCGGTGACGCCGGCAAGCCGCGAGAGCTGCTGCTCGTTCAACCAGATGCACGCCGAACAGGTGATCCCCTCGAGAATCAGCGACGCTTCGCGCTCGCTGCCGCCATCGCCGTCAGCGAGCGCGCGCACGAAACTCCTCTGGAAGTCGGGGTGATCGTAGATCTGCAGGCCCTCGACGATCGCCGGTAGCGCCTCGCGCGGCGAATCGGGCAAGGCGTCACGGTTGCGGTAGTAGTCGCCAAGGCCATTACCGACAATCGCCTGCGCGACCGCCTGACAGCCACCGCAGCACATCGCCCGCGGCTGCCCGTCGATGCTCACCGCGAGGTCGACGGCGGCTGGCACGGGCTGGCCGCAGTGGTAACAATCGCCCTTGTTCATCGATACGGCACACCGGCAAAGAGGAAGGCGCTGGCAGGCGTAGCCACATTGCGTCGGCACACGGTCGGCCAGCACGCCGAAAACACGATGCGCAGCCAGCCGGCGGATGTATCGGCCGGATCAGGCGCCACGTGCGGCGTGCAAAGCGTCGCATCTTACCGCCAATCGTCGCCCGGCGACGCGCGCTGCGGCCGATCGATCGCTGTCGACGCGCCTTGGCCAGAGCGGTCGCCGCGCCCCGGCGACGCGCGGCGCGTCGCTCCGCGAGTCTGGCCAGGGTCCTTCGATAGCCGCTGACAGCACATGAAAGTGTTTATAATTGCACGTTTTTTCGCCCACTCCAGCGCCCGATGCTCGTCTATCGCGGTTTTTCACAGGCAGCGCACAGCGCCACCGTATTGACCATCGGCAACTTCGATGGCGTACACCTTGGCCACCGCGCGCTGCTCGCCCGGCTGACGGCCGTTGCCGCGGCAGCCGGCCTGCCGGCGGCGGTGCTGACCTTCGAGCCG
Source organism: Accumulibacter sp. (assembly GCA_024235695.1). Classification (GTDB taxonomy): domain Bacteria; phylum Pseudomonadota; class Gammaproteobacteria; order Burkholderiales; family Rhodocyclaceae; genus Accumulibacter. Next base: position 41,608 of record JACKLX010000017.1, read on the forward strand.
CATCCGCGCGAGTTCTTTGCGCCGCAATCGGCGCCGCCGCGCCTGTCCACCCTGCGCGAGAAGCTCGAATTGCTCGCTGACGACGGCGTCGAGCTCTGTCATGTGTGTCATTTCAATGCCCGCTTCGCCGCCATGAGCGCCGACGAATTCATCGAACGGGTGCTGCTTGCTGCCTTGCGCGTCCGCCATCTGATCGTTGGCGACGACTTCCGCTTTGGTGCCAGGCGCAGCGGCGACTTCGCGCTGCTGCGCGCCGCCGGCGCGCGGCTCGGCTTTCAGGTCGAAGCGATGGCGAGCGTCACGCTCGAGGGCGAGCGCGCTTCCAGCTCGGCGGTCCGTGATGCGCTCCAGCGCGGCGACCTGCAACACGCGGCGCGCCTGCTCGGCCGCCCCTACTCGATCGACGGACGCGTCGTGCATGGCGACAAGATCGGCCGCCAGCTTGGTTTCGCCACCGCCAACATCCGCATCAAGCACGAGCGGCCGCCGCTGCAGGGCGTCTTTGCGGTCGAGGTCAAGGGACTTCCCGGCGGCCCCCACCGGGGCGCCGCCAACCTCGGCTACCGTCCGACCGTCAACCAGGTGACCCGCCCGCTGCTCGAGGTGCACCTGTTCGACTTCTGCGCCGACATCTACGGCGCGCATCTCAACGTCCGCTTCCTGCACAAGCTGCGCGACGAAATGAAATTCCCCGACTTCGACGCCCTCAAGGCACAGATCGCCAGCGACGTCGGAGCCGCGCAAGCCTACTTCCAGTTGTGAGAACCACCATGGCAGACTACAAGCACACCCTGAATCTCACCGACACGCCATTTCCGATGCGCGGCGACCTGCCGCGGCGCGAACCGCAGTGGATCGCCGCCTGGCAGGAGAGCGGCCTTTACCAGCGGATTCGCGAGGCGTCGAAAGGACGGCCGCGCTTCGTTCTGCACGATGGCCCGCCTTACGCCAACGGCGACATCCACATCGGCCACGCGGTGAACAAGATCCTCAAGGACATCATCGTTCGTGCCAAGACGCTGGCCGGCTTCGACGCCCCCTACGTGCCGGGCTGGGATTGCCACGGCCTGCCGATCGAGCACCAGATTGAAAAGCTGCACGGCAAGCACGTACCTGCCGACCGCGTGCGCGCGCTGTGCCGCGCTTTTGCCGGCGAACAGATCGAGCGTCAAAAGAGGGATTTCATCCGTCTCGGCGTCCTCGGCGATTGGCACAACCCGTACCTGACGCTGGATTTCAAGACCGAAGCCGACGAAATCCGGGCGCTCGGCACGATCCTCGACAAGGGCTTTCTCTACCAGGGTCTCAAACCGGTCAACTGGTGCCTGGATTGCCAGTCGGCGCTCGCCGAAGCCGAGGTCGAATATGAAGACAAGTCGTCGGCCGCGATCGACGTCGCCTTCGAGGTGCACCCCAATCACGGCGACAAGCTGGCCCGGGCTTTCGGCCTGACGCACCTGCGCGGCCCCGCCTTTGCGGTGATCTGGACCACCACCCCGTGGACCCTGCCGGCCAACGAAGCGGTCAGCGCCCACCCGGACTTCGAATACCAGCTGATCGAGACGCCCAGGGGGGCGCTGATCCTGGTCAGCGAACTCGCCGAGGCCTGCCTGCAACGTTACGCGCTGACCGGCACGGTACTCGGTTCGGCCCGCGGCCAGGCGCTCGAGCACGTCCTGCTGCGCCATCCCTTCGAGAGCCGCGACGTGGCGATCATCTGCGGCCGCCACGTCACCGTCGAGGCCGGCACCGGCCTGGTGCACACCGCGCCGGCGCACGGTACCGACGACTACCTGATCGGCAGGGTCTACGGCCTGCCGGTAAACAACCCGGTCGCCGACGACGGTCGCTTTGTCGCCGGCACGCCAGCGCTGACCGTCGGCGAACTGGCCGGCAGGACCGTCTGGGAAGCCAATCCGCTGGTCGTCCAGGAACTCGAGGCCAGCGGCCACCTGCTGCGCTCCGAGACGATCCAGCACAGTTACCCGCACTGCTGGCGCCACAAGACGCCGATCATCTTCCGCGCCACGACGCAGTGGTTCATCGGCATGGAACACCGCGCGACGCCGCCCGACGACTCGGCGACGCACGGCAGCGAAGAGCAGGCAAGCCTGCGCTGGTGCGCCGAACGTGCCGTCGACGAAACGCAGTTCTTCCCGAGCTGGGGTCGCGCACGCCTCGAAGCGATGATCAGGACGCGCCCCGACTGGTGCGTATCCCGGCAACGCAACTGGGGTGTGCCGATCCCCTTCTTCCTGCATCGCGAGACCGGCGCGCTGCATCCGCGCACGCGCGAACTGGTCGAAGCGGTCGCGCGGCGCGTCGAAAAGGCCGGCATCGAAGCGTGGTTCGCGCTCGACGCCGGCGAGTTGCTTGGCGACGAAGCCGAGCAGTATCACAAGATGAGCGACACGCTCGACGTCTGGTTCGACTCCGGCGCGACGCACTCGAGCGTCCTGCGTGGCTCGCATCGCGCACAGCTGGCCTACCCCGCCGACCTCTACCTCGAAGGTTCCGACCAGCATCGCGGCTGGTTCCAGAGCTCGCTGCTGATCGGCTGCGCGATGGACGGGCGGGCGCCATACAATGCCTTGCTGACGCACGGCTTTGTGGTCGACGGCAAGGGTCTGAAGATGTCCAAGTCGCGGGGCAACGTCATCGCGCCGCAGAAGATCGCCGACACTCTGGGCGCCGAAATCCTCCGGCTGTGGGTCGCGGCCACCGACTACTCGGGCGAACTGTCGATCTCCGACGAGATCCTCAAGCGCGTCGTCGAATCCTACCGCCGGATCCGCAACACGCTGCGCTTCCTGCTCGCCAACACCGCCGACTTCGACGCCACGCGGGACCTGCTGGACGTCGAGCAATGGCTGGAGATCGACCGCTACGCACTGGCCATGACCCGGCAACTGCAGGCGCAATGCGAAGCCGACTACGCCCGCTTCGAATTCCACCGCGTCGTCCAGTCGCTGCAGACCTTCTGTTCCGAGGATCTCGGTGGCTTCTACCTCGACATCCTCAAGGACCGCCTGTATACCACCGCCGCCGCGTCGCCGGCGCGCCGCTCGGCGCAGAGCGCGCTGTGGCACATCCTGCAGTCCCTGGTCAAACTGATGGCGCCGATTCTGTCCTTCACCGCCGACGAAATCTGGCGGCTGCAGACCGGCGACGCCGAGCAATCGGTGATGCTGCACACCTGGCAGGCGCTGCCGGCACCCGCTGGCGAAGGCGAGTTGCTCGACAAGTGGCGCAAGATCCGTGGCTACCGCGCCGAGGTCATGCGTGCCCTCGAAGACCTGCGCATCGCCGGCAAGATCGGTTCGTCGCTGCAAGCCGCGGTACACCTGCACTGCAACGGCGAGAAATACCAGATCCTCGCCTCGCTCGGCGACGACCTGCGCTTCGTCCTGATCTGCTCGCAGACGATGGTCGTTGAGGATGCCGACGATCGGCTGCTCTGCGCCCCGCTGGCGCTGGCCAAGTGCCAGCGCTGCTGGCACGTCCGCGCCGACGTCGACAGCCACCCCGGGCAACCGGGTCTCTGCGGCCGCTGTCTCAGCAACCTCGATGGCGAGGGCGAAACACGTGCCTTCGCGTAACATCGACCGCTGGCTGTGGCTGGCCGGCGTGATCGTCGTCGTCGACCAGATCAGCAAGTGGCTGGTGCTCGCCTGGCTGCGGCCCGGTGACTCGATCTACGTCGCGCCCTTCTTCAACTGGGTGCTGACCTTCAACAGCGGTGCCGCGTTCAGCTTCCTGGCCGATGCCGGCGGCTGGCAGCGCTGGTTCTTCACGCTGCTGGCGATCGCCATCTCGGCCTGGATCGTCAGCGTCCTGCCCCGCCACAGCGGTGAGTTCCGGCTGTCGCTGGCGCTGACCATGATCCTCGGCGGCGCCATCGGCAACCTCATCGACCGCATTCGTTTCGGTGCCGTGATCGACTTCGTCCAATGGCACGCCGCCGGCTTCTACTGGCCCGCCTTCAACGTCGCCGACGCGGCCATCAGCATCGGCGCGGTGTTGATGCTCTGGGATCAACTGGTCGCCCGGCCGGCCGGCAAGGATGCCACCCGACCCGGCCACGGAGAGAACTCATGACCAGTCCGGCGACGCCAGGCAGCACCCTGACGGTCGGCCGCGACAGCTACCTGACGCTGCACTACCGCCTCGCCGACCTTGACGCCACCGAGTACGTCAGCACCTTCGAGCTGTCGCCGGCAACCCTGCAGATGGGCAGCGGCCAGCTTGCGGAAACGCTCGAGCACTGCCTGATCGGTCTGTCGGCTGGCGAGCGACGGGTCTTCGAACTCGCTGCCGAAGACGCCTTCGGTCCGCATAACCCGCGCCTGATCGAACGTATCGCGCGCCATGCCTTGCCGCCCGAGGTCGAACTGAAAGTCAACTCGCTGGTCGAATTCAGCTCGCCCGACGACGCCGGCTCGTTTGCCGGCTTCCTGCGGGAATTGACCGACAGCAGCGCGCTCTTCGACTTCAACCATCCGCTCGCCGGCAAGACGATCGTGTTCGAAGTCGAAGTCATCGCCATCATGTGAGGCACCGCATGCAAATCATCCTCGCCAACCCGCGCGGTTTCTGCGCCGGAGTGGACCGCGCCATCGCCATCGTCGAGCGCGCTCTCGAAAAATTCGGCGCGCCGATCTACGTTCGCCACGAAGTGGTACACAACCAGTTCGTCTGCGATGACCTGCGCAGCAAGGGCGCCATCTTCGTCGACCAACTGGCCGAAGTTCCCGCCGGCAACACCGTCGTCTTCAGCGCGCACGGCGTCTCGAAGGCCGTTCGCGACGAAGCCGACGCGCGTCGCCTGAAAGTCTTCGACGCCACCTGCCCGCTGGTCACCAAGGTCCATCTCGAGGTGGCGCGAATGCGCCGCGAAGGTCGCGAAATAGTCATGATCGGCCACAAGGGACATCCCGAGGTCGAAGGGACAATGGGCCAGAGCCGCGGCGGCATGTATCTCGTCGAAACCGCCGCCGACGCCCGCCAGCTGACGGTCAGGACTCCCGCCCAGCTCGCCTACGTCACCCAGACGACACTGTCGGTCGACGATGCGGCAGTGGTCGTCGCGGCGCTGAAGGAACGCTTTCCCGAAATCATCGGACCGAAAAAGGACGATATCTGCTACGCCACGCAGAACCGGCAGGATGCCGTCAAGCAGCTGGCACAAGCCAGTGAAGTCGTGCTGGTGGTCGGCAGCAAGTCGAGTTCGAACTCGAACCGCCTGCGTGAAGTCGCCGAACTGCGCGGCAGCCGCGCCTACCTGGTCGACCGGGCCGAACAGATCGAACCGGCATGGCTCGCCGGCGCCAGCCGGGTCGGCGTCACCGCGGGCGCTTCGGCGCCGGAAGTGCTGGTACAGAACGTCGTCGACCGACTCTCGGCTGGCGACCGCAGCAAGCTCGAACAGCTCGAAGGCGCCGCCGAGAACGTCACCTTCGCGCTGCCCCGCGAGCTGCAGTCGTGACGCTGATTAACCGTCGACCCAGCGAGCAGGTCACGAGCCACCACTAAGGCCTGGCCGGCGCGCCCACCGGCGACGGCGATGTCGCCTTGCCGGCCTCGAGCAGGCGAGGCACAGGCACTGGCGATGCCGCCGGCGGCACCTGCGGCAGGCCCGGCTCACCGGCGCCAACGGCACCCGCAGCGTGGCTGCGGCCGTTGTCGCCCGCTTCGAAGCCGACCTCCAAGCGCAGCTCGCTGCTAACCGGCACGCCTTCGATCTCACCGGGACGAAAACGCAGCGGCGCAAAAGCGGCGACCGCCGCGGCTTCGTAGTCCGGCGGCAGGCTGCTGCCGGCGACGTCGACCCGATCGACATCGCCAGTCGCACCGATCAGGACGCGCAACACGACCTTGCCCGCCGGCAACCGCTGGCCAGCCGCCGCAGGTGGAGGCGCCAGCACCGGCGCTTCCTGCAGCGCTGCCGCGCGCGTCAGTTCGGTCGCGCGGAAATACCACGGCCCCGGTTGCACGTCGAGCACCGGCGGCGCCGCCAGGTAGGGCGGCAAGTGTGCCGCCAGCCGACGCTGCCCCAGCGCCACGACCTTGGCGCCGTCCGGCGACACCGCCGCGAGTTCCGCCACCGCGACTTCTTCCCGACCCGGGGCTGGCGACTCGCGCGCCGGCGCCGCGCTCCGCACCAGCCCCGGCTGGCCGGATGCCGGTCGCAGCGACGCGGCGATCACCGTGCCACCAGCCGTCGACGACGCCGGCAGGCGCGCGGCGGCGGCGGCAATGACCGCCGCCAGCGCGGCCAGCGCCAGCAGGTGCAGCATCACCGACACCGCCAGCGCCCAGCGCAACCGCCACCGTTGCTGGCCGTGCTCGTTCGCCGCCGGACTTCCCGAGAAGATCGATGCCACCAACTTGACGACCCGCGACGACGATGCCGGTACCGGCGGAAGCTGGATTCTACCGTCGGCATCGACCGCTGCCGTGCCACTCATCCGCCCCAATGCGCCGTATATCGCCCGGCAATTGCGCCGTGGCAACGCTCGACTATGATTGCAGCAGTCACCCTTGCGCGTTGCCCGATCGCCACTGCTGCCCCATGAGGAAACGAAGCGCCGTGAAAAGACATTGTCAAGGCTTCACCCTGATCGAGATCATGATGGTGGTGATCATCATCGGCATCCTGGCGGCGATCGCCATTCCCAATTACGCCGATTACCTGACCCGCTCACGAATCACCCAGGCGACCGCGGGACTGTCCGAGAAGCGGGTGAGGATGGAGCAGTTCTTCCAGGACAATCATTTCTATTTCCAGCCCGCGGCCGGCGGCAATCCGGCGATCAACGGCCCGGCATGCGATAACGACACCACCACCAGCCAGTACTTCGACTTCACCTGCCCGACCCTCACCGCCACCACCTACACGCTGACGGCTACCGGCAAGAGCTCGATGGCCGGCTTCACCTATACCGTCACGCAGGCCAACGTCAGAGCCACCACCGCCGTCCAGAGTGGCTGGGGAACGCCGCCGGTGGCGTGCTGGGTGACCAGCAAGGGAGGTGGCTGTTGAAAGCCATGCGCGGCTTCAGCCTGATCGAACTGATCATCGCCATGGCCATCCTCGCCGTGCTGATAGGCCTTGCCGTGCCCGCCTTTTCGGACTGGCTGCGCAATGCCCGGGTACGGACCACGGCCGAGTCGGTACTCAACGGACTGCAGCTGGCAAGAGCCGAGGCCGTGCGGCGCAATACCACCGTCGGCTTTGCCCTGGTGACGACGGTGGACGACAGCTGCGCGCTGGACACCGCCGGTCCGAACTGGGTGGTCAGTGTCGACGATCCCGTCGGCGCCTGTGCGACGGCACCGTCCGACACCGTCGCGCCGCGGATCATCCAGGTCCGCAGCGGCGCCGAAGGCTCCAGCGCGACGACCGTCGCGGCGGGACAGTCGTTTTACCTGTTCAACGGTCTCGGGCGCCTCACCGCCGCGCCGACCGGCGTGATCGACGTCTCGAGCAACACCGGCGGAACGTGCATGGCGGGCGGCGGCGAAGTTCGCTGCCTGCGTATCGTCGTTCAGCTCGGCGGCCAGATTCGCATGTGCGATCCGGCCTTGCCGGCCGGCGATGCCCAGGCGTGCTGATGATGAATCGATTGAACGACTTGAACGCGCCGCCCCGACCGATCCGCGAACAGGCCGGCGTCATGCTGCTCGAAGCGCTGATCGCGATCCTCGTCTTTTCGCTGGGAATTCTTTCGCTGGTGGCCCTGCAGGCGACCTCGATCAAGCTCGTCGGCGACGCCAAGTACCGTACCGACGCGACGCTGCTGGCCAACCGCCTGATCGGGCAGATGTGGGTCAGCGGCGGCGATCTGGCTACCCTCCAGACCAATTTTCAGACCGGCGGTGGCGCGTACAACGCCTGGCTTGCCGAAGTGCAGGGCGCAGAGGGCCTGCCGGGGGTCGTCGCGGCAGCAACCGGCGTGACGTCGACTCTGCCAACGGTCACCGTCGACACCACCGCCGGGGCGACCGCCGGGCAGGTGGTGATCACCCTCTTCTGGCGGACGCCGGAAATGCCCGCGAATGAAGCGGGACACCGGCATGTCGTCGTCTCGCAAGTCGCGCGCAACCCCTAGACCGCCATGAAACGACGCCCATCACCCCTGAGAAATGCCCTCGCCGACGGCTTCACGCTGGTCGAAGTGATGGTCGCCATGGTCATCGGCATGATTGGCCTGATCATCATGATGCAGGTGTTCTCAGCCGCCGAAAGCCAGCGGCGGACGACCACCGGCACCGGTGACGCGCAGAGCAACGGCGCCATGGCGCTCTACGCGCTGCAGCGCGACATTCGCCAGGGCGGTTACGGTTTCAACGCACTCAACGCCATGGGCTGCCCGCTGACGCTGCCGGCGCCGGCCAGCCGGACGCTGTCGCAGATCGCGCCGGTGCTGATCAACCCGCCGACCGCCGACGTGCCGGCCGGCGACGCCGGCACCGACACGCTGCTGATCGCCTATGGCAACAACGAGGGGCCGCCCGAGGGCGACGTCATCACCGCCACCAACGGCTCGCTGATCGCCGTGCGAAACGCCGCCAACTACCTGCCCAATCAGTGGGTCGCGGCAGCGCCGGCAGCACCCCTGAACGGTTGCGCGCTGACACTGGCGCAAGTGTCGGCGGTGGCCGCACCGAACGTCACCGTCGCCGCCAGTGGCGCAGTCGATGGCGGCACGCTGTTCAACCTCGGCGACGCCCCGAGAATCCGTGCCTACGCGGTGCGCGCCGGCAACCTGACCGTCTGCGACTACATGACCGCCAATTGCGGCGCCGCGTGCACGGCGGTCGACGGCACCTGCAGCGCCAGCTGGATACCGATTGCCAGCAACATCGTCAGTCTGCGCGCCCAGTACGGCAGCGACACCTCGACGCCGATGGATGGCGTCGACACCTGGGACCAGACGACGCCACACCAGGCGACGGCAAGCCAGGCGACGCACGCCTGCCTGCTGGCCAGGGCATCGGCGGTGCGCATCGCGCTGGTCGCCCGCAACAGCCAGCTCGACCGTGACCAGGTCACCGCGCAGGCACCGACCTGGGCGGGCAGCGGTGGCGCGGCGATCGACCTGAGCGGCCGTGCCAACTGGCAGAACTACCGCTACAAGGTGTTCGAAACGGTCATCCCACTCCGTAACCTGCCCTGGATGGACGCATGTACCTGAGCCGAACCTCCCTTCCGCTACCTGGCTTCGCCGGCAATGCCGCGCGCCAGCGCGGCGTCGTCCTGCTGGTCGCGCTGATCATCCTGGTGGCGCTGACCCTGGCGGGGGTGGCGCTGATGCGCTCGGTGGACACCGCCAACCTGGTCGCCGGCAACATGTCCTTCCAGCAGTCGGCGGTACATGCCGGCGAGCGCAGCACCGAACTGGCCATCGCCAACTGGCTGCAACCGAACAACGCCCTGGGCAATACGGCTCTGCACGCCCATAACGGCGGCAATGGTTATCGCGCGATGCGCGAAGACCCGGCGGCGGGCGTTTCCTGGGACGCTTTCTGGAACGCGACGCTGGCCGCGCAGGCGGTCACCGGCGCCGAAGATGCCGCCGGCAACACCGTCTCGTACGTCATTCATCGCCTCTGCGAGACCGTTGGCGCGCCGCACGTCGCCAACTGCGCCAAACAGCCGGCGGGCATCAACAGCGGCGGCAGCATGGCCGCCGGCGGCGTCGCGCCGCTCGTAAACAATCAGGTCTACTACCGCATCACGACGCGCATCGCCGGACCGCGCAACACCGTCGCCTACATCCAGACGATCGTTGCGCTCTAGGTCCACGAGGAATCTGCCGAGGAGTTCGCCATGGAAACCAACAAGACAATGACCAGAATCGCGGCGCTGATCGCCCTGTTCGTGCTCGCCGGCGGCGCTCAGGCGGCGGCGACGCAACTGGCCAACTCACCGCTCTCCGGCGCCTCTTCGGTCGAGATCTCGCCAAACATCATGTTCGTTCTCGATGATTCGGGAAGCATGGACTGGGACTACCTGCCGGACTGGGCAGGAATTACCGCCGGTCGCTACCAGGGCAAGAACGCGAGCTTCAACGGTATCGCCTACAACCCCGCGGTCAACTACACACCGCCCAAGTACTTCGACGTTGCCGGTGCCGTCGACACGACTACCTACCCGAGCCAGACCTCGGCCGCCACCTCGGCGTGGACTTCGGTGAAGGACGATGGCTACGGCGTGCAGACCACCGGGCGCAGCAACCTGGTAGGCATTGCCTACTACTACACGACGGTTGCCGGCGAGTACTGCACCAACCGGAGCATGAAGGACTGCGTCGCGGCCAGCGCGCCGACCACCAGCTACCCGGTTGCCGCCAAGTTGCGCTGGTGCAAGACCGCCGCCGATGCCGTCGCCGCCGTACCGTCTTCCGGCGCCTGCCAGGCGACCGAGATCGACCCCAGCCCGCCGCCGCCCGCGACGCCCGCCAACATCCCCTTCAATTTCCCGCGCATGCCGGCGCCGCGTGTCAGCACGATCGCGATCAGCGGCAGCAGCAGCACGTCGATCAGCAACCTCACGGTCGACAGCCAGATCATCCTCTCGGCGGCGATCGCGGCGACCACTTCGCCGGCGACGCTGGCCAGCGCCCTCGAGACCGGCATCAACGCCTGTACCTTCGAGCTTATCGGCAACTGCCAGGTCGCAGGTTACAGCGCCGTCGTCTCGGGTCCGGTCGGCGGCACCTACACGGTGACCATCAGCGCCCCCGGCGTTCCGGCGGCGGCGCCGGTGATCACCCAGAGCGGCTCGATGGCCGGTACGCCGAGCGTCTTTGCGCGGCCGGCGAATAACCTCGCGCCGGGCGAGAACCTGCTGACCGTCATCACCTCGAGCAGGACGACCTACCCCAAGGCGACCGGTCGCAACGACTGCGCTGGCTCCAGCGACTGCACCTACGCCGAGGAAATGACCAACTATGCGAACTGGTGGGCCTACTACCATACCCGCATGCAGACCATGAAGACCGCGACCAGCCTGTCTTTCGAACCGATCGACAGCAGCTTCCGGGTCGGCTACATGACGATCAACAACAACACCGCCACCGACTTCCAGAACATCGGCTCATTCAGCGCCGCGCAGAAGAAAGCCTGGTACGACAAGCTGTTCGCCGCCATCCCGGCCCAGAACACGCCCTTGCGCATCGCTCTCGCCAACGCCGGCCGCCTCTACGCCGGCCGGCTGAACGGCACCAGCTTCAACGGTGTCACGGTGGTCGACCCGGTGCAGCATTACTGCCAGCAGAACGTCACCATCCTGTCTACCGACGGCTACTGGAACGAGGGCCCCGGTTTCCAGTGGAACGGCATTACCGCCGTCGGCGACCAGGACGGCCCCGGCCTCGAGGTGCGCCCGCAACTCGATGGCGGCGGTCCGCAGGAGCAGCAAACGACGACGCAGACCATCCGCACCGACACGCAGACCGCAGCCACCCAGGCGCAGATCATGACCGAGCAGCTGCAGAGCCTGGACGCGCTGGTCGAAACCAGGACGTTCACACAGCCGCAGGCGCGTCTTTCCTTCCTTCAGGGGCGGGACTCGCAACTGCAGAGCCGCACCTCGCAGCTCGAAATCAGCACCTTCAGCCAGCAGCAAGTCAGCACCTTTAATGTAATTCAGGAGCAAACGAGCCAATTGCAACAGCGCATCGGTCAACGGCAACAGAATACGTCACAGCTGCAGACAAGAACCCAGACCGTGCCGCAGCAGCGGACCTCGCAACTGCAGAGCCAGACGCGCCAGCTGCAGAGCAAGACCTACCAGTTGCAGCAGCAGTTGACGCAGGTGCAGCAACGCACATCCACCAATGCGGGAACGACCTGGAGCGCGTGGAGCGATACGCCCTCCTGCTCCCAGCTCACCAGGGGCGCCACCGGCACCAATCGGACCGAGTGTCGGGTACTGGGCCAGTCCGCCTGGACCAACGTGTCGAGCTGTTCGGTTGTGGCCGGCGGATCGGTCCTCGTCAATGCCGGTCTGGACAGCGAGGCAACGGTCTTCACCACCGACTCACAATGCCAGTACACCTCGCCGGCCTGGGTCAATGCGGCTTCGTGCACGGCGGTGGCGAAATCGCCCGGACCGACCAGCTACAGCGTTGGCACGGCCGTCGATTGCCAGGTGTCGTCGTCAAGCGCCTGGACCAACGTCAGCTCGTGCACCGCATCGGCGACCGTCGGCTGTCAGTACGCCGCCTGGACGGGCTGGACCAACGTCGCTTCCTGTACCCCGCTCAACCAGTCCAGCGGACCCAGCTATACCGTCGGCGTCGCGCGTGAATGCCAGTCGGTCTGGTCCGGGTGGACCGATACCAGCGCCACGTGCACGACATCGTCGACCGTAGAATGCCGTTACCAAGCTTCCGGCTGGAGCGACGTCTCGTCCTGCTCAACCGTGGCGGAATCCAGCGGTTCGCCCTACACCGTTACGCTGGCATCAAAGTGCCGATGGAATTACGGATCGTTCGTTGACGTCAACTCCTGCACCGAGACCACGGTCGGCGCGATTAAGACTGATTGCCAATATGCCGGCTGGAGCGGTTGGTCCAATGTCGCCTCGTGTTCCGCGGTCGCGCAATCCAGCGCGCCGAACTTCACGGTCGGCCTTGCCCGGCAATGTCGGACCCAATGGAGCACCTTCACCAACGCCACCACCTGCGTTCCGAGCGCCACCACGCAATGTCAGACGGCGTGGACGCCCTACACCACCGTCGCCAGCTGCACCGCCTCGGCAACGACGCGCTGCCAGTACCAGCCGTGGACCGCGTGGACCAACGTCGCCTCGTGCACGGCGGTGCCGCAGTCGACCGGGCCAAGCTACAGCGTCGGCGTCGCCACCGAGTGCCAGACCGTCACCGGCAGCTGGAACTACGTCGGTTCCTGCGACGCCTCGGCGACCCGCGAGTGTCAGTATTCGGCCTGGAGTGGTTGGGGCAGCTTGTCCTCGTGCACCCCGGTCGCGCAATCGACCGGGCCCAACTACACGGTCGCCACCGGGCGCGAATGCCGGACCGACTGGACGCCCTGGACGGCGACGGCTTCCTGCACACCGGTCGCCGGGGCAACCGAATGCCGGACGTCCTGGCCCAGCCCGTGGGCCAACACCGCCAGCTGCACGCCCAGCGCGACGCAGCAGTGTCGTACGCTGCCGGTGATCGCCACCTGGACCAACATCGCCTCGTGTACCGCCGGCACCGTCGGCGGCCTGACCACCAGCTGCCAGAACGTCGTCCCGCCGCCGACCACGCAGGCCGTCGCCGCCGCCAATTGCACCGCCGGAACCGTCGGCAGCGTGGTGACGACGTGCAACACGCTGACCACCGGCCCGACCAACGTCGCCTCGTGCACGCCGCAGGCGGCAACCGCCGCCAACAACTACGTCGAGACGAGCTGCAGCGTCGTCGGCCTCGGTCCGACCAGCGACACGCTCGCCGACGTCGCCGAGTACTACTGGAAGACCGACCTGCGCGATCCCCTGCAGCTTCCCGACCGTTGTACCGGCGGCCCGGTGATCAGCGGCAGCATCACCAGCTACAACGACGTGTGCACCAACGACACCCGCTATCCGCGGCAGTTCATGAACACCTACACGCTCGGTCTCGGTGCCTCCGGCCTGATGCAGTACCAGGCCGACTACCTGAGCGCCAGCAGTGGCGATTTCAACAGCGTCAAGCTTGGCGTGACGGCCGATCCGAGTACCGGACTCTGCCCGTGGCAGAAACTCGGCGACTGCAACTGGCCGAAGCCGGAAAGCAACACCCAGACCAACATCGACGACCTCTGGCACGCCGCGGTCAACGGCCGCGGCACCTACTTCAGTGCCTCGGACCCGTCGTCGCTGGCGGCAGGCATCAGTGGCGCCCTCTCCAGCGTCTCGGTCCGGGCCGGCGCCCTGTCGGCCGTGACGGTCACCAGCCCCAACCTGGTGGCCGGAAGCAACGGCGTCTTCGAAGTATCGTTCCGGGCAGGCGAGTGGTCGGGCGACGTCGTCAAACGGACCATCGACGGCACGACCGGCGTCCTCTCGACGACCTCGGTGTGGTCCGCGCAGGCAGAACTCGACGCCAAGGTCTCGGCCGGCACGCATACCGCGCGCACCATCTACACCTACAACCCCGGTAGTGGCAGCGTCAGCGGCTCCACCGACCAGCTCAAGTTCTTCCTGTGGGCCAATCTGACCACCAGCGAACAGGACTACTTCGCGACGGCGGCGATCAATACCCTGTCGCAGTTCTGCACGGTCGGTACCATCTGCCTGGCATCGGCGACGCAGACCAGCGCCAGTGGCGAGAACCTGGTCAACTTCGTGCGCGGCGACAAGAGCAACGAAGGTCCGCTCGCCGACCTCGCTGCCTACTACCGGCAGCGGACGCATCTGCTCGGCGACATCTCCGGCTCGGAAGCGGTCTACGTGCAAGGGTCGCCATGGAACTACGCCGACTATCAATACGGCGCCTTCAAGAGCGCCAACGCCAGCCGCGCCGCCATGGTCTACGTCGCCGCCAACGACGGCATGCTGCACGCCCTCGATGCGCTGACCGGCGAGGAGGAATGGGCCTACCTGCCAGCGCTGGTGATGCCCAAGCTCTACAAGCTCGCCGACAAGAACTACGCCGCGCCGGGCAAGCACCAGTTCCTGGTCGATGCGACGCCGGTCAGCGGCGACATCTGCACCAGCAACTGCGCCACGCCCAGCTCCGGATCGCCGGCAGCGGTCTGGAAGACGATCCTGGTTGGCGGCCTGAACAATGGCGGCCGCGGCTACTACGCGCTCGACATCACCGACCCAGCCGCGCCCAAGAGCCTGTGGGAGTTCACCGACAACAACCTCGGCTACACCTTCGGCAATCCGGTAATCACCAAGCTCAAGGATGGCACCTGGGTGGTGATCGTCTCTTCCGGCTACAACAACATCTCCCCCGGCGACGGGCAGGGGCGGCTGTTCATCCTCAACGCCGACACCGGTGCGCTCATCCGCTCGATCAGCACCGGCGCCGGCGACACCACGACGCCGAGCGGCCTGTCGCGCATCACCGCCTGGGCCAACTTCCCGGACAACAACAACACCGCCCAGCGCGTCTACGGCGGCGACCTGCTCGGCAACGTCTGGCGTTTCGACGTCAACGGCGACATCCCGGTACCTGCCATCCCGCCGGCACTGCCGGTGTACGACGCGCAGCGGCTGGCGACGCTGGTCGACGCCAACGCTGTCGCGCAGCCGATCACCAGCAAGCCCGAGCTCGGCATGGTCAATGGCTACCCGGTGGTGTTCGTCGCCACCGGGCAGCTGCTCGGGTCGGACGATCTGGTGACCAGCCAGGGGCAATCGCTCTACGCCATCAAGGACCGCCTGACCGATACCGACTACGGCAGTCCACGCCCCTTGACGCCGGCGCAGACGACTCCGGTTCCCGGCGACTTCGTCACCCAGACCCTGACCACCGGCGTCTGCCCGACGGGCAATGCCTACTGTACCGCCGGCGACACGATCGTCACCGCGACCAACAACGCGGTTGACTTCCATGTCAAGGACGGCTGGTACATCGACTTCCCGGTCGCCGGAGAGCGCGTCAATACCGACCTGCGGCTGCAACTCGGTACGCTGGCGTTCAACACCAACACGCCGACCGCCGGTGCCTGTGTTCCGGTCGGCGTCAGCTTTGCGTACTTCCTCGACTATCGCAGCGGCGGCTACGTCGATGGCACCTCGGGGCTGCTCGGCGTCAGGCTCGGCGAGTACCTGAGCAGCGCGCCGAGCGTCATCCGCCTCGAGGACGGCACGATCCGGGAATTGATCAGGACCGACGCGCCCGACACCATCAGCGCGCCCGTGCCGACCGCGCCGGGTCCGCTCGACACGCGCCGCGTCTCCTGGCGCGAACTGGTTACCGAGTAGCCAGGGCAGCCAGCGACGAGAAAGCCGCGCCAGCGGCTTTCTTTTTGCGTGCCACTCGCCGGCATCGCCGCCAGGCACCGGCGAGCCAGGGACCTCAGCGGGGCCTTGCGCCAGGGCGCCAGACCGCTGCCGCGAAGACCAGCAGAGCGATCCAGCTGTCGAATTTCTTTACAACCACGCCCTTCTCGAGGTCGGCTCCAACCTCGGCACGCCCCTCGATTTGCCATTAATACAGTCTATTGGCGGGCATCGTCGATGGCTGGCACGCATCATGCTTCATTGTTGGTGCGGGAAGAATGGTTTGTCCCCACCTGATAACCTTACCCATACACGAGGATCCCATGAAAAAGATTTCGAAAGCCCTGGCAGTTGCCGCCGTCGCCGGCGCCGCTGCCGCCTACATGCCTGCCGCCAGCGCGGTACCGGTCGGACTCGAACTGGTTCTGCTGGTCGACGTTTCCGGCAGCGTCGACGCCACCGAGTACGGCCTGCAGAAGACCGGTTACGTGAATGCCTTCAACAGCGCCGCCGTGCAGAATGCCATTCTCGGCAGCCAGCTCGGTAACATCGCCGTCACCTATGTCGAATGGTCCGGCAACAATCAGCAATCGCAGCAGGTCGGCTGGACGCTGATCGACAGCGTCGCTTCCGCGCAAGCTTTTGCCACCGCGATCAACGGTACGGCACGCGCCTTTTCCGGTTCGACGGCGATCCAGGACGCGATGATCTACGGCGGATCGCTGGCTTCGGCCAACAACGGCTACGAGGGTCTGCGTTTCGTGCTCGACGTCTCGGGCGACGGCTCCGACAACGACACCACCGACTGCAACACCGGCGCCAATCCCGCCTGCGGCCGCGACGCTGCCCTGGCTGCCGGCGTCACCACCATCAACGGCCTGCCAATCGGCGGTGGCGCCGGGCTCGTGACGTACTACACCGACTACGTGAAGAGCGCTACCGGCTTCGTGACACCGGCGACCGGTTTCGCGGACTTCGGTGCCGCGGTCGAGCGCAAGCTGGTCAAGGAAATCATCGGTGTGCCCGAGCCGATTTCGCTGGCGCTGTTCGGCGTTTCGCTCGCCGGACTGGGCCTGGCTCGCCGCCGTCGCATGCCGGATTGAGCAGATTCCGGCGCGAGCTGTAACAAGCAGTTGCTCAGCCTGTAATTCCCGAAACGGCCGGCGATCGATTCGATCGCCGGCCGTTTCGTTTGGATTCACCGCGTCGCGTCGCGCCTTGGCAAGAAGCTTGGCCAGCGCCGTCCGGAAAACAAGACGCCCGACTCCAATAAGTCGGGCGTCCTGTATTGTCTTGCTGGTGCCGCTGGCCGGATTCGAACTGGCGACCTCCGCATTACGAATGCGCTGCTCTACCAACTGAGCTACAGCGGCACGACAACCGTTCAAGCACCTGCAGGGTCGGCATTCTAGCAGTGCCGCCGACGATTTGGAACCTCTATTTTGCCCATTTCGGGCATTGCCTGGCGGCTTGTCACGGCCGCCTGCAGGACCCGGTGCTAATCGAGTCTGGCCAGCGTCGACTTGGCCAGCGGCGGATTTTGCGCCAGGTATTTCTTTATACCCGCCAGGATCGCGTTGGCCATCTTGTCCTGGTAGGCGTCGTCGTTCAAGCGCTTCTCCTCCTCGGGATTCGAGATGAAAGCGGTTTCGATCAGGATCGACGGGATATCCGGCGCCTTGAGCACGGCGAATCCGGCCTGCTCGACGCTGGCCTTGTGCAATCGGTTGATGCCACCGATCTCGCCCAGCACCGCTTTGCCGAGCTTGAGGCTGTCGCTGATCGTTGCTGTCTGCGAAAGGTCCAGCAGGGTGCGAGCCAGGACCGGATCCTTGACGTCGATATTGACGCCGCCGATCAGGTCGGAAGCATTTTCCTTTTGCGCCAGATAGCGCGCCGCCGAGCTCGACGCGCCACTCTCCGATAGAACAAAGACCGAAGAACCGTTGGCGTCGGGCCGGACAAAGGCGTCGGCGTGGATCGAGACGAAGAGGTCGGACTGGATTCGACGTGCTTTCTGTACGCGGGCCCCCAGGGGCACGAAGAAATCCGAGTCGCGGGTAAGGGCGACGCGCATGTTCGGTTCGGCTTCGATCTTGGCTCGCAAGCGCTTGGCGACCGCCAGCGTGACGTGTTTTTCGTAACTGCCGCCACGGCCGACCGCTCCGGGATCCTCTCCGCCGTGCCCCGGATCGAGGGTAATGGTCACCAGGCGGTCGATCACCGGTCTGCCCTGGCGCTTGTTCGCCGGTCGACGTTCGGCGAGTTGACCGGGCTTGCGTTCGCTCCGGTCCTCGACCGCCGCACCCGACTGGCCGCCGGCCGTGGCCCCGGGGCGACTGTCGACCGCCGCTGCCTGCCAATCCTCGCGATCCAGCAAGGACAGCAGAGGATCCGGCGGATTCAGCGGGTAAACGTCGAGCACCAGACGATGGCCATAGTTGCCGACCGGCGCCAACTCGAAAACCTGCGGCTCGACCGGCGTCTTGAGTTCCATCACCAGGCGCACGACGCCCGGCTTGTAACGCCCGGCGCGAACCAGCTTGATGTTCGGATCGTCCGGCGCCACTTTCTTGCCAAGGCTTTCCAGGACGCTGGTCAGCTCGACGCCTTCCAGGTCGACCACCAGGCGCTCCGGATCCTTCACCGTGAAGTGGGTGTACTTGATCGGTGCGCTGTGTTCGATGGTCACCCGCGTGTAGTCGGGTGCCGGCCAGATGCGGACGGCGAGAATGCCGGGACTGCGATTGGTCGAAGCTCTCGACACCGGGCTGACCGTCAGAAACAACGAAGCGCCGGCAAACTTTATCAGTCTCCGGCGTCCCGCCAGGCGCTGCCCGACAGCGTTTTCAGACATTTTCGTCCCTCCTCGCTCGCCGCAACGACGTCCAGCGCCCGCGCCTCCCCGTCAATCCGCAAGCGGATGACCAGATCGGCCGCGGGCACCAGGCCGGCAGCCTTTTGGGGCCACTCGACCAGGCACACGGCATCGTCACGGAAATACTCGCCAAGCCCCGCATCCAAGAACTCTTCAGGAAAGTTGAACCGATAGAAATCAAAGTGATACCAGTATATCCTCGAAATCACATAAATTTCAACCAGTGTATAGGTAGGGCTTCTCACCGGGCCGGTGTGGCCCAGCGCACGCAACAGGCCGCGAACCAGGGTGGTCTTTCCTGCGCCGAGGTCGCCGTCGAGCCAGACAACCGTGCCCGGATCGAGCGCCGCTGCCAGGCGGCCACCAAAGCTGGCCGTCGCTGTTTCATCCGCCAGATGCAGGCTCAGCGTCGACTGTTTATGATCCGGGCTATGCAAGACGAAAACTCCCAGAAAGATGTCGACCGCGGCCCTGGCAGGGACCCCGGCGGGCACCGTGACTACGCCGAATTATCACTACGGATCAAGGCCTTGAGTCGAAAACTCGGCTTTGCGGAGATTGCTGTTGCCGGCGTCGATGTGGCTGCCGCAGCGCCGTGGCTGAGGCGTTGGCTGGCATTGGGACGGCACGGGGAGATGGATTATATGGCCAAACACGCGGCGCTGCGCGCCGCGCCACAGCAGCTGTTAGCAGGCGCACTGACGGTCATTTCGACGCGTCTGCCCTACTGGCCCGACGCCGCCGATGCCGAACAGGTACTCGCCAATGGCGAGCAGGCGTATGTCTCACGCTACGCACTCGGTCGTGACTATCACAAGACGGTGCGCCAGCGGCTGCGCCAGCTGGTCGACCACATTCGCCTGGAGACCGACGCGCTGGCACCGGCAGAAGCCTTTGCTTACCGCGTGTTCACCGATTCGGCGCCGCTCCTGGAAACCGAATTTGCATGCCAGTCGGGAATCGCCTGGCGTGGCAAGCATACGCTGTCGTTGACGCGCGGTGGCTCCTGGCACTTTCTCGGCGAGATACTCACTACCCTGCCACTGCCGCCCGACGCGCCGATCGACGACCACTGCGGCAACTGCCGCCGTTGCCTCGACGCCTGTCCGACCGGCGCGATCGTCGCCCCCTACGAAGTGGACGCACGGCTGTGCATCTCGTACCTGACGATCGAGCTGCACGGCGCCATCCCGGTCGCGCTGCGGCCACTGGTCGGCAACCGCATCTACGGCTGCGATGACTGCCAGC
Organism: Accumulibacter sp.; assembly: GCA_024235695.1. Taxonomy (GTDB): domain Bacteria; phylum Pseudomonadota; class Gammaproteobacteria; order Burkholderiales; family Rhodocyclaceae; genus Accumulibacter. Next base: position 61,683 of record JACKLX010000017.1, read on the forward strand.
TGTGCTGCCCGTGGAATCGATTTGCCGGCCTCGGCGACCCCGACTTTGCCGTTCGCAACGGTCTTGACGCAAGGCCGCTGGCCGAACTCTTCGCGTGGAACGAAGAACAGTTCAATGCCCGCCTCGCAGGCAGCCCGATCCGCCGGATCGGTCACCAGCGCTGGCTGCGGAACATCGCCGTCGCCCTCGGCAATGCGCCAGGCTCGCCGGCCGTCGTCGCGGCGCTGTCGACGCGTGCCGACGACCGGTCGGCGCTGGTCCGTGAACACGTCGCCTGGGCAGTCGCCCGACAGGTCGGCAAGAGCGGTTGAGCCGCGCCGGTCGGGCCGGCGACATCGCGCCTGGCGGCGCCTACATGTTCGGATAGTTCGGCCCGCCGCCGCCCTCGGGCGCCACCCAGCGGATGTTCTGGGTCGGATCCTTGATGTCGCAGGTCTTGCAATGAACGCAGTTCGAGGCATTGATCTGCAGGCGCGGACCGGCCGCCTCTTCGACGATCTCATAGACTCCCGCCGGGCAATAGCGTTGCTCGGGAGACGCATACTCCTTGAAGTTGACCGAGATCGCCCTGGCGCTGTCGAGCAACTGCAGATGGACGGGCTGATCCTCTTCGTGTGCGGTATTCGAGATGAATACCGACGACAAGCGGTCGAAAGTCAGCACGCCATCGGGCCGGGCGTACTGGATCGGCTGGTAACGCGCCGCCGGCTGCAGCTGTTGATGGTCGTTGGTCGAATCCTTGAGCGTGAAGAACATCCGGCCGGCAAACAGGTTCTGCTGAAGCCAGTTGAAGGCACCGCCGAGAAAGGTGCCGAATCGGTGCAGCGCCGGCCCGAAATTTCGCGCCTGGTGGAGTTCGGTGTACAACCAGGACGCCTTGAAGGCATCGTCATAAGCGACCAGATCCTTGCCGCCCTGATCGCCGGCCTGCAAGGCCGCATTCACCGTTTCGGCGGCGAGCATGCCCGACTTCATCGCCGTATGGATGCCCTTGATCTTGGCGAAATTCAGGGTACCGGCGTCGCAGCCGATCAGCAGGCCGCCGGGGAAACTCTGTTTGGGCAGACTGTTGAGGCCGCCCTTGGTGATTGCCCGTGCGCCGTAACACAGGCGTTTGCCACCTTCGAGATACTTCCTGATCCCGACCTGCGACTTGAAGCGCTGGAACTCCTCGAAAGGCGAGAGATAGGGATTGGCGTAGTTGAGGTCGGCGATCAGGCCCACCGCGACCTGGTTGTCGTCCAGGTGATAGAGGAAAGAGCCGCCGGTCGCACCGTGCTCGCCGAGCGGCCAGCCGGCGCCGTGGGCAACCAGCCCGGGCTGGTGCCTGGCCGGGTCGATCTGCCACAACTCCTTGATGCCGATCCCGTAGTGCTGCGCCGTCTTGCCGCTGGCCAGATCGTATCGGGCGATCAGTTCCTTGCCCAGCTGACCACGCGCGCCTTCCGCGAACAGCGTGTACCTGGCGTGCAACTCCAGACCGGGCTGAAAACCATCCTTCGGCTGGCCTTGCCTGTCGCGCCCCAGGTCGCCAGTGGCGACGCCCTTTACCGACGCATCGTCGTTGTAGAGCAACTCGGCGGCGGCAAATCCCGGAAAGATCTCGACGCCGAGCGCTTCTGCCTGTTCGGCCAGCCAGCGACACAGCAGGCCAAGGCTGATGACGTAGTTGCCCGAATTGTGCATCGGCGCCGGCACGGCAAAAGACGGCAGTCTGACCGCCGCCGTCTCGCTGCGATAGAGATAGACCTGATCGTCACTGACCAGGGTGCTCACCGGCGCTGCCATGCTCTGCCAATCGGGCAGCAGTTCGTCGAGCGCCCGGGTTTCGAACAAGGCGCCGGACAGAATGTGCGCCCCGACCTCGGAGCCCTTCTCGAGCACCATCACCGACAGCTCGGCATTCAGTTGCTTGAGACGAATTGCGGCGCTCAAGCCGGCCGGACCCGCGCCGACGATTACCACGTCGTACGCCATCGCTTCACGTTCCATTTTCGGCTCCTCAGTTTCGTTCGATCGCTGCAAACGCGCGCGTCGGTCGATCATTCGAGACAATGATCACTGCCACCACTGGTTGCCCGCAGCGACCGCAGCGGCTCAAGCGATATACCGCAGGCGACGGGCCCGGTCAAGGTCGCGCGCCGGCAAGTCGCGGCCAGACCTCGCTCCCGGTAAGCGCACGGCTCCCCGCGTGACGGCGCCGCCCAAGCAGCAGGAGGTGGCGCCTGACCGCCCGAGGGAGCTTCCTGCCAACCATCAGACGCTCGTTTCCGATCGCTCGGCGGCGCGCAGCGCAGCGCCGTCTACCGGCGGGACCCGACCTCGCGATCCTCGCTGTCGATTGCCGGCGTTGCAGGCGCGTCCTTCAGGGCGTACTCCGCATGCTCGATCATGGGTCTGCAGCGCGCGCAGATGAACGGCAGCGAAAGGCGAATCAGCGGCCAATCAACGGCCAAGCGCGCCGCGCGCGCCAGCCGACTGCAGCGGCGAGATCGGCGGCCAGCCAAAGCCGCGGGCCGCGGGCGCCGACGGCCCTCATCACAGTGCGGGACGAAGGCTGTCGCCGCCTCGTTCCGACTCCTCGAATTTGCACCGGGCGTCATTGACCCCGCTGGTGCCAACTTGTAGAATGCGCGCTTTCTCGGGGCGTAGCGCAGCCTGGTAGCGCATCTGCTTTGGGAGCAGAGGGTCGTGAGTTCGAATCCCACCGCCCCGACCAGTTGCAAAGTTTCAAGTAGCGTTACCCGCGGGGAAATCCTTCCCAGGAAATCTCGCACTTGCGCCCGTAGCTCAACCGGATAGAGCACCGGCCTTCTAAGCCGGGGGTCGTGAGTTCGAGTCTCGCCGGGCGCGCCAGATCAATGGCGGTGTTAGCTCAGTTGGTAGAGCCCTGGATTGTGATTCCAGTGGTCACGGGTTCGAGTCCCGTACATCGCCCCAAACGCACAACTCCACCAGCCGAAACCTGCCAGGACTTGTCAATTGTCGTCAGCCTCTGTTCATATCCCGTCGCACCTCGCGACGCCGCGGGATCTCGTCGCGAAGTCGAAGCAGGAACTGCCCGCCGGAGGAAAAACGGCATCGGCCGGTGCGTCGTCGCCCCGCGATGCCGCGCCAATACCGCTGCCTGCGCGTGCACCACGAAGATGAGCGTCCGGGTTCCGGCGCGACCCTGACTTCGCGCTCTGCGACAACCCTGCTGCCAAACGAGAAACCGGCAAACATGACACGGCGTGTGGCGATCATCGGCTATTCCTTCCGCATGCCGGGAACCAGCACCAGCCAGTATTGGCAGGATTTGCTCGATGGCCGAGACCTCGTCACCGAGGTCGATCCCCAGCGCTGGGCGCAGGACAGCTTCCTCCATCCACGCCGCAACCACCCGGGCACCAGCTATACCTTCGCCGCCGGATCGCTTGGCGAAGTAGGCACCTTTGACGCCGCCTTCTTCGGCATCTCGCCGCGCGAAGCGGCGCTGATCGACCCGCAACAGCGGCTGTTGCTGGAAATGACCTGGGAAGCCCTGGAAAACTCGGGGATCAGGCCGTCATCGCTGCGCGGCAGCGGTTGCGGCGTTTACGTCGGCATCGCCAGCGCCGACTATTCGTATCGCCTGGCCGACGACCTAGCGGCGATCGACTCGACGACCGCCACCGGCAACACCGCCAGCATTGCCGCCAACCGCATCTCGTACGCCTTCGACCTGCACGGCCCGAGCATGGCCATCGATACCGCCTGCTCGTCGTCGCTGGTTGCCTTCCACCAGGCGTGCCGCTCGATCCTTTCCGGCGAGAACACGCACGCTCTGGCCGGCGGCGTCAGCCTGCATCTTCATCCCTATGGATTCCTGGTTTTCGCCAAGGCGTCGATGCTCTCGCGGCGCGGACGCTGCAACGTCTTCGACGCATCCGGCGACGGCTACGTACGCTCCGAAGGCGGCGGCATCTTCGTCCTCAAGGATTACGAACAGGCGCTCGCCGACGGCGATCCGATCGTCGCCGTCGTTGCCGCTTCGGCGGTCAATACCGATGGCCGCAAGTCGGGCCTGACCGTACCCAGTCCACAGGCCCAAGCGGCTCTGCTGCGGGAAACCTACGCGCGGGCAGGCATCGACCCAACGGCGATCGACTACCTCGAGGCACATGGCACCGGCACGGCGATCGGCGACCCGATCGAGACACAGGCGATCGGCGACGCGCTCGGCAAGCGCCGACCCCGCGACCAGCCGCTGCTGATCGGCTCGGTGAAGAGCAACCTGGGGCACCTCGAAACGGCTTCCGGCGTCGCCGGCCTGGTCAAGGCCCTGCATTGCCTCAAGCACCGCGTCGTGCCGGCAACCATTGGCGTGCTCAACCCCAATCCCAACATCAAGCTGGACGAATGGAACCTCGAAGTGGTTACCGCGCCACGCCCACTGAAGGACAGGGGAAGGCTGATCGTCGGCATCAATTCCTTCGGTTTCGGCGGCTCGAACGCGCACGTCATTCTCGAGAGCGACCAGCGGCCGCTCGCCGAGGCCTCGCCGGCGGGCCCATCCGGCGTGCTGCCGATCGTCGTCTCGGCACGCGACAGTGTCGCGCTGCGCGCCGCAGCCGGCGACCTGGCCGACTTTATCAGCCGGCATCCGGCAAGCGACTTCTACGACATCGCCCATGCTGCCGCCTTTCGTCGCGACTGGCACGAACAGCGGGCGATCGTCTTCGGGCGGCAGCCGCAGGAGATTGCCAGGGCACTGCTCGACTTCGCCGCCGGCGCCGACGATGCGGCAACGGTAGACAGCGGCGCCGCCGTGCCGTCAGCGCGCGGGCCGGCCTTCATCTACAGCGGCAACGGCTGCCAATGGGTCGGCATGGGCAGGCGCCTGCTGGCCGAAGATGCCGTCTTCCGTGCGGCCGTCCGCGAAGTCGACGCGCTGTTCAAGCGGCATGCCGACTTCTCGCTCGAGGACGAACTCGCCGGCAACGACGACGCGGCGCGATACGAGCTTACCGAGATCGCCCAACCGGCCTTGTTCGCGCTGCAGGTGGGGATCACGCGGATGCTCGCCGAGCACGGCATCACGCCACGGGTGGTCGCTGGTCACAGCGTCGGCGAGGTCGCTGCCGCCTGGGCGTCGGGCGCGCTGAGACTGAACCAGGCGGTCGAGGTAATCTACCATCGCAGCCGACTGCAGGGGACGACCAAAGGCCGGGGGCAGATGACCGCAGTCGCTCTCGATCATCGGCCAGCCCGGCAGCTGCTTGAAGAACTGGACCTCACCTCGGCACTCGTCGTGGCGGGAGTCAACAGCTCACGCGGCGTCACCATCGCCGGCGACCCCGATGGACTCGCCGTGCTCGAGTCGGAACTGGGCCGTCGCAACGTCGTACACAAGCGGCTTGACCTCGATTACGCCTTCCACAGCCCGCTGATGGACGGCATCGAGGCAGAGCTGAAAAAAGACCTCGCGCCACTGCAGCCGCAGGACACCGCCGTGCCCTTCTGTTCGACGGTCGCCGGCGGGCCCTTGAGCGGGCGGCAACTGGACGCCGAATACTGGTGGCAGAACATTCGCGAGCCGGTGCTGTTCGAACCGGCGATCAATACCATCCTTGACGACGGCATCAACGTCTTCGTCGAAATCGGCGCCAGTCCGATCCTCCGCAGCTATCTCATTGACTGCCTCAAGGAACGCGCGATCGAGGGTTCCGTCATCGCCACCGCCTTGCGTGATGACGATTCGCCGCGACGCATCCGGGCTGCCGCCAGCCAGACCATGATTGCCGGCGCCAGCCTGGATTGGCGGACCTTCTTCCCGCGACCGGCGCGGTTTGTCGAACTGCCCAACTATCCGTGGCAGCGGGAACGCCACTGGCACCCGGTCACCGCCGAGTCGGCTGGCCTGCTCTATCGCCACAAGCGGCACCCCTTGCTCGGTTACGCGCTGCAACAGCACGAACTGACCTGGGAAAACCAGCTCGATACGCAGATCGATCCGGTCCTGGCCGACCACGTCGTCGGCGACGCGACGGTCTTCCCCGGCGCCGGTTTTGCCGAGCTGGCGCTGGCCGCCGCCCTGGCGTGGCAAGCCGAAGGCGTCGCGGCGATCGACGACCTCGAAATTCGTACGCCCCTGCTGATCGACGGCGAGCGCTCGATGGTCATCCGTTCGGCGATCGACGCACAGGACGGAAGGCTGACGATCAGGAGTCGCGAACAGCTCGCCAGCGACCCGTGGACGCTGCACAGCACGGCGCGCATCCGGCTCGAAGCCGACGAGGCGATGCTGCACGAGGCCGCCCCCGCCCTGCCCGCGCGCCAGCCGGATTTCGACGCCAGCAGTCACGCGACACTGACCCGGGCCGCGGGTATCAACTATGGTCCGGCCTTCCAGTGCATCGACCACGGCTGGGTGCAAGGGAACTCGGTGCTGGCGGTCTACCGGATTCCCGACTCCATCGCGCCGCAGTTGCCGCCGACGTACGTGCATCCGGCCCTGCTCGACGGCGCCTTCCAGCTGGTCTTCCAGTTGCTGAAAGACGCCATCGGCGAACACCATGGACTGGCCTTCGTGCCGGTCAGAATGGGACGTATCGCCTTCCGTAATGGTCTCGCCACGCCGAGCCTGGCGCGTGCGACGCTGCTCAGGCAGAGTGCGCGTTCGCTACGCGCCGACTTCACCCTCTTCGCCGCTGACGGAAGCGCCATCGCGGTCGTCAGGGACGTCGGCTTTCGCAGCGTCCGTCTGAGCCGGAACGCCGCTGACCAGCTGTGCGCACTGGCCTACCACGCGACCCCCCGACCGCACCCGCTGACGCCTGCCGGCGAGCCGGCAATCGCCTTCGCCAGGGTTCGAGCGGCACTTGCCGAGCTGACCCGGCGGGCAGCGCTGAAGGGAACACATCGGCGTTATTCCGAAGAAGTCGATCCGCTGCTCGACACCTTGTGCGGGCGCTTCACCCGCCAGGCATTGGCCGGGCTCTCGCCGGACGGGCTTGGCCTGCCGTCAACGGCGATCGCCGCCTGCCAGACCAGCAACCCGGCGACCGAGCCGTTCCTGCAGCATCTGCTGTCGCAGGCGGTCGACGATCAATCGCTGGCAGTCACCGCCGACGGCTGGGAAATCGTTCCTGATGCGCGAGATCAGTCGTCGGCCCAGGACATCTGGAACAGTCTGGTCGCCGACGATCCCGACTACTTCCAGATCGTCCATTCGGTAGGACGTATCGGCATGCATCTTCCTCGCCTGTTGGCCGGAGACGCCACGCACGCCGAACTCTGCCCGCAGGAGTCGTCGCTGGCCACCCTGCTCCGGCAGGTTCTCGGCACCAGCGGCAAACAGAAGATTGGCCACGCGCTGCGACAGTTGATCGGCCAGGGGCTTGACGATCTGCCCGAAGGACAAAGGCTGGGGATCGTCGAGATCAGCGAGGGGGCGCCCTCGTTCGCCATGGACGCGTGCATCGCCCTCGACTTCAACCGCGGCGACTACCACTTTGCCACGACATCGCCGGCGACGCTGGAAGAGGTCGTCGGCCGCCTGAAGGAATGCTCGCCGGGAATCGCAACGCAACTGATTGGCGCCCCGCCCGAACAGGCCGGCAGCCTCCCGGCGAAGGCTGCCGCGTGCGCGCTGGCGATCGTCGTGCTCGATTTCGATACCCTCGAGAAGGCCCTGCTTGCGATCGACCATGCGCGCAACTGTCTGGTCGCCGGCGGTTCGCTGATCGTCGTCGGACAGCACCCGTCGCGCTGGATCGACTTCGTTTTCGGTGGGCAAGCGACTGGCTGGTCGCGCTCGGAAAGCGGTGGCTGGCGGTCGAACCAACGCTCGAGCGCGTTCTGGCAACGACAACTGCAAGCGGCCGGTTTCTCGCACGACGAGCTCTTCGAGTTCTCGCCAGATACCCTGTCCGGCCCCTACCTGCTGCATGGCCAACTCACCGACGCCGACCCGGTGACCACCGACATGCCAAGGCTCAACCTGCGCAGCTGGGTCCTGCTCGCCGACCAGGCCGGCTTCTCGGCACAGCTCTCCGATCAGCTGACCCGGAAGCTGCAGGCGCGCGGCGACCTGGTGATCCAGGCCGCCACCGGCGATGCCGGCCAGATTGCCTCGCTGCTGCGCGAAACGACCGCCAACTACGGCGAACTCGACGGCATCGTGCATCTCGCAGGCCTGGCCCAGGAAGCCGCCGACGGGTCGGCCGAAAGTGCGCTCGAGCGGCAGGTCGCCCGCTGCGCGAGCGCCGCGAACATCTTCCAGGCGTGCGCCGCAACGCAGACCCGGACCACCTGCTGGCTGCTCACCGCCAATGCCGCCAGCCACCTGCTGCCCGGGCGCAGTGGCGCCAGGGCGTCAGCCAGCATCGCTGCCGACAGTGCCTTGTGGGGATTTGGTCGGACGATGCTCAATGAGCCCGACAACTGCGTCGTCCGCCTGGTCGATCTCGAGACGCCGATGGCCGTGGAAACCGCCGCCACGGCGCTCGACCGCGAGTTCGAGCAGACCGACGATGAGCAGGAAGTCGCGCTGAGCGCCGACGGCGCGCGCTTCGCCCTGCGCCTGCGCGTCGAGGAGAGTCCGGATGCGCAGCCGCTGCTGCCGATCGAAGCGCCGACCCTGTCGCTCGGCTTCCAGTTTCCCGGCCAGCTGCGCAATCTGCGCTGGGAAGCACAAGCGCGCCGTGATCTGGCAGCCGGCCAGATCGAGGTCGAGGTACAGGCGACGGGTCTCAACTTCCGCGACGTGATGTACGCCCTGGGGCTGCTTTCCGACGAAGCGATCGAAAACGGCTTCGCCGGCCCGACGCTCGGATTCGAGTTTGCCGGCACCGTCTCGCGCACCAGCGGCGATGGCGACGGTTTCAGACCAGGCGACCAGGTCGTCGGCTTCGGTCCGTCGAGCTTCGGCAACCGGGTGGTAACGCAGGCCGCGGCGATCGCGCTCATTCCGCCCGACATCTCCTTCGAAGCGGCGGCGACGATTCCCAGCACCTTTTTCACCGTCTATTACGCCCTGCACCATCTGGCGCGGCTGCAGCCGGGCGAGAAAGTCCTGATCCATGGTGCCGCAGGTGGCGTCGGCATCGCCGCCGTCCAGGTCGCCAAGTGGATCGGTGCCGAAATCTACGCCACCGCTGGCTCGGACGAGAAACGCGACTTTCTGCGCCTGCTCGGCGTCGATCACATCTTCGATTCGCGCTCGCTGGGTTTCGCCGACCAGATCATGGTGCATACCACCGGCCAGGGCGTCGACGTCGTCCTCAACTCACTGGCCGGCGAGGCGATCAACCGCAACTTCCAGGTGCTCAAGCCCTTCGGCCGTTTCCTGGAACTCGGCAAGCGCGATTTCTACGAGAACACCCGCATCGGCCTGCGCCCCTTCCGCAACAACATCAGTTACTTCGGCATCGATGCCGACCAGTTGATGCTGGTTCATCCCGATCTCACGCGCCGCCTGTTTGCCGAAATCATGGGCCTCTTCGCCGACGGCGTCTTTCACCCGCTGCCGTATCACAGCTTCGAGGCCGAGGATATTGTCGACGCCTTTCGTTACATGCAGCAGGCGCGCCAGATCGGCAAGATCGTCATCACCTATCGCCACGGCATCAATCGTGTGCACCTGCCAGCGCCGGCGCAGCGCCAATCCCTGCAACTCGACGCCGAAGCGTCGTACCTGGTCACCGGCGGCCTGCAGGGCTTCGGGCTGCGCACCGCCGAGTGGCTGGCCAGCAAAGGCGCGCGCCAGCTGATCCTGATCAGCCGCAGCGGCGCTGCGAGCGACCAGGCGCGCGCGGCGATCGACCAACTCGAAAGCCGGGGGGTGCGGGTCTACGCGGCCGCCTGCGACGTTACCCGCCGCGACGCCCTGGCCGCGCTGCTCGCCGAGACCGCGCGCACGCTGCCACCCCTGAAGGGAATCGTGCATGCCGCGACGGTGATCGATGACCGTCTGGTCTGTAACCTCGATACCGATCAGATTCGCCGCGTGCTGGCCCCGAAAATCCTCGGAGCCCGCCTGCTGGACGAGCTGACGCGCGACCTGGCGCTGGATCTGTTCGTCCTCTTTTCTTCGGCCACCACCGTCTTCGGCAACCCCGGACAGGCCAGCTACGTCGCCGCCAACACCGGCCTGGAAGCGCTCGCCGTGTATCGCCGCGGGCTCGGCCGGTGCGCCACCTGCGTCGGCTGGGGGCCAATCGACGACGTCGGCTTCCTGGCCCGCAACCCGCAGATCAAGGAGGCGCTGCAAAACCGCATGGGTGGCGCGCCGCTGCAGTCGGCGATCGCGCTCGACGCGCTCGAGGCGATACTGCTGGCCAATCGCTCGGGGCTGGCGGTGCTCGAATTTGACTGGAATGCGCTTGCCCGCCTGCTGCCGACGGCGGCGACTCCGAAGTTCCGGGAGCTCGCCTGGCACGCCGATGGCGGCGATGCGCAGGAAGACCATTCCGAAGACATCCAGCGGCTGCTGGCGGAACTCTCCGACGACGAGTTGCTGGCGGCCTTCAGCGAGATCCTCTGCAGCGAAATCGGCGAGATCCTGCGCGTCGCGCCGGACAAGATCGACGCCAACCGTTCGCTCTACGACATGGGCCTGGACTCGCTGATGGGTGTCGAACTGATGGTCGCCCTCGAGGCACGCTTCGGCATTCGGCTGCCGGTGATGGCCCTGAGCCAGAGTCCGACGATCGCCAAGCTGGCAGCGAGGGTCATCCAGCAATTGCGCGGTGCCGGCGACGACGGCGATGCCGACGAACAGGGAGCGGCGCTGGCGCAGCAGACGGCGCACGTCGCCGCGCAGCAGGGTGCCGACGTCACGCCCGAACTGATCGCCGGAGTGGCCAAAGCTCTGCAGTCACGAGACCTTGCCACGACGCCGGAGGCGATCGATTAACATGGCGCGCAAGGGATTGCCCGGGCTGACGGCGCAGATCAAGGACAAACTCATCCAGCAGGCGCTCGAACGCCGGCTGAAACAGGCCGCCGATCAGGGGAAGAGCCTCGACCTGCCCGCACGCGCGGCGACTGGTGCCGAGGGTACGCCGGAGCAGCACCAGCGCTTCGACCTGCATCCCGGCTACCAGCAGGTGCGGATCATCAGCGAAGGCGCTGCCCGCCTCGGCATACCGAGCCCCTTCTTCAAGCTCCATGAAGGTATCGCCGGCGCCAGCACGCGGATCGACGGCCGAAGCTACATCAACTACGCCAGTTACAACTATCTCGCGCTGTGCGGTCATCCCGAGGTCTCGGCGGCTGCCAGACAGGCGATCGATCGCTACGGCACCTCGGTGTCGGCCAGCCGCCTGGTATCCGGCGAACGACCCGTTCATCGCGAACTCGAGCAAGCGATCGCCGCGACCTATGCGGTCGACGACGCGATCACCTTCGTCAGCGGTCACGCCGCCAACGTCACCACCATCGGCCATCTCTTCGGCAGCCGCGATCTGGTGCTGCACGACGAACTGATTCATAACAGCGTCGTCCAGGGGATCAGCCTCTCGGGTGCGCGGCGCCTGTCGTTCCCGCACAACGATCCGGCCGCACTCGACGCCATCCTCGGGCAGCAGCGCCACCACTTCCAGAGAGTTCTGATCGTCCTGGAAGGGATCTACAGCATGGATGGCGACTACCCCGATCTGCCCCGCTTCGTCGATATCAAGAACCGGCACCGCGCCTTCCTGATGGTCGACGAGGCACACTCCTTCGGCGTCATGGGGGCGACCGGACTCGGTATCCGGGAGCACTTCGGCCTGCGCGGCAGCGACGTCGATATCTGGATGGGCACTCTCAGCAAGGCTCTGGCCGGCTGCGGCGGTTACATCGCCGGCGAGTCGGCGCTGGTCGAACATCTCAAGTTCCTGGCACCCGGCTTCCTTTACAGCGTCGGCATGTCGCCGCCCGTCGCCGCCGCCTCGCTGGCCGCCTTGCGGCTGATCCACAGCGAGAGGGGACGCGTTGCCAGCTTGCAGCAGCGCGGCCGGTCCTTCCTCGCGCAAGCACGCGCCGCTGGCGTCGACACCGGCACCAGCGCCGGCTATGCGGTGATCCCGGCGATCACCGGCAGCTCGATCCGAGCGGCGCGCCTGGCGGCGGCCCTGTTCGAGCGCGGCATCAACGTCCAGCCGATCCTTTATCCGGCGGTGCCGGAAAAATCAGCCCGCCTGCGCTTTTTCATCTCCTGCGAGCACAGCGAGCCGGAGATTCAGCAAACCGTCGCGGCCCTGGCGGAAGAGCTCGCCCGTCTGTGAGCCGCACGCCGCCTGGCTCAGCCGTCGGGTGACGCTGCCCTGACCCGACCGGCGACGGCCAGGTTCGACGAAGGCGCGACGCCGTCGCCCGAGCCGAGCAGGCCCATCTCCTGCAGAAACCGCCGACCGAGGTCTTCGATCTTCAGATCAAGCGGCACACCCGGACCCTGCGAACCACCCTTGCGCCAGATGAAATAGTCGGTCTGCCCGCCCGGCTCGCCGAGCGCGCGGTAGACGCCGGGCATGATCGGCACGTGATCGCCAAACCAGCACAGACCACCGGCTCGGGGCACGGCCTCGAGTCCGGCACGCAGCCGCCCGGCCATCCGGTCGGCATTGCCGAGGTGGCGGAGATAGATGGTCAGATCGTCGCAGCCGCCAGGCGGTGGCTGCGAATAGAGCCGTTCGACGTCGCCCGACCGCAGCTTCTCCAGATGCAGCGGGCCGTGGTTCTCCATGGTTATGACCAGGACGAACAGCGGTTGCTCCGAAGCGTCGTGCAGCAAGCAACAGACCTTCTCGGCAACCGCCAGATCACCGACATAGGGACCGCTGCGGGCGGCACCGGCAAAGCCGCGAATGTCGATGAATTGATCGAAGCCGAGGCGTGGAAACAGTCTGTCACGTGAATAGAAGCTCGCCGAGTAGGGGTGCACGCACACCGTCCGGTAGCCGCGATGCTGCAGAAAGCTGGCCAGCGTGGCAATCCCCTGCGCCGCCAACCGCCGATAGGGATTGAAGCGATGGATGCCCAGGGACTCGCCGGCCAGGCCCGACAGAAACGCAAACTCGGTGCGCACGGTATTGGCTCCCCAGGCCGCCACCTCGACCTGCCCGCGGCAGGCCGCAGCGGCCTGCAAGGCGTCGAACTCGCGCAGCAGATCGCTGCGTATGCCCGGGTACAGGCGCCGCGCATCGAAAAACGACTCGCTCTGCACGACCACCAGATGCGGCTGCGTGCTGATCGCCGCCGGCCCGTTCGTGGCCTCGTCGAAGGGTACAGCGAAGTCGCGAGGTGCCCGCCAGGGCGCCAGCTCCTCCTCGCCGTAGCGCCACAGCGCGGTCAGCAGGCCCAGCTGTCGCAGGTCGCTGGCGGCGTCTAGAGTCACTGCCGGTTTCGCTCGCGCGGCCAGCGTCATGAGCAGGATCCCGGCCGTCGCCAGGACCGCCGAACCGGTCAGGAAATCATCCGCCGGCAGCGACGCCAGCAGCGATTCCTCCAGCGCCAGGCCAGCCACCAGCGCTGCCGCGAAGGCCGCGACGGCCAACACCGCCCGGACGGTTCCGAGAAACGGCAGATAAAGCCGCGGGTGTTTCAAGGCGTCCGAAAAGTACTCGAAGTCCTGGAAGATGAACGGCTCGCGCAGCGCCTGGTACTTGGCGTTGCTGACCAGTACGACGAAGAGCAGGCCGGCAAGCAATGCCGTGGCGGCGAAGACCGGCCGCTGGAGAACCAGCAGAAGGACGGTCAACAGCAACAACCAAAGGCCGCCGTGCATCGCCAGCGCCGCTGCCCGTCGTCGCCAGAACGGCCGCAGCTTCGGCCGCAGCAGGCTTTCCACGAGCAGCGACAAAGCGCCGCTGACGATCACCGCCGGCGCCACCGCCGACCAGAACGATTCAAGCACCGTAGTCGAGCAGGCGCAGGATGCGCTGGGAGACCGCCGGCGGCAGGACCGACAGGAACCAGGTGCCGACGTTGAGCGGAAACGGGAAGCTGATCCGCGCCTGGTCGCGCGCGAGACCTCGTCTGATGTAACGAGCCGCCCGCTCGGGCGACCACAGAAAGGGCTTGGGGCCCGGCATCTCGCGGCACATCTTCGATTCGACGTAACCCGGCATGACCACGCTGACGCGTACCCCGGATCCCGCCAGCCAGCCGCGGATCGCTTCGCCGTAGGTCTTGATCGCGGCCTTGCTGGCGCAGTAACTGGGCGTCACCGGCAGCCCGTAGTAGGCGGCCAGCGAGCTGACCAGCGCCAACTGCCCCCGGCGACGAGCGCGCATCGCCGGCAGCACGGCGTCAACCGTGGCCATCGCCGCCAGCACGTTCACCGCGATCAGCTCTTCGACGTCCGGCCAGCGTTCGCCTGCCGCCTGCGGCCCGATGCTGGTATTGACGCCGGCATTGACGATCACCAGGTCGAGCGCTTGCTGGCCGGAAACCGCCGCCAGCCAGTTCGCCAGCGCCGGGCGATCGCGCAGGTCGAGTACCTGCGTCTGCACGCGCGCACCGCGCGACTCGCAGGCGGTGGCCAGCTCTGCCAGTCGGGCGGTGTTGCGTCCCTGCAGGATCAGCGTCGTCCCGGCCTCGGCGTAGGCGATCGCCAGCGCACCACCGATGCCGCCGGTTGCGCCGGTGATCAACACCGTCCGCGGGCTTGCCGCCTCGCTCACAACAGTTCGTCGAGCGGCGAGCGCTCGGGTTCGAGAAAGCGCCGGCAGTTGTCGACGGCCATGCGGATGGCGCTGGCCGAATAGAAACCACCGTTGACCTGCGCAGCGTAGATCAGCGTGTTGCGAAAACGCCGGTAGAGCTCTCGTTCGGGCTTGAACGCGTACGTCCAGAAGTCGTCGAACGGCCCCTGAAAAGTGAGTCCGGGCAGGTTGTAGATCGGGTCGCTCAGCGTCACGGTCGGACATCCCTCGCCCAGCGCGACCAGACCGACCGTGCTGTTGACCGTCACCACGCCCTGCGCATGCTGCAGCAGGGGGCCCAGATCACCACTCTCGAGGTAGTCGATTCGTCCGGCCAGCCCGAAACGCGTCACCAGGCCGGCGATCACGCGGCGATAGTTCACCAGGCCGGCATCCAGCGGATGGTTCTTGATCACCAGGCGCGCATCGCCACCCGCGTACCTGGCGAACGACTCCATGACGAATTCCATTACCTCGTTCATGTCGTTGAATCGGCAGTGGTCGCGAATCTGCGCGTCGCTGTTCAATTGCAGCGGCAGCACAAAGTACGGTACGCCGCTGCCGGCGAGCCGGTCGATCAAGGCCTGGTCTTTCGGCTTGCGGAAATGCAGCATCGAAAAGCGCCCGACATAGCCGGCGTACTCGACGGCCGCATTGAGCGGCGCATGGCTCCGGTAGCGCGGGAAGACGATCGGATTGGCCGATCCGGCGAGATGGTAAGCGACATCGTGCGCCGCACGCAGCCGAAATGGCGAATGAAACGGCGCACCATCACCGTAGTCCGGCAGCTTCGCACCGACCCTGCGAAACCAGTCGGGGTCACGCGGCAGCAGGGAGTGGCCGTTCACCCCCTCGCGCTCGAGCGTCACCCAGTACGGCCGCAGGTAGCCTTCCTCGAAGACGTGCGTGCGAATCGCCAGTGCCGATCCATGATCGACCGCCGGTCGATGCACCGGACGGCGGTCACCAAACAGTATCTGGTCGGTAATCTCGAAGCGGCGGTACTTGTCGTCGAGGAAATCGCGCAGGCCGGACAGCTCGCCACGATAGTTCCAGGCCCGCCGAAAGCCCCAATAGGCAACGTCGCCGACGTTGAAATTGACCTTGAACACCCGGTGTCCGTCGGCCACCAGCTGATCGGCCAGCCGGGCAAAGAATGGCGAACAAACGCCCTGCAGAAAAAGAAAAGAACGTCTCAAGCTACTGAAATCCCTTTGCTTCGCGCCAGAAGCGGCAAACGGCGCACGACACCCCCGGCACACGATCGTGGCTCGATCACCACGGCGGCTCGCTCTCGAGAACCGTCCCTCACACCAGTCATGGCGCGATCCCGGCTTGCATCACGGTCCACGCCGGATCATCGGTCGCATCCATCGCTGTCAGGATGCCATGAACTCCGAAAAGCCGCAGAATCTAGCACAGACGACGGACCTGTGGTGATGAAGCGCGCCAGGCCGCAGCTATCGGCGCGCCCACGTGCGTCGATTCCGTGCCGGCGGCAAACCTCGGCAACCCCATGCGGGCCAGCCGACGAAGCCCGCGGGGCACTCGTCTCTGGCTTGCAGAGCGCCCATCACCGCTCGCCCATTTTCACGGCAGCAGCCTGGTGGCGAATCGCCCGCAAGGTCGGCAATTCGAGTGACAGCCGCGCCACCTCACGCTTATAATTGCGCGTTCGCTTGACCAGCCTTGGGTAGCATGACACTGATTTCGACAATACTCTGCGGCGGGCCACGCATTCCTGTTTGCCCGATCTCCTTCTACCAGCATGCGAAGCTCGCCATTCCCCGGGTAGACCCTGGAGGACGGCTGAGGGACTCCGCGCCCGGCATGAAGACGCTGAAGACCGGGACTTCTGGCAGCAGCTACCGGCAGCCACCACCCTCGCTCACCGTGGTCGCCGACCACGACGACCGCAACAACCATCGTGCGGCACTCTGCCATAGCGTCCGCACCTTCGCGGGTCTGCCTGGCACGCCGACATTCCCGTCATTGGAAAAACCGTGAACAGCGCTGTCGGCAACACCCCGAAAGGCAGCGACGCGCCTTCGGCAAACGGGTTCATTGCCCGCATCAAGCGCCTCAACCGGCTTTTTCTGCTGACGGTTGTCATACCCACAACCTTGTCGGTGATCTACTTTGGGCTGATCGCCTCCGACGTTTTCATCTCCGAATCGCGCTTCGTGGTCCGCAGCCCGGAACGGCAGACCGCGTCACCCTTGGGACTGCTGCTGAAGGGTAGCGGCTTTTCCCGGGCGCAGGACGATACCTACAGCGTCCAGGATTTCATGCTGTCGCGCGACGCACTGCACTCGCTCGACGACAGTCTGGGCCTCCGCAAAGCCTTTTCCAGCAGCGACGTGGATATCTTCAGTCGTTTTTCGGGACTCGATTGGGACGACAGTTTCGAAGCCCTGCACCAGTACTACCAGAAGAAGGTCGAGGTCCAGTTCGAACCCGCGTCGTCGATCACCACCCTTCGAGTACGCGGCTTCACTTCCGAAACCGCTTTCGAGGTCAACCAGCAACTGCTGGCGATGGCCGAAACATTGGTCAACCAGCTCAACGAACGCGGCCGGCAGGACATGATCCGTTTTGCCGCGGGTGAGGTGACGGCGGCGGAGAACAAGGCCAAAGCGGCCGCTCTGGCGCTGTCGGCCTACCGCAATCAAAAAGGCGTGATCGACCCCGAGCGACAATCGACGATCCAGTTGCAGCAGGTGGCCAAACTCCAGGAGGAATTGATCGCCACGCAGGCGCAACTCTCGCAGTTGCAGGCGTTCGCCAAGAACAATCCACAGATCCCTTCCCTGCAACAGCTGGTCCAGAATCTGCGCCAGGAAATAGCGGCAGAAACCGCACGCGTGGCAGGTGGCGACCGTTCGCTGGCCAACAAGGCGGCCGAATACCAGCGCCTGGCGCTGGATCGGGAATTTGCCGACCGACAACTGGGTAGCGCATTCGCTTCGCTGGAGCAGGCGCGCAGCGAGGCGCAGCGCCAGCAGCTCTACCTCGAGCGCATCGTGCAGCCGAGCAAGCCAGACATGGCAATGGAGCCAAGGCGCATTCGCGGCGTCGTCGCAACCCTCGCCGTCGGCCTGATTGCCTGGGGCATCCTGTCCATGTTGCTCGCCGGCGTAAAGGAACACCAGGATTGACGATGGCGGCGAGCGCCACCCCCTTGCGACGATCTCTGGCGATTCAATCCCGAGTCATTGGCGCCCTGCTCATGCGCGAGGTGCTGACGCGTTACGGACGTCACAACATCGGTTTTCTGTGGCTTTTCCTCGAGCCCATGCTGTTCACGCTGGGGATCACCGCATTCTGGACCATCGCCAGAGGCAGCCTCCTCTCCGGACTGCCGATCGTCGCCTTTGCGGTCACCGGCTATTCGTCCGTCCTGCTCTGGCGCAACATGCCCAACCGTTGCTGCAACGCGATCGAGCCGAATCTGTCGTTGATGTATCACCGTCATGTCAAGGTAATCGACATCTTTGCCGCCCGCATCTTGCTGGAAATCGTCGGTGGTACGACCTCCTTCGTCACGCTGATGCTGGTCTTCGGCATCATCGGCTGGATGCACGCACCCGAAGACGTCCTCAAGGTGATTCTTGGCTGGTTGATGCTGGCCTGGTTCGGCGCCGCGCTGGCCGTGCTGATCGGCGCACTGTCGGCTCGCAGCGAACTCGTCGAGAAGATCTGGCACCCGATGTCGTACCTGCTGTTTCCGTTGTCCGGTGCGGTGTTCATGGTTGACTGGCTGCCCGTCCGTGCGCAAGAACTGGTGCTGCTGCTGCCCATGGTGCACGGCGTTGAACTCCTTCGGGAAGGCTATTTCGGCTCGACGGTGCATGCTCATTACGACCTCGCCTACATGACTTTCTCCTGCCTGTTCCTGACCCTGCTGGGGCTTGCGTTGGAGCGGGTATCGTCTCGCGAGGTGATACCCGAGTGATCGAATTGGACAACGTCGTCAAGCGCTATGCGACGCGGCACGGCAGCAATACGGTGCTCGATGGGATCGCCTTTCAGGTGAAGCCGGGCGAGAAAATGGGCATTCTCGGCCGCAA
This sequence comes from Accumulibacter sp., assembly GCA_024235695.1. Taxonomy (GTDB): domain Bacteria; phylum Pseudomonadota; class Gammaproteobacteria; order Burkholderiales; family Rhodocyclaceae; genus Accumulibacter. The sequence goes on from JACKLX010000017.1 coordinate 80,404, forward strand.
TGGCGCCGGCAAGTCCACCCTTATCCGCCTGATCAGCGGTGCGGAGCGCCCGAGCAGCGGCAGCATCACCCGCGGCATGAGCGTTTCGTGGCCGCTGGCTTTCGGCGGCGCTTTCCAGGGCAGCCTCACCGGGCTGGACAACCTTCGCTTCATTTGCCGCATCTATGGCGCCAGCATAGAAGACCGGGTCCCCTACGTACAGGATTTTTCCGAGCTCGGCAAATACCTGCGCGAACCCGTCAAGACCTATTCAGCCGGCATGCGCGCGCGCCTCGCCTTCGCCATTTCAATGGTGATCGAATTCGACTGCTTCCTGATCGACGAAATAATCGCGGTCGGAGACAGTCGCTTCCACGAGAAGTGTCGCTACGAACTCTTCGAGAAGCGGAAGGATCGCGCCATGATCATCGTATCGCACCACCCTGAAGAGATACGCGCGCACTGCGAAACCATCCTGGTACTGGATCACGGCCGCGTCAGGAAATTCGAACACATCGACGAGGCATATGACTACTACTCCCAACAAGGCTGAGAAGACCAGAATCCTGCTGGATCTGAAGCCCGCCCTCGATGGCTATGCGGGAATTCCGCAGGAAACGCGCCTGCTCTTCCGCGGCCTGCGTTCAATGGACAGTTGCGAAGTGGAGGGACTGATTCAACATGGCGCACGCAAGCTGCGCTCGGCCGTCCCGCCAAGGGGAACCAGGCTGCCCGTTGCCAAACAAATAAACCGGCTTTCGCGAGTTATCGTTTCCCTGTACGAGAAACCTTACAGCAACGTGTTCGACACCGTGGTTGACGCCATTGACCACTATTTTTCTCGATCGCTGCTTCGCGGTCGCAAGTTCATTGGCCTGTCGATTCATCCCGGAGTTTTTCAATCCGACCTGTTCGACGATTTCATCTGGCGCACCTTCTTCAGCAAGACCTTGACGCCGCGCGACAAGGCTTTGGTCACTTCGGCGCGCTACCGCGTGCTGAATACGCCACGACGGCTTCTGCATCAGGTGGGTCTGGCGGGAATCAAGTATTCGTCGACTCCAACATACGTAAAGCTGGACACCCGCGGCTTCGATTACTTTCTTGCCCAAACGCCATTTCCCGCACGGGTTTCGCGCGGGACGGAAATGATTGTCCGTTATCACGACGCCGTTCCCGTCCTGCTCCCCCATACCATCAACGACAAGGCGTTTCATCAGGCCTCGCATTTCTATGCTCTACAGCAGAACGTCCAGGCGCGCGCCTGGTTTTCCTGCGTGTCCGAAGCCACCCGTCGCGACCTGCTGAAGATATTCCCTGAAGCGGAAGCCCGATCATCGGTCATTCACAACATCGTTTCTGCCGAGTACTTTCAGGACGATACGCCAAGAGGCCTGGTCCTGCAGATTGTCGCCAACCGCCTGGCCGGCGTCGGCGAATTCGAGACCAACACCGCCAACCTTCGAGCGGACGACAGGGTGGGGCCACGACAGGGTTTCGACTATCTCCTGATGGTTTCCACCCTCGAGCCAAGAAAGAACCACATGCTGCTGCTGAGCGCGTGGGAGCAACTGAAATACACCTCCATGCCGGGCCTGAAACTGGTCATTGTCGGCAGTGCGGGCTGGGATAGCGCGTCCATCCTGCGCGGCTTCAAACCCTGGGCAGAACGCGGCGATCTGTTCTATCTGAACAACGTACCGTCGGCCGAACTGCGGGTGCTCTACAAGCACGCGGCAGCGACCATCTGCCCTAGCGTCGCGGAAGGCTTTGATTACTCCGGTGTGGAAGCCATGCGCAGCGGCGGCATAGTCATCTCGTCCGACATTCCCGTGCATCGGGAGATATATCGCGATGCCTCCGAGTATTTTTCGCCCTATTCGACGGAAGACGCGTTCATGGCAATTCGCCGTGTCCTCGCCGCAGACAGTGCGCCGCTCCGCGAGCGATTGCGGGCTGAAGCGGGAAGGGTATCCGAGGACTACACGCCACGCAGCATACTGCCGAAGTGGGAGGAGTTCTTTCAACAGCAGAATGAAATCCGGCGACGGCCATCCGCATGATTCCGTCGAGCTCTGAAAACTGGAGAGAATCGTGAAAACTGTAATAACCTGCGGTCACCCGTACTCGGGCTTCCAACTGGCGTACGAAGCACAGGTCCAGGCAGGCCTCGCGCTTGCGCAACCGTCGCGACGCGAGGCGATAACCGCCGAAGAACTGCACGACAAGATTCTCAAGGTGCACGACCTTGATCGGCATGGCCTCGGGGTCAATGCCCCTCTTGAGCCAGGACGGGTCTGGCAGGATCTCGCGGTCGATCTGTTCATCGGGAATATCGATCAGGGCGACTGGGGCTGGGCCGATGCGCGAAGTGCCTGGCTGTTGAGCTTCTGGAAAGACCTGGATCCGCAGACTCGCTTTGTGCTCGCCTATTCAACCCCGGAATACGCGATCGGAACGGCGCTACGCGACAGGCTCGCGGGTCCTGACGATGTCGAGACGATACTCGCTTCCTGGATGTCCTACCACGCGGGAATGCTGCGCTTCTACAACCGTAACCCGGAGCGTTGCCTGCTGGTCAACGTGTCGACGCTGAACCTCGACCCGAAGTCGTTCATCGAAACACTCAACGGCAGGTTCAAGCTCAAACTGAACCCGGTGGCATCTGCGGACCAGGGAGATCTCGGCAAGATTCCCGCCATCGCCGCTACATTGGCCCGGTCGATCAGCCAGGACCATGTCGAAGCGACATCGCTTTATCGTGAACTCGAGAGCGCCGCCGACATTGGCGCGGCGGGGGCAGCGGCGTCTGACGCGGACAAGCGCTTGGCGCTGGCCGAATACTCGGCGCTACTCTCTCTGCTCGACCAGAAGAGCGCCGACGCGCACGAGTGCCGCGAACGTGCGAATCGACACGAGGCCGACCTGAACAAGCTTGCGGACGAGGTCAGCTTGCGGACCGAGCAACTGACACAAAGCCAGCAAACATGCGATCAGCTGACACAACAGCTGACCGGTTTGTCGGGCCAGCACGAGAAGCTCGAACGGCAGTTGGCAGAGGTACAACGAAATTCGGAGAAAGAGCGCCTCCGGCTTGGACAGGAGAACGAACTCCTGCTGAGTCAGTTGCATCAAGTGCAAGAAGAACTTGAAGAGTACTTCGTTCGCTTGCAGGAACGGTCGGCCCAACTGGCTGCGGAGCAGACGACGGTCCACGAGTTGACGCAGGCGCGCGACGAGCAGGCGAAGCTTGCGACCGACCGGCAGGCGCAGATCGTGAAACTGACCCAGGCGCGTGACGAGCAGGCGAAGCTTGCGGCCGACCGGCAGGCACAGGTCCAGAAACTGACCCAGGCTCGCGACGAGCAGGCAAAGCTCGCGACCGACCGGCAGGCGCAGATCGTGAAACTGACCCAGGCACGCGACGAGCAGGCAAAGCTCGCGACCGACCGGCAGGCACAGCTTGAGAAACTGGCGCAGACTCAGATCGAACATGAACGACTCAAGAAACAGCATGCCGAGCTAACGCTTACGCGCAATGCCCTGGTATCAAGGCTGACGGATGTCGACGTCGCAAAATCGGCGAAGATCGCTGAACTTGCCAGGGAGAACGAGATCCTGCTCGTGCAGTTGCACCAGGTCCAGGAAGAACTCGAGCATTACTTCCTGCAGTGGCAGGAGCTTTCGGCCAGGAGCGCAGCTTCCGCTGG
>JACKLX010000018.1 GCA_024235695.1 Accumulibacter sp.
AGCCCCCGACATTCGTCGCGCCGGCATCCGACTGGCTGACGATCTGCCAGCTTTCGAGCTGGCCCTGCCTGATCACCGTCGAACGGTCGTCGGCGTTCTCGACGCTCTCCCAGCCGGTCCTGAACAGGTTCCGAGTCGTGCCCGCACCGTCGATGATCGTCAGCGTTGGCGCATCCGCCAGCGGCGTGACGATCAGTCGGACGGTGGCCACGGCAGACCGCCCCTGGCCGTCGTCGAGGACATAGGTGAAGGAGTCCTCGCCACTCCAGTTGGCATGCGGCGCGTAGATCAGGCGCTGGTCGGCCGCACGGGTGAGAGTGCCATGCGCCGGGGAAGTATCGACGATCAGATCAAGCGTGTCGCCGTCGATGTCGTAGTCATTGCCGAGCAGATCGAGAGCGATGCGACCGTCCTCGGGCAGGGTGGCGGCATCGTCGTTGGCGACCGGCACATCGTTCACCGCGTTGATCGTGATGCTCAGGACGCTCGCCGCGTTCAGCTGGCCATCGCTGACCGTCCAGACGAAGCGGTCGTCGCCATGGAAATCTGCGTCTGGCCGGTAGATAAGCGTGCCGTCGGCGTTACGGACCAGCGTGCCGTGTTGCGGGTCGCCGACGGTGAAGCTCAAGGCGTCGCCATCGACGTCGCTGGCGCTGAACCGAAGGTCGAGCGTGATCAGGCTGTCTTCATCGAGCGTGACGCGGCGTTCGACGATGGTCGGTGCGTCGTTGACCGGCGTGACGGAGAGCGTGACGACGGCGACGTTCGAATCGCTGCCGTCGTTGCTCAAGCGGTAGGTGAAACGATCGTCGCCGTGCCAGTCGGGCAGCGGGTAGTAGGTGAAGCTGCCGTCGGCATTCGGCGTCACGTCACCGTGCGTCGGAAGATCGACGAGAAGCGGCCAGACGCCAGTGTGATCGGCGCCGAGATCGTTGCCCATTACAGCGAGGATCACCGGGGTGTCTTCAGCGGTGGTCGCTTCGTCGTCGCGGGCCTCGCGTAGCAAGCCAGCCAACTGGAGCTGGCTGATCGTGATCTGGCTGCTGGTGGCAGCCGCGCCGCGTCCGAAGCCGATCAGGTCGAAAGAGAGGTTCGCCACCGTTCCGGCGGCGACAGCCGAGAGGTCGACCCGCACCGAGCGGCTGCCGTCCGCATTGCGACGCATTGCGACGCCGCCGGCGAGGTGCTCGCTACCGTCAGCCTGCAGGTTGAGGATCGCGTCGCTGTCGGCAAGGCCGATACCACCCAGCAGCGACAGACCGGTGCTGGCGTCGATGAGCGCTACCTCGAAGGCATCATCAGGGGAACCATTGACGTCATCGAGGGCGATATCGCTCAGGGTGAAGGACAGCATGAGGTCGTTGGCGCCGACTACGAAGGCCTGGTTGAGTCGGGTCTGCGTTGCGGCGCTTTCCCTGAGGGTTGCCGTGCCCTGGTCGAAATACACGTCGCCGGTGACCGACCAACCGACACCACCGGTGAAGGCGGGGTTAGCCAGGGCTGGATTGGCGACGGTATCGAACTGGATAGTGGCGCTACTGTTCCCCGTCTTCAAAGCGGTTGTGTCCGATGGGCGGAGCCGACCGGCACGCAGGCTGCCCAGGCTGCGGCTCAGTGGCAATGGCGCGCCGGGTGGCGTATTCGGGTCGTAGGGAACGGGAGCGGCGTCAGCGGAAAAGGTCAGGCCACGCAGGGCGGTGAGTTCAACGGAGGAGGGTAGCCGCCGGATCCCGGGAAGGAGAGTCGATGCCATGAGGTCGTGGCTGTCGACGGTATGGCCCAGGCCCGCAACATGGCCGTACTCGTGCAGGAGGACGGTCAGCAGGTCCATTCGGCCTTCGGCCTCGGAGCCGGGCCTGGCGATCCACTCCAGAGGGTTGCTGGTGGGAAGGAACTCGGTGTTGTCGGACGGGGTGAGGTCGATGAACCAGCCGTAGCCGGCAGCGGTGGGGGAGAGGGTGATTGTGAAATTTTGCCCTTGCGAATTGGCCTGCGCCAATGCGGCAGTCGGTAGATGGGCAAACGAATTTGGCGATCTGACATCATCCCGAAAGTCGAGTTTCATGAGTGAAGAAAGCTCACTGCGAGGAGTCGGCACGGGCCACCAGTCCGGATCCGGACAATTTGTGCTATATGGGTTAGAAGCCGGACTAGAATAGTAGCTCGAATTCACCTTAATAAAATATACTACTGCAATCTTGTATCCAGCGATGTCCGCTAAGAAAGCAACCTTATCCTCGCCAGAATAGCCAGGTCTTGGATAGTATCTAATTTCTTTTCCAGGAGACAAGTCGTTGCTTAAACTGCCGTGCATCGGCGGTTGAAGAATAATAACTTCAGCATTCTCATAGTCTAGGTGCAATAGCTGTGAATGTGAGCCGTCCCAAAAAATATTGTTAGCCATGTCTCGAGGTGATAATGATGGATACATCAGTTCTGCATTCCCCTCTATTTGCTCACTGGTCGGGCTCAAATAACATACTGCGATGGTCCCGAACAACCCCTGATGTTGCACCATCGTTTGATTGGCTTGCATAACAGTTGGAGCTGTTTGTGTTGTTTGTGGCGGTGGGTTGGGTAGGTCCATTAGCGACATCTTCGGTTCTCCTGAAGGAGCGTTTGCTACACTATTAGAATATCCCGTTGGAGTCGAGCGCTCCCTGGTTGTTGTAACCTGCGACTTGCTTTGTGCTAATAGATTCTGTATGAGAGGTGGTTCTACCCCTTGCAGATTTGGCGTTCTTAGGGTGATTCCAAATTTTGTGTTGTACCCTTTTGAGTTGTTGCTTGTGATGCCAATAGCTTGGAGCGCAAAACCCATATTTCCAAAGGCGTTTTCGCTGTAGATTTCATTGTTGACTTGGTACCATGTCTGGACACGGGCATTGTCGACACTACCCTTTACGCCCTGCGCCGTGCGCCTGAAATTCTGTTCATCCGATGCGCTTGCTCGGTCTGTCACGGAGTTAAGGTCGCCGTATACCGGCGCGGCGCCATATCGCCAATACCACGCTCCCATACGAGCCGCAAGGTCGCGATCTGTGTCTGGGAGATCAGGATAGCTGACCAAGTCGTAATTAGTACCATAGATCTCATTCAAGCCAGGGATTCGCTCACCCCCAGCATTGCCTCGCGTGCCGCCATCAGCAGCTCTTTGGTATCCACCCATGCGTGTGATTTGCAGGACTCCTCTTCCACGGTATCTGTACCCATCACCCGACACTTCGCCGCGATTACCATCAAAGCCGGCGTAAGCATAATTAGCCTGCCTTTCCCCGCGGGAGTTGCCATTGCCCAAGGTGCCGTCCAAGTATCCATTATATACCGCCATTTGAATCGGGTCGCCTAGATCTAAGCGTCTGAAATTGCCCACTCTTTGAAGCGCCGGATGATTCCATCCGGTTTGCTCTGTAAGCCAATTTTGGTCCAGGCCAAGCGTCTCGGCACGAACATTCGCCAAGAATGCCGCTACTCTCTTAGGTGTGCTGATGTCGAATGTCGTCATTGCTTCATTGAGCGGTGCAACCCAAGAAGTCATATTATTTGCCGTTGAATCCATAATCGCAGCCAAGGTCTCGGCAGTGAGTTTCGCGCCAATTCCAGCATTATTCTTGCCGACCCCGCCCAACAGCAAGTTACTGCCATTCACCATTCCGCCGCCCTGTGTACCGTCGCCAAAAAGTGCTCTTTGAATGGTTCGTCGTTGTTTCGGCGTGCTGGCGGAACGGATTTGGCCCAAGTTCTCGTCCAAAGATCCATTTCCACCAGTGGCATCCGTACGGACAGACGCATAAACCGCAAGAAAATCGCGTAATGCTTCTGTCTGATTGTTCGTGCCTTGTGAATTGGATAGCGGTTCTTTCGGGCTGTCAATTCCGTGACGTCGATTGGGATTGTTAAGAAGGCCGGATAAGGCAACTGCATTGCTGTAATCCCACGAGCCAGTATTCAACGTGCTGCTTATCCCCCCGCGATCGGCTCGCAAGCCAAACAGCCATTCATTTCCATCGATTCTCTTTTGGTTTCTCTTTGACACGTAAGCTGTGTTGATTCCCAAGTTGAGCATTACGCCCAACGAGCCAGTTCCGTTAAACCACAGCGGGTTCGGTCTGCCTTGGGCAGTCGCAGCGGCCTGCGCCGAAACCATGAGATCAAACACCCAACTCGTACCCATGGCCTCGGTTGGCTTCGCCGCCTCGGTCTTGTTCTCCCAGCCAAGGAGTTTCTGCGATCCCGAGGGAAAGAAGTTAAGCCAGTGCGGTGCGTTGTAGGCGTTAAGCCAAGCCACATCGTTGGTCGACAGCTTGATGGGCGCCATTGGCTTCGTGGTCGTCTTGCTTTTTCCGTTGACCGTGATTTTTTCGGTGACGGTGGCGGTATAGTCCGTCTTGCCTTCAACAATCTGGTCGAATTGCCTCAGGGCGATGTGCTCTGCGTCGTCGATCGTGCCATTGACCGTAATTTCCCCGGTGTTTACCTTCGATAAGCCAAAGCCGAGGTACTTCAAGCGCTGCTCCACGCGCCACACGTCGAGAGGGTCGTTCCGAGCGCCTTTCTGTGCGCTGAGTGTTGCCGTGACTTCGAAGCCGTGATACCCAGGATTGCTCAGCGGCCGATCGCCGAAGAAGACGGTGTCAGGCGCTTTCGTGTAGTCGACGACGCGCAGTTTCAGGAGCAGGCTTTTCTCGGGGTTGTTCTTGTCGAATCCCTTGATCGTAATCGAGATGTCTCCAGGCAGCAGATTTTTCCCCATGCGCAGGCGATCGACGTCGACGGTTGGCGCCAGGAAGATCACGCCGCTGTTGCTCAAGGTTTTCTTGCCCAGGTCGCTATTGACCGCTTGCAGGCCCTTGTAGGTCTTCTCGCTCGCTGCTTGCACCGAACTGAAACCGTCCTCACGCTCTGCGGTCAACAGGTCGCCATTACCGTCCCTGACAAGCTGCGCCGCGCCGCTGACCTCGAGGTTGTCCCAATTGACGCTGAGGTCCGTGTCCTTCAGCTCGGCCAGGGTGCTGGCGTACTGGTCACGGATCAGCTTGAAGAGATCGACGCGGGCGATGTCGCCGTAGTTGAACTCCGGTACCTTGTGATCCGTGTCGGGCTCGATGGCAGTCTTGAGAGAGGATCCGCCGTCGTCGATCGGCGCCGAGAACGTCACCGAATCCGGTTTGAGCAACTGGCTGCTGGCCATCCCGAATATCCATCCCGAAGTCAGCTGACTGCTGACAGCGAGATCATGCTTGACGGGCGTGACTAGTTGCGTCGTGACGCCATTGACGCGCTCGCGGTCGACCGGCAGCGGTCGTGGCGACGCCTGTCTGGCGAGCGAATTCCTTTCGGCAGCGGCAATCAGCTGTTCCACATCCCATACCAGCAGGCCGGCGGGCGGCGGGGATTGACCTATCGTCGGCCAGTAGCGAATGTCGGTCCACAGCGTCTTGCCGGCGTTGGTCACCTGCAAGCGGGAGAAGTTTGCGTCGATGATCGGCGAGGTTGCGCCGAGGTATTCGGGTGCTGCGCCAAAGGGGTCCTTGACGATACCGATCTTGCCACCCTTTTGTCGGGCAAGCCCCTGCGGGTCGTCAAGGCCGGTGAGCGGATCGACGAAATCGAAGAAATAATCGGCAACCAGCGCGTAGTCGATACCCTTGCGGGTAACGATGACCGCGGGTGACTGTGCCCGCTGGATATTCAGCTGGTAACTGCCATCGAGTGTGCTGACGCCGGACACGGTAGCGGACATCGCGATCTGCCTGAAGACGGGCGCTGCTTTGAAGCGGCCGGTATCGCTCAGTGCGATACTCAGGGTGGCGAGTCCTGCGTTGTGATCCAGGGCGTCGCTGAGCACCAGGCGCAGTGTGTTGTCCTTGATTCCGGCAGACGAAATGAACTGCGGCCCCTTGCCTTGCTGGCCAGGAAAATCGACATTCAGAAAGGCATCGGCGCCGCTCGTCGCGAGATGGCCGCTTCTCTCGACGAGTTGGTCGAGGTCGAGGATGAAGACATGGCCGCCGTCGGGCTGGCTGCGCCCGCTTGAAATGCTCAGTGGCTGTATGCTGGCGGTTACCGCGAGATAGGAATGGACGCCATGGGTGACAGCCAGGTCGATGTAGCCGTAGGGCGCGTTTCGCCCGCTCACTGCCGGTGGCAGATCGATTTGCTGGACGGCGAGGAAGTTGGCGTCGGTTTCGTCGATGTTGACGCGCAGCAGGCGGAAGCGGCCGGCAGGGTCGTAATGACCGCCTTCGGCGACGTAGAGTGACTGTCCGGAGACCGCCAGGCTGCTGACGTTGGCCGTTCCGACGCTGAAGCTCGCAGCGAGCTTCAGCGTCGCCGTATCGACGACATGAATGTCGCCGTTCATGCCGGCGACGAACATCAGGCGGTTATCGAGGCTGAAGGCGATCTGGTCGGTCTTGCTGCCGCTGACGATCACGGGATTGCCGCGCGCATCGCGATATTCGATCTCCGTAACCAACTGGTCGTTCCTGAAAATCCGGATCGCCGTATCGTGAGTGAGGACGCCGAAATCGGTCTGGCTTTCGATCGTGGTGCCAACGGCGTCACCGTTGGCAAGCCAACGGCTGGCGCCCGCAACGGCGGGGTCGAGGGTCTGCAGCATGCGCTGAACCGTCAGCACGTGCAGGCCCATGGCAATCTGCTCGGGAACGTCGAGGTCCAGCGTCATGCTGGTGGAGCCGGCGGCAATGGGTTCGAGATCTACCAGCTTTTGCCACAGGCGCATGCCGTCGTGCCGGTCTTGTCGGTCGTCTTGCCAAGCGGCGGAGCTGGCCTTGCCCTGCTGGTCCACGCTCAGGTTCTCCGGCGAGATCCAGACCCTGAGTGCCGCGGCCTGTGCCGGCATGCCGGCGGCGATTTCGGGCTGGATCTGCTCCAGGCTAAGCCGCAGCTTGCCTGACGCCAAGGTCTGGACAGCGGTGATCCGCGGTGAGCTCGCGTCGTGCACGGTTGCCGATCCGGCGCCAGCTGGCGACACGATGGTCAAGGTGAGGTCGCCATTGCTGACACTCTTCTGTATTGGCAGCACCTGGTAGACGCCGCCGAAGCTCATGCTGATGGCGAACAGCTCGGACATGCCGGCCAGAGTGCCGACGATCCCGGCAGCCGCGCCGGCCGCTGACAGCCCGCTGTCGGCGAGACCACCCGAGATCGAGATGGCCAGCGAATTCATCATCAGGGCGAAAACGTTCACGCCGGAACCCTGCAGCTTTACCGCGCCGGTCTGGCTGTCGACCGTGGTCTTGACGCAAACCAGATCGCCGGACGCATTGACGCCGCCATAGGGTGGGCTGGCGGTGCGGGCGACGAACTGTCCGTGGTCATCGAGGCCGACGAAGCCGTTGTCGACGATCCACCACGTGGCCTGCATTGCGCCGCTGACGTCGGGCGCCGTAGCGCGACGCAGGAAGAGGACTTCGTCGCCGACCTGGACGCCGGCATCGTCCTGCAACGTGATCGCCAGTTGCACGGGTACGCTGGTCGCGTTTTCGCCGAGATCGAGGTTGAACGCCGCAAGGGTCTGCAGGATTGCTGGTTCCGGTGCCGCCATTCCCGTTTCGACCGCGAGCGTAGCGAGGCCAATACGACGTATCGAGACCACCGCATCCCCGGTCAACGCTCCCGCGCCGATCATCACCGTCTCGCCGGTCGCCGCCCGGACGACGCCGCCGTCTTCGGCGGCGATCGTGATCCCTGGCGGGGTGGCGGTTGCGGGGTCGTCGTCGGTCAGCTGTGCGGCCTGCACGCCGAGACGAATGTCGGTCTGGCCGATGGCCTGTTGGCTGACGCCGCCGTATCCGTCGACCAGGCTTGCCAGATGAACGATCGACAGCGTGACCTCGCCGGCCCGCAGCGCGGTGATCAGACCCTCGTCGCTGACCTTGGCGACGCTCGCGTCGGAAACGAGGTAGCGCGTGCCGCTGTACACCGCCGGTGCGGCCGGGATGAGAACGTCAAAGCTGTTGCCGGTGTCCGGGTCGACATAGGTTTCGAGTGCCTCGGGCGTACCGGCGAAGACCGTCTGTCTGGCGGTGTGGATGTCGATCAGCTGCTCGCTGTCGGGGTCGATCCGATGCACCTTCAACTGTCGCGTGTCGCCGGGTGTCAGAGTGAGCGTGCCCGGATAGACCTCCGGTACGATCGGCACGGCCCGGTCGCTGGCGTAATCGTCCTCGTCCGGGTCGGCATCGAGGTCGAAGGGCAGGGGCGCTGCCTGCACGTTCAGCGCTGCCGCCGCCTGGATCAAGCGTCCGTCGGTGTCGACGCGGGTGACGACGAGCAGCGCCGGACCGGCGCTGATGGCGTGGACCAGGTCGCGCGCGTCGTCGACCAGCAGCGGCGTCGGTGCGGTGCCGCCGAGGGCCGCGAGGTCGGCGCTGCGAAGCGTCAGGTACGCGGCGTCGGTGACGACGACTCCCTGTTCGTCGTCGAAGTCGGCGGTGGCCTGAAAGCGGCTGAACTGGCCGGTCGCCAGCGTCGCCAGCGGCGCGAGGTGCAACTGCCGCAGCCTGGCGTCGCTGACCTTGATCTTCAGTTCGATGGCGGCGCCAGCGGCGTAGCCGTCGTCGGGCTGGATGGTCAGCGTCGCTTCGCCGTTGTAGCCCGATTCCGGGACGAAGGTGACGGTCTGACCATCGCCTGCCAGTCTGGCGTTGCCGTGGCTGCTGTCGAGGAGGCGCCAGAACAGCGGCTCGCCTTCGAGGTCTTCGGCGACCCCCGCCAGCACCGTGTCGGTGGCGAGATCGACGTGCGTGGCGAGCGGAGCAACCGTGCCCGTGGCCGCGGGCGCCTGGTTTGCCCGAAAGCCGGTATTGGCATAGAGAATCTGGCGGTCGAGGCGGCTGATCTGGCCGTCGCCATCGATGTCGGCGAGCGCATCGTGCGCGGCGTCGGCTGCCTGCCATGCCTGGCTGTCGGCGCCGTCGACCAGACCATCGTCGTTGAGGTCGCCGGCGACGCTGAGCCGCAGCTCGGCGTTGCCGCTGCCGCTGAGGCGAAGCAGCTTGACACCGGCTTCGCTGACGCGCAGCAGCCGCGTCACCCGGCCATTTGCCGTCGCCGTGCCGACGATCTGCGCGCCTTCGACTTGCAGGTCCGCGGCGGCCGGAAGCGTCGTTTCGAGTGCCAGGATCACCGCGCCGTGGGCGCCTGCACTGCGTGCCGTCGAGGCGATTTCGCTGTCGCGAATCGTGAACGCCAGCGTGACGCCTTGTCCGGCATTCAGGTCGCCACGCCAGCGGCCGCCGCTGCCCCAGGTCACCACCGCGCCGAGCCGGGCGCTGGGCGGCTCGCTGACCGGCTGGCCGGCAGCGGTGTAGGCGAGGGGAGTGCCGGGATCGGCACCGTCGAGATGGCGGACCAGGATCAGCCGGCCGGCGCTGTCGTAGCGGTAAGCGATGGCTACTGCCTGGCCGCCGGCATGGCCAGCACCGGCTTCGGGAGTGGTGATGCGGACAATGCGTCCGGAGCTGTCACGCAGAAAATCGACGCGCTCGCTGAAGTCGCCGCTGACCGCCGCGATGCCGGCGTCCGAGACCAGCCAGCTCTCGCCGTCCGCGAAAGTGACGCGCTGGATGGCGCCCGCCGCGTCGAGTGTGTAGCGAGTGCCGTCGGGCGCCGTCAGCGTGTAGGCCGTGGGTACCCACGGCAGACCGCTGATCTGCTCGTAAAGGCGGTCGCCCTGGCGCTGGACGTTGTCCGGCGTCAGGTGGCCTGCCGTCGCATGGGCCTGCAGCGTCCAGCCCTGGTCGGCGGCGAAGTGCGGGTGCCAGACCTGCGGCGCCGCGGCTTCGTTGCCGAGGCGTTCGCTTTGCAGGACGAGGGTGAAGGAGAGATTGCTCAGGCCGGCGTCGCCGTCGCCCGGGTCGGTCGGGGCGCTCAGCCAGACGCGGGCGCCGTCGGACCATGGCGCCGTGGCGCCGTTCTCGAGGGTGGCTGGCTGGTCGCTGCCGAGGCGGCTGGCGAGCAGTGGCAGCGACCAGTTGCCGAAGTCCTGGCCGGTGCTGTCCGGGGCGCCGGCGTTCGCCTCGCGCCACTGCCGAGTGAGTGCCAGGCGATGTCCGGCAAGGGTCACGCTGGCGTCGGTTTGCCGCTCGCTGGCGAAGGTCTTGTCGGGCGTATCGATGACGATCGTGGCGGCGATATCGCTGCTGCGGCCGGCGAGATCCCAGGCGGTCAGGCGCAGCCGGTAGATGCCATTGTCGAACTGGCGCGGGTCGAGGTCGGCCAGCGCGATCGTCTGTGCGACCGTGCTCGCCGGGAAGTCGGCGTCGGCAAGGGTTTGCCAGGGCCCGCCGGCGGTTGGCGCGATCTGCAGGCGCCAGCCCATCAACTGCGCTTCGCCGAGCTGCGCGGCGAGCGTCGTGCGGGTCACGACCTCGAGCGGTCGATCGCCGGCACCAGCCAGCGTGCCGCTCCAGGCGAGTTGTGGGGCGACGGTGTCGGTCGGGTCCTTGACGCGCAGCGAATGGAGGCGGGTGCTGACGAAGCCGTCGCGGTCGCTGGCGGTGACCCGCAGGTCGATCAGTCCCGGGCGCGTCGGCAGCAGCTTCAGCCGCCCGGCGGCGTCGAGCGCAAGGCTTTGCCAGGCGTTCCCTTCACCTTCGCGCATCTCGACAGCCAGCCGGGCGATGCCGCTCCAGGCTTCGGCGCGGACCGTGGCGACGACGGTCTGGCCGGGGAGCGCCGCTGCGCTGGGGGTGGTCGATACGACGATCTTCGGCGCGTTGTCGGCGGCGTCGGCGACGACGCGCAGTTCGAAGGTGGCGGAGTGGGTGCCATTACCGGCGTGGCCGTCGCTGACCGAGGCGGTGACGGTGAAATCGCCAAGCTGCCCGGGTCCGGGTGTCCAGTTCAGGCGCTGACTGCGAACGTCATAGGTGGCACCTTCGGGAAGACCGCTGAAGCTGACGGCCAGCGCTGCGGTTTGCGCCACCCCGTCGGGATCGAAGACCGTGATGCCATCACCGGCAATGCCGAACAGCACCGGGATGCTCAGGCTGTCACCGATGACCACCGCGTGCTTGCTGGCGCTGACCTGCGGCTGGCGATTGACGTCGAAGACGCGCACCTGCACGGTCTGCGTACTGGGCGCGCTGGCGCCACTGCCGCTGCCTTGGCGATCGCTGGCGCGGAAGCTGAAGGCGTAGGACTGGCTGTCGGCAACGCTGTTGTCGACGGTGTTGCGGTCGGGTGTCCATTCGAAACGGCCGCTGGCGGCGTTGAAGGCGACGCCGGCCGGCGTCGTCGGATCGTACACCAGGCTCAGCCGAACGGCGTCGCGGTCGGCGTCGGTAGCGACGACGGTGAAGGCCAGCGTCTCGCCCTCATCGATCAGTTGCAGCGGGATCGGCAGGATGCGCGGCGGCTGGTTGAGGTTGGCGACGGCAATCTCGATCGGGCGGCTGAACTCGGCCGTGCCGTCGCTGGCGGTGAGCGTCAGGCGCCACAGTCCCGGCGCCCGCGTGACGTCATTGCCGTCCTGCGCGGCGAAGGCGTCCGGCGTCCAGTGGAAAACGGCATGATCGTCGTCCGGCATGAAAACCATGCCACGCGGCAGCTGGTCGACCCGCCAGTCGAGGCGGTCGGCATCGCCGTCGCGGGCAAAGATTTCGAAATCGAGGGGCTCGCCTTCGCTGGCGTCGATGCGCAAGGCGTTGGCCCCACTATCGGCGACCGACTGGCCGTTGACCCGCAGGCCGAGCACTTCCGGCGCGGCGTTGTCGGCACGGACGACGATGCGCAGCGTCTGCCGGCTGACGTTGGCTATCGGCTGGTCGGGACGGATGAAACCGGCACCCTGCGGCGGCAGGCCACTGTCGGTGACGATCAGCTCGACGTCGCGGCTACCGACGTCGGCAGCGGTCGGCGTCCAGTGCAGCGTCGCGTGTCCGTACTGCGCGGTCGGCGTCAGGTCGGCGCCCAGGGGCAGGCCGCCGGTCGTCCAGTACAGCGGATCCTGATCGAGATCGCTGGCGATCAGGGCCACCGTCAGCGGTTGCCCGACCAGCGCGACGACCTGCCGCGGCGCGGCGATCTGCGGCGCTTCGCTGAGGCTGCGCACGCTGAGCACGAAGGATCGGGCTTCGCTGAGCAGCTGCGTGCTATCGCCGTCGCCGTCGTCGCTGGCGACCAGGGTGATGGCATGGTCGCCGCGGTCGCCGGCACCCGGCGCGAAACGGATGGTGCCATTGATCTCGCCGATGGCCGCCTGCGTCTGCGTCGAGGTCGCGAAATGAGGCAGTCCGTTGATGGTGATCGACACCGCATTGCCGTCCGCGTCGGTGATGCTGAAGGGGATTTCGAGCACGTCACCGGCGTCGACGACGGCGTTGCCGGGGGCGACGATGTGCGGCGCGCGGTTGGCGTTGTTGACCACGATCGGCACGATCAACTTGCTGACTGCCGCTGTTCCGGTGCCGTCGCCGTCGTCGGTGGCGGTGACGACGACCTGGTAGCTGCCGGCCTGCGTGTAGCCCGGCGTCCAGACGATCTCGATCGTTTCGGTATCGAAGGCGGCGCCGGCCGGCAAGCCGTCGACCTGGTAACTGACGGTCGGCGCGGTCGTTTCCGGGTGGATCGCTGCGGCGTCGGGGCGTGGGCGGATGGGCGCCTCGTATTCCGGGTTGTCGGGATCGAAAGCGAAGACACTGATGCGCAGCGGCTGGCCTTCGAGCAGCTGCCAGCTCTCGGCGGCGTCGAAGAGCGGCGCACCGTTGGCGTTGGCAACCTCGATGACGACGTCGCGGCTGACGGTGCGGCGGCTCGTTTCGCCGGCGAGCGTCGTCCAGGTGGCGACGGCGGTGATCGGCACGCGGTAGCTGCCGTGCTGGTCAAAACCCGGCGTCCACGCGAGTCGGCCGCTCTGCGGGTCGAGCGTCGCGCCGCCGGGCAGCCAGCGCGCGCCGTATTCGAGGCTCAGCGTCGTGCCGTCGGGCGATCTGCTACCGGCCGCCATTCCCGCGACGCTGGCGGCGAGCTGCAGCGTCCACGGCTCCCCTTCGCGCAGGCTCTGCGGGGCAACGGCTGCCAGCGTCGGTGGCGCGAAGCCCTGCTCGACGGTGATCGCGAATGCCGCGCTGGACGTCGTCTTGCCGTCGCTGGCGATAAGGGTGATGCCGTCCCAGACCCCTGCCTGGTGATAAGCCGGCGTCCAGCTCAGGATACCGCTGGCGGCGTCGAAGCTGGCGCCGGGCGGCAGCTTGCGGATGGTCAGCGTCAGCCGGTCGCCGTCGGCGTCGGCGGCGAATAACGGCAGGGACAGCGCTTCGCCCTCGACGATTGCGATGTCGTCGACGCCGTCGATGACCGGCGCGTGGTTGCCGCCGACGACCGGCAGGCGGAAGCTGCGCAGGGCGGCGCCGCCGCGGCTGTCCTGAACGCGAACGACAAGGCGGCTGTCGGCGTCGGCGCCGGCCGTCGGCGTCCAGTTGAGCGTCGCCAGCGCATGTGCGCCGTCGGCCGCCGAAGCGATGGTCGGCGACGGCGTCAGCGTCACGCCGGTCGGCGCGTCGAGCAATTGCCACCAGAAGCGTGCGCCATCGCTGTCGACGGCTTCGACGGTGGCGCTCCACGCCTGGCCGACGGTCGCCGGTGGCAGGCGATCATCGCCGTCGGGCAGCCCGGCGACCGCCAGCGTCGGCGGCGCATTGTCCTGCGGCAAGGCATAGACGCCGTGCCCCAGGTTGGCTTTGAGCAGGTCGGCAAGGCCGGCGCGCAGTGCCAGCGGGCTGGTCGGCGTCAGCCGCACGGTCTGCCCGCCGATCGTCGCGCCGACGGCCAGTTTGCCGCCGAGGGTCTGCAGCACATTGCCGAGATCGATGGTCCACAACTCGGCCTGCGCCGCATCGCCGCGCTGTGCATCGGCAATGGCGCCGGCGAAGTAGCGGCCAGGGTCGAGCAGCAGCACCAGTGGTCCGCGGATTTCTTCGCTGCCGACGTTGGTGACGCTGACGTCGTAGCTGAGCTCGCCGGTGGCGCGGTTGGCACGCGTCTCGCTGAAGTCGAGCTGCAGCTCGCTGCTGACGTCGACCAGCGCCGTGAAGCCGCTCGCGTAGCTGCCCGGCAGCGGCATTTCGCCCGCACTCTGCAGGCTGCCGGCGATCGTCAGTTCGTACTGGCCGGCTGGCAGACCGCCGACGTCGAGCCACGCCGTTCGCGCTGCCGCGTCCCAGTCGATCGCCGCCGGGTGGGTCTGCGCGCCGGCGCTGACGCCGACCGCGGTGAGCGTGAAGTTGGCCGGATCGAGAACGCTGCGCGGGTCGCCGCCGACGGCGCTGCCGAGAAGGCCGTCGGAGCCTAGCCACATCGCCTGGTCGAAGACGACACCGATCTGATTGACCGGCAGCGCCACCAGCGCGCCATCCGGGATGGTGATCGCCTTGACCCGCGGCGCAGCTTGCGGCGCGATCTCGTCGATGTGCGTCGTCTGCGCGACCAGGATGCGGCCGTCGGCGGTGGCGACGACGGCCGCGCCGCGGCTGCCACCGCTGGCGACCTGCAGCAGCCGTCGACTGGCGAGTTCGATCATCCACAGCGGCGACTCGTGCGGCGTGGCGACAGTGCCGTCGATCACCACGCGTTGGCGGGGCACACTCGAGGCGATCAGCAGTCCTTCGAGCGCCGTCGCGCTGGCGCCGAAGGCGATGCTGTCGATCTCCCCAGCGAGACGGAATTCGAGCTCGGCGCGGCCGGCCGAGCGGCCGCTGAGCGGCAGGCTGATGATCTCGCTGCTGGCCTGAAGCCTCGCGCCGACGACCTCGCTGCCGGTCCACTTGACGCCCCACAAGCGGCCGTCGGCAGCGAAAGCCAGGTCGCCGACGCGCTGATTGCTGAAATGCCGCCAGGCGCGCGCCGGATCGTTCGCGGCGGGGTCGAAAACCTCGATGCCGCGGCCGGACGAAACGTAGATCTCGCCGCTGCCAGGGTCGATCGCCAGCGCGTGCGTCAGCGGGTCGCCGCCGGGACCGAAGTGGCGGTCGATGATCCGACCGCTGGCCGCGTCGACCTGCAGCAGTTCGGCGCCGCTCATCACCCACAGCTGGCCGAGGCGGTCGACCGCCAGGTCGACGATCGGTGCGTCAAGGGTGAACAGCAGCGTCGTCCGCGGGCTGCCGCCGTCGTCGTTGCTGGCGACCCGGAAGACCTGGTTGCGCGCTGCGCCGGCGCTGGCCAGGAAGCTGTGGTCGGGCATTTCGACCAGCGCCTGCGCGCCGATCGCCGCCTCGCTGGCCGCGTAGCCTTCGGCGAAACCGCGCAGGGTGAAGGGCGCGAGCACCGCAGTCAGATCGCCGGCCTGGTTGCTGGCCAGGTGTCCGGGCAGCAAGCGAGCTGCTTCGGCGAACAGCGCGTTGGCCGGATAGCTGCGGTCCGCTGCCGCGAGCGGCATCTCGGCGGTCGGCAGCAGGGTCTGCTCGACCCCGAGGGCGTCGAGAACCGCCTGGCGCGCGCCGTCGTCGGGAACGATGGCGTTGGCGACCGAAGCCGCCTCGCGATTGCCGGCGCGGTCGGTGGCGACGGCGAGGAATTCGTAACCCTTGCCGGCCTCGCCAGTGAACACCGCCTGGCCGATCGCCGGGTCGACCTGTTGTTGCCAGATGCGGAAGCCACCACCGTCTTCGGCGACGTACACGGTTACCGACTTGACGCCGCTGCTAGGGTCCTCGGCGTGCCAGCGAAGGTCGAAAGTCGGCGCCCCCTGTGCGTCGTCGCCCAGCGCGCTGACCGTCAGCGTCGTCGTCGGCACATCGGCATCCAGCTGGGTGGTGCTGTGCTGGCTGTCGATCGGCGGTGCCTGGTCGATCAGCAGCCGTACGCTGGCGACGATATCGACGCCGGACACAGCGTCGTCGCGAGCGCTGACCGTATAGCCGAGCGAACCGTTCGGCCGCTTGCCGCTGCCCTGGCCGGCGTCGCTGGCGAGCAGGCCGCGAGTCGCGTCGCGCAGCAGTTCGCCGGTCTGTGGATCGATCGCTTGCAGCAGCCAGGTGGCGATGCCGGTCGACACGTCGATACCGCCGCTGACGCGCAGGACGAAGCCCTTGCTGCCGCTGAAGTCGAAATCGCCCTGGAAACTGCCCCGGCCAGGCGGCAGATGGACGTTGATGTCGCCGATCCTGAGGTCGCCGAGGCGGAACGAGCGCGCGTCGAGGCTGGCGTCGAGCTGCGTCACCAGCCGCAGCTGGCCGACGGCGGCGTCGCCCGGGTTGCTGAAAGCGAACGCGTAGGGCAGTGCCGTTGCCGCTGGAACGTAGGTCTTGCCATCGCTGCCGAGCACCGCCTGCGGGCCCTGCACGGCGAGCAATGTAGCGGCAGCCGTCGACGCCGCTGCCTCGCCGGCGGCCTGTTGCAGATAGCGCGTGAGGTCGAGCGCCTGGCCCTGAACGGGGTTGAAGTCGGCGTCGAGGACGCCGATGTGGCGCAGGTACTCGAGTTCGCTGCGGCCGCCGGCAAAGACGTTGAAATTGATGAAGCGTGTTTCCTGCGTCGCGTGGCGGTCGTAGTCGGCGCGTTCGGCCATCGCCGGTACCGGGATCTCGACGATGCCGGCCAGCGCCTGTCGCACTTCCACGTAGTCGATGCGGGCGGCCGCAGCCAGCGGGTCGCCGGCGTGGCTGGCGGTATCGCCGTACCACCGCTGGACGGTGGCGAAAAAGCCGAGCAGGTCGGCCTGTGTGCGATAGACGTCGCCACCGCGGCCGAGCAGGATGCCGGTGGCCAGGGTGCTGTTGAGGCTGACGACCTTGGCATTGCTGCGGATCGGCGGTGCTTCGGCCAGCGGCCGCAGGACGCCTGCCGATTCGAGCGCGCCCAGCCAGCCGGCGACCCACTGGCCGAGGTCGGCGGCGAGCGTCGCCAGGCTCGCCGGTGCCGACGCGTCGGCGAGAATCGCCGCACGCAGCCGGGTCGCGTGCTCGACCTGCTCGGCGACGAATTCGTCGCGGCTCAGGGGCGTTGCTGCACCGGCGACGTTGAAGCGGAAGGGCATCGCCAGCGCTTCGATCGGCAGCAGGTGTTCGTCGGGCTCGGTGGAAAGGAACTTCTGCGCGAGACCGCCGGCGATCTGGTCGAGATCCTGCACGCCACCGTCGAGCAGTCCGCGCTCCCGCCATTCGGGGCGCAGGGCGTAGAGCTTGTCGCGCAGACCCTCGAAATCGTGGGCCAGCCACTCGGCCAGGCCGGGGTAGGTCTGGACGTTGAAGCTCATGCCGACGTAGCCACCGGCGGCAAGATCCAGCGCGTATCCGGGCACCAGGTTCACGCCGACGGTGTTCAGCGCGCTGTCGAGGCTTGCCCAGGGAATCTCCGGCCGCGCCGTGCCGCTGGTCGGCGTCGGGCCGTAGGCTTGCGTGTTGCCGGCGGCGTCGAGTATGGCGCCGTCGGGGTGGCCACCGACGCTGCTGCCGACGACCAGGTAGGGCAGCGCGATGCCGTTGAGCACTTGCTCGCTGTAGCCGAGTTCCGGGACGCCGAGGTCGAATCGCACGTAAGCTGTGTCGAGGTTGCTCAGGCTCTGCAACGCGACGCTGTAGAGGCCCGTTTCACCGGCAGCGAGGCTGCGCGGGCCGCCGATGCCGATCGTCACGTCGGCCTCCATGCCGCGCTCGACGAGGAAGCGCTGTGCTTCGGTGACGCGCTGGCCGTCGGGATTGATTACCGTCAGGTCGTAGAGACCGAGCGGCACGGTTCGCAGGTCGAATACCGCACGGATGTGCGTGGCGTCGAGCACCTGCCAGCGATCGGCTTCGGCCTCGAACACGCCCGGGCGCGTCAGCTTGACCAGCGCGCCGGGCTTGAAGTGTGCCCCCTTGATGTCGACGCTGAGCCAGCGCTGGTCGTCGCCGCCGCTGCCGCCGCGATCGGGGTTGATGCGGGTGATCGACAGCGGCAGCAGATCGGCGCGCAGTGTCACCGACGAGCCGCTCGCGCCTTGCCGCGAGCGAACCAGGAGGTAGTAGTCGCCAGCCTGCGTGCTCGGCAGCCAGACCTCCTGGTCGGTCGATAGCGGCCGGTCGTAGGCAGCGTCGAAGGCATAGCCGCTGGGCACTTCGCCGTAGCGCAGATAAAGCTCGTTGCTGCCGTCCTCGGCATCGTCATCGAGGTTCACGCGCAGTGTTTCGCCGGCGGCGACAGCAATCCTGTAGAGACGCTCCTGGCCGGCGGACAGGGTGGTGCGCAGCGGCGCGCCGACGTACATCTCCGGCACGCCGACCTGCAGTGTCGCGGCCGACGCACTGCGGTTGTTGGCCTCGCCGGGTGGCAGGCTGAGGCCGGCGGGCGTGTAGACGATGCTGCCTTCGAAGACCTCGTTGTACACATCGGGACGGACGATCAGTCGCCAGCTGCCGTCCTTCAGCGGCGGCAGCGTGACCTCCAGCGTCGCGTCGTAACTGGCATTCGCGCCCAGACCAGCCGCAGCCCCCGCAGCCGCCCGGTGTTCGACCTTGCCGAGCAGCAGGTCGCCAAGATCCCAGCTGTCGTCGGCGGAGAGATAGACGGCATCGGTCCAGCTGCCGTGCGCCGGGTTGCTCGAGGCATTGCTGACCGAGTAGTCGATGCGGATCGGATCGCCGACGCTGGCGCGGGCGGGGACAACGACCTGACTGACGACCAGATCGGCCGGCGGCGGCGTCTCGATCAGCAGTGGCTGCGCGGCGGCAGTGGCGTTGTTCTGTTCGCGGCCGAACTCGCGCACCCGGCCGTACTCGCCGCCGCCCCAGGCACGTGCCGGGTCGCTGACGACGAAGACGTAGTAGGCGCCGGCGAGCCCTTGCGGGGCGCTGACGCTGAGGCTGGCGTCGTAGCTGCCGCCGGCGGCCAAGCCGCCGGCGTGTGCGAGGTAGCCGAGATAGCTATCCTGCTTGAGGTCCAGGAAGCGGTCGCGGGAAAGGTAGACCAGGTCGTACCAGCCCTGCTGATCGACAGGCGTGTCACCGCCGCCGTTTAGCACGCGGTAGCTGACGGTGAACGCCTGTCCCGCCAGCAGCGAATCGGGCGCGATCACCTCGGCGACCTGCAGATCAGGCGGCGACGCCAGGCTGATCGCCAGTGGCGCCGACGACAGGTTGTTGCCCTCGTCGGCGAATTCGGCTACCGACCCGGTGCCGTCGCCATAACGTGTCAGTGTCGACAGACCGTCGCGGATGCTGCTCCGTTCGCTGGACAAGGGGTCGCGGAAGATTGCGCTGTCGGCCTGGACCAGGACGTGGAAAGGGCCGTCGATCGATTCGGGCAGGGTGACGCTCGCCGACGCGCTATAGGACTCGCCCGGCTTGAGCGTCTTCGCTTGTCCGTTCGCCAGCATTTGTATGTTGGTCGCTGCCAGCAGGTGGTCGCTGTAGTCGAGCGAAGCGTCGCGCGAAAGGTATACGCCGTCGAGCCAGTGGCTGGTGCGCGTTTCGCGGCTGCCGCGATTGCTGACCGTCCAGCTGACCGTCAACAGCTGCCCGGACCGGGCCTGCGGTTCGGAAACGACGACATCGTCGATCTGCAGGTCGG
Source organism: Accumulibacter sp. (assembly GCA_024235695.1). GTDB lineage: Bacteria > Pseudomonadota > Gammaproteobacteria > Burkholderiales > Rhodocyclaceae > Accumulibacter. The sequence goes on from JACKLX010000018.1 coordinate 19,516, forward strand.
CCTCGCGGTAACTGATCGGCAGCGCGGCGCGGCCGAGGTTGTTGTCGTTGCTGGCGCCTTCGAAGACGCTGCCCGGCGCGCCGTTGGTACCGGCGTACCAGGCAAGGGCACCGGCCAGGTCGCCACTCGGCCACAGTTCCTGCCGGGCGCGGCGCATCCTCGGGTCGCCGCTGTCGGCCTCGGCGTCGGTGATGACATAGACGAAGTACGAACCATCGGCACCGGCCGGCAGGTGCAGCCTGGCGGCGGCGGTATAGCTGGCGTTGGCGGCAAGGCCGCCGACGTTGGCGTGCACCACGCTGCCCAGTGCGATCGCGCGTTCGGCGATGAAGGTCGGGTCGCGGCTGAGGTAGATGGCGTCGACCCAGCTGCGCGTGCCCGCCCAGACGGCGCTGCCGAAATTGCTGACCGTCCAGCTGACGGTCGTTTCCTCGCCCGAGACGTTGCTCGGCTCGGTGCGGATGTCGGTGACTCGCAGGTCAGCCGCCGGCCCGCCGACCAGTGACGCGCTGGCGCGAGCGTTGTTGTCTTCGTTCGACTCATCGACGCGCGCGTCGGCGTCGCTGCGGACGATCAGATGGCGGCCGCTGACCGACGGCGCGAGCTGCAGCGTCTGGCTGACCTTGTAGCGCTCGCCGAAAGCGAGCGCCCGGGTCTGCTGCAGGTCGGCGAGATGCCAGATCTGACGGGCGGCGTGCCAGTCGGCGTTGTCGGTCAGGTACACCGAGTCGGTCCAGCTGCCTGCAAAAGCGTCGCCGCGGTTCTCGACGCTGTAGCTGAAGCTGTAGCTGCCGCCGGCGTTGGCCGTGTCCGGTGCGACGACCTCGCTGACCGCCAGGTCGGGTGGTGCGATGCCGAGAACGCTGATCGGCCGCGCCTGGTAGTTGTTGTTGTCGACCTGGCTCGGGTCGTCGGGGTTGATCTGCGTGGCCAGCGTATCTTCGAGGATCACGTCGTAGCTGTCGCTCCAGACGGTGACGAAGTATTCGCCGGAGGCAAGTGCATCGGGCAGCGTCACTCGCACGTCGCCGAGGTAGCTTTCGCCGACGGCGAGCTGGCCGACGTGGGTGAACGAGCCGAGCAGGATGTCGCCCTTGTGAGCCGCTGGCCGTCGTCGGTCGCGCGCCAGCCAGATGGTGTCGGTCCAGCGGTCGAGCGCCGCCGATTCGCCGCGCGTCGTCTGGCTGCCGTGGTTGGTCACCTGATAGCGCACTTCGATGCTGGCGCCGTGCACGCCCTGGTCCGGGGCAACGACCTGGCTGGTCACGAGGTCGGCGAAGGCGACCGGATCGACGGTGAAGCGCGTCGCGAGCGCGTTGTTCGCTTCGTTCGGGTACTCGTCGACCTTGAAGTTGCCGTCGGCGACGACGATCAGGTAGGCGTCGCCGCGGCTGCGGATCGGGATGTCGAGTGGCGCGCTGTCGCTGGCGTAGCTCTCGCCGGGCGCCAGCGCACCGGCGTTGGCCACTTCGCCGAGCAGCCGGTCGTCGGCACTGAGCGTGGCGTCGAGCGACAGGTAGATCCTGTCGGTCCAGTGGCCGCTGGCTACGGCGGCGCCGAGGTTGGCGATGGTGTAGCGGATGGCGGTCGCCGTGCCGGCGCTGACGTGCTCGGCGACGATGGCCGCGGTGACGCGCAGGTCGGGTCGTTCGTCGAGGCCGATGGTGGTCGTTGCGGCGGCGACCTCGGCGTTGTTCTGGCGCGCCGCGCCGTGCTCGTAGACCTGCTCGCCGGCGCTGCCGAGATTGCTGTTGCTGATTACCTTGAGCCGATAGACGCCTTCGATCTTCTGCGGCAGGCGGAGCTGTTCGCTGCGCGTGTAGCGCATCCCGGCCGCGAGCCCGCGGTCGTTGCTGAAGCTGCCGAGGGCGATGGCGCTGCCACTGCCGCTCGCCGGCACCAGCCAGATGCTGTCGACCCAGATGCCGACGGCGTCGGCGTCGCCCTGATTGACGACCGTCCACGAGACGTCGACCAGCGCCCCTTCCTGCGCGCTGACCGGCGCGGTGACGGTCTCGACGCGCAGGTCGGGCGAACGCGACAGTTGTACCGGCAGTGCCGGCGAGCTGGCGCTGTTGTTGTCGGCGAAGACGAACTCGAAGGGGCCGCCGGTGCGGACATTGAGGTAGTGCGTGCCGTCGATTCCCTCGGGCAGGGTCAGCTCGACACGACGGCTGTAGCGGTCGCCGACCGCGAGCTGACCGATGTGCCTGGCCTGGCCGAGCTGCGCGACGACGTCGCTGCCGTCGGCGTTGCGGCTCAGCCAGATCTGATCCGACCACTCACCGCTGTCGGTGCTGCCGATGCCGTCGTTGACCACTTCCCAGGTCAAGCTCAGTGGTCGTCCGCTGGCCGGAGCTCCCTCGGTGCCAAGCGACGTGATCCGCAGATCGGCGTAAGGCACCGGCATCACGTCGACGGTGTGCGCGAGGCGGCCGACGTTGTTCGCCTCGGAGTGGTTCTCGAACACCTCGTCGCGCGCGTCGCCGACGACGAACAACCGGAAACGCCCGCTGGTGCGCGCTGCGAGAACGATCTGCTCGCTGCGGCTGTACGATTCGCCACTTGCCAGCGCGCCGCTGTGGCGGTACTCGCCGAGCAGCTGGTCGTCGGCGTTACCCGCGATGTCGTCGCGCGACAGCAGCACGCGGTCGGTCCAGCTGCTGAAAAGGCCGGCGCCGGTTCCCTGGTTGCTGACCGTCCACGCCACGGTCAACGTCGCCGGGTCGGCGATCAGCGTGTCGCTGGCGCTAATCGCACCGACCAGCAGATCGGCGTAGGGCGCGAGGTCTATGGTGACGGTAGCGAGCGAGCGGTTGTTGTGACGGTCACCGTCGTCGAGCGCATTGCCGCTGTCGCTGACGACGATCAGCTCGTAATCGCCGGCATAGTCGAGCGGAATCGCCAGTTCGGCGCTGGCGTCATAGCTTTCACCGCTCGCCAGTGGGCCGCTGTGGGTGAGCTCGGCGAACTTGTGCAGGACACCGGCACGCGCCAGGAAAACCTCGTCGGTCCAGTTGCCGAGAGCGACGCCGCCCTGGTTGCTCACCTGCCATTCGACGTGCAGGGCAGCGCCCGAAGACGCCGTTGCCGCCGTCTTGATGGCGGCCAGCGACAGGTCGGTGCGGGCGACCTGCAGCGGCTGGACCGCCCGCGACTGGTTGTTGCTCTCGGCGCCGCGTTCGTAGATGCTGTCGTCGCTGTCGGTCCGCACCAGCCAGCGCCACTGGCCCTCAGGCAGCGACGACGGCAGCGTCAAGTTGGCGCTACGCCTGACGCTCGCGGCGGCGGCCAATGCCGTCGTGTTGAAGACGCTGGCCAGTTCGTGCAGCGCGCCGCTGGCGTCCTCGAGGTAGATCCGATCGCGCCAGGCACTGGTCGTCGGCGCCGCTCCGGCGTTGGTCAGCAGGTAGCTGACGGTCGCCGGGTCGCCCGGACGCAGCGCAGCGGGTCCGAGGACGTCGCCAACCGTCAGGTCGGCGGTCGGCGTCAGGCTGATGGCCAGCGGTGTCGTGCTGGCGAGTGTGTTGTTGGCGGTCAGGCCGCTCTCTCCGACACGGCGATCGCGGTTGGTTTCGACGACAACGAAGAAGTCGCCGGCGAGGTCGCGCGGCAGTTGCAGCGTTGCCTGCCCGCGATAGCCCAGGCCCGGTGCAAGGGCGCCGTGGTGGGCCAGCGAACCGGCGAGAATCAGGTCGTCGCTGCTCGGCGTGGCGTCGGACGAAAGCAGGATGCGGTCGTTCCATTGCGCTTGACGGGTCGTCGCGTTGCCGACGTTGAGCACCTCCCAGGCGATCGTCAGCTCGTCGCCGCTGCGCGCGCCGGTCGGCGCGTTGACCGCGATCAGCGCCAGATCGACGATTGGCGCGAGCAGGTCGACCCCGGTCGAGCTCTCGACGTTGTCGGCTCCGGGGTCGGGCTCGGCCTCGCCAGCGCTGTCGGTGCGAACGGCCAGCGTATAGCGTCCGGCGGCCGCCAGCGGCAACGGCACCGACAACTGCTGCGTATAGCTCTCGCCGACGTGCAGACCGCCCTGATGGCGTGCGCTGCCGACGATCAGGTCATCGGCATTGCCGATCAGGGCGTCGCTGCTGAAGATGATCTGGTCGGTCCAGCTGCCGCCGCCGTCCACGCTGCCGTGGTTGTCGACGCTCCAGCGAATCTCGGCGAACTCGCCGCCGACGACGCTGGCCGGAACGCTCAGTGCGCCGACGCGCAGGTCGGGATAGGCGCGGGCCGCCGAAGTGATCTCGACGCTCGCGCGGTTGTTGTTCTCCGCGTTGCCGCTGCCGTTGGTCTCGAATACGCTACCGACGCCGGCGCGGTTCCGGTCGACGGTGACGCTTATCTCGATCCGGCCGCTGCCCCTGAGTCCCTCGGGCAGGGTGAAGTCGAAGCGGCGCTGACGGCTCTCGCCCGCTTGCAGCGGCCTGCCGGGCGTGCCGCCGACGCTCGCCAGCGGGTCGAAGGCGAGTTCGGCATCGAGAATGAGCTGGCCGGTATCGAGATTGCTGACCTTGATCGACTCCATCAAAACGGCGTCGGTCGCGCTGTCGCCTTCGTTGGCGTCGTCCCAGAAGACCTTGAGTACGCCACCGGCCGCGATCGGCGTCGCGCCGGCCGGTTCGACGCGCAGCTTCCTGACCAACAGGTCGGGCCCGGTGACGCGGAATATCTCGGCCGTATTGTTGCTCTCGGCAGTGCCGCCGGGGTTGGCTTCGGCGAGTTGTGAGGCGGCGTCGACGGTGACCTGCAGCGAAAAACGACCGGCTGCCGCGACGCCCTGTGGCCAGAGGAACAGGGCAGTGCCCGAGCGGCTGGCTCCGGCAGCCAGGGTCGCGCCGCCGGGCAGGTCGATCGTCGTCACGATACTGCCGGTGTCGAGATTGCGCAGTTCCAGGCGCTCGCTCCACGCCTCTCGGACCGGGCTGTTGCCAAGGTTGCGGGTGAGCCAGCTGGCGCTGACAGACTGGCCGGGCTGCAACGGACCGTCGGGAGTCAGCGTCAGTCCGTCTACCACCAGGTCGACGTGCGGCGCGAGGTCGATGGTCAGCAGTGCCTGCAACTGGTTGTTGGCCCGGCTGCGGTCGGCGAGCGCCAGGTCGGCGTCGGTGACGACGAGCAGTTGATAAGCGCCGATGGAGTCGATCGGCACCTGCAGGTCAGCGCTGGCGTCATAGCTCGCACCGGCCGCCAGCGGCCCGCTGTGCACGATCTCGGCAAGCTCCTGTTGCAGGCCCTTGCCGATCAGGTAGACGCGGTCTGTCCAGCTGCCTCGCGCCACGGCGCCGTCATTGCGAACGCTCCACTCGACGTGCATCGGCGAGCCCGACTGGACCCGACCGGGGTAGTCGACGCGCTCGATCGCCAGGTCGCTGCGCGCGACACGAACGCTCGCCGCCGAGACGGCGCGGTTGTTGTTTGCGACTGGCTCGGCAATCGCGTCGTCGGCGTCGACCATCACCAGCCAGCGGAAATCGCCTTCGACGGCGCTGGCGGGCACGGTGAACTGCAGGCTGCGCGCCGTGCTGCCACCCGCCGTGAGCGGCGCGGCGTTGCGCACGCTCGCCACCTCGAGCAGCCCGGCACTGCCCTGGTCGAGATAGATGCGGTCTTGCCAGGGCGTGGTGGCGTCGAGGGTGCCCAGGTTGCGGGTAATGTAGCTGACGGTGCCGCCCTCGCCGGGTTGCACCGCGGTCGGTCCGAAAACGTCGTCGACCGCGAGATCGGCTGCCGCTGCCGGATCGATCCGCAGTCGCGCCTGGCTGGCGGCACTGTTGTTGGCGCGGCGGCCGCTCTCGGAGAGTCGGCCTTCGGCGTCGGCAATGACGATCGCGAAGTAGTCGCCGGCGAGCACCGCCGGCAGCGTCACGTCGGCTTCGGCAAGATAGCTCTGGCCCGGCTGCAGCACGCCGGCGTGCGTCACGGCAGCGGCGACGATCAGGTCGCCGGCGTCGGCAATGGCGTCCAGCGAGAGCACGATGCGATCGTTCCACAGCGCCAGGTCGCTGGTCGTCTCGCCGTCGTTGCGGACCAGCCAGCCGACGCGGATCGTTTCGCCGCCGCGCGCGGTAGCGGGTACCGTGATCTGCTCGACCGTCAGGTCGGCGGCGGCGGCGAGCAGTTCGAAGCCAGTGGCGGTGGCGTTGTCGTTGCGGCTATCCGGCTCGATCACGTTGTCGCCGCTGTCGGCGCGAACGCCGAGGAAATACCGCCCCGGTGCAAGTGGCGGCAGCGAGATGCTGGCGCTGTGGGTGTAGCTCTCGCCGCTCCTGAGGCCGCCGGCATGTCCGAGATTGCCGACGACGATGTCGTCGGCGTTACCGACGAGTGCGTCGCGAGTGATGACCAGTTGGTCGTTCCACGTGGCGCTGGTGTCAAGCGGACCGTGGTTGGTGACGCGCCAGTCGACGGTCAGCGTGTCGCCGGCGAGTACGCTGGCCGGCAGGGCGAACAGCTCGACCCGCAGGTCGGCATAGACGGCGCCCGCCGATACCGCATGGACGCTGGCGCCGTTGTTGCTCTCCGCGTCGCCGGCGGCGTTGGTCTCGAACAGCGAGCCGAATCCTTCTCGATCCTGGTCGACGGTCACGGCGATTTCGATATGGCCGGTGCCGGCGATGCCGTCGGGCAGGCGAAAGCTGAAGCTGCGCTGGCGGTAGTCGCCGGCCCGGATCGGACCGTTGGACCGGCCTGCCTCGAACGTCAGCGGATCGTAGCGCTGGCTGGTATCGAGCAAGACCAGCGAACGATCGAGATTGCTGACCACGATGTGCTCGTCGAAAGCGGTCGCTGTCGCGCTGGCGCCCGGGTTCCAGTCTTCCCAGCGGATCGTCACGGTATCTCCGGCGGCCATGGCGGTGGTGTCAACTCGCAGGTTCCTGACCTGCAGGTCAGGGCCGACGACGAGGAACGCCTCGGCTGGATGAAAGCTCTCGTCGGCGCTGGCCGGCGTGTCGCCGGCAATGACCCGCAGCGCGAAGCGGCCGGTAGCGGCAGCGCCGCCCGGCCAGCTGATCTTTGCACTGCGCGTGCGACGGCTGTCGACCGCCAGCGCTCCGTCGCCCAGGCGATCGTTCAGGACGATGCTGGCGACCACTACCCGGGTCGACACGTTGCGCACTTCGAGGCGCTCGCTCCAGCCGGCGGCGGCAGCCTGCGTTCCGCGATTGACCGTTTCCCAGCTCACGGTGACCGCAGCGCCGGGATCGAAAGTCGCCGCCGGGTCAAGGGCCAGCTTTTCGACGTGAAGTTCGCTGTAGGGTGCGCGAACGACGTCGATGTCGGCGGCCATGGCGTTGTTGCGTTCGTTGGCGCCATCGACACTGCTTTCGCGGACAACGTCATCGGCGTCGGCCATGACGATGACGCGCAAGCGGCCGGCAGCGCTGCCACCGGCGGGCAGGGTGAGGAGGTGACTGCGGTGCTGCAAGTCACCGGCGGCGATCTCGCCACTACCGCCAGCCGCCTGGTCATGGGCAAGCAAAACGTCGGTGACGACCTGGCCGCTGTCGAGATTGCGGATGACGATCCGATCGTGCCAATTGCCGGCGCTGGGCAGCGCGCCACGATTCTCGATCTGCCAGTCAATGCGCAGTGTCTGGCCGGTCTGCAGGCCAGCCGTCGGGGTCAGGGCGAGATTGCTGACGACGAGGTCAGGCGCCGGCCCGCTGAGGAAGGTATCGAAGACGACGGCCACTGTCGGTGGCAGCCTGATCAGCTTGAAAGAAACCAGCGCCGGGTCGCCGCTGGCAGCGTCGAGACTGTCGAGGAGCAGGGTGTAGCTGCCGCTGAGCGATAAGGTCGCCGTTTCCTGGTCGCTGCCGACGAAGCTGTGGCGATAGATGGGCTGACCGGACTGCGCGTCGTGATGATCGAAGGCGACGCTCGCCAAACCCATTGGCGTTGGCCCGAACAGCGAGCGTCCCAGCGGGTCGAGCAGCTGCCACCCTGGCACGCTGCGGACAGCGCCAGAGGTCGAGGTGTCGCCGACGAGTTGAAGTCCGTCGAGGAAGTAGCGCTCACCGGCAAGGGCGTCGAAGCGGAAGACCTGCGCGCCGCCGGCGGGCGTCAGGCGAGTACTTAACGGCGCGCCCGGCGCAATGCTCGTCGCGCCGAGCGGATCGACGACGCGAAACGACGCCGTTTCGGTCTGGCTGCCGGCGTTGTCGATCGCCAGCGTGTAATCGCCGGCCGCCAAACGGCCGGCAAAATCGCCGCCGGTGGACCCTTGCCGCTTCATCGCTTGCGCAAAGACGCTATCGCCCGTCGGCCCGTCGAGTCGCCAGCGGAGCCCGCTGCTCGCGACCAGACTGTCGAAGACCAGCACCGTCGGCTGATCGAGGTGCAGCGCATAACGTGCCTGCTCGCCCACCGCCAGTGGCGCGACGATCGTGGCGTTGCGAAGCAGTTCCTGGGCGGCAAAGGCGCTGGTCGGCGGTGTGTGCAGAGTGAAGCGGTAGCTCGCGGCGCCTTGCCGGCCGCCGTTGTCGATCAGCAGCAGGTAGTCGCCGGCGGTCAGCGGCAGCGGCGCGCCATCGCTGCGGAGGTCGCCAGCCGCCACTTCGACGCCGTAAGGCGAGAGCAGTCGCCAGTGCAGACCGCTGGCCGAAGCCGGGTCGCCGGCGAAGACGAAGCTGACGCCGTCGGTGACGCTGAAGTGGTAGGCCGCCATGCCACTGTCACCACTGCCGCTGGCGATGGAACCGTTGATGGCCGTTCCCGGCGTCACCCTGGTGGCGGCGCTGAGGTCATGCAGCACGAAGCTCAGCGGCCGCGCGTTCGCCCGGCCGTAGGCATCGCGCAGTTCGAGGGTGTACGTTGCTGGCGTGGGCAGGACGATTGCCTGGCGGGTGTCGCCGAAGTAGTCGGCGGCGTGGACACGCCAGGCCGCCGCGTCCTGTCCGGCCCGCACTTCGACGTGCGCGTCGAAGTCGGCGCTCAGCGGCGTCAGCCAGAGCGCGCCGGGTGCCGGCGCCGCGAACCGGTACGAGGCGCGGCCGTGGCCGTCGAGCGCGGTCGTGATCACGCGCTCGAGTGCCAGCAGTGGCGCGGTGATCGCGCTGGTCGACAGGCGGAAGTCGTAGCTGCGCGTCGAAGCGCCGCCAGTGCTGCCGGTGTCGTCATCAAGGAGCAGGGTGTAGCTGCCGCTGCGGGGCAGCGCCGCGACCTGACCCGAGCCCTCGCCGTTGGCGATCGTCTGGCCGAACTCGTCGACCAGCCACCAGCGGCCGTCGTTGCCGGAATTCCCGTCGAGCGTCAGTGCGTCACCGGCTTCGGCGTGAAAGGCGAACAGCGTCGCCTCGCCTGCAACGCGTTGGCCGCTCGTCGGGACGCCCAGGTTCAGGGCTTGCGCCTGCGCCAGATCGAGCAGCCGCAAGTTCAACTCGTCGAGGCCGCCGGTACTGGACATGGCCCTTTCCGCGTCGATTTCGAGCAGATAGCTGCCGGCCGGCAGTTCGACGATCGGCAGGTCGCTGGCCGCCGTGCCGCTGCCCGGCAAGCGGCCCTCAGCAAGCGACTGCCCGGCGCGCGAGATTCGCCAGGCGAAGTCGCCGCCGCTGGCGGAACTGCCGCGGTCGATCAGGACGCGCGTTGCCGTCGGCACGCTGAACTGGTACGACGCGTGTGTGCTGTTGGCAAAGGCTTCGCTACGAAGTCGTTGGCCGAGGGTGACGTCCTGCGGCATCTGCACGGCGAAGCGGAAGGTCGCCGGCCCGGCCAGCGCGGACGTCGGTGTGGTTTCAAGGGCCAGAAAATAGGCGCCGCTGGTCGTCAGCATCGGCAGACGGGCCGGATCGGTCAGCGCAGCCGACGCGACCCAGTTGCCGTCGCGATCGAAAAGCTGCCACCAGCCGTCCAGGCCGCCCGGATCGATCGGCTGATAGTCGAGGCGCGTTCCGGCGACGAGGTCGGCGCGGTAGAGGAGCGTTTCGCCGGGCCGCAGGACGCTCGCGACCTCGGTGTTCAAAGCCACCGTCGGGGCAGCGGCAAGGTCCAGAAAGCGCAGCGCGTAAGGAGTGCCCGCGGTTGCCGCCTGCTGCGCGTGAACTTCGATGCGATACTCGCCGGCGGCAAGTTCGAACGGTTCGCCCGCGTACGCTTGCGCCGAGTACGCGGTGATCCGCCGGAGCAGTTCACTGCCGCGAAAGAGCAGCACTTGCGCCGGCGCGTCGAGCTCCATCAGGTCGAGGACGAGGCGCTTGCTTTCGGTCAGTGTCAGCTGGTAGGCATCATCCGGGCCGCTCGCGGCAAGTAGCCCGCGAATTTCGGCACCGAGACTAATCGGCTGGCCCGCCGGCTCGACGAACAGCGTCGAGGGGCCGAAGTGGTCCTGACCGCGAACGAAATACCAGCGGCCGGTCAGCGAAGGAACGAAGCGAACGACGTCGCTGCCGGCAAGCCGTTGCGCAAACGAGAAATCGGGCCGGTAGATCGACCACTCGCCGTACCGATTGGCCTGCAACAGGTACTCGTCGCCAGCCGCCAGATCGACCTGGTAGAGCAGGGCGCCGGAGTCACCGAAGCTCTTCCCGGCGTCTACCTGTTGAGCATCGTCGCTGCCGTCGATGCGGAAAGTCATGCTGTTGCCCGATCCGTAATGGACCGAGACTTCGAGCGTGTAGGTGCCAGCTGGCAGAGTCAGCGGCGTGGTGGCCGTTTCGAAGTCATTCCAGTAGCCGTGGTCGCCGGTCAGCATTCCGGCGGCGTCGCGCAGCAGCCAGTGCGCCCACCACGGCGACGCTCCGCCGCCGGTGCGGCCGCCAAGAACAGCCAGGCCAGGCTCGGTCAGCGTGAAGCGATAGGCTCGAGGCGCGCCGGAAAGCGTGTCACCGACGTCGGTGCCGAGGGCGATCGGCGTGCTGGCGACGGTCGGCCGACCCTGCTGCGCGAGCAGCGTCGCGGCGATCGCGTAGTCCACCGGTGCGTCAAGCCAGCGTTCCGCGAACACGGCCACGGTGTAGATTCCCGATTCGTCGAGCGTGCGACGCAAGGGGCCGCCAGCGACCGAATCGCCGCTGAGCAGTTGCCCGAAGGGGTCGAAGAGGTACAGGGCGACCTCATCGCCATCAAAGTCGCTGCCGCCAGCGCTGCCACCGGCCGCACTGCCGACCTCGATGGCGACGGTGTCGCCGGCGCTTGCCGACAGGCGATAGACCTGCGTCAGGTGGTCGCCGGGCGCCAGCGTTGCGTCGACCGGCACGGCGAGCGTCAGGCCGGGCTGGTCGATACGCACGGCGTTCAACAGGCGAAAGCTGAAGTCGACCGGCGAATCGCCGCCGCTTGGCGTCGACGAGGCGTAAAGGCGCAAGCCGTACTCGCCGGGCCGCAGGTCCACCAGGGGGGCATCCCGGTCGCCGAGGTAGGAGTTGGCCAGCTGCCGGCCCGAGGCGTCGACGAGCTGATAATCGACGTCCCAGACCTGCGAGAGCGCGTCGACCAGGATCTGGCTACGCTCGCTGACCGAGAACGCCAGGCGGCTCTCGTAAGCGGACGATGCGTCGAGGCTGACCGCGATCGATTCGTCGAGCTTTACCGTGCGCACGGCCTGTCCGCCGCTGGCGACCAGTTCGATGCGCGCGGACAGCGGCGGACTGCCGGCGAGCACCGTCGGTCGCTTGAGTTCGAGCGTGTAGGGCCGCTCGTAGAGCCGTGTCTGCAGTTGCGTCCGGCTTGCGGTGGCGCTACTGCTCCCCTGTTCGACCAGCGTCCGGTCGGCGTCAAAGAGCAGCCACCTGATCTCCTCGCCGAGGTCGGTGTCGATTTCGAGCTGCGGCCGTGTTCCCGCCAGCGAGTGATCGAGGCGAAAGGCCCTGAGCTGCTCGCCGGCGGCAAAGCCGAGCATCGTTTCGCCTGCGGCGAGTGTTGGCGCCTGACCGAGATCGAGCAGCAGGAAGCTGAACGCCGCGTCGCCGGGGCCGTCCGAGGACACGTCGAAAGTGTAGCGGCCACTGTCGACCAAGGCGAGGTAGGGGAATTCAGCCTCTCGGTCGCTGCCGTCAGACGCCAGCTCGGCAAGGCTGATCCAGTCGTCGCTGTCGGGCGGCGCGCCGAGTGGCCGGAGTCGCCACTTGATCCGGGTGTCCGAGCCCTGGTCGTGGATCTGCAGCGACATGCCGACGGCTACGTCGAGCAAATGGCTGCGGATCGGTTCGGCGTCGACCAGCCGGCCGGCGACGATGTCGCCGACAAGCACCGTCATTGGCGACCAATCGACGTCGAAGTCGATAGCTCCAGGCGTGTCATCGCCACCCGACACCACCAGGAAATGCTGTCCGACGGCGAGGTCGCGCAGCTCGAACAAGCGCTGGCCAGCGCTGTTGTTGCCGCCGTCGATCGGCTTGCCGACAGCGTCATACAGCGCCCACTGCACGGCCGAGCCACCGGCGACATCGAACTGCAGGCGGTAGCTGCCGGCTGTGCCGACGTCGTGGCGGTAGACCACGACGTCGCGACCGTTCCCGAGTTGTCCGTGCCGAGTGCTCGCCGTCAGCGCGCTGGCTGTCTCGCCGGCGAGCAGCCGCAGCGCGAACTCGGCGTTGTCGGCCGTTGCTTCGATGGTCAGCTCGTAGTCGCCGGCGCGAACCAGCCAATCGTAGGCGTCCGGGTTGGCTGATCGCTGAACGTCGGGCCACCAGCCGGCCGTCGCGGCGATCGTCGAGTCGCCGCCAGCTGGCAGCAGACGCCAGCGAACATCGCGTGATCCGACATCGTGGATCCAGGCGTGCGCCGGCAGCGGCTCGCTGAACGGCGCAGTGATGCGGTAGCTGACGCGATCGCCGGCGACGGCCAACGCCGCGATCAGCGTCTCACCCGGCCGTGCCTGCAAGGCGGTGGACTGGCGGGCGGTCAACGCAAAGCTCAACAGCGCGCTGGCACTGCTCGGGCCATCGACCACCAGCAGACGCTCGCCGCCGTTGCCGCCGCTTGCCTCGGCCGGGTCGGCGAGATCGACCACCGGCAGGGCGTATTCGCCGAGGGCCGCGCCGTTCGGATCGAAAACGGCGAGCACGCCGCGCTCGCCGTTGCTGGCGACGGCGTCGATGCTCCGGCGGCCGCCAGCTTGCGTGGCGGCGACTCGGACAAGGCTGGCGCCGGCGATCCGCTCGAGTGTGCCGAAGCTTTGCTGGTCGAGCGGCAGCGTCGTTGCGGTCGCGAAGTCGAGCAAGCGGAAGGCGTAGGCGCCCAGTTCGTCGGGCCGGTCGGCTTGCACCGCGAGGGTGTAGGCACCGGCATCGAGAACCAGCAGCGTGTTGCCGTCGCAGCTGCCCGAACTGATCGGCGAGCGATCGGCGCCGCGCAGTGTCCAGCGGTTGCCGGCGCCGGTGAGTCCGTCGACAAGCAGGCGGGTCGGCCGGTCGAGTGAAAATCGCCACTCGTCGGCGAGGCCGGTGACTTGCGTGCGGCCGCGCGCCTCGTCGCCGATCGGCAGTGGCGAGACGCGGGGAGTGGCCAGCGTCGCCGAATAGTTCAGCGTCAGCGGCAGGTCGCTGTCACCCCTGCCGACGACAATCAACAGGTGAGCGCCGTCGCGTTCGAGAGTGATGCCGATCGGCGACGCCGCGACCGCAGCGGCGCTCAGCAGGCGTCGCGGATCGTCGGCGGCGATGATCTGTACCGACGCCATGCCACCGGCAAGACTCTCGAAGTCGAGTTCCAGACGGTCGCCGACGTGGCCGTCGACGGCGAACAGCCGGATGCTGTTGCCGGGGTCGAGGAGCAGCGAGCGTGCCGCCCCGAGCGGCAGCGCTTCGGCATGGTGCGTGTCGAGCAGGCGAAAGCGGAAGTCGCCGGTCGCTGCGAAATCCGGCGTGACGCGCAGGCGATAGCTGCCGGCGGCGTCGAGGAGAATCGGCCTGACGATGCCGGCGCCGCCAAAGACGTCCTCCTTGCCGAGCAGGCCGGTCGGCCCAACGAGTTGCCAGCTCAAATCGTCGCGGTCGGTCAGCGCGTCGAAAACGATCGTCGTCGGTGAGTCGATCGAGAAGCTGTATTCGCGAACCTGGCCTGGCTGGTCGATACGGTCGGCGACGTCGGCGACCGTGGCAAGCCCGACATTCAGGGTGATCGCCTGGCGGTGAATCAGCAGGCGCCGAACGACGAACTCGTAGCTGTCGCTGGCCGCGTCGATGTGGCGGCCGTCGATCACCAGGCTGTAGTTGCCGGCCGGCAGCGCGAAGGAATCGCTGCCCCGCGACATGGTGCCGCTGGCGATCGCTCGGCCGAAGCTGTCCAGCAAGCGCCAGTCGCCGTCGCGCGTCGGCGACGCGGTCGGCACGAACAGCAACTCGCTGTCCTCGTCAAGCTCGAATGAATACGCCTGCGCTCGGCTTGCCGGGGCAAGCGTCGCGGCGACGACGGTCTCGAAGGCGAGCGCCGGCAGGGTGGCGACGTCGAGGAGTGCGAAGCTGAAGTCGCCGCTTGCCAGCGCCTGGCTGGCGACGGTGAACCAGTAGTTGCCTGCCGGCAGCGCCAGCTGCTGCGAGTGCGCGTTTGCGAAGGCCTGTGGCGGTCCCTCGAGGCCGCGTGGGCCGCTGAGCGTCCAGAAAAAATCGTCTGGCCTGGCAGCGTCACCGGTATCGACCAGCAACGAGGTCGGGGCGGCCAGCGTTAAGCCGTAGCTGACCGACTCTCCGGGCCGTTCGATCCGGCCGACGACGTCCTCGTCCAGTGTCAGTGGCAGCGTTCGCGAAGTCGCTAGCGCGAAAGCGAAGGCGATCTGGCGCGGCGTGTTGTCGGGCTGGCCGCCGCCGAAATCCGGAAATACCGCCAGCAGGTACTCGCCGCTGACCGGCAGCGTCGTTTCATTGGCGTCCTCGCCGAGTGTCGCGATGCGGCGGCCGTAGGGATCCCACAACTGCCACGACAGGCGCTGGTTGACGCCGCCGGCGCGAGCGAGTTTGACCAGTACGCCGCGATCGCCGGCGCTGGCCTCGAAACGGTAGAGGCGGGTCTCGCCAGCAGCGATCGTTTCCTCGACCGTGCTTGCCGAGCGCAGGTCGGTCGCCGCATTGGCGGCGTGGGCAGCATCGGCATTGAGCACGCGGAAGCGGTAATCGGCGCCGTCCTGGCTCGCGGTGTCGAGGGTCAGCAGATAGCGGCCGGGCGGCAGGCGAAAGACCTGGCCGGTGTCGCCGCGGAAGGGACGCCATCCTTGCACCGTGCCGAGCGGACCGGTGAGCATCCAGCGCGATTCGGGACCGCTCAGCGCATCGAAGACGAGGGTCGCCGCCTGATCGAGCGTGAACGCGTACTCGGCGACGCTGCCCGGGCCGGCGGCGCTGGCGCTGATCGGACGGTTGAAGTCGAGCGCCGAGCTGACCTTCTTCGGCTCGGTCAAGGTGAAGCTGACGTTCGATCGGCCGTTGGCGCCGTCGGCACCATCGTTGAGCAGCGTATGGCTGCCCGTCGTGGCGATCTCGAAACGCGTTGTCAGGAACTGGCCCGGGACAATCGAAGCGACCGAGACCTGCCGCCCAAAGGGGTCGAACAGGCGCCAGACGCCACCTGCCGAATCTGCGGCCTGCAGCAGCAGCGCGCTGCCGGCGCTGGCGGCGATGCGGTAGCCGTTCGTCGCCGCGGTCGGCGAACGCGTCGTGTTCACCATCTGGCCGCGGGCAATTTCCGGAAAACTCGCGGCATCGAGCAGGCGCAGGGCGTAGGCGCCGCCGCCGAAAACGTTTGCCCCCGGTGCCGCGCCTTCGACCGTCAAGGCGTAGTCGCCCGGCGGCAGGGTCAACAGCGGCTTGCGTGCGGCGCCGTCGTTGCTGTACAGCGTCTGCCGATCGACTTCGCTGCCGCGTGGCCCGAGCAAGGACCAGACAGCGCTACTGGCGCCGGCCTGGCTGTCGATCACCAGCTGGCTTTCGCGGGCCAGCGTAAAGCGATAGCTGCGACTGGCAGCGCTGCCGGGCAGCAGGCCGGCGACGACCGCGCCGAGCGGCAAGGCTTCGCCGATGGGCAGGCTGGCAGGTGTCAGGTGGCCAACGACATCGAGCTGCAGTTCGTAGCTGATCGGTGTCAGCGCGTCGGCATATCCTTCGATCAGCAGGGTGTAGGCGCCGTCGGCGGTCAGCAGCCTGACCTCCGGGACCGAGCCCTGCACGGGCAGCGCCGTGGCACCGGCACCACTCACGTCGCGGCCGAAGCGATCGACCAGACGCCAGCTTGCGCCGCCACTGGCGCCGGTGACACCCTTGCCCTGCAGCGCGACCTGATCGCCAGCGGTGGCATTGAGGCGGTAGGCGTGTGTGCTGTTGCCGGGCTTAAGGGTACCGCTGACGCTGGTACCCAGGGACAGCGCCGGTGCCGCCGCGAGGTCGAGCAGGCGGAAGGCAAAATCGCCGGTGGCGCTGGCCACGCCTCGCACGCCCAGCCGATAGGCGCCCGCCGGCAGCGTCAATACGCTGAAGCCGGCGTTGCCGTCGCTGTGGTCGAAGCGCCGGTCGACGATCTCGCGGCCGCGCGGTCCGGTCAGTGACCAGACGAGGTCGGCGCGATTGCTCTGCGCGTCGACCGCCAGTTGCGTTTCGCTCGCCAGGTCGAAATGGTAGATCGTCGATTGACCGGCGAACTCTATCCGCTCGGCAACGACGTCGCCGATGCGCAGCGTTCGCTCGATGTCGGCAACGAGGTTTACGGCAAACTCGTAGCTTACGGCAGCGTCGGCAGCATTGTTGTCCTTGCCGTCGAGCAGCAGCCAGTGCTTGCCGGGCGATGCGACCGTCACGGGAGCGGCGTCGGCCGCGCCGTCGAAACGGGCGCCGGCGACGCGGACGCCGTAGGGATCGATCAGGCGCCAGTCGAGCGATCCACCGGTGAGCGACTGCGCGTCCAGGAACAGCTTGTCGCCCGCCGCCAGCGTGATCTGGTGAAGCGCGTAGCCAGCCGCGAAGTCGAGTCTGCCAACGATCGTGCTGTTGGCAATGAGCGTCCGGGCCGACTCGTCACCGAGCAGCCGGAAGGGATAACGGCCGGTGTTCGCGCCATCGCCGTCGACCGAGAGCGTATAGTTTCCCGGCGGCAGCAGCAGCGCTTCGAAGCCATCGAAGAGCGCCTCGCTGCTCGCCAGGCGCCGCGCGACGTGTTCCCCCGCCGGCCCCTGCAGCGACCAGTAGAAGTCGCTATCGGTCAGGCGGTCGAAAACGACCCGCGTCGGTGCGACCAGGTCGAAAGTGAAGCGGCTGGCCTGGCCAGCGTGATCGATGGTAGCGATTGCCGTCTCGCCGAGTCGCAGCGAGGCACTGCTGTCCTTGACCGCCTGCAGCGTGAACCGGTAGCCGAGCGGCGCCTGGTTGGCGATGTTGCCTTCGACCAGCAGCAGATACTCGCCACTGCGTTCGACGGCGAAGCGGCCGCGATCGCGCCCGGCGTCGAAGCTGTTGCCCTCCTGGCGGCCGAAGGGGTCGATCAGCCGCCAGCCGATCGATGCCGCCGAGGCGGTCCCCGCCTTGAAGAAGAACGAATCGCCGGCGGTGGCGTGAAAGCGGTAGAGCGCGCTGTCGTTGCCGTGCGCGAGAATGCCGGCAACTGGCGTGTTGAAGGCGATCTCTTTTGCCGCGGCGGCATCGATCAGGCGCAGTGCGTAGTCGCCCAAGGCATCGTCTTGGCCATCGACGCGCAGCCGGTAGCTGCCCGGCGCGAGTTGCCGGGCTGGCGAGCTGCCGGCACGGTAGTCGGTGGCACTGAACGAGCTGCTGGCGATCAGGCCGGCCGGGCCTTCGAGTCGCCAATTGAGGTCGCTGCGATTGGTCAGGCTGTCGAAGACGACGCGTCTGGGCTCCTCGACGTCGAACCGGTAGTCGTCCTGCTCGCCGGCAAGGTCGATGCCGCCGGCAATGCTCAGGATGGCGCTAGCGGAGTCGCCAGAGAGAAGGACTCGCGGCTCAAGGGCTTCGAAATGCAGGGCTGCTTCGGGAATCGGGTCTTGCGGGCGCCGCTTGCCGTGCTTTGCCGGCCACCGGGCGGGAAGGCTGAAAGCGGCCCGCAAGGCGTCGAGCAGCGGCTGCGCGGCGGCTTGACCGCCGCGATCGAGACCAGCGTTCTTGCCTGCAGACTTGCGCATGGCCATTCCCCCCTCGCATCGCGACGCGCAATGCCAACGGAAAAATCCACTTTGCTCAGCGGCCAGGAGTGGCCACGGGACTGACTGCGAGTGCTACGATCGGCTACGATTCGCTACGGTTGGCTACGATTGGCTACGATTGGATCGGTTCTGAAGGGGATGGTCACGAACGCGGCACTGCAGCGCTTGCCGCCTGTCTGTGGTGACTGACGGTAATCTTTGTGTCGGGTCTCGTGGCCCGGTATTGTGGCAAGAGCGGTGTCAAGAGCGGTGTCAAGAGCGGTGTTCGGGACGTCAAGCCGCGGTGTACCAGGCGGCTCCGCGTCTCGCTTTCCGGCTACGTTGTTCGGCCCGATTTTCCGCAAGATGTTGCGAGATGTCAACAGTTTCTTGCGACTTCGATTTCCCTGGTTTTTCCGACAAGGCAGGAATGACTGAAACCTCCGCAAACAAGGGCGCGCAGATCAATGGGCCAGCGCCGGATTCGACCCCCGCTCAACGGCATGCGGTCGACAGCGAGGCCGGTGCACTTGCCGCACGCTTGAAAGCGATCATCGGCGAGGAGTCGGTGTCGTCCTTTGCACGCAGGTGCCGCCTGGCGGAGTCGGTGCTGCGAACCTATCTCAGGGACGGGCGGATGCCACCGCTGGACAAGGCGTCGGTGATTGCCGCGGCAGCTGGCGTCAGCGTCGACTGGCTGGCGACCGGGCGAGGCGCGCGTGTTGCCGCGCAAGGCAGCGCAGAATATCGGATAGACGGCTTGGCAACGACGACTTCTCCCCGGGCGCTGGCGCTTGACACTTCCCTCCTGGAACGTATCGTCAAGACGGTTCTGCACGAGCAGGGCGCGCAGGCCTCGGCAGAACAGGTCGCAGCCATCATCGTCGACCGCTACCAGCGCGCGCTTGATCGGCGTGCGCCCTGAACGACGCCCTCACGTCGGTCAGCAGTTGCCCCGGCGGGTTACCGATGCGGTCGCCGCCATAGGCGGATCACCCACCACATCGCGGCAGGCCATTGTGGCGACCAGATCGGCGCCCTTGCGCGATCAGGCGGCGGTAACTCTGGGCTCGGCTGCACGGGCGTCAGGCGTTGCGTCGTCTACGGAAACGTCAAACGCGGAAGCGACCGCAGCGTCTCCCAGGTCGTCGGTGGTCGGGCACGGGCGCCCTCGCGCTTGCGACGGCGGAGAATCGCCCGTTTGCCTGCTCGCTCGCGAGAAATCCGACCTCCGACCAGCGCCTCGAGTCGGGTCGGGGCGGCGGGGCCGAGTCCTTTCCCTTGCCTCCCGACATGTTGGCAAGCGATCATCGGCGACAGGTCGCTGGCGTCCCTTGCGCGCCGGCTTCGCCGAAACAGGTCGGTGCTATGATCGTCGGTCTCGACCAGTGCGCCCGCGATCGGCATGAGCCATGAATTACACCTTTGCCTCGGCGACCATCCTGCTGATCCTGATCACCGATCCGATCGGCAACATCCCGATCTTCGCCAACGCGCTGCGCCACGTAGCCCCCGCGCGCCGACCCTGGGTGATCCTGCGCGAGGTGCTGATCGCCTTTGTCCTGCTGTTGACCTTCATGTTCGTCGGCGACGGCTTCCTGCGGCTGATGAACCTCAGCGAGCTGTCGCTGCAGATCGGCGGCGGCGTGATCCTGTTTCTGATCGCGCTGCGCATGATCTTCCCGCAGCCCGGCGCTGTGGATACCCCCGAGACCGCCGGCGAGCCGCTGATCGTGCCGCTGGCGGTGCCGGCGATCGCCGGGCCGTCGGCGCTGGCGACGGTGCTGCTGCTGGTTTCGCAGGCGCCCGACCGGCGACTGGAATGGATAGGTGCGCTGTGCATCACGATGGCCTTCAGCGCCGTCGTGCTGGTGCTCGCCGAGCGCATTCAGCGGGTCGCCGGCGAGCGTTTCGTGGTCGCTCTCGAACGCCTGATGGGGCTGGTGCTGGTCGCGGTGGCGATCGAAATGATGCTGCGCGGGATCAAGACCTTCGTCCTGCAACTGTCCGGCAGCTGAGTTTCCGGACGGAAGGAGAATGCCCTTGCTGTCTGCCGCTCCGGCAAGGAAGCCGTTGGCACGCTGCCTTGCCGGTCGATTGCAACGAGTCCGCCGTCCGGTGTCGTGATCTGTCGTCGTGCAGCCTGGTGATGACCGAACACCTCGAGAGCGTTCGGGAAACTCGCCGCCACGGCGCACCAATCTCGCTTTTCCGGTGCGCCGGAGTCGGCTCGGAGATGCGGCAAACGGTCGTGACCTTGATGATCACGGCTGTCTCGAAAGTTGATGGGGGTTAGCTCAATGACCGCCTCGCATCCTCCTGGCGAAACCCGCGCGGCCTGGTTATTGGCGGGGGTCGAGTTCTTCTTCGCGCTGAGCTGGGTGGTGTACGTCATCTTCCTGCCGGAATTGCTGGCGCGTGGCGGGATCGACAAGCGCTACCTGCCGTGGATTCTTGCCGCCGACCAGTTGATCTTTGCCTTCGCCGACTGGTCGATCGGCGTCGCCGTCGACCGGGCGCGCTCGGCGCTGCGCCGGATCGGGCCGATGCTGGTGCTGCTGTCGGCGATTTCCGCCGTGGCGATGCTGCTGCTGCCCTGGCTGGCGGCGACGCCGCTGCTCTTCCTGCTGGCGGTCGGCGTCTGGGTGGCGACGTCGTCTGCCTTGCGGGCGCCGCCGTACGTGCTGCTGTCGCGCTACGCCGGCCGCGCCGGCTTGCCGCGCCTGGCCGGCATCCAGTTGCTTGGTCTGGCGGTGGCGTCGGCACTGGCGCCTTATCTGGCGATGCTGCTCAAGGGCGTCGATCCGTCGCTGCCCTTTGCGCTCAGCGCGCTGGCGGTCGGTGTGTCGGCGCTGGCCCTGGTGCTTGTCGAGCGCGGCCTGCCGGCGGGCGAAGCGGCCGCGGCTGGCGCGCAAACGACGGCGCGGGTGGGCGGCGTGGCGAACGCCTCGTGGGTCTTCCTGCTGCTGCTCGCCTTGCTGCTCGGCTTCGGGCAACAGATCCACACGACGATCAATTCGGCGCCGCAGTTCAAGCGGCTGGCCGATCCGGCGCTGCTGCCCTGGCTGTTGCCGGTGTTCTGGGTTGGTTTCAGCTTCGGCTTGCTGACCGTCGGTCGCTTGATCCGCGAGCGTGGCGAGGTGGAAGTGCTACGCCTGGCGTGTGCGCTGGGCGCGCTGACCCTGGCGGGCGCGGTGCTGGCTGTCTCGCTGCCGGCCCTGGTCGCCAGCCAGTTGGTCGCTGGCGTCTTCTGGGCGGCCATCCTTTGCGCGTCGATCGGGCTGGCGGGTAGGCGCGGCTATCCCCTGCAGACCGGACGCAATACCGGCGCCCTGATGGCGACGCTGGCGGTGGCGACGTTCGGGCGCCTCGGGCTGACCGCGTCGGGCGGCGCTGCCGCCGGCGTCGTGCTGGTCGACTGGCTGCCGGTGGTCCTGTGGTGCGTGGTGGCGCTGTTGCTGTGGCGGTCGCGCGCGGCGTAGCGTGGCGTAGCGTCGAACAGCCAGCGGCGCCGCTTGTTCAGTGCTCCTTGCCGTCGACGCGTGGCTGCACCAGATAGGGGATGTAGCGCCAGGCGAGGATCGCAAAACACGCGAACCAGCAGGCGGCGGCGAGCCTGATCCACTGCAGGTAGTTCGCCGGGTCGATCTGCGGCACGACGATGCGGATCACGAAACCGGCGATCATGATCCACAGCACGGTCTTGTCGAGCCGGTCGAAGACGACTTTTCGGCCGGTGTGGCCGTTGACGATGCGGATCAGCATCGCCGGGATGATCAGCCCCATCGCCCCGAAGGTGAACACGTGCATCGGCACCGAGCCGATCCACGCCGGTTGCGCGAGATGGTCGAGGAACTGCAGCAGCAGCTGCGCGACGATCGCCAGGTAGCCGAGATACATGATGCCGATATCGAGCCGGCGCATCGCCAGTTGCGGTTTCCAGAAGGCAAAGCGGCCGAGCAGCAGCAGTGCCAGCAGCAGGCCGATCCACGCCGACAGCGACGTCGACAGCGGGCTGACGAAGACCAGCAGCAGCGCCAGCAGCTTGATCGCGGTATCGAGTACCGCGTGCCGCAGAATCTCGGCGTGCATGGCGTTGCGCATGAACTGCGTCAGCGTTCGTTCGAGCATCACCAGGAATGCCACCCGGAACAGGGCCATGCTCATGGCGGCGCCGGCGTGGAAATGCGGCTCGCTGAGCAGCAGGTTCTTGGCGACCAGGAACAGCGGCAGGATGATCAGGAAGAAGTAGTTGTCGCGAAAGGAATCGCTCTGCCGGTGGCGGACCAGTGACCACAGCAGCATGGCGACGATCGACGCCAGGAAGAGATTGCTGGCGACGCGGAAGAGAACCGGCGGCAGCTCGCCGGCGAACCACATGCCGGCGCGTTCGAGCAGCCAGGCGCCGACCAGGACGATCAGGGCGACGCCGTGGTAGCCACGGATCTTCACCCAGTTCTTGGTCGCGGTCAGCAGGAAGCCGCCCATCACCGCCCAGCCGAAACCGAAGAACATTTCGTGCGCGTGCCACTGGCTGGGCGAGAACGGTGCCGTTGGCGGCGCCAGCGTACCGGCGAAGAGCAGTGCCCAAAGCACCGGCAGGGCAAGGCCCGACAGGCAGGCGAGGGCGAAGAAGGGTCGGAAACCGACCAGCCAGAGGGCTTGCTTGGCGAATTGCATGGGCGGGGGCCTGGGTGACGTTGTTGGTGTGTGCGTGGCGAGGCGGCGCGTCGTCGGTGTTTGCCAAGCGGGGATTTTCGCGCGTCGCGTCGCGCCTGGCTTTGATCTAGAACGGTGCCGGCGACAGAAAACGCCGGCGCTCGCCGCTCTCCGGGTGGGCGAATGCCAGCTCGTCGGCGTGCAGCAGCAGGCGCGCGGCGGTGGTCGCGCTGGCAGTGTCGCCGTACAGCGCGTCGCCGACAATCGGGTGGCCAATCGCCTGCAGGTGGACGCGCAACTGGTGCGTTCGTCCGGTTTCGGGGATCAGGGCCAGCCGCGAGGTGTTGCTGGCCGGATCGTGGCCGAGCACCCGGTAGCGGCTGCGCGAGGGCTTGCCGGCGAGCGGATCGACTTTCTGGCGCGGACGGCGCGGCCAGTCGGCGCTCAGTGGCAGATCGATCTCGCCGCTGCTCGCCGGCAGCTTGCCGGCGACGACCGCCAGGTAGCGCTTGTCGATCTGGCGTCTGGCGAAGGCGATGCTCAAGCGTCGCTGCATTTCCCTGCCGCGTGCCAGGACCAGCAGACCGGAGGTGTGCATGTCGAGACGGTGAACGGTCAGGGCATCGGCGAACGCCGCCTGCAGCCGCCGCTCGAGGCAGTCCTGCTTGTCGTCGCCGCGCCCGGGTACCGAAAGCAGTCCGGCCGGCTTGTTGACCACCAACACGGCGTGGTCGACGTAAACGATGCACGCGACGATGCACGCGACCGGCGCGATCAGCGCTTGCCGATCGCGCGGGTTCGCCTGGGGTGGGGCGGGGAAGGGCGCAGTCATGGTCGGGTTGATCAGCGGAGAGTATGCGGGGTGGGAGCCAGTTTGCAGCCAGCCGGTGGCGCCATTGTCGCGCCATTTGCCTGCGCCGGGCGGCGGGTGGCAAATCAAGTAGACTGCGGGGCTTGCGCGCCAGGCGGCGCTGCCAAGGCGACGCCGCCCTGGCGCCCGATGAACAGAATCCGGGAGACCCACGTGACGACCACCGTTCCCCAGTTGACGACCATTACCATCGAGCTCAACGAGAACATCGCCGAGATCCGGCTCAACCGGCCGGAGCGCTCGAACGCGATCAACGAAGCGATGTGGCACGAGCTGCGCAGCGCCTTTGCCTGGGCCGATGCGACGCCCGAGGTACGCGTCGCGATGCTCAGCGGCGCCGGGCTGAACTTCTGCTCCGGTATCGATCTGGCGATGCTCGCCGGCGTCGGCAGGGCGGTCGCACATGCCGACCCGGCGCGCAGCCACGAGGCGCTGCGGCGCGTGATTCTCGACCTGCAGGATTGCCTGACGAGCGTCGAGCGCTGCCGCAAGCCGGTGCTGGCCGCGATCCAGGGCGCCTGCATCGGCGGTGCGATCGATCTCGTGAGCTGTTGCGACATGCGCTACGCCACCGCCGACGCGCATTTTGCGGTGCGTGAAATCGACGTCGGGATGACCGCCGACGTCGGTACGCTGCAGCGTCTGCCGCGACTGGTTGCCGACGGCGTCGCCCGTGAGATGGCGTATACCGGTCGCGCCGTCGATGGCTTCGAGGCGAAGCTGATCGGCCTGGTCAACCAGCTGTTCGAGAGTCCCGAGGCGCTGCTCGAAGGCGTCCGCCAGATCGCCCGGACGATCGCCGCCAAATCACCGCTGGCGATTCGCGGCAGCAAGGAGATGCTCAACTACGGACGTGACCATTCGGTCGCTGACGGCCTCGACCACGTCGCGACCTGGAACGCGGCGATGCTGATGTCGGCCGATCTCGAGGAGGCGATGACCGCGATGCGCGAGAAGCGGGCGCCGCGTTTCGGCGACTGAACGGCGCCGGTTCGTCGTCAATGGAGACGCTCGCCGATCACGTCGGTCTGGCCGCGCCACTGTTTGTTCTGGTGCTCGTCGGCTACCTGTTGATGCGCGCCTGCGGCTGGCCGCAGGCCATGTCCGAGAACCTGACGCGCTTCGTCTTCTCGGTTGCCCTGCCGGCGATGCTGTTCCGCATGATGAGCGATTTCTCGCAGTTGCCGCCGGTGGATGCGCGGCTGCTGATCGCCTTCTTCGGCGGTTGCCTGATCGTTTTCGTGATCGGTCGCCTGGTTGCCTGGCGGCTGTTTGCGCTCGACGGCACCGGCCAGTCGGTGTTCGCGCTCGGCGGCGTGTTCTCGAACAACGTGCTGCTCGGGCTGCCACTGGCCAAGCTCGCCCTTGGCGAGGCGGCCGTGCCGTCGGTGGCGCTGGTGCTGGTGTTCAATGCGCTGATCCTGTGGACGCTGGTCAGCGTGTCGATCGAGTGGGCGCGCCACGGCAGCTTTTCGCTGCAGGGTTTCGCCAAGATGGCGCGCGGCGTGCTGACCAATCCGATCGTCGCCGGCATCGTCTCCGGTGCGCTGTTCGGGCTCGCCGGCTGGCCGCTGCCGACGCTGGTCGCACAGCCGCTGGCGATGGTCGCGCAGGCAGCGCCGCCGCTGGCACTGATCGTGCTGGGCATGGGATTGGCCGAATACGGCGTGCGCACCGGTTGGCGGATCAGCGTTGCCATCTGCTTCCTGAAGTTGGTCGTGCAGCCGCTGGTGGTCTGGCTGCTGGCGCGGCTGATCGGCCTGCCGCCAATGGAAACGCGGGTGGTGGTACTGCTGGCCTCGCTGGCGGTCGGCGCCAACGTCTACCTGATGTCGCGGCAGTTCAACACGCTCGAGGGGCCGGTGGCGAGCAGCCTGGTGCTGTCGACCGTGCTGGCGGCATTGAGCACGCCGCTGGCGATGACGCTGACCGGCGGCTGAGCGATTCCTGCCGGTCAGTCGCCACGGCGACCGCCGGCGATGGCGCGCAGAAACTCGTTGCGCGCCTGCGGCGAGTGCTCGAATTCGCCGACGAAGGACTGGGTGATCACCCGTTCGTCGCCACGCCGGTCCTCGCCGAGCAGCAGGCACAGCTGCTCGGCTTCGACGACGCAGGCGGCGCCGCGTGCCATGCCGTGCTGCATCAGCGCTTCGGCGATGTCACGCGTCATCCACTCCTGATAGGTGAAGCGATGGCCGATGGCGTCCACCAGTCGGGCGATGCGGCCGAAGCCGTGCAGACGCCCGCCAGGCAGGTAGGCGACGTGGGCCAGGCCGCGAAATGGCACCAGGTGGTGCGGGCAGACGCCATGCACGGCGATGCCCCGAACGACCACCAGGTCGGCGCGTGGGTCGGCAAAGCCTTCGCCGAGCGCTGCGGCGGGATCGAGGTCGTAGCCGCCGAGCAGCCGCCGTTGCCAGAGCTCGCGGACGCGCTGCGCGGTTCGCCCCATGTGCGTACCATCGCCGGCGATGCCGCAGGCGCCGAGCAGATCGCCGACGGCACGTTCGAAAGCGTCGGCGTCGAACGGCCGCTGGCGCGGGATGCCGATCTCGCAGCTGCGCTGGCTGGGGTGGTCGTGGCTGCTGCCGTCGGACATGGCGTGGTTCCGGTTGGCGTTTTCGGGATCAGTCATCATACACGTGGTGGTGGTGCACACTGGCCGGCGCGGCGCCGCAGTGTGGCTCCGGAATTGCGATTTCCTTGCGCGCGGCAAGCCATGAGGGCGTCGGATGAGCGATAATGGCGAGCTCGTGGGGATTGCGGTGATCCCTTGGCGGGCAGGCCGAGGACGCCGGCCCGGGTCGGGAAGGATTTGCATGAAGAGCGTTGACGATTTCCGCTTGCAGTTCGGCAAGAAGGAACTGGTGCCGATCGTGATTGGCGGCATGGGCGTCGATATTTCGACGGCCGAACTGGCGCTCGAAGCGGCACGGCTGGGTGGCATCGGGCATATCTCCGACGCGATGGTCAATACCGTTGCCGATCGGCGGTTCAACGCCAAGTTCGTCAAGGACAAGCTCAAGCAGTACAAATTCAACGTCGCCAATCCCGACAAGTCGGTCGTTCGCTTCGATCTCGGGCAGCTCGCCGAGGCCACCCGGATGCACGTCGGCCGGACCATGGAGGCGAAGCGCGGCGATGGCCTGATCTTCGTCAACTGCATGGAAAAGCTGACCATGAACTCGCCGCGCGAGACGCTGCGGGTGCGCATGCAGGGGGCGCTGGACGCCGGCGTCGATGGCATCACGCTGGCAGCCGGATTGCACCTCGGCTCGTTCGCGCTGATCGAGGATCATCCGCGTTTCCGTGATGCCAAGCTGGGCATCATCGTCTCGTCGCTGCGCGCACTGCAACTGTTTCTGCGCAAGACGGCGCGCTGCGGCCGGTTGCCCGACTACGTCGTGGTCGAGGGGCCGCTGGCCGGTGGCCACCTCGGTTTCGGCATGGACTGGGCGGAATACGATCTGGCGACCATCTTTGCCGAGATCCATCGCTACCTGCAGGCCGAGCAACTGGCGATTCCGCTGATCCCCGCCGGCGGCATCTTCACCGGCAGCGACGCCGTCGCCTTTCTCGAGCAGGGTGCGGCCGCCGTGCAGGTGGCGACGCGGTTTACCGTGTCGCGCGAGTGTGGCCTGCCCGAAGACGTCAAGCAGCGCTATTTCGAGGCGACCGAGGATCAGATCGAAGTCAATCAGATCTCGCCGACCGGCTATCCGATGCGCATGCTGAGCAACAGCCCGGCGATCGGCGACGGTATTCGACCCAATTGCGAGGCCTACGGCTATCTGCTCGACAGCAGCGGCAGTTGCTCGTACATCAGCGCCTACAACCGCGAGGTCGAAGCCAATCCGGGCGTCAAGCGCATCTCGGTCAGGGACAAGACCTGCCTGTGTACGCAGATGCGCAACTTCGACTGCTGGACCTGCGGTCATTACGCCTATCGCCTCAAGGATACTTCTCGCCGCTTGCCCGACGGCAGCTATCAGTTGCTGACCGCCGAGCATATTTTCTGCGACTATCAGTTCAGCACCGACGGCAAGATCCGGCCGGCCGAATAGGCGCGGCAGCCGGCGCGCTGACTTTTGTTTCCTGCCGCCCGAGCGAAAGGGCATTAGCCGATGCTCAGCTATCGTCACGCCTTCCACGCCGGCAACCACGCCGATGTGCTCAAGCACCTGGTGCTGGTGCAACTGAGCCGCTACCTTGGCCGCAAGGAAAAGGCCTTCTGGTACATCGATACGCACGCCGGTGCGGGCTCCTATGCGCTCGATTCGGCGCCGGCAACGCGGCTCGCCGAACACCGGCAGGGCATCGCCCGGCTGTGGGGGCGCAAGGACCTGCCGCCGGCGGTCGCCGATTATCTCGAGCTGGTGCGCGGGATCAATCCGGGCGCTACGCTGCAGGTCTACCCCGGCTCGCCCGATTTCGCCTTGTCGACGATGCGTGCGCAGGATCGGCTGCGCCTTTTCGAACTGCACAGCCGCGACGTGCTGCGTCTGCGCGAGCACTTCGAACGCTTTGGCACGCGGGCGATCGTCGAGCATGGCGACGGCTTTGCCGGCCTCAAGGCCTTGTTGCCGCCGCCACCACGGCGTGCGCTGGTATTGATCGACCCGGCCTACGAGGAAAAACACGACTACGAGCGGGTCATCCACGCCCTCAAGGATTGCCTGCAGCGCTTCCCCGGCGGCACCTACCTGCTGTGGTATCCGCAGCTGACGCGCCTCGAGGCGCACGAGCTGCCGCCGCGCCTGAAGCGCTTGCCGACGAGCAGCTGGCTGCAGGTCACGCTGCGCGTCAGAACGCCTGCGGCCGATGGCTTCGGGATGCACGGCAGCGGTCTTTTCATCATCAATCCGCCGTGGACGCTGCAAACGACGTTGGCGGAAGTGATGCCGTGGCTGGTCGAGGCGCTGCGAATCGACGAGGGCGCCGGCTTCACGATCGACAGCCAGGTGGCGTGAATGGTGTTGGTGATGGTGCTGGTCCGTTAGCCGGGGCGGCGCCGATGACGGCCGATCACGATTCCCGGTCGGCCTTGTCCACGGTCGCTGGCGCGTACTTGCGGCTTGAGCCGTAGCTGACTTCGACCGGGTATTTGGCGGCGTTCTTGAGCAGCTTGGCGCGCGCCGCGTCTTCGAGGTCGATGCCGGCATTTTCGGCGATCAGCAGCAGGTAGATCAGGACGTCGGCACATTCGTCACGCAGTGCTTCCTGCGCTTCGCCACTGGCGACCATTGCCGCCATGTCGGTGTCGCTTTTCCACTGCGTCAGCTCGAGCAGCTCGCCGGCTTCGAGATTCAGCGAAACAATCAGGTTGCGCAGGCTGTGGAACTGCGCCCAGTTGCGCTGGTCGCGGAACTCGAGGACCTGCGCGGTCAGCGCCGCAAAGGCCATCGGCTCAGCCAAAGAAACGGTGCTCTGCCGGCTCCGGCAGGCGCATGCCGGTGGCGTGGGCGCGGCCGAGCAGTTCCCAGTAGTAGCGGTACGAAGCGCGGTCGTGCAGCAGTCCCTGATGCCTGATCGGTCCCCAGTCGCCGTCCTGCGCGGCGATCAGGATGGCCGCCGCCTGATCGACCTCGGAGAAGTCGGGACGCATCGCTTCGACGATCGGCATGATCTGGTTGGGATGAATGCTCCACATCCGCAGGTAGCCGAATTCGTTGCGCGCGCGCCGGGCGTCGTCAGCGA
This sequence comes from Accumulibacter sp., assembly GCA_024235695.1. GTDB lineage: Bacteria > Pseudomonadota > Gammaproteobacteria > Burkholderiales > Rhodocyclaceae > Accumulibacter. Next base: position 48,807 of record JACKLX010000018.1, read on the forward strand.
TCACCGCGAGGTCACGCAGCTCGGTGGTGACGTTGTGCGACGGTACGGCGCCGTTGGCCAGTGCGGCCGCGGCAATTTCGCACTTGGCGCGGACGACCAGCGGGTGCTCGAACTGCCCCGGGCTGCGCATCGCCGATGCCGGGATGGCACCGTGGTGGCCGCTGACAAAATCCATCAGGCCGAAATCGAGCGATTCCACGTCGGGCAGGGCGGCGATCTCCCAGACGTCGCGCAAGGCGCCGTAGGTTTCGATCAGTACGTGTGCCGGAATCCGGCGGTCGAGGCCGGCAGCGGCGGTGGCGCGGCGCAAAGCGTCGAGCTGAATGCGCACCTCCTCGCCGCTGCTCGGCTTCGGCAGCGTCACGAAAGCCAGGCGCTGGCCGGCACCGGCGACGACGATCTCGATATCCTGTTGCCAGCCGGGGTGAGCGATGTCATGGACGCGGACACCCATGCGCAGGTGCCGATTGCTGCTGCCCATGATCATCTCGACGACCATCTCGGCGTGCTCGCGATCGGCGCCCGCCGGCGCACCGTCCTCGCAATCGCAGGTGATGTCGAAGATCGGGCCCAGCTCGTTCTGCAGTTGCAGGGCCTTGGTGATGAGCTTTTCGGAGCCGGCGTAGTGGTCGACGGCGGGGATCATGGGAAACGGCTTTTCGCCGGCGAAAAGGACCTGGCTGGGATGGCGCATGCGGTTTTCGGCGTGTCTGCTGTTGGCGGAGGCGGTATTTTACCGCGCTGGCGGCGAAAAAAAAGCCGCGGACTCGCCGCGGCTTGCCGACGCTCGCCTGACTACAGCATGGCTTTGACGGCTTCTGCTTCGTCGGTCAGTTCCTTGAGCGTCTTGTTGAGCTTCTCGCGCGAGTAGCCGTCGATCTCGAGTCCCTGGATGATCTTGAACGAGCCGCCCTTGCACTCGCAGGGAAAGCCGAAAACGATGCCGGCCGGGATGTCGTACGAGCCGTCCGAGGGGACGCCCATGGTTACCCACTCGTCGGAACCGAGCACCCAGTCGTGCATGTGGTCGATGGCGGCATTGGCTGCAGAAGCGGCCGAGGAAAGGCCGCGGGCGTCGATGATTGCCGCGCCACGCTTGCCGACCGTCGGCAGGAAGACGTCGTTGTTCCACACCGGATCGTTGATCAGCGCCTGGACGTTGTCGCCGTTCGACGTGCAGTTGCGGTAGTCGGCGTACATCGTCGGCGAGTGGTTGCCCCAGACGACCAGTTGCTTGAAACTGGCGACCGGCCGGCCGGTCTTCACGGCGAGCTGCGACAGGGCGCGGTTGTGATCCAGGCGCAGCATGCCATGATAGTTGGCCGGGTTGGTGCGGCCGACTTTTTTCGCTGCCGCGCCGGCGATCAGCGCGTTGGTGTTGCAGGGGTTGCCGACAACCAGGACGCGCACGTCTTCCTTGGCATTTTCGGCGATTGCCTTGCCCTGAACGGTGAAGATCGCGCCGTTGGCGGTCAGCAGGTCGGCCCGCTCCATGCCCGGCCCGCGCGGACGTGCGCCGACCAGCAGGCAGCAGTCGGCGTCCTTGAAGGCGGCATTGGGGTCGTCGGTGGCGAACATCCCGGCAAGCAGCGGGAACGCGCAGTCCTCGAGTTCCATGATCACGCCCTGGCAGGCCTTCTGAGCCTGGGGCAGGTCGAGCAGCTGGAGGATCACCGGCTGATCCTTGCCGAGCATTTCTCCGGAAGCGATCCGGAAAAGCAGGCTGTAACCGATTTGGCCGGCGGCGCCGGTGACGGCAACGCGCATGGGGGCTTTGGACATGATACGGCTCCTGTGGTCAGTGATAGCACGAATTGTTGAGCGGAAACGAAGCGGTAAAGCCAACGACAAGTTGCAACGCAAGGGTGACCAGGGCGGGCAGACGATTCACTGGTGACAATCGATTCCGTCGCGGTGGCCAGCGCGGTGCAGCCTGCGGCAAACCGCAGAAATGATAAGACCCGAAGACGCGAAATGTCAAATCTATCTTATGTCTTATATATGATATTTATAAGATGAACAGGATGGACGTGCGAAGCAAACTGTGCTGAAATGATCGTCCATGAAGCGCTCTTCGTCATTGCATTCGCCGACCTTCAGTCCGCTGTACCGGCAGATCAAGGAATTGATCATGGGCAATCTGGAGTCGGGTGAATGGGGTCCGGGCGATCCGATCCCGAGTGAGTCCGAGCTGGCAAGCCGCTTTGGCGTCAGTCAGGGAACGGTCCGCAAGGCGATCGACGAGATGGCCGCAGAGAACCTCCTGGTGCGGCAGCAGGGCAAGGGAACCTTTGTCGCGACCCACAAGGATCCCGGCTCCGCTTTTCGCTTTCTGCGTCTGGTGCCCAATGATGGCGTGTTACGGGTTTCCCGGAGCATACCGCTGGAATGCTGGCGAGCGAAGGCGGGTCCGGATGTTGCACGCACGCTTGCGCTCGAGCCCGGGGCGCCGATCACCATTGTCAGACGGTTGCTGAAACTGGGCGACGAGCCGGTTGTTTTCGATGAGATCTATCTTTCCAGCGAACTGTTCCCGGACCTGTCGCTGGAGGTTCTCGGGACGGGCGAGTCGCTCTATGGCCTGTTCGAAGCCCGTTACGGTGTTTGCATGGTTCGTGCTGATGAGCGTTTGCGTGCCGTGTCGGCCGACCGGGTAAGCGCCGATCTGCTGCAGGTTGCGGAAGGAAGCCCGCTGTTGCTTGTCGAGCGAGTGACTTTCACCTTTGGGCAGAGGCCGGTCGAGTGGCGCAGGGGGTTCTATTCGACGCGCAACCATCACTATCGCAACCAGCTGGGATGAAGCTCCCGAAACGGTCGTTTCGGGTGGTTCGGGGGCGCCTGAATAGATTATAATCGGGCGTGGTATTAGGAAGAACGCATGCGATGTGCATGCCGGTGTATCTCACATGAGGGATGACGTTCATGGCAGAAATGGCAATCAAGAAAAAGCGTCCAAAGAATCTGGACTTGCCCACGATCAGGCTACCGCTTCCGGGTATTCTGTCGATCATTCACCGCATCAGCGGGGCTGTGCTCTTCCTGTTGCTGCCGTTCTTGTTATGGCTGTTCGAAAGCAGCCTGGAGTCGGCGGAGACCTTCGCCAGCTTCAGGGGGGTGGTCGACAATGCGTTGGTGAAGATCATCCTGCTCGGTTTGATCTGGTTCTACATGCACCACTTCTGCGCCGGCATTCGCTATCTTCTGCTTGATCTGCACATCGGGGTTGACCTCAAGTCGGCGCTTCTTTCGAGCAAGATCGTTTTCGGCGTGAGCATCGCCCTGACCCTGATCGTTGGAGTACAAGTGCTATGGTAAATCGCATTCTTGTCGGGGCTCATTACGGCCTCAAGGACTGGGTCATCCAGCGTGCCACGGCCATTGTCATGGCGGTTTACACGGTCATATTTCTGGTCGTCGTCGGAGCCGTCGGCCCCGACTCGCTCGCCACCTGGCGCGGTGTCTTTGCCAATGGTTTCATGAAGTTCGCGACTTTTCTGTTCTTCGTCAGCCTCTTCTACCACGCCTGGATCGGCGTCCGGGATATCTGGATGGACTACATCAAGCCGGATGGTCTGCGCTTGCTGCTGATGATTGCAACGGCGATGGTGCTGGTCGGTTACGCCGGCTGGGCGATTCAGATTCTGTGGAGAACGTAAGTGAGCAAGCAAAGCATACCGGTACGTAAATTCGATGCTGTGATCGTTGGCGCAGGAGGTTCCGGGCTGCGCGCGGCGATTCAGCTTTCCGAGGGCGGTCTGAAGACTGCCGTGCTGTCAAAGGTCTTCCCGACCCGGTCGCACACCGTTGCGGCGCAAGGCGGCGTGTCGGCCTCGCTGGGCAACTCCGAGGAGGATCACTGGCACTGGCACATGTACGACACCGTCAAGGGTTCCGACTGGCTTGGTGACCAGGACGCGATCGAGTACATGTGTCGCAAGGCACCCGAAGTGGTCGTCGAACTCGAGCATTTTGGCATGCCGTTTGACCGAACCGACGAAGGCAAAATCTATCAGCGTCCCTTTGGTGGGCACATGTCGAATTTCGGCGAGAAACCGGTGCGCCGTGCCTGTGCCGCCGCCGACCGTACCGGCCACGCGATGCTGCACGCGCTGTATCAGCGGAATGTGCGTGCCAACACCCAGTTCTTCGTTGAATGGATGGCGCTGGATCTGATTCGTGACGAGTCGGGCCAGGTGCTCGGTGTCATCGCGCTGGAAATGGAAACCGGCGAAGTGGTCGCCTTCCACGCCAAGGCAACGATTTTCGCGACCGGTGGTGCCGGCCGTATCTACTATTCGTCGACCAACGCATTCATCAATACCGGCGACGGTCTCGGCATGGCGGCGCGCGCCGGCATCCCGCTTGAGGACATGGAGTTCTGGCAGTTTCACCCGACCGGCGTTGCTGGCGCCGGCGTGCTGATTACCGAAGGTGTGCGCGGGGAGGGCGGTATCCTGCGCAATTCCGACAACGAGCGTTTCATGGAACGTTATGCGCCGAACGCCAAGGATCTGGCTTCGCGTGACGTTGTTTCCCGCGCCATGGTCACCGAAATCAATGAGGGACGCGGTTGCGGACCCAACAAGGATTTCGTCCTGCTGGACATCACGCACCTGGACCCGGCAACGATCATGAAACGCCTGCCGGGAATCCGCGAGATTTCCATCCAGTTCGCGGGTATCGACCCGATTCAGGCGCCGATCCCGGTCGTGCCGACCTGCCACTATCAGATGGGCGGAATTCCGACCAATTTCAAGGGGCAGGTGGTTTCGGCTGACGGAGCGCCGGTCAAGGGCTTCTATGCGGCTGGTGAAGTGGCTTGTGCCTCGGTGCATGGCGCGAACCGGCTGGGGACCAACTCCCTGCTCGATTTGCTGGTGTTCGGCAAGTCCTCCGGGGATTCGGTGATCGAGGATGTGGCGTCGGGAGATGTCACGCACAGGGATTTGCCGGCGGACTTCGCGGAGTTCACGCTGGCACGCCTGAATCGCCTCAATACACAGACCGGTGGCAGCAACGTCAACGAGACCCGTCTCGATCTGCAACGCACGATGCAGAAGCACTGTGGTGTCTTTCGTTTCAAGGATATGCTGGCCGAAGGTGTCGACAAGATCGTCGAGATCGAGAAGGCGGTGGCGCGGACCGAGATCAAGGACAAGTCGCAGGTCTGGAACACGGCGCGCGTCGAGGCGCTGGAACTTGACAACCTGATCGAAGTGGCCAAGGCGACGCTGGTTTCGGCGGAGGCGCGCAAGGAATCGCGCGGTGCCCACGTCCGGGACGACGCCCCGGACACGCCCGAGAATCCCAACGGACGAGACGATGTCAACTGGCACAAGCACACGCTCTGGCAGCGCGAGGGTAGCAGTCTCAGCTACAAGCCGGTGACCATGACCCCGCTGACCGTCGAAACCATTGCGCTGAAGACGCGCTCCTACTGATCGTCTGCCACGGAGTCAAAAAATTATGGCCACCAGTACCATGGAGTTCAAGATTTACCGCTACGATCCTGACAAGGACGATGCGCCTTACATGCAGGACATGGCAGTCGAGGTCGATTTCGCGATCGATCGCAAGTTGCTCGACGTGCTTACTCGCCTGAAAGCGGGTGACGACACGCTGTCCTATCGCCGATCATGCCGCGAAGGTATCTGCGGCTCGGACGCGATGAATATCAATGGCAAGAACGGCCTCGCCTGTCTTACCGACATCAAGGATCTCAAGCAGCCGGTCGTGCTCCGTCCGCTGCCCGGCCTGCCGGTGATCCGCGACCTGATCGTCGACATGACGCAGTTTTTCAAGCAGTACCATTCGGTCAAGCCCTATCTGATCAACGAAAGTCCGCGTCCGGAACGCGAACGGCTGCAGTCGCCCGAGGAGCGAGACGAACTCAACGGTCTCTACGAGTGCATCCTGTGCGCTTGCTGCTCGACCTCGTGCCCGTCATTCTGGTGGAATCCGGACAAGTTCGTCGGCCCGGCGGGCCTGTTGAACGCCTATCGCTTCATTGCCGACACCCGCGACGAGGCGACCAACGAACGTCTGGACGACCTTGAGGATCCGTATCGGCTGTTCCGTTGCCATTCGATCATGAACTGCGTCGATGTCTGTCCGAAGAACCTGAATCCGACCGAGGCAATAGGGAAGATCAAGGAAATGATGGTTCGTCGGGCGATCTGATGGAAGGACGCGAGAGAATCAACCGCCTGCGCTGGCGCTGCACCCGCCGCGCCATGCTGGAGATGGACCTGCTGCTCGGGGAGTTCCTTGATCGCATCTACCCGACACTTGGTCCAGCGCAGGCGGACGCTTTTGTCGTTCTCGCCGATATGGAGGATCTTGAGCTGTGGCCGCTGATCAACGGCAGCAGCGAGTGCGCAGATTCTGTACAGGCCGAAGTCGTTGCGCTCTTGCGCAACGTAAGAGTTAAGTAAGGAAGCTGCCCTAGTCTGGCGGTTTTTTTGTTCCATGCTGTGCCCTCAACACCTGAACGGGGATAAACCAATGACGACCGACCGCAAAGCAATTCTGAATATCGAAGGGCGCGACCCCGTCGAGTTTCCGATCATGACGCCCACCCACGGCAATGATTGCATCGACATTCGCACCCTGGGGGCCAAAACCGGCTTATTCACCTATGATTCCGGCTACCTGTCGACGGCGAGTTGCAGATCGAAGATCACGTTCATCGACGGTGACAAGGGCGAGCTTCTGTACCGCGGCTATCCGATCGAGCAACTGGCGCAAAGCTGCAATTTCCTCGAAGTCGCCTATCTGCTGTGGAATGGCGAGTTGCCGACGCCTGCCGAGAAAGTCGGTTTCGAAAAGAACATCAAGCAGCACACCATGGTGCATGAGCAACTGGTGAAGTTCTACCAGGGTTTTCGTCGCGACGCTCACCCGATGGCCATCCTGGTCGGCGTGGTCGGCGCTCTTTCCGCCTTCTACCATGAGGCCGAGGATTTCTCCGATCTCGAGCACCAGAACATCAGCTTCAACCGGATTGTCGCCAAGCTGCCGACGATCGTCGCCATGGCCTACAAATACCATGTCGGCGAGCCGTTCATGTACCCCCGTAACGATCTCGATTACACCGCGAACTTCATGCACATGATGTTCGGGACCCCGTGCGAGGAGTACAAGCCGAATCCGGTGCTGGTGCACGCGCTGGACACCATCTTCACGCTGCACGCCGATCACGAGCAGAACGCATCGACTTCGACCGTACGTCTTTCCGGTTCTTCCGGTGCCAATCCCTACGCCTGCATCTCGGCGGGTATCGCCTGCCTGTGGGGTCCGGCGCACGGTGGCGCCAACGAGGCCTGTCTGCAGATGCTTGAGGAGATCCACGATGTTTCGCGTGTCGCCGAGTACATCAAGCGCGCCAAGGACAAGAATGATTCCTTCAAGCTGATGGGCTTCGGGCATCGGGTGTACAAGAATTTCGATCCGCGCGCCAAGCTGATGAGAAAGGTCTGCAACGACGTCCTGCAGGAACTCGGCCTGGAGAATGACCGCCTGTTCAAGCTGGCGATGGAGCTTGAGAGGATCGCCCTCGAGGATGAATATTTCATCGAGAAGAAACTTTATCCGAATGTTGATTTCTACTCAGGTATCGTCCAGAAGGCGCTTGGCATCCCGACCTCGATGTTCACCTGCATCTTTGCGCTGGCGCGCACGGTGGGCTGGATGACGCAATGGGAGGAGATGATCAACGATCCGGAGTACAAGATCGGCCGTCCGCGTCAGCTCTACATGGGGGCATCAAGGCGTGACGTGATCCCGGCCGCTCAGCGCTAGGCCTGAGCGACTGCGAGGGGCGGCGACGGTAGCCGCCCTTTTTTCATGCTGTGGCCTTCTGCCACAGGTTTTCGCTATCCGAACCAGGACCGTGACGACAGGTAACTGCCATGATGAATCAGCTTTTTGGTAACTCTCTCCTCTTTGGCGGCAACGCGCCCTTCGTCGAGGAGTTGTACGAAAACTATCTTGACAATCCCGGTTCCGTCTCCGAGCAGTGGCGCGAATACTTCGACAAGCTGGCACAGTTGCCAGGCCATGTCGCGCGCGATGTGCCGCATCTGCCGGTAATCAACGCCTTCGCCGAGCAGGCGAGGAAGGGCGGCTACCGCGCCGCTGCGGTCGCACCGGCCGACGACAAGAAACAGGTCGGCATTCTGCAGATGATCACTGCCTATCGTTTTGCGGGCGATCGCTGGGCCAATCTGGACCCGCTCAAACGCACGCCGCGACCGGACTTGCCGCAACTCGACCCCGCGTACTACGGGCTTTCAGACGCCGACCTCAACACGACCTTTGCCGTCGGGTCGTTCGTGGGAGTGCCTGAACGTGCCACTTTCGGTCAGATTCTCGATGCGCTGAAGGCGACCTATTGCGGGTCAATCGGCGTCGAGTACATGTACCTCAGTACGCTCGCCGAAAAGCGATGGGTCCAGGATCGTCTCGAGCGAATCCACTCCAAGCCCAACTACACGCCGGCCGAGCGGATGCGCATGCTCGAGCGCCTGACTGCCGCCGAGACTCTCGAGCGCTACCTGCATACCCGCTACGTTGGTCAGAAGCGCTTCTCTCTTGAAGGCGGCGAGTCACTGATCGTGGCGCTCGATGAGCTGATACGTGTTGCGGGAACGGGCGGGGTTGACGAAATCGTTGTCGGCATGGCGCACCGCGGTCGTCTCAACGTGCTGGTGAACACGCTGGGCAAGGAGCCGTCGATGCTTTTCGACGAGTTCGAGGGAAAGAAGGCGCAGGATCTGACTGCTGGCGACGTCAAGTACCACATGGGCTACTCGTCCGATGTCTCGACGCCTGGCGGACCATGCCATCTGACGCTGTCGTTCAACCCCTCGCATCTGGAAATCGTGAACCCGGTGGTCGTCGGCTCGGTGTACTCGCGCCAGCGCCGTCGGGGCGAAGACGGCAAGGACAAGGTGCTGGCGGTACTGATTCACGGCGACGCCGCCGTGGCCGGCCAGGGTGTCAACCAGGAGATGCTCAACTTCGCACAGACGCGAGGCTATGGCGTTGGCGGTACGGTGCACATCGTGGTCAATAACCAGATCGGTTTCACCACCTCCGACCCGCGCGACTATCGTTCGTCGCTGTACTGCACCGACATCTTCAAGATGGCCGAAGCGCCGATCTTCCACGTCAATGGCGATGACCCCGAAGCTGTGGCACTGGTGACCGGTATCGCCATGGAGTATCGCCGGACCTTCAAGAAGGACGTCGTCGTCGATATCGTCTGCTATCGCAAGCTCGGCCACAACGAGCAGGACGAGCCGATGGTCACGCAACCGCTGATGTACAAGAAGATCCAGCAGCATCCGGGAACGCGCAAACTCTACGCTGACAAACTCGTCGGTGAAGCGGTTCTGGCACCGGAGGGGCCGGACGAGATCATCGCCGATTACCGCGCGCATCTCGACCGCGGCGAGCTTCTGTACAACCCGGTGCTTGCCGGCTACAAGCATCCGATGACCATCGACTGGAGGCCGTTCCTCCCGCCGCACTATATCGAGACCTGCGATACGCGGGTTCCGCTCGGCGAGTTGCAGCGCCTGGCCGAACGTTTGACGACCTTGCCGGAGAATTTCACGCTGCACAGTCGCGTCAAGAAGATCATAGATGATCGCCGTCTGATGGGCGAGGGACAACTGCCGGTCGATTGGGGAATGGCCGAAAATCTCGCCTACGCGTCCTTGCTGGTATCCAGTTACGGCGTGCGCATTTCGGGTGAAGACGTTGCTCGCAGCACCTTTTTCCACCGGCACGCGGCGCTGCACGACCAGAATCGTGAACAATGGGACGACGGTACCTATTACCCCCTGGAGCACCTGAAGGAGAAGCAGGCCAGCTTCCAGTGTTTCGACTCGGTCCTCTCGGAGGAAGCCGTCTTGGCTTTCGAGTACGGTTACTCGACTGCCAATCCCTTCGAGCTGGTGGTCTGGGAAGCGCAGTTCGGCGACTTTGCGAACGGCGCGCAGGTGGTCATCGACCAGTTCCTCGCTGCCGGTGAAGCCAAGTGGGGTCGCGCCAGCGGCCTGGTCCTGCTGCTGCCACACGGTTACGAAGGGCAGGGTCCGGAGCACTCGTCGGCCCGCATCGAGCGCTACATGCAGTTGTCTGCGGAAATGAACATGGAGGTTTGCCAGCCGACGACACCGGCGCAGATCTTCCACCTGCTGCGCCGTCAGGCGGTGCGCAACCAGCGCAAGCCGCTGATCGTCTTCTCGCCGAAGTCTTTGCTGCGCCACAAGGACGCGACGTCGAGCCTGGAAGAACTGAGCGACGGCGAGTTTCAGCGCGTTATTGGCGAAGTCGAGCCGATCAGCGCCAAGAAGGTCACCCGCATCGTCTTCTGTTCCGGCAAGGTCTACTACGATCTGGTCGCGGCGCGGCGCGAGAGGAAGATCGGCCACATCGCGATTGCCCGTCTCGAGCAACTCTATCCCTTCCCGCAGACGTCGTTCCACGAGGAACTGGCAAAGTATCCCAAGGTGACGGAGATCGTCTGGTGTCAGGAGGAGCCGCGCAACCAGGGGCCGTGGTACTGGATCGCCTCGCGCCAACATCTATCGCGCGAGCTCAGCGACAAGCAGCATCTCCTGCTCGTCTCCCGCCCTGCCGCCGCTTCTCCCGCAGTCGGCTATGCAAGCAAGCACAACGCCCAACAAAAGGCTCTGATCGACTCCGCGCTTGGTGAGATCGAGTACTACAAATTGCCCTAGAACGGAGAGAACATGATCATCGACGTCAAAGTTCCACAGCTCTCGGAATCAGTCGCTGAGGCGACGCTGGTTTCGTGGCACAAGAAGGCCGGCGAAGCGGTCGCCCGGGATGAGAATCTGATCGACATCGAGACCGACAAGGTGGTTCTCGAACTGCCGGCCCCGGACGGCGGCGTATTGGTCGAAGTCGTCAAGGGCGATGGCGATACCGTTGTTGCGGGTGAAGTGATTGCGCGCATCGACACCACGGCGCAGGCGGGTGCTGTGGTGGCGCCAGCGACGACAGCGCCGCCAGCGAAAGCGCCAGCCGCGAAAGTGGCGGCCACCGCGGCTGATGCCGCCATGCCGGCGGCCCGCAAGATCCTTGAAGAGAAGGGCATTGCCGCCAGCGACGTAGTCGGTACCGGCCGTGGCGGACGGGTCAGCAAGGCCGATGCCGTGGCTGCCGAGATCCCCGCTGTCAGGCCGGTGGCCGCTACCGTGGGCGCAGCCGTCGCGCCGGCGGCCGTTGCCGCGCCGCCGACGTCCGCTCCCGCACTTGCCACTGCGCCGGCGGTGACGGTGGCGCTCGGCGACCGGCCCGAGCAGCGTGTGCCGATGTCTCGTCTGCGTGCTCGCGTGGCCGAGCGTTTGCTGCAGTCGCAGGCGAACAATGCCATTCTCACCACCTTCAACGAGGTGAACATGGGCCCGGTCATGGCGTTGCGCAAGCAGTACGGCGAACGCTTCGAAAAGGCACACGGCGTCCGTCTCGGCTTCATGGGCTTCTTTGTCAAGGCCGCCGTCGCGGCACTGCAGAAGTTCCCGATCATCAACTCCTCGGTCGATGGCAGTGACATTGTCTATCACGGCTACATCGATATTGGTATCGCGGTTGGCAGTCCGCGCGGTCTGGTCGTGCCCATCCTGCGCGATGCCGACCAGATGAGCATCGCCGACATCGAGAAGAAGATCGGCGAGTTTGGTGCCAAGGCCAAGGACGGCAAACTGTCGATGGAAGACCTGACCGGCGGTACCTTCTCGATCTCCAACGGCGGCGTTTTCGGTTCGATGCTGTCGACGCCGATCATCAACCCGCCGCAATCGGCGATCCTCGGTATTCACGCCACCAAGGACCGTCCGGTCGTGGAGAACGGGCAGGTCGTCATCCGCCCGATCAACTATCTGGCGATGTCGTACGACCACCGTATCGTCGATGGCCGTGAAGCGGTCCTCGGCCTGGTGACCATGAAGGAGGCGCTGGAAGATCCGGCCCGCCTGCTACTCGGCGTCTAACCTCTCATCACCGAGGCACGACATCGCAGAGTTTCACGCTGTGCGAAGTTCGTGCCTTTGTGTCTCTGCGGCTGGAAAGGGAATCTATCATGTCCAAGCAATTTGACGTTCTCGTCGTCGGCGGTGGGCCCGGTGGCTATATCGCAGCTATCCGGGCAGCGCAGCTGGGTTTCAATGTGGCCTGTTGCGAATCCAATGCCTATGCCGACCCGAAGGGCGAACCTCGCCTTGGTGGCACCTGCCTGAACGTTGGCTGTATTCCGTCAAAGGCCCTGCTGCATACTTCACATCTCTTCGAGGAAGCATCGCACGGGTTTGCCGCACAGGGTATCGGAATCGGGACGCCGACCATTGATGTTGCCAAGATGGTGGGCCGTAAGAATGGTATCGTCAAACAGCTCACCACCGGTATCAAGGGGCTCTTCAAGAAGAACAAGGTCACCCTGATCAACGGTCACGGTGCGTTTGTCGGCCGCAAAGGTGCGACGGGCAGCGAGGTGTGGCAGCTCAAGGTTGGCGACAGCGTTGTCGAGGCGAAGCAGGTGATTGTCGCCACCGGCTCCAGAGCACGTCACCTGCCCGGCGTTCCGGTCGATAACGAAATCGTTTGCGACAACGTCGGCGCGCTCGATATCGACGCCGTGCCGAAGCGGCTGGCGGTCATCGGCGCCGGCGTGATCGGTCTCGAAATGGGTAGCGTCTGGCGCCGTCTGGGTGCCGAGGTGACGATGCTCGAAGCGCTACCCGAGTTCCTGTCGCTGGCCGACGTCGAGATCGCCAAGGAAGCGGCCAAGCTGTTCAGCAAACAGGGCCTGCAGATCATTACCGGCATCGAGATCGGCGACGTCAAGGTCTCCCAGAAAGGCGTTTCGATCGACTATACCGACAAGGACGGCAAGGAGCTGAAGCTCGATGCCGATCGCCTGATCGTCTCGATCGGCCGCATTCCGAATACCGAGGGCCTCGACGCCGACAAGGTTGACCTGAAACTCAACGAGCGCGGTCAGATTGAAGTCGATTCGCATTGCCGCACGAATCTCCCCGGCGTGTGGGCGGTCGGCGACGTGGTCGCTGGTCCGATGCTTGCACACAAGGCGATGGAGGAAGGCGTGATGGTCGCCGAGATCATCGCGGGTCAGGCCGGACACTGCAATTTCGACACCATTCCCTGGGTGATCTACACCCATCCGGAAATCGCCTGGGTGGGCAAGACCGCGCAGCAGCTGAAGGCGGAAGGCGTCGCCGTCAAGGTCGGCAAGATTCCCTTTGCGGCCAACGGCCGTGCGCTGGGGATGGGCGATCCGGACGGTTTCGTCAAGATCCTCGCTTGCGCCAAGAGCGACCGCATTCTCGGCGTGCACATCATCGGCCCGAACGCTTCCGAACTGATCTCCGAGGGCGTCGTGGCGATGGAGTTCGGCGCGGCGTCCGAGGATCTCGCGCGCATCTGCCACGCCCATCCGACGCTGTCGGAAGTAGTGCATGAAGCAGCGCTGGCCTGCGACAAGAGGCCGCTGCACTTCTAAGCGCGCGACGCCAGGCCGCTGCCAGGCCTGGCGTCGCGAGCCTGGCCGCCGGAGCCGTCGTGGCCATGACGGCGAGCAAGGCAAAGGAGGGCAGAGCCATGACTCTCGATGACGCTGGCGTGATTGAAAGGGCCGTACGACAGGTGCGCGAGCGCAGGGCAGGCGAGGCGCGAGCAGAACAGGTCGCGCGTGCGCTGCCGGCCGCGCAGCCGTTGCCCGCTCGCCGTCGTACCGATCACCCGCGAACGTGCCGACCCGAGCCGGCGCCGCAGGGTCGCTCGCGGTGGCCGTACCTGAGCAACATCGTGTCCGCGTTGCTGGGTGCCGGCTTGATGTACGCGGCGCTGGAGGCCGTACGGTCAAGCCCTGGCAGGTCGGTGACGATAGTCGCCGCCGAGCGGGCCGCGGTTTCACGCCGGCCAGTAGCGCCGCTCGAGCGGACCGGGGAGGCGATCGCTTCGGTACCGGCGCCGGACCTCGATAGCGAGGCTCGAAACGCCGTCGAGAACTGGCGTAGCGCGTGGTCCGGACGCGACATCGAGCGGTATCTGGCCAGTTACAGCGAGGACTTCGTGCCACCAAACGGTGGTTCGCGCGATGCCTGGGCAGAGGCGCGGCGAAAGAACTTCGCGCGCCGCAGCGATATCGCGGTTGACGTCCGGGGGCTGACGGTCGACGCCGAGAGCGACGATCGGCTCAAGGTCTACTTTCAGCAGGACTACGCGTCGGGAGCCTATCGGGAGACCGGCCAGTGGAAGACGCTGGTCCTGCAGCGCGAAGACGGTGCCTGGCTGATCGTCTCCGAGACACAGACCGGTCCCGGGCAATCCTCCGGGAACTGATCCGCCGCTCGACGGCCCGGCTGACCGCGACGCGGCACCGCCGGGCACAATCCGGAGTCGTCGCGGCGGCGTCAGCCATCGGGCGCTGATGCCGGCGCCCGCCAGCAGAGATCCGGGCGGAGGCGAAAGCAGCCTGGCGCTAATCGCCACAGAAGGGGTTGCTGCGTCGCTCGGCACCGAAGGTCGACATCGGTCCGTGTCCCGGCAGGAAAGCGACGTCGTCGCCAAGCGGCCACAGCCGCTGGCGGATCGACGAAACCAGCGTATCGAAGTCGCCTTTCGGGAAATCGGTGCGACCGATCGATCCCTGGAACAGCACGTCGCCGACGATCGCCAGACGGTCGTCCTTGCTGAAGAAGACGACGTGTCCGGGCGTGTGGCCGGGGCAGTGCAGAACGTCCAGTTCGACATCGCCGACATGCACGGTATCGCCCTGCTCGAGCCAGCGGTCGGGGGTGAACGCGCGCACGTCCGGAAAGCCGAACATGCGGCTTTGCGCCGGCATGCCTTCGATCCAGAACTGATCGTCGCGCTGTGGCCCCTCGATCGGCAGGGATAGACGTGCCGACAACTCGGCGACGGCGCCCGCATGGTCGATGTGACCATGGGTGACCAGGATCTTCTCGAGGATCACTCCGTTTTTCTCGACGGCATGCAGAATGCGAGCGATGTCGCCACCGGGATCGACAACCGCCCCGCGCCTGCTTGGCTCGCACCACAACAGACTGCAGTTCTGGGCAAAGGGAGTCACCGGAATGATCTGGTATTTCATGGTCGAGAGTGGCCGGGGCATCGGCTGCGAAAAGCGCGCAGTATAGCAGAGCCATGTCGAACCCCGCTTTTCGCTGCCCTGTCCAGGGGCCAAGCCACCGCCCAGACGGAGCGTGCCGCCCTTGGCGGATCGTCCGTCGGGGGAGGCGGCAGGGCGTGGCGAGGACTTTCGCGCCCGGGCCGCCGGGCTGGCCCCGAAGCGGCCGAGCCCGGGGCCAGAGACTCACTTCAGCGCCGAGAGAGGTGCGCCGAAGTTGATGTGGAACGGCTGGCCGTCGATCACCAGCGCAGGAACCGATTGAACGCCCAGGCTCTCGGCCTCGGCGACGCGATCCGAGCGTTCGCCGAGATGCACCACCTCGACCTCGTAACGGCTCGGATCAAGTGCCTGCGCGACCTGCTGTTCGGCGGCAACGCAGACGGGGCAGCCGGCATGGAAGAAAACGGCATGATTCATGGCGAGCTCCTCTTGATGAGTGGATCGGGCTTTATGCATCGACTCGATGCATAAAAGTACTCTAACGCGGCCGAAAGCGGCTTGTCAAGAGATGTGTCGAGGCGATACATTGTCACCGTGACCCAGACTCTACTCCTCCTCGAACGCCTGGCGGCCTTGATCCAGCAACTGGTCCGCGAAGACGCCGCCAGCCACGGTCTGCTGCCGGTGCACCTGCAGGTATTGAGCTTTCTCGCGCAGGCCAACCGCTACAGCGACATGCCGATAGCGGTCGCAGACTACTTGCGCATCACCAGGGGGACCGTTTCGCAAACGCTGAGCCTGCTCGAGCGTCGGGGCTTGATCCGCAAGGAAGCCGATCCGCGGCATGGCAAGTGGATACATCTTTCGCTGACTGCCGCCGGCGAAGCGGTATTGACCACCAGCTGGATGCATCGCCTCGAGCAGGCGCTGGCCGCGTCGAGCGCCGACACGCAGGCGTTCCGCGACGACCTGGCTGGCGTCCTCAGCTGCCTGCAAGCACTCAATGATCACCGGGCCTTTGGCCAATGCCGGCAGTGCGCCCATTTCCTGAAGGAGGACGCGGCCTACCGCTGTGGGCTGACGGGCGACGTTCTGGCGAGCGAGCAAACGGCCAGGATATGTCGCGAGTGGATCGGCGAAAAGCCGCCGGCGGCTATCCCCGGCGGTAGCGAGTGACGCTGGCGCCTTGGATGCCGGCGAGTGCTTCCGTCTGGTCCTGGTCGTCATGTGCTTGCTCCCGGTAGGGGCCGCTTTCGCGGCCGTGTTTCGGGGCAAGGCGATCACCTGTCCGACTCTCCGGGGTCCCGGGGCCCGCTCGCAACGACGCCGGCAACGTATTGCGCTCGGCGGGGAGAACAAGTTGCTGCCAACTGCTCGTGCCGCGCGCACCGTCAGATCGCGAACGGCATCTTGACCCTGCCGGTGGCACGGGGCATGCTGGCGGCGCAGCGGAGATCCCTGCGCTTGAGCTGGCAGTGGCGTTGCGAGTGGCAGTTCCCTCAACTGATCAGGACAGGAGAACGACATGGCAAAGACATCCAAAGCGGCAAGTTCTTCAGTGGCCGGAAGCGAGGCTCCCGCCTTGCGCTATTGCTCTCAGCCCATACAACATCCACGGCAATTCGACCCCGCTGTCGATGCGCTGCGCTCGCGTGCCATACTTGCCGGCGGCAAGAAGTGGGTGAACGGAACACAATTGGCTTTTTGTTGCTACAAGGGCAACGATGCCGTTCCCGCCTCGTGGAAAGGCAAGGCCAGTGACATCGAGGAGGTGCGCCAGGCCTTTCGAAAGTGGTTCGATCTGGGTATCGGCATCAGCTTCAAGGAACTGGCCCGGCCCGAGGATGCGACGATACGGATCGGCTTCGACCCGGCGGGCGGTTCGTGGTCCTACGTCGGACGCGACAACCTCAATATCCGCGACCCCTTCCAGCGGACGATGAATTTTGGCTGGGCGCTCGATACGCCATACGGACGCGACACCGCGCTGCACGAGATCGGCCATGCGCTGGGCCTCGAGCACGAGCACCAGAACCCCTTTGCGGGTATCGCCTGGGACAGCGATGCCGTTCGCCGGTATTTTCAGGGTCCACCCAACAACTGGGATACGCAGACGATCGACTGGAACATCTTGCGCAAGATCAGTCCGGCCGAGGTCAAGGGGACCAACTGGGATCCCAACTCGGTGATGGAATACGCTTTCGGCCCCGGTCTGATCGTCGAACCCGCTGCCTACCGTGCCGGCCTGCAGCCCCGGGGAGGCCTTTCCGCAGCCGACAAGGCGTGGATCGTCGAATCGTATCCGGGCGCCGGTCCGGCGAACGTCGTTCCGACCCTTGAAGTCGGGCTGTCGCAGAAGCTGGCGATCAAGGCCGGCGAGACACGCGTCTTCGATTTCACGCCAAGGAGGACGCGGACCTACAGCATCGCCACCTTCGGCAGCGCCGACACGCTGATGGTGCTGTTCGAAGTCAGGACCGCCGGCAACGTCCAGATCGCCGGCGACGATGACAGCGGCACCGACCGGAACGCGAAGATCGACATGCGCCTGATCAGCGGCCGGCGCTATCAGATCGGCATCCGTTTGTACTACGCGCAAATGGCGGCGGAAACGGCGGTGATGGTCTGGTGAGGGCGGCGCCTCGGTGCCCGCGCGAACGATCGACACGGCTGCTGTGAGCGGCGATGGTGTGTCCGACAGCAGGCTGTTGGGCGATGTGCCGGTGCTGATCGTCCGCCCCGGCGGTGCGTCGTCCGCCAATGCCCTGCCGACGGTGCTGTGGTTTCACGGTCTTGGCGCCGACAAGGAGCTGCATCTGCCCGAACTGCAGCGCTTTGCCGCGGCCGGATTGCTGGCCGTCGGCATCGACGCGGTCGGCCACGGTCGGCGAAGGCTGCCGGACTTCGAGCAGCAGTTCGCCGGGTCGTCGGTGGCGAACGCTCGCCTATTCAATGCACTGGTGGCGCGTACGGTCGCCGAGTTGGCAGGGTTGATCGACGCGCTCGTCGATCGCCGCCTCACTGATCCGCAGCGCATCGGCGTCGCTGGCGTGTCGATGGGTGGCTGTATCGCCTACGGCGCGCTGGTCGCCGATCGCCGGCTGCGGGCCGCTGCCGCTCTGCTGGGCTCGCCGGCCTGGTTGCGCCCGGAAAGGGCGGATTTCCCGCTCGATCGTTTCTTTCCAGCGGCCCTGCTGTCGATTACCGCCGAGAACGACGACGTCGTACCGCCGGCAGCCGCGCTTGCCCTGCACCAGCGGCTCGCGTTCGCGTACCGGCAGGCAGCGGATCGCCTCGACTACCGCGTGATCCCGGCGGCGTCTCATTTCATGCAGCCGGCGCAGTGGGCCAATGCGGTTGGCCAAGCCAGCGCCTGGCTTGCCCGTTTCCTTGCCTGAGCCGCGGACCTGCCCGACTGTTCACACGCGCTCGATGATCATCGCGACGCCCTGGCCGACGCCGACGCAAAGGGCGCACAGGGCATAGCGGCCGGCGCGGCGACGAAGTTCCCAGGTCGCGGTGGCCACCAGGCGGGCGCCGGACATGCCGAGCGGGTGACCGAGAGCTATCGCGCCGCCGTTCGGGTTCACGTGCTCGGCCTTGTCGGGAATTGACAGCTCGCGCATCACCGCCAGGCACTGCGCGGCAAATGCTTCGTTGATCTCGATCACGTCCATCTGGTCGAGCGTCAGTCCCGCCCTGGCGAGCACCTTGCGGGCTGCCGGCGCCGGGCCGAAGCCCATGATCCTTGGCGCGACTCCGGCCACCGCCATCGCCACGACGCGCGCGCGCGGCGTCAGGCCATGCTTCGCGGCGGCCTCTTCGCTGGCGACCAGCAGTGCGCATGAGCCGTCGTTGATTCCCGCCGAGTTGCCGGCCGTGACACTGAGCGTCGAGCCGTTGATTCCCTCGCGCTTGGCCAGCCTGGCCATCGTCATCTCCGGACGCGGATGCTCGTCGGTATCGACGATCGCCGCATTGCCCTTCTTCTGCGCGATACGTACCGGGACCAGTTCATCGGCAAAGCGCTCGGCCTGATGCGCGGCACCCCAGCGCTGCTGCGAGCGCAGCGCGAAGGCGTCCTGATCGCTGCGCGAGATGTTGAACCTGGCGGCGACGTGGTCAGCCGTTTGCGCCATCGAGTGCGTCTCGTGGAGCTTCTTCATCAGGGGATTGACGAAGCGCCAGCCAAGCGTCGTGTCATGGATCGCCGCTGTCCGCGAGAAGGCACTTTCGGCCTTGGCGATGACAAAGGGCGCGCGCGACATGCTTTCGACGCCGCCGGCAATCATCAGGTCGGCCTCGCCGGCCTTGATCGAGCGGGCCGCCAGGCCAATGGCGTCCATGCCCGAAGCGCAGAGACGATTCACCGTCGTTCCCGCGACCTCGATCGGCAGACCCGCGAGCAGGCCCGCCATGCGGGCGACGTTGCGGTTGTCTTCGCCGGCCTGGTTGGCACAGCCGTAGATCACGTCGTCGACCAGCGACCAGTCGACGCCCGGGTTGCGGTCGATCAGGGCACGTATCGGTATCGCCGCGAGGTCGTCGGCACGCACGCCGGACAGCGCGCCGCCATAGCGACCGATGGGGGTCCTGACGGCGTCACAGATAAATGCTTCGTTCATCTAACGGGATTCCTGGCTGTGGTCGAGCATGCGGGCAGCTCGCTCGACCAGGGTTACGGGGTGGGCTAGAGCGGGGCGCCAGCGGGCGGGCAGCCGCGCGCAGGTGACGCTGCGGCGCTGCCAGTCGTCGTTCTGCTCGTGCGTCGTTGGGTCGACCGTGGTGGTCGAGGCCTCATTGCGGGTTTCCCTCAACCGTGCTGCTTGCTGCGCCGGCTGCAAGCGGGTCGCGGTCCTCGGCCTCGAGGCCGGCGATCACTTCACCGGCGATGCGATAGGACTTGCCGCGGAAGAGCGCGACCACCACACCGCGCTCATTGCGAATGGTGGTGTCATAGACGCCGGTACGACCCGAGAGTGACCGTTCCTCGCACTCGGCGTCGAGCAGTTCACCCTCGCGTGCCGGGCAGAGGAAGTCGATGTGGCACGCCGAGGCGACCGTATTGCGGTTGTAGCTGTTGCAGGCGTAGGCGAAAGCCGAATCAGCGAGGGTGAACAGATAGCCGCCGTGACAGATATGGTGACCATTAACCATATCCGGTCGCACGCGCATCGTCAATCGTGAATAGCCGGGGCGGACACTGATCAGACAGAGGTCAATCAGCTTGCTTGCCGCATCGCGGCTGTACATTGCCGCGGCCGTTTGTTCGGCGAGCCGGTGCGCGGCTTGCCGGTCGGCGTTCGACCTGTCGGGCTCAGGCATGAAAGTTCGTTCGCGAAAAAACCTTGCGTGCGAGGAGCGGTGAAACGCGATAGCGATCTTCGCCGTAGCTCGCGGCGAGGTTGGCGAGCACACGGCGAACCTTGCGCAGACCGATCTGCTCGGCCCAGGCCAGCGGGCCGAGCGGATAGTGGGTTCCCAGAAGCATCGCCTGGTCGACGGCGGCGGCGTCGCAGACCGATTGATGGACGGCGTCGGCCGCCTCGTTGGCCAGCATGCAGACCGTGCGCATGACCGCCAGTCCGGCGACGTCGGCCAGCCGCGAAACCGCGAAACCGGCCGTCTGCAGCAGGCCGGCGGCGGCACCGGCAGCGGCCGGGCTGCATTGTTCGGCGGTGGCGATCGCCAGGCGGGTGGCCTTGCCGTAGTCGAGTGCGAGATCGACGAGAACGGTGTTGGAGACGCCCTTGCGCGCCGCGCGCTCGGTCGCCGTGCGGCCGTCGGTCAGGTACAGAACGGCGCCGCCGGCTTCGGCGACACGGCCGTCGGGCGACGTGCCGGCGTGCTGAAACGGCAGTCCACGGGCTTGCAGGCGGTCGCGCAGCGACTCGGCCAGCGGACCCTCGGCGAAAACCAGCGCTGGCGACGGCAAGGCAGGCTGCAGCGGCAGCGTGTTCGCCGACGCAGGCGCCACGTTGTCGCCATAGCGATGGAAGCCGCGCCCGCTCTTGCGGCCGAGATAGCCGGCCGCGACCAGTTCCTGCTGGATCAGCGAAGGTGCGTAGCGGGGGTCGTGATGGAAGGCGCGCCACACCGACGTGCTGACCGCCAGGTTGACGTCGAGTCCGATCAGGTCCATCAGTTCGAAGGGCCCCATGCGGAAACCGCCGGCCTCTCTGAAGATGGCGTCGAGCGTCGCCGCGTCGCCGGCACCCTCGTCGAGCAGACGCAGGGCTTCGCCGTAGTACGGACGGGCGACGCGATTGACGATGAAGCCCGGCGTCGAGCGCGCCGTCACCGGTGTCTTTCCCCAGGCCAGCGCGGTCGCGCGCAGGGTGTCGGCAAGCCCCGGGTCGGTGGCCAGGCCGCTGATCACTTCGACCAGGGCCATCCGCGGCGCCGGGTTGAAGAAATGCAGCCCGGCCAATCGTTGCGGCGAACGAAGCGCCGCGCCGATCGCGGTCACCGAGATCGATGAGGTGTTGGTGGCGAACAGGCACTCCGCCGAGACCAGGGCCTCGAGATCGCTGAACAGCCGTTGCTTGGCCGTGAGATCCTCGACAATCGCTTCGATCACCAGGCCGCAGTCGCTCAGTTCGTCGAGGCGGCTGGCGGCCAGCAGTCTGGCCTGCGCCGCCTGCGCCGCGGTGGCGTCGAGTTTGCCCTTGTCGACCCCTTGCGAGAGGGCCAGGCCGATGTCGGTGATCGCCTGGTCTACGGCTCCGGCACGGCTGTCGAGCAGGCGGACGCGGTGACCGGCCGTGGCGACCAACTGCGCGATGCCGCTACCCATCGCGCCGGCGCCGACGATGCCGACGATGGTGTCGGCGCTGATGATCTCGCCCACGATGCCTTAGCGGTCCCTGAAATTGGGCGGTCGTTTGGCGATGAAGGCGGCGACGCCTTCGCGATAGTCGTCGCTGCGACCCAGTTCGAGCATCACGTCGCGCTCGAGATTGAGCTGTGTCTCGAGCGGGTTGTTGATCCCCGCACGCATTACCTGGCGGGTTCGCACCAGCGCACGGGTCGGCGCGCTGGCCAACTGTGCGGCGATCCGGTCTACCGTCGGTGCCAGTTCGGCATCATCGACGCAGTCCCAGATCAGACCCCAGGCGGCGGCTTTCTCCGCCGGCAGCTTCTCGGCGAGCATCGCCAGGCCGACGGCACGCGCCATGCCGACGCGTTGTGGCAGGAACCAGCTGCCGCCGGTATCGGGGATCAGGCCGATCTTGCTGAACGCCTGCAGGAAACTTGCCGAGCGCGCCGCGATGACGATGTCGCAGGCCAGCGTCAGGCTGGCTCCGGCGCCGGCGGCGATACCGTTGACGGCGCAGATCGTTGGCACGCGCAGGTGCTGAAGGCGGATCACCAGGGGCTTGTAGTTCTTCTCGATGGTCGCCGCCAGGTCGGGTGGTTGGTCGCCGCCGGCGACGGCGCGATCATTGAGGTCCTGGCCGGCGCAGAAGGCCCGGCCGGCGCCGCTGAGCACCAGCACGCGGGCGCCAAGATCGGCTTCGAGCGCGTCGAGCGCCTGCCGGATTTCCTCATGCATCACCTCGGTGAAGCTGTTCAGGCGATCCGGGCGATTGAGGGTCAGCCGGGCGATGCCTGCCTCGACCGCGTAGGTAATGGTGGTAAAGCTCATCGGCTGGATCTCGGTCCTCTCAGGGATGGTAACGGCGTTGGATGACGCGGAAGCGATTGGCGACAAAGGCGGTATCGGTGTACGCGGCGTTGGCGGCCGGGTTGCCGCCGGTGCCATGATAATCCGAGAAAGCGCTCGACTGGTTGACGAAGACGCCGCCGGTCAGGTTGATCGACAGCGCGACCCTCGAGCGCCAGCTGGCTGCGGTCATCGCCTCGACGACCGCCGCCGAGGTCGAGTACAGGCCGACGGTCAGCGCGCCGCGTTCGCTGACGACGCGCTCCGAAAGCGCGATGGCAGTGGCGGTGTCGGCAACGCGGACCAGGAAACTGACCGGCCCGAAGCATTCCTGCGTCCACGCCGGGTCGTCGGCCGTGCTGGCAATCAGCAGCGGCGTCCGCAGCTGCGCCGCCGGGAAGTCGGGGTGGTCGATCTTCCTGCTGGCGAGGATGACCTGACCCGGTGCGCCGCTGGCGGCGTCCTCGATACGCTGCAGGGTTTCCGCCGACTGCACGGCGCCGAGCACCGCCAGGGCGACTTCCGGTTTGCCGAGCAGGCCGTCGATCGCCCGGGCGAGGTCGCCGGCGAGATCGTCGAAGCTCTTGTGACCCTGGTCGGTGTCGATGCCGGCTGCCGGGACGAACAGGGCCTGCGAGGTGGTGCACATCTGCCCCGAGTAGAGCGCCAGGGTGAACGCCAGGTTGCGCAGCATCGCCTGGTAGGCGTCGGTCGAGTCGATGACGACGTTGTTGACGCCGGCGAGTTCGGCGTAGACCTGCGCCTGGCGGCAGTGGTCGATCAGCCAGTTGCCGAAGGCGTTGCTGCCGGTGAAGTCGATCGAGCGGACCGCCGCGTGCTGTGCCAGCTCGCGGGTGGCCTGCGGGTCGGCAAAGGCCGCCAGGCTGACCAGATTGGCGTCGATACCGTTCTCGGCGAGCACTTCGCGGATGATGCGAACGGTCATTGCCACCGGCAGCACGGCGTTGGCGTGCGGCTTGACGATCACCGGGTTGCCGGTGGCGAGTGCGGCGAACAGGCCAGGGTAGGTATTCCAGGTCGGAAAGGTGCCGCAGCCGATGACCAGCGCGACGCCGCGGCCGACGATCTCGAAGTGCTTCTTCATCACCAGCGGCGGGTTCTTGCCCTGTGGCTTCTCCCAGAGTGCCTCGGTCGGCACGAAGCTTTGCTCCCGCCAGGCATAGGCGACGGCTTCCAGGGCGCGGTCCTGCGCGTGTGGCGCGCCAGCCTGAAAAGCCATCATCCAGCCCTGGCCGGTGGTCATCATCACCGCGTGCGCCAGTTCGAAGCTGCGTTTGTTGAGTCGTTCGAGGATCTCCAGGCAGATGCCGGTGCGCCCTTCGGCGCCCATCCTCTGCCAACCGTCCATCGCCCGCAGGCCGGCGTCGATCAGCGCCTGCGCCTGGCAAACCGGGTAGCTGACGTCGAGGGCGAAGCCGTAGGGCGAGTGTTCGCTGTTCAGCCAGCCGGTCTGCCCGGGCTGCTCGATGGCGAACTGCTGACCGCGGCAGCGATCGAAGGCGGCCTTGCCTTCGTCCATCGCCGTTTCGCCATAGACCCTGGGGCTGGGCATTTCGTTGTACGCCGACCAGTAACCGCGGCTGTGGATGGCATTGACCGCGGCATCGAGGGTCGCGCGGTGCTTGTCGAACAGGGCATGGGACATGCGGGTCTCCGGGAAACGTCGTCGCGAGGCACTCGGTGGCGGCTCGGCGGGCAGGCCAAAACGGTACAAAGTATCGCCGATGATGTCAATCAGCGTATCAATCGGCCGCCTTGACGAGCGTCTGCCAACAACCCCAGAACCGCCGTGAGAAAGCGCCGGCGGGCGAGGTCGAGGCCGGCGCTCAAAAACGACGCGATACGCACCGCCTTGACAGTCGGCAACGCGTCGTAACATGATTGGCGAGCCGGAGGTGGTCGCGCCGGTAAGCATCCGATCGATCGAAGCCAGAGGAGATTCGCGTGGCCGCAGACAAGACACCCAGGGAACGCTTCGCCGACACGATGGCGCTGCCACCGCCCACCGAGCAGCCCAATGTCTATCCGCTGTCGTGGCAAGCGAACACGCGCAAGATGGAGGAGGTCTGGGCGGCTGCGCAACGCGAGTACTGGGACCCCGCCAAACTGCCGTGGGACAGCTTCGATCCCGACAGCTACAGCTGGCAGGAGCGCGAGGCGATCGCCTACTGGTGGACGCTGCTGTCGGTATTCGATGCCTCGGCGCCACCGGTATTCGCGGCAGCGCTGATCAAGACCTACGAAGCGCACGAAGAAGCGCCGGTACGCAACTGCTTCTTCTCGGTGACCCGTGACGAACACAACCACGAAACGATGTGCGGGATGGCGATCACGCGCCTGCTCGGCCACCCCGATCCGCTGACCTATGCGCCGAAGAGCGAACTTGGCCGACGCCTGCAGAGCAATGCCGCCTGGCTCTATTTCAACGGCGGACGCTACTGGGAAGGCTACAAGAAGGCGGTGCCGCGCTACTCGCTGGCGGTGCTGTTCAGCTCCTTCCTGATGGGCGAGATCGCTGCGGCGACGATCTTCAAGCAGATGTACGACAACTCGCGAGAAGCGGTCTTCAAGGAAGGATTCCGCAATATCGGCCGCGACGAAGGCCGCCACATGGCGATCTGCATGGCCTTGATGCAACGCGATTATCCGCGCCTGGGCGAAGAGGACAAGCAGATCGTCACCCGCCAGATCCGTGCCGGCTACCTGTTCCTTTCCGCGGTCTTGTTCGAGCCGCCGATGGACTTCTGGGATCTGCCCGCCGACTTCATCGCCAATCAGCGCGAAGGCGAGGAGGTCTGCCGGATGGCCGGTTTCGGCGTCCCGAGCTACGAAATGAAGCTGCAGAACTGGAAGAACGCGATGCTCAACCTGAAGAGCGTCCTCGACAAGTACGGCATCGAATTTCCGGCAATTCCCGAAGTGGGCATCACCGGGCGCGAGATCACCGACGTCGAGATGGAAGACATCATCCCGGTCTTCTGAGTCCTGCCGCGCAAGTCGCGTCGGCGACGCACGCATCTCCCTGCTACCGGAGAGCACCATGAACAGCCGTATCGTCCTCTATCCGTCCGGCAAATCGGTCGCTTGCCCGATCGGCGACACCGTGCTGGCGGCCCTCGAAGCGGCCGGTTATGCCTTGCCCAACAACTGCCGCGCCGGCGCCTGCGGCGAATGCAAGGTGCGCGTTCGCGCCGGCGATTTCGATCAGGGCGTCGTGCTCGACATGGCGCTGTCACCCGAGGAGCGACTCGCCGGCTACGGCTTGATGTGCATGGCCAAGCCGGTGTCCGAGGAAGTGGTCATCGAATGGGGCAGCGATGATGCCCGGCCGAAGCTCTTCCCGCCGCGCCAGAACGCCCTCTTCGTGGTGGTCAACAAGACCCTCTGCGCGACGCGCATCGTCGAATTGCACCTGCGTCCGGTCGGTCCGCCGCTGCGCTACTGGCCGGGTCAGTACGTGACGCTCGGCGATGACAGCGCCGGCATCCCCTGTCGCGCCTACTCGATCGCCAACGCGCCGCGGCCGGACGGCGAGATCGTCCTGCAGGTCGCGCGCGCTGACGATGGTGCGACCAGCGTCTGGGTGCATGACGTCCTCAAGGTCGGTGATCAGGTCAAGATCAGCGGCGCCTACGGCAGCTTCGTCGGCGACCCGACGGTCGATACGCCGGTGCTCTGCCTGGCCGCGGGTACCGGTCTGGCACCGGTTCTCGCGCTTGCCGAGGCGGCCCTGCGGCGCGGTTTCCGGCGACCGGTGACGGTGCTCGTCTCGGCACGCAACGCCGACGAGGTCTACGCGCGCGGCATGCTGTCGTGGTGGCACGCCAGGCACCGCAACTTCAGCTACCTGATCACCTTGACACGCGAGGAGCGTGAAGCTTACCTGCACGGCCGGATCGACGTCATCCTGCCGCGCCTGCTGCCAGACCTGTCCGGCTACAGCGTCTTCGTCGCCGGCAGCCCGGATTTCGTCGACAACTGCGTGGCGACAGCGCGCCGGCTGGGCGCACACGATGCGCTGATCCACAGTGAAGGTTTCCAT
The DNA here is from genome assembly GCA_024235695.1 of Accumulibacter sp. Lineage (GTDB taxonomy): Bacteria > Pseudomonadota > Gammaproteobacteria > Burkholderiales > Rhodocyclaceae > Accumulibacter. Next base: position 75,681 of record JACKLX010000018.1, read on the forward strand.
CACCAGAACGGTGCCGTCGGCGACGTCGCGGACTCGCCGTCGGCCAGCCGCTGAGCGATCGGCCTGGCGATGGCAAGAGGGGCAGGAGGCGAGGCGGCACCTGGTGCCCGGCCAGGGCCGGCGCTGCCCGGGCTGGCTGAGCCAACGCTGGCCGCTGCGTACGACAGCGGTCGATCAGCCACCGGCACGCCGAGCCGCCGCCGTATCGAGCTTTTCCGCGCACAGAAACGGGTGCACGCGGGTTCGCTGATCATTTCGCTGTTCGGTGACCTGCTCGTGCCGCGCGGCGGCCGGGTCTGGCTCGGCAGCCTGATCCATCTGCTCGCGCCGCTGGGACTCAACGAGCGGCTGGTCCGCACGACGGTTTTTCGCCTGGTCCGGGAACAATGGCTGCGCAGCGAGGCGCTCGGCCGCCGCAGCGACTATCTGCTGACGCCGGCCGGTCAGCGCCGTTGCGCCGACGCCGCCCGCCAGATCTACGCGGCGCACGCTCCGGAGTGGGACCGTCGCTGGCGGCTGATCCTGGTATTTGGTCAGCTCGCGCAGAAGGAGCGCGATGCCTTGCGGCGGGCGCTGTTCTGGCGTGGTTTCGGCGCCGTCGGTGGGGAGTGCTTCGTTCACCCGGGTGCCGATCTCGCCGGCACTTGCGATGCGCTGATCGCCGACGGCCTCGCTCAGCTGCTGGGCGCTGTCGTGCCGTTTCTCGCTGCCGACGCCAGCCTGGCCGGAACGGCCAGCAATGCCGACCTGGTCGCGCGGGCCTGGGATCTGCGCGAGCTGGCCGAGGCCTACGCCGATTTTGTCGGCGCCTACGCGCCGCTGCTGGCGCAATTGCGCGGCCAGGGCGAGCTCGCCATCGACGAGGTCGGCGAAGGCGACGAGAACGACCAAGACGCTTTCCTGATCCGTCTGCTGCTGATTCACGACTATCGCCGCCTGCTGTTGCGCGATCCGCAGCTGCCCGGGGTGCTGTTGCCCGCCGGCTGGCCTGGCCAGCCGGCGAGAGCCCTGTGCAAGGAACTTTACCGCCGGCTGCTGACGCCTTCCGAACGCCACCTCGATCGCTTGCTGTCCACCGCCGACGGTCGCTGTCCGGCGCGACATGCGCGGTTTCATTCCCGTTTCGCCGTCGATGATCCGCTGCTGCTGGCCGCGCCGTAGGGCTGGCAGGCACTGGCGTGTCGTCGGGTGATCAGCGCGGACTGCCCTGCGCGTCACGCTTGCTCTTCGGCGCTGGTGGCAGCCTCCGGCAGAAACCGTGCATTGGCTCGGTCCTTGCGCTCGCACTTACTCGCTGCGCTGCGTCTGTCTTCTGAGCTCGATCAGTGGCAGCACGCCGGGCAGGTCGAAGCGCTTGCGGTCCGGCTCGACCGCGGTCAGCGCGTCGGCCTCGACCAGCGTCGCCAGTGAGCGGCGGGTGAGTTCCTGATAGGTCAGCGTTCCTTCGGCCTTCCAGGCCATTTCCTGCTCGCTCAGCGTGCGCAGCACCTTGGCCGGCACGCCGGCGGCCAGCGACCGTGCCGGGATGACCATGCCCGCCTTGACGAAGGCGCAGGCGGCGACGATCGACGACTCGCCGAGAACGGCGTTGTCCATCAGCACCGCATTCATTCCGACCAGCGCGTTCCTGCCGATCCGACAGCCATGCAGGACGGCGCCGTGGCCGATGTGTCCGTCTTCTTCGATGATCGTGTCGGTGCCGGGAAAGCCGTGCATGACGCAGGTGTCCTGGACGTTGACGCCGCGTGCGAGGATCAGCCGGCCAAAATCGCCGCGCAGGCTGGCGCAGGGGCCGACATAGCAGCCCGCGCCGACGATCACGTCGCCGATCAGCACGGCCGAGGGATGGACATAGGCACTCGGGTCGATGACCGGGACGATGCCGTCGATGGCGAAAACGCGGGGGCGGTTCATGCTGGTGCTCCAGGTGGGATGGTCGGGCCCTGCGGCGAAGAACGAGCGGTGGCCAGGTCTCCCGGGCGGCGCTTCGCCGGCTATTCTATGCAGCGGCGGGGCGGCTGCCAAACGCCGTTCGGCAGTTTCGCACTTTTCCTGCGCCGGGGTGTTGCCGCTTACCGCCCGTCGCCGAGCGCGGCGAGGCCTGCGAGCTACCGTGTAAATAAATGTTGCCGCTGTCGGACAAAGTCGGTGCTCGGACGTTAAGGGGAGGTTCGGTGCCCTTTGCTGCCGTCACCTTTGAGACCTGAAGCCATGCTCATTCCACTTGCGCTGCTCCGCCGCTGCTGCCCGTTGTTCGCCTTCCTGCTGCTGTCGCTGCTCGCGGTCGCACCGGCGGTCGCTGACCCCGCCGGCCGCATCGGGCGTATCGCCTGGTTGTCGGGTTCGGTCCATTTGCACCGGGCGGATAGCGGCGAATCGAGCAGCGCCCTGCTCAACTGGCCGATTTCCAGTGGCGACGTGCTGTCGACCGGTAGCGGAGCGCGCAGCGAAGTCCAGATCGGGTCGACCTCGGTGCAGCTCGATTCAGCCAGCGTGCTCGAATTCGTCGAGGTTGACGATCAACGGATCCGCCTGCGCCTGCTCGACGGCAGTGTCATCGTCCGGCTGCGGTCGGCGGAAGCGGCGGGCGAATTCGAACTAGGCACGCGCGACGGTGGCTTCAGCATTCGTGAGGCCGGTCGCTATCGCTTCGACGTCGATCGTTCGACGGTAACGGCAAGCGTCCATGCCGGCAGTGCCAACTTTGCCAACGGCGGCAGCGCGCTCGAGATCGGCGCCGGGCAGCAAGTACAGATGTCGAACGACGGCCGCACGCGTTACCAACTCGCGGCGCCGCTGGCTGACGATTTCGATCGCTGGAGTTCGGCGCGCGAGCGCCAGGCGAGCAGCGCCGTTCATGCCCGCTACGTGTCGCCGGAAATGACCGGTGCTGCCGACCTCGATGCGTATGGCAACTGGTCGGAGAGCGCCGAATACGGCGCCATCTGGTTCCCGCGCACGGTTGCCGCTGACTGGGCGCCCTATCGGAGCGGCCGCTGGGTGTGGGTCGCGCCCTGGGGATGGACCTGGGTCGGCGAGGAACCCTGGGGTTTCGCGCCGTTCCACTACGGTCGCTGGGTGCTTTACGGTGGTGCCTGGGGCTGGGTCCCCGGCCGGCGGGTGGCGCGACCGGTCTATGCGCCGGCGCTGGTTGCCTGGGTCGGGACGCCGGGCAGCGGCGTCTCGGTAGGGATCGGCGCGCGTCCGGCCGTCGGCTGGTTTCCCCTGGCGCCGCGTGAAGTTTACGTGCCGCCCTACCGCGCCAGCGCAAACTATATTCGCCAGGTCAATGTCACGCACGTCACGCAGATCAACAACATCACGACGATCACCGGCAACCCGCAGGCGGCGGTCGAGCGCATGCCCTACGCCCATCGGCAGGTGCCGCGAGCGGTGACGATGGTTGCCGCCGATGTCGTGACGCAGCAGCGGCCGATCAGCCGGCAAGCGGCGCTTTCACGGGACGCCAAGCCGTTCGGCACACAGTCGGTGCAGGTGCAGGCGCCGGTGGCACCACCGCCGATCGACGCCAGGCGTCGGCCAGAAGCAAACGCACCGCTCGAGCCGGGTCGCCGCGAGCGAGAGAGCGGTCGGGCGGCGGCGGACTTCCCGTTCGGCGGGCGCGTCGAGCGGCCACCACAGATTCCCCCGGTCGGCGCGGCACCGTCGGGCGGCGCCGCATCGCTGCCGGCGTCCGGCCAGCCGTCGGCAGCAACGCCCTCGCCATCACCGTCGATCGCCGCGGGCGAGACGGCAGAAAGAAGACGGCAATTCGAGCGCGGTCAGCCGGGCAGGGATGCCAGCTGGCCGCCGCCAGGTGGTCAAGCCGGCGACCGCGTCGGTTCGCGCCAGGCGCCTCCGGCGCCGGGCGCTAGCGCGCCGCCTGGCGTGCGCTCATCACCTCCGCCGACGGTGCCGAGCGCAACGCAGACACCGCCGGCAACGGCGATCAGCGCGCCGGCGGCCGTGCCAGCGCCGGCGGTGGCGTCACCAACACCACCGCCGGCCGCCGCCAACAACGTAGCAGCAGGGCTTGACCGCCCGCTGCCGGCGACTGGCGGTCGCGGAGCCGACCCGCGCGAGATCAGAAGTGGCGGGGCGGCAGGCATGTCGGTGCCGCCTGTTCCGAGGCAAGCTGAGCAGACCTCGGCGGCTCCCGCCGCGGTTCCGCGGTCGCCATCGGCGGTCGGTGCCGTCGACGCCGACCGTGCTGGCGCGGCTGGCGGCCGTCCGTGGCCGTCGCGCGAGCGCCCCGAGCAACGGGCGGCAAC
>JACKLX010000019.1 GCA_024235695.1 Accumulibacter sp.
AGCCTGTCGGACTTTCGCGGCGCTGTGAGCCGCACATGATAAAATCATACTTTGTTCGAGCAACCGAGTCGTCACATGGCCCACTTCATTGTCGCTGACCACAAGACCGACTATCTGCTACCGCCGTCGCTGGACGATTGGCTGAACCAGGATCACCTGGCCCGCTTCATTGTTGAGGTGATCGACCAGCTGGATCTTTCCGAACTCGTTCGACAGTACGCTGGGCGCGGATCGAAAGCCTACCACCCGGCGACCCTGCTGGGGATCCTGGTCTACGGCTACGCCACAGGTATTTTCTCCAGCCGCCGGCTGGAGCAGGCGACCTACGACTCGGTGGCCTTCCGCTTCATCGCTGGCAATCATCATCCCGATCACGACAGTCTGGCCACCTTCCGCCGGCGATTCCTGGATGAACTGAGCGATCTGTTTCTGCAGATTCTGGAGATGGCCAAGGAAATGAAAGTGCTCAAAGTGGGTAACATCTGCCTTGATGGCACGAAGATTGAGGCCAATGCCTCACGGCACAGTGCGTTGTCACACGGGCACATCGAAAAGCTGGAAGCTCAGCTCAAGGCCGAAGTACAGGAATTGCTGGCGCTGGCGGAACAAGCCGATCAAGCCGATCTCCCGAATGGCGCCAGCCTGCCCGAAGAACTCAAGCGTCGCGAAGATCGGCTGGCGGCCATGGCGGCGGCCAAGGCCAAGATAGTCGCCCGGGCCAAGGAGCGCTACCAGCGAGAGAAGGCCGCGTACGACGAGAAGATCGCTCGTCGTGCCGCCAGGGAAGAGGCGAGCGGCAAGAAGGCGGGCGGCAAGCCCCCCAAGGCGCCCGAGCCCGGACCCCGGGACAGTGATCAGATCAACCTGACCGACGAAGAGTCGCGCATCATGCCGGTGGCCGGTGGCGGCTTCGAACAGGCGTACAACGCCCAGGCGGCGGCCGATGCGGCCACGATGCTGATCGTCGCCACCGGGGTCACGCAGGCGCCCAACGATAAAGAACAGGTCGAGCCGATGCTGGCCACGCTCAAGGCGCAGGCTGGCGTGCTCGGCACTGTGGAATGCCTGATCGCCGACAGCGGCTATTGCAGCGAGAGGAACATCAAGGCGTGTGAGGCGGCCGCTATTGATCCCCTGATCGCTGTCGCTCGCGACGAGCACCATCCGGGCTGGCGGGAGCGCCACAGTGAGCCGGCGCCCTTGCCTGACGACGCTACGCCCACGCAGGCGATGTCCCATCGGCTGAAGACCACGGCAGGGCGGGCGCGTTACGCGCTACGCAAGCAGACGGTCGAGCCGGTGTTCGGGATCATCAAGTCGGTGATGGGCTTTCGCCGCTTCTCTCTGCGTGGTTTGAAGAAAGTCTCCGGCGAGTGGACGCTGGTTTGTATGGCGTGGAATTTGAAGCGCCTGGCCGTATTGCGTCCACAGTAGGGGAAATGAGGGGAAAACCCTCCAAAAACCGGAAAACGCAATGACATATGGATTTCCTGTCCCGCATTGCGAAATGCGCCGGCTTGGCCGGCGTCAAGTCCGACAGGCTGCTAGGGCCAAAGGTGAAGTTAAGAGGGGTGCCGCCGCCCGTAATAACAGTGTCATTCAGGTCTACGCTTGCAAGCAAGCCGCCGCTGTTGGTCACGACAACGCGGTAGTAGACCGGAGCTCCGACGGTGATAAGTGGCCCGGTGGGGTCATCTGCATCTTCCCAGTTATTACCATCGGCAGAGACCTGCTTCTCGATAGATACAAAACTCAGGGGCGTGACGTCTGTGAACGGCACGGTGACGCCACCAGAGGTAGCGGTGCCCGTGTTCAGGATTTCTTTTCTGCCGGGGTCCAGGTCGGCGAAACTATCGATCAGGACCTTGAAAGTTACGTTGTACGTTCCGCCAACCGGAAGCGCACTGGACGGATTGATGATCACTCCCGCTCCATCAAGCGGGAAGGCTGTTCCTGAACCATCATCGACGATTTGCGTCGTCACCCCTACAGAGTTCGTAAAAAACGTGCTGTTCGCTACATAGGTGGTATCGGCCGGCAGGTTATCTTTCAACAGAATGTCGGACACCGGGGCACGGCTGATATTGTTGATGACGATCGTGTAGAGCAGTTCATCGCCGGCGCTGATCACGCCATTGCCATCATTGTCGATACTCAGGGTGCCGTTCTTGCCAGCATCGAACTCGGGAGTCGGCGGCACGCCGGTACCAACGTCCAAGCCTGGCGCGCCGGCGCTTGCGGTCGCGGGATCCTGGCCCCAGGCAGCGGCAAGCTTGATGGTGTTCGCGAACTTCACGTCGTCGGCGGTATTCGCGATACCGTCCGGTCCAACCGAGGTGCTCAGGGTATAGAGGAGCATGCCCGTCTGATTGCCGTCCGGGTCGTAAACCTTGCCCTGCTGCAATTCCTTGAGTGTGATCGTGATGTCGTATTGGTTGCCATTGGGATCGGTGTTGGGGCCGACGTTGTCACCGTTGTAATCGATGTAGATGATGACCGGCGTTTCGCCATTGCCGACCGGCGTGATCCACACCGGGTTGCCATTCTCGTTGGGGTTTGTGGGCGATCCGGGGTCGCGTCCGAGCCCGAGGCCGATGAGAACTTGCGTGCTCAGCGAACTTTGTGGTACGAGCGTATAGCCCCAATCCCACGCTTGGTTATCACTCGACGTGCCGTCGGCGTCGGTCGTCGAGAAGGCGTAGAAGTTCGCTCCGGAGGTGTGGAAATGCGCACCGGAATTGTTCGGCAGTTCAACGAAATTGTATCCACCAGCATTGGCGGACCCCGGCACACTCACCGATGCAGTGACGACAGACCCGCTCCCCACACGGTAGTCGTATGTCACGGTGATTGCGCTGGCGCCCGGGTTGTAGAGCCACACCTGAGTCGCATCCCCGTCCTGCGTCGAGACCGGAGTGTAGTAGCTGTTCGTCCAGGCACTGGTTGGCAACAACGACGAATCGCGGCTCTCGTAGGTGGATCCGATGTCACCGGTAAGCAGGACGACCTGCACGGGGTTGTTGGAGACGAGGCGGGCGCCGTAGTTTACGCCACCGTTGACCAGGTAGCTTTCACCTTCCGCCAAGACCACATTCTGCAGATCCCCGCCGGTCGGTAAAAAGGCCGTTAGCGTTCTTGTCGAGGCTGAAGGTGGCACCACCCGCCTGGGCCATGATAAACAGAGCCGTGTACTCGAACTTCTGCGCATCGTCGCTATCCGGAATGTTGACGCCGACGGGCACACGGTAATCCGTTCCCCAATCCCCGGTGTCGAATACTTCGACCGACCCGGCGAGAAGCGTATTGGGACCGGTTGACCATCCGGTGCGGGTAACGGCAATGGTCTTGGTCGCACCAATCTTGTCGCCGCCACCAAAGTAGATGCCACCATCCGTTGGAACGGGGACGCTGCTCTGCAGGACGATGACCTGGCCTGCAGTGATCAAATCGACCACTGAACCAGGCGCAATACCGTCGGTCGGATCGTTGTTACCCCAAATCTGCACGCCACCGGGATTGGTCGTGGCGTCGTATATTTCGCTTGGCGTCGGGTTGGCGATGTCCCCCACGTAACCATTCTCGCCCTGATCGTAGTAGATGATCGTGCCGTTCGCGACGGCGGCTAGCGAAATGTAGTTGGTGATCGGGCTCGAAGGAACCGTATTACCCGTAATACCCTGCAGCGCTTGCAGAAGTTGCGGTTCGGTCTCCGGAACGTAGAAGATCTGAACCGGCGGCGGATTGGCAGAGTCTGTAAACGTCGTCTGCGCCACTGCGCCGGTCAGCACGTCGTCGGCGGTACCGAGTCGGTTGTCCGCACCGGCGGTGATCGCCTGCGCGGTCAGCGAGAGCGTGGAGTTCAGCGCGCTGTCGGGAACCAGCCAGGTGGTAGCTACACTGCTTGCAGCGGGTTGGTTATTGCCCGGCGAATTGAAAGGCGAATTTCCGACCAAGCCATTGCTCACAATCCAGCTCGGATAGGCAATGTCGTCCATGGTGCCCAGCAGTCCGTCAAGCCCCAGGTTGACCACCTGAAACTGGATGTTGGCGTTGCCAGCGAAACCGTCTGCGGTAATGAAGACGGTCTGACCCGGTGCGTAATCCTGCTTGTCGGTCTTTACGGACTTGACTGTGGTCGCCATGGCTGCATTCTCCTGAAGGTGAATCAATTCAAATCGGTCAATCCGGAGGTCCCCCCAACGGCGTTACGAGCCTTCAGCGCCATGGTCTTCGTTCGGGGAAATCCGTACAAGTCGTGCTGCTGCGCGCGAAAAACGATCGATGGTCACCATCTTCTGGTCCCAAGCCGGCCCCTTGCTGTTCAGCAGGACGAGGCATGCCCCGATGGTCACAAACCAGCAACGACGCTACTAGGAGAAGAATCGCCTGCCTATTCCCCAAATGGGTACCGGGTCAAGCCTGGGCAATTTCTATTCACGCCGCGTCTCGGGTATGAGGTCGAGGCAATAGACCAGCTGGCTGCGGCGACGCACGCCGACCTTGTCAAACACCGCCTGGAGATGCTTCTTGATGGTATCGGGGGCCAGGCTTAATTCCCTGCCGATCTCCTTGTTGGTCTTGCCGTGCGCCGCAAGCTTTGCGATCAACTCCTCGCGGGCCGTCAGTGAAGGCCATGCCGTTCTTTCCGGTGGCTTGCTGTCGCCCGCTCGGTTGTCCGAGCCGAGAACAACCGACAGTTTCCTGAACGCGTGCGACATGATCCAGTGCGGCAACCACAAGCTTCCCTGGCTCACCTCGTGAATCGCCCGGGCGCAGTGTTGCGGCGATGCGCCGAGCGGAACGTAGCCGCAGACACCCCACCTGACTATTTCTTCGACTGCCAGCGGATAGGCGTCGTCCCAGAGCAAGATCAGTCTTGCCTGAGGCAGGGTGTCACGGACAACGCCCAGACTGTCGACACCGAGGCGAACGATCAGCTCGGTGTCGAGCATGACCAGATCGGCAGATTCCTGCCCGAGCCAGACCCGGAGGTCTTCGGTCTGCGCGAGGCGGCCTCCGGTCAGGAAAATGCTCGGCTCGCGCGCGAGCGCCGAGCCGAGACTCTCGATGAGTGCGCCACGACCCGACATGACCCGTACAGAAATCGGCTTCACGTCAGCCGCCTCTACTGACGAACCGAGGCGCTCGCGTCGGCCGGAAATCGTCACAGGAGTGAGGCCTGCTGGTCGACGTCCGCGCGCGCGCTGCCGGCGGTCGTGCTCGTTCCCTTGCATCCGCAGGCTATCGTCCCCACGCCGCGCGACTTGCCGCCGGTCGTTTCGGCGCAGTTCCTCGAGTGCGAGTTGCCGGTACTCGTGATGATCGCGGCGCTCCGCCTCGAGGCGGGTCTCGACACGCTCGGCGAGCTGCGCCAGTGAGTACGGACTTGCCAGGAAGTCAACCGACGCATTCAGCCAGAGCGGCAGCCGATGTTCGCGATGCTCGGGGTCGATCAGGAAGATGACGGGAGCCGTGGGCTCTGTTTGATGATCACCGGTCATTCGATACGATGACCACAGGTCCGGCGAGCAATCGGTGATGACCAGGCTTGGATGCAGGCCTCGCCATGGTTGGCCAGGCGCGGCCGGCGCTGCAAACGCTACGGCCGCAGCCCGATAGCCCAATCCCCGAAGACTCGCCAGCAAGCCCTCGCAGACTTCGGGTGTCCTGCTGACGACGACGATCAACGCTTGCCGCTTGAATGCCGCGGCGGTTCCGGACAACCTCTCGTTGGTCACGCTATCTAGCATCGGTTGACAACACCGCAGAAGATGTTGATCGCAACAACATCGCCGGCGCCCGCGCTTCCGTCGCTCCGCCCCCACGCCTTCGGCTTCGGGCGGCAAAGCGGTGGCTCTGAAAGGCTGACCGTCTTCCATGCAGCAACGGCCAGCCAGCACGCGTTCAGCGATGCCTCGTGGTCCAGGCGGAAACCTCTCCCGCGGCCCCCTCTCTCGCCGCAAGCAAACTACATGCCAAACTTTGTATGCGGATGATATAAAGTATTTGTTCTTGTCTTGTTCGCAAGCGCTGCGGCACCAGTGTAAGATTTTCCGACACGATGAAATCGCGACAGATCGTTACGGATGCAGATAGGGTAGCGGATTCGCCCGCCGACGCGCGGCTCACCGCGGCCGCGATTCCACCGCTTCCCGGTTCCGATCACAACGATATTGCTGCTGGCGAGGGAGGCGCAGGCGCTCCCGTCTGGATTGCTCGGCGCTGGTGACGGCTTACGATCCGGTGGGCTGACGACGCCGCAGGGTCTCGAACAGGCAAACCGCGGCGGCGGCGGCGACATTCAGCGATTCACTGGTGCCGAGCATCGGGATGCGCAATCGCAGATCGACCGCGGTCGTCACCGCTGCTCTTACGCCGAGCCCTTCACTGCCGAATACCCAGGCCAGTGGTTGTTGCAGATCGGCCGCGAAGAGGCTGCTCGGACCGCCAAGCACCGTCGCGACCGACTGGCCGCGATACGCTGCCAGAAAGCCTGGCAGATCGCTGTGCTCATGAATGTCGAGCTGGAAATGCGCGCCCATCGCCGCCCGCAGCGTCTTCGGCGACCAGGCTTGCGCGCAATCGTCCGAGAGGAGAAGTTGGCGGAAACCGGCGGCAGCGGCGCTACGCAGGATCGAACCAAGATTTCCCGGATCTTGAATACCGTCGAGAAGCACGGCGTCGCCATCGAGATCGAGGCCGCGTTTCGACGGTGGCCTGGGGACGATGGCCATGATGCCGCTTGGTGCATCGACCACGGCGAGGCCATCGAACAGCGTATCGGCCAGGAAGGTAATCGTCGTCGCCGCCCTGCCCTCCAGATAGCGGGCGTTTTCAGGGCGGCGTGCTCCGCTTTCGCTGACCAGGACCTCTTCCGGGCTGCCATGGTGCTGCCCGTAAGCCTCGATCAAGTGCATGCCGTCGAGCACGATGCGGCCGCTCTTGCGACGTTCGCGGCCACTTTGGCACAGCCTTTGCAAGGCCTTGTAGTGCGCATTCTGGCGCGACGTGATCGGCCTCATCAAGCGCCGAGTCGGGCCACCGGCGCGTAGCTGCGGCGATGCTGCGGACTCGCGCCGTGTTCTTGCAGCGCCTTGAGATGCAGGGCGGTCGGATAACCCATGTGCCGATCGAATCCGTATTGCGGATACGCGGCGTGGAGCTTGAGCATGCCCGCGTCACGCACCGTCTTGGCAAGAATCGAAGCCGCGGCGATCGCCGCAACCTTGCCATCGCCGCCAATGATCGCTTCGACCGAGCACGACAGCTCGGGGCAATGCGTGCCATCGACCAGCGCGTGACTGGCGATGACCGGACCATCAGCCCCCGCCAGTGCCGCCACTGCGCGCTGCATGGCGAGCAGGCTGGCGTGCAGGATGTTGATGCGGTCGATCTCCTCGACGCTCGCTTCGGCGACGGCCCAGGCCAGCGCGCTGGCGCGTATCTCGCCGGCAAGGAAGGTACGTTTCCTGGCCGAGAGCTTCTTGGAATCGTTGAGTCCGTCGATCGGCCTGCTTGGATCGAGAATCACCGCGGCGGCGACGACCGGCCCGGCGAGCGGGCCGCGGCCTGCCTCGTCGACGCCACAGACCAGACCTTCAGGCGGCCGCAGGAAGGGCAGCATCTTTGCGGATAGCCGCCGGCAGGCAAGCGACAATCGCGGCAGCGGCTTTTTCGGCGGCATTCTGCCGCAGTTGCCGATGCATGTCGCTGAACATCGCTTTGATCCGCTCGCACACGGCGCCATCGGCGTAAAGGTTGAGTAGCGCCTGCGCGAGGTTTTCCGGTGTCGCTTCGTCCTGGATGAACTCCGGGACAACGAACCTGCCGGCCAGCACGTTGGGCAGGCCGACGTAGGGCAGATAGCCCATTCGACGCATCAGCCGGTACGACAGCGGCGCCATCTTGTAGGCGATGACCATCGGTCGCTTGAGCAGCGCCGCCTCGAGGGTCGCGGTGCCGCTGGCAACCAGAACGACATCGGCGGCCATCATGGCCTGGTGGGAATGACCAAACAGCAGGCGAATCGGCAGTTGCGTCGCCTGACAGCGGTGCAGAGCGGCTTCGAACAGCACGCGCGTGGCGCGCGACGCCAGCGGCGCGAGAAAGAGCGCCTCCGGTAACTGCTGCTGGATCCGGCGCGCGGTGTCGATGAAGGTAGCCGCCATGTATTGCAACTCAGACTGCCGACTGCCCGGCATGAGCGCGAATACCGCTGCTTGCGGCGACAGGCCGAGCAGCGTCCGCGCTTCGTCACGGCCGTCTTCGAGCGGCAGCATGTCGGCCAGCGGATGGCCGACGTAGCTCACCGGGATCCCGTGCTGCTGATAAAGCGCCGTCTCGAAGGGAAACAGCGCCAGCACACGCGAAACCGCTGCACCGATCTTGTGAATGCGCTCACCGCGCCAGGCCCAGATCGACGGGCTGACGTAGTGGATGCTCGGGATGCCGCGCCGCTTGAGCAGCTTTTCGAGGGCAAGATTGAAATCCGGGGCATCGATGCCGATGAAGACATCGGGCGGGTCGGCGAGCAGGCGACGCTTGAGATCGCGGCGAATGGCGGCGATCTCGCGATAGTGGCGCAGCACCTCGACGTAACCGCGGACAGCCAGCTTCTCCAGTGGATGCCAGGCCTGGAAGCCCTGCCCGACCATCTTCGGACCACCGACTCCGAAGAACTCGGCGCCGGGAAGGCTGACCCGGAGTGCCTGGATCAACTGGCCGGCCAGCAGGTCGCCCGAGGCCTCACCGGCGACCATGGCGATCCGCACCGGCGTCGCCGCGGTCATCGGATGATGCCGCGCCTGGAAACCGCGAGAAAGTCGATCAACGGCTGGATTTCGGGATGGACGACAACTTCCTCCGCCAGTTTGGCGCGTGCCTCGTCGAGCATCAGGCCGGACTTGTAGAGCGTCCGATAGGCACGCTTCAGGGCCACCAGTGCGTCCGGCGAGAAGCCGCGGCGCTTGAGTCCTTCGGCGTTGATTCCGAATGGACTGGCGGTATTGCCGGCAGCCATGACGAATGGAGGAATGTCCTGCAGGACCACCGTGCCGACCGCGGTCATGGTGTGCGCTCCGACGCGGCAGAATTGATGCACGCCGGTATAGCCGCCGAGAATCGCCCAGTCGTCGATGTGCACGTGGCCAGCCAGCTGCGCGTTGTTGGCGAAAACGGTGCGATTGCCCACCTGGCAATCATGCGCGACGTGCACATAGGCCATGATCCAGTTGTCGTCGCCGAGACGCGTGATGCCGACATCCTGAGCGGTGCCGAGATTGAAGGTACAGAACTCGCGGATGGTGTTGCGATCGCCGATTTCCAGGCAGGTCGGCTCGCCGTCGTACTTCTTGTCCTGTGGCACCTCGCCAAGCGAACAGAACTGGAAGATCCGGTTATCGCGGCCGATGCGCGTCCGTCCCGAAATCACCACGTGTGGACCGATCACCGTATTGTCGGCGATCTCGACGTGCTCGCCGATGATTGAATAAGCACCGACCGCTACGTTGCTGCCAAGCCGCGCGCCAGGATCGATGATTGCAGTCGGATGGATCATGGCTGCGGTCACCCGCTTCCCCCGACAACATCACGCTTGGCACACATCAACTCGGCTTCGGCGACGATCTCCCCGTCAACCCGCGCTTCTGCCTTGTACTTCCAGATACCGCGCATCTGGCGCAGGATCTCGACATGCAGATGCAGCTGGTCGCCAGCGGTTACCGGTTTCTTGAAGCGCGCGCCGTCAATGCCAACGAAGTAGAAAACCGAGTTGGCGTCCGGTTTGACGCCCATCGTCTTGAACGAAAGGATGCCCGCCGCCTGCGCCAGCGCTTCCATGATCAGCACGCCCGGCATCACCGGATGGTGCGGGAAGTGACCCGCGAAGAACGGTTCGTTCACGGTGACGTTCTTGTACGCATGGATGGCTTTGCCCAGTTCGAAGTCGACCACACGGTCGACCAGCAAGAAGGGATAGCGATGCGGCAGGTGCTCCAGGATCTGGTGAATATCCATTGCGTTCAAAACGTTCTCTCCGTTAATTCAAGTTTTTTCTCAAGTTCTGCGACGCGCTCGGCGAGTCTCGACAGACGCTTGATCTGGGCGGCGTTGTGCAACCATTCCTGGTGCGCTTCGAGCGGGAAGATGCTGGTGTACTGACCCGGCCGCGGCAGGTTCCTGGTAACCATGCTGCCCGCCGAGACATGCACATCGTCGGCCAGATGCAGGTGACCGATGATCATTCCGGCGCCCCCGACGGTGCAGCGACGACCGATGCTGGTACTGCCGGCGATGCCAACACAGCCAGCCATCGCGGCATGGTCGCCGATCGTGACGTTGTGGCCGATCTGGATCTGGTTGTCGAGCTTGACGCCATCGCCGATCACCGTGTCGTCCAGTGCGCCGCGGTCGATCGAGGTGTTGGCGCCAATCTCGACATCGTCGCCAATGACCACCCGACCGATCTGCGGGATCTTCACCCAGTGCTCGCCTTCCTTGGCGAAGCCGAAGCCATCGCTACCGATGATCGCGCCGGCGTGGATGATCGCCCGCTTGCCGATCACGCAATCGTCATACACAACAACGTTGGGATAGAGCAGGGAATCGTCGCCAATGGCAACGCCGTCACCAATCACACATCCGGGATGAACGATGACGTTCTCGCCGATGCTCACTCCTTCGCCGATCACCGCGTGCTCGCCAATGCTCGCCGATGCCGGCACGGCCGAGTTCACCACCGCCCCGGGACAGACGCCGGGACGGCGGCGGCGCGGCGGATGGAGCAAGGCCACGACGCGCGCATAATAGGCGTAGGCATTTGGGCAAATGATGCGCGGCAGCGCGGTCGCGCAGGAAAACTTTGGCGGCACGATCACCGCCGTGGCCCGCGTTTCCTGGAGTTGTTGCCGGTATTTCGGATTGGCGAGAAAGGCGATGCTGCCCTCGCCCGCCGAAAGGAGGCTGCCGACCTGCGAGACGACGACGGAGCCATCGCCCTCGAGCACGCCGCCAAGACGCGCGACGATCTCGTCTAGCCGCAGACCTCCTGACACCCGCATTCCATTGCCAAACCGGGTGACGCTTACTTCGCGTCCTTGGGATCTGACAGCGCCTTGATCACCTTGTCGGTGATGTCAAGCTTCGGGCTGACCCAGACCACGTCCTGGACAATCAGATCGTATTTCTCACTGTCGGCAAGCTGCTTGATCGCCTTGTTGGCCTTTTCGATGATCGCTGCATTCTCTTCATTCTGGCGCAGGTTCAAATCCTCGCGGAATTCGCGCTGCTTGCGCTGGAACTCCCGCGACAATTCGCCGAGATCCTTTTCCTTCGCCCGACGGTCCGCTTCAGCCATGGTCAGGCCGTTCTTCTCGAGCGTTTCCTGCAATCCCTGAACCTGCTTGGCGAGCCGCTGAAGATCCTGGTCGCGCTTGGAGAATTCCTGCTCGATCTTCTTGGCCGCCCTTACCGCAGCCGGAGCATCTCGAAAGAGCCGTTGGGTATTGACGTACCCAACCTTCAGCGTTTCCGTCGCCGACGCGTAAGACACCGGCAGCGAGGCGATCAACGCGACCAGCAGTCTGGCAATCGTTTTCTTCAAGCTAATTCTCCTGAGCTAGAAAGTCGTCCCGAACTGGAACTGGAACTTCTGGAGTTTATCATTGTTTTTTTCGTTGATCGGCTGACCAAAACTGAATTTCAACGGTCCGAGGGGCGACAGCCAGGTCGCCGTGAGGCCCGCCGACATCCGCAATCCTTCGTTGGCATAGGTGTAATTGTCGGTGAACACGTTGCCGGCGTCGAAGAACGGACCGAAACGGAACGACTTGTCGAGCCCCGGGAACGGCATCAGCACTTCGGAGTTGAAAACGGCCTTGCGCGTACCGCCGAGGCGTGTGTCGGGATACAGCGGGTCGACCGGGCCGAGGCTCGCCGTATCGTAGCCGCGAACCGAGCCGACACCACCGGCGTAGAAGTTCTTGTAGAAGGGCAGCGTCTGCCCCTGCAGACCGTCACCGTATCCGAGTTCGCCACCGAGCATCAGAACCAGGTCCCTGGAAAGCCGGAAGTACTGCTGAATCTGGTAGGTCGCTTTATAGAAGGTCAGGTCGGCGCCAGGAATGGCCACCTCCAGTCCGGCCTTCTGCACGCCACCGCTGGCTGGAAGAATGGCGCTGTCCCGGCTGTCCCGGGTCCAGGACACGGTCGCCGGCACGGTGAGATTGGAGTCGCCATGCTGCGCCTGAAACTGGATGTACTGAATCGGCGTCGCCAGGGTGATCGGCGTAATGTCGATGGTCGTCTGATCGACCGCCAGCCCGAAATTGAGCGTTTGCTTTTCGCCAATCGGATAGCCGAAGCGGATGCCGCCACCGTATGACGTGGACTGGAAGGCGTAGCCGAGCGAGGTGGGGTTGAGCGTGCGGTAATAGACGTCGAAGCCCTGACTGATTCCGTCAACCGTGAAGTAGGGATTGGTGTAGTTGATCCCGACGGTCCGGTTCAACTTGCCGGTGTTCAGCTGCAAGGACAGGAACTTGCCGCTACCGAATATGTTGGCCTGCGCGATCGAAGCCGAGAGCACCACTTTTTCTGCACTCGAATAGCCGGCGCCGAGCGAGATGCTGCCGGTCGATTTCTCGGCAACGTTGACGTTCACGTCGACCTGGTCGATGGTTCCGGGCACGGGCGGAGTTTCGACGTTCACTTCGGAAAAGTAATCGGTCTTGTCGATCCTCGCGCGCGACGCGACGACCCGCTCGGCGTCGTACCAGGCGGCTTCCATCTGGCGCATTTCCTGACGAATCACCTCGTCACGGGTCTTGGTATTGCCGGTGATGTTGATCCGTCGCACGTAGGCCCGCTTGCCGGGATCGACGAAGATGGTGAACGCGACCTGCCGCTTCTCGCTGTCGATTTCTGGCGCAGCATTGACGTTGGCGAATGCGTAGCCCTCGGCGCCGAGCTTGTCGGCGATCGCTTTGGTGCTTTCGTTAAGCTTGGCGCGCGAGAAGACGTCGCCCGGCTTGATCTGCACCGCTTTTCTGAACTCTTCCTCGGGCAGGATCAGATCGCCGGCCAGTTTCACCGACGACACCTGATAGCGATCGCCTTCCTTGATCGCGATCGTGATATAGATGTCCTTCTTGTCGGGACTGATCGACACCTGGGTCGATTCGACGTTGAACTCGAGAAAGCCACGATCCAGATAATACGAACGCAGCGTTTCGAGATCGGCCGACAACTTCTGCTTGGAATACTGATCGCTCTTGGTATACCAGCTGATCCAGGTCGGCGTCCTGAGCTCCATCACACCCAGCAGATCCTTTTCCTTCAGGGCGTTTGCGCCGACGATGTTGATCTGCCGGATCTTGGCGACATCGCCCTCGTCGACATTGAAGTTGATGGCGACACGGTTGCGGTCCAGCGGCGTGATGGTGGTGGTGATGGTCACCGCGTAGCGGCCGCGTGACAGATACTGGCGCTTGAGTTCCTGCTCGGCCTTTTCCAGCGTTGCCCGGTCAAAGGTGCGCGATACCGCGATACCCACTTCTTTCAGACCCTTGAGCAGCTGGTCCTTGTCGAACTCCCGCAGGCCGACGAAATCGATCTGCGCGATCGCCGGGCGCTCCTCGACGACAACGATCAGCACGTCACCAGCGACCTCGATCCGCACGTCCTTGAAGAAGCCCGTGCCGAACAGCGCCTTGATGACTTGCGCCGCCTTTTCGTCGTTCATGGTGTCGCCGACCTTGACCGGCAGGTAGCTGAAGACCGTCCCCGCTTCAACGCGCTGAATGCCTTCGATACGGACATCCTTGACGGTAAACGGCGTCATCGCCGCGACGCCAGAGGCAAAGAAAGCGGCAAGCAGACCTGCGAGCAGGTTTTTCTTCATGAGTTCAGCCGGATAACAGTCGATTGATGTCGTTGTAGAAGGCGAAGGCCATCAGCATGAGCAGGAGCGCCAGGCCGATCTGCTGACCGACCTCCATGGTGCGCTCGGAAACTGGCCCACGCTTGACGATTTCGACGAGATAATACAGCAAATGGCCACCGTCCAGAATCGGGATCGGCAGCAGATTCAAGACCCCAAGGCTGATGCTGACGAGCGCCAGGAACTTGATGTAATAGTCGAGTCCGAGCTTGGCAGAGCGGCCGGCGTAGTCGGCAATGGTCACCGGTCCGCTGATGTTTCGCCACGACACCTCACCGGTCACCATCTTGCCCATCATCAACAGCGTGAATGCCGACTTGTCCCAGGTTTCGACGACTGCCTTGCCAAGCGCTGACACCGGCCCGTAGCGGACAGTGGTCATCAACCCGGCCTGCGCTCGATCGCCGTCGCTGACCGACACGCCAACCCGACCGACGATCTCGCCCTGGTCGTCGACGCTGGCCGGGGTAACGGCAATCTCTGTCCGCTGGCCGTCGCGCAGCACTTCGAGCATCAAGCGCTTGCCGGGCGATTGCCGTACCAGGCGTACGAAGTCCACCCAGTTCTCGATGGCGTGGTCGTCGACGGCCAGAACTTCGTCGCCACGGCGCAGACCGGCTGCCGCTGCCGCGCCGTTGGCGTTGACAGTCCCGAGCACCGGCGGCAGGCTCGGGCGGTAGAGAGCGAGCCCCAGCCGTGCCAGAGCGTCGCCCTCCCATCCCGAACGCCGGATCGCCGAGACATCGAGCCGCCGACTGGTGATCTCCCGGTGCGGATTGATCACCTCGAAGGTGATCTCGTCATGGTCGACAGCCCGTTGCAGCAGCAGCCAGCGCATCTCCTGCCACGTGTGCACCGGCTCGCCGGCGACCCTGAGGACCAGTTCACCATCTTCGAAGCCGGCCGCGGCAGCGGCACTCGCCGCCACCGGCGTACCGAGCAAGGGTTTGAACTCCTGTGTGCCGTGCCAGAAGAGGGCCCAGTACAAGACGATGGCGAGCAGAAAATTGGCTGCCGGTCCGGCTGCGACGATCACCATCCGCCACAGCACCGGCTGCCGATTGAAGCTGCGATGGAGTTCGGCTGCCGGCACTTCGCCTTCGCGCTCGTCGAGCATCTTGACGTAGCCGCCAAGGGGAAAGGCGGCAATTACCCATTCGGTACGATCGCGACCGAGCCGCTTGATCCATAGCGGCCGACCGAAGCCGACCGAGAAGCGCAGAACCTTGACCCCTGCCCAACGCGCCGCAAGATAGTGGCCGAATTCATGCACCACCACCAGGATGCCGAGAACCAGGGCAAAGGCGGCCAGGTAGTAGAGAAAACCGCTCATCGGCAAGCCCGCGTCGTGATGTAATCCTCGGCCGCTTCGCGTGCCAACCGGTCGGCGACAAGGACCTCGTCCAGCGAAGCCAGCGCGCGGCTTGCCGGCAACTGATCCATGGCGTCAGCGATTACCCGCGCGATCGCCGTGAAGCCGATCCTCCCGTCGAGGAAAGCCTGGACCGCCACTTCGTTGGCCGCGTTGAGCGTCGTCGGTGCACATCCTCCTTCGTCGAGTGCACGATAAGCCAGCGCAAGGCATGGGAAGCGCTGGAGATCCGGCCGCTCGAAATGCAGCGACGCGACCGCGAACAGGTCGAGCGGCTCGACGCCTGCCGCGATGCGTCGCGGATAAGCCAGGGCGTGGGCAATCGGCGTCCGCATGTCGGGATTGCCGAGTTCGGCGATCACCGAGCCGTCGGCATACTGGACCAGTGAGTGCACGATGCTTTGCGGATGAATCACGACCTCGATGCGGTCGGCAGGGACATTGAACAGCCAGTGCGCTTCGATGATCTCGAGACCCTTGTTCATCATCGTCGCCGAATCGACCGATATCTTTCGTCCCATGACCCAGTTCGGGTGAGCGCACGCCTGCTCGGGACTGACCGACTCGAGATCGGCGAGCGCGGTCGTTCGAAACGGGCCGCCGGACGCGGTGAGATAAAGACCAAGTACGCCACTATCCTCGATAGCACCTGAATAATCAGCTGGAAGCGATTGAAAAATAGCATTATGTTCACTGTCTATCGGCAGCAGTGTAGCGCCATTCTGGCGAACGGCGCGCATGAAGACCGAGCCGGCCATGACCAGCGCTTCCTTGTTGGCCAACAGGATCTTCTTGCCCGCGATGGCGGCGGCCATCGTCGGAGGCAAGCCGGCGGCGCCGACGATGGCCGCCATCACGGCATCGACTTCGGGCAGTTCGGCCATCCGCAGCAGCGCCTCGGGACCCCAGGCGACCTCGGTCGGGCAGCCGGCGGCAAGCAGCCGAGCCCGCAGGTCTGCAGCCAGACCGGCATCGCCGAGCACGGCATGACGCGGCTGGAATTCGACGCATTGCGCGAACAGCAGGTCCACCTGACGATGCGCGCACAGCGCCACCAGCCGATAGCTCTGCGGGTGACGGCGAACGACATCCAGAGTATTGACGCCGATCGAACCGGTCGAGCCGAGAATGGTGAGATTTTGCACAGCGCTCCCGGAGACCGTCAGGACGGGGCCGCCAGCCACACCAGAGCAACCAGCGGCAGCGTGGAGGTCAAACTGTCGATACGATCAAGCACGCCGCCATGCCCCGGCAAGACGTTGCTGCTGTCTTTCAGGCCTGCCTGACGTTTGAGCAGCGACTCGAAGAGATCACCAAGAATGCTGATGGCGGTAAGCAGCACCAGGACCACGAGCAGCAGCAAATGGCTGCCGGCCAGCGTGGCAGGTAACTTCGAAGACATCAGAAAGCCGTAGCCGACCACCGCGATGCCACCGCCAATCGCTCCCTCCCAGGTCTTTCCCGGGCTGATGTTGGGCGCCAGCTTGTGTTTGCCGAAACGTCTGCCGGCGAAATACGCTCCGATATCCGCCAGCCAGACGACGACCATGATCGCCAGCAAGGCTTGCGGGCCTGCCTGCCGCAGTTGCACCAGGGCCAACCAGGTCGGCAGGATCAGCACGATTCCCACGGCCAGGCCGACGGTCGGATTCGACAGGGACCAACGGCGCTTCAGCCAGATCGGCACGGCGAACAGCCACAGTACCGCTGCGGGCGGGTACAGCCACCCACCCAGGCGCCAGGCCGCTCCCGAAAATCCGCTACCAAGACCGACCGCCGCCGGTTCAAGAACGCTGAGAGCTGCGCACAGTCCTGCCAGCAGCCCGCCAAGAAGGAATCGGGTCGTACCAGTCAAGCGCAGCAAGCCGCCCCACTCCCAGGCGGCGACGGCCGCTACCAGGGTGGCAAACAGCAACCATCCCAGGGGCGACAGGTAGAAGAGTGCGAAGAAGAAAGCGGCGAACAGGAAAACCGCGGTGATCACCCGCGTCCTAAGCATCTAGTCGCGGGCCAGTCGGCGAAGCCGTCGTGGGGGAAGCGCTCTTCAACTGCTCACTGGTTCGCCCGAATCGACGCTCGCGCTGCCGATACGACGCCAGCGCACCGTCGAAGGCGGCCGCATCGAACTCGGGCCAGAGCACGTCGGTGAAGTACAGTTCGGAATAAGCCAGTTGCCAGAGCAGGAAGTTGCTGATTCGCTGCTCGCCGCCGGTACGGATGAACAGATCCGGCTCCGGTGCGTAGCTCATGGCCAGATGCGGGGCGAGATCGGCTTCGCTCCAATCATCGACCTTCTCGGGCTGGTTGCTCAGCATCCGCTTGACCGCCTGAACGATATCCCAGCGCCCACCGTAATTCGCGGCGACGGTCAGGATCAGCTGGCTGTTGGCGGCGGTTCGCTGCTCCGACGCGCTGATCAGTGCTTGCAGTTCCGGTTCGAAACGTGACAGATCACCAATCACGCGCAAGCGTACGCCATTGCGATGAAGCTTGCTGACTTCCTCGCGCAGGGCCCGCACGAACAGCTGCATCAGCAACGAGACTTCCTCTTCCGGACGACGCCAGTTCTCGGAGCTGAAGGCGAACAGGGTCAGATACTCGATGCCGCGCTCAAGACAGGTTCTGACCGTTGCGCGGACCGTTTCGACGCCGCGATGATGGCCAGCAAAGCGAGGCAAGAAGCGCCTCTTGGCCCACCGCCCGTTGCCGTCCATGATGATCGCGACGTGCCGCGGCACCGCCGCCGTAGCCGGAACATCGCGAGTGGAACTGCCAAAGAGAGCCATTTCGATTACTCGACCGGCAGTGACTAGATAGCCATCAACTCGGTTTCCTTGTGGCTGAGCTGCTTGTCGATCTCGCCAACGTAATGGTCGGTAAGCTTCTGGATTTCGTCCTGGGCACGGTGTTCCTCGTCCTCGGAGCACTCCTTGTTCTTGAGCATCTCCTTGAGAGTCGCAATCGCATCGCGCCGCAGGTTGCGAACCGCCACCTTCGATCCCTCGGCCTCACCCTTCACCACCTTGATCAGTTCCTTGCGCCTGTCTTCGGTCAGTGCCGGCATCGGAACCCGGATCAGATCGCCTTGCGAGGACGGATTGAGGCCCAGGTCACAGTCGCGAATGGCCTTTTCGATCTTCGCGGCCATGCCTTTTTCCCACGCCTGCACACCCAGTGCACGAGCGTCAAGCAGGGTCACGTTGGCGACCGTGTTGATCGGTACCAACGAGCCGTAGTACTCGACCTGGACGTGGTCCAGCAAACCGATGTGAGCCCGTCCGGTCCGCACCTTGGCGAGGTCGGTCTTGAGCGCTGCCAGCGACTTCTGCATCTTTACGTCGGTAGCTTTCTTGACATCTGCTATTGACATTTTCGGTCTCCGTCAGCAATACACCAGGGTGCCTTCGCTCTCGCCCATCGTAACCCGCTCCAGGGCGCCCTGCTTGAAAATGGAGAAGACGTTGATCGGCAACTTCTGGTCCCGACACAGTGCAAAAGCCGTGGCATCCATCACCGCCAGGTTCTGCGCAATGGCCTCGTCGAAGCTGATCCGATCGTAGCGGATGGCCAGGGGATCCTTCTTCGGGTCCGCCGAATAGATGCCATCGACCTTGGTCGCCTTGAGGACGATTTCAGCACCGATCTCGGCCCCGCGCAAGGCAGCCGCCGTGTCGGTCGTAAAAAACGGGTTGCCGGTGCCGGCTGCGAAGATCACCGTCCGGCCCTGCTCCAGGTAACGGATCGCCTTCGCACGAATGTACGGTTCGACCACCTGCTCGATATTCAACGCCGACTGGACACGTGAAGCCATGCCGGCGGCCCGCATGGCGTCGTGCAGTGCCAATCCGTTCATCACTGTCGCCAACATGCCCATGTAGTCTGCCTGGGCACGGTCCATGCCGGTGGCGGCGGGCGCAACACCCCGAAAGATATTGCCGCCGCCGATCACCACACCGACCTGTACGCCCATCTCGACGATAACCTTGATCTCGCCAACGATCCCCGAAATGGTCTGCCGGTTGATGCCATACGCATCGCCCCCCATGAGCGCCTCACCCGAGAGCTTGAGCAGGATGCGTTTGTATTTCGGCGCGTTCTCGGACATTTGCGTCACGCTCCTTCAGTCAGAGGCCTGCCTGCCAACACCACGAGTGCCATCCTTGGTC
This sequence comes from Accumulibacter sp., assembly GCA_024235695.1. Lineage (GTDB taxonomy): Bacteria > Pseudomonadota > Gammaproteobacteria > Burkholderiales > Rhodocyclaceae > Accumulibacter. The sequence continues at coordinate 19,475 of JACKLX010000019.1, forward strand.
TACTTCTGGGCGGCGGCGGCCTGGGCAGCCACTTCGGCAGCAAAGTCGTTGCTGCGCTTGGCGATGCCTTCGCCGACCACGAACAGCGTGAAGCCAGCCACCGAGGCGCCCTTGGTCTTGAGCAACTGGGCGATGGTCTGCTTGCCATCCTCGGCCTTGACGAAGACCTGACCAAGCAAGGTGACTTCGTTCAGGAATTTCTGCACCGAACCCTCGGCAATCTTTTCCAGCATCGCTTCCGGCTTGCCAGCCTCCTTGGCCTTCTCGATCGCGATACGACGCTCGCTGTCGATCAGGTCGGCGGCAACGCCGCTGGCATCCAGCGCCTTTGGCTTGCCGGCCGCAACCTGCATTGCCAGATCCTTGCCCAACTGATCGTCGCCACCGACGCAATCGAGCAGAACACCAATCTTGGCGCCGCCATGGACGTAGGCAGCGAGCTTGCCCGTTGCCTGCAAGCGGACAAAGCGGCGGATCGACAGGTTCTCGCCGATCTTGCCGACCAGCGCGGTGCGCGTCGATTCGACCGTGCCGTCAGCCAATGGCAGGGCGGACAAGGCCGCGACATCGGCCGGATCATGCGCCGCGACGAGTGCGGCGCAATCACTGGCCAGCTTCAGAAAATCATCGTTCTTGGCAACGAAGTCGGTTTCGCAGTTGATCTCGATCATACTGCCCAGCTTGCCGTCGTCCGCCAGATGGATCGCCACGACGCCTTCGGCGGTGATCCGACTGGCCGCCTTGCTGGCCTTCGAACCGAGTTTGACACGCAGAATTTCTTCCGCCTTGCCCAGATCCCCGGCCGCCTCGGTCAGCGCCCTCTTACATTCCATCATCGGCGCGTCGGTGCGTTCGCGCAGTTCTTTGACCATGCTTGCGGTAATTTCCGCCATTTCATTCTCCACTTACAAACGCTTCCGGAACGTCCGGCCGCGCCTCACTGAACATATTCAAGATCAGGACACAGCGCTGGCCGGACGGCGGCTCAGCGCACGCCCGGCCAGCGCAGCCGGCAATCAGTCGTCGCTTGCTTCTTCGATGAACTCGTCACCAGAAACCGCTTCGATGATTTCCTCGACGAACTGGCTGCGCCCTTCAAGGACGGCATCCGCGACGCCCCGGGCGTACAGTCGGATGGCACGCGACGAATCATCGTTGCCGGGAATGACGTAGTCGACGCCATCCGGCGAATGGTTGGTATCGACAACCGCGACCACCGGAATTCCCAGCTTGCTGGCTTCGGTGATGGCGATCTTGTGGTAGCCGACGTCAATCACGAACAGCGCGTCGGGCAGCGTCGCCATATCCTTGATGCCACCGATCGACTTGTGCATCTTGTCCAGTTCCCGCGTGGTCATCAGCGCTTCCTTCTTGCCGAGCCGCTCGAGCGAGCCGTCTTCGACCATCGCCTCCATCTCCTTGAGACGCTTGATCGACTGCTTGATGGTCTTGAAATTGGTCAGCATGCCACCCAGCCAACGCTGGTCGACGTAGGGAGACCCACAACGCAACGCTTCCTCGGCGATGATCTCGCGCGCCTGTCGCTTGGTCCCCACCATCAGGATGGTGCCCTTGTTGGCCGACAGCTTGCGGACGAAGGCCATGGCTTCGTTGTACTTGGCAAGCGTCTGTTCCAGGTTGACGATGTGGATCTTGTTGCGGGCGCCGAAGATGTACGGCGCCATTCGGGGATTCCAGAAGCGTGTCTGGTGGCCGAAGTGGACACCGGCCTCGAGCATCTGACGCATCGTTGTAGACATGTGTTTTTTACTCTCGATATCAGGGTTGGACCACCATTCGCCAAGCTACAGCCGGTCGTGTTTTATTGGCCGGCACCCTTGAACAGGCGAATGTGCGTAGTGAGGCGTGCCAGGTCGGCATGCCCAGCGCAGCACGAGGATGCGCTTTCGTTTCTGCTGACACAGGCCAGCAAAACCGGCAGATAGTACCATCAAGCGCGCGGGAAGTTCAAATCGTGTTCCAGTTTCGCCGCTTCCTGACCGCGCGGCGGCCCACCCGGGAACGCCTGAATCCGCGCTTTGCCAAAATTGCCTAAGCCCCTGGCTTCCTTTATCCTTCGTACCTCTTCACCTTGGCCCCGACCCCAACGCATGAGCATTACACTCAAGAGTCCCCAGGAAATCGAAAAGATGCGCGTCGCGGGTCGGCTCACGGCCGAGGTGCTCGACTACATCACGCCGCACGTCAAGGCTGGCGTCACGACCGGTGAACTCGATCGGCTGTGCCATGACTATATCGTCGATATTCAGAACGGCATTCCGGCGCCACTCAACTACGCTCCGCCCGGCTACCGGCCGTATCCGAAATCGATCTGCACCTCGGTGAACCACCAGGTCTGCCATGGCGTTCCCGGCGACCGGCAACTGAAAAACGGCGACATCGTCAATCTCGACGTGACGGTCATCAAGGACGGCTACCACGGTGACAGCAGTCGGATGTTTCAGGTTGGCGAAACATCCGTGCAGGCTCGACGGCTCTGCGAAATCACCTTCGAATGCCTGTGGCTGGGTATCGCCCGGGTCAGGGCCGGCGCGCACCTTGGCGACATCGGTCACGCCATACAGTACCAGGCCGAGAAGGCGGGTTATTCGGTGGTGCGCGAGTTCTGCGGGCACGGCATCGGTGCCAGGTTTCACGAGGAACCGCAGGTGGTTCACTATGGTCGGCCGCATACCGGTCTCCGGCTCGAAGCGGGAATGGTGTTTACCATCGAGCCAATGATCAATGCCGGCAAGGCCGCAATCCGGACCATGGCCGACGGCTGGACAATAGTCACCAAGGATCACAGCCTGTCCGCGCAGTGGGAGCACACCATCCTGGTCACCGAGACCGGCTACGAAGTCCTCACCCTATCCGAGGGAACGCGTCAGAAACCCGAACTGATCGGATCGTAGTCGATGGACGCTGATCCGGTCGATCCGCAGGCACTGCTCGCCGGCTATCGATCGCGCTTGCAACTCGGGCAGGCGGCGATCCGCGATCGCTACCTCGCCAACGGCGACGCGGCTCGCCTGCTGCGCGAGCGTTCCCGCCTGATCGACGAGGTGCTTTGTGACTTGTGGCAGGCCCTGCAACTGCCGGCGTCGCTGGCGCTGCTGGCGGTCGGCGGTTACGGGCGGGGAGAACTCTACCCTGCCTCGGATGTCGATCTCCTGCTGCTGTTGCCGGAGCCACCTGGCGATGCATTGACGGCACAACTGGAGCGGGCAGTTACCCTTTGTTACGACATCGGTCTGGAGATCGCTCCCAGCGTACGCACGGTCGAAGAGTGCTCCGACGCCGCCGCAGGCGACCTCACGATCCAGACCGCCTTGCTCGAGGCGCGCCTGCTGACCGGTAACGACGAGCTCTTCCAGCAGTTCTCGGTGGCACTGGAAAAGGTCCTCGACCCGCACGTCTTCTTCGAGGCCAAGCGCAGCGAGCAGGACGAACGCCACCTGCGCTTCGACGACACGCCCTACAGTCTCGAACCGAACTGCAAGGAAGGCCCTGGCGGCCTGCGTGACCTGCAGACGATCCTGTGGATTGCCAGCGCGGCGGGCTACGGACGTAGCTGGGACGAACTGGCGCAATACGGCTTCCTCACCCCTGAAGAAGAAGAGCAACTGCAAGGCTGCATCGGCTTCCTGCAGCAATTGCGCACCCGGCTGCACATCCACGTCGGCCGCCGCGAAGACCGCCTGCTGTTCGACTACCAGACGGCGCTGGCCGAACAGCTGGGCTACCAGGCGACGCCAGTGCGCCGAGCCAGCGAACTGCTGATGCAGCGCTATTACCGGACGGCCAAAGAAGTTACCCAGATCAACACCATCCTGCTGCTGAACATCGGCGCCGCCATATTCCCGTCGTCCGAGCAACTTCCGCAGCGAATCAACGACCGTTTCCAGAACAGCCATGACTTGCTCGACGTGCTCGACGAGGACGTCTTTCACCGGGATCCCGCCGTCATTCTCGAAGCCTTCCTGTTGATGCAACAGCATCCCGAGTTACAGGGAATGAGCGCCCACACGCTACGCGCCCTGTGGCATGCACGCACCCGGATCGACGCCGCTTTCCGTAGCGCCCCCGGCAACCGCCGCCGTTTCGTCGAAATTCTCAAGCAACCGCGCGGCGTGCTGCACGAAATGCGGCGCATGAACCAGTTCGGCATTCTTGGCCGCTATCTGCCCAACTTCGGCAAGATCATCGGCCAGATGCAGCATGACCTGTTCCACGTATATACGGTTGACCAGCACATCCTGCGAGTCCTGCGCAATCTGCGACGCTTCCTGGCGGACGAGTTCACCCACGAGTATCCGCTTTGCAGTGAGTTGATGCGCGATTTCCGGCGGCCCTGGGTACTCTATATCGCCGCTCTTTTCCACGACATTGCCAAGGGACGAGGCGGCGATCACTCGCGGCTGGGCGCGGTCGATGCGGCGGCATTCTGCGACGAGCACGCGATTGCCACCGAGGATAGCGAACTGGTCGTCTGGCTGGTCGAGCAACACCTGCTGATGTCTACCGTCGCCCAGAAACAGGATATCGCCGACCCCGACGTCGTCGGCGCATTTGCCGCGATGGTCAAGGACGAACGGCACCTGACCGCGCTCTACCTGTTCACCGTCGCCGATATCCGCGGCACCAGCCCGAAGGTCTGGAACAGCTGGAAGGGGCAGCTGCTCGAACAGCTGTTCAGGAGTACCTGCCGGGCCGTTCTGGCCGGTGGCCAGGTGCCGGTAAGACAGGGCCTAATCGAGGAGCGCCAGCAGGAAGCCTTGCGGCTGCTGCGCTATTTTGCGCTTCCCGACGCGGTGCACGAACGGCTCTGGAAACAGCTCGACACGGTCTACTTCCTGCGCCATTCGGCGGAAGAAATTGCCTGGCATACCCGTGCGCTGCACTATCGGACAATCGTCGAGCAACCGGTGGTCAAGGCGCGCATCAACCCCCAGGGTGCCGGGCTGGAGGTGATGATCTATACGCGCGATCAGCACGATCTGTTTGCCCGCCTGGTCGGCTTTTTTGGCCGTGCCGGCTACACCATTGTCGACGCCAAGATTCACACCACGCGCCATGGTTATGCGCTGGACAGCTTCATGTTGCTGGACCTCGGCGATGGCGACAATGATCGGGCGATGATCGCCTACATCGAGCATGAACTGACCCAGCGCCTCAGCGGCCAGAGCCCGCTGGAGGCTCCGGGCAGCGGGCGAATCTCGCGGCAGGTGAAACACTTCCCGATCCAGCCCCTGGTGACCATCGAACCTGACGAGAAGCGCTTGCACTACGTGCTTTCGGTCAGCGCGGCCGACCGGCCGGGCCTGCTCTACGCCATAGCCATGACATTGGCTGCACATGGTGCTAATCTGCATACAGCGAAGATCTCTACGCTTGGTGAACGCGTCGAGGATACTTTCCTGATCAGTGGTGGCGATCTTGGCCGGACGGCCAGTCGCATCAAACTGGAAACCGAGTTGCTTGACCGCTTGAAGGTCTAGGGCCGGGCCGGACGACCGGCAATGTGGGTGACGGTGATGAGCGTGTCGACGATCTTTCCGGCGCTCGCGACACTGCGGCCGCCTCCACGAAAAGTCCTTCGCGCGAATGTGTCGGTTTTTTTTACACTGGCGCCTTGCAGGGATTTGCGAAAACCCGCCATGCGCTTGTAATCCAATGATTTAAACACCCAATTCATTTCTTTTGGCGCTTTGGTACAAAACTTGCTAGCTTCTTGTTGTAGAGCGTGATTCGGTGATGGAAGGGTACAGGCCAGGGGAGCAGCTGCGATGCTCGCCGGGTGACTGCGTGAATTAGTCCGCAGATGTTCCGCGCCACGCCAGCTAGGATACGGCTGTCAGAACAGAAATCGATCTCAAGGAAAGCACATGTCAACGACCCAATCAGAACGAACCAGGCAACGGCGACGTTTGCTGAAGAACGCGGCGGCCGTACCAGCGATCTTTGTCCTGCCTACCGGCGCTGCGCTTGCCAACACCAGCGCCAACGCCTGTGTCGAGAAAGGTTTGCGGCTCAACAATTTCCAGCCTATCCCGCGCGTGACCGACCAACCGGACCAATGGGTACGTCAGCCGAAAGCCGGGGCGCAGCAGGGCGACAAGACCACCTACGAAATCGTGCGGCTTGACAATGACACGCCCGTGGCGGGTGCGTCGTGCTGGAATTCGATTCATCCGCACGGGCCAAAAGCCGGCGCCGGCAATCTGCTGATTCCCTGAGCGAGGCGACCTGACCCGAGATGAACGAAGCGAGTCGCTCGCCCCGACTCCACTATCGTCGCCTGGGCGACGGTGGCGCCGTTTTCGACTCGCGCAATTGGCAGACACGAATTCTCAGCCCGGCGGCAGCGGTCATCTTCGAAGCCCTCAGCGAAGCCGGCGGCGGTTCTCCGCTACCACGAAGCGAAGCGCTGGCCTTGCTCCGTAACGAGCTGGAGGTGGACACCGATACGGCCGAAATGCGCGAGGTGTTGCGTTCTCTTCGGGAGATGGGCATGCTTGGCGAATGACCGTCGAGCACTCCAGAATCCGCGACCAGCCCCTACCCTTACTGCTACAACGTCTTTCCTCAGCAACGCTGGCGCTGGACTATGGCGCCGCCGTCATCCGCGTTCGTTCGCGCCTCGAGGATTTCGCGCGCGATCTCCGGCAGGTCTATGGCGCTTTTGCTTTTCTCGACGACGCGCCCTTCGCCGATTTTCATACCGAAGTGTGTGCCGGGCAGGGGTTCCGGGCCTTCATCCGGCCACAGTCGCGCTTCCTGATCGACGGCGCCCAGCCCTTCGATCCATTCCCTCTGCCGCAGGCACTACCGCATTTTGAGTGGGGTGCCAACTGGTGTATTGCCCAGCGCTTCAATCAGTACGTACTGTTGCACGCCGGCGCACTGGCGCTCGGCGATCAGGCGCTGATCATGGCTGCACCGCCGGGTTCGGGCAAGAGTACGCTGACCGCGGCAATGATGCTGCGGGGGTTTCGCCTGCTGTCAGACGAGTTCGGCGTCCTCTGCCCGCGGAGCGGTCGACTGTGGCCGATGCTCAAGCCGGTGGCGCTCAAGAACCGGGCGATCGAGCTGATCCGTGATTACTCCACGGACGCGATCATCGGACCTGTTTACCAGGGGACCCGCAAGGGTGACGTGGCGCACCTCGCCCCAGATGATGCCAGCGTCGATGCGCGGCGGCTGCCCGGGCGACCACGGCTGGTTCTCTTCCCGGCCTATCGCGACGGCGCCGCGTTGACCATCCGGCGTTTGCCCGGCGAGGAAGCCTTTGCCCGTCTGGCGTTCAACAGCTTCAACTACGGCATTCTTGGCCAGGGCTCTTTCAAGATCGTCGCCGATGTCATCGAGTCGTGCCCGGCCTTCGCACTGGAATACAGCAGGCTCGATGAAGCGATTGAATCTGTCCGCACGATGCTTCTCGAATCGTCGACGATGGCCCCGGCGGCATGATCAGCCTGGGCCCGGCAGACCCCTGCCTGCATAGCCTGCTGGGCCTGCTGATCGACCCCGGCGGCGCACGCACGATGAGCCTGGCGCAATGGGACAAGACCATTCGCCTGGCCCGGCAAGCCAGACTGCTTGGCGTACTCGCCCACCGTATTCAGTCGCGCGCAGGGCTTCTGGCGGACGTGCCGGAGTGCGTTCTTGGTCACCTGTATTCGGCGACGGCGTATTCGGCGCACCGCAGTCAGCTGTTGCGCATCGAACTGACTGCGCTGGCCGACGTGCTTCCGGCAGAGTTGCCGGTAGTCCTGCTCAAGGGTGCTGCCTACCTGGTGCAGGATCTGGAGGTGGCGCGAGGACGTCTGCCGGGCGATGTCGACCTGATGGTTGCCCGCAACGACCTCGATCGCGCCGAAGCGGCATTGCTTGGCGCGGGCTGGGAGGCGGAAGAAATCGACGCCTACGGCGAACGCTATTACCGCGAATGGAGCCACGAACTGCCACCGATGCGCTTTCCCGGACATGCGGTCGAAGTCGATCTGCACCACACGATCACGCCGGTTACCGGCCGGCTCAAACCCGACACGGCACGGCTTTTTGCCGACCTGCAAGCGGTGCCCGGCGAACGATTCCTGGTCCTGCACCCGCTCGATCAGATCCTGCACGCAGCGGTTCATCTGTTCCAGGATTCCGACCTGTCGGCACAGCTGCGCGATCTGGTCGATATCGATGCGCTGATCCGCGCCCACGTGCGCTCGGACGAAGACTGGCAGGAGCTCGCCGCACGCGCCACGCGGCACCAGTTCGACCGACCGTTGTGGTACGTCCTGCGCTACTGTCACGCCTGGCTTGGCACGGCGCTGCCCGAGGATCTACCACTGATCGCACCATCGGCGTCGGCTGTGCGCTTGCTGGACTGGATCTTTCCCCGCTGTACGCTGCCGAGAATCCCGGATCAGCCGCCGGGCTTCTCGCGGCGCATTGCCGCGCGCCTGGCCCTGATCCGCCAGCAGTGGTTGCGTCTGCCACCGAGCCTGCTGCTGCGTCACCTTGGCCACAAGACGTGGCAGTCGTTGCGGCCACGTCCGGCGGTACAACACAAGGCCGGGTAGCAAACCGGCCGAATGCGGCAGCGCAAGACAAGTCACTGCCGACTGCGAGCGGGGCCATCGAAAAATGACCGGCCGGAGGATATACTGTGCATAAATACAGTATTCCGCCATGCCACACGTACTACCCTCCTACGCCGAACTGCACTGTTGCTCCAACTTCTCCTTCCTGCGCGGTGCGTCGCACCCCGAGGAACTGGTCGAGCACGCGCAGGCACTCGGTTACCGCGCGCTGGCGATCACCGACGAAGCGTCGCTGGCCGGTGCCGTGCGGGCACATCGGGCCGCCAGCGCACGCGGCCTGCAGCTGATCGTCGGTAGCGAGTTTCGCCTCGCCAACGAATCAGGAGCCGGCCTCAAGCTGGTCTTGCTGGCACAGAACCGTGCCGGTTACGGCAACCTGTCGACCTTGATCACGCTGGCACGACGACGCTCGCCCAAGGGCGAGTACCGCCTGTACCGCGGCGACCTCGAAGGCACCGGCAACTTCACCTGCAGCAGCGGCGCCGTGCCCGACTGCCTGGCGCTGTGGATCCCCGGTGCTGGCGCCAATGCGGACGACGGGCGCTGGCTGGCGACCCGCTTCCCGGCACGTTCCTGGCTGGCCGTCGAACTTCATTCCGGACCCGATGACGCGACGCGCCTGGCGACACTGCTGGAACTGGCCACGGCAAGCGGTCTGCCGGCGGTTGCCGCTGGCGACGTGCACATGCACCTGCGCGCCCGCCGCCCGTTACAGGACACGCTGACTGCGATCCGCCTGAAGTGCACGGTTTTTGCCGCCGGCCATGCGCTGTTTGCCAACGGCGAACGCCACCTGCGCAGCCGCTTGCGACTGGCTCGGCTCTATCCCCCCGAATTGCTCGCTGAAACGCTGACCATCGCCGCGCGCTGTAATTTCTCGCTCGACGAACTGCGCTACGAATACCCCGACGAGGTGGTACCGGATGGCCAGACGGCGTCGGGCTTCCTGCGCGCCGAAGTGACGAAAGGGCTGTACCGGCGTTACGCCGGAGTGGTTCCACCCGGGGTACGGGAGCGTGTCGAGCACGAGCTCGCACTGATTGGCGAACTCGCTTACGAGCCCTACTTCCTGACCGTCTACGACATCGTCAACTTTGCCCGCAGCCGCAACATCCTGTGCCAGGGACGCGGTTCGGCAGCCAATTCGGCCGTCTGTTACTGCCTCGGAATCACCGAAGTCGATCCGGCACGTTCGATGCTCCTTTTCGAGCGTTTCGTCTCGCGTGAACGTGGTGAGCCACCCGATATCGATGTCGATTTCGAACACCAGCGGCGCGAGGAGGTGATCCAGTACCTCTACGCCAGGTACGGCCGTGATCGCGCCGCACTGACGGCGGCGGTGATCACCTACCGAACCCGTGGTGCCCTGCGCGACGTCGGTCGTGCGCTCGGCTTCGGCAACGCCCAGATCGACGCTCTGACCGCCTCGCTGGCCTGGTGGGACAAACGCGATCAACTGCCCGATCGCCTGCACGCGGCCGGTCTTGACCCGGCCGCTCCCCGCGTTGCCAAGTGGCTGACGCTGGCTGACGCCCTGCGCGGCTTCCCGCGCCACCTGTCGCAGCATGTCGGTGGCTTCGTCATCTCGCGCGGCCCACTGGCACGGCTGGTGCCGGTAGAAAACGCTGCGATGCCCGAGCGGACGGTGATCCAGTGGGACAAGGATGACCTCGATGCCCTCGGGCTGCTGAAGGTCGACGTGCTGGCGCTGGGCATGCTCTCGGCGATCCATCGGGCGCTCGATCTGATCGGCCATCGCCTGCCGGACATTCCGCCCGAGGACCCGGCGGTCTACGACATGCTTTGCGCCGCCGACACCGTCGGCGTCTTTCAGATCGAATCGCGGGCGCAGATGGCGATGTTGCCCCGCCTCAGACCACGCTGCTTTTACGATCTGGTGATCGAAGTGGCGCTGGTCAGGCCGGGCCCCATCCAGGGCGACATGGTCCATCCCTACCTGCGTCGCCGGCACGGCCAGGAAGCGATCGAGCCGATGCGTCCGGAGATTGCCGCTGTCCTGGATCGCACCTGCGGTGTGCCGATTTTCCAGGAGCAGGTGATGCAGCTGGCGGTCGTCGCCGGGGGCTTCACTCCCGGCGAGGCCGATCAACTGCGCCGCGCAATGGCTGCCTGGCGACGCAAGGGCGGGCTCGAGCCTTTCGAAGAGAAGCTGATCAGTGGCATGCGCCAGCGTGGCCACGATGAAGCCTTTGCCCAGCGCATCTTTGCCCAGATTCGGGGTTTCGGCGAGTACGGCTTCCCCGAATCGCACGCCGCCTCGTTCGCCCTGCTGGTCTACGTCTCGGCCTGGCTCAAGCGCCACCATCCGGCGGCTTTTCTGTGCGCCTTGCTCAACAGCCAGCCGCTGGGCTTCTACTCGCCTTCGCAGCTGCTACAGGACGCGCGCCGGCATGGCGTGACGGTCCTGCCGGTAACGGCAACCGACAGCGCCTGGCACGCGCAGCTCGAAGCTTGCCGGCCGACGGCGGGCCCACCCGCCGTCCGCCTGGGTCTGGCCAGCATCACCGGGCTGTCGCAAGCAGTCGCCGCGCGCCTGCTCGAAGCTCGTCAGCGGCAGCCGCTGGACAGTGTTGCCGATCTGGCAGCGCGCGCCCAGCTGACAGCCAGGGATCTCGCGATGCTTGCCGCTGCCGGCGCACTGGCCAGTCTTGCCGGTCATCGCCGGCAAGCCGCCTGGGCTGCCGCCGGCGCGCTGGTACCGATCGATCTGCTCGCCAGTGCACCGCTGCCGGAGGCCGTGGTCGAACTCGACGCGCCTTCCGAAGCCGAGGAACTGGTCGCCGATTACGCCAGTACCGGTCTGACTCTCGGTCGCCATCCGCTGATCCTCTTGCGCGCCCGTCTGGCCGCGCAGCGCTACGTCTCCGCCAGCCAGCTACAGGACGCCAGCGACCGCCAGCTGATGCGCGCCGCGGGGATTGTCACCTGCCGCCAGCGGCCGGGCACTGCCAGCGGGATTGTCTTTGTCACCCTGGAAGACGAAACGGGGCTGGCCAACATCGTCGTACACTCGCGGCTGGTCGAGCGGCAACGCCGCGAGCTGCTGGGAGCACGCCTGCTCGGTGTCCTCGGCCAGGTGCAGCGCGAAGGTCAGGTCGTTCATCTGGTCGCCAAGCGTCTGGTGGATCTGTCTTCCCTGCTCGGCCGCTTGCCGACGAGCAGTCGCAATTTCCATTGACCGGCAGCCGGCCGCTGCCGGCATGTCCGTCAGGCGCCGCTGGCAACGACCTCGGCGTAAAGATCGTGCTCGTCCGCGTCGAGCACCCGCACCCGCAGAAAATCGCCGGGCTCGGCGTCGAAATGCGCGTTGACGAAAACCAGGCCATCGATCTCCGGCGCGTCGGCTGTCGAACGGGCAATCGTTCCTTCTGCGTCCACCTCGTCGACCAGGACGTCGATTTCACGCCCGATCTTGGCCGCCAGCAGTTCGGCCGATATATCTTCCTGCACTTCCATCAGACGGCGCCGCCGTTCCTCGCGAACCTCCTCGGCCACTGCGCCAGGCAGCGCATTGGCTGCCGCGCCATCGACCGCCGAGTAGGCAAAGCAGCCCAGCCGGTCCAGACGAGCTTCCCTGATGAACGCCAGAAGTTCTTCGAACTCGGCTTCGGTCTCGCCGGGAAAACCGGTAATGAAAGTGCTGCGAACGGTGATTTCCGGGCAAATCGCACGCCACGCCCGCAGCCGTTCGAGATTGTTCTCGGCGCTGGCCGGACGTTTCATCGCTTTCAGTACGCGCGCGTTGGCGTGCTGGAAGGGGACGTCGAGGTACGGCAGGATCCTGCCCTCGGCCATCAGCGGCAGCAGCGCGTCTACGCTGGGATAGGGGTAAACGTAGTGCAGGCGCACCCAGATCCCCAGTTCTCCCAACGCTTCGCAGAGTTCCCGCAGCCTGGTCCGCAGCGGCCGACCACCGGCAAAGCCGGTCCGGTACTTGACATCGACACCGTAAGCGCTGGTGTCCTGCGAGACCACCAGCAGTTCGCGCACCCCCGCATCGGCAAGCTTCCGCGCGTCCTGCAGCACGTCGCCGATCGGGCGGCTGACCAGCGGCCCGCGCATCGAAGGGATGATGCAGAAGGTGCAGCTGTGATTGCATCCCTCGGAGATCTTGAGGTAAGCGAAGTGCTGCGGCGTCAGCTTGATTCCCTGCGGCGGGACGAGGCTGGTGAACGGATCGTGTGGCTGTGGCAGGTGATCATGGACGTGCTGCAACACCTCGTCGGCGGCATGCGGACCGGTCACTGCCAGCACCTGCGGATGCGCCCTGCGGATCACCTCTTCCCTGGCGCCCAGGCAACCGGTGACGATCACCTTGCCGTTCTCGGTCAGCGCCTCGCCGATGGCGTCGAGCGACTCCTCGACCGCCGCGTCGATGAAGCCGCAGGTATTGACGACGACCAGATCGGCACCCTCATACGAAGGTGAAATCAGATAGCCCTCGGCGCGCAGCCTGGTGAGGATTTGTTCGGAGTCGACCAGCGCTTTCGGACAGCCCAGCGAAACGAAACCGACGTTTTTCGGCTTGGACATGGCGTACCACTTGTGTTGAACAGCACGCCAGTATACCGCCAGTCATAGCCTGCTCGCCTGAACACTTCGACCACGTGAATATCGCTGCCTTTAACAGGCTGGCAACTCATAAGGGGTGATCATTCACGCGGCGGTGACGAACGACCGGCAAGCAGCAGAAGGAAGCAGCCGATGGCGACGCCGGCGATGCCGGCCTGCAGCAGCGTTCCCAACTGCAGGGTGCCCAGGTAGTAGTTGCCGAGCAGACGCATCGCCGCCGCCACGATGCACATCACCACGCCGCCAACGCCGGCAGCGCGGCCCAACAACAGCAGAAGACCGTCCATTTCTAACCCCTTTGCATGGAAAACGATGGGCGCGGCTCTGGCGTCCAGAAACTGCCCGGGCGGCAGCGACCAGATCGAGCGAAGCGCAGAGCGTGCACTGTCCGCGGGGATTGTAAGCGAGAGCACTCCGGAGTCAAGCGCTCGTTGCCTGCGAAGCTCGGCAAACTGCTGGTGACGCCCCCGCCGCAACGCGTGCCATCCGCGGCCCTGGTCGGTCGACAGCTTGCGGATGTCGTTCGATATGCTATATAAGACGCGTTATCGATTGCGTCACGACGATATCCGCCGGTCAACGCTTCGTTAGCCGCCACGGTGCGCGGCGTGCTGTCTTGATCGACCGCTTTCACAGGTGATGGAAGCGCTCGCGAACTACCGGCTGCCGGAGCAATGCCCGGCGACCAGATGACAAGGGGCATACCCCGGACCAACACGAAAGTGGCAGGCAGCAGCAGGAGGAAAATCGATGAGCGACAACGAACCGCTAGGCGCGGCAAGCTCCAACCGCTTCCCGGTCATTCGCCAGGTGGAGACCCGCGCCGTCGTCGGCTGGCTGCGGGCCGGCTGGCACGACCTTCGCCAGGGAGGATCCGCCAGCCTCTTCTACGGGCTGTGTTTTGCCCTGGCCGGATGGCTGATGCAGGTCGTTTTTGCCGAAGCCTACGCATTGTTCGCCGGTCTGACGACCGGCTTCCTGCTGCTCGGGCCGTTTCTGACAATGGGGCTTTACGATCTCAGTCGACGGATCGAATTCGGCACGCCGCCCAGGCTGGTGCCGACCCTCGCCGCCTGGCGTTCCAACCTCGCCAACGTCGGCGTCTTCGCTGCCCTCCTGACGGTTGTCCTGTTGGTCTGGGCGCGCGCGTCGATGATCGTCTTCGCGCTCTTCTTTACCGGCGGGCTGCCAACCTTCGGCAACGTCGTGCATACCGTCCTCACCTTCGAGCAGCCCGACTTCGCGCTGGTCTACTTCGCGGTCGGCGGCTTCTTCGCTGCCTTTGTCTTTGCCATCAGCGTGATCGCCGTGCCATTGATGCTCGACCGCCGGACCGACGCGGTCACCGCGACCATCGCCAGCGTCGTCGCCTGCAGCCGCAACCCGGGCCCGATGCTGCTCTGGGCGGCGTGCATCGCGGTCCTCGCCGGCATCGGTTTCGCGACTTTCTTCGTCGGTCTGATCGTCACCATGCCGTTGGTCGGGCACACCACCTGGCATGCCTATCGGGACGTTGTCGCGCCGGAGGAGCCGCAGGACGCTGCCGCCACGCGGTGACGTCTCGACTGGCGCTCGCCCTACTCCGGCAAACCGTTGAGGTAGTAGACACTCTGCAGGATCGGGCCAGGTTTGGCCACCGGACCGAACCAGCGTTCGTGAATCTCGTAGATCTCGCGACTGCGGCTGAGACGGGCCAGCTCACGATTCACCACCAGCCGAAAGTCCGCATCGTCACGACGCAGCATCAGGGCGTACGGCTCGTACGAGAAAATCTCCTTGCCCAGCGACCAGGCATCCTGGTTTCCCGAATCGAGAGCCAGCCCGATCAGCAAGGATCGATCCGAGGCGTAGGCGTCGACCTCGCCCCTGACCATCGCGTTGATCCCCTGCTGGTGGTCGCTGACCTTGACCAGTTCAGCGCCGACGCGGTTTTCCCTCAATGCCTCGGCCAGCGTCGCTTCGGTAGTCGTGCCGACGGCCACGGCGATTCTCTTGCCAGCCAGATCCTGCAGGTTCTTGATCCCTGCCGCCCAGGGCGAAATGTAGCTGCCGCCATCGACGAAGATCGGCAGGCTGAAGTCGACCTCCTCCATGCGCGACAGCGAACTCGTCGTCGAACCGCATTCGATGTCGATCTCGCCGGACTTCAGTCTTTCAATGCGCGTTTCCGGCGTCACACGAACCCATTGCAACTGCAGTTCATCGAGTCCGAGTTGTTTGACCACCGCCGCCGCCACCCGGGTGCACAGGTCGACCGAATAGCCCCAGGGCTGCCTGTCCCTGCCGGTGTACGAAAACGGCACGGAAGCGTCGCGATAGCCCAGCGCAATCGTCTTCGATGCCTTGATCTTGTCAAGTGTGCCGGCCGCCTGCGCGGGTATCGCAAGACACAGCATTAGCACGGTCGGTAGCGCCAGAATCGAGCGATGGAGCCGCATGCCCTTCCTCCTTGGTCGTGGTTTTTTTGCCAGCGGGCGATTGTGACATGTCGATGCCGGATTGGAAATTGCGTCTTGCGGGACGTCGCCGATCGTGCTCGCCGTCGCCGGCACGATCGACAAGGGATGGCGTGGCGACACGGCTGTTGCCGTAGTCGCCCAGTCGACCCACACGGCTGCGGCAGCGAAGCGGCTCAAGGATGGCCGGTGGGCGAAGCGCCCAGCTGCCCGAGAACCTCTGCCAGATGAGGCGGTGACGAAGCGCCGCCACGCGCCTAAGCCTCGGGCCAGGCCGCCAGGAACTCCCGCCAGTGCGGTTTGCCGATCTTTTCCAGTTCGCCGCGGACGAAGACGATCTCGGCATCGTGTTCGGCCCGTGACAGCTCGCCACGGAGCAGACGAAAGCGCAGCGAAACGAGGTAGGTATTCAGAACGTCGGTTTCGCAGTAGTCGCGCACATCGGAAATCGCTCCCGCCAGCCAGGCCTGCCAGACCTTGCTGCCGTCCATGCCGAGCTTGCCGGGAAAGCCGAGCAGCTTGGCGAGTTCGTCGAGGCGAACGCTGGCGCGTGGCTGATACATCGCCAGGACGTCCATCAGGTCGAGGTGCCGGCTGTGATAGCGGCTGATGTAGTTGTTCCACCTGAAATCGCGACTGTCGGCGTAATCGCCGTCACCCAGGTCCCAGTAACGTGCTGCCGTGACGCCATGCAGCAGCCCGCGATAGTGCAGTACCGGCAGGTCGAAGCCGCCACCATTCCACGACACGATCTGCGGCGTGAACTTCTCGACGCCGTCGAAGAAACGTTGAATGATCTCGCCTTCGCCCTGCTCCGGTTCAGCCAGCGACCACACCCGGAAATCGCTGCCGGCCCGCAGCGCGCACGAAATCACCGCTACCCGCTGCAGGTGATGCGGCAGGAAGTCGCTGCCATTGGCTGCCCGTCGGTGCTGGAAAGCGAGCTCGGCGACCTCGTCATCGGACAGTGCCGGGTCGAGATCGTGCAGCCGGCGCAGGCCGGTGACGTCCGGAATGGTTTCGATGTCGAACGCGAGGACCGGCTTCATCTGCTGCTCAAGCCGGAAAGACCCCGGTCGACAGGTAACGGTCACCTCGGTCACAAACGATGGTGACGATCGTCGCGTTGTCGACTTCGCCTGCCAGCCGCAGCGCGACGGCCAGCGCACCGCCCGACGAGATGCCGGCGAAGATGCCCTCGTCACGCGCCAGACGGCGAGTCATTTCCTCCGCCTCGCCCTGTGAAACCGACTCGATCCGGTCCACCCGCGTGCGGTCGAAGATCCGCGGGAGATAGGCTTCCGGCCACTTTCGGATGCCTGGAATCTGTGAACCGTCCGCCGGCTGGCAGCCGACGATGCAGATGCCCGGGTTCTGCTCCTTGAGGTAGCGCGATACGCCCATGATCGTGCCGGTGGTACCCATGCTGCTGACGAAATGCGTGATTCGCCCAGCCGTCTGTTGCCACAGTTCGGGACCCGTCCCCTCGTAGTGCGCCAGCGGGTTGTCGGGGTTGGCGAACTGATCGAGGATGATCCCGCGGCCATCGCTGCGCATTCCCTCGGCAACGTCGCGCGCCAGTTCCATGCCGCCGTCCCGGGGAGTCAGCACCAGCTCGGCGCCAAAGGCCCGCATCGTCTGCCGCCGTTCGACGCTCTGGTTCTCCGGCATCACCAGGATCATCCGGTAGCCGCGCAGGGCTGCCGCCATCGCCAGGGCTATGCCGGTATTACCCGAAGTGGCCTCGATCAGGGTATCGCCCGGCCGGATATCACCACGCTGTTCGGCACGCGAGATCATCGACAACGCCGGCCGATCCTTCACCGAACCCGCCGGGTTGTTGCCTTCCAGCTTGGCCAGGACGAGATTGCCGCGCGCTTCGCAGGCGGCGCCGGACAGCCGCTTGAGACGCACCAGCGGCGTACCGCCGACGTAGTCCTCGAGGGTCTTATCCACCGGCGCCAAGCCACTTGACGTACTGCGGGACGCCCTCTTCGACACTCGCGAACGGCTGCTCGTAACCCGCCTGGCGCAACTTCGACAGGTCGGCCTGGGTGAAGCTCTGGTACTTGCCCCTGAGCGCCGGCGGGAACGGGATGTACTCGATCAGGCCCTGCTGCACCAGTTCGGCAAGCGCTAGTGCCGGCTCTCCGGCAAGCGCCCGGCAGGCGTTGACGTTGGCCACCGCCAGTTCGTTGAAGCTCTGCGCGCGACCGCTGCCGACGTTGAAGATCCCCGATGTTTCGGGATGATCGAGGAAGTGGAGGTTTACCCGCGCGACGTCATCGACATAGACGAAATCACGCTGCTGCTGACCGTCGGCGTAGCCGGCGCAGCCTGCGAAGAGTTTGACCTTGCCCTCGCTGCGAAACTGCCGGAAATGATGAAAGGCGACCGAAGCCATGCGCCCCTTGTGCGCCTCACGCGGGCCGTACACATTGAAATAGCGGCAGCCGACGACCTGCGAGTTGGAGCCAGCCGCCGCTGCCAGGCGCCGACGGACGATCTGGTCGAAGAGGAACTTCGAATAGCCGTAAACGTTCAGCGGCGCCTCGTGCTGTCGCTCTTCGCTGAACATCCCGCCGCCGCCGTAGGTGGCCGCACTCGAAGCATAGAGGAACTGCACTTCCTGGTCGAGACACCAGTCGAGCAGGGTCAGCGAATAGCGATAGTTGTTTTCCATCATGTAACGACCGTCGCTCTCCATGGTGTCGGAGCAGGCCCCCTGATGCAGCACGGCATCGACGTCGCCATCGAAGTCCCCGGCCAGCAGGCGTTCGACGAATTCCTGCTTGTCGATGTAGTCGGCAATGTCGCAATCGACCAGATTCGCGAACTTCTCGGCCTTGCTGAGGTTGTCGACGGCAATGATCCTGCGCAGGCCGCGTTCATTGAGTTTCTTGACGAGGTTGGAACCGATGAAGCCGGCTGCCCCGGTGACGATCGTGTACATGGACTTAGCTCACCTCACTTCAATGCCGCTTCGAACTCGTCGCGGCTGACCACCGCCGTTCCGAGCTTGCCGACGACGACGCCGGCGGCGACGTTGGCCGCGTGCACGGCGTCCGGCCACGCGGCACCACAGGCCAGCATCACCGCCAGTGTGGCGATCACCGTGTCGCCGGCGCCCGAGACGTCGAATACCTCCCTGGCGACCGCCCGCTCATGGAGCGCGCCATCGGCATGAAACAGCGACATCCCCTCCTCGCTGCGGGTCACCAGCAGCGCCTCCAGGCCAAGCTCGCGGCGCAGTGCTTCCACCTTGCGGGCAAGCTCAAGCTCGTCCGGCGCGCGACCGATCACCTCCCGCAGTTCGGCACGATTCGGCGTGATCACGCTTGCTCCGGCATACTTCGAGAAATCGTCGCCCTTCGGATCGACCAGCACTTTCTTGCCGGCAGCCCGTGCCATCCGGATCATTTCGCCGATATGCGCCAGGCCACCCTTGCCGTAGTCGGACAGGATCACGGCATCGCAGTCGGGCAGCAGTGCCGCGAATTCGACGAGCTTGGCGCGCAGCACCTCATGCGACGGCGAGGTTTCGAAATCGATCCGCAGCAGCTGCTGTTGCCTGCCGATCACCCGCAGCTTGACGGTGGTACTGATCGCCGGGTCGACGTGCAGGCTGACTTCGATCCGGTTCTCGGTGAGTAGCTGCTGCAGGCGCCGGCCCGCTTCGTCGTCGCCAACCACCGACAGCAGAGTGACCTGCGCACCGAGCGCGGCGACGTTGCGGGCGACGTTGGCGGCGCCGCCCGGGCGCTCTTCGCTGCGCGCCACCTTGACCACCGGCACCGGCGCCTCCGGCGAAATGCGGGCGACGTCACCGAACCAGTAGCGATCGAGCATCACGTCGCCGACGATCAGCAGCCGCGCCGCCGACAGTTTGCCGAGATCGATCAACGGTCCACCACGGCGAGGCAGGCAGCCCTCGCCCGGCTGGCACGGCCGATGCCCGGCACGATGAAAGGCAACATGCAACTCCTAGGGTGTCAGGTCGAATTCTTCGGTGCGCTTGGGCGAGTAGGTCTCCCAGCCGCCGCACGCGGGACAGCGCCAATAGAACTGACGTGCCTTGAAGCCGCAATTATCGCACCGATAGCGAGCAAGGCGGCGCGTGTAGCCCTGCACGATCCCTTTCGCCAGATCCAGGTCGGGACGAATGTCCGGCGAGGCAAACAACAGCCTGGCTTCGAGCAGCTTGTCGAAGCCCAGCAGGGTCGGATTGCGTTTCAGTTCGTCGCGCACCAGCCGATACGCCGCTTCCGGGCCGCCACTCTCGAGGACCAACTGGAAAACCACGTCCAACAGGTCCAGCGACGGGTAGTGCTCGAGGTAGCCGCGCAACAACTGCAGGCCCGCCTCGCGGCGATCCTGCTTGCGAAACGCGTCGAGCAATCGTTTGGCGACCAGCGCCAGGTAGGTCGGATCCTGTTGTTCGATGCGCTGCCATGCCTCGATGGCCGCAGCGAACTGATCCTGCTGGAAGTGCAGGTCGCCCTGGAGAAGACTGGCACGAACGCACTTGCGGTTGCGTTCGAGGGCGGTCTGCAGGTAGCTCGCGGCGAGTTCGCGCCGCGAGCGGATCAGCTCGGCAGCGGCCAGCTCGCAGTAGTATTCGGCGATTTCCTTGTGCGATGCGAAGTCCGGCAGCTCGGAGGCGATCGCTATCGCCTTCTCCCAGTCCTTTTCGAGCTGATAGATTTCGAGCAGGTTACGTTTGGCGTCCTCGGCCATTGCCGAATCGCGCAACTTCTCGAAAACCGCTTCGGCACCGTCGAGCAGCCCCGCCTTGAGGTAATCCTGCCCCAACTCGGCGAGTGCCTGCAGCTTGAGGTCCTCGGCCAGATCGTCGCGTTCGACGAGGTGCTGATGCATGCGGATGGCGCGTTCGGTTTCGCCGCGACGGCGAAAGAGGCTGCCGAGCGCGAAGTGGATCTCGATGGTCTGGGGGTCGACCTTGACCGCTTCGACGAAGGCCTCGATGGCGCGATCGGGCTGCTCGTTGAGCAGGAAGTTGAGCCCCTGGAAGTACGACCGCGGCAGCGCGCGCGACTCCTTCACCAGATGCCGGATGTCGATGCGCGCCGCCGCCCAGCCCAGCCCGAAGAACAGCGGGAAGAGCAGCAGCTGCCAATACTCGAACTCGATCATGCGGTCGACCTGGTTGTTGTCAGGCTACCCGCGGGTAACCTCCCGGGCAAGCTCACATCGGGCGCTCGTGATGGCCGGCAACCGCTGTCCGCGCCAGCCTCAGTTCGCGCCGCAACCTGGCGACTTCCCGACGCTGACCAAACAGCGTGCCCAACAGCGACAGGACGGCGAAGGCGGCGCCAGCAGCGAAGAATGCCAGCAGAATGATCACCAGTGGCGCGTGCCAGACGGTGTCAAGGAAGAGGCGAACGCCCACCGGATCGGTATTCTTGATGGCGAACGCCAGAATGACGAGAAACAGGAGAGCTCTGAGAAACCACAGCAAGGAACGCATCAATCACCTTCTCACAGGAAACGGGCGACAACTCGCGTTGCCGCCCGCAAACCGCCAAACCAGAACACTCAGATCAATTCCATCGAGCCATCGACGCGCTCGCGCAATTCCTTGCCGGCCTTGAAATGCGGCACCCATTTTTCCGGGACGTCCACCTTGTCGCCGGACTTGGGATTGCGGCCGACTCGTGGCGGCCGGTAGTTCAGCGCGAAGCTGCCGAAGCCGCGAATCTCGATGCGATCACCCCTGGCCAATGCCTCTGCCATCGCATCGAGAATCATTTTCACTGACAAGTCCGCGTCCTTGGCGACCAGTTGGGGGAATCGTCCGGCCAACTGGCCGATGAGGTCCGACTTGGTCATCTGCCAACCCTACTGGGGATTGTTCAGCTTTGCCTTGAGCAAAGCACCAAGGTTGGTGGTACCCGAACTGGCGCTGCTGTCGGCGGTGAACTTCTGCATTGCCTCTTGCTGCTCGGCCTGATCCTTGGCCTTGATCGACAGGCTGATCGAACGTGTCTTGCGATCGACGTTGATGATCATCGCTTCCAGCGAGTCCCCTTCCTTGTAGACCTTGGTCAGGTCGTCAATCCGATCGCGCGATACTTCCGAGGCACGCAGATAGCCCTCCATGTCGCCGTCGAGGGTCACCACCGCACCACGTGCATCGACCGACTTGACGACACCGCGAACGACACTGTTCTTCTCGTGGGTGGCGATGTAGCTGGTGTAGGGGTCGCCGTCGAGCTGCTTGATGCCCAGCGAGATGCGCTCCTTGTCGGTATCGATGGCCAAGACCACGGCGTCAACCTCGTCACCCTTCTTGAAGTTGCGAATCGCCTCTTCGCCGGGCAGCGACCACGACAGGTCGGACAGATGAACCAGGCCGTCGATGCCGCCAGGCAAGCCGATGAACACACCGAAGTCGGTGATCGACTTGATCGCGCCGCGAACCCGGTCACCCTTCTTGTAGTTCATCGAGAAATCATCCCACGGGTTGGCCGCGCACTGCTTCATGCCGAGGGATATACGGCGCCGATCCTCATCGATCTCGAGGATCATCACCTCGACCTCGTCACCCAACTGCACCACCTTGGAGGGATGTACGTTCTTGTTGGTCCAGTCCATCTCGGAAACGTGCACCAGGCCCTCGATACCCTGTTCGATCTCGACAAAGGCACCGTAGTCGGTGAGGTTGGTGACCTTGCCGAACAGCCGGGTGGTTGACGGGTAGCGACGGGAAATACCCACCCACGGATCTTCGCCAAGTTGCTTGAGGCCCAGCGAAACGCGGTTCTTTTCCTGGTCGAACTTGAGGATCTTGGCCTGCAACTCGTCGCCGACCGCGAGAACTTCGGAGGGGTGACGAACGCGACGCCATGCCAGATCGGTGATGTGCAGCAAGCCATCGATACCGCCGAGATCGACGAAAGCGCCATAGTCGGTGATGTTCTTGACCACACCCTTGACGATGCTGCCTTCCTTGAGGGCGGCCAGCAGCGCATCGCGCTCTTCACCGACGCTCGCCTCGAGAACGGCACGGCGCGAGACGACGACGTTGTTGCGCTTGCGGTCAAGCTTGATGACCTTGAACTCGTAGGTCTTGCCTTCGTAGGGAGTGGTGTCCTTGACCGGACGCATGTCCACCAGCGAACCGGGCAGGAAGGCGCGAACGCCATTGGTCATCACCGTCAGGCCGCCCTTGACCTTGCCGGTAATCGTGCCGGACACCAGGCTGCCGTCGTTCAGCGCCAGCTCCAGCGCGTTCCACGCGGCGACACGCTTGGCGCGGTCACGCGACAGGCGGGTTTCGCCGAAGCCGTTCTCCAGCTGCTCGATGGCCACCTGAACGAAATCGCCGACGCTGACTTCCAGTTCGCCCTGATCGTTCAGGAATTCTTCCAGATCAATGTAGCTCTCCGACTTGAGGCCGGCATTGACCACGACAAAATTCTGGTCGATGCGCACCACTTCGGCGGTGATGACCTCGCCCGGACGCATTTCCTGACGTCCAAGGCTCTCTTCGAAAAGATCGGCAAAGCTTTCTTGCATTGTGGGATTGTCTGACATATGGATTGAGTTACCTAACCGCAGAATTGCGGGGTGAGTTGAAAACCATCACCAGCTCCTGCCGCCCGGCGATCTGACCAGAGCGGCGAGCAAGGACGCTGTGCCGGCCGGCCGTTGGCAGGACTGCCAACGGCCGATGAAACGACGCCTGGAACTGGTGACACCTTGGGCAAACGGCAGCGGCCGCCTACCCTCTTTCGGAAACCTTGTTGACCCAGTCCAGCACCTGCGCCACCGCAGTGGCGATGGTCAGGTTTGTCGTGTCGAGCAATTCAGCATCCGCACTCTGCTGCATCGGGGCGACGCTCCGTTGGCTATCGCGTTGGTCGCGTTCGCGCAGATCCAGCAAGAGGGCTGCCATACTAGCAGCGATTCCTTTTTCGATCAACTGCTTATGGCGTCTTTCGGCACGCACTTCGACGCTGGCGGTAAGGAAGACCTTGCGCACCGAATCAGGGAAGACCACCGAGCCCATGTCGCGCCCGTCGGCGACCAGCCCGGGAGGCCGGCGGAACGCCCGCTGCCGGAAAAGCAGGGCCGCGCGGACGGCGGGAAGCGCCGCCACCAGTGACGCGCCGGCCGAGATCTCTTCGCTGCGGATGAGGTCACCGACATCTTCTCCCGCCAGCGTGATGACGCTGCCGGCGAAGTGGGCGTCGAGCTCGCTGGCAATCGCCGCGACGCCCGCTTCGTCGTCCCAGGCGACACCGGCGTGGCGAGCGGCCAGCGCGGTCAGGCGATACAAGGCCCCGGAATCCAGGTAGTGCCAGCCGAGCGCTTCGGCAACGCGCGAAGCGACGGTGCCCTTGCCGGAAGCCGAGGTACCGTCGATGGCCACCACCGGCACCGCTCGCGTCACTTTCGCGAGGCGCTCGAAGTAATCGGGAAAGGTCTTCGCCACCGTGCGCGGATCATTGATTCGCAAGGGTGTCCCGAGGGCCGCCAGGGACAGGGACATCGCCATGCGGTGGTCATCGTAGGTGTCGATCGCCGCCGGCCGCAGGGCCTGCCCGTCGGCCGGCGGCCAGATCCGGATGAAGTCGTCACCCTCGTCGACCGTCGCACCGAGCTTGCGCAACTCGGCGGCCATCGCCGCGATCCGGTCGGTTTCCTTGACGCGCCAGCTGGCGATGTTGCGCAGCGTACTGGGACCCTCGGCAAACAGCGCCACGGCGGCCAGCGTCATCGCCGCGTCGGGAATGTGATTGCAGTCGAGCTCGATTCCCCGCAGCTTGCCACTGGCCGGCGCCGACACTTCCAGCCAGTTGGCGCCGGCGGCGATGGTCGCACCCATCGCCGCCAGGGCATCGGCAAAACGTACGTCGCCCTGGATCGAATCGCGCCCAACACCTTCAACGCGCAGCGGGCCGCCGCCAACCGCGCCGAAGGCAAGGAAATACGACGCCGACGAGGCGTCACCCTCGATCGCGACAACACCCGGCGAACGATAGGCACTGCCGGCGGCGACGGTGAAGCGCTGCCAGCCATCGCGCCGGACCTGCACACCGAACTTCGCCATCATCGCCAGCGTGATTTCGACGTAGGGCCTGGAAATCAGCTCGCCAACCACTGCCACCGTCGTTTCGGCGCCGCGCAGCGGCAAAGCCATCAGCAGGCCGGTCAGAAACTGGCTCGAGACGTCTCCACGCAGCCTCACGACGTCGGTCCGGGCGGGCCCGGGCGAAGCAATCCTCAGCGGCGGATAACCTTCGCGATCGAGGTAGCTGACGTCGGCGCCCAACTGACGCAAGCCATCGACCAGGTCGGCGATCGGGCGTTCGTGCATCCGCGGCACGCCGGCGAGACCGTAGTCTCCACCGATCAGGGCGAGAACCGCGGTCAGCGGTCGGAAGGCCGTTCCGGCGTTGCCCAGAAAGAGCTCCGCCTGGCGCACCGGCAGGACTCCGGCGACGCCGCCGACCCGCAAGGCACCGTCGGCCAGCGGCTCGATGCTTACGCCGAGCGTCCGTAGCGCCTCGAGCATCCGTGTCGTGTCGTCGGACTGCAACAGGTCGCGGACTTCGGTTTCGCCCGCGGCCAGCGCCGCCAGCAACAGCACCCGGTTGGAGATGCTCTTCGAGCCGGGCAGGCGCACCGTGCCGCGGGCAGCGACCAGCTGCGGCAGATCGAGGTAGTCCACGCTCAGCTTCTCCCGCCGCCCTCGCCCCACGCACGACGGGCCGTGCGGGCGATGTCGAAGCTCGCTTCCAGGCGCTCGCCGTCACCGCTCTGCAGGGCCGCCCGCATTTCGTCGAGCTGCGCCCGGTAACGGTCGAGTTCGTCAAGCAAAGCCGTGCGGTTGGCCAGGCAGATGTCGCGCCACATCTCGGGGTGGCTGGCGGCGATCCGCGTGAAGTCGCGAAAGCCGCTGGCCGCAAAGGCGAACAACAGGTCGCGGTTGTCGCGGCGGGCCAACTCGTGCACCAGGGCAAACGACAGCAGATGCGGCAGGTGGCTGACCGCCGCAAAAACGCGATCGTGCTCGGCCGGCGACAACTCCCGGATCAGCCCTCCGCAACACTCCCACGCCGCGCGCGCGCGGGCGATGCTCTGCGGCGTGCTTTCCGGCAGTGGCGTCAGGACCACCTGCTTGCCGCGATAGAGATCGGCGCGGGCCGCCAGCGCACCGCTGTTCTCGGCGCCGGCGATCGGATGCGCCGGGACGAACTGCCCGAGTCGCTCGCCGAAATGGCTGCGCGCCGCGGCGACGACGTCTTCCTTGGTACTGCCGGCGTCGGTGACGACGGTCTGCGGTCCCAGGCAGGGCGCGATTCGCGCCATGATTTCCGGCGTCGTTCCGACCGGCGTGGCGATCAGAACCAGGTCGGCGTTCGACACTTCCTGTCCGACGTTGAAGCCGGCGCGGTCGACGATTCCCAGCTCGAGCGCCTGCGTCAGGGAACCGAGAGTGCGGCCGAATCCGACGACCTCGGCCACCTGGCCCGATTCCTTGAGCGCCAGGGCGAACGATCCGCCGATCAGCCCGACGCCGAAGACCACCACCTTTTCGAAAACGGCTGTCGCAGCCATCAGTGCAAGTCACCACGACGATTGTTCATAGGGACACCTCCAGTGCGGCGAGGAAGCGGCTGTTTTCGCTCTCGCTACCGATCGTCACGCGCAGCCAGTCCGGCATGCCGTAGGCAGCGATTGGTCGCACGATGACGCCACGTTGCAGCAGCCGCTGGTTGACTGCCGCCGCGTCAGCGACCCTGAAAGTCACGAAATTGCCATGCGAGGGAATGTGGCTGCAGCCCAGGCGTTTGAGTCCGCCGACGATCTGCTCCATGCCGGCCCGGTTCGCGGCGTAGCTGGTGGCGACGAAGTGGTGATCGTCGAGCGCCGCGACCGCCGCCGCCAGCGCGAGGTTGTTGCAGTTGAACGGCTGGCGAACGCGATTCATCAGGTCGGCAATCTCGCCGGAGCTCAGCGCGTAGCCGATGCGCAGGCCGGCCAGACCATAGATCTTCGAGAAAGTGCGGGTGATCACCAGGTTCGGAAAATCGGCCAGCCAGGCGGTGGTGTCGATGCGCTCGGTCGGCGGCAGGTATTCGTTATAGGCTTCGTCGAGAACCACCACGACCTCGGCCGGCACGGCCTGCAGGAACAGCTTGAGCCGTGCATACGGCAGAAAGGTGCCGGTCGGGTTGTTCGGGTTGGCGATCCAGATCAAGCGGGTATCGGGCCTGATCGCTGCCTGCATCGCCTCGAGGTCGTGGCCGAAGTCGCAGGCGGCGACGGCAATCGGCGCCGCCCCGGCCGACAGCGTTGCCAGCGGATAGACGGCAAAAGCGTATTCGGCGAAGATCGCCGAGCGACCCGGCGCGAGGAAGACGCGCGCCACCAGATCGAGCACGTCATTCGACCCGTTACCAAGGACGATGCGCTCCATGCCGATGCCGGTACGCTCGGCCAGCGCCTGCTTGAGCGCGAAATCGTCGGGGTAACGCGACAACGTCGCCGTCGCCTCGGTCACCGCCGCCCGGGCCCGAGGACTCATCCCCAGGGGATTTTCGTTGGACGCCAGCTTGACGATCTGGTCGACGGCGAAGCCCAACTCGCGAGCCAGCTGGGTGATCGGCTTGCCCGGCTGATAGGGCGAAATGGCGCGGACGTAGGGCAGGGATTGTGCGAGCAGGGTCATTGCTTACCTCGGGAAAAGTCGGTTCGCTCAGTAGGCGGCCATCGGATAGGAACCAAGAATCTTCAGATAAGGCGCGCGCCGCGCAAGCTCGGCAAGCGCCGTCCGCACCGACTCGTCTTCGCGGTGCCCCTCGAGATCGACAAAGAACACGTAGGCCCACAGGGTGTGCCGCGCCGGACGCGACTCGAGCCGGGTCATCGACACGCCGGCCTCTGAAAAAGGTGCCAGCAGCGTACTCAGCGCGCCGGTCCGATTGTGCGCCGACATGATCAACGAGGTCCGGTCACGCCCCGAGGGACCGGCTTCCTGGTGACCGAGGACGACAAAGCGCGTGGTGTTGTTCGGCTCGTCCTCGACGTTGCTGGCCAGCTGCGGCAGCTCGTAGCGCTCGGCGGCCGCCTGTCCGGCGAGCGCCGCTGCGCCCGGTTCGGCGGCCGCAAGCTGCGCGGCCTGGGCATTGCTGCCCACCGAGACCCGCTGCGCATGCGGCAACGAGCGGTTCAACCACTCGTGGCACTGCGCCAGCGACTGGGCGTGCGAGTAGACCCTCGCCACGTCGGCCAGCGAGGACTCGTTGGACAGCAGATGCTGGTGAATGCGCAGCACGACTTCACCGCAAATCTTCAGCGGCGTCGTCAGCAGCAGGTCGAGTGTCCGTCCGATGGCGCCCTCGGTCGAATTCTCGATCGGCACGACCGCGTAATCGGCATGACCGGCCTCGACTTCGCGAAAGACATCGTCGATCGAAATCTGTGGCATCAGGCGCGCCGCGTGGCCGAAGTGCTTGGTCGCCGCACTCTCCGAAAACGTTCCGAGCGGACCCAGAAAAGCGATTCCCAGCGGTTGCTCGAGCGACAGGCAGGCCGACATCACTTCGCGGAAAAACCAGGTGACGGTCTCGCCGGAAAGTGGCCCCGGGTTCATCTCGCGGATCCGGTGCAGCACCTGCGCCTCGCGCTCCGGACGATAGATGAAACCGGCTTCACCGTGCCTGGCCTTGATCTCGCCGACCTGCTGGGCGAAGCGGGCGCGCTGGTTCAACAGCTCGAGCAGTTGTCCGTCGAGCCGGTCAATTTGCTCGCGAACCAGCGCCAGTTCGCCTTGCAGCTCGTCGCTCATCGCACGAACACCGCCGACGACAGCTCGCCGGCCGAAGTCGGCATGAGCGCGCGACGGGCAGCGCCGGGCACGCGCCCTACTCCTGATCCGGATCAGCGGCCGGCTCGTCGGCCGTCGGCCCAGCCGCTTCATCCTTGGCCGCGTCGGCGGCGTCGGCGGCCGGGAGCTCGGGCAGATCGGCGTCATCTTCACTTTCGATGACCTTCTCCAGACCTGCCAGTTTCTCGCCGGCGTCGAGCGCGATCAGGGTGACCCCCTGCGTCGCCCGCCCCAACTCGCGGATCTCGCGGACGCGGGTGCGAATCAACACGCCACCGGTAGTGATCAGCATGATCTCGTCGTCGTCACCGACCAGTCGCGCGGCAACCACCTTGCCGTTGCGCTCGCTGGCGGCAATCGCGATGACGCCTTGCGTGCCCCGTCCCGTTTTCCGGAAATCGGCCAGCGCGGTGCGCTTGCCAAAGCCGTTGCCGGTGGCCACCAGGACCGTTTGCTGGTCGTCGTCGGCGATCAGCAGCGACAGCACCTGCTGTTTGTCGGCGAGACGCATGCCGCGCACCCCGCGGGCTGTCCGCCCCATCGGACGAACGTCTTCCTCGTCGAACCAGACGGCCTTGCCGGCGTCCGAGACGAGCACCACGTCCTGACTGCCATTGGTGATTTCGGCGCCGATCAGGACGTCGTCGTCGTCGAGCGCGACGGCAATGATGCCGTTCTTGCGCGGGTTGGAGAAATCCGACAACGGCGTCTTTTTGACCGTCCCGCGCGCCGTAGCCATGAAAATGTAGCGATCGTCGGCGAATTCCTTGACCGGCAGGATCGCGCTGATCTTCTCGCCCTCCTCGAAGGGGAAGACATTGACCACTGGTTTGCCACGGCTGGTCCGCGTCCCTTGCGGCACCTCGTACACCTTGAGCCAGTAGACCCGGCCGCGGTTGGTGAAACAGAGGATGAAATCATGCGTATTGGCAACGAACAGCTGATCGACGAAGTCGTCGGTTTTCATCGCCGCCGCCTGTTTGCCCCGGCCGCCGCGACGCTGGGCGCGATAGTCGGCCAGCGGCTGCGACTTGATGTAACCGGTGTGCGAGAGGGTGACGACCATGTCGACCGGGGTGATGAAATCGGCGATGCCGAGATCCTGTGTGCTGACGACGATTTCCGAGCGGCGCTGGTCGCCGAACTGGGCGCGGATGCCGCTCAGTTCGGCGACGATCATCTCGGTGATGCGTTCGGGCCGCGCCAGGATATCCATCAGGTCGGCAATGCGCGTCAGCAGCTCGCCGTAATCGGCAACGATCTTGTCGCGCTCGAGGCCGGTCAGGCGCTGCAGGCGCAGTTCGAGGATCGCCTGTGCCTGCGCTTCCGACAGCAGATAACCGCTCTTCGACAGGCCGTATTCGAGCCCGAGGCCGTCCGGGCGGGTCGCGTCGAGCTGCGCCCGCTGCAGCATCTCGGCGACCGTCGGCGACATCCACAGACGTGCCATCAGGCCGCGACGTGCGTCGGCGGGCGTCGGCGACGCCTTGATCAGGGCGATGATCTCGTCGACGTTGTCCAGCGCCACCGCCAGACCTTCCTGGATGTGCGCCCGCTCACGCGCCTTGCGCAGTTCGAAGACGCTGCGCCGGGTGAGCACCTCGCGGCGGTGCCGCAGGAAACACTCGAGCAGCTGCTTGAGATTCAGCAGCCGCGGCTGGCCATCGACCAGCGCCACCATGTTCATCCCGAAGGTGTCCTGCAGCTGCGTCTGCTTGTACAGGCAGTTGAGCACCACCTCGGCGACCTCGCCACGCTTGAGCTCGATCACCACGCGCATGCCCGACTTGTCGGATTCGTCGCGCAGGTCGGATATTCCCTCGATGCGCTTGTCGTTGACCAGTTCGCCGATCTTCTCGAGCAGCGTCCGCTTGTTCACCTGGTACGGCAACTCGTCGATGATGATCGCCTGCCGATTGCCGCGGTCGATATCCTCGAAATGCGTCCGGCCACGCATCACCACTCGGCCTCGCCCGGTCCGGTAGCCCTCGCGGACGCCGGCAACGCCGTAGATTATGCCGGCGGTCGGAAAGTCCGGACCCGGCACCAGTTCGATCAGCTCGTCGATCGTCGTCTCCGGGTTGGCGAGGATCGCCAGACAGGCGTCGATGACTTCGCCGAGGTTGTGCGGCGGGATGTTGGTCGCCATGCCGACGGCGATGCCTGACGAGCCGTTGATCAGCAGGTTCGGGATCCGCGCCGGCAAGACCAGCGGCTCTTCCTCCGAACCGTCGTAGTTGGGCCCGAAATCGACCGTTTCCTTGTCGATGTCGGCCAGCAACTCGTGCCCGATGCGCGCCATGCGCACTTCGGTGTAGCGCATCGCCGCCGCATTGTCGCCGTCGACCGAACCGAAGTTGCCCTGCCCATCGACCAGCATGTAGCGCAGCGAGAAGGTCTGCGCCATCCGTACGATGGTGTCGTAGACCGCCGTATCGCCATGCGGGTGGTACTTGCCGATCACGTCACCAACGATCCGCGCCGACTTCTTGTACGGCTTGTTCCAGTCGTTCGACAGTTCGTGCATCGCGAACAGGACACGGCGATGCACCGGCTTCAGGCCGTCGCGAGCGTCCGGCAAGGCGCGTCCGACGATGACGCTCATCGCGTAATCGAGATACGATCGACGCATCTCGTCTTCGAGACTGATCGGCAGGGTTTCTTTGGCGAAGGCTTCCATCTTTTTTCCGCTGGCGACGTGACTTCGAGACGAATGTCATCGTCTTGATCAAGCCCGATATTCTAGCACGCCAAGCCCTCCCCCGGGCCCCGCGAATCGGCGATCGGCAAATGCCGCGCCGCCCCCAAGCAGGGCACGGCAGCCGGCCACCGCCGCGCCGACGAGCGACGTCGAGCGAGGGGATCGCGGCTGAAACGCCGCGCAAGACCAGCAGCGGGATTTACAGCGACCGTCGCGGTCGCTGCCGTGCTTCGGCGATCGTCTCGCCGGTGCATCAAGCGATGCCGGCGGACAGCATCAAGGAAAGACAGGCCGCGCGTTCAGCGCTTCGCCAGCCGCTCCGCGTTGGCTTTGGTGTGGCGCAGGACAGGCTTCAGACCCTGACTGGCGATATCGGCAGCGACACCCCACAGCTGAAACCAGCCAACGGCGGCGTTGATCATGGTCGTCGTCAGCGCTGCCTGGCGTATCCGGAACTGCTCGGCGTCAGGGCTGCTGGCCAGCGACAGGCTGTCGCTGCCGAGGGCGCACATCGACTCGGCGGCGTGCGTCCAGAAGCGCTGTACGGCGGGGACCATCGCCGTCGCCATCGCCGTCGCCGACTCCAGCGGCACGTCGATCTTCTCACGGGTCATCAGCGCCACCTCGCTCCACACCGCCTCGCCGGGAATCGGGCCGGCGCGCCGCAGCTGGCGACTGCGGTGATCGATCACCTCGCTCGCCGCGACCATCAGCTGGCTGGCCTGGCGCCCCAGCCGGGTGCATTGCAGGACCGGCTCGAGCAGCTGGTCACGAAGTTCCTCTCGATTCATCGATCATTCTCCCGGACGTCGTGCAGATACGAGTTTACGAGTGGCCGATTGTACCTTCACGGCGGCTTCGGGAAGTGAGTTTTCGCGCCCTTGCCGGGCCCGCGAGATCAATGCCGGGGAGCCTTTACAGCAGGTAGCGTGCGGCATCGTCGAAACTGATCGCCTGCGCCGGCACGTCGCCACGCGCGCAGCGCGCCAGCACGAACGCGCGTTGCAGCGGCCGCGTGCCGCCGAGATCGGCGATCGAAAAATCGACGTCCACGGCAAGTTCGCTGCTCGTTTCGTCGATCAGCACGTTCATCGTGTTGAGCCGCAAGCGCTTTTGCGCCACCCGCAGGTAGCGCCCGGGGTTCTCGAGCACCTCGATCAGGCAGGCGAGTTCCATTTCCAGTGCCGACCCGCTGTCGCCAATCGCCTCCAGTTGCCGTTCGTTGTCGAGCAGCTTGGCCTCCAGTTCGCCCTGTTCCGAGGCAGCCTCCCGAGCGGCGGCGAACATCGAGCCGAGCCCAGGCCCCTGGTCACGCAGCAAGCGCAGGCGGGCACGGATCAGCGCGCGATTGCCCTCCAGCTCCTGCCGCTCGACGCGATCCTCGCCGATCTCCGACAAGGCCTGGGCAAGCAGATACTCGAACGCCTGGACACCCACCAGGCGGCGCAGTTCGCTTTCGTCGCGGCCACAGGCATGCGTCCGATGGTCGGAAAAGCTGACGCTGGTCTGCACCACGTCGCGCCTGACGATCGCACCGTGCAGCACCGTCCCCAGAATCTGCTGCTCGCGAATCGCCATGCCCAGGGTCACGCAGGCCTCGTCGAGCTCGGGAAACTTGTCGAACAGGGTCTTGAGATTGCCGGAACGGCCCAGTGCGGCCGGAATGTCCCCGGGCGCCGCGAAGAATGCCCGCAAGACGCGATCGCTGGACCACAGCGCCGAAGAAACCGGGCGGGCGCTCGGCAAGGCCTCGACCATCGCCTGCACGAAGCCGATCGCTGTCGCCACCGCCGGCGCCAGGCGGGCGTGGCAGGCGGGCAGCACGTTCAGCCGCGGGTTGGTCAGCGTGATCGCTTTCTCGGTGGCGCTGCGAATCAGTTCACTGGACAGCCGGTCGGTATCGAATTGCGCCGGCCGGTTCCTGAACCAGTCGAGAATTCCCATGCCTTTCTCCTGCGACAGCAAGCTCTGGCGGCATGATAGCAAGGAACGAAGTTGTGTCCACAGCCGGCCGCGGCAACGCCGCACGCCGCAGCTGGCGGGCCGCCGCTGGCCTGCGGTGCCGCGGCTAGCCCAGCGGATGACGATGAACGACCGTCTCGCCGCGCTCCGGCCCGGTCGACACGATATCGATCGGCACCTCGCACAGTTCCTCGATGCGCGCCAGATAGGCTCGCGCGGCGGTCGGCAGGGCGGCCATCGTGGCGGCGCCGACGGTCGAGCCCGACCAACCGGGCAGCGTCTCGAGCACGGGTTCGCAAGCGGCGACCTCGTCGGCGCCCATCGGCAGCAGGTCGAGCGTCTTGCCGTCGAGCTGATAGCCGGTACAGATCTTCAGCTCGGGCAGTCCGTCAAGAACGTCGAGCTTGGTGATGCACAGGCCGGTCACGCCGTTGATCTGGATCGACCGCCTGAGGGCGGCGATGTCGAGCCAGCCGCAGCGACGCTTGCGACCGGTGACGGTACCGACCTCACGCCCTTTCTGCGACATCTGATGGCCCGGCAGGCCCTCGCGCTCGATGTCCAGTTCGCTTGGGAAAGGACCACCACCGACGCGGGTGCAATAGGCCTTGGTTATCCCCAGCACGTAATGCAGCATTCCCGGTCCGACGCCTGACCCGGCCGCGGCCTGGCCAGCGACGCAGTTCGACGAGGTGACAAAAGGGTAGGTGCCATGGTCGATGTCCAGCAGCGCCCCTTGCGCGCCTTCGAACAAGAGGTTGTGACCAGCCTTGTTGAGCGCGTGCAGTGCCGCCGAAACGTCGGTCACCAGCGGCTTGATTTCCTCGGCGTCGGCCATCGCCTGCGCCAGGACCGCTTCGAAATCGACCGCCTGCGCGCCCAGATAGCGGCTCAGCACGAAGTTGTGGTAGTCGAGGTTTTCTCGCAGCCGCTCGGCAAAACGCGCCGGATAGAACAGGTCGTAGACCCGCAGGGCCCGGCGAGCGACCTTGTCTTCGTAGGCCGGGCCGATCCCCTTGCCGGTCGTACCGATCCGCAGATCGACGCACTTCGCGGCCTCGCGCGCGTGATCGAGCGCCGAGTGGTAGGCGAGGATGATCGGACAACCCGGACTGATCTTGAGACGCGAACGGACGTCGATGCTGCCCGACTCGAGCACCCCTATCTCGGCAATCAGGTGATGAATGTCGAGCACGACGCCATTGCCGATGAAGCAATCGACGCCGTCGCGGACGATCCCGGAGGGCACCAGATTGAGCTTGTACACCTTCTCGCCGACGACCAGCGTGTGGCCCGCATTGTGGCCGCCCTGAAAGCGAACGACGCCTTTCGCGTGATCGGTAAGCCAGTCAACGATCTTGCCCTTGCCCTCGTCGCCCCATTGAGTACCGACCACTACGACGTTCTTGGCCATTCGTGTCATCCGTTCCTGTTGATTGCCGCAATTACCCATTGCCCGCCCCTCTCGGCCAGCTGCCGGTCGCAGGCGGGTCCGTCACTGTTGGTGTCGCCCGGCAGGCGCTCGACGACCACTTCGCCGCGCGCGCGCAGCGCGGCAATCGCTTCACTCAGGCGACCGTCGGCAGCAGCGTGCGGTGCCATGATTGCCCCGGTCTGCTCGGCACGCTCGGCAAGCCGCGCCAGTTCGCGCAAGTCCATCGAGAAACCGGTCGCCGGCCGCTCACGGCCAAAGGCCTTGCCAACGCCGTCGTAACGCCCGCCGAGCGCAATGGCGCTCGAGAAAGCCAGGTGGTAGGCCGCAAAAACGACGCCATTGTGATAGTGATAGCCACGCAGATCGGCCAGATCGAAGGACAGCGGCAGGTCGGGCAACGCTGCCTGCAGGGCGCGCAGGCTATCCAGAGCGGCGCTGATCGCCGGCAGCTCGGGCAGCACCCGGGCAGCGGCCGCGAGCGTTTCGACGCCACCATAGAGGTCCGGCAGGCCGAGCAGCGCCGAACGAAACGGTTGATCGAGGCCGCCGCAGCACTCACGCAAGCTGGCGACGTCCTTGGCTTGCAGAAGCTGCAGCAGCACCTCTTCGAGCTCGCCATCGAGTCCGGCAGCGTCGGCCAGGGCGCGAAAGACGCCGACATGGCCGAGGTCGATGCGCGCCGCCGGCGTGCCAGCCGCAGCCAGCGCGTCGGCCATCAGCCGGATCACCTCGCGATCAGCCGCCAGACCGGCGTGTCCGTAGAGCTCGGCGCCCAGCTGGATCGGCTCACGGGTCGCCGTCAGCGACGCCGGCAAGGTGTGCAGTACGCTGTCGCAATAACACAGGCGCGTCACGCCCTGGCGATTGAGCAGATGCGCATCGATGCGGGCGACTTGCGGCGTCATGTCGGCGCGCACGCCAAGCGTTCGTCCGGACAACTGATCGACCAGCTTGAAGGTGCGCAGCTTGAGATCCTGGCCCGACCCGGTCAATAGCGAATCGAGGTGTTCGAGCAGCGGCGGCATGACCAGTTCGTAGCCATGGACGCGGAAAAGATCGAGCAGGCGGCGGCGCAGCCGTTCGATCTGGGCCGCTTCCGCCGGCAGGGCATCGGCGATGTGTTCGGGCAGCAACCAGTTCATCTGAAAACCATCAACAGGACCAGACCGATCAGCATCGAAGTCAGGCCAACAAATCGGATCTGTCCGTCGGACAAGCAGATCAGACGACGGAAGGTTTCACGCCAGGCGCTCGGCGCGATGAACGGCACCAGCCCCTCAAGCACCAGCATCAGGGCCAGCGCCAGCAGCACGCTGTCGGTCACTTGACGGCTTTGTCGCCGCCTCGGCCGATGCTCTTCATGTATTTGAAGAAGTCCGAATTCGGTTCGACCACGATCACGTCGTTCTTGCCGTTGAAGCTGTTGCGATAGGCTTCCAGGCTGCGATAGAAGGCATAGAACTCGGGGTTCTTCTCGAATGCCTGGGCATAGGTGGCGGCCGCCCTGGCGTCGCCCTCGCCTTTCAGCTTCTGGGCATCGCGATAGGCCTCGGCAACGATCACCTCGCGCTGCTTGTCGGCGTCGGCACGAATCTTCTCGGCCTCGGCGGCACCCTGCGAACGCAGCTCGTTGGCCACCCGCTTGCGCTCCGCGTCCATTCGCCGATACACCGATTCGCTGACGTCGTTCGGCAGTTCGACACGCTTGACGCGCACGTCGACGATCTGCACGCCGATCTTGCGCGCGTCGAGGTCGGCCTTTTCGCGCATCAATTCCATCAGCTGATCGCGTTCGCCCGACACCACGTCATGCACGGTGCGCTTGCCGAACTCCTCGCGAAGACCGGCGTTGACCGTCTGCGAGAGACGCGTCTTGGCGCGCGACTCGTCGCCGGCAACCGAGATGTAATAGAGCTTGGGATCAATGATCCGCCACTTGGTGAACGAATCCACCAGAACGTTGGTCTTCTCGGAGGTGATGAAGCGTTCCGGGTCGGCGCTGTCGAGGGTCAGGATGCGCTTGTCGAAGTAGCGCACGTTCTGGATCATCGGCCACTTGAAATAAAGACCCGGTTCCTCGATGACGCTGCGCACCTCGCCAAGCTGGAAGACAATCGCGTGCTGCCGCTGATCGACCGTGAAGATCGTCGCGCCAAGCACCACCAGCGCGGTCACAAAAACCGCCGCTATGATATTCATGCCCGTTTTCATCAGCGTGACTCCCGATCGCGCAGCCGCAGCGTGTCACGTGACCGCGCTTCGTTCCGGTCGACCACCTGCGGTGGCACGTCGTTGGAAATCGCTGGCGATGAACGACTGATCGTCGGCGCCTCCGAAGCAGCGGCGCCGCCGGGCGACGCTGCGACCGCTCCGGCGGCCTGGATCAGCTTGTCGAGCGGCAGGTACAGCAGGTTTCCCTGCCCCTTGGTGTCGACCATCACCTTGCTGGTATTCGAATAGACCTGTTGCATGGTGTCCAGGTACATCCGGCTGCGCGTCACTTCCGGCGCCTTCGCGTACTCGGCATTGATCTGCGAAAAGCGGCTCGCGTCACCTTCGGCGGTAGCGATCACCCGCTGCTTGTAGCCCAGCGCCTCCTCGTTCAGCCGCGCCGCCGTACCCTGAGCTCGCGGGATGACGTCGTTGGCGTAGGCCTGACCTTCATTCTTTTGGCGCGCCCGGTCCTGCGATGCCTTGACCGCGTCGTCGAATGCCGCCTGAACCTGCTCCGGCGGCTGCGCGTTCTGCATCGTCACCTTGGAGATCAGAATGCCGGTCTTGTAGCGATCGAGAATCTCCTGCATCAGCTGCGAGGCATTGACCGCCACCTGCTCGCGACCCTCGTAGAGGACGAAATCCATCTTGTTCTTGCCGACGATCTGACGAATGGCGGTCTCGGCGACCTGCATCACCGCTTCGTCCGGATTGCGGTTGGCAAAGACGTAGTCGACCGGATCCTTGAGGATGTATTGCACGGCAAACTGGATGTTGATGATGTTCTCATCGTCAGTCAGCATCAGGGATTCCTTGAGGACCTTGTTCCTCTCGGTACCGCGATAGCCGACCTCGAGCGTGCGCACGCCGGAAATATTGACCAGCTCATGCGACTGGATCGGATACGGCAGTCGCCAGCTCAGGCCGGGTTCCGTGCTCTCCTTGTAGCGACCGAACTGCAACACGAGACCTCGTTGCCCGGCGTCCACAATGTAGAAACCGCTGGCCAGCCAGACGATCACCACCAACGCCAGCAGCAGGCCGATGCCGCCGCCGAGGAACCGCGGACTGAACTGCACCGGCGGACGGTCGCCGCCGCCGTCACCACCGCGGTTACCGCCACCTCGCTTCCTGTCGAAGATTCCCGACAAGCGGCGGTTGAGGTCGCGCCACAGCTGCTCGAGGTCGGGCGGCCCCTGATTGGGGCGCCGTCCACCGCCACCATCACCATCATTGCCGCGATTTCCCCACTGCGGATCATTCAGCGACATAAACACTCCAAGGCTTGAAATCATGCGGAACCATCACCATCAGAAACTCTATCGATATCCTGCGGAGCAGTGGCAGCGGCGGCGCGCTCGCGGGCTTTCCGCGTCTTCGCTACCGCCATCTCGGCCAGTGCATCGCGCAGCAATGACAGGCCATCACCGCACCGGGCGCTGACGCGAACCCGCAGGATTGTACCATGTTCGTCCCGCTCGACGGCCGGCGGCAGGCCGCTCAGATCGAGCTTGTTGAGCACCCGCAGCTGCGGCACGTCGGCGGCGCCGATTTCCGCCAGCACCTTGTTGACGTCGGCAATCTGGTCGTCACGCGCCGGACTGGCCGAGTCGACCACGTGCAACAGCAGGTCGGCCTCGGCCGTCGCCTCGAGCGTCGCATGAAAAGCCGCGACCAGCGTATGCGGCAGGTCGCGGATGAAGCCGACCGTATCGGAGAGGACGATATGGCCGGCCTCCGGCAGCCACAGCTTGCGCGTCGTGGTATCCAGGGTCGCGAACAACTGGTCGGCGGCATAGACGCCGGCATGGGTCAGCGCATTGAACAGCGTCGACTTGCCGGCGTTGGTATATCCGACCAGCGAAACATTCAGCAGGTCGCCGCGTCCCCGCGCCTTGCGCTGCACGCCGCGTTGACGTTCGAGCCTGGCCAGCCGCTCCTTGAGCAGCCTGACGCGAATGCCGAGCAGACGACGGTCGGTCTCGAGCTGCGTCTCGCCCGGGCCGCGCAGTCCGATACCGCCTTTCTGTCGCTCGAGGTGCGTCCAGCCGCGCACCAGTCGCGTCGCCAGGTGTTCGAGCTGCGCCAGTTCAACCTGCAGCTTGCCTTCCGAGCTCTGCGCGCGCTGCGCGAAGATGTCGAGAATCAGACTGGTCCGGTCGATCACGCGACACTGCAGGGCACGCTCGAGATTGCGCTCCTGGCCGGCACTGAGCTCGTGATTGAAAATCACCAGATCGGCTTCGTGCGCCTGCGCTTCGGCAGCCACTTCCTGCACCTTGCCCTTGCCGGCATAGGTCGCCGCGTCCGGGCTGTGACGTCGCCCATGCACTTCGGCGCAGATCGTCGCACCCGCCGACCGGGTCAGCAGACGCACCTCTTCCAGCTGCTCGCCGAGATCCTCACGGCCGAAGTCGAGCTGGACGATGATCGCGCGTTCCTCGGCCGAGGGACGCTCATGCATGCAGTTGATCCAGGGAAATGAGAGGCAAGCGGACGCCGTCTGAGAGAGTCGGAAAATGGCGCGCGACGCCGGCCGGGCCGGCCGTCGCAGCGCAGGGCGGCAGCCGGTCAGCCGTCGCCGTTGCTGTCCTGCTGGATGGTGATCGGGCGTGCCGGCACGACCGTCGAGATCGCGTGCTTGTACACCATCTGGGTAACGGTGTTCTTGAGCAGGACGACATACTGGTCGAACGATTCGACCTGCCCCTGGAGCTTGATGCCGTTGACCAGATAGATCGAAACCGGAACACGTTCGCGCCGCAGCGTGTTGAGGAACGGGTCTTGTAGTAGTTGCCCTTTGTTAGTCATCCTTCAAACTCCGTCTTTAGTTATGTTCTGAGAAGACCAGCATAATTGATTTTTCTGTCGTTTGCCATATCAAGACAATCGCCACAGCCGCGTCCCAACGGCTGACGGGAGCGCCAGTCGACGCCGC
Source organism: Accumulibacter sp. (assembly GCA_024235695.1). Classification (GTDB taxonomy): domain Bacteria; phylum Pseudomonadota; class Gammaproteobacteria; order Burkholderiales; family Rhodocyclaceae; genus Accumulibacter. The sequence goes on from JACKLX010000019.1 coordinate 59,233, forward strand.
TGCCGCATCACGCCGTGGCGCTTTCCGGCGTCCGGCGACGGCCGCTTGCCGGGATCGGCGCGGGCCGGTGCGATAATGACCGACCGATAACCGCAACGAGCGCTCGCGATGCTTCGGCTGACCCTGTCCAACCGCTTCGAACTGCTGCTGGAACGTCTGCTCGACCGCCTGGCGGGCGAAGCCCGCTCGCCCTTCGCTGCGCAACAGGTGCTCGTTCCGAGCACCGCCGTGCGCCGGCGGATCGAGCTCGCCTGCGCCGACCGTCAGGGGATCTGTGCCAACGTCGAGTTTTCCTACCTCGCACAGTGGCTGTGGGCGCAGATTCGCCAACTGGTCGACGTCCAGGACATCTCGCCGTTCTCGCCGGCGCTGCTCTCCTGGCGACTGTTCGAGATTCTCGGCGAGCGCGATTTCAGCGCCGACCAGCCGCGTCTGGCGCGCTACCTGCGCGACGCCGACCCGGTCATGCGCCTCGATCTGGCGCAGCGCTGCGCGCAACTGATCGAACACTACATCACCTACCGGCCGCAGTGGCTGGCCGCCTGGTCGGAAGGCCGGCGCGCCGGCATCGCCGGACTCGGCGCCGGGCACGACGACGATGAAGCCTGGCAGGCCGCTCTCTGGCGACGGATCACCGCCGAACTCGGTACCCGCCGGCAGCATCCGGCGGCGGCGTTCTTCCAGCGCATCGAACGACTCGGCGCCGACGCGCCGGCACGGGCCGGCCTGCCGGCCTCGGCCAGCATCTTCTGCCTGAGCAGCCTGCCGCCGCTGTATCTCGACATCCTGCGGCAGCTCTCGCAGTGGATCGACATCCAGGTCTACGCGCTCAACCCCTGCCGCGAATACTGGTTCGAGATCGTCGACCGCAAGCGCCTCGGCTACCTGGCGGCACGGCAACAGGACGCCCACCACGAGGTCGGCAATGCCCTGCTGGCCGCCTGGGGGAAGCAGACGCAAGCCCATATCGACCTCCTGTTCGCCGCCGACGGCCAGATCGTCGAGGACGACAGCGTCTTCCTGCCGGCCGGCGGCGCGCACTTGCTGGCGCGCGTCCAGAACAGCATCCTCGACCTCGAAGAACTCGCCCCCGGCAGCTTGCGCCTCGCCGCCGACGACCGCAGCATCGAAGTGCATGTCTGCCATTCTCTGAGCCGCGAACTGGAAGTGCTGCACGACCAGTTGCTGGCCATGTTCGCCTCGTCCGAACCGCCACCGCCCGACCAGATCGTCGTCGTCGTCCCCGACCTGAAAGGGGCGGCGCCGCTGATCGACGCGGTGTTCGGCACCGTTCCCGCCGAGCGCCGCATTCCCTACACCATCACCGGCCTGCCGCAGACCCGCGTCAATCGGGTCGCCCGTGTGCTCGACACGCTGCTCGCGCTGGCCGGCAGCCGCCATGCCGCCAGCACTGTCTTCGAGCTGTTGCAACAGCCGGCGGTTGCGGCCCGCTTCGCGCTGGTGGCCGATGACCTCGACCGCATTCACGGCTGGCTGCGCCAGGCCGGTATCCGCTGGGGGCTGGACGCGAAGAGCCGCAGCAGCCTCGGCCTGCCGGCGAGCGAGGACCACAGCTTTGCCGACGGCATGCACCGGCTGTTCCTCGCCTACGCCCTGGGCGACGAGGCGATCGCCCGCAACACGGTCGTCGCCGGACGGATCGCTGCCGGCCATCCCGAGGGCGGCGACGCCGCGACGCTCGGCCGCTGCTGGAGTTTCCTGCAGGCCCTCGAAGAACTGCGCGACGACTGGTCGCAAGCCCGCGACGCCAGCGCCTGGCAACGCGCGCTGAGTGCGGCGCTCGACCGTTTCACGCTGGCCGGCGACGAATGGGTCGACGATTTGCGCAGCATGCACGCGGCGATCAACGAATTGCACGGCAACATGCTGCGCGGCGGCGCGCGTTCGCCATTGCCGCTGGCGGTGGTGCACAGCGCCCTGAACGCGCTGCTCGACGACCCGGGACGCGGCGGCGTTCCCAGCGGCGCGCTCACCTTCGCCTCGCTGAGCAGCCTGCGCTCGCTACCCTACCGCGTGGTCTGCGTGCTCGGCATGAACGACGGTGCTTTCCCGACCGCCAATCGGCCGCCGGAGTTCGACCTGATGGCGCGGCAAACGCAGCCGGGCGACCGCCAGCGCCGGCTCGACGAGCGCAACCTGTTCCTCGACCTGCTGCTCGCCGCCAGGCAGCGCCTGTACCTGAGCTACAGCGGCCGCAGCAGCCGCGACAACAGCGTCCTGCCGCCGTCGGTGCTGGTCGCCGAACTGCTCGACGTCGTCGCTGCGGCCTGTGCCGACGACCCGGCCGACCCGGCGAGCGTCGACGCCGTGCGACAGCGCTTGACCGTCCACCACCCTCTGCAAGCTTTCTCGCCGGACTATTTCCTCGCCGGCGACGATCCCCGCCGGCGCAGCTTCAATGCCGAGTACTGCCAGGCGCTGCGCCAGCGTGCGCTGGCCGCGGTGCCGCTGGCGGACGCTGCCGCCAGCCACAGCGACCAGGCTGGCGATGGTGACGATGGTGGCGACGAATCAATCAGCGAGGCGACGCTGCCGTTCTTCGTCGGGCCGCTCGAGGCGCCGGCGGCAGAATGGCGCCAGGTCGCCCTCGAACAGCTCGTGCAGTTCTTCAGAAACCCCTGCCGGACGCTGCTCGGCAGGCGGCTCGACGTCGCGCTGACGAGCGCCGGGGAGGAATTGCAGGACGACGAACCCTTTCTTCCCGACTACCGCGGCATCCAGGCGCTCGCCGAGCGCGTCCTGCCGGCCCTGCTGAACGGCTGTCGCGAGGACGAAATCCAGTCCCTGGCGCTGGCCGGCAACGAGTTTCCGGCCGGCCAGCTCGGCGCACGCCTGATCGCCGACGAGCTGGCGCGGCTGCAAGGCTTCGCCGCCGAGCTGCGGCCACAACTCGCCGCCACACCGCTGCCGGCGGCGCACGCCAGCTTCGATTACCCGCTCGACGGCGAGAACTGGCAGCTCGCCGGTGCGCTTGGCGACCTGCGCCCGGCCGGACTGCTGCGCTATCGCTACGACGACCTGCGTCCCGCCGACTATCTGACCGGCTGGATCAACCATCTCTTCCTCTGCGCGATGTCTCCACCGGGAGTCGCGCCGCAAACGGCCTGGTACTCGCGCGACGGCAGCTACCGACTGACCGCCTGCGAGCCGGCAACCGCACGCGTCTGTCTCGGCGAGTTGATCGCCCTCTACCGCCGCGGCCTGTCGCAGCCGCTGCACTTCTTTCCGAAAAGCGCCTGGGCCTATGCCAACAGCCGCCAGAACGGCCTCGCGGACGCTCGCCGGCGCTGGAACAACAGCCGTAACGAAGCCTGGGGCGAAGCCGCCGACCCGGCTTTCAAGCTCGCCCTGCGCGGTGTCGCCGAGCCGCTCGACGAAGCCTTCGCAGCCTGTGCCAGGACCGTCTTCGGGCCGCTGTTCGAACATCTCGAGGAGTACCGCCGATGAGCGAACAGCGCTCCGACCAGCGGCTAGCGACGCGCGAGCTCGACGTCTTCGCCTGCCCGCTCGATCGCCGCTGCCTGATCGAGGCGTCGGCCGGAACCGGCAAGACGTGGAACATCTGCGGCCTCTACCTGCGCCTGTTGCTCGAAAAGGGCCTGGAGACGCAACAGATCCTGGTCGTCACCTTCACCAACGCGGCGACCGCCGAGCTGCGCCAGCGGCTCCGCGCGCGGATCGTCGACGTCCTCGCCTGGCTGCGCAACGAGACGACCGCCAGCGACGCTTTCGTCGCCAGGCTGGTCGCCGCCGTCAAAGCAAATGCCGGCGTCGACCGGCAGCGGCTGCGGACGCTGCTCGAAGCGGCGCTGCACACCTTCGACGAGGCCGCGGTATTCACCATTCACGGTTTCTGCCAGCGCGCCCTGTCGGATACGCCGTTTGCCGCCGGCCTGCCGTTCAGCCTCGAGCTCGTCCAGGACGACCAGGCGCTGCGACTCGAGGCGGTCAGCGACTTCTGGCGACGGCAGGTGGCCGGCGACCAGATTTCGCCGGCGCTCGCCGACTACCTCGCCGAGCGCCAGGATTCGCCGGAAAAATGGGCCAGGCTGCTGAAGCGGCAGATGGCCAAGTCGCTTTCGCGCGTGCTGTGGCCGCCGGAGACCGAACCGCAAGACAGCGCATGCGAGGCCACCGCCGTCGACCTGCCCGGCCTGCGCGCCGCTTTCGAAAAAGCTCGCCGGCTGTGGGCCGGCGCCGGCGCCGCGCCGACCGCCGCGCTGCTGGCCGGCCTGCCGGCGCTCCATGCCGGCTCGTACAAGGAAGACGGCGTCCGCACCGCGGCCGCCAGCTGGACGCACTGGCTGGCCAGCGGCGCACCGCTGGCGGCGCCCGACCCGGAGTCGGGCAAGACCCGCCTGTTCGCCACCGACTTCATTGCCGGCAAGACCAGGAAGAACCAGACGCCGCCGAGCGATCCCTTTTTCGATGCTGCCGCCGACCTGCTTGCTGCCCAGCGGTCGGCAGCGCGTGCCTTGCAGCTCGCGCGGCTGCGCCTGCTGCGCCGGATGCTGACCGAAGCCGCCGCGGCGATGCGGCAGGCCAAGCGCCGGCAGCGCGTGCTGTCCTTCGACGACATGCTCTACAACGTCCATCTCGCGCTGACCGCCGGCGACCACCCCTGGCTGGCGGCGTCGCTGCGCGCACGTTATCCGGTGGCGCTGATCGACGAATTCCAGGATACCGACCCGCTGCAGTACGCCATCTTCGATGCCGTCTACGGCGCTGCCGGCGGTCGCCCGGCGGCGCCGCTTTTCCTGGTCGGCGATCCCAAGCAGGCGATCTACAGCTTCCGCAACGCCGACCTGCACACCTACCTGACGGCCCGACGCGAGACCGGCGCGCAGGGTGGCCTGCCCTACACGCTGCGGCACAACCAGCGCTCGAGCGGCGAGCTGATCGCCGCGTGCAACGCCCTGTTCGTCGCCAATCCCGATGCCTTCATCCTCGCCGGCCTCGACTACCAGCCGGTCAGCGCCGGCGAAAAGCCGCGCCAGGCCTTCAGCGACCTCAGCCAGACTGGCGACACCACCACCGCCGCGCTGCGCGTCTGGCGCCTGCCCGGCAGCGACGGCGGCTACCTGCCGCGCGCCGAAGCCATGCCGGCGGCGCTGCGCGCCACCGCCGGCGAAGTCGCCCGACTGCTCGCCGAGGCGCTCGCCGGCCGGGTTTGCATCGGCGAGCGACCGCTGGCTCCGGGCGACATCGCCATCCTGGTCAGGAGCCACAGGCAGGGCCGGCTGACCAGGGACGCCTTGCGGCAGGTCGGCGTGGGCAGCGTCGAGCTGTCGCAGCACAGCATCTACCAGACGCCCGACGCCGAGAGTCTCGAGCGCGTCCTGCTGGCCATCGTCGAGCCGGCGCGTCAATCGCTGCTGCACGCGGCGCTGGCCAGCGAACTGATGGGCTTCGACGCGCACGCCATCGCCGCGCTGGCAGCCGACGAGCAGCGCGTCCTGCAGACCATGTCGCGTTTCAGCGGCTACCGCGATGTCTGGCTGCGCCGCGGTTTCGGCGTCATGCTCCGCAGCTGGATCGACGACCAGGCGATCGCCTCGCGGCTGCTGGCGCGCAACGATGGCGAGCGCCGGCTGACCAACCTGCTGCACCTCGGCGAACTGCTGCAGCAGGCGAGTCGCGAGCATCCCTCGCCGGAGGCGTTGCTGCGCTGGTTGGCCAGCCGGCGCAGCAACGCCTCCGGCGAGGGCGCCGACGAGGTCGCGCAGCTGCGTCTCGAGTCGGACCGCAACCTGGTGCAGATCGTCACCATCCACAAGGCCAAGGGACTCGAATACCCGCTGGTGTTCTGCCCGTTCCTGTGGGACGGCCAGCGTTCCGGCGGCGACGATCTCGAAGGCCTCGAGTATCACGACCGCGACGGACGACCGGTGATCGACTTCCGCCCGGGCAACGACGACGACCCCGACGAGCTCGACGGGATGAAGGAGATCAAGCGGCGCCGCGCCGCGGAGCAGCACGCCGAGTTCATGCGCCTGCTGTACGTCGCGCTGACCCGGGCGGTGCACCGCTGCTATCTGGTCGCCGGTTGCTACAGCAACCTGTCCTTTGGCCGACTGTCGACAACGCAGAGCCGGCGCAGCCTGCTCAACTGGCTGGTCGCCGGCAAGGGCATCGGCTACGCCGGCTGGCTCGAGCACCGTCTCTCCGAAGCCGAGATCGAGGAGGCCTGGCGCGAGCTCGCCAGGACGGCGGGCTCGTCGCTGTCCTTGAGCGACCTGCCCGGGCAGGCGACGACCCCCCTGCCACTGGCCGAGGTCGCTGCCGAGCGGCTGAGCGCCCTGCCGCCGCCGGCCATCGCCGCTGGCTGGCGTATCGGCAGCTTCAGCAGTCTGCAGCACGGCGCCGAAAGCGAAGCGGCGGCCAGCGACCACGACGCTCGGGAACGGCTGCCATCGCCGCTGGAGCGGCATTCGCCCGCTGAGCGGCGAAGCGCGACGCCGTCCAGCCGTGACCTGGCGGCCGACGACATCCTGCGCTTCCCGCGCGGGCCGGCTGCCGGCGATTGCGTGCATGCGCTGTTCGAGCGCATCGACTTCGGCGACCCCGGCGGCTGGCCGGCGGCCATCGAAGAGGCACTGCTCGCCCATCCGCAAACCCTGCCCGGACTGCCGCCCGCCGAGTCGGCGAGCCGCCTGGCGCGCATGCTGCGCAGGATGCTCGACGATGTCCTGGCGACCCCCCTGCCCGGCGGCATCGTTCTGGCGACCATCCCGCGCCGGCAGCGGCTGGTCGAACTGGCCTTCCACCTGCCGGCGGCCGAGCTGCGACCACAGCGGCTCAATGCCTGGCTGCACGAGCACGGCTACCCGCTGCCGCGGCTCGGCTTCGCGCCGCTGAGCGGCTACCTGCGAGGCTTCATCGACCTGATCTTCCGCCACGGCGAGCGCTTCTACGTCCTCGACTGGAAATCCAACCATCTCGGCGATGGCCCCGCCGACTACGCGCCAGCGCAACTGGCGAGGGCAATGGCCGAACACGGCTACCACCTGCAATATCTGCTCTACGGCGTCGCCCTGCACCGCCATCTCGGGCAGCGGCTCGCCGGCTACGATTTCGAACGCCATTTCGGCGGCGTTCATTACCTCTTCGTGCGCGGCGTCCGCCCCGCCTGGCTCGCAGCGGCGATCGATCAGCCGCCGCAAGCCTGCGGCGTCTACCACCATCGGCCGGCGCGCGCGGCCATCGACTCGCTCGACGCGCTGCTGGCGGGTCGCTCTTCGGCGACCGTCGTCTTGCCCGGCCGCTGATGAACGCGCACCGCCAGCCCTCGCCGGAGCAGCCGGCGCAGAACCCTCTCGCCGACGGCTTCGCGCGGCACGTCGTCCACTGGGCGCAGGCCGCTGGCGCGCCGGCGGACAGCCTCGCGGTGCTCGCCGCGGCCGCCCGACACGCCAGCCTGGCGGTCCAGGGCGGACACGTCTGCGCGCAGCTCGACGATCTGGCGGCGGGCTGGCCCGATTGCCCGCCGGGCGAGCTCGCTGCCTGCCTGCTCGCCAGCCGGATGGTCGCCAGCGTCGGCGACGCCCAGCCGCTGCCGCTGCTGCTTGACGCCGACGGGCGAATCTACCTTTACCGCCATTTCGCCTGGGAACGGCGGCTGGCAGCGCGGCTTCGACAACTCGCCGGACAGCCTGCGCCGGCAGCAAGCGCCGAGCGCAGCCGGCAACTCGACCAGCTCTTCGCCGACAACGCGCGTCGCCTCGGCGGTGCCGCGGACTGGCAGAAACTGGCCGCGGCGCTCGCCCTGCGCGGCCGCCTGACGATCATCAGCGGCGGCCCGGGCACCGGCAAGACGACTACCGTCGTCGCCCTGCTGGCGTGTCTGCTGCAGGAAAGCCCCGACCTGCGCGTCGCGCTGGCGGCACCGACCGGCAAGGCCGCGGCGCGAATGCTCGAGGCGCTGCGCAAGCGCGCCAGCGACCTTCCTCGCGACCTGCAGGGCCTGCTGCCGAACGAGTCGTACACCGTGCACCGGCTGCTCGGCGTCACGCCGCAAGCCGGCCGCTTCCGGCACCACGCGCAGAATCCGCTGGCGATCGACGCGTTGATCGTCGACGAGGCGTCGATGCTCGACCTGGCGCTCGCCTGCCGGCTGTTCGACGCGGTACCGCCCGATGCCCGCGTCGTCCTGCTCGGCGACAAGGACCAGCTGGCGGCCGTCGAGGCCGGCGCGGTGTTCGCCGAAATCTCCGCCGACCCGACGCTGAGCGCCGGCTGCATCGAGCAACTCGCGGCGCTTGCCTCGACGCCGGTCAGCCGGATCACGCCGCCGGCAGCCAGCGTGCCGACGCCGCTGACCGACTGCGTCGTCTGGTTTTCCGAGAGCCACCGCTTTGCCGCGACCTCGGGAATCGGCCGGCTGGCGGCGGCAATCAACGCCGGCCGGAGCCAGGCAGCCAGCCAATGGCTGGCCAGCGACGAGGACCGATCGGTGCGCTGGCTCGCCGACGGCAGCGACCGGCTCGCCGAGCGCATCCGGCAGACGATCGTCGATGGCTACCAGCCTTTTCTCGACGCTCTCGCCGCCCGCCATGCCGACCCGGCGACGCACTGCGCGGCGGTGTTCGCCGCCTTCGACCGCTTTCGTGTCCTCTGCGCGCTGCACGACGGTGCGCGCGGGGTGCAGGCGATCAACCGGATGGTCGCCGAGCATCTGCTGTCGGCGGTCGGCGAGCCAATCGGCGCCGCCAGCGGCCAGCGCTCGCCGTGGTACCCGGGCCGGCCGGTGATCGTCCTGCGCAACGATTACCTGCTGCGGCTGTTCAACGGCGACATCGGCGTCTGCCTAGCCGACGAAAGCGGCGAACCGATGGTCTGGTTTCCAGCGCAGGACGGCAGCTTCAGGCCAGTTGCGCCGATCCGCCTGCCGGCGCACGACACCGCCTTCGCGATGACCGTACACAAGTCGCAGGGCTCCGAATTCGCGGCGGTGCTGCTGCTGCTGCCCGAAACCGACAGCCGCGTGCTGACCCGCGAACTGCTCTACACTGGCGTCACCCGGGCAGCAGCGCAGCTGACGCTGGTCGGTAGCGCCGAAGTCCTGAACAGCGCCTGCGCCAACCCGACGCGACGCCATTCGGGCCTGATCGCCCGTCTGCGCGACGCCGAAGGCTGATCGCCAGCTACCCCCTGTGAGGAGAGAAGATGGATTCCGCAACGTCGTCGAATGTCGATTGGGGTGCCGTGGCGCTGCTGGCGATGATCGCCGCGGCAATCGTCTGGGCCTTTGTTTTCTTCGTTCGGCAAAACCGCAAGGACCTCGACAGTCTGGAAAAGACACTCAAGTCCGACAGCGAGGAAAATGCCGAGTGATTCGCTCGGCGCGCCGCGCAGCGCATGACCGGGTGCGCTTGTCGTGCGCCCGACGTACCGGCGCCCCTGTCACCTCCCGGCCGCAACACGGCGCATGATCGGCGCGATCACCCTGCTGCTGGTTTTTCAGCTGATCGGCGAGGTCATCGCCCGAACGCTGGCGCTGCCGATCCCCGGCCCGGTGATCGGCATGGCCCTGCTGTTCGCCGCGCTGGCGGCGCGCGGCGGCCCCGCCAGCGACTTGCGCGGTACTGCGCAGGGGCTGCTGCAGCACCTCTCGCTGCTCTTCGTCCCGGCCGGGACCGGCGTCATGCTGCACTTCCAGCGGATGTCCGACGAGTGGCTGGCGCTGGCGGTTTCGCTGCTCGCCAGCACGCTGATCACCATCGCCGTAACCGCGTTGACGCTGCGCTTCCTGGCCCGGCGCCGCGACGCCGGCGACGACGCCCCGTGAAACCATGAACGCGCGCCTCGACGAAATCTGGGTCTACCTCTCGGCATCGCCGCTGCTCGGCCTGACCCTCACCCTGCTCGCCTACCAGGGCGCGCTCTACGTGAACAAGCGCTGCCATGGCCATCCGCTGGCCAACCCGGTATTGCTCGCGGTGGCGACGCTGGTCGCGCTGCTGTGGCTTACCGACACGCCCTACGCCACCTACTTCGACGGCGCGCAGTTCGTCCATTTCCTGCTCGGGCCGGCGACCGTCGCCCTGGCCATTCCGCTCTACGCCCAGTTCGCCCGCCTGAAACGCCTCGCCGTGCCGCTGCTCGGCGCGCTGCTGGTCGGTTCGCTGACCGCCGCGCTGTCCGCCGTCGCCATCGGCGGCGTGCTCGGCGCCAGCAAGGCGACGCTGTTGTCGCTGGCGCCAAAGTCGGTGACGACGCCGATCGCGATGGGCATCGCCGAACGCATCGGCGGCCTGCCCTCGCTCACCGCGGTGCTGGTGATCACCACCGGCGTCATCGGCGCAATCGGCGCACGCTACGTCTATCGCGCCCTGCACATCGAAGACGAGGTCGTGTGCGGCTTCGCGCTGGGCATCGCCGCGCACGGCATCGGCACCGCGCGCGCCTTCCAGGAAAGCGAACAAATGGGCGCCTTCGCCGCCCTGGCGATGGGCCTCAACGGCCTGACCACCGCCCTGCTGCTGCCGGCCTTGATTCCCTGGTTACCGGGTTAGCGGAGCGAGCCCGGCCGCGGCGCAAAGGAAATGACGCGCCACGCCGAGCCAGCGCCGGACGAATCGCCCGCCTGCACCGGCAACCGACAAGCCCCTCGTAGGAGCCCGATTCATCGGGCGAAATGCAGCGGGTGAACGTCCGCAGTCGGCCAAGAAGCAGGCAAATGCAAGCTCGGCTCCACTGTCTCTTGG
>JACKLX010000020.1 GCA_024235695.1 Accumulibacter sp.
CGCCAGCGCCGGTTTCAGCATGTTGCCGGCGTCGATCGCACCCTCGGCCTTGCCGGCGCCGACCATGGTATGCAATTCGTCGATGAAGACGATGATCTGGCCCTCTTCCTGGGCGATCTCCTTGAGCACCGCTTTCAGGCGCTCCTCGAATTCGCCGCGGTACTTGGCACCGGCCAGCAGCGCCGCCATGTCGAGGCTCAGAACCTTCTTGCCCTTGAGCGTTTCCGGCACCTCCGCGTTGACGATCCGCTGCGCCAGCCCCTCGACGATCGCCGTCTTGCCGACGCCTGGCTCGCCGATCAGCACCGGGTTGTTCTTGGTCCGCCGCTGCAGGATCTGGATCGCCCGGCGAATCTCGTCGTCACGGCCGATCACCGGGTCGAGCTTGCCCTGGCGAGCGCGATCGGTGAGGTCGATGCAATACTTGGCCAGCGCCTGGCGCTGACCTTCGGCTTCCTGGTTATCGACGCCCTGCCCGCCACGTACCGAGGCCACCGCCTGCTCGAGCGCCGACTTGACCAGACCATGCTGCTTGGCCAGCCGGCCACATTCGCCCTTGTCGTCGCACAGCGCCAGCAGGAACATCTCGGAGGCGATGAACTGGTCGCCACGCTTCTGCGCCTGCTTGTCGGCGAGGTTCAGCAGGTTGCCCAGATCGCGGCCGATCTGCACCTCGCCGGCGTTGCCCTCGACCTTTGGCAGGCGGCCGATCGCCTGCGTCAGCGCAGCCTTGAGCGCCGCCACGTTGACGCCGGCACGCGCCAGCAGCGGGGCCGTCGCCGCATCGTCCTGCTGCAGCAGCGCCAGCAGCAGGTGCTGAGGCTCGATCATCTGGTTGTCGTGACCGACCGCCAGACTCTGGGCATCGGCCAGCGCTTGCTGGAACTTGGTCGTCAGTTTGTCGAAACGCATGCTGCCATCCTCCGGGGAAATTTGTCCATGCGCTTCAGATGGGGACGGACGGCCGCCAAGTCAACGCGTCAAGGCGTATTTCCCCGTTTTTCCGCACCATTCCGTTCCCAGGCACCCTCGCCGGGCTTGCTGCCGCAGCGATCGGCACCGATCGCGGCGTCACTGGTCGCCAGGCGGGCCACTGGCTACGGATCAATCGTGCCAGCGATCAGCGGCCTGATCGTCGGCCTCGCGCGCGTCCACCCAGCGCGCGCCCTCGCTGGTCACTTCGCGCTTCCAGAAGGGAGCGCGCGTCTTGAGGTAATCCATGATGAACTGGCAGGCGGCGAAGACCTCACCGCGGTGCGCGCCGGTGACGGCCACCAGGACGATCTGGTCGGTTGGCAGCAGGCGGCCGACGCGGTGGATCACCAGCGCGTCGATGATCGCCCAGCGCCGGCTGGCTTCGCCGATAATCGCCGTCAACGCCTTCTCGGTCATCCCCGGATAGTGCTCGAGGGTCATTTCGGAAACGCCGCTACCGTCGTTGACGTCGCGCACCAAGCCGACGAAGGATGCCAGCGCGCCGATCCGCGGGTCGCCCTGGCGCAGTGCCGTCAGTTCGGCGCCGACGTCGAAATCGGCCTCCTGCACGCGTACCGGCATCTCAGCCGCCCGTCACCGGCGGGAAGAATGCGACTTCGTCGCCGGCGCGCAGCGGCGAATCCGGCCTCGCCATCTCCTGGTTGACCGCGCAGCGGAGGTTCCTGATCGTCGCCAGGCCCTGCCATCGACCACCGCGAGCTGCCAGCAGGGCGAGCAGGCCGGCGACGTCGCTCACCCCGGCCGGCAGCTCCAGTTGCTCGCAGCCCTGGCCGACGCGCTCGCGCAAGCCGGCAAAATACAAAATCTTCACGGTCTTCACGATCCACACCTCGCTAAGCCAGCAACTCCGAAAACGGCGCGAAGCGCACCGTGTCGCCGCGCCGGATGATCTGCCGCGGCGGGTTGTCGATCAGTCCGTCGCCCCACACCGCCGAAGTCAGTACGCCCGAACCCTGCTGTGGGAAAAGCGCGACGCCGCCGTCGACCGTCGACCTGGCGCGCAGGAACTCACGCCGTGCATCGGGCCGCAGCCAGTCGAAATCGGCACGCAGCGGATAGCTCGCCGGCGCCAGCCGCGCGACGCCCTGCATCTTCAGCAGGAAAGGCCGCACCAGCATCAGGAAAGTGACGAAGCTCGATACCGGATTCCCGGGCAGGCCAATGAACGCCACTTCGCGCCCGGCTGCTGCCACCTGACCGAACGCCAGCGGCTTGCCCGGCTTGATCGCGATCTGCCACATCTCGAGCCGCCCCTCGGCCTCGACGGCGGCCCTGACGTGATCCTCCTCGCCGACCGAAACGCCGCCCGAGGTGAGGATCAGATCGTTGTCGCCAGCCGCTTCGCGCAGCGCCTGGCGGGTCGCCGCGAGGTCGTCGGCAACCTGCCCGTGGTCGCGGACTTCGCAGCCCAGTTGCTCGAGCAGACCGCGCAACAGGAAACGGTTGGCATTGTAGATCGACCCGGCCGGCAACGCTTCGCCAGGCATGCGCAGTTCGTCGCCGGTAAAGAACACCGCCACCCGCAAGCGTCGGAAGACCGGCAGGCTGGCGATCCCCACCGACGCTGCCAGGGCCGTGTCCTGTGGCCGCAGCCGCTGCCCGGCGGCGAGGATCTCGCTGCCGGCGGCGATGTCGCTGCCGGCCCGGCGGATGTGGTCTCCCGCCGCTGGGCGGTGACCGATCAGTACCTCGGCAGCAAGCGGCTGGCAGTATTCCTGCATCACCACCGCGTCGGCACCGGCCGGGATCGGCGCACCGGTGAAGATTCTTGCGGCGGTTCCCGGCAGCAGCCGGCAGCCGATGCTGCCGGCGGCGATGCGCTGGCTTACCGGAAGTTTCGCCGGCAGCTCGCTCAGGTCGGCGACGGCGACCGCATAGCCGTCCATTGCCGAGTTGTCGAGCGGCGGCGCGTCGAGCGCGGAGCGCTGCGCAGCGGCCAGTACCCGCCCGACGGCTGCCAGCGTGGGCCGCGAGCAAACCTCGGCGACCGCCGGCGCGCCAGCCAGCAAGCGGGCCAGCGCCAGTTCAAAGGACAGCATGCGTCTTCCCTCCTAACCTTCATGAAGTGTGGACACACCTCAAGGCATGAAAATCATGACTGTTTCCCTCATTCCCGCCCGCACCAGCGGGCGAAGGACGATTGCTGAGCCGATCAAGCGACTTTCACGGCAACTGGACGGCGTCGAGGACGAAGCGGACGATCGCCGGCGCATCGTTCAAATCGAACGTGGCGAGGTCGCAGGGCGGACTCGACGGCAGCTTCTGGTCGCAGGCGACGGCGACGATCTGGCGATGGTCGGGCCACAACGGCGGCTTGCCGTTGGCCGGACGATAGACCTCGAGCGTCGGAATTTCCTCGCCCTTGAAACCCTCGACGAGGACCAGGTCGCAGGGCGCGAAGTGGGCGACGCACTCGGCCAGCGACGGTTCCGGAGCACCGCGCAACTCGTTCATCAGGACCCAGCGCGAAGCGCTGGCCAGCAGGACTTCGCTGGCTCCCGCCTGGCGGTGGCGGAAAGAGTCCTTTCCCGGTCGGTCGATATCGAAGTGGTGATGGGTGTGCTTGATCACCGACACCCGCAAACCGCGCGCGACAATCAGCGGCAGCAGCTTCTCCAGAAGCGTGGTCTTGCCTGAGCCGGAATAGCCGGCAATGCCGAAGACGTTCATCGGCATCCGCCGGGCGGCTGGCCCTGACAGGCGACCGGCAGAACCGCGGCAAAACCGCCGCCGGGGGTCCGGAAGTTGGTCGTCTGACCACGGTAGACGCGCGCCGAAACCAGTTGCACGGCGCCGCGATAGACGTAGTTGCGCAGGTCCAGCTTGAAATCCTGCTCGACGCCATCGACCAGCAGCCGCCTCCCCGAAGGCGCCACCAGCGCCTGCGCGACATATCCTCCGCGCGCGATCTCCTCGAAGACACGGCGGGTGAGCTTGTCGCCACGGTACGCCGCCTTGCTGCCAAAACCGGCCGCCGGTTTGAAGAACCACTGCCTGCGGGTCGCCCAGAAGGCTTCGGCATTGCCCGCAATGACTTCCTCGGTACGCGGAATGCCGCTGGCCAGCAACTGCCGCTGCCGCTCGCCGACGCCGATCTGCGCCAGCCACTGGCCATCGCCGAGGGCGACGAGATTGCGTTTGTCGGCGTACAGCGCGTGCATCTGCGGGTGTGGCGTCAGCACCACGGCGTCGGCCAGATAGGCGGCGCGCAGGGCCGCCTGCGGCGGTTCGTCGAGCGCGAAATCGGTCAGCCGGTTGTAAACCAGGTCGACACGCTCGCCGCGACACCACAGACAGCGGCCATCGAAGGCCAGCTCGGCCGGGTCGGCGACCACGGCCGAGATGCCGTTGGTTTCGAAGAGCTGCCGGAAGAGCTCGAACTCGGGTGCCAGATACTGCTCGGCCGGGCGCTGATCGACGATCGCGACACGCGCCAGCGGCCGGTCGGGCGAGTCTCCGGTCGCCAGCCGCCATTCCTCGCGGAACATGGCGACGAAGCTCGCTTCGATCGGCGCCGAAATCGGCATCATCCTCGCCACCGGTTCGCAACAGGCGCGCTGGGCTCGCAGCAGGCGGGCATTGAGCAGCGCGCCGCCCGCATTCGAATTGATCTCGATCAGCTGCGGTCCGGCCGGGCCGAGATGGAAGTCGTAACCGAGAAAGACGCCGGCCGCGGCCGGTGTGTGCCTGGCCACTGCCGGCGCGTGCGCGAGGACGCGCTGACGATAGGCAGGCAGCGCGAGAACCTCCTCGAGCGCGGCGATGATCTGTGCCATTCGCGATAGATGCGCCTCGCTGACGAAGACGACGCTGTCGGAAAACAGATGCGGCCGGGTCGCCAGCAGCTCGGCGTGGGTCAGCGTCCCGTCGCCGCCTTCGAGCGCCTGCTTGAGCGACTGCCGATCGACCGAAATGCACGCGCAGCCGCGATTGAGCCACTCGGCGGCGGCGCCACAATCGGCCGGCAGCAGGTCCGCCAGGAGCGGCGGCAGGGCTTCGTCGATCAGCACTGGAGCGCCTCGATCGCCTGGTCCGCAGCGAAGAAATCAAGCGCCTCGGCGAGTTCGCGGGTCCGCTTCATTGGCGGCAGACTGCGCCAGATGCGCTTGCCGTAGGGCTTGCTGATCAGGCGAGGGTCGCAGATCATCAGCACGCCACGGTCGCTTTCGTCACGAATCAGGCGTCCGGCGCCCTGCTTGACGTTGATCACCGTGCGCGGCAACTGGTACTCGATGAAGGCATTGCGACCCTCGCTGCGCAGCCGCTCGATGCGCGCCGAGAGCACCGGATCGTCGGGTGGCGCGAACGGCAGCTTGTCGATGACCACCAGCGACAGCGCCTCGCCGCGGACGTCGACGCCCTCCCAGAAACTCTGACTGCCGATCAGGATGGCGTTGCCGAGCCGGCGGAAGCGTTCGAGCAGTTCGTTCTTGCTGCGCTCACCCTGCAGGAGCAGCGGCAGTTCCAGACCGGCACGCTGCAGCTGTTCGACGAGCAACTCGTGCGTACGACGCATCGCGCGCAGCGAGGTGCACAGGAAGAAAGCACGGCCGCCGCTCGCCTTGAGCAGAGGGAGGGCGGCCTTGACGACCGCCTCGGTGTAACCCGGGCTATTCGGATCCGGCAGGTTTCGCGGCGCGTAGAGCAGCGCCTGCCGCGGGTAGTCGAACGGACTCTCCCAGCGCACCGAAGCGGCGTCACCGAGCCCCATCTCGGCGCAATAGTGCGTGAAATCGTCCTGCACCGCGAGCGTCGCCGAGGTGAATATCCAGGCCCTCGGATGGCCACTCATCTGCTTGTGCATGATTTCGGCGATCACCAGCGGCGTCGCGTTGAGCTGCAGCGCGTGCGTATGCGTTTCGCCCCAGCGGACGAAGTCGGCGTTGGCGCCGCTCTGCCAGTTCCGCAGGCGGGTCAGCAGCTCGCCGGCTCGCCGCCAGCAGTTCTCGAGGCCTTCCGAACGTTGCGCCTGGGTTTCCAGCAGCGCGCCGAGCGCTGCCAGTTCGCCGACCACGCCGGCGACCGCTTCGGCGAAGCCCGCGCGTCCTTCGAGTTGCAGCAGGGCGAAGCGCGCCGGCTCGACCGGCAGCGTCAGGCGCAGGTCGCGCAGTGCTTTTTCGAGCGCGCCGCAGGCGCCTGGCAGGTCGAGGCAGTCGCGCGCCGAAGCCAGCCCGGCGATCTGCGTGTCGCGCAGCAGCTCGACGAGTTGCGCGGTCGACAGGCTCTCGCCGAAGAACAGGCTGGCGACTTCCGGCAACTGGTGCGCCTCGTCGAAAATCACCGTGTTGCACGCCGGCAACAGCTCGGCGGTGCCTTCGTCGCGCAGCATCACGTCGGCGAAGAACAGGTGATGGTTGACCACCACCAGGTCGGCGGCCAGCGCCTCGCGGCGCGCCGCGAGCACGAAGCATTCCTTGTGCTGCGGGCAGTCCTGACCGAGACAGTTGTCGCGCGTCGAGGTAACCATCCCCCAAACCGTCGCGTTCTCCGGCACGTCGGCACATTCGGCCTTGTCACCGCTGCGCGTGTGGCGGGCAAAACGCGCAATGCGCTGCGCGTACGCGGCGTCTTCGCGTGACAGGAAGCGACCGTCGGCGAGTGACCGCTCGAGGTGGTAGTGACACAGATAGTTGGCACGCCCCTTGAGCAGCGCCACCTTGACCGGCGTCTTGAGCAGCTTGCGGATGGTCGGAATGTCGCGCGAAAAGAGCTGGTCCTGGAGATTCCGGGTGCCGGTGGAGACGATCACCTTGCCGCCGGAGAGCAGCGCCGGCACCAGATAGGCATAGGTCTTGCCCGTGCCGGTACCGGCCTCGGCGACCAACACGCGATTGTCGGCGATCGCCGAGGCGATGCTCTCGGCGAGTTCAAGCTGCTGGCGACGCAGACGATAGCCGGGGACCCCGGCCGCCAGCGGGCCGTCGGCAGAAAAGACTTGGGAAAGCAAGGCGTTCATGCGCGGTTCGTCGGAAGCAGCGCGCATGCTAACAGATGCTGGCGCAGCCAGCGCGGCCAGCGGCCGACTATTGGTTCGCTTCCTGCATCAGGTCGCGCAGGAATTCGACGGGAATGGCGAAACTGATCCCCGAGGGCTTGCTCAGGACAGCCTCCTTGGTTTCCTTGACGAACACCATGTTGATGATCCCCACCACCTCGCCGTGAACGACCTCGTAGAGCGGCCCGCCACTGTTTCCCGGATAGGCCGTGGCGTCGAGCTGGTAGATATCGAAGCTGCCGCGCCGCAGCCGCTGGATCACCCGCGCGTCGAGTTGCCGCGCGTTCGGCCCGGGCAGGACGATCGGCGTCACCGCCGAGATGATGCCGCGATGCGTCACCGGCGACAGACCAAGCACGGCGCCGATCGGAAAGCCGGTAAACGCCACCGACTGCCCCTCGCGCACCTTGCCCGAATCGTGCAGCTTCAGCGCCGGCAGCGCCTGGCCATCGACGCGCAACAGCGTCAGGTCGTGCATCTTGTCGAGTGCGACCGACCTTGCCGCGCGTTGCTGCACGCTCGAACCGGGCGGACGCGCCAGAATCACCAGCACTTCGCCGGCCGCCTCGTCGATCTTGTCGGGCACGACGTGCGCGTTGGTCGCGACGTGCCGGCCATCGCCGACGACGAAACCCGTTCCGCGCATCATGAACTGCGGGCTGCGCGTCCTTTGGTAGGTACCGACGACGACGACCGAGGGCTTGATCTGCTCGATGACGTCCGACAGGTCGGCAATGGCCGGCGCCGCGACCGACAACAGGCCGGCAAGGAGCGCCAGGACGCGGACGCCGAGCGCCGCCAGAACCGCCGTTCGGCTGGTCCGCGCCGTGGATGGCGCGGCCGTTGCCGCGTCGCAGTGCAACAAGCAGGAATTCATCGTACTCCTTCAATGCCGATCATCGATGCCGCTTCGGCGGCTGCGCCGCGGCGCGGTGCAGGCAGCCCCTGCCCGGTCGCCGCCGACCTCGACCGTTACGAACCCTGGGCGACGCGAATCCGTGGCAATTCCGGCGAAGGCGTCGTCACGCGGGCATCGTACGGGTGTTCGTCGCGCTGAAAGAGGCTCATGATCCGCTTCACGTAGCCGCGCGTCTCGGCGTAGGGTGGCACGCCGCGGAAGCGGTTGACCGCCCCTTCGCCGGCGTTGTAGGCGGCCGCGACCAGACTGACGTCGCCTTCGAAATACGCCAGCAGCCAGCGCAGGTAGGCAAGCCCGCCGCGCAGGTTCTGCTCGGGGTCGAACGGCCGGGTGACGTTGAAGCGCGCCGAGGTATCCGGTATCAGCTGCATCAGACCCTGAGCGTTCTTGTTCGACAGCGCCTGCGGGTTGAAATTGGATTCGGCGCGGATCACCGCCAGTGCCAGGCGCGGACTGACGCCGTATTCGGGCGCCAGCTGCCTGACCAGACCGAAAACCATTTTCTGCTCGTCGGTCCTGGCCACCAGCACATCGCGGCCATCGTCGGCGAGAATCGCCGGACGCATGCATTCGGGTACCGCCGAGCCCGGTTCGCCGACGAAACGCTGCATTTTCTGCGACTGGACGTGTCCCTGCCGGGCCGCCAGACTGAAGAAGTAGGCCGCCCGCGCGTCGTCGCGCTCGATGCCACGACCATTGGCATACATCCAGCCGAGACTGAACTGCGCCTCGGGATCGCCAAGACGGGCGCCGTCACAATACAGCCTGGCCGCCCGTAGCGGATCCTTTGGCACACCTTCGCCATGCTCATAAGTCAAGGCTTCGCGGCGAATCGCCAGGCGACGCTCACTGTCGGCGTCAGCGGCCTTCTCGGCAGCGGCATGCGCCGACGACGCCAGGGTGGCGACGCTCAGCAGGCCGCAAAAGAGCAGCGCCCCTCGACGCAGCAGCAGCGGGCAGCGAAGACAGGCGGCTTTCATCCGCAAGCCTCGTCGGCAGTGGCAAAGCGCGACACGTACCACGGCATCGCCGCCCGCACGCCTGCCTCGAGCCGGTGACTGGGCTGGTAGCCAAGCAAACGCCTGGCCTTGCCGATGTCGGCCTGTGAATGACGCACGTCGCCCGCCCGGAAGTCACCGTATACCGGTTGCACGCGGCTCACTTCGGGCCGAAACTCCGCCAGCGCGTCGCGCAGGATCTCGAACAGCCGATTCAGCGACGTCCGGCCGTCGACGGCGACGTTGTAAACCTGGTTGACCGCTGCCGGATCGTCGCTGGTCGCAGCCAGCAGGTTGGCCTGCACGGCGTTGTCGATGAAACAGAAATCACGGCTCGTTTCGCCGTCGCCGTTGATCGTCACCGCTTCGTCGAGCAGCATCGCCCGCGTCCAGCGCGGAATCACCGCAGCGTAAGCGCCTTGCGGATCCTGCCGCGCGCCGAAGATGTTGAAGTAGCGCAGGCCGATCGACGGAAAACCGTAGCAGCGGGTAAACACGTCGGCGTAGAGCTCGTTCACCAGCTTGCTCACGGCATAGGGTGAAAGGGGCCGGCCGATGCGCTCTTCGACCTTGGGCAGCTCCTGATGATCGCCGTAGGTCGAACTCGAAGCGGCATAGATGAAGCGTTTGACGCCCGCGTCGCGAGCGGCCAGCAGCATGTTGAGAAAGCCATCGACGTTGCTGCGGTTGGTCGCCACGGGGTCGGCCAGGGAGCGCGGCACCGAACCCAGTGCCGCCTGATGGAGGACGAAATCCACCTCCTGGCAGGCCGCGCGGCAGGCGTCGAGGTCGCGAATGTCGGCCTCGATGAAACGATGACGCGCCCACTGCTCGGCGCTGACCAGCGACCGCACTTCGTCGACATTCCGCTGGTGACCGGTGGCGAAGTTGTCGAGACCGACGACGGTCTGGTCGAGTCCGAGCAGCGCCTGAACGAGATGCGAGCCGATGAAACCGGCACTGCCGGTCACCAGCCAGCGCGCAGGCTGCCCGCGCAAGCGCCGGCCGAGCGCCGCGAGCGCGGCCGGGGAGTCAAGACCGGGCACGCCGGGGAAACTCACAGGCGCCACAGCGTGACCCCGTGCGAAGCCACTTCGGCCGCATTGAAGATGCTCTTGACGTCGGCCAGCACGCCACCCTTCTGCAACTTGCCGAGGTAATCGGCCAGCGGTCGCTGCTTGAACTGGCGGTGCGCAACGGCCGCGACGATCGCCGCCGCCGGCGGCAGCTGCTCCCACGCCATCAGCTCGACGTCATATTCGTGGCGCGCCTCGTCGGCGTCGGCAACCGGCTCATGCACCAGCACCTGCGCCCCGTACGACTCCAGTTCGCGGATCACGTCGATGACGTGTGAGTTACGCAGGTCCGGACAGTCCTCCTTGAAGGTCAAGCCCAGGACGATGATCGGCGCGCCCTTGACCTGCCAGCCATTGCGGATCAGGTGCTTGACCGTCTGCTCGGCGATGAACTTGCCCATGCCGTCGTTGATCCGGCGTCCGGCGTTGATCACCTGCGGGTGATAACCGAGCATTTCCGCCTTGTGCGTCAGGTAATACGGGTCGACGCCAATACAGTGGCCACCGACCAGGCCGGGACGGAACGGCAGGAAGTTCCACTTGCTGCCGGCCGCCTCGAGGACCTCGAGGGTGTCAATGCCGATGCGATCGAAAATGATCGCCAGTTCGTTCATCAGCGCGATATTCAGGTCGCGTTGGGTGTTCTCGATGACCTTGGCGGCCTCGGCGACCTTGATGCTCGATGCCGGGTAGACGCCGGCGGTGATCACCTCGGAATAGACCTGGCGGACGCGCTCGAGCGTTTCCGGGCTGTCGCCGGAAATCACCTTGACGATCCGGGTCAGCGTCCGTTCCTTGTCGCCGGGGTTGATCCGCTCGGGCGAGTAACCGACGAAGAAGTCCTTCTTCCACGTCATGCCGGAGTGCTTCTCGATGATCGGAATACAGATCTCTTCGGTGGCGCCGGGGTACACCGTCGATTCGAAAACGACCGTCGCGCCGCGCTTGAGGTTGCGGCCGACCGCTTCCGACGAGCCGATCAGGGGACCAAAATCCGGCTGATGCGCCTGATCGACCGGCGTCGGCACGGCCACGATCACGAAATCGGCCTCGGCCAGTGCCGCCGGATCGGTGCCGACCTCGAGATGGCTGGCGGCCTGGAGATCGGCGCTGCTGACCTCGCCGGTCGGGTCGACGTGCTGGCGATAGTGCGCCACCTTGCTCGCCGACAGGTCGAAACCGATCGTTCGACGCCGCTTGCCGAACTCGACCGCCAGCGGCAAACCGACGTAACCCAAACCCACGACAGCGACAGTAGTCATGAAGCCTTCATCCTTTCGATACCATTCGTTGGCCACCTCGTCGGCGCTCAAAGCCCCTGCAGCAGGGACGCCACCTCCGCCTGCGCCGGGAACTCGTCGCCGAGCTTGGCGAGCTGCTCCAGCTCCTTCCTGGCCTCGCCCTTCTGGCCGGTCTTGATCAGCGCCCGGGCGTAGTTGAGACGAATCTGCGAGGCCTGCGGCGACAGCTCCAGCGCCTTCTTGAGCTGCTCCAGGCCGCGTGCGCTGTCGCCCTTGTCGACCAGCAGGACGCCGAGGGTATCGAGTATCGCCGGTTGATTCGGAGCCAGCTTGTTCGCTTTCTCGGCGTACTCGACGGCTTTCGGATCCTTGAGCTGTCCGGCAACCCAGGCCATGTTGTTGAGCACTGCCGGGTCGTTCGGTTGCGCCTCGAGCATCTCCCGATAACGCTTGGCGGCACCGGCATAATCCTTGCGCATGGTCGCAATTTCGGCCACGTAAAGGCGGAAACGCGCGTCCTTCGGATGATCCTTGATCCAGCCCTCAGCGAACTTGTCGGCTTCGGCGGCGTTGCCACTGGCCTGCAGCGCAGCCATCAGCTTGATCGCCAGATCGCTGGTTCCGGGAACCTTCTTGAGGCCTTCACGATAGACCGCCACGGCCTCTGGCCAATCCTTCTTGGCGTAGTAGATGTCGCCCTCGAAGATGTAGCCGATGCCCTCGGTCGGTCGCTGCTTCTGCACCTCACGCGCGACGATGATCGCTTCCGGGCGTCGGCCGGCATCGATCTCGAGCATGATGATCCCGCGCTGCGCCTGCAAGGAGTCGGGCTGGACCTTAAGCGCCTTGCGCAGGCTCTGCAGCGCGCCCTCCTTGTTCTTCGCCGCGACCTCGACTTCGGCCATGCGCAGATACGGCATCACCAGATCAGGCTTCAGCGCCGCCAGCTTGCCGTAGGTGACCAGCGCCTGATTGTAGTCGCCGGCTGCCTGCTGCGCACGGCCGACACCGTCGAGAATCTCCGGACGATCCGGGAGAACGACAAGTGCCTCCTGGGCCGCCGCGAGCGCGCTCTTGACCTCGTTCTTGCCAAGATACAGACCGATCAGCGCCAGACGCGGAGCCGGCGCGGTGGGGTTGGCCGCCACCGCCCGTTTGATCAGCGCCGCGATCTGTTCGGTCGAGCCACCGGCCTTGGCTTCCATCTGGGCCAGCGCCAGGAGCGCCTGCACGCTCGAGGGATCCTTGACCAGCAGCGCCTCGAGGCGCTTCTTGGCTTCCCCGGGCTTCTTCTCGAAGATGTCCAGATTCGCCAGGTTGGCCGTCGCCGGGTAGTAGACCGGGTTCAACGACAGCGCTTTCTCAAAGCTCTTGCGGGCGCCGGCGATATCCTTCTTGCCGAGCAGCGCCGTACCTTGCAGGTTGAAGACCAGGGGGTTGTCCGGCTGCTTCTTCTCCAGTACGGCAATCGCCTTCAGCGCCTTGTCGAATTCGCGACGCTGCAGGTGCGCGGCGATCAGCGCCAGATCGGCCCGATTGCCGGGGTCGGCGGCAGCGACGTCCTCGAGATCGCGCAGCGCCATTTCGCTGTCGCCGGTCGCCAGATTGACCAGCGCCAGCGAGGTCTTCTTGCCGGCATTCTGCGGATCGAGCGTTGCCGCCTTGGCGAAGTACTTGCCGCTCTTCTCGACATCGCCGTTCTGCAGAAAGACCTGGCCGGCAAGCGCCAGCATGTTCGAATCCTTGTCGATCTGGTCAAGCACCGGTTCGAGAATGTTCAGCGCCTTGGCCGGCTGCTGGTTGCGCAGATAGCTGGCGATCAGCACGCGTCGGGCGATACCGAGCGGCGGCGTCTTGGGCAGCGCTTTCAACAGGTAGGCCTCGGCCTGCGGGTAGGCCTTCAGTTCGTACTCGATGAGCCCGGCCAACTGCAGTCCAAGCGGGCTTTCCGGCGCGTACTTGAGTTGCAGCAGGATCGCTTCCTTGGCGGCCGCGTAGTCTTTCGTCTGATACGCCAGCAGCGCCCGCAGGTAGTTGGTCTGCGGATGATTCGGGGCAAGCTTCTGCAACTCGGCGAGTTCCTTGCCGGCCTCGTCGGTCTTGCCTTCGGCCATCAGGACCTTGACCACGGCGGCCAGGGCGGGCAGGAAGGTCGGCTTGATCGCCAGCGCCTTGCGGTAGGCCACCAGGGCAGCCGGCCCATCACCCTGCGCGGACAACAGATCACCCTTGAGCTGCCAGGCTTCATAGAGGTCTGGCGAGCGCTCGATCGCGGCTTCGATCAGTTCCAGCGCACCGGGCAGATCCCCCTTGGTTCCCCGTACCGCCGCCTGGCCGATCAACGCCGGTCCGTAGCCCGGTTGCGCCGCGAGGGCCGCGGCAAAGGCAACATCGGCCTGTTCCGCCTGCCCCAGGCTCAGATAGGCTTGCGCCAGGGTCGTCTTGAGATCGGCCTTCGACTCCGGCGAGGAAAGCTCGAGCCTGGCCATTTCATCGACCACTTCCTGCGCCCGGCCCAAGGCCAGCATGGTGCGAGCCAGCACCGGTGTCACCTGGTCGGCGGGATAGTTGAAGTTGCGCGCCTTGCGTAGCTCGACTTCGGCACCGGTCGGCTCGCCGGCATCAAGCAGTGCCTTGCCGAGCAGGAAACGCGCCTCCGCCATTTCGGGATTCTGTTGCAAGGCGTTCTTGAGCTGGATGGTGGCCGCCTTGTGGTCGTGCTTGGCCAGATACTCCTTCGCCGATGCCAGCATCGCGTCCGGCTTTTCTCCCCCGCCGCAGCCGACCAGGAGCAGCGCGGCCAGCAAACCCGAGATGGTCGCCTTGCGCAGTGTGTGCATTGAGTTACGAGTAGTCATGAGTGTCTCCACAAAGTGGCAAAAGATTGTTCGGCAAGAGGCCGCTACTTCAATCCAAATCGATGCATCAGGTCGTACAGCGTCGGACGGCTGACACCGATCAGTTCGGCGGCCCGCACGACATTGCCGTCGGCGCGTGCCAGGGCGGTGATGATCACCCGCCGCTCGGCGTCATCCCGCGCCTGTCGCAGGTCAAGCAAATTTTCGTGCAGCGGCTCACCAGCGCCCAGGCCGATGTCGTCGGCAGTGATCTGACTGCCCTCGGCCATGATCACCGCCCGTTTGATGCAGTTCTCCAGCTCGCGCACGTTGCCGGGCCAGCTGTGCGCTTCGACCGCCCGAACGGCGTCTTCTCGCATGGTCATCGCGCCGCGATTCTGTTCTGCGGCAAAGCGCCTGACGAAAGCATGCGCCAGCAAGGCGGCGTCGCCAGACCGCGCACGCAGTGGGGGAATGTTTACCACAATTTCGGCCAGGCGATAGAACAAATCCTCACGAAAACGTCCTTCGGCAATCAGGGATTTGAGATCCTGGTGCGTGGCGCAGACGATCCGTACGTTCACCGGTATCTCCTGGCGCCCACCAATCCGCTCGATCACCCGCTCCTGCAGGAAACGCAGCAGCTTGGCCTGCAGCGCGTGCGGCAGATCACCGATTTCGTCGAGCATCAGGGTGCCGTTGTTGGCGGTTTCGATCTTGCCGGGAGTCGTCTTGCCGGCGCCGGTGAAAGCCCCTTTCTCGTAACCGAACAGCTCGCTCTCGAGCAGGTTGTCGGGAATGGCCGCGCAGTTGATCGCCACGAAGCGCTCGCGGCGGCGCGCCGACGACTCATGCACTGCCCGTGCCAGAACTTCCTTGCCGGTGCCGCTTTCGCCAAGCAGCAGCACGGTGGCGTCGCTGACCGAGACCTTTTCGATCGTCCGGCAGACGCGCAGCAACTCCGGGTCGCGGGTCAGCAGGCCGGAGAGAACATCGGGCTGCTGCATCGACTGCAGTCGCTTGTTCTCCTGCTGCAGTTCGTAAAGGCGATAGGCACGTTCGATCGTCAGACCGAGCATTTCGATTTCGAAGGGTTTGGCAAAGAAGTCGTAAGCGCCGAGAGCGACGGCGCGCAAAGCGTTGGCCCGGTCGTTCTGGCCGGTAAGAACGATGATCTTGGTGTCGGGCGCCAGGGTGAGGATTTCCTCGAGCAGTTTGAACCCTTCCGACACCGAATCGGCGTCGGGCGGCAGACCGAGATCCATCGTCACCACCGGCGGCTGGTAACGGCGCACCTGCGCCAGCGCGCTCTCGCGATCATCCGCGGTCAAAGCATCGTACTGGTCAAAGGCCCAGCGGATCTGCTTCTGCAGCGCCCGATCGTCCTCGACGATCAGCAGGTGCGGCAACTTCTCGGAACTCATTCAGACTCCTCGGATGAATCTGCCGAATCACTCACCGATCCGGCGTCAAACAGTGGCAGCAGCAATTTGACCTGGGTGCCGACATCGACGGCGCTGTCTACCGACAGCCTGCCACCCAATTCATGAACGTACTGGAAGCTCTCGTAGGCGCCGATCCCCATGCCTGTCGGCTTGGTCGTCTGAAACGGTTTGAACAGGCGCTCGCGGACGAATTCGGGACTCATCCCGTGGCCGGTATCGCCGACCTCGACCAGCGCGTTGCTGCCCTGACGGGCCAGCCGCAGCCAGACCCGGCCGCCCTGCTCGGTAGCCTCCAGCGCGTTCTGCACGAGATGGCCGATCACCCGCTCGATCCGGTCTTCGTGCCCGCGGGCAACCAGTCGTTCCTCGATGGTCAACTCGACGTCTCTGCCCTGTCCCGACTTGGCGGTCTGGATCCGCCGCACCGCGTCGGCCAGGTCGATGCCGCGCGGCCCGTCGAGCGGTGTCGCACCTTCTCGGAGTTGCAGCATCAACTGGCGCATCCGCTCGACCGAGTTCTCGACGGTCATCAGCATGTCCTTCTGGAACTCCGGGTTGTCGCGATGGCGTTCGGCGTTCTTGAGCATCAGCGACAGCTGTGCGACGATGTTCTTCAGGTCATGCACGACGAACGCCGACATGCGGTTGAAGGAGTCGAACTTGCGGACTTCGAGCAGGGCTTCGCTGCCCTGCATCTGGCCGAGAAATGCCCCGGCCTGACGGCCAGCGGTCTTCAGGAGGTCGTTGACCTCCCAGTTCACATCGATCCTGGCGCGCGCCGTGGCCAGCACCACGAAAGCAATCAGTTCGTTGCCGGTGGTCAGGGGAACGACCAGCCAGGCGTTCGGCACCTCGACCAGCCACGACGGCAGGGCGAGACCATCGTAGCGACGCGGCAGCGAGCGATACTCCTCGAGGTTGATCACCCAACCACTATCGAGCAGAAACTTGCACAAGGTGCTGCCGTCGTCCTCGGTGGCCGCCGACACCGGCATGTTCCAGCACGCCGCCTGGGCGAAGAAACGTCCCGACGGATCCTTCAGCCACAGTGCACCACCCGGACTCTCGACCATGTCGGCGAGGCCACGCACGGCATGACGTCCCATGCCGGAGAAACCATCCTGTGACGAAAGGGTCTGGGTAAAGCGCAACCACTCTTCCCGATAGTCGTAGCGGTAACTGAAGAAGTGCTTGCCGACCATCACCCGTAGCCGTGCCCGCATCGAACCCGAGAAAGTCAGCGCGACGAGCACCAGCATGGCGGCAAAGAGCAGCGCCAGTTGCAGGGCACGTCCCCATTCGCCGCCAAACAGGCGGACGTAATAGCCGGCGGAAGCCATGAACAGCAGATAGATGCCGACAATCACCAGCGTCGCGGACTGCAGGGCGGCGCGCTGCGACATCACCAGCCGGCGCTTCCAGTCGTGGCTGCGAATCGCCGACAGGGCGACCAGCGGCAATCCGACCGCGTGCGCAAAGCCGCGAATACTGAAGGCATCGGCATCGACGCGGTTGAACAGCAGCGCGTCGGAATAGAGATAGAGGTCGAACAGGAAGGTACCGCCGAGACCGAGGCACAGTGGCTTGATGCTCCACCGGAAATCGGGCGACACGTTGCGGAACAACTGCTCGATAAGCACCAGACCGAAGACGCTCATCGCCAGCGACGTGAACAAGGCCAGGCGTTGCGCCGGCAGCATAAGGTCGACGCCGAAGACGGCCAGCAGCTGCGAGCCGAGGCCGGCGATGAACAACAGCAGCGCGACCATTCCCAGCCAGCCGATACGGTCCGGCGAACGCTCTCCTTCGGCCGCCTCGGGCTTCATCAGGACCAGCAGGAAGAGGTACCAGCCGCCGAAGCGCAGGGCGTCGGCCAACAGGCTGCCGGCGTAGAAGACGACCTGCCCGGTCAGCGCGTAGGCCATGCCGAGCAGTCCCCAAAGCGCGCACAGGCACACTGCCAGGAACATCGCGCGACTGCGTCCGCCGGCGCGCCAACCCGACGCCAGGTACAGCGCCAGCAGGGCCGCCAGCAGTCCGGCCAGGCCGTAACTCCACGCCGAAACCAATGCCATCTTGCTGTCCATTACCGTTCCTGCTCCTCGTCAATCGACACCGGCCGGCACACCAGACAGATCGGCAGAACCCTCACTGGGCGCCCTTGCCGGTCAACACGACGCCCACGGTCTGGAAGAGGATCACGATATCGAGGAACAGGCTGTGGTTCTTGACATAGAACAAATCGTACTGCAGCTTCTGGATCGAATCGTCGATCGTCGAACCATAGTGGTAGCTGACCTGTGCCCAGCCGGTCACGCCGGGCTTGACACTGTGACGGACGGCATAGAACGGCACGTCGCGGGTCAGCTGGTCGACAAAATACGGCCGCTCCGGGCGTGGCCCGACCAGGCTCATGTCGCCGGCGAGGACGCTGTACAACTGCGGCAACTCGTCGATGCGCAGTTTGCGGATGAATCTGCCGACCCGCGTCACGCGATCGTCGTTGACCGTCGCCCAGCGCGGCTGACCATCGCTTTCGGCATCGTTGCGCATGCTGCGAAACTTGATCACGTTGAACAGGCGGCCCTCGAGGCCCACCCGCTCCTGCCGGTAGAACACCGGAAAGCCGCTCTCGATGACGATCAGCAGAGCGGTGAGCAGCATCACCGGCGTCGCCAGCAGCAACAGGATGGTCGCGACGACGATATCGAACAGGCGCTTGACAACGGTCCGCCGCCAGCCCTGCCGAAAGCCCTCGCCAAAAATCAGCCAGCTGACCCGCAGCGAGTCGATACGAATCTGCCCGAGCGCGCGTTCGAAGTAGCTCGCCAGGTCGAGGACCTTGACGCCCGACAGCTTGCAGTCGAGCAGTTCGCGCAGCGGTAGCGCGCCACCGCGGCGCTCGCGCACGGCGACAATGATCTCATCGACTTTCAGGGAATGCGCGGTGTCCGACAGCGACATCTCACGCGGCAGGAGCACCTGCGCGGGGACGACGATCTCGGCGTCGGTCGGGCTGGGATAGAAACCGACGATCTCGATCTCGGGATCGGACTTGCGCAGCACGCGGCCGACGTTCTCGGCCTCGGCTCCGGCACCGAACACCAGCACCCGGTGACTGAGCAACATGCCGCTGCGGCTGTGCGCCGAATGGACGCGGTGAACCAGCGTCGCAAAAAGGGCCGCCAGCCCGGAAAGCAGCATGAAACCCCGGTCGACCTCGGCCACCGAGAGCAGTGCGAAGACGACGTAGGCGAGCGGAATGGCCAGGTACAGCGACAACACCGCACGCGCCCGTGTCTCTTCCCGGGTGCGGTTGTGGATCCGCTGGTAGATACCCAGCCAGGCGTTGAAAACGATTGTCGCCAGGGCGAAGATCACCGCATAGAAGGCGACCTTCTCGAGTGCGAGCTGGCCGCCACGGCCGATCCAGACGGCAACGAGGATCACGCAGACCACCGGGAACATCAGGTCGATCGCTACCCGGGCAATGGTCGTCCGATAGAACCAATGATTGAACACCTTGATCACGATAGACCCCTTGCAAGTGCGAACCTGAAAACTGCTCGTTGATGTTCCGCTTGCCCAGGCTTGGCCGGAAAACGGCACAACTCGGCGAACGTCACGAAACGAAGGCTATCAGCGCATGGATATGAAGACCGTGACCTAGTTCACAGGAACCGGGCAATACACCATGAGGCGAGCCGGCAGGCGCCGCGCCATGGCAAAGAAACTACCGTCGGAAACCGTCGCAAACCTTTGATAAAACATGTTCTTGTACTTTTTTGTCGAATGACTTATGCCACGATTATACTATCCGTGGTGACCGTCGGCGCCCTTGTGGGCGGCAGGCAGACGCTCGGGGGCGTCTTCGCAGGAAGTTCCGTCGAGGAACAGGGCAGAGCATAGCAGCAAGAAGAACAGAAAAGCAGTCCGCGGCATGTCCAGCAGGCTGGAAAAGACACCGACCACCAGACTGCCAAGCAGGGCGGCGAACAGATAGGGGGCCAGTACCTGCGTCCGTCCGGGACCGCGCAGCAGATTGGCCAGGGCCAGCAGCAGCAGCGCCAGCAGCAGCAGCAGGCCGACCAGGCCCTGGTCGATCAGCATCTCGAGAAAAAGATTGTCGACATGCCAGGGCACGAAGTAATCGTGACCGGCAAAGAACCAATGCCGCATGCCGTCGGCAAAGGCACCGTTACGCAGCAATTCGCGGCCATCCGGTGCCCGTACGCTGAGATTGTCGAGGTCGATCGATGCCGCCGGCCCGAGCAGCTGCAAGGCCAGAAATCCCGGCCCGGGCGACTGCCACCAGCCGGCGGACGCCTCACCCGCGGTGAGCTGTAGCGAGAAATGCTGCCATTGCCCGCCGCCCGGGTGCGCCAGCACCGCCTGGCGACCGCAAGGTTCGGCATACAACAGCTGCCTCTGGCACAGTTCCGCGCGCAGGCGGACTGCCTGCGTCGCGCGCAGGTCGATGGCCAGGGTGTAGTTCGCCTCGACCAGCGGCGGCACGCGCTGCAACAGGTCGAACGCTCCCGGCAGCTGCACGGCCTGCGCCGGGCCGTAGGCGCGCAGGTAGCGGCCGGCGCGCGGCGCCGGTTCATCGACGATTCGCAGCCCACCCGGTATCGCCCGTTCGGGCACCGCCCGCGAATAGTTGGCCGGAAAACGCCCCAGCCCGCGACCGAACGCGACCTCCGCTGGCCCGCGCAGCAGGTCCAACCCCTCCGACCAGTGCTGCAGGCGGCCGCCCAGGTCGCGCTTGCTGGCCGACAGGCGCTCACCCATGAAATCGCCCAGTGCGAGCACCGCGACCACCTCGAATGCCAGCACCACCACCAGCACCCGCCCGCCCCACAGCCGCCAGCGCTCGGGCGCTCGGCACCCGACGCCAGACGGCGACGGCGCTGTGGTCGCGCGAAGAAGGCGGCTGAGGATCAGCAAGCCGACGCCGACGGCGAGATAGACGCCGCGCGAGAAACTCGTCAAACAGGCGTAAGTGGCGATCACCGCCAGCACCGCGGCGAGCGTCCAGCGCCACGGACCGGGCGCCTGCAGGACCGCGTAGACGGCAAACGGCACCGCCATCGCGAGAAAGCCATCGAGCGCCGCGCCGCCGACGTGCATCTCCCAGAACAGGGCCGTGCTGCGATACGCCGTCGAGAAATCGAACAGCCCGGGATAGCCGGCGCGTTCGCGGACGATGGCCAGCGACGCCAGCGCCAGTCCGGTCGCCACGCCGACGGCCAGGCGCCGTGTCAGCATCGCCGGGGCAAGGCGCAGCATGCCGCGCAACGACGGCAACAAGAGCAGCATCAGCAGATAGCTCTTGCCGACGCGCAGGCTGTTCAGGGGCTCCTGGTAGGCGTCGAACCAGGTCAGCGGCGGAATCCCGGCGGGCCAGTCCGCACCGCCCGTCGCAAGGGCATCGGCGAGGCCGCGCAGCAGGGCCAGCAACCACGACAAGGCGAGCAGGATCAGGCCGAGCGACGCCAGCCGAAACCACTTCGCGTGGCCGGACGGCGCGCCCTGCCGCGCCGGCCGAGCGGCAGACGATCGCCCGAGCAGGGCGTGCGCGTGGCTGCCAAGCACCGCGCCGAGGAGCAGCAGATCGAACTCTTCGACAGCGATCCAGCCGGTCCACGCCGAGAGCCCGGCGACCGGCAGCAGCGCCGGTAGCAGCAGCGGCCAGATCGTTGGACGCAGACCAACGGCGACCGACCAGCCCAGGAAAGCGACGCTCGACCAGAGCGCCGACAGGGGATGATTCAGGGCGATGAACAGCCCCAGCAGGCCGGCGAAAGCCGCCGCGGCGGCGTGCAGCCAGTTCACCAGAAAACTCCACGAGCGGCGCAAGAAATGTCGCAGCGTGCGCCGCTGACCAGCGAAGACGGCACCGGCTGCGGCCAGGGCACGGCAGTCAGCACTCGTCGCGGGCTATTCTCAAGGCTTCGCGCAGCACACCGAGGTCACCGACGTGATTGGCAAGAAGAAGGATCAGGCGCGCGTTGAGCAGCGCGCTCTGCTCGTCGGAAAGACCGCGGTGCGCGTCGAGCAGGGCCTCGTAGAAGTCGTCACCGGGCGAGAAGGCTCGCAGATAGCGCTTGCCGGACTCGCCGAAGTTCGCCTCGGTAATCAGCGTCGTCATACGGGTTTCTCCGCTGCGGGCGTGCAGGTGGCGCGCGCCAGCGCCGCACGAATCGCCGCGCCGTCGAAGCAACGCCAGCGCGCGCTGACGTGCTGGTCCGGCCGGAAGAGGTACACCGTACCGGCCCTGGCGTCGTAACGCTCGGCGTAGCGACCGCGGCGATCCTCGAGGACCCGCAAGCCCGCCGACCCGGAACCGTGCTGCAAGGCCAGCAGCGCCACTTCGACGCCAAACGGGCCGCCGGCCAGCGCCAGCAGCGCGGCCGCCGCCGACGCCTCCAGGGCAGCCGGATGATCGACGGTGCACAACACCATGAAATGATTGCCGACCGCGTCAAGCAACCAGCCGTCGCGGCCGTCCTCGCGGATCGGCGCGTCGGCCATCGGCGCGCCGGGAATCATTTCGCCGGCAAACGCATCGCGGTCAGCTGTATTGAGTGACGACTTCGAAAGATATGCCGGCACCGACAGCCGACCCGAGTTGACCAGCGCCCGTGCGAAGGGATAGCGGCGCGCCAGGGTCAGCACGGCGTTGCGAAAATTCAGCGACGTCTTGCTCTTGGGCGTGATGAAGTCGGTCGATCGCGTCGAGTTCAGCAGATTCTCGTCGGCCGCGAACTCGCGCTCCTCGGCATAGCTGTCGAGCAAGCTTTCCGGCGCCTTGCCGTCGACCACCAGCTGCAACTTCCAGACCAGGTTGTCGGCGTCCTGGATACCCGAATTGGCGCCACGCGCGCCGAACGGGCTGACCTGATGCGCGGAATCACCGACGAACAGCACGCGGCCCTGCCGAAAGCCGCTCATCCGCCGGCACTGGAAGGTATACACGCTGACCCATTCGAGCTCGAACACCCGCTCATCGCCGAGCATCGCCTGAATCCGCGGAATTACCCGCTCGGGCTTCTTCTCTTCTTCCGGATCGGCCTGCCAGCCGAGCTGGAAGTCGATTCGCCAGACGTTGTCGGCCTGGCGATGCAGCAGGACCGACTGCCCCGGATGGAACGGCGGGTCGAACCAGAACCAGCGCTCGGCTGGAAAATCGGCCTTCATCACCACGTCGGCGATCAGGAAGCGGTCCATGAACACCTGACCTTCGACCTCGAGGCCCAGCATTCGGCGAATGCTGCTGCGCGCACCGTCGGCGACGATCAGCCAGTCGCACTGGAGCGCGTAGACGCCATCCGGCGTCTCGACCTGCAGCCCGACGCCTGGCCGCTCGCCTGGCTGCTCGTTCTGCCGGACAGCGACGACCCGGTTCTTCCAGCGCAGGTCGATGCCCGGCAGTTCCTGTGCGCGCCTGACCAGGAACTCCTCCAGGTAGTACTGCTGCAGGTTGATCATTCCGGGACGCTTGTGATCGGGCTGCGCCAGCAGTTGGAAGTTGTACACCTCTTCTTCGCGAAAAAAAGTGCGACCGACGTTCCAGCTGACGCCCTTGTCCACGCAGCGGTCACCAACACCCAGCCGGTCGAGCACCTCGAGCGCGCGCTTGGCGTAGCAGACGCCGCGCGAGCCGACCGAGACGCTGTCATCGTCGTCGAGCAGCAGCACCGCCGTCCCCTGCTGGGCGAGATCGATCGCCGCCGCCAGGCCGACCGGACCGGCACCGACAACGACCACCGGATATCGCCGCGGCTCGCCACCCTGCAGCTCGGCGGGCGGCCGATAGGCAAACCTCGGATAGGTGTAGGTACTCAGCATGACCCTCTCCCCGACTGGCCGCTCGGCGGCTGCCGGCGCGGTGACTCAGTCGGTGGCCTGCAGCCCGTGCCACATCTCGCGGTCGCGTGCGGCCGTCCAGATTCGCGGATGGCGGATGCCGCTCGCCTCGTCGATCGCCCTGACGACGTCGAAGGGCAGGCAGTGCTCGTAGATGAAGACCTGCGCGAACTTCGGGTCCATCGCCCGGCGGGTGTGCGCCATCGCCTGCTTGAGGTTCATGCCCGCAGCCACCGCTTGCCGCGCGCAGGCGAACAGGGTGGTGACGAAGTCGGCGGTGTACTCCAGGCCGCGGGCCACTTCGGCCGGGCAGCTCAAGGCCGGGCCGCGTCCCGGCAGCAACTTTTCGGCGCCCAACTGGCGGAGAGCGGCCAAGGTCGTCGGCCAGTCCTCGAGTTGCGCGTCGCCGGTGTAGCACGCCGCGTCGCACTCGACCAGGTCGCCGGAGAACAGCACCTTCTCGGACGGTACCCAGACCACCGTGTCACCCCTGGTGTGGCCCGCACCAGGGTGCATCACCTGCACTTCCAGCCCGCTCATCCACAACGTCATCGCCTCCCGGAACACCAGCGTCGGCCAGGTCAGTCCCGGGATCGATCCAAAGTCCTGGAACAGCCGCGGGAAGCGCTCGTACTCCGATTGCATGTCCTCGGCACCGCGCTCGACGATCAACTCGTAGGTGCCCTGGCTGGCGATGATCTCCTGCAGGCCCTCGGCCCGATACGCCGACGCGCCAAGCACACGGACGGCGTGATAGTGCGAGAGTACGACGTACTTGATCGGCTTGTCGGTCAGGCGGCGAATCTCGGCGATCAGGCGCGCTGCCATTACCGGTGTCGCCAGGGTGTCAACGATCAGCACGTTGTCGTCGCCGATGATCACCCCGGTATTGGGGTCGCCTTCGGCGGTATAGCCCCAGCAATGCTCGGAAAGCTGGACGAAGGTCGTCTTCTTCTCTTCGAGGTCGGCGACCGATGCGAATTGCTTGTTCATGCGCTGCTCCAGGAAATGCCGAAGGCGTCAGGATCGTCCGGCGCGAGCTGGCAGCGGTCGGCACGCTGGCGATGCTTGCCCGACGGCAACCGGTCTTTGCCGTGATCCGCATCGATTCTGTCGTCGTCGGCCAGCGTCTGTCAATCGAGCACGGCCCCCGGGCCCCGCTCGTCAGGCGATCGCACTCGGCCGACCGACGCAGGCTGCTCACCGCCACCAGCGCAGAGGCCGCCGTTCGACCAGGCTAGATGCCCGCTCGAACGGCGGCCTCGATGCCAGCAAGGTGCTGGCCGGGTGCAGGCCGCGTCGCTAAGCGGCCGCCGGCTTCGGCTCCTGGTCCGCCAACAGCCGGGCCCGGCGACGCTGGACGACGACGACCAGGGCCAGCAGTACCAGCGCGGGAATGAAGAACCACTCCTTGGCGGGTCGCTCGGCCGCCAGTTCAAGCGCGGTGATGCTGAAGCCCTGCTCGATCCCGAGTTTGGCGGCGCGGCTGCCAAACTTGACGCCCAGGATATCGACCTGATCACCCGACGCCATGAGGCTCAAACCGATCGCGTTGAGGCGCTGCAGGGCAGGCGCCGGCGCGCCGAGCGGCAGCAGAACGCCCTTCGACACCTTCTTGCCATTGAGGTCCTCGCCCTCGATCCAGACCCGCAGACCCGTACCGGCAGGCGCCGCTTCGACGACCTCCATGATCTTGGTCGGCGGCAGCTTGTCGTAAGGCGGATGGACGATATCCATCCAGAAGCCCGGACGGAACAGGGTGAAGGTCACCAGCAGCAGGACCAACGCCTCCCACCACCGGTTGCGTGCCATGAACCAGCCCTGCGTCGCAGCGGCGAACAGCAGGTTGGCGAGGATGGCGGTGGCAATCGTCAGGAACAGGTGCCAGGCACTGTCGATGCCGATCAGCAGCAACTGCGTGTTGAAGATGAACATGAAGGGCAGGATCGCCGTCCGGATGCTGTAACCGAAAGCCGTGACCCCGACCTTGATCGGATCGGTGCGCGCCACCCCGGCGGCGGCGTACGAGGCCAGGCCAACCGGCGGCGTGACGTCGGCCATCAGTCCGAAATAGAAGACGAACAGATGCACGGCAATCAACGGTACCAGCAGGCCGCTTTGCGCACCGAGTTCGACGACGACCGGCGCCATCAGCGTGGACACCACGATGTAGTTGGCCGTCGTCGGCAGACCCATGCCAAGAATCAGGCAGATCACCGCCACCAGTCCGAGCATGATCATCAGGTTGCCACCCGAGATCAGTTCGACCAGTTCGCTCATCACCAGACCGATGCCGGTCAGCGTCACGGTGCCGACGATGATGCCGGCGGACGCCGTGGCGATGCCGATGCCGATCATGTTGCGGGCACCGGTGACCAGGCCGTCAAGCAGGTCCTGAAAGCCCTGGCGGACTGCCTCGCCGATGTCGCCGCGCTGGCGGAACGAAGCGATGATCGGCCGCTGCGTGACCAGGATGAACATCAGAAACACCGTCGCCCAGAAAGCGGACAGCGCCGGCGACAGTTCCTCGACCATCAGGTTCCAGATCAGCACCACCACCGGCAGCAGGAAGTGCAAGCCCGATTTCAGCGTCGGGCCGGCATCGGGCAGGTGCTCGATCGGCTTGTCCGGATCGTCCATGAGCAGTTCCGGATAGCGGGTACCGAACTTCAACAGGCCGATGTAGGCAGCCATCATCAGCACGCCGACGATGTAGATCGAGGCGTCGCCAAAGACGTTCTTGAGCCAGCCAAAGCCGTAATAGACGATACCGGCGAGGATGACCATGCCGGAAACGGTCATCAGGAAGGAAATCAAGCGCGAGCTGAACGTCGCCTCGTGCTGGTGCGGGATGCCGCGGATGTCGGCCTTCATCGCTTCGAGATGCACGATGTAGAACAACGCGATGTAAGAGATCATCGCCGGCAGGATGGCGTGCTTGAGGACCTGCGTGTAGGGAATGCCGACGTACTCGACCATCAGGAACGCGGCAGCGCCCATCACCGGCGGCATGATCTGGCCGTCGACCGAGGCCGCAACCTCGACCGCCGCCGCCTTGTCGGGACGATAGCCGACCCGCTTCATCAATGGAATGGTGAACGTGCCGGTGGTCACCACGTTGGCGATCGACGACCCCGAGATCAGGCCGGTACAGGCCGAGGCGACGACCGCAGCCTTTGCCGGCCCACCGCGCAGGTGACCGAGCAGCGAGATCGCCGACTTGATGAAGTAATTGCCGGCACCGGCGGTTTCCAGCAGCGCGCCGAACAGCACGAAGAGAAAGATGAAGCCCGACGAGACGCCGAGCGCGACACCGAAGACGCCCTCGGTGCTCAGCCACAGGTGCGACATGCCCTTGCCGAGCGAAGCGCCCTTGTGGGCGATGAGGTCCGGCATGTAGGGTCCGAGGAAGATGTAGCCGATGAAGATGGTCGCCAGGATGACCATCGGCAGGCCAAGGGCGCGCCGCGCAGCCTCAAGCAACAGCACGATGCCGGCAACCGACGCGACCAGGTCGAGGGTCGTCGGTTGGCCGGGTCGGGTGGACAACTCGGAGTAGAAAACGAAGAGATACGACGCACAGAAGACGCCAACCAGCGCCAGAATCCAGTCCACGATCGGCACATGGTCGCGCGGCGAGTGCTTGAACGCCGGGTAGGCGAGAAAGGCGAGAAAGATCGCGAAAGCCAGATGGACCGAACGCGACTCGGTGTCATTGAGTACCAGAACGCCCAGTGAATACGGTAGCGGCGAGGCGATCCAGAGTTGGAAAAGCGACCACGCCAATGCCGTAAGCATGATCAGCTTGGCGACCGGACCGGTCGGCTTGCGACCGCCCGTGTCGGATTCGGCGACCAGTTGTTTGAGCTGCTCGTCGGTCAGGACGGCAGCCGTTTCTTTTTCAGCCATGTGCGCACCTCCGTAGACTTCAAGGACTGACGGCCCCGATCGGGGCCGTCAGCAGGTCCATCACCGGGAAGGGCTGCCGTTTCGCCGATCCCGGAATTCGTCGGACCGGCTTACATCCAGCCTTTCTCCTTGTAGTACTTCACGGCGCCGTCATGCAGCGGTGCCGACAGGCCGTTCTTGATCATCTCCTTCGGATCGAGATGAGCGAATGCCGGATGCAGCTTCTTGAAGTCGTCCAGATTGTCGAAGACGGCTTTCACCATGGCATAGACAACGTCGTTGGGAACCTTCGACGACGAGACAAAGGCGGCAACGACGCCGAAGGTGTTGATCGGATTGGGGTTGTGTGCGTACATTCCACCCGGGATGGTCACTGCGGCATAGTACGGATACTTCTTGACCAGAGCATCGACCGCCGGACCGATGATATTGACCAGCTGTGCGTGACAGGTGGTGGTCGGATCCTGGATGTTCGCCGACGGGTTGCCGACGACATAGGCGAAACCGTCGATCTTGTTGTCGCACAGCGCGGCGCCGTGTTCGTCGGCCTTCATCTCGGAGACCAGCGAGAAATCGCTGGTCTTCATGCCCATCGCCGGCAGCAGGATATCCATCGTCGCACGCTGCCCGGAGCCCGGATTGCCGATATTGAAGCGTTTGCCCTTGAAGTCGAGCAGCGAAGTGACCTTGGCGTCCTCGCGGGCGAGGACGACCAGCGGCTCGGGATGAATCGAGAAAACCGAGCGCAAGTCGCCAAAAGCGGCACCCTTGAACTGATTTTCTCCCTTCAACGCGTTGTAGGCGACGTCGGACTGCGCCACGCCGAAGTCGAGCTCACCGGCCTTGATCGTATTGACGTTGTACACCGAGCCACCGGTGCTCTCGACCGAGCAGCGAATGCCGTGCGTTTTCTTTTCCTTGTTCATCAGCCGGCAGATCGCTCCGCCCGCCGCGTAATAGACGCCGGTCACGCCGCCGGTACCGATGGTGACGAACTTCTGCTGCGCAAATGCTGCCGGGCTGGCGAGGCTCGCTGTCACCGCCAGGGCGGCGGCAAGGGTGGTGAGTTTCTTCATCGTATGTCTCCTTCCTTATGGTTTATCAATGAGGACAAGCATTGTGTCGACGACCACCGGCAGCGGACGCATGAAGAAAGGAAGGCGCATGATCAACGCATCCACTTTCCGGCAAAGCCGCATTGTGTCCGAGCGGCGTCGCGTCAGCACCTTTCATTGCCATCCGTGCTGTTGACTCATCTCGACCCGCCGTGAAACTCCGCTCGCAGCAGCCAAGAAAAGCAAACGACAATGGACTGTACACATAAAACAGGCTCTCGCCTAGACCAATTTCAAGCAAATGGCGAAGACCATTCGGCGGCACCAGTTTCCTTGCCTGGCGGCTGTTGCAGCGCAGCAGTCATGTCTTCAGCATCTTGCGGACGGCCTCCAGATGCTCGGCCTCGTTATGACACATGCCCTGGAACGACGCACACAGATCGAGAAAATCCTTCAACTCCATGCGTTGTGCCATTTTCATCAGTCGTTTGGTCAGGCGAAGAGCCTTTGGCGGCTGCGCAGCTATGCGCTCGGCAAGTTCTCGCGTCTTTGGCATCAGATTGCCGGGTTCGAATACCTCGAGGACGATACCAAGCGTCTTGGCCTCATCGGCGCTGACCATGCGGCCACTGAGTGTCAACTCGAATGCCTGCTGATAACCGATCAATCGCTGCATGAACCAGGCGCCACCGTCGCCGGGAATGATCCCCAGATTGAGGAAGGTTTCGCCGAACTTCGCCCGGTTCGACGCCAGCCGGATGTCGGCCATGTTGGCAAGATCGAAGCCGGCACCGATGGCGGCACCGTTCACCGCCGCGATCAGCGGAATCTCGACGTCGTGCAGCGCCAGCGGAATTCTCTGTATGCCGCGACGATAGCGCTGCGCCACTTCGGCGACGTCACCTGCAAAATCGCCGCTGCGCCCGGCCATGTCCTTGACATTGCCACCGGCAGAGAACGCCGAGCCGGCACCGGTAATCACCAATACCGAGACCTCCGCGCACCGGTTGACCCATTGCGCGACGTGGACGATGTCGTCGATCAGCTGCGTGCCGGTCAGGGCGTTGCGGACGTCGTCGCGATTGAGCGTCAGCACCGCAACCCGCTGGTCGACCTCGAGCAGGGCGTCGCAAAGGGTCGGCATCTTCATCGCTGGCCGCCCTTCCCGCCGGCAACGTCCCTGGCACAGCGGTCGACAATGATTCGCGCATCGACCACGGCATAGCCGTCATCAAGAGCGATTACCGGGTTAAGGTCCAGTTCCGCCAGTTGCGAATACGCCTGGACGATGGCCGAGACCTTCAACAACAGATCGATCAGCGCTGCCCGGTCGACCGCGGCTTCGCCACGCACCCCCCCGAGGATCTTGTGCGACTTGATCTGATCGAGCATCGACGAAGCGTCGTCGTACGACAGTGGTATGGCACGGAAGACGACGTCCTCGAGGATCTCGACGAAGATGCCGCCGAGCCCGAACATCAGCACCGGCCCGAAGATCGGGTCGCGAACGACGCCGATGATCACCTCGGTACCCTTGCGCGCCATCGGCGTCACCAGCACCCCCTCGATCGCCGCGTCGGGGTCGTAGCGGCGGGCGGCCGCGATGATTTCGTCGAACGCGACGCGCATGCGGCCTTCGCCGCGCAGGTCGAGCTTGACGCCGCCGGCATCCGACTTGTGCAGGATATCCCTGGACACCACCTTCATCGCCACCGGCTGGTCGCCGAAGTGCTCGGCGATCGCTGCCAGGTCGGCGGCATCACCGGCCAGCCGCTCCTCCGGTACCGCGATGCCATGCGCACGCAGCAGGTTCTTGGCCTCGAACTCGAAAAGGTCGCGGCCCTCGGCTTGTGCCGCGGCAAGAGCGGCCTGCGCTTCGTGATTGGGCAGCGCCGCCGGCACGGCTTCCCGGCCGGCGCAGGCCGCCAGGTAGATGCCGCGTTCGCCCAGGGCCGAGAGCACGCGTACCGCCTGTTCGATCGAACTGTAGACCGGCAGGCCGGCCTCGTGCAGTCGCCGCAAGGCCGGTGGGTTGACCGGTGCGTAGAGGCTGTAGACCACCAGCGGCTTGTCGGTCTTGCGCGCCAGTTCGATCATCGACTCGGCGCCACGCATCTCGCCGCCCAGCAGGTCTTCAGCAAAGCGGGTGTGATAGCCGCCGAACATGCCGACCAGGAAGATGCTGTCGACGCCGTCGTCTCCGGCGACGATTTCCAGGCAGTCGGCGAGCAGCGCCGGATTGGCATCGCTGCTGCCGGCAACATCGACCGGATTGACCAGCGACGCTTGCGGGAAGAGGATTTCAGCCAGGCGCCGGCGCGTCGCTTCGCTCAACTCGGCGAGTTCGAGCCCGGCTTCGGCCAACCGGTCGGAGGCGATGGTCGCCTGGCCGCCGCCGTCGGCGACGACCGCAACGCGCTTGCCGCGCGCCTTCTGCAGCAGCGCCAGGCCCTCCGCAACCGGCAGGATCTCGTCCGAATTCTGCACCACGCTGACGCCGACCTGGCGCAACAGATCGACGGTCATCGCGTAGCTGCCGGCCAGCGCGCCGGTGTGCGAACTGGCCGCCTTCTGACCCGCCTCGGTCGAACCGGACTTGTATACCACCACCGGCTTGAGCGCCGTGATCTCGCGCGCCGCATCGAGGAAACGGCGTCCGTCACGAAAGCCTTCGACGTAGAGCGTGGCAACGCGCGTGTGCGGATCTTCACCGAGGTAGCGCAGGTAGTCGTTGAAACCGATGTCGGCCTGATTGCCCGGTCCGGCATAGGTGCTGAAACCGACGTGACCGTTGCGCTCGGCTTCGAGCACCAGCGACAGCAGCATGTTGCCCGATTGCGAAATGAGACCGATGTCGCCCGCCTTGATGTTGCTCAGCGCCAGCAGGTTGACCTTCTTGTGCAGGTTGAACATCCCGGAGGTATTCGGCCCGATGACGCGCACGCCACCCTGGCGCGCCGCAGCCAGCATCTCCTGCTCCAGCCTGATGCCCTCCGGGCGACCCGTTTCGCGGAAGCCGCTGGCCAGAACCACGGCCCCCTTGACGCCTTTCTTGCCGCATTCGAGCAGCAAGGCTGGCACCGAGGAAGCCGGCGTGCAGATCAACGCCAGATCGGCAGTAGCCGGAATGTCGGCCAGCGACGGATACGCCTTGACGCCGAGAACCCTGTCGACCCGGGGGTTGATCGGGTAGATCTTGCCTGCGTAGCCATCCTTGATCAGTCCTACCATGGCCTTGTAGCCGCGCTTGGTAGGGTCGGCCGAGGCGCCGACGATGGCGATCGAATCGGGAGAGAGAAAGTCATGCAGCGGGCTGCGCTGCCTTGCCGGGGCAAGGGTATTCATGTCAGCAACCCTTGAACACGGGCGGGCGTTTTTCGGCGAAGGCATCGATGCCTTCCTGCCAGTCCTGCGTCGTACCGACGAAGGTCATCCCTTCGAGTTCGGCGGTCAGCGCGGCGTCGAGCGTTCGTTCAGCGGCCATGTTCAGCTGTTCCTTGGCAAGCTGCATCGACAAGGGCGCCTTGCTGGCAATCCTGCTGGCGAACTCACGCGCCGCGTCGAGGAATCCCTGGTCCGGCAACACGCGATTGGCAAGTCCGATGCGCACCGCCTCGTCGCCCTTGATCCGTTCGCCGAGGAACACCAGCTCGCGTGCCTTGGCCAGCCCCACCAGGCGCGGCAGCAGATAGGTGACGCCCCCACCGAGGAAGGTGCCGATGCCCACCTCGGGCAGGCCGATCTGCGCGCTCTCGGCCATCAGGATGAAGTCGGAAGCAATCGCCATTTCGGCACCGGCGCCCAGCGCGAAGCCATTGACCGCGGCGATCACCGGCTTCGACAGCAACAGCAGCCGCTTGCAGACGATCTGCTCGCCGCGCAGATACTGGCGACGGTCGAAGGCCGTGCGCCCCGCCTTGTGCGCCTTGAGATCGGCACCAACGCAGAACGCCCGACCCTCGCCGGTCAACAACACGACGCGCACATCAGCATCCGCCTCGGCCACACCGAGGGCAGCATTGAGTTCGTCGTAGAGCTGCTGGGTGACCGCGTTGAGCCGCTCCGGTCTGTTCAGTCGAATCTCGGCGATCCCGTCAGCGGATCGATAGATGATCGTTTCGGTCAGCACAGACACGACTCCTCCGGCTTCAGCAGGCAAAAAAACGAAAGGGCGCGACTCGACAACCGGGGAGGCGCGCCGAATGGTCTCAAGCGGGCAGTTCCTGAATCGACGACGGTGACGCCTCGAGTGCCGCGAGCG
Source organism: Accumulibacter sp. (assembly GCA_024235695.1). Classification (GTDB taxonomy): domain Bacteria; phylum Pseudomonadota; class Gammaproteobacteria; order Burkholderiales; family Rhodocyclaceae; genus Accumulibacter. Next base: position 32,602 of record JACKLX010000020.1, read on the forward strand.
CCGACTCGGTAAAGATGCGCAAGCCGAGTTCGGGCCGGTAGCCATGGATTTCCTTGACGTCCAGCGCACGCATGAAGGTGATGATTTCCTGACTGATCACCTGGCCCGGGACGAGAATCGGAAAACCGGGCGGATACGGAATGACGAAGGTGGTAGATACCAGCTGGCGGCCGGCGGCAATGGCTTTCTCGATGGCATTGCCCTCGATCGGCACGTAATCGCACTTGCTTTCGTCGTAGGCCAGAAAATACGCCGATCGAATGTCTCCCTCTGGCGTCCCCTCGCCCGAGCTCAGGCGAAACGAATCGTGGAAACAACTGAAGTCCGGCAAGGGCGGCAAGTCCTCGCGCAAAGCCTTGACCCTGCGGTCGAATATCTTGCGCTCGACGTTGCTGGCGTAGTCGAGGCGCTCGTCGAGGTCGCGCGCGATGTTGACCAGCACTTCGATCAGGTAGGCCACCGACGAGCGCGTGGTGCCGATGTTGGTCATGAAGAGCACCGTATTGCGCGAGGTCTTGTTGATCTGAATGCCGTGCCTGTCCATCAGGATGGCATTCTTGAAGGTGTCGCCATCCCAGCCCGAACCCGATACCGACAGCGTGATTCGGGTCGCGTCGAGGACGAATTCATCTTCCGTCCAGGCGCTCATGATGTCGCTCCAGCCGTGTTCCGGATCCCAGTAGCTCTTGATCCCCGACTTGCGATACTCGGCCGGAATCATCTCGGCAACGGTCAGGACGTGAAAATACTTGCTGATCTGCGGGTGGGTATTGATCACCTTGCGCAGTGACATCGCCTGTTCGACCTGACGCTGGATCAGCTCGAAGCCCTCGAGTTCAACCTGCCGTCTGCCGATGTCGAGCGAGGCGATGATCTGGTAGTTCGGCGAGGTCGAGGTGTGCGTCATGTAGGCCTCGTGAAACGCCTGTTCGACCTCGTCCTTGAAGTCCTGATCGTGCACATGGATCATCGAGCCCTGGCGCAGCGAGGTCAGCGTCTTGTGCGTGGACTGGGTGGCATAGGCCCGCACGCGCACCTTGTCGGGATCCGGCATCAGCCGGGTCTTGAGCAGCGTTTCATCGTCGGCGTCGGCCATTTTCGCCTGGTACTTGGCGTAGGCGGCGCGGTACTCGTCGGAACGATAGCGCTCGCGCAGCTGGGCAGCGCAGTGCATCGCCGTCCGCCGCCGGTAGGCAGGGCCAAAGCGGGCGAAAGCGAACCACGCCTCGTCCCACAGGAAAACCAGGTCGTGTTTGATCGCCAGACACTCCTCCATCACCCGCTCGACGTTGTAGACGATACCGTCGAAGGTACAGTTGGTCAGCAGCAGCATGCGCACGCGGTCGAGCTTGCCCGCCGCCTTCAACTCCAGCAGCCGGTGCTTGATCTCCCTGATCGGCACCGCGCCGTACATCGAAAAGTCGTTGAGCGGATAACTGTCGAGATAGACCACCTGCGCGCCCGCCAGGACCATGCCGTAGTGGTGGGACTTGTGGCAGTCACGGTCGATCAGCACGATGTCGCCCGGGCGGACGATCGCCTGCACGACGATCTTGTTGCAGGTGGACGTGCCGTTGGTGGCGAAGAAGGTCTGCTTCGCACCGAACGCACGCGCCGCCTTTTCCTGCGCTCTCTTGATCGGACCGTGCGGCTCCAGCAGGCTGTCGAGCCCGCCCGAGGTCGCCGACGTTTCGGCGAGAAAGATGTTCATGCCGTAGAAGTCACCCATGTCCTTGATCCAGTGGGAGCAGGTGATCGACTTGCCGCGGCTGATCGGCATGGCATGGAAAACGCCGGTCGGCTTGCGGGCGTATTCGGTCAGGGCGTTGAAGAACGGCGCCTCGAAGCGCTTGGCGACACCACGCAGGATGTTCAGGTGCAGGTCGAGATGGTCTTCCTGGTTGTAGAACACACGCTGGCAGTTGCCGAGCCTGGTACCGGCGATCTCCTCGACCGACTGATCGGTGAACAGGTACACGTCGAGCTCCGGACGAAGCTTGGCGATCGACCGGCACAACTCGGGACCGTACTCTTTCGGTTCAATGGCGTCGAGGGCCTCCTCGTCGAGCCGCGACAGGTAGCGGTGGAGAAGTTCCAGGGTCTGCTCCGACTCGCGCTTCAGACCGTTGCGAACCACCACCGCCTGCAGATTGTGGTTGAACATCACGGCGATCAAGGCATCGGTGAGGCTGGGTACGAACACCAGTTCATAGACGAAGGGGTCTTCCGGACGCCGCATGGCGCCCAAAGTGCGGCGCAGATTCGCTTCCTGCATCGCCGACAGGCTATCTACGATCAGCACTTCAAAGTAGAGCAAGTCCTTGCCGCGATGCTCATTGGAGTCGTCGTCCGGACTGCCCTCGAACAACTCATCGACATCGTGGTGATGAGGATTCTGCCGATAGCTGTTGCTCAGCAGCGAGCGACAGATGTTGCGCACGGCGCCGGCAAGTACGTCAAAGCGACCCGTGACGACCAGTTCGCCGAGCCGGCCGAAGGTATCGTGACCCGGAAACGCCCAGTAAAGCTCGATCGGACGCAAGGCATCGAGCAATTCGACGACCTTGTTCTCGGCGTAGGTCCGCTTGCGTTCCGACTGACTTTCAGCGAGTTGTTCGCTGGCGATTTTCAGAGCACTCCAGCGGTCGGTCCGCAGTTGCAGTGCGCTGTAGTATTCACCCAGGGATTTCTTGCTCTTGCTGTCCGCCTTCATTTTCCTGTCTCCTCACGCAGATCAGTAGCGCGTGTAATGTGATGCGGCTGTGGCGAATTGCCAAACTGGATGAGCCGCTCGCCCAGTTCGAAATCGGCAAATGACTGCGACCAGGTGACCCCCGGCCAGAAGAAATCGGCGCGCCCTTCGGTTGGCCAGTAAGCAGCCGAATAGAGCGTTCCCAGACCGCGCGCAAAGGCCGTCGAATAGATCGGCGGCCGCAGGAAGGAAGCAATCAGCGCCTCGCTGCTCAGCGTCGTGTCCTCGACCATCAGCATCAGCTGGCGGAGACGCTCGACCGTCGACGTGGCACGAGCGTGCTGATGCCACTCGACCTTCTGCTGGTGGTTGGTCGCTGCCGCCATGCGGCTGATCTCGCCGCTCTTGCCGGGGGCCAGATAGACCGTCGCGAAATCACCACCGCGGTCAACGACCGTCACGTTGTAACTCATGTGTACCGGGACGCGCGCCAGCGCCGCACTGGCCTCTTCGGTGCGCGTGCAGGTTTCGAGCACATAGCGCAGCACCAACGGCACCCCGAAGCCTTCGCCGACGTCCAGGCGACCGCCAAACGACAGGGAGACGGCGAGTCCGTCTTCATTGATGCCGTCGAGCAGGCCCCACACGCAGTCGCTGAGGCCGATCACCTGACGGCCATTCCACGCCGTCTTCAGAATCACGCCCTCGCACAACTGCGGCGGATAGTCGTAGTTGCGCACCAGCAGCGGCTGCTCGCCAAGCCAGACCAGCTGCGAACATGCCGTAACGTACGGCGGCGGGCAGAACAGCGACAGAAAGCGCGCCTCCAGATCGCCACCGCCGGCAAGCTCGGCGAGTTTGTCGAAGGTTGGCAACAGTTCCGGCATGTGCTTGCGAAGCGCCCGCAGGCAGGGCAGATAGTAGGGGCGCGCCGCTTCGCCGCCCTGCAGGTACCAGCGGCGATACGACGGCCAGAACTCGCCGAACAGCTTTTGCCAGATCGCACCGGGCCGTGCTTCCTCCAACGCGCGGAACAGCAGCGACTGGCTCTGAATCAGCGGCATGTGGCCCGACCGGCGTTCAGAGGATCTTGAACGCCCCGGCTGACGGCGCCGGTTCATGGACGGCGGTATCCAGCGGGCGACCCCGGTAGAAGCTCTGAATGCCGCTGATCCAGTTCAACGCCCGCTGATTGAGCTTGAACTCCTCGGTCATCGAGCGGCCGCGGGTGATCAGGATACCCAGATCGGCACCTTCGTAGCGGTAATCACCGGGCCCGGTGATCCGCAGCCAGAGCGCCTCGTGCTCGCCCTCGACGGCAAGACGGTGATAGTCGAAGCGGTGATAGGTCACGTTGCCAGCGTCGTCCATCCGGTAAATCCCCGACTCCGGCGCGTGCTCGACGATGTCCACCGCCTCGTCGGTGTATTTCATCACCAGCTGGCTCCAGCTGTCGATGTACTTGGGGTTCTTCCAGCGCTCGTTCATCGCCGCCACGTTGAGATCGAACTCGGCGCCGCTGAACTCCAGCAGATGGAAGAAGAACAGCGGCGCGTCGGCATAGGCAAAAGCGGCATGGTTGGTCATCGGGCTGGCGCCGCAGACGCGCGGATTGAGTTCGCCGAGATAGACCTCTTCGGTATCCTGATCGATCAGGAAGTCGAGGTCGAAATAGCCGCGGTAGCCTTCCTTGAGCAACTGGTTACCGAAGGCGTAGGCCGAGTCTCGTGCCTTGATCCGTGCTTTTTCCGGAAACGCCCCCGGGAAAACCTCGTTGCCGCACCAGCCGCCCTTGTAGGGGGTCAGTTCCCTGGCGCCGACGATCTCGGTCAGCAGCGGCCCGACGACCGTGCCACAACGGGTCACGCAGGCTTCGAGGGTCCCGCCGCGACAGTTGATCCGCTTCATCACCTTGACTTCGGGATCCTTGACGATCTCGTCGGCGTACTTCTTCCATTCCTCTTCGTTGGAGATGAAGAAGGTGGTGTGACCCGAGTCGCCAAAAGCAGACTGAATCACCAGATCACTACCCAGGCCATGCTCCTTCGTCAGCTCGAGCAGTTGCTGGTAGCTTTCGACCTTGGCCAGCACGTTCGGCACCGACGGCACACCGGCCTTGTTGCCGATGCGCACCGTTTCCATCTTGTTGTCGCAGCGCTGCCGCAGCGACGCCGGCGGAAACCACAGCTCGATACCCAACTCCTTGCACAATTCCTCGGTCTTCTCGTCGAACATCAGGAACACGGCGACCGGGTCGCCACCGCGCCGCTTGATGTAGTCGATCACCTCCTTGTTCTGCAACAGGTAGTTGTTGATGTCCTCGATGCCCTCGAACTCGGGGTGTGCCTGTTCGGCGGGGACAAAGACGTTCGGATGGCGGCCGTCGTAACAGTCGATGTAGTTGATGTGCTTGAAGTGCGGCACGCGGTCATCCATGCCCGCCAGGTTGAAGTTGGTGGCACTGATGAAGTAGATCGGACGCTCGTTGCGATGGAAGAACAGGCGCAAATCCGACATGCTGGTGATTACGGACGTCTCTGGCTGAGTCATCTCTTGTCTCCTCTGGGGCTGGGTGTTTTTTTCGGGCGGGGCGTTTTTCTCGGGCTGGGAATTTTTCTCGGACGACGTCTGGTTGCGGCTTCGCCGCGCCGCCAGAACCCCGACGGCGAGAACGGCGGCAACGGCCGTGGCAAGCGCCACCATGAAGTTCAACTGCTGCTCTCGGGTTGACCGGGTGGCCGACGGCTCAAGCTCACGGATGGTACGGTGCAGCAATCTCCACCGGCGACGCCGTGGCGCCGATGTCGGCAACGCGGACGATGGCGCCGTCCGGGCCGGCGATGGCGCCTGCCGGCAGCCCCACCGGGTCGGAACGTGAGCCGCGCGTCGGCTTGATCAGTGGCCCCAGACTGTTCAGGTAGTCCTCTTCCTTGCCGAGGTGCTTCTGGTAGACGGGAAACTCGATCGGCCGGTCACGGAAGCTCTTGAGCGTCTGGCCCAGGCCACGGATGCCGACCTCGCGCTCGCGACGCACGCGCGACAGATCGATTTCGACCGGAATGATCTCTTCACCGCCGCCCGCCTGGTGGACGACGTAACCCGAAGGTCCAACGACGATCGACTGGCCGGTGCCGCAGTCGCCAACCCCGTTGACGTCGAAGAAGTAGCACTGGTTGATGGTCGCGCTGGCACGGGCGATCGGCAGCTCGACATCGCGGTCGATGGTGTCGGTCATGGTCGGATGGAGAATGCACTCGGCACCCATCGACACCAGCGTGCGGGTGGTTTCCGGGAACCACATGTCGTAGCAGATCGAGACCCCGAAGCGTCCGATATTCGGCACGTCGAAGACGCAGAATTCGGTACCCGGCTTGATTCCCATCTCGTACGGCAGGAAGGGAAACATCTTGCGGTAGCGGGTGACCACCTTGCCGTTCGGACCGATCACCGGAGTGGTGTTGAAAACGTTGTCGCCGATGCGTTCGAACATCGATCCGGGCAGCAGCCAGAGGCCGTGCTTGGCGGCCATCTGGCAGAAGATCTGCTCGGCGGGGCCAGCCGTGGGTTGAGCGTGGTACGGCTGCGGCCCGTAGGGTGCCAGCTCGCTGAAAACCACCATCTGGACCCAGGGAAAACGAGCCATGACGACGTCCAGCTTGTGTCCCATCGCGGTGATGTTCTCATGCTCCATCGAGATGTTCATCTGGATGCCAGCGATTGAAAAAGGAATCATGAAGTACTTTCTCCTGCCGCTTCTTGTGAGCGTACGTCAGGTGTTGGGGTGGCGGTCAGCGGCGGCGCCGTGCCGCCGCTCGGGTCACGAACGACGGCGTCAGGCGCCGATCGCCTGCAGTGACGCGTCGATGATGTCCAGGCCTTCATCGAGCAGCGCCTGCGGGATGGTCAGCGGGATCATCACCCGCAGTACATTACCGTGCGCGCCGCACAACAGCAACAGCAAACCACGTCTGGCCGCCTCGTTCTTCAGCGCGGTGGCCATGTCTGCCGCTGGCTGCCGGGCATCACCGTTGCGGCAGAACTCGACCGCCGTCATCGCCCCGAGGCCACGCACGTCAACGATGCTCGAATACGTCTTCTGCATGCTTGCGAAGCGGCGCCGCATGTGCTCGCCGAGAGCTTCCGAGCGGGCGCACAGCTTTTCCTCTTCGATCACGTCGAGAACCGCCAGCGCGCCGGCCACCGCCACCGGGCTGCCGGCGTAAGTCGAACCGAGACCGCCGACTTCCGCGGCGTCCATGATCGGCGCCTTGCCAACGATGGCGGCAACCGGCAGCCCGCCACCAAGACCCTTGGCCAGGGTGATGATGTCAGGCTCGACACCATAGTGTTCGGTCGCGAACAACTTGCCGCAACGGGCGATGCCGCTCTGCACTTCGTCGGCGACCAGCAGGATCCCGTGCGCGTCGCAAAGCGTCCGCAGGCGGCGCAGGAAGGTCAGCGGCGCCGGCAGGTAACCGCCCTCACCCTGCACCGGCTCGATGACGATGGCGCCGACCTGCGACGCTTCGATGCTGCAGGCAAACAGGCGCTCGATCGCCGTCATCGAGTCGTCTTCCGAGACGCCGTGCAGCGCACTCGGGAACGGCACGTGAAATATCCCGGCGGGAAACGGCCCGAACTTGATCTTGTACGGCGCCACCTTGCCGGTCAGAGCCAGACCGAACATGGTGCGGCCATGGAAACCGCCGCCAAAGGCAATCACGCCGGTCCGCCCGGTCGCCGCGCGGGCGATCTTGACGGCGTTCTCGACGGCTTCCGCGCCGGTATTGACCAGGAAGGATTTCTTCGGCGTCGTTCCCGGCGCGGCGGCGTTGAGCCGCTCGCACAACTCGACGTACGATTCGTAGGCCACCACCTGAAAGCAGGTATGCGTGAATGCTGCCAGCTGCCGAGCTGCGGCAGCAACCACCCGGGGATGGCAGTGGCCGGTATTGACCACCGCGATGCCGGCACAGAAGTCGATCCAGCGACGGCCTTCGACGTCCCAGATTTCGGCGTTTTCGGCTCGTTCAGCAAACAAGGCATGTCCCTGGCCGACACCTCTGGGCAACGCCGCCTGGCGCCTGGCCATCAAGCTGGCATTGGTTTGCCGGGTCGCTTCGTCAGCTGCGTTCATGTCCTTCTCCTGTGCTGTTGGCCCGCTGGCGCAGTTGATCGCAGCAATCCAGACAGGCCTGATTTCGGGATGATCGCCAATCCCGTCGCTGCACCGCCTCGTCACCGACCCGCGGCACCGTCGCCAGCGGTCGCCACCATGCACCATCTTGGGTTGACTGTACGCGCAAGAGCGGCACACAATCGGACCAATTCTTGACGCGAACATGATACCAATCGCCCCCGGTCGCTATGGACAAGTCCTTGTGCATGGAGCTCATTCGACAGCGCTTCGAAGGCGAGCCGAGTGGATCGCGAAAACAGACCGCCCTTTACCTCGCCATCCGGCGCCTGATCCTTGACGGGGAATTGCGACCGGGTAGTCCGCTGCCGCCGACGCGCCAACTGACGTCCGAACTCGGCCTGAGCCGCAGCACTCTGGTACGCGTCTATGAGCAGCTACTGGTCGAGGGGTATCTACAGAGCCGTGGTGGCTCCGGCACGATGGTGTCCGAAGCGCTGCCGGTCGCGGCGGCCAGCCACGCGCCGCGCGGCCGCCTGTCGGGACACGGCACCAGCCTGTCACGGCGTGGCGTCGACATCGCGCAGCATGCCAACAGCAACCCGATACAGGGCGGCGCCTTCGTGCCCGGCATGCCCGACGTCGGGCTGTTTCCCTTCGAGACCTGGCGACGGCTGCTGTCCAAACACCTTCGCTTCGAGCAGCGCCACCTCGCTCGTTACAGCCACGGCGGCTATGGCCCGCTGAAGGCGGTCCTCGCCGACTACCTGCGCGCCGCACGCATGATGACGTGTTCGCCACGGCAGATCCTGATCCTCAACGGTTCCCATCAAGCGATCGATCTGTGCGCACGAATGCTCTGCGACGACGGCGATCGGGTGTGGATGGAGGACCCCGGCTACTGGGGCGCGAGCAACGTGTTGCGCGCCAATGGTCTGCGTATCGACCCGATTCCGGTGGACGACCAGGGCATCTCGCTGCCGGCGCCCGACCCGGCATCGCCACCGCGCCTGATCTTCGTCACCCCGTCGAGCCAGTACCCCACCGGCGTGGTGATGTCACTGAGCCGCCGCATGCAGCTGCTGGAACTGGCCACGACGCACAACGCCTGGGTAATCGAGGACGACTACGACAACGAGATCCGCTATCACCCATACACCATCGGATCGCTGTTCGGACAGGCACGATCACCCCGGGTCATCCATCTCGGCACCTTCAGCAAGACGATGTTTCCCGGCCTGCGCCTCGCCTACCTGGTGGTCCCCGAACACCTCGCCGAAGCCTTTGCCATCGGCAACGCCGAGCTCTACCGTGAAGGACGGATGATCGAACAGGCGGCGCTCGCCGACTTCATCGACGAAGGACACCTGAGCAGCCATCTGCGGCGTGTGCGCATCATCTATCAGGAACGCCGCAACGCGCTGCGCCGGGCGATCGAATCACGCCTCGGCAACCTGGTGAGCACCACTGGCGGCCTTGCCGGCCTGCACCTGCCCTACTTCTTCAACCAGCCGCTGGACGACGTCGCTCTCTCGCAGGAAGTGCTCGACGCCGGCATGGTGTTGCGGCCGCTCTCGATGTATTACGCCGACGCCCGGCGCAGTCGCTCGGGGATGTTGCTCGGCTTTGCCGCGGTTGACGCAGCCAGCATCGAAGCGGCCGCCGACCGCTTGTGCCGCATCGTCGAACGCCGGCTCGCGCGCGAGCAATGCGAGGTGCGGCAGCGTCCAGGCCTGGACCGCGCCTCCGCAGAACGGCCATGACTCGTCGCGACATCCGCGATAACGAAAGCGATGACCGCTTCGCGCACGTGCCATGTGCTTTCCGGCCTGCCAAACAGCGATTCAGAATCGGTCCGCTGCCGTTCCTTGACCTGTCATTCGCGATTTTCAGGTGACGGCAGGTCGTCGGCTGGAGCGACCATTGGCGCCACCCTGCGTGGACGACCGGCAGGCGCCGATAACGGCCATTGAAGGTGGGGAATGGCAACACAGCGTGTCGACCTCGACAGGCAACTTCCCCAGCCGCCTCGGCATCGACTCCCGCGGCTGCAAGAGCGGCGCCTTAGGGTCGACAGCCGGCTGAGGACGTTACAGCAGGGTTTCGTTCTCCGGCATAGGCCCAGTTGAGATAGGCAAGCCGCAAGCGGATCAGGTCGCGCTGCGCGGCCTGATCGCCGCGCGACGCACGACTGAAAAGCGCCTGAAAGCACTCCTCGCTGGCATCGGCGATATCGGCCGGCGCGGTCGACTCCGGCAGACCGACGATTTCATTGAGCCGAGGAATCCCGTCTACCATCGCCAGCCCCGGCTTGACCGGTTGCGGCGTACCAGGCGGCTTGCCGGGGGAGGCTGACACGCTTGCCGACGCCTGCCAGAGCCACCGCCATTTTCAGCGGTTCGTCGTGCATGGCCAGCAGCAGCAACAAACCGGTGCGCAGCAGTTCGCCTATCTTGGCGCTGCGGTCCAATGTCTCCGGGCGTTGCTTGCGCGCGCCGAGTTGGGCATGTTCGTCGCCCGTCAGCGTGCAACGCCGTGACTCCGGCTTCTGCCTCTTTGCCTTTGTTGCCTTCGCCCCGGCTGGCTTTGGCGGACTGGTCATGCCGGAAATTTCCGCATTCGGCCTTGCCGCCAGCGCCTTGGCCAGCCGTATGCGCCGGATCGCCGTGATCCCCGGTTCGGCGGCGGTGGAAACAAGCGTTTTGGCCGGCGCCTCGGGGTTTGCTTCTGGCATTCATGTCTCCTCGGATCTGTCTTTTGTCGGCCAACCGGCTAGTCCGGGGCTGCCACGCAGCGATGAACGCGCACAATCGAGCCGGCAGTCAAGCCAGCCCGGAGGCCAAAGCTGTCCGCAGCGGACAATGGTGCGATCTTATTCAGACAGGCCCGATTTGAAAATGCCCGCCGAGGAGTATTCGGACTACCGGCTTTCGGGTAAGCCGGGTGTTGGCTGCCGATGGCGGCAGCCGGTCAGGGTATTACCAGCCCGGTGCGAACTGCGTAGCGGGTCAATTCCACGACGTTATGCAGTTCCAGCTTGCGCATCAGGTTGCGCCGATGTACATCCACCGTGCTCGGTGCAATATGCAACTCGGCGGCGATGTCGGGCGCGCTCTTGCCTTCGGCCAGCAGCGTCGCCACCTGCACTTCGCGTCGCGACAGGACGCGGCTATCGGCCTGCCCTGCTGCGCCACCCCGCTCGCGCAGGCCGTCTGCGATCAGGGCGGCCACCTCGGAGCACAGATAGCTGCGCCCGGCCACCACGTTGCGTATGCCCTGCTTCAACTCGGCGCCGGCAGCCGATTTCGCGATATAGCCGCTGGCGCCGATATCGAGCATCTGCTGGATGATGCGTCGGTCGAGATAGGTGGACAAGGCCAGCACCTTGATTTCGGGCCGCCGGGCAAGCAGGCGCCGCGTGGTTTCGATGCCCGACAGGCCGGGCATGGCGACATCCATCACCACCACCGCGGGCGACAGTTCCCCGGCCAGGCGTAACGCCGTCTCGCCATCGCCGACTGCCGCCACCACTTCGATCCCATCGTCCTGCTCGAGGACGGTGCGCAGGGCGTCGCGCACCATCCTATGGTCATCGACAAGCATTATTCGGATCATCGCAGATCTCCTTTCCGTTCAAGATGCGGGGCACGCTGACGGTAACCGTGGTGCCATTGCCGGGGCTGCTGTCGACTTCGATTTCGCCGCCGAGATTGGTGATCCGTTCATAGATCGAGCGCAGGCCGAAGCTATGGTGCCCGCACCATTCGCCGAAGTGTTCGGCCGGATCGAAGCCGCAGCCCGCATCGCTCACCACGATCACCAGGCGGGCACCGTCGCAGACGCAGGTCAGGCTGGCATTGTTCACCCCGGCATGCTTGGCGACGTTGATCAGCAGTTCCCGCGCCGAGCGGTAGAGTACCGCCTGAATTTCATCGCCCAGGCGCTTGCCGCAGGGATCGAAATCGACATGCACCGCCAGGCCGTAAACCCGCTGCATTTCGTCGCCCAGCCATTCCAGAGCGGCTGCCAGGCCCAGCCTCTGCAGGACCGGCGGACTCAGTTGCGCGGTAATGTCGCGCGCCGCGCGGTCGGCCTGCTCCACCAGGTCCACCACCTGTGCGATCTCGGCCGGTTGCGTGGCGCCGGGCAGCGAGGTCAGCTTGATCTTGATCACGGCCAGCAACTGGCCGAGGTTGTCGTGCAGGTCCTCCGCCAGCATGCGTCGCTCGCGCTCTTCGGTCATGGTCAACTGGGCAGAGAGTCTGCGCACCTGCGTGGTACGTTCGAGAACCTTGGCTTCCAGGCTCGCGGCCAGTTCGACCAGCTTCTCCTCGGCCTGCCGGCGCCGGGTGATATCCACCATGATCCCGCGCAGCCAGCGCGGCGCACCCTTCTCCTCAATCACCGTAACGACGTCGTGCAGCCAGACCGTGCGTCCGTCGTCCGCGATGAAGCGATATTCGAAGTCGTGGGCTGCCAGGTCCCGCGTGCCGGACTGGCGATATTCCGGCGCCCACTCCCTGTCGAGCGGGTGCAGGTGTTGCGTCCAGAAACCCGGCTGCAGCCACTCGGCGATCGGGTAGCCCAGCAGACGCTCCGCCTGCCTGCTGACGAAGGTGAAGTCGAAGGTCAGCGCGTCGGCTTCCCAGACGATGCCGTCGGTGGTGTTGACGATGTCGCGGATGTGTTGCCGGGCCTTCTCGAGAGACTCTTCCGTCCGCCTCTGCAGGGTGACATCGCGATCGACGCCGCGGTAACCCACCAGCCTTCCCGCCGCATCGCGGATCGGTGTGCCGCTGCTCAGCGTGTCATGCTGACCGCCTGCCGAGTCGACGACGATGTTGTACAGGTCGCGAAAGGATTCCTCGCGCCCGACGATGCCTGCAAAGGCCTCGCCCACGCGCAGCGCTTCGTCGGGAGGCATCAGGTCAAAGGCCGTCTTGCCGATGATTCCGTCCGGCGCATAGCCGAGCAGCGCCCGCACGCTCTCCGAAGCGTAGGTATAGCGTCCTTCGGTATCCACTTCCCAGATCCAGTCCGCGGATATGTCGGCCACGTCGCGAAAGCGCCGCTCGGAGTCACGCAGGGCGCGCTCCACCAATTTTTGCGCCGTGACATCGACCACCACGGCACGGCAGTCCTGCAGGTCGGGGGAGAGCGTTGCGCTGATCCGCACCATCCGCGACACGCCGTCGATCGCCAGTTCGAGGTCGCTATCCTGCCCTGGTTGACCCGCAAAGGCGGCCTTCAGGAAGTCGCCAAAAGCCGCTCGCGAAGCCTCGGCCACGAAGACGGCGAATCGGCAGCCGATCAGCCGGCCGCGCTCCAGTCCGAGCAGTCGTGCGCCGGCCAGGTTGACCCGGGAAATCGCGCCGTCGCGCCCGAGGGTGAAAAAGCCGACCGGCGAAAAGTCATAGAAATCGGCAAAATGTTCCATCGCCGCTTCCACCTCGGCGCGCACCTGGCGCAGCTCCTCGTTCTGCAACTCCAGCTCGATCTGGTGCACCTCCAGCTCATGCAGCAGGCGCTCCCTGTCCTCCGCCGCGACCGGGGACGCGCCGTCCGGCGTCGCGGTTTGCAGCAGTGCCTCGGCGCGCCGGCGCAGTGGCGCGGTGTCACCGTCGTCGCGGGGTGCAGGCGTTTTCACGGGCTGCGCCGCCGCAGCGTCGCCAGCGCCTCGCTGCCCGCCTGCGCCGCGCCTGTCAGTTGCGCGATGCGCTGTTCGAGCACCGCCTGTGCCTCGCGCAAGACGGCCTCCACAGAGCGCGCGTCGTCGAGTTGCGCGCCCTGTTCGCTGACGCGGCCCTGCATCACGGCCAGCGCCTCGCGCAGCGTCGCTTCCAGCGTCTTGGCCGTGCTGATATCGACAAACGTGATCACCACGCCATCGATGCGGTTGGCCTGGGTGCGGTAGGGCATGATGCGCACCGTGAACCAGCGGCCGTCGCGCGCGGCGACCTGCCGCTCGCGAAACACCAGCGAGCGCAGCACCGCGCGCGCATCGTCCGCCAGCGCCGGGTAGTCCAGTTCGGTGGCGAGGTCGGTCACGGGCCTGCCGGCGTCGCCGGGAATCAGCCTGATGATGCTGGCGGTCTGGGTGGTGAAGCGCCGCACCTTGAGCTGGTCGTCGAGGAACAGCGTGGCGATGTCGGTGCTGTTGAGCAGGTTCTTCATGTCGTCGCTGGACTGCGACAGTTCGTCCACCTTGGCCGTCAGCTCGTGGTTGACCGTCTGCAGTTCCTCGTTCATCGACTGCATCTCTTCCTTCGACGTGGTCAACTCCTCGTTGGTGCTTTGCAATTCCTCGTTGGTGCTCTGCAATTCCTCGTTGGCTGACTTGAGCTCCTCCTGCGAGGTCTGCATTTCTTCGCGGGTGGTCTGCAGTTCCTCAGAGGCCTGCTGCACCTGCTGCGCCAACTCGGCCAGGCACGACTGCTCGGCGCTGGCTCGCACCGCCTTGCCCGGCGCCTTGACTGCCGGCGCCGCGCCGACGTCAATGAACACCACCAGCACCATGCCGCGCAGTACCGCCGGCTCGGCCAGCGCATGGATGGTGACACTCACGTGCTGGCTGTCACCATTGTTGTCGAGCACGAGATCCTTCATCGTGACCGCCGTTTTCTCGCGCACGGCCTTGGCGAATGCACCATTGATGGGGCCGGCCAGGCCTTCGCGGGCCATGGCGAACAGGTTCAGGTTGGCCTTGCCGATCGCCGGCTCGAGATATTTTCCGGTCCTGCCGCTGATATACACCAGGTCGCCCTTGTCGGTGGTCAGCACTGCGGCCGGCGCATAACACCGCAGCAGCAGCGCCTCGATCTCGGCCTGCAGGCTGGCGGCGGGACTGGCCGGCGGCGGCGTCAGCGCGGGCAAGGAAACCGCCACATCGGCGCGGCCGCGGGCATGGCCGATGGGAAATTCGACGGGCGTCATGCGCGGCGAATCGTCCCGGCGCCGGTAGATCCGGTTCTTGCCCGGCAGCGCGGCAAACAGGTCGGTCGCCGCGCCGATGGTTTCGGACCCGCCCAGCAGCAGCGTGCCGCCGGGGTTGAGGCTGTAGTGGAACAGCGGCAGCAGCTTCTTCTGCAGGTCGGCATCGAGGTAGATCAGCAGGTTGCGGCAGGAAAGCAGGTCGAGCTTGGTAAACGGCGGATCCATGACCAGGTTCTGCTGGGCAAAGATCACCATTTCGCGGATTTCTTTATTGAGCTTGTAACCGCGTTCCTCCTGCACGAAGAAGCGGCGCAGTCGCTCATCCGTTACATCGGCCGCGATGTTGGCGGGATAGGCAGCGGTACGGGCATTTTCGATGGCGTCCTGGTCGAGGTCGGTGGCGAATATCTGCAGCGAATACAAGGCCGCGGGCTTCAGCCGCTCCAGCGCTTCGCGAAAGACGATGGCCAGCGAATAGGCCTCCTCGCCGGTCGAGCAGGCCGGCACCCAGG
Source organism: Accumulibacter sp. (assembly GCA_024235695.1). Classification (GTDB taxonomy): domain Bacteria; phylum Pseudomonadota; class Gammaproteobacteria; order Burkholderiales; family Rhodocyclaceae; genus Accumulibacter. The sequence goes on from JACKLX010000020.1 coordinate 47,876, forward strand.
CGCGCAGCATGCCGCCGTCGGGATGGGCGGCCAGCAGGGCCGGGACGACCTCGCCGCCGACCTGCGCCCAGAGCGGCGGATCGCGGAAGAAACGGGTGACGCCGATCAGGAGTTCCTTGAACAGCAGGCCCGCCTCCTGCGGATTTTCCCGCAGATAGCGCACGTAGTCGGCAATGCGCGGCAACTGGTGCAGGCCCATGCGCCGCTCGATGCGACGGTAGATGGTGCTCTTCTTGTAAAGCGAGAAATCGTGGCCGGTCTGCGCGCGCAGGATCAACACGACCTTTTCCAGGCCGCTCTGGTTCTTGTCGTCGAGTTCGTTCGCGGGCCGCGCGACCAGCAGCGGCACGTGCTGCAAATAGGACGCGATTCGGCCGGCGAGTTCCTCCGCCGGCGCAACGACGTCGGCCAACCCGGCATCCTTGGCGCTGCGCGGCATGCCGTCGAACTTGGCCGTCGCCGGGGTCTGGACGAAGACCGCGCCCGCCATTTCTTTGATCGCGCGCAAACCCAGCGTGCCGTCCGAGCCCATGCCGGAAAGGATCACGCCGACGCTGTGCTCCTGCTGGTCGGCGGCCAGAGAACGGAAGAAATAGTCGATGGGCAGGCGCAGGCCGCGTGGCGCCGCCGGTTCGAGCAGGTGCAGCACGCCGTGCAGGATCGACAGGTCGCGGTTGGGTGGGATCAGGTAGACATGATCCGGCTCGACCTTCATGCGGTCCCTGATCTGTTCCACCGGCATCGGGGTGGCTCTTTGCAGAAGTTCGGCCATGACACCCTTGTGGGTCGGATCAAGGTGCTGGACCACAACGAAGGCCATGCCGCTGGCGGCCGGCACGTGTCTGAAGAAGAGTTCCAGCGCCTCCAGCCCGCCGGCCGAGGCGCCGATGCCGACGATCGTGAATGCAGCGCCGGGCGCCGGCAATGCTGCGGCCGGATTGGCGGAAACGTTCCTGGTCGACTTCCTGGCTACCATGGTCTTCCTTTTTCCTGGCGGCACGATCGCAGAAATTGTAGCGCGGCCGGCAACCGCAATCTGGTTACCCGAACTGTGTATCCACTATACCGCCGCATTGCCGCGGCTGAAGTAATCCGCGGCATCGCCCGGCGCTGAATACCGTGAAGTCATTAGCCTGAATACCCCGCGTTTGGTATTTACAGTCCTGCTGCAATACCTAAACTCGGACTCGTTGGAAACGGCTCTTGACGATGCGTCGACATCGTGAGCCATGGTCCGCCGAGGACTCCCCGAGCAAAGGAAATCCGCCATGAACAGCAGAACCATCCCCCCCGGCTTTCACCCGGTCCGGCATGATCGCCTGTTGCTGGAACAGACCCACGACGCCTATCGGCTCAAGGGCAAGCTGCCGGAACCCACGGTCTGCCCGCAATGCGGCGCGGTATTTCACAACGGGCGCTGGGCATGGGACGACGCGCCAGCGCAGGCGCATCACGAAACCTGCCCCGCCTGCCATCGCCTGAATGACAAGTTCCCCGCCGGCTTCGTCAGCCTGGGCGGGGAATTCTTCGCCGCCCACCGCGACGAGATCCTGGCTCTGATACGCCACGAGGAGCAGCGCGAGCGGCAGGATCATCCGCTCAAGCGCCTGATGGCGATCGAGGACGATGGCGGCGGCGTGATGGTCACCACCAGCGACGTGCATCTGGCGCGTGCTATCGGCGAGGCCGTCCATCGCGCCTACCAGGGTGAACTCGAGTTCCACTACAAGCCGGACGACAAGCTGCTGCGCGTGCATTGGACCCGCTGAAAGCTCCCGACGAAAAGGAGGCTTGTTTCTGATGGACGAAGTCATCGGTCCCGACCGGCGTCATCCGGCGAAATACTGGCACACGCTCGCCGACGGTCGCGTCCAGTGCGACCTCTGCCCGCGCGACTGCAAGCTGCACGAGGGACAGCGCGGCGCCTGCTTCGTGCGCGGCCGCGCCGAGAGCCGCATGGTGCTGACCACCTACGGCCGGTCCTCGGGCTTCTGCATCGACCCGATCGAGAAAAAGCCGCTCAACCATTTCATTCCCGGCAGCAGCGTGTTCTCCTTCGGTACCGCCGGCTGCAACCTCGCCTGCAAGTTCTGCCAGAACTGGGATATTTCCAAGGCGCGCGACATGGATCGCCTGATGGATGAGGCCTCGCCGCAGGCCATTGCCTGCGCCGCGCGCGAATATGGCAGCAAGAGCGCCGCCTTCACCTACAACGATCCTGTGGTTTTTTTCGAGTACGCCCTGGATACGGCCACTGCCTGCCACGAACTCGGGCTGAAAACGGTCGCCGTCACCGCCGGCTACATGCACGATGCGCCGCGACGGGAGTTCTTCGCCAAGATGGACGCCGCCAACATCGACCTCAAGTCCTTCAGCGAGGATTTCTATGTCAAGCTGACCGGCGCGCATCTGCAGCCCATCCTCGACACCCTGGTCTACGTTCATTACGCGACCGACTGCTGGCTGGAAATCACCACGCTGCTGATCCCGGGCCACAACGATTCCGTCGCCGAACTGCGAGGGCTGGCGCAGTGGATCGTCCGCGAACTCGGCCCTGACGTGCCGCTGCATTTCAGCGCCTTCCACCCCGACTGGAAGATGCGCGACGTGCCGCCGACGCCTGCGGCAACCCTCGCCAATGCCCGCCACATCGCGCTCGACGCCGGCCTGCACTACGTGTACACCGGCAACGTGCATGACGTCGAAGGGGGCACCACCTTCTGTCCCGGCTGCCGCCATGCCGCCGTGGTGCGCGACTGGTACGACATCCGCCATTACGACCTGACTCCGCAAGGCAATTGCCCGCAGTGCGGCATGCGCATCGCCGGGCGCTTCGGCGACTATGGCCGGCCCTTCGGCTCAAGGCACGTTCCGGTCGTCATGGATGCGCACTCCAAGACCTTGCCATGCTGAACAAACCGGCGGTCCGCCGCGCCGTTGCCCTGCTGCTGATCGTGCTCGGCGCCCTTGTGATCTTTTTCGCAACCGAGACATGGGCGGGCATGGCGCTGGTGGCGCTCGGCGTCTCGCTTGAAATAATCGGCATCGCGCTGCGCCATCGCGAACCCCCGTGAATGGCGAATCAGAATCCCTTCCTCGATTCCGCTTGAAGTGAGCTTGGCGTCTGCCGCGGGGCTATGACTGCGACCGCGTCAGCGGCACAAAAGCGACCATCAGGATGCTCCGGCTGCTGACGGAACCATCGATCTGTTTCTCGACGAGCAGCAGTTGCTGCACACCTCCGGCCTGCCCGACCGGGATGAGCAGCCGCGCCCCCGGCTTCAACTGCTCGAGGAGCGGCGGCGGAATATGCGGCGCGGCCGCGATGACGATGATGCCGTCGAAGGGCGCATACCCATTCTCTAGGTTTCCCATGTCATCTCCCAATTGGTCGACCTCCTCATCGCCGCACCTGTGCCAGCAGTCGCCGCAGCTCTGGCAGCGGCCGCGTGTTGAGCACGTCCGCCGCCGCCAGCCAGCCGCGCCGCGCCTGGCCGATGCCCAGGCGCAGGTGGACGAAGTCGTCGCGGCTGTGTGCGTCCGAGTTGATGGCGACCAGCACGCCCTCCTCCTTCGCCATGATGCAGTGGCTGTCGAGCAGGTCGAGCCGTTCGGGGTGGGCATTCAGTTCAAGGAAGCAGCCGCGCCGGCGCGCATGGCGGATCACGCGCAGCATGTCGACGTCGTAGGGCGCACGGCTATCGATGACGCGGCCGGTGGGATGCGCCAGGAGCGTGAAGCAGGGGTTGTCCATGGCGCGCAGAATGCGCTCGGTCTGCCTGGCGCGCGGCAGGTCGAAACGGCTGTGCACGGCGCCGATGACGAGATCGAGCCGCGCCAGCGAGGCATCGGGCAGGTCGAGGCTGCCGTCCTCGAGGACGTCCACCTCGATGCCCTTCAACAGCACGATGCCTTCGAGGTTCTGGTTCAGGCGGTCGATTGCGTCGCATTGCTCGGCCAGCCGGCGCGGATCGAGGCCGTGGGCCATGGCCAGGCGCCGCGAGTGCTCGGTGATGGCGAGGTAGGACAAGCCCAGCACCTTCGCCGCCAGCGCCATCTGCGCCAGCGTATGGTGGCCGTCGGTGGCCGTGGTGTGGACGTGCAAGTCGCCGCGCAGGTCGGCCAGGTCCACCAGCTGCGGCAAGCGGCCGGCCCGCGCGGCGGTAATCTCGCCGCGGTCCTCGCGCAGTTCGGGGGCGATGAAGGGCAGGCCCAGCGCGGCATAGACGGATGTCTCGTCGGCGCCGGCGATCCGCTCGCGGCCGCGGAAGACGCCATATTCGTTGAGCTTGAGGCCGCGTTCCTGCGCCAGGCGGCGCAGCGTGATGTTGTGTGTCTTCGAGCCGGTGAAGTAGCACAGCGCGGCGCCGTAAGATGCCTCATCGACCACGCGCAGATCCACCTGCAGCCCGCTCTTCAGCACCACGCTGGCGCGCGTCGGCCCCTGCGAGAGCACCTCGGCCACCGCATCGTAGGCGACGAAGCGGGCCTTGACCGGACTGTCGTCTGCGGCAACGACCAGGATGTCGAGATCGCCGACCGTCTCACGGCAGCGGCGGTAACTTCCCGCCACCTCGACCCGCGGCTGACGCCGTGGGCGGCGGAAAGCCAGGCTACCAGCGAGCCGGCATACTGCGCCGCGGTCGCCAGCTTGATACGCCGCGCCTTGGACAGATGGGCCTCGATGGCCTGCAGGATGTTGGCCTCCGTCTTCGCACCGAAGCCGGGCAGATCGCGGATGAGGCCGTCGCGGGCGGCGCGCGCCACTTGCTCCGGCGTCTGCACATCGAGTTCATGCCAGAGCATGCGCACCCGCTTCGGGCCGAGGCCCGGCATGTGCAGCAGTTCGGTGATCGCCGGCGGCAACTCGGCTTGCAGCTTTTTCAGGGCCCGGCAGCTTCCCGTGGCGACGATTTCGCGCATCTTTGCCGCCAGGTCGTCGCCGATGCCCGGCAGCTCCGTCAGATCCTCGCCCAGCGTGACCATGGCACGCACTTCTCTAGCCATTGCGGCCACTATGCGTGCGGCATTGCGGTAGGCCCGGATGCGGAAGGGATTGGCCTGCTGAATGTCGAGCAGGTCGGCGATCTCCTCGAAAACCGCTGCAATGTCCGCGTTGTGGATCGGCATGTCGGCCGCGGATCAGAACACGCGGAAATTGCAGAACTGCCACGGATCGTCCCGAACGAGCTGTTCCGGGAAGAAGTCCTGGCGCTCCTTGAGCGGCGTCCAGTCGGAATAGACGCCGACCACATCGCCCAGATAGGGGCGGCAGAATGCAAGGAACTCATCGAAGGGCAATTCGTCCGGATCGACAATGCCGCGCCGCGGATTGCGCATGGCCCACACCACCCCCGCCACCACGCCGACGGCAACCTGCAAGGTCGTTGCCGAATTGTATGGGGCGAGCCTGCGCGCCGACTCGGTCGACAGCCGCGATCCAAGCCAGTAGGCACCGCGCGGATGCCCCATCAGCAACACACCGAGCTCATCGACGCCTTCAGCTTCCTCACGGATGATGCGCTTGCTGTCCTGGTGTCGCCATTCCCGTGCCGCAAGCTCGTGCAGGGACAGTACGGCGTCGTCGCAGGGATGGTAGGCGTAGTGGCAGGTGGGACGGTATTCCGGCTGTATTCCAGCACCCACCGTCAAATAGTCGGCGATCGATATGGCTTCGCCATGGGTGATCAGGAAAGCATGCATGGGCTCGGCGAGAGGCGTCCAGCTGCGCACCCGTGTCGCCGCACCAGGCCGTTCCAGGTAGATGGCCGCCTCGCAGCCATAGCCGTGACGGCGAGCGTCGCTCGGGAAATGCCGCTCGTGGCTGCCCCAGCCCAGTTCGGCCGGCTGCGAGCCTTCGCCGATGAAGCCATCGACGGACCAGGTATTGACGAACTCGCCCACTCGCTTTCTGGAGTCGGCCAACTGCCAGTCACGCTCGGCAATTTGGATGACCCTGACGTTCAGCGACCGGGCCAGTCGCCCCCAGCCGGCCCGGTCGGCCGGCGCCCCTGCGGCGCGACCGCCGTCGCGGGCGATGTCGAGCAGGGCCTGTTTGACCAGATGCGACACCCAGCCGGGATTGGCGCCGTGCGTCAGCACCGCCGTCGGCGCGCCCGCCACGCGCAGGGCACGGGCGGCCTCGCGCAAGCCGTAGTTCGAGCGGGCCGAGGCCGTCATCGCCGGATCGGTGTAGCCTCCTTGCCACGGCTCGATGCATGCATCGAGATAAAGAACACCCCGCTCCCGACAATAGCGGATGAGCTCGACGCTGGCGACATTGATGGCCAGGTTGAGAAGAAAATCGCCCGCTCCGAGCAGGCCATCCAGGATCCGGCGGTAGTTTTCCGGCACCAGCGGCGTGACCTGATGGTGCACACCGTAACTTCCGGCCTCGTCGCTGCCGCTTTCATCGGCCGTGACGATGGTCAATTGCTGCGGCGCGATCGCGATATGGCGCAACAGGAGCGGCAGCACGCCCTGCCCGATGGCGCCGAAGCCGACCATCACCATTCGACCGCGAAACTCGAACGCTTGCTGGTAACCGTCGACCATCTCAGGCTCGCTGCCAGTCGATTTGCCGCGCCATTTGGCGCAGCGGTGCAGCCACGTCGACGGCATAGGCAAGCACGTCGTCGGTGCTGCGCAAGGCCGGCGGCAGCGCCGCCACCGCATGCTCGTCGAGGGTGGCGCGCACGCGCCGCGCATGGTCGCGGAGATCGCCGCTGTCGATACGCACCGTCTGGATCCCGTTGCCGTCCGCGCGCAGCCGCTGCATCACCGGAATCAGCGCGGCCGCCGCCGACTCGGTATCGTCGGTATCGATCAGCAGAGTGGTGGCAGCGCGATGCGGGCGGGCGAAATGTTCGAAGGCGCGCATGACATCCGCCAGCACCACCACGGCGTAGCGCAGTCGCCGTGCATCCAGCACCGACTGCAGCACGCAGCAATCGGTGGCCAGCCCGCCGACGAACAGCCTGCGAACTCCTGCCTCCTGCAGTCGACGATGCAGGTCGGTGCCGGAGAACCCCGAGTAGGCCTCGGCATCGCGGCCGGTGGCCTTGGCCGCGCCGACGACGCCGGCGGGCAATTCCAGGTCGTCGGCAAAGGCGGCGCCGTGAGTGCCGGCGATGCAGTGCGCCGGCCACGGTCCGCCTTGTTCGCGTAACGACCAGTGGTCCGCGGGATGCCAGTCGAAGGTGGCGAAGATCGGCAATCCCTCGGCCGTGAAGCGGAAAATCCAGCTGTTGAGCGGGGCCACTACCGCATCGCCATCCAGCACGGCAAGACTGCCGCCCGCCGTGAAATCGCGTTGAACGCCGGGGATCTGCAGCGCATCACCGGCTTGCAATCGTGGACTCATGATCGTCGGCCACGGGCTGTTGCCCGATCAACGCTGCCGCTGGTAGTAGCCGACCAGTTCGGCGCGAGCCAGGACATGCCCTTGCATGGCCTGCTCCAGGCGTTCCTTGGTCGGCGGCTTCAGTTCGGGCAACAGGACATCCAGGGCAAATAGCTTATGCACGTAGCGATGCCTGCCTACGGGCGGACAGGGCCCGCCGTACCCGGTACGCTGCCAGTCATTGAGCCCTTGCCGGGTTCCCGGCGGCAGACTCCCGGCCTTGACGCCCTCGTCCAGGCCCGTGGCGCAGGCAGGAAGGTTGTAGAGAACCCAGTGCACCCAGGTCATGGTCGGCGCCGCAGGATTCGGAGCGTCCGGATCATCGACGATCAGGGCGAGACTTTGCGTCCCGGCAGGCAGTCCTGCCCATGCTAGTTGCGGCGAGATGTCGGCGCCGTCGCAGGTATGACGCGGGGGAATAATGCCGCCGGCCGCGAATGATGCCGAGCCAAACGTAAAGGGCATGAAGCCTCCCTTTCCTCGATCGAGGTGGCTGTCGGCAGCGACTGCGATCGCAGCGGCAGGCAGCACACTCAACAGTCCAGTGTAAGAAACGACCAAGAGATCTTCCCGGCTCCGGCGGGTTCATGACTCGGACTCCCCTCCTGACGATCCCTTCGGGTCCGGCATGATCAACCTCGCTCGGCCAGACCCGGATTCCGCATGACTCCGGGCGCCACAGCCCAGCTTAGGGAGGCCGGGCAAGCATGCAAATACCCGAGCAGGAGTATTTGGAGTACCTGTAATCAGGTACTTCATTCATGAGAACCCGGAACCCTGCGCGATGTTGTCGGTATTGTGGCCTGCCTTCCCTGGCGCTACCTATACACGGGTATCGACAATACGGAATTCACGGTATATCCGCGATGCATGGGAATGACTATTGTTGCAGCGTGTGCACTTCGGTGGCCTGCCGGTTCGTGCCAGGCGGGAATCCATCGTTGCGAGGGGCAAGCCGCAGCAAACGGACGGGGCAGGCAAATGGGTCAGCAGCAAACCAATCCGGCGAGTAATCCGGTCAGCGGGCAATCCGGCGACGAACGGGCCATCGTTCGTCCGGCGCGGCCCGCCCTGGACGCTGCGGTGTCGGCACTGGCGGCTGTTCTGCTGAAGCGGGTGCTCGAATCGATAGGCAACCCGGGGCTCCGGTTCGTGCTGTGGAACGGGGACGAAATTCCCCGCCACAGGGATGCGAAATCGGGGCGCATCCTGATTCATGACATGGCTGCCCTGCTCAGGCTGGTAGCCAATCCGGCCATGAATTTCGGTGAAATGTATGCGTCGCGTCGCATCGACGTTCAAGGTGACCTCCCGGAACTGCTTGAACAGGTCTATCGCGCCCTGCCCAGAGAAGACGGCGTCACCGACAAGCGTTTGCGGCTCGGCGCCTGGCTCGATGCACAGCGCCACTCGCTGCGGCAGGCGCGCAACAACATCCGTCATCACTATGATTTCGGAAACGATTTCTACAAGCTTTGGCTCGATCGGGAAATGATCTATACCTGCGCCTATTTCCCGGCGCCGGCCATCGACCTGGAAAGCGCTCAGCGGGCAAAAATGCAGCATATCTGCCGCAAGCTGCGCCTGAAGCCCGGCGAGAAGGTCATCGAGGCCGGCTGCGGCTGGGGCGCCATGGCGCTGCACATGGCGCGGCAGCACGGGGTGTCGGTGCAGGCCTACAACATTTCGCGCGAACAGATTTCCTTTGCGCGGGAGCGCGCCCGGCAGGAGGGCTTCGGCGCCCAGGTCGAGTTCATCGAGGACGATTACCGCAACGCGCGTGGCAAGTTCGATGCCTTCGTCTCCGTCGGCATGCTGGAGCACGTGGGGCCCGAACGCTACGAGGAACTCGGCCACCTGATTGACGGAGTGCTGGCGGATCACGGACGCGGCCTGATCCATTCCATCGGGCGCGACTACCCGCAAGCCCTGAATGCATGGACCGAACGCCGTATCTTTCCTGCGGCCTGTCCGCCCAGCCTGTCGCAGATGATGAACATCTTCGAACCCTGCGGCTTTTCCGTTCTCGACGTGGAAAATCTGCGCCTGCACTATGCCAAGACGCTGGAACACTGGCTGCAACGCTTCGAGGCCAACGCCGCGGCGGTCGAAGCCATGTTCGATCCGACCGTGGCGCGTACCTGGCGGCTGTATCTCGCCGGCTCGCTCGCCGCCTTCAGGGCCGGCAACATGCAGTTGTTCCAGGTGCTGTTCGCCCGCTCGCGCGACAACCGGATCCCCTGGACCCGGGATGCCCCCTGAAGACCACCATGGAAACCTGTGACGCGCTGATCATTGGCGGTGGCCCGGCGGGTTCTTCCTGCGCCCGGCAACTGCGCCGTCATGGCCTGGACGTGATGGTAATGGACCAGGCGGAATTCCCCCGCGACAAGGTGTGCGCCGGCTGGATCACGCCGGCCGTGCTGCGCACCCTGGAAATCGATCCGCGCGCGTATGCGCGGCAACACACCCTGCAGCCCATCCGGGCCTTCCGCACTGGCCTGATCGACGACCGGCCGCTGACCAGCAGATATCCGGACACGATCAGCTACGGCATTCGCCGCAGTGAGTTCGACGACTACCTGCTGAAGCGCACGGATGCCCGCCTCGCCCTCGGACAGCCGATGGAATCCCTGCGCCGGGAAGGCAGCCGCTGGGTGATCAACGATGCCGTCAGGACGCCACTGCTGATCGGCGCCGGCGGGCACTTTTGCCCGGTCGCCCGCCACCTCGGCGCAAGAGTCGGCGGCGGCGACACGGCGGTGGTGGCGAAGGAGGTCGAGTTCGAGATGGACGCGGGACAAATCGCCGCCTGCGAGGTCAAGCCGGAGATGCCGGAACTCTACTTCTGCGAGGACCTCTCGGGCTACGGCTGGTGCATACGCAAGGGCCGGTTTCTGAATATCGGTCTGGGCATGGAACGGGCCCAGGGACTGAACCGTGCACTCGCACGCTTGTGCCGCTTCCTCGAACAGAGCGGCCGCATCCCGCCGGATATTCCGGACCGGTTTCGTGGCCATGCCTATCTGCTCTACGGACGATCGGATCGCAAACTGCTGGACGACGGCGTGCTGCTGCTCGGCGATGCGGCAGGAGTGGCCTGCCCGCGCAGCGGCGAGGGAATCCTGCCCGCCGTCGAATCGGGCCTGATGGCTGCAGCGACGGTGCTGCAGGCCGTCGGCGACTACCGCGGGGACCGGCTGGCTACCTATCGGGAGCGCTTGTCGGCACGTTACGGAGTCCCGCCTGGCGGCGCAGCGAACCGTGCAGCTGGAACTCTGCGTAAAGGCCTGGGACGCCTGTTGCTGCGCAGCCGCTGGCTGACCCGCCATGTCGTGCTCGATCGCTGGTTTCTGCATGCCGGCCAGGCAGATTTGCAGGGCACATGAAACATCGCCCAAAAAGGCATATCAATCAAGGAGACTCATCATGCTCGACAGATTGAAGCAGTCCGGAAGGAAGTTCGGACATGAAATCGGACGCGCCTGGGACACCCTGGCGGAAGGCTGGCGGGAAATGTTCAGCCGCAGCAGCGATGCCCTGACGCAGTTCATCCATGGCAAGGAGGAGCAGCATCCGAAGGGTTCGCTGCTGGCACCCTTCCCGCGCTGGAGCCTGTTGGCCGGAGAGGTGGAAGAGACCGACAAGGAAATCGTGGTGCGCCTCGAACTACCCGGCATGCAGAAGGAGGATTGCCAGATCGCGGTGGACGGCAACCTGCTCTACGTCAGCGGCGAGAAGCACGCCGAGCGCTCAAGCCATGAAAGCACCTACCACGTCATGGAACGTGCCTATGGCTCATTCCAGCGCACCATCGCCCTGCCGCGCAAGGTGTTCGCCGACAAGGCCAAGGCAAGCTTCAAGAACGGCGTGATGACGGTACGCCTGCCCAAGGCGAACGGAGAAAAGTCGCACGCCATCCCCGTGACCTGACACCGCGGCAGGGGCGTCACGACGGCATCACTGTGACGACCGCATCGCTGCCACCGGTGCCAGCTTGAATGTGACTACGCCAGGGGCGTCGCCGCGCCGCAGTAGGCCGCCGACGATCAGATCGACCGCCTGCTCGGGCGACAATCCGTGCGCCATGAGCGTTTCCAACTGGTGATGGTCGACGCTGCCGATCGCCGCTTCGTGGGTGATCTTGGCCAGCGGGTGGGTCACCTTGACCAGGGGCTGGGCGCTGGCCACCGCCCGGTCCCTGACGATTTCCATGCAATCGATGTGGCCGCGACAGCCTTCCGCATTACCTTCGCCGATGCCGATGATCTCGGCCGTGGCGTCGTCGGCCAGAGCGACACGGCTCTTGACCAGGCCGCGCGCGCCGCGACCTGCCAGCACAAGGCGTTCGCGGATGCGCACGGAATCTCTGCCGCGACCGAACACCCGGGCCGTGAGCTCTGCCACCGCCTCCTCTCCTGCTTCGATCTCGTAATCGATGTCGAGGCGACCGACACGACCGGTGGTCAGCGAAAAATCGGAGCGGTAGAAACCCCGCGGGCCGACCTTCACGGTCGCCTTCGGCACCACGCTGACGCCCCCATGGGGACCATGAAAATGCGCTTCCGCGTAGTCGAGCCGGGCGGACGTGCCGATCTCGACCCGGGCATCCATGAGGTGTTCGACCCGTTCGGCGTCGGGAAAGAAGCAATGCGCGACGATGTCCAGCTTTGCGCCCTCCTCAAGCACCAGGTCCAAGTCGATTCGCTGCCGCCCGTCGGCCGGCAGCACGGCGAAGCACAGGTGCAGCGGCTGCCTGATATGCGCGTCGCGGGCGACCCGGATGCGGGCCGCTATGCCGTCGGCGTTTTCCCTGGCGTCGAGTTCCAGTCCGGGCACCTCGCGCCGGCTGAGCAGGTTCTGGCCGCTGGCCATCAGGTGTGCGGTCGCCGTGTCGGCCATCACGGCACGGTCGATGCCGCGCTGATCGAGGGCCAGCATCAGCCTGTCCAGTTCACCCATCGTGGCACTCCCTGCCATCGCAGCGCCGGCATGCGCGACCCTGATAGCTGGCCGCCACCGATTCCGGATCGCCGCTGCAGACAATGCGGCCGCCGCACAGTTGCGAGGCGCGGTCGGCGATGCGGGTCACCTCCTCGCGGTGGGTGATCAGCAGCACGGCGCTGCCCCGCTGCTTGAAGTTGCCGATGAGCTTGATGATCTCCCGGATCGACAGCAGGTCGATGCCTGCGGTGGGCTCATCAAGGATCACCAGGCGCGGCGCCAAGGAAAGCACCGACGCCAGTTCGATGCGCTTGCGCTCGCCGCCGCTGAGCGTCTTGTCCACCTTGCGGTTCACGTAATCCGCCGGCGACAAGCCGACCCGCTGCAGGCAATCCTCCACGTCTGCCTTGTTGCGGCCCAAGCTCAGGTAGTCGCGCACCAACAAGCCCTCGAAGCGCGCTGGCTCCTGCCACGCCAGCGAAATGCCCAGGCGCGCCCGCTCGAACAGCGGCAATCCGTCGATGCGGTGGCCGTCGAAACGAATCTCGCCCTGGTCGAGGCGGTAACCCTCGCAGCCCATGATCAGGTAGGCCAGGGCGCTCTTGCCCGTGCCGTTGGTGCCGACCAGAGCATGAATCTCGCCCGCCGGCAGACTCAGGTCAACGCCGTCGAGCAGCGGCCGCGCCGGCAGGCGGAAAACCAAGCCGGCGATTTCGAGCAGAGCCATGCGATGCCTTCAAATCCAGCCGACAGCCAGCCTTGACCGGCAAGGACCCAGCGGTGCGGACCACACCCGCTGCCCGCCCGGATCCTGCACGACGCAGGATTTCCCTTCCCGGAGCGAGCAAGGGACGGAAGTTCAGGAAACCGCGATCTGAGTCGCAGCCGAACCCTCCTTCTTCGGCAGCACGGCCTCCAGCACGCCGTCGGCGTACTTGGCGGAAGCGCCTGTCTGATCGACCTCCTTGTCGAGCATGAAGCTGCGTGACACCTGTCCGAAATAGCGTTCGCTGTGAACGACTTTCTTGCCTTCCTTCTTCTCGGTTTCCTTCTTCACTTCGGCGCTGATGGAAACCATATTGCCGTCCACCGAAATGTGGATATCCTCCTTCTTGACGCCGGGAATGTCAGCCTTGATGGTGTAGGACTTGTCATCCTCGCTCACGTCGAGCTTCATCTTGGGAGCGGCAGTCGCGCCCTGGAATACCGGCCGCATGACGAAGCCCTTGAACATGTCGTCGAGATCGCCGAAGGGATCGCGACGGGTCATTTCGCTGAATGGATCGAAACGGGTTATGTTGGCCATGATGATTCTCCTTGTTAACGCAAAAAGAACTGAAGCCTTGCCCACCAAGCCGCTGGAGTCATGGCTGTTAAAATATCCGGCACAGACCCTAATTGAAATACCGCCGTGGCCGTATCTTGGCTACGGGAAAGGCGGTAGTGATCGAGTGCCGAGGCCCTGGGATAGGGCCTTTGCCGCCAGTAACGGGGCTTTGAGCTTCAGGAACACCGTAGCGCCAGCGCCGACTTCCAGCGCCTATAGAAAACCCCGGCGAAACCTCTGCGGGGCGTGTTATTGGGCGGTAGCCGGCCTCGCGGGTGGCGGCCGCTTCTGTTCACCGCCGCGACCCTGCCGGCGCACGGATAGAGGTCGCGCCCCGCTACATGGACATCGCGTCGCAGCTGCCGGCGTTCCTCTGGCGTCATATCGCGCCGTGGCGCCGATTCCTCATCGGGCGAAAATTGCGCGGCACGGGCATCAGGCATCATGCGCTGCGGCCCGCGGCGACGGCGATCATGAACAACAATTGGAAATGCAATGGGTTTACGTGGAGTTTGGCTGACGCCGCGGGCAGCCGTCCGTTACCGATATTGGGCCAGCATGCGCGGCGATCTGAAGAAAGGCCCGCCAAGTATCAACTCAAACACTGAGTGATTATCGGTCATCGGTTATCTGGTGACGATGATCGAATGGCCGCAAAGGGCATAGGAGCGACCCCTCACGATCCTGCCCTCTGCCAATGGCGCAGCACGGACGATGCGCCTAAATCATTCAATCCGAATGACCGCTCCCGCTGCATAGCCGACGATGGGCAGAAATATCTGAGCGGCGGCAGAGGGTCGATAGCACCAATTGCAGAGCAGCCAAAGCCGCCATTCCGATGGCAACTACTCGTAGGAAAACCGTGGTCTGTCCCCGGTATTCCTTGAGGCTCCACCCCGTCAACTCAAAACGCCCGGCGGCAAAGTCGCGTGCGTAGACGCGTCCCCAGTCATCATCAAACGCGGATGTCACGACCGGCACCAAGGGGTCATTCGAAAACGCCGCCGGTATTTCGATGTTGCTATCGACACTACGGAAATCAACCGAGAACTGTAGATTGGCTCCACGCGACAAGAAGAAGCCCTTGTTTTTGTCATGCGAGACGCTGAACAGTACAAGCCCAATGTTCTTGCTGGTTGTCATGTCATACGTCGGGGAAACGTTCCCCGCTCGTTTGGCAGGCGGTAAGCGTAAGCGGCAACATGACCGCACAGAGAGAGGTCCCTAGCCGTTCCATCGTGCGTCTCCCTGATTGACAAGCAGTTGCGCCCTGTCGTTTGTAGGCGCCCAGGGAATAGGGTTTATCTGCCGCCCCGAAGGCACCCGGCTCAATCGCTAGCGGTTCGCTCAAAAAAATCTGTTGGACCGAAACGAGTATAAGCGGCGCCAGACCACGGTTGCCACCATTGTCCGATATTACTGGAAGTCGACCCGCAAACCGTTCGTTCCCCGGAATTGTCTCCGAAGCTCGCTAACGGCAGCAATGGCCGGCGAGCGACCCGACCTCGTAAACCGAACTTTAACTGGGCGATCGAATTAAGGATCGGATTGTTCTGCACTATTTTGATATTGGATGGCCGCTTACTGGGTACGCGCGGGGTTGCCCCCAAGAAGCGCAAAGGCTTTTTCCTGCAGGGGCGTTGGCCGGGTGGTGAGAATGATCTTGGCTTTTGGGTTGAGGGCCGTATAGGTGACGTTATAGGCGAGCGTGCCCAAATCCTGCATCAAGGTGCGAAAGCTGTGCAGAGGCATACCGTCGTCAGTGCGCCCGCACGCGCTGGGCACTGTAGTGAAGGATCGGGCACACCTTCAGATCGACCGTCTTGATCGAACGGAAAGCACGCTCGCCCTGCGACAAAATCTTGTAAGCGGCGACCGCGGCATTGGCCTCCAACTTGTCGGCAGCGAGGCTGGTGCGAATGACATACAAGCCGTCGAGCGCCGCCTCCTCGGCGATCTTCTCCGTCTTGCGCACCCAGGAGAGACTGCTGTCGGTGATCGTCAGCACCAGGTGCTTGGTCATGTGATAGTGGTCGATCGCGCGGCCCGCGCGCAGCGCAATCTGCGCCGCACCGCGCAGTGGGTTACGAGCCCGCGTCACGGCGGCCGCCACGGTCGCCAGTTCAGCCTCGGTCGCCGCCAGCAGCTCGCCACGTTTGCGCGCCCGTTCCTCGGCCAGCAGGGGATTACGACAGACCACCAGGCGCTCACCGGGAAACTGTTCGCTGGTGAGTTCGAGGAGATTGCGTTCGTCGAACAGAGATGGCTGGAAAGGACCGTGTTCCTGCGCCAGCTGCGCGATCTGCGGCGCCCGCAGGCTGCTGATCCAGGCCATCCCATTGGGCTGGAGGACATTGCGGATGCGTGCCGAGGTGATCATCCCCCGATCGCCGACCCAGGCGATCTGCTCGATAGCGAAGCGAGACTTGAGTTTGGCCACTTGCGCGGCGACGGTCGCCGGGTCGGCGGTATTGCCGGAGAACACCTCGACCGCCACCGGGCAGCC
>JACKLX010000021.1 GCA_024235695.1 Accumulibacter sp.
CATATCGAACAGAAGGGGGTCATCGGCGACCGAGTATGGGAGGACTTGAACTACAACGGGATACAGGATGCAGGCGAACCGGGGCTTGCCAGTGTCGTGGTGAATCTGCTCGATGCGGGTGGCAATCCTACCGGTCTGTCCACGAGCACCGATGCCAATGGTGACTATCTGTTCAGCGACGTTGTTGCTGGCGACTACCGGATCCAGGTGATCGCAGCATCTGGTTATTACTTCACCAAGGAGAATATTGGTCCGGACGACCGCGATTCGGATGTGGATAGTTCTGGAGTCAGTTCGATTATTAATCTTTCCGCAGGGGAAATCGATCTCACTTGGGATGCGGGTCTCTATCGCAAGGCAAGCCTCGGTGACAGAGTCTGGCTTGATCGGGACAAGGATGGTATTCAGGATGCCAACGAGGTGGGTGTCGGCAACGTCAGTGTGAAACTGCTGGACGCCAGCGGCGCGGTCCTTGCTACGACCACGACCAACGTTTTTGGCAATTACCTGTTCTCGAATCTCGACCCCGGTACTTACGGCCTGGAGTTCAATAAGGCCGCGGCTGTCACCGGTGCCATCTCGGTGGCCAAGTATCCCTGGACAATACAAGACGCGGGCGGGAATGGGAGCCTCGATTCAGACGTTAAAGCTGATCCAGCCAATCCAAACCTTGCTTTCACCACCGATCCCATCGTACTCACCTCCGGTGAAAACGATCTCACCTGGGATGCGGGAATAACGCCGATCGTCATCGATCTGAATGGCGACGGGATTCGTACCGTTTCCCGTGCCGACTCGCAGGGTACTTTCGACTTGCTTGGCACGGGCGTGGGAATAAGCTCTGGTTGGTTGTCGGGTGAGGATGGTTTCCTGGTCGTCGATCGCAACGGTAACGGTCGGATTGATGACATTTCCGAGATGTTTGGTGGAACCCGCAAAGGTGACGGCTTCTCCAAACTGTCTACCTTCGACAGCAACGGCGACGGGGTGGTGGATGCCAGCGATGCGGACTTTGCTAGCCTCAAGATCTGGCAGGATATCAATGGCGATCATCAGACCGATGCCGGCGAGTTGATTAGCCTTGCGGATGCTGGCGTGATCAGCCTGTCGGCTGATTATAGCGAACTGCCATTCCTGGATGCTCAGGGTAACCTGCACCTCGAGCGCAGCAGTGCGACATTGTCCGACGGTGCGGTGGTGGACATGACCGACGTGTATCTGAACGTATCGGTGTTCGATGCCGCGGCAGCTGGTGTCAATCTGCCGAGTCTTGCTGACTTGCTGGGTGGTGGCAATATCGTCGATGACCGATGGCTCGACTCCGAGCTGGACTGGGCCTCAGAGCCGGGGCAGCAGGCGACCGGTGTTGGAGCAGTTGATAACACATCGGCCGAATTCTCGATGGATGCGGGTGCTGCCGGGTTGAACGATCTGGACCTGCCGCCACAATATGCCTGTTGCGATGTGCTGTGAAGGCTGATTGTTTCTCGGCTTGATCGCCGGCTGATTCCGGCGCCTGGAAGATGTTCTGGATATTCCAGAGCATGCCGCGGGCGTCCGGAATCGGCGTTCTGTTTGGTAGCGCGCGGTCCGCTTTGGCCTTGTTGGGCTAGGGAGCACCACAGCAAGTCGCAACCCGAGGGAGGCTGTGTATGAATCGTGGTGACGCATCGGAAGCGTCGCCTCGCTGAGCGCGTGACCTGACGAAGCCATCGTCTGGTCGGTTCCAAGTATGCCGTCGGACGTGGATGGGCGGTTTCGGCGTGTCCAGCAGCCTGCTCCTGGCGCCCATGAGTGAGGTCGTGTATTTCCCATGACGGGCGACTGTCCAAGGAGGGGCCAGAAGCCAGGCTTTTCGGCGAGGGCTTTTTCCCTGCTCCCTCTTTCATGGTGGGCACTATCGCGATTGCAATTGCGCTTTTCTCTGTGCCGCGTAGCAGGCTGTCGATATTTTTTACATCAGTGATTCGAACGCTGCTTCTCATCGGTGCAAAAGCAATATAAATCCATGTCTTACCTGATATGGTATGCTTATTGCTTGTTGCTGTTATGGATTTTGCAGTGGTATTTCAAGCTCGGTCTGTTCTGCGTCTTTTTCAAGGGAGGATTATCATGAGCAACGCGATATTCGGTGCGTTTTTTGCGGGCGAGCACCAATGAACAAGTTTACCCGATCCGGTGTCTTCTGCGCCATGTGTTCGTTGAGCGCCGCGGCGCTCGGCGCGCCAGTCGCTCTGTCCAACCAGGGCTTTGAATCCGGCCTGACGGACTGGACTTCCAACGGCGCTGTGCTGGCGGTCGGTACGACGACAGTCACGACCTACGCGCCTTTCCCGAGCGGTAGCACGTGGACCGTCTACCCTTTTCAAACCCATATGGCCGAATTGACGAGTAACAATGGGGTCGATTTCAGTTCGAACATTGCCGACCTGGATGCGTTCTTTGGCTTGCCGCCCGGAACCATTAATTCATACATCCCTGAGGCCTACAACGGTTCCGGAATAAAGCAATCGTTCACCGGGAGTGCCGGCGACGTCCTCAAGCAGTACTACAATTTCTTCTCTACCGAAGACAGCAACTATGACTATGGCGATGGAACTCATCCCGATGACACCGCCTTCGCGGTAATCACGAGTTCTGGACTGGCCAGTTTCACGTTTCTGGCCAGTACGCAAAGCGTTGGTTTGTCAGGGCACACCAACTGGCAGACGTTCAACTACACACTGCCGGCAACGGATACCTATACCATCGGCTTCGGCGTCGTCAACTGGCGTGATGAGTATTACGATGCAATACTGTTTGTTGACGACGGCACTCCCTCGGTTCCGGAACCAGGTTCCCTGGCGCTGCTCGGGCTTGGCCTGAGCGGACTCTGCTGGTTGCGCCGGAGGAAGTCCCTCATCGGCCGTTGAATTCGACGACCAACACGACAAATCGGAGAAATCCCGTTCTGCCGCCTGGTCGCGTTCTGTCGGGGCCACGGCCGGTGCTTTGAACAAGAGCCTCGGTGTTGACCGTACTTGATCGAGCCGGGCGGGTTCGTTAGCCACTCTTACACGCGAGAAAACATATGAGCAGCAAGAACAATACCGCGAAGGACTCCGAGGTCTTGCCCGACCCGGAAGCCGCCAAACCTGCGCAGTCGGTGTCCGTGACGGTCCGACTGCAACCGGTTGAGCATTCGCACCAGCCCATCTTTTCGAACTTCACGACCGTGCAAACCGGCACTGGCGTCGTCTTTGTCGACTTCGGATTTCTCGAACCTCAGACGATGGCGCACCTGGCGCGCCTTGGACAGCCTGGCGTGAAAATCCCGGAGGCGATCGAGGGAAGATTGGCCTGCCGCATGGCCTTGGGTCTCGACACTGTCGCCAATCTGGCGAATCAATTGAACCACTTGTTGCGCAGTGCCGCTGCCAGCCAGGCTCAGCCAGCGCAACCGGCAGCAGCAGAGGGGCAGGGGGTAGAGGGAGCAGCAGAGCCGATTCATTGACCTCTGGGAGCGGCCGGCGTAAGCTGACTGGAGCAAACGCCATGCCCGCGCCGACCCGATGACCCCACCGCCCGGAAAGCCCCGACATGCCTGAACCCTCGCAGCGCCCGGAATTGGCCCGGGCGCTTCTCGCATTCCGGCAGGCCTTTCTCACCGTCGGTGCCTTCAGCTTTTTCACCAACCTGCTGATGCTCACGCCAGCGATCTATATGCTGCAGCTCTACGATCGCGCGCTCGGCAGCCGCAATCCGACGACGCTACTGATGCTCACT
This sequence comes from Accumulibacter sp., assembly GCA_024235695.1. GTDB lineage: Bacteria > Pseudomonadota > Gammaproteobacteria > Burkholderiales > Rhodocyclaceae > Accumulibacter. Next base: position 3,766 of record JACKLX010000021.1, read on the forward strand.
CTGATCGCACTCGGTCTGCTGGCTCTGATGGCGTTGCTCGAGTGGATCCGGTCGATGGTCTTGGTCCGTGTCGGCGCCCGCCTTGACCTCGACATCAACAACCGCATTTTCGACGCCACCTTCGAACGTAATCTGCGCCAGGCCGGCCAGAACCCGGCGCAAGCGCTGCACGACCTCGCTTCGATGCGCCAGACACTCACTGGCGCCGGCCTGGTCGCGCTGATCGACGCGCCCTGGATGCCGATCTACGTCGTCGTGATCTTCATGATGCACAGCCATTTGGGTGTGTTCGCGCTGATCGGCGTGTTGCTGCTGATCACGCTGGCTCTGATCAACGAACGTATTTCCGCCGGGCCGCTCGGCGAAGCCCAGAAACTCGGCATCGCCGCCAACGCACAAGCCAACAGTCATCTGCGCAACGCCGAAGTCATCGAAGCCATGGGCATGCTGCCCGCCATTCGCGGCCGCTGGTTCAAGCTGCATCAGAAATTCCTCGTCCAGCAGGCGCTGGCCAATGACCGTGCCGGCATGCTCAATGCTGTCACCCGCTTCGCACGGATCTCCATGCAATCGCTGGCACTGGGCTACGGTGCCCTGCTGACCATCGACGGTGAGATCACTGCCGGGATGATGATCGCCGGCTCGATCCTCGTCGGCCGCGCACTGGCACCCGTCGAAGCGCTGATCGGCAACTGGAAGCAACTCGTCTCGGCGCGCGCGGCGTACCTGCGGCTGGCCGAGCTGCTGCGTGTCTATCCCGCGCGCGTCGCCGGCATGCCGCTGCCCAGGCCAGTCGGCGACGTCTTGGTCGAGAACGCCGCCACCGCGGCACCGGGAAGCAAGACCCTGATCCTCAAGAACATCAATTTCAAGCTCAAGGCCGGCGAAGTCGTCGCCATCATCGGCCCCAGCGCGTCGGGCAAGTCTACCCTTGCACGCTTGCTGGTCGGCGTCTGGCCCACTGTCGCCGGCTCGGTCCGCCTCGACGGCTGCGATGTCTACAAATGGAACAAGGACGAACTCGGTCCCTACCTGGGCTACCTGCCGCAGGACATCGAGCTCTTCGATGGCACCGTCGCCGAGAACATCGCCCGCTTCGGTGAAGTCGATTCCGACCGGGTCCTTGCCGCCGCGCAGGCCGCCGGTGTTCACGAACTGATCCTGCACCTGCCCAAGGGCTACGACACGCCCATCGGCGATGCCGGCAGCGCCCTCTCGGGCGGTCAGAAGCAACGCATCGGCCTCGCCCGTGCGCTCTACGGCGAGCCAGCGCTGATCGTCCTCGACGAACCCAACTCCAACCTCGACGACCATGGTGAAGCGGCGTTGGTCGACACTATCCGGCGCCTCAAGGCACAACGGCGTACGGTCGTGATGGTTACCCACCGGCTGAGCACACTCGCCGTCGCCGACAGCATTCTCGTCCTGCACGAGGGTAGCTTGAAGGCGCATGGCCCACGCGACCAGATCCTCGAAGCCATGCGATCGGCGAGTGGTGGGAATGGTGCCGGTGCGGGAAATGCTCCGAATGCCGCGAATGCCATGAATGGCCCCGCCGCCGGGCGCGGCCGCAAGCCCGCACGGCCAGTCAGCACGCCGGCTGACGGACTGCCGTCGGCGCCGGCCGTCGGCGTTTGATCGGCAAGGGGAGACACCATGGCCATCCCGATTTTCGACCGCAGGCGCCGCAAGAACTCCGCCGACCACGCGGTCGACGGGGCCAGTGACCCTGGCGATGCCAACGACACCGGCGACGTCAGCCAACTCGCCCCGGCTGCCGCCAACCAGGCCGCCTCGGAGGTCAACATCAATCACCGCCGCGCTTCCCGACTCGGTTGGCTGGTGCTCGCCATCGGCTTTGGTGGCTTCATTCTCTGGGCCAGCTTGGCACCGCTCGATCAGGGTGTGCCGGCCAGCGGCAAGGTCGTCGTCACCGGAAATCGCAAGACTGTGCAGAACCTCAGCCCGGGAATGGTCCAGGCGATCCTCGTCAAGGACGGCGACGAAGTCCGCGGCGGCGACGTGTTGGTGCGCCTCGATCCGACCACCGCGCGTGCGCAGTTTGAAGTCGCGCAGAGCCAATGGCTGGTCGCCAAAGCCACCGAAGCGCGCCTGCTCGCCGACGTCCAGGGGCAGACGGAAATCGACTTTCCGGAGGAACTGCTGAAACATCAGCACGACCCCCGCGCTGCCAGTGCGATCGCCGTCCAGAACCAACTGCTGAATTCGCGCCAGGCTGGCCTGCGCGCCGAGTTGGCGGCGATGAGCAATACCCTGACGGGCCTGCAGTCCTACGCCAGGGGTCTCGACGCGACGCGCCGTGCCAAGGAAGCGCAGGCGACACTGCTGCGCGAAGAACTCCAGGGTCTGCGCGAACTCGCAGCCGAAGGCTACTTGCCGCGCAACCGCTTGTCCGAGCAGGAGCGCCTGCTGGCGCAACTCAGTGGTGCCATTTCCGAAGACCTCGGCAACCTCGGGCGCGCGCAGCAGAGCATCGGCGAGATGCGGATGCGCATCGTTGCCCGCGAGCAGGAGTACCGCAAGGAAGTCGAAACTGCGCTGGCTGAAGTCCAGAAAGAAACCAGCAGCCTCGAAAGCCGCATCAAGGGACTTGCATTCGACCTCGCCAACACCGACATCCATGCGCCGACCGAAGGGATTGTCGTCGGCTTGAGCGTTCACACCATTGGCGGCGTCCTCGCGCCGGGAACGCCGCTGATGGACATCGTCCCCAAGAACGAGCCGCTGCGCATAGACGTGGACATCCCGACCACGCTGATCGACAAGGTGCGGCTCGGCCTGCCGGTCGAAATCACCTTTCCGGCGTTCAACCAGCGCACCACGCCGCAGATTCCCGGCGAGTTCGTCCAGGTCGCCGCCGACGCCAGCACCGACCCGCAAGGCAGGGTGCCGCCGTTCTACCGCGGCCAGGTATTGGTCACCGCCGAGGGAATGAAGAAACTCAAGACGCACGAGATCAAGGCCGGGATGCCCGCCGAAGTCTTCATCCGGACCGGCGAGCGGACGATGCTGAACTACCTGTTCAAACCACTGGTCGACCGCTTCAACTCGGCCTTGACCGAGGAATGAGCAACCGGCCCAAACTGGCGATCGTGGCCGGCACGCTGGCGCTGTGCTCGCTGACTTCGCCGCCGTTGTCCTCGGCGGTTGCCGCCGGCCTGCTCGATGCGTACCAGGCGGCGCGGCAGCACGACCCGGCATTCACTGCCGCACGCTACGAGCGTGACGCCGGTCAGTATGCGGTCGACATCGGCCGCGCTGGCCTGCTGCCGACGGTCTCGATTACCGGTTCCTACGCCAAGAATACGGGCGAGCGCGAGTCGACCGTGGTCAACGTCACCCAGTCGCTTGACTACTACGACAAGCAGGCGGCGATCATCCTGCGCCAGCCGCTGTTCAACTACGACAGCTACGTCCGCTACCAGCAAGGTGGCGTCCAGACCGCCTACAGTGATGCAGTCTTCGACCGCAAGGAAGCCGAATTTGCAAGCAAGGTCTCCACCGCCTACTTCGACGTCCTGCTGGCGCTCGAGCGACTGGCGTTGACCGACGCCGAGATCGCCGCCTACGGCGCCCAGCGCGAACTTGCGCAGCGCCGGATGCGCGGCGGCGAGGGGACTTTGACCGACATCGCCGAGGCCGAGTCGCGGCTGCAGTTCGCCGAGGCCGGCCGTGCCGAAGCGCTCGACCGCGTCGCGGTCACCACCCGCGTCCTGCAGGGAATCACCGGCAAGCCGATGCGCGACCTGTGGGCACTGCGCCCGGACTTCATGCCGACCGGCATCCAACCCGCCGATCTCGAGGCGTGGTCGGCGTTGGCGCAGGAAAACAGCCCGGAGATTCGTGCCCGGCGCAAGCTCGTCGAACTGGCCAGCCTGGAAGTCGAGCGCAACCGCGCCGGCCACCTGCCACAGCTGGACTTCGTCGCGCGCGCCGTGCGCGCCGAAAACGAGACGATTTCGACGCTCAATCAAAAGAGCTCGATCACCACCGTCGGCGTCCAGCTCAACGTGCCACTGTACGCCGGTGGCCGGGTGGATGCGCTGACCGGACAGGCGGTCGCCAACCGCGGCCGCGCCCAGGCCGAACTGGAGGTGGCAATCAACGAGGCGCTGGTGGACGTCGAAAGGCAATTCCTGGCGGTGCAGACCGGGATCAGCCGGGTTGCCGCGTACCAGAAGGCGGTTGACGCCAGCCTGGTGGCAGTCAAGGGCAACAAGCGCGGCATGGCCGCCGGCATCCGGACCAACACCGACGTGCTCGACGCCGAGCGTCAGATGTTCGTCGCCAAACGCGATCTCGCCCAGGCACGCTACGAGTTCCTGGTCAGCACGCTGCAGCTGAAAGCCGTCGCAGGCGTCCTCTCGGAAAAGGATATCGCCGAAATCGAGGCCTTGCTCGTGCCGCGATCTTGAGCGGGCAGGGCGCGGCTTACAGTTTTGCAAAGTCCCGTACGGGTGCGGTGCTCGATTGCCTGACGACCATCAGCACCACCACGCGCCAAGACGCTCGCGACGGGTTTGGTGTTCCCCGAGCGTTCTGCTAGAATCCGCCGTCTTGCGGAGAGATGGATGAGTGGTTTAAGTCGCACGCCTGGAAAGCGTGTTTAGGATGATATCCTAACGCGGGTTCGAATCCCGCTCTCTCCGCCATGTCAGTCTTCGATCCGCAACTGCTCCAGGTCGAGAACCAGAAAACGCGCACTGCGGCCATGCTTCCTGTTGCCGTCGTCGCTGACGATGACCAGGTGCGGCTGGCCGCCGATCACCGCCGGGCAAAGGCCTTCGGCGTGCTCGAATCCCGCCAGACCGGCGACGCTGACCCGACGGGCGCGATCGGCGCGATCGCCGCTCCAGAACCAGAGTTCGAACGGCGCCCGGCTGCGTGCGATCGGCCCGCCGATCAGCAGGTAACCGGCGAGTCGGGGAATGTAGGACATGCCGCGAATGCCGTTGCCGCCGAGGTCCAGCGTCGTCAGCGTCGCGCCGATCAGCGGTTCGGCCGCCGCTTCGAAGACCGCCTGCGGGTTTTCGATGGTAGCAATGAGCGCCTGTCGATCGAGCAACGGACTGCGTAATCCCACCAGCAGGCGAGTCTGATCGGCGCTCATCGTCAAGGCTTCGATATTCAGGCCGCCGTCTTTCTTCACGTCGAGAATCGCGGCGGCGGCAGCAAGAACCGGATGATCGGCGATCAGCGCCCGTTTGAGGCCGGAGGTCACCATCGGCTCGGCGATCCGGTCGCCCTCGACGCGAAAACGTACCAGTCGTTCCCGCGACGCCTTTTCGCAACCGGCGCCGTCGCGCGAATGCGAGGTGATCGCGTAGACGTAGCCGGCGTGATCGACGGCAACACCTTCGAGGTCATCAAGGTCCCAGAAGTCGTCGCCGGAGTCCTGCAGCCCGGACGGGCGCAGGGCCGTGCAGCGCACGCTGCCGTCGCGATCGATGTCGATCACGCTCAGCGCCTGCTGCGGTTCATCCTCGACGACAATGAAGCGTCCGTCGGGCAACTGCTGGATGCCGGACGGCTCGTAGGTGCCGATCAGCGGCAGGAAGGCGGGGTTGTTTGCAAGAGCCAGGGAACGATATCCGGTCATCGACGAATGGGAAGGAACGCCAGGGAGCGTACCAAGCCAGTCGGAAGTATCTCCGGCTCGGGCGGTTGCGGTCAACCGTGCCTGCCCGTCACTGAATGGAGGTCGTTCAGCCGCCAGGCGGCCAATCGGCGAGCAAATGAACGGCCAAGTCCCTGGCGGTTTCCCGGTCGATCTTCTTGCGGAAGGCCAAGCATTCCTGATGCCGGTGCTGCTCGGCAATGGTCGTGATCAGTTTGCCTTCCAGATAGTCCAGTGCCGCAAACAGCGTGAGGGTGCCGTGACCGATGTGGTCATCAGTTGCGCGGTTCTGATGTGGCCGATGCCCAATGGCAACCCGGGTTGGGTGCGCTCCACCGCCTGACACTGCGACTTCTCATCACAGCACAAGAGCAAGGCTTTCTCCGGCGGATCCAGTTCCCGGGCCTCTTCCGCATCGAGCACAATCGCCGTCCTCGGCATCGCTCTGCCCTCCACTCAGCAAGATGCCTGAAGCATAGGCCACCGGTGAATGGGAGTGGCGGCAGGGGCGGAACGGACCACGCAGAGCACACCCGCAGCGGCGCCGCACTGGAGCACCCGCAAGAAGACCACCGAGCTGGGCGTCAGCGCGGCGGCCGGCATTTCACGCCACTGGCGCGCCAACTGCTGGCAGTCTCACCTGGCGCGTGGCTGCAAGCTTCCTTGCGCCCCCTGGTTGGTCAAGCAACTCGAAGCTGGCGCAGGCGTGTCCATGTCGCGGACAATCACCCGCGCCGATTTGCCGCGTCGATAGCAGACCGAAAGCAATAGTGGGCTAGTTCCCCGTCGGCAGCGGGATGCTGACGCCTTCCTTGTCCAGCGCATCGCGCACGAACTTGAAGCGCTCGTACTGCGACAGCGTGATCGGCCCCGTGTAGGCCTCGCTCTGCGGCTTGCGCGGCGGGTACTGCACGTAGGTCTTCATCAGGGCCTTGATCTCGGCGCTGATCGTCACCAGCGTCCAGGTGCGCTCGGTCCAGTTGTTCATGAACAGGTCGTAGCGCTCCTGGGGGTCCTGCCACAGGTCGAAGACCTGCGGCACCGTGGCTGCGTACTTTTCCGCGCCCTTCCAGCCGAGGTTGCTGTCGACCGCGAGCGCGCCGGTGGCCTGCCCGTTGTCGCCGCGCAGGTTGAACACTGCCTTGTAGTTGCCGACGCGTGTTGCGCCCGGCGTCAGCTCGTTCTCGGTGAAGTAGAACCAGGCCTTGCGCGGGTTCTTGCCGGTGCCGAACAGTACCGGCGAGATATCGTAGCTGTCGAAGATGATCGGCTTGCCCTCGCGGTCGTTCTTCGGCAGCGGCACGCCGCCGACGGCGGCGAAGGTCGCCATCAGATCCAGCCCGCCGACGAGGTCGTGGTTGCGCGCGCCGGCCTTGATCTTGCCCGGCCAGATCGCGATTGCCGGCACGCGGTTGCCGCCTTCGCGCACCGTGCCCTTGGTGCCGCGCAGCGGCGTATAGCCAGCGTCGGGGTAGACGTCCTGCCAGGCGCCGTTGTCGGTGGTGTAGAAGACCAGCGTGTTCTTGTCGAGGCCGAGCGCGCGCAGCTTGTCCATGATGCGGCCGATGCGCGTGTCGAGCTCGACCACCGAGTCGGCGTACTTGCTCTTCGACAGCGACTTGTGCTCGAACTCGGGTGCCGGCATGTTCGGCTGGTGCACCTTCATAAAGTTGACGTTGATGAAGAAGGGTTTGGACGGGTCCTTCGCCGCGGTGTCGAGGAACTCGAGCGCGGCCTTCTCGACGTAGCCGTCGAAGAACGGGATGCCGACCACGCCGCCGGGGTAGGTCACGCCGTGCAGCGTAACCGGCGTGCCCGGCTCGTTGACGTACTGGCCGTTGATCTTGAAGTCCTCCTTGGCCTTCTCGCCGGCCTTGCCCGACAGCGAGCCGATCGTTACCTTCTGGAACATCGCCCGCAGCTCCGGATCCATGTCCGGGAACCAGGTCGGATCGCCGTAGGTGTAGGCGTTGAGGTGGTACAGCCCGACGTACTTCATGACGTCGTAGCCCTGCGCGTTGGGCAGCGCGTAGTCGGCCTCGCCGAGGTGTCACTTGCCGGTAAAGTAGGTCTGGTAACCACCTTGCTTGAGCACCGAGGCCAGCGTCCACTCGGCCGCCGGCAGGCCGCCGCCCTGGCCCTGGAAGGCGACGGTGGTCATGCCGCTGCGGTTGGGGATGCGGCCGGTCTGCATCGCGGCGCGGCCCGGCGTGCAGCTCGGCTGCGCGTAGAACGAGAAGAAGGTCGTCCCCTCGTTTGCCATGCGGTCGATGTTCGGTGTGGGCATGCCGCGTCCCTCGCCGCCGCCGTAGGGGCCGAGGTCGCCGTAGCCGGTATCGTCAGAGACGATAAAAAGGATGTTGGGCTTCGCCTGGGCGACGGCAAGGGCGGGTGCGATTGCCAACAGGAATGTCGCCAGCACGGTTGCCAGGAATGATCCGTTCTTGTTCAAGGGACAAGTCTCCAAGGTCATGGTTGATCGATAGAGGGCCGATGATTCTATTTCTTGGCCGGGTTCTTCGTCTCTGGCTGGAAAGAGAAAACCCGCTGCCAGTCGTTCTTCATGCTGATGACAACCCAGCCCTTCTGCTTTGCCTCGGCCATCAGCGAGGCAGAAAACGTTCCGAACTTGGTATCGGGCAAGCCGTTGGCAGGGCCGTAGGCATATTCGCGTTCGGCATCGTCGTGCAGCACGAGCATCATCAGCCGCGCCCCCTTGCCGGCCCCGGTCCATTCGAGCATCTCGCGGTCGCCGTCGGAATTGCCGAAGGCCGCGACCGGTCGCCTGCCGATGAACGTATTGATGCCGATCGCCTTGCCGGTCTTGTCATCGATGAAGTTTATCTCCGGCAGGCGTGTCAGCACCGGCTTGCCTTCCTTCATCTCGTACTTGGTCTTGATGCTCGAACCGATGACCTGCTCGGGCGGGATCCCGTAGACGGCCTCGGTGATCGGTCGCATGAACTCGATGCCGCCGCCGGATACGATATAGGTCTTGAAACCATTGGATCGCAGGTAGGCCAGCAGTTCGAGCATCGGCTGGTACGTCAGCTAGGTATAGGGCTTCTTGAAACGCGGATGGCGCGCCGTCTTGAACCAGTCGCTGACGATCGCCTCGAACTCCGCTGTGCTCATGCCGGCGTGCGAGGCCATGACCAATTCGAGCAGGCCTTTTTCGCCCGCCGCCGCCAGCGCTTCGAGGTCATTGCCGAGCACCGCCTTGAAGGGCTGCTGGGTCTTCCACTCCGGGTGCTGCGGTGCAAGTTCCCTGATCCGGTCCAGTGCGAAGGCCAGCTGGGTATACATCGGATGCTCCGTCCACAGCGTGCCATCGTTGTCGAAGGTGGCGATGCGCTCCGCGGGCGGTACGAATCCGGCGCTCGCCTTGTCGGTGGCCGTTTGCACGAACTTGACGATCGCCTGCCTGGCCGGTCCCTCGCGCCACGAAGGCAGAGGATCGGTGGTGGCTGCGGCTGCCGGGGTCGACAATGCAAGGTGGCCAGCCAATGCCAGCACGGCCACGAGAAAATTGCGTAGGCGGGTCTGCATTTCAGCTTCTCCCTGCTCATACAGTTGTGTTCAGCGCATGCGCACGTCGCGTGTTTTTCTTGAGCGAAGGAATCTAGCACAGCGTTTATGATCGCGGCAACAGCCCGACGCTCACGAAATCTGAGCTTTTTTCGCGCACTGAAAGGGATTCGGGAGGTGCACAGCCGCAGGCGGTGTGCGCCCTGCAGGTGGCGGTCGAAGGGCGCGCGTCGAAGGATGGAGACGTTCTTGCGTTGATGGATGCGCTTGACCCAGCTCCGAGGGGCACCATGCTGTGGGGTGGCAGCAGCAAGTGCGGTATCGCGCTTACCGCCGTGGAGACGGGTGCTTGCGCGTGTCGAACACGGTCAGGTCGTCGTCTTTCGTCACTGATCGCTGTCAACGTCGTTGCGGTCAGGGCGCGACCCGGGCGACGCGGGCGAGGCAGCAAGCGGATCGGCGGCTGACGAGCCAGCAAAGACCGGCGCTGCCGCGCCTTCAGGAGGCCGCAGGCTCGCCCGGTGGAACTGTTTTCCTCGACGCCGAGGGTTTGCTCGACTTGCCTAGCCGCGGCGCCAGGCGTGGAAGCGCGCCACCCACGCGAGCAGCTTCTGTGGCGCGTGCGCCTTCTTCCAGTTGCCGGCGACGTACTTGTTCGCTTCGGCGAGCGTCGGGTAGATGTGAATGGTGCCGAGGATCTTGTTCAGGCCGATGCCGTGGCGCATCGCCAGGACGTACTCGGCGATCAGGTCGCCACCGTGTTCGCCGACGATCGTCACGCCCAGGATGCGGTCCTTGCCGGGGACGGTGAGCACCTTGATGAAGCCGTGCGCTTCGCCGTCGGCGATCGCCCGGTCGAGGTCGTCGAGGCCGTAAACGGTCACTTCGTAGGGGATGTTGCGCTCCCTCGCCTCGCTTTCGTTGATCCCGACGCGCGCCACTTCGGGTTCGACGAAGGTCGACCAGGGGATCACCGAATAGTCGGCGCGGAATTTGCGGAAGGGGTCGAAAAGCGCGTTGACCGCCGCGTACCAGGCCTGGTGCGCCGCGGTGTGGGTGAACTGGAATGGCCCGGCGACGTCGCCGGCGGCGTAGATGTTCGGGTATCTGGTCTGCAGGAATTCGTTGGTCTCGACCGTTCGCGTCGCAGCGATGCCGAGATCCTCGAGGCCGTAACCATGCAGATTGGCGACCCGGCCGACGGCGACCAGCAGCGCATCGAAGGCGATGCGCACCTCGCGGGCCGGTTCCTGGCTACGATCCTCGGCGATCAGGATCTTCTCGCCGCCCTCGACGACGAAGGCCATGGCCTGATGGCTGACCAGCACGGTGATGCCTTCGGCACGGAAGCGCTGGATCACCATTTCCGACACCTCGGGGTCCTCGCGAACCATGATCCGGGGTGCCTGCTGTACCTGCGTCACCTGCGAACCGAAGCGGGCGAAGGCCTGCGTCAGCTCGCAACCGATCGGACCGCCGCCGAGCACCAGCAGCCGCTTGGGCAGTTCGCGCAGATCCCAGACGGTGTCCGAGGTCAGGAAGCCGACCTCATCGAGACCAGGCAGCGGCGGCACGAAGGGGCGGCCGCCAGTGGCGATGACGATGCTGCGGGTGCTCAGACGCTCGCTCTCGCCGCTGTTGCGAACGACCTCCACCTCCCACGGCGAGACGATCCTGGCGCTTCCCTCGATCACCTCGACGCCCAGCCCGGTGTAGCGCTCGACCGAATCGTGCGGTTCGACGGTCTTGATGATTCGCTGCACGCGCTCCATCACTTCCGCAAAATCGAACTCCGCCCGGGCGTCGCGGATACCGAACTCCGGCGAGCGCTGCACGTGCGACAGCAGCTTGGCCGAACGGATCAACGCCTTGGAGGGCACGCAGCCGGTATTCAGGCAGTCGCCGCCGAGCTTGTGCTTCTCGACCAGGGTCACCTTCGCCTTGACCGCCGCGGCGATGTAGGCGGTGACCAGCCCGGCCGAGCCGGCACCGATGACCACCAGGTTGCGGTCGAATCGCGTCGGTTTCTGCCAGCCCGCATAGACCTTGCGGGCGGCCAGCGTCTCGACGATTTTCTTGGCGATCAGCGGAAAAACGCCGAGCAGCGCAAATGAGCCGAGCAGGCCCGGCGAGAGGATGCCGGACAGCGAATCGATCTTCGCCAGCTGCGTGCCGGCATTCACATAAACCAGCGTGCCGGCAAGCATGCCGAGCTGGCTGACCCAGTAGAAGGTGCGCGTCCTGATCGGCGTCAGACCCATCAGCAGGTTGATCACGAAGAAGGGGAAGACCGGCACCAGGCGGAGGGTGAACAGGTAGAAGCCGCCGTCCTTCTCGATGCCCGCGTTGATCGCCCGCAGGCGCTCGCCGAAGCGCTTCTGCACCCAGTCGCGCAGCAGGAAACGAGACGCCAGGAAGGCCAGCGTGGCGCCCAGCGACGAAGCGAATGAGACCAGCAGCAGGCCCCAGAGGAGTCCGAAGGCAGCGCCGCCGACCAGCGTCATCACCGCCGCGCCGGGCAGCGACAGGCCGGTGACCAGCACATAGGCGACGAAGAAAGCGAGCGCTGCCTTGAGCGGTTGCGCCGCGCGCCAGGCCTCGATCGCCTCCTGCTGGCCCTTGAAGTAGTCGAGGCTCAGGAAGCGGCCCAGATCGAACGCAAAATAGGCCAGCAGCAAGCCGGCCAGCGCGGCCAGCACAAATAGTCTTCGAATGTTCATCGCAGCCTTTCCGGTGGTTGCTGTGGTTGTCCGCGGAGCAGACCGCTCTGTACCACTCCGGACCGCTCGGCTGGCGGCCGACCTGGTCAGCTGCGCAGTTGCGGAACGAGCAGCGGCGGCAGTTGCGAGAGATCCCCGATCTCGCCGTCGGGCGCTGCCGGAATCCGCTCGGCGGCCTGCCCGAAGCGATTGCACCACAACACGCGAAAGCCGAAGGCCTTGGCCGAATAGGCGTCCCAGCCGTTCGACGAGAGAAAGCAGATCGCCGCCGGCGCAAGCTGCAGGCGGTCGGCCGCCAGGCCGTAGACCGCCGGATGCGGCTTGAAGACGCCGACCTCCTCGACCGACAGGACAGCGTCGAAAACGCCGTCGAGCCCGCTGCGCTCGACTACCGCCGCGAGCATCGCCGGCGTTCCGTTCGAGAGAATCGCCAGCTTCATTCCCGCTGCCTTGAGCCGCTGCAGCGTCTCGGCCACCTCGGGGTAGGTGTCAAGCTGGAGGTAGAGATCCATCAGTCGCGCCCGCAAGCCGGGCCGCTCGATGTTCAGCGTCGCCAGCGAAAAATCGAGCGCGTCGCCGGTGACCTGCCAGAAATCGGCATGCCGACCGGCAAGGCCGCGCAGCCAGGTATATTGCAGCTGCTTCTGTCGCCAAAGGTCGGAAAGACGCTGCCAGTCGTCGCCAAGTTCGTCGCGTGCGGTCAACGCCGCGCTGTTGAAGTCGAAGAGCGTCCCGTAGGCATCGAAAACGCAGGCTCCGACACCGTCCAGTTGCGGTTTTTCCATGGTCTTTCCTTCCTTTGCCGGGAGAGTGGGGCGGCCGTAACGAAACAGGTTGGCACCGTGGCGGCCTGGCGATCAGGCGCCGCAGCTGGGCGCCGCGGCGACCTCGTCGGCGAGCGCGCCACCGCAACTCGAACCCTGTCCCGCCGTGCAGCCGTAGCAGTGGTCGGCAACGCGGATCGGGCAGCCGTCGAGCGCCGCGGCGGTCACCTCGCTGATGTGCAGACGTCGGCGGCCTGGCGTGCCCAGCGGCAGACCGAGCTGCTGGTTGAAGTCGCAATCATGGAGGTAGCCCTGCCAGTCGATCGACAGCAGCTTGCGGCACATCACTTGCTCGAGGTTGTCGTCGCGGTGCGCGTCACGCAGTAGTTGCATGTAGCTGTTGAACTGTCCCCTGGAGATCAGCATCGATCCGAAGCGCTGGATCGGCATGTTGCTCAGGGTGAACAAGTCGTTGAAGGCGATGCCGAACTGGTCGCCAAGATGCTGGCGGTAGGCGGCGGCCAGCGGCGCCTGCGGTGGCGGCAGCGTCGGACCCTGCGGGTTGAACACCAGATTCAGCACCAGGCCACTGCCGGGCGCCGCGTAGCCCAGCGCGTTGAGGGTTTGCAGACCGCGGATGCTGCCGTCGAAGGTGCCCTTGCCGCGTTGTCGGTCGACGTTCTCTTCCAGATAGCACGGCAGCGAGGCGACCACTTCGACGCGGTGCGCGGCGAGAAAATCGGCCAGATCCTCCTGCCCGGGCTCCTCCAGGATCGTCAGATTGCAGCGGTCGATGACCCGCAGGCCGCGCTGCCGCCCGGCGATCACCAGCCAGCGGAAATGCGGGTTCAGCTCGGGTGCGCCGCCGGTCAGGTCGAGAACCTTGACCTCCGGGCTGGCATCGACGAACGCCAGCACCGCGTCGATGGTCTCGGCCGTCATTTCCTCCTTGCGCTGCGGGCCGGCGTTGACGTGGCAATGCAGGCAGCTCTGGTTGCAGCGGTAACCGAGATTGACCTGCAGCGTTTCGACGGAGCGGCGCTGCAGGGCCGGGAAGCTACTGATCGCCAGCAGGGGCAGGGTGGCGTGCATGATGGGTGTTCTCCGGTTGATCCTTGCCCCTTGGTCGACCGTGGGCGATCTTTCCTTACACCGCCGGTCGGCAATCCGGCGAGGCGGGCCGCCACTTCGACGGCAAGGCGGTCAGCATACGACATCGCGCGCCTTGGTGGCGGCGATCGGCTGACCGATACAGGCCAGCGAGCGGCACGAAGTCACCGTCGCTGTGCTTGCGGTTCCTGCCGGTCGAGCGCAAGACATGTCAAGCCCGGGTAGCGGCCTGTTGGCGACAGGTCGCCGCGGCGACCGGCTCAACGGCCGCGGATCAACTCCACCAGGTCGTCGGTCGAGGGCAGGGCGCTGGCTTCGCCTTCGGCGAGGATGCTTTCGGCGAGCGCACGTTTTTCGTGGTGCAGATCGACGATCCGTTCCTCGACGGTGCCACTGGTGACCAGCCGGTAGACGGTCACCGGCCGTTGCTGGCCGATGCGGTGCGCGCGACCCATCGCCTGGTCTTCAGCGGCCGGGTTCCACCACGGGTCGGTAATCACCACGTAATCGGCGGCGGTCAGGTTGAGACCGAAGCCGCCGGCTTTGAGGCTGATCAGGAAGAGGTCGCCCTCGCCGGCCTGGAAAGCGGCGACGCGGCGCGTGCGCTCGGCTGCCGGGGTGCCGCCGTCGAGGTACTGGTAAGCGATTCCGGCTTGATCAAGTGGTTCGCGCAACACTTTAAGAAAGTCCACGAACTGACTGAAAACAAGTGCTTTATGTCCGCTCTCTATCAATTCGTTGGCGAGTTCGGCGAAAGCCTGCACCTTGGCGCCTGCGATGCCGAATTCGGGAGTGCTGAGGCGCGGATCGCAGGCGGCGCGGCGCAGGCGCGTCAGTTGCGCGAGGATGTTGAAGCGCGCCTGCGCCTGCGGCGCGCTGTCGAGGCTGGCGTCGATCTCGTTCGCCGCTTCGCGGCGAAGCGCTTCGTAATGCGCGGCTTCGGCGGCTTCCGGCGTCACCGTCAGGATCAGCTCGGTGCGCGGCGGCAATTCCTGCAGCACTTCGGACTTGGTCCGGCGCAGCACGAAGGGGCCGACCAGGCGCTTGAGGACGTGCTGCGCATCGCGGTCGCGATTACGTTCGATCGGCCCGGCGAAGCGCTCGTTGAAGCGGCTGACGCTGCCGAGCAGGCCGGGGTTGGCGAAGCGCATGATCGACCAGAGGTCGGCCAGCCGGTTTTCCACCGGCGTTCCGGTCAGCGCCAGGCGGAAGTCGGCGTCCAGCGCGAACACCGCCTGCGAGCGCTTGGCCGCGGCGTTCTTGATCGCCTGCGCCTCGTCGGCGATCAGGGTGTGCCAGCGGCGGCCGGCAAAGCGCTCCTGCGCCAGTTGCAGCAGCGTGTAGGAGACGATCAGCAGATCCTGCGGGCCGGCCTTGCCGACCAGTTCGTCGCGTTCGCCGTCGCTGGCTTCGCTATAGACGCGGACGTTCAGGCTGGGGGCAAAGCGTTGTGCCTCGGCCAGCCAGTTGCCGCAGACCGAGGTCGGCGCGATGACCAGCGCGGCACCGTCGGCGGCGCGTTCGAGGATGACGCCGAGCGCCTGCAGGGTCTTGCCGAGACCCATGTCGTCTGCCAGGCAGCCGCCCATGCCGGCGGTCGCCAGGCGGATCGCCCATCGGTAGCCGTCTTCCTGGTACGGCCGCAGGCTGGCCTGCAGCAGGCTCGGCAGCTTCGCTTCGGTGGCCTGCGCCTGCCGCAGCCGGTCGATCGCCTGGCGGAAATCCCTGCTCGCGTCGAGTTCGGTGCCGTCGAGGATCTCGTCGAGCCAGGCAGCGGCAACGGTCGGCGCCTTGCCGCCGTCCTTGTCGGTCTCGAGCACCGCCGCCAGGTCGCTGAGCTTCTGCTTCAGCGAGCGCGTCAGCGCGGCGTAGACGCCGTCGCCCATGGGAATGAAGCGGCTCTTGTCGCGCGCCGCGGCAAGCAGTGTTTCAAGCTGCAGCACCAGCCCTTCGTCGAGCGTCGCGCTGCCCGACAGCCGGAACCAGTCACGCTCGCGGCTGACCCTGACGCCCAGTTGCCGGCTGTCGAGCGTCAGCACACGCACACTCTTGCCCTTGGGCCAGTCGACGGCGGCAATCGCCGTCAGCGTCGGCAGCACTTCGACCGTCGCCAGCGCCTGCTCGGCATCGTCGATCAACCATTCGCTGACGCCGTCGTTGCAGTCGAGGAAGGGCAGGGCGTCGAGCACCGATTCGAGGAAGTGGCGCTCGCTGTCGAAGTCGCGCTCGGTACCGACCGTTTCGCCACCGAGAACCGCCATCACGCGCTTCCTGCCGGCGGCGGCCGGCAGCCGCGGTCCGTCGGCGCCGAGCGGCGCAACGACCAGCCGCAAGGCCAGGTCGTCGCCGACCGGCGAGAGCTCGGCGCGCAGCCGCGAGTCGCTGCTGACCTGCCGGGTCGCCTGCGCCGAATCGGCGTCAATGTGGAAATGCAGGGCCAGCGCGTGCAGCGTCCTGGCCAGTTCGTCCCTGGCGCCGGGCGCGTCGGCGGGAACCGCGAAGCGACCGGAGACGAGTTGCGCGGCCTGCTGCTGGGCCGGCGTGAAACGGATCAGACGCAGCCGCTGCGGGCCGTCCTGAACGAGCGTGATCAGGCGCAGGGCCTCGGCTTCGCGACGCTGATCGGCGTCCATCGCGTAGTAGCCAAGGTATTCGGCGGCGGCTCGCAGCGGTGGCTCGACGCGCATCACGAAGCGCCCGCCCTGGTGCAGCAGTTCGATTTCCGGTGCCGCTTCGGACAGTTCGACAAACTGCTCCGGTGCGTTCGCCAGGACGATGCATGGGTGGCCGACCAGGGCGACGATCGCCGTCGCCAGGTCGAGGTAGTAGCGATTGCGGTAACCGCGTTCGGGGCGCAGTGCACGCGCGACCTTGGCGTCGCACGCCGGCAGGTTGGCATTGCCGGCGAGTCTCGCCAGACTCAATGGCCGCGGCCGCCCCCAGGCGCGCTGGCCACGCTTCTGTTCGAGCGGCTTGAGGTCGAGCAGCTCGCCGTGCCGGCTGATTTCGATCTCCCAGACGACGCGGGACGATTCGCCACCGGCGCTCGGTGGCTGCGGCGTCCCGCCGAGCGCCTGCAGGGCGATCAGGATATCGCGCCACTGCTGACCCGCGCCGGCGACGAAAAAGCCTTCGGGCGGATCGCGGCCGTCGAGTACCGCTTCGGCGCCGTCAAGCAGGCGTTGCAGCGCCGGCAGGCGGCAGGCCTGCAGTTGCCGGCGCAGAAACTCGATCGTCTCGCGCCACTCGCTGGCCGGCGCGGCCGGGTCGGCCTCGGCGACCATCTCGCGGCCCAGCCAGGCAGCGAGCAGGATCGCCCACAGCGCGTCGAGCGTCCATCGCGCCGACGGTTCCTCGACCGCCCGGAAGGCGGTGCGCTTGATCGGCGCCTTGCCGAGGCGAACGTCGATGGCGTGCGCCCAGCGTCCCCAGCTGTCGTGCGGGCTGGGGTCGCGCTTGCCGGCCTCGCCGGCGCAGAACCTGCGCGCCAGCTCGAGGTGTCTGGGCGTCGTTTGTGCGAGCAGCGACAGCGGGTAGAGCCAGGCGATGGTCGTCGGCAGCAGGTTCTTGTGGCCACCGATCTCGCTCTTGCGCTGCTTGAGGGCCGCTTCGAAGGCCGCCTGGCCGGCTTGCCATTGTCCGTCCAGGACCAGTGCGGCAGCGCCGATGCCGGCCCGCAAACCCTCCTCGATGCCGACCAGCGCCGCCTCGCGGAGCTCGCTGTCAGCGCCTTGCGTGGCGAGGTCGGCGAGCGCCAGGCGCAAGTCCTCTGACAGCCAGTCGGCGTGTCGCCGCAGTTGCTCACCGGCCCAGTCGGCGACCGGCCGGTACTCCGGAGCCCAATAGAGGCACACCGTGACGACCGCCTGATAGGCGAGCTGCGACCGCCAGGTCGGCTCGATGTGCTCGAAACTGGGGCCGTCGAAGGGCAGGAGAAGCGCCTTGACGACGATCTGGGGCCAGTCCATCGAACGGCTCAGGACCTGTTTGAGGTGTGACAGCTCCTCGCTGGGCGCGCCCGAGTAGAAGCGCGCACGAAGGTAGGCGATGGTCGTCGGCAAGCTGCCGGTCGGCCAGTAGTAGCTCGACCTGGCGGGATCGAAATGGTCGAGATCGGCGACCAGTTGCGCCAGCGTGTTACCGCCATGCGTTTCGAGCAGCTGCCGGTAGAGCGGCGCGCGCAACTCGTCCACCAGATGAAATGCGGCCGGCCGCGCCGGGTCTTCGACCAACTGGTCGTTCTGCCGGAGAGCCAGCGTTGCCGACTTGACGTCGGCTGCGGTGAACGCTTTCCCCGCGCAGTTCACCAGCCCGCTCAAGCCGAGCAGGCGGTGCACGTCGGTGTTGCTGCGAAAGGTCCACAGCAGCGCGCAGGCCAGCGCCACCTTGTGCGTGTCTGGCGGCAGGCCCAGTTGGTCGAGTTGCGCGATGGCGGTGCGATTCAGCGACGGCTTGTTCATGGGCGGGCAGGGGCTGGACGGGGAGACTGATAGAAGAATAGCTGTCGATGGCTTGCGATCGGGTCGGCGAGCGGGCGAGCGACGGCCGCCCTATTTGCGGGTCAACAGCATGGCGTCGCCGTAGCTGAAGAAGCGATAGCGGCGGGCGATGGCGTGCCGGTAGGCCGCACCGATCGTGTCGAGGCCGGCAAACGCCGATACCAGCATCAGCAGCGTCGATTTCGGCAGGTGAAAGTTGGTGATCAGGCGGTCGACCAGCCGAAAACGGTAACCGGGGGTGATGAAGATGTCGGTCTCGGCCGCACCGGGGTTCGGTTCACCGTTCCGCGCCGCGGCCTCGAGCGCGCGCAGACTGGTCGTTCCGACGGCGACCACCTTGCCGCCGCGCTCGCGGGTGCGGGCGATTGCGGCGATCGTCGCCGGCGGTATCGTGAACCGTTCGGCGTGCATGCGGTGCGCGGCGATGCGTTGCACGCGCACCGGCTGGAAGGTGCCGGCGCCGACGTGCAGCGTCAACCACGCCACTTCGACGCCGCGTTCGCCGAGTCGGCCGAACAGCGCGTCGTCGAAATGCAGGCCGGCGGTCGGCGCTGCGACGGCGCCGGGATTGCGCGCGAAGACGGTCTGATAGCGCGCTTCGTCGTCGGCATTGGCGGGGTGCGTGATGTACGGCGGCAGCGGCAAGCGGCCATGCGCCTCGATCAAGCTGAAGAGGTCGCGAACCGCCGCCGAGTCCGCCGCCGGCTCGCGCTCCAGTTCCAGCTCGAAGAACTCGCCCTGTTCGCCGCGGCGTCCCCGCACGATCAGTTCGATGGCTTCTTCGAGGACGATCCGGCTGCCGGGTTTCGGCGACTTGCTGGCGCGGATCTGCGCCACCGCGTGCCGGCCGTCGACGATGCGCTCGATCAGGACCTCGATCTGGCCACCGCTTTCCTTGCGGCCGAAGAGGCGCGCCTTGATCACCCGGGTGTCGTTGAACACCAGCAGGTCGCCGCTATCGAGCAGGTCAGGCAGGAGGCTGAAGCGGTGGTCGTGGAGCGCGTCGTCAGCGACCTGCAGCAGCCGGCTGGCGGAGCGTTGTCCACTGGGCTGCTGGGCGACCAGCTCGGCCGGAAGATCGAAGTCGAAATCGTCGAGAGTGAGCATGCTGAGCGATGCGAGCGAAGCCTTGTCGGGTGGCGGCGGGCGATCCGCTTCGACCGGTGCGCCGCTTGTCGGCGGTAGGAGAATCAGCGATAATCCGCAGCTCTTCCGGCTCGAAAGCTTCGAGCCAAAGCCGAGATGGCGGAATCGGTAGACGCAGCGGACTCAAAATCCGCCGATGGTGACATCGTGGGGGTTCGATTCCCCCTCTCGGCACCACCCCTCGCCTGCAAAGGCTCGCATCATAGCACGCCGCCTTCGGGCCGGCCGCTGCAGCGACCGCGGCTGACAACGTCCGTGGACTCGCGGCCGCGGGAGCGCAGGAGGCAACTTCGCGGTGAACGACTCGGTTACGCCGCCATCCGGCCTCGGCGCCTGGTGGCTGGCGATTCGCCCCAGAACGCTGACCGTTGCCGTCGTGCCGGTGCTGGTCGGGCACGCCCTGGCCTGGGCGCAGGCCGGCGCGCTGGACTGGCCGGTCGCGCTGGTCGCCCTGCTGGCGGCGCTGCTGATCCAGATCGGCACCAACCTGCACAATGACGTCGCCGATTTCGAGCGCGGCGCCGACACCGACGAACGCCTTGGGCCGCCGCGCGCCACGGCAATGGGCTGGCTGCCGGCCGGCGCGGTGCGGCGGGGGGCATGGGTCGCCTTTGCACTGGCCTTCAACTTCGGGATCTACCTGGCCTGGCACGGCGGCTGGCCGATCGTCGCGATTGGCCTCTCGTCGTTGCTGGCTGGCTGGGCCTACACCGGTGGACCACGGCCGATCGCCTATACGCCACTCGGCGAACTGTTCGTCCTGCTGTACTTCGGTCTGGCGGCGGTCGCCGGCAGCTACTACCTGCAAACGCTGTCGATCAGACCGGCCGCCCTGCTGGCCGGAGCGATGCTGGGGCTGTTCGGCGCCGCCGTGATCACCGTCAACAACGCGCGCGACGTCGAGACGGACTGCCGCGTCGGCAAGCGTACGCTGGCCGTCGTTCTCGGTCGGCGCGCGACGCTGCGGGTTTACGGCGCCGAGCTGCTGCTTCCCTTTGCCCTCTTGCCCGGGCTCGCCCTGCTGGCTGGGCGCGGCGCGTGGCTGGCCTGGCCGCTACTGGTCCTGCCGCTGGTCGCACGCTTGCTCGGGCGTTTCCGCGACGCGTCGTCGGGGCCCGACTTCAACGAGCTGCTGGCCAGCACGGCCAGGCTGCAGTTTCTTTTCGGTGTCCTGCTGAGCTTGGCGCTGGTCGTTCCCGCGGCGCTCGGCCGCGCCTGACGGACGTTTACGGCTGCGGCTGAAACCAGGCGAGCGTCGGCTGCAGGCGGACGACCGTGCCGACGATGATCAGCGCCGGCGACGTGATCTGCGCCGCCTCGACCTTTTCAGCCAGCGTTGCCAGGTCGGCGGTCAGCACCCGTTGACGCCGCGTCGTACCGTTCTGCACCACTGCCGCGGGGTGGCCTTCGGGCAGGCCGTGGGCGATCAGCTGCCGACAAATCTCGCCAATGCCGCCGACCCCCATGTAGAAAACGATGGTCAGCCGAGGACGCGCCAGCGCCGGCCAGTCGAGGTTTATCGTCCCGTCCTTGAGATGGCCAGTGGCGAAGGCTACCGCCTGCGCATGGTCACGATGGGTAAGCGGGATACCGGCGTAGGCCGCACAGCCGGCCGCGGCGGTAACGCCCGGAACGACTTCGAAGGGGATGCGGGATTGGACCAGCGCCTCGATTTCTTCACCGCCGCGGCCGAAGACGAAGGGGTCTCCGCCCTTGAGCCGAACGACGCTCTTGCCGGCGCGCGCCAGTTGCACCAGCAGTCGATTGAGGTCCGCCTGCGGCACGGTGTGGTTGGAGCTCTTCTTGCCGACGTAGATCTTCTCGGCGTCGGCACGCGCCAGATCAAGCACTCCTTCGGCAATCAGATGATCGTAGACGACGGCGTCGGCTTGACCGATCAGCCGGGCCGCACGCAGGGTGAGCAGATCGATGTCTCCCGGACCACTGCCGACGATGTATACGGTTCCGATTGCCGAAGAGGAGGGCGTTTGACTCATTCAATAATTCTTCCGTTTCTTGCCGAGGTGCAAGCATAATCGCCTCGCGCGGGTGATTTCAACACGCACGCCACCTTATGTATTCTGCCATCAAGGATATTTGATGGAGGTCAAGGAAGGCAGCGGTGCAGACGTGTCATCCTGCCGCGAGTCTGACACGGATGTGACCCGGGCGACAGTCGAGAAACTTCAAGAGGAGAGGAAACAAGCATGCAGAAGGTAATTCGTAACGTATTGATGCTGGCCGCGCTACCGTTCGCGATGAACGTGGCGTTCGCGGCCAAGGCCGAAAAGGCTGCCGCCCCGGCACCGGCGGCGTCCGCCGACACGCCCACGCTGTCGGCTGAGGACAAGGCCGCCGCTGGCAAGACCTATTTCGAACGTTGCGCCGGCTGCCATGGCATGCTGCGCAAGGGCGCCACCGGCAAGAACCTCGAGCCGAAAAATACCACCAAGCTCGGTTCCTCGCGTCTCGAAAAGATCATGACCTACGGTACCGAGGGCGGCATGCCCAACTTCGACGACATCCTGTCGAAGAAGGAAATCGCCAACATGGCGCAATACGTTCAGATGCCAGCCGACGTGCCGCCCGAGTGGGGCATGAAGGACATGAAGGACAGCTGGAAGCTGGTCGTGCCGGTCGCCGAGCGTCCGACCAAGCAGATGAACAAGGTCAATCTGCAGAACGTCTTCGCGGTGACCCTGCGTGACTCCGGCGAGGTTGCCCTGATCGACGGCGATACCAAGGAAATCTGGGGTATCGTCAAGACCGGTTACGCGGTGCATATCTCGCGTATTTCGGCTTCCGGGCGTTATGTTCACGTCATCGGTCGTGATGGCCGCTACGATCTGATCGACATGTGGTACGAAAAGCCGAAAATCGTCGCGACGATGAAGGCGGGCTACGAAGCGCGTTCGGTCGACACCTCGAAGTACAAGGGCTACGAAGACAAGTACGCGGTGGTGGGTGCTTACTGGCCTCCGCAGTACGCGATTCTCGATGGCGAAACGCTCGAGCCCCTGAAGCTGATCTCGACGCGCGGTGTCACGGTTGATGGCGAGTACCACCCGGAGCCTCGGGTTGCTTCGATCGTTTCGTCGCACGACAAGCCCGAGTGGGTGATCAACGTCAAGGAAACCGGCATGATCAAGCTGGTTGACTACTCGGATATCGCCAACCTCAAGGAAGTCACCATCAACTCGGCCAAGTTTCTGCATGACGGCGGCTGGGACTCGACCAAGCGTTACTTCCTCGTTGCCGCCAACGCGTCCAACAAGGTCGCCGTGGTGGACACCAAGGACGGCAAGCTGACCGCACTGGTTGACACCGCCAAGATCCCGCACCCGGGTCGTGGCGCCAACTTCACCCATCCGAAGTACGGTCCGGTCTGGGCAACGTCACACCTTGGCGCTGACGTGATCACCCTGATCGGTACGGATCCGAAGGGCCACCCGGAGCAGGCGTGGAAAGTCGTTCAGGAGCTCAAGAACCACGGTGCCAACTCGCTGTTCGTCAAGACGCATCCGAAGTCCAAGAACCTGTGGGCTGACGCGCCGTTGAACCCGGATCCCGAGCTGGCCGGTTCGGTCACGGTCTACAACATCGATGAACTCGGTGATCCTGCCGCCAAGTCTCAGGTGATCAACCTCGCCGCTGCTGCCGACCTCGGCAAGACCAAAGGCAACCAGCGCGTGGTGCATGGCGAGTTCAACGAAGCAGGTGACGAAATCTGGTTCTCCGTGTGGACCGGTAACAAGACCGAGCCGTCGGCGATCGTCGTTGTCGATGACAAGACCCGCAAGGTCAAGAAAGTGATCAAGGACCCGCGTCTGGTTACGCCGACCGGCAAGTTCAACGTGCACAACACGCAGCACGACATTTACTGATCGCTGCTGGTCGTCTGAAGTGACACCGGGGGGCTGCCGCCCCCCGGTTTTTTTTTGCCTCGATTGTCGGCATAATCGTCTGACCCCACTGGCTGAAGGAAGAAACAATGAAATCACGAATCCTGTTGCTGTCGGCGACGATGTTTTCGCAAGTGGCCTTCGCCGGACCAACCCCGGTTGATCCGGCAATGCTCGAGCTCGCTGACCAGAGTCGTTGCCTGGTCTGTCACGATGTCGAGATCAAGGTTCGCGGCCCGGCCTGGCGCGACGTCGCCAAGCGCTATCGCGGCAAGCCCGAGGTCGAGGAAATCCTGGTCGAGAAGGTGTACCAGGGCGGTGGTGGCGTTTGGGGGGACGACTACATGTCGTCCAACAAGCGCGCCGGCATGGACAACATTCGCATTCTGGTGAAGTGGATTCTGGCGCTGCCGGATTCCTGAACGCGCCTGGCGCCTTTCGCTGCTTGCCTGTCACGGCCGGCCGCCGGGCCGGGCATCCGGTCAGGAGCCTTGCTCGGCGCGCGCCCTCAAGAGATCGATGATCATCGCCGAGGCCTGCTCGATCGAGCGATGTGTGACGTCGATAACCGGCCAGCCGCGTGCGACAAACAGGCGTCGCGCCTGCAGCACCTCCTTGCGCAGGGCGGCGATGTCGCTGTAGTCGCTGGTTTCGCACTCGTTCAGCGCCCGCAGGCGGGCCGAGCGAATCCTCGCTAGGCGGGCCGGATCGACGGTCAGGCCAACCACCAGCGGACCCTGTGCGCGCAGCAGGCCCATCGGCGGCGGCGCACCGGGGACCAACGGCACGTTGGCGGCCTTGATCCCGCGCGATGCGAGATACATGCAGGTCGGCGTCTTGGTCGCCCGCGAGACACCGACGACGATCACGTCGGCGCCATTGAGATCGTCGCTGGCGACGCCGTCGTCGTGGGCCAGCGTGTACTTCATCGCCTCGATGCGGCGATAGTAGTCTTCGTCGAAGGCGTCGCGCGAGCTGTTGTGGAAGTGCACCTCGGCCCCGGAATACTCCGCCAGGCGGCCGATCAACGGCTCGAGCGCAAACTGGCAGGGGACCAGCAGGCGGCCGCAGCCGTCCTCGAGAGTCTGGCGAAGATCGGTGTGGCTGATGCTGTGCAGGACATAGCCCGGCGACTGGGCAACCGCACCGAGGATCTCGGGGACTTGGCCGAGGTGCCGCACCATCTTCCACAACCGCCGTTCGACCTGGACGCCGGCAAGCTGGGCGACCGCATTGCGCGCCAGCAGTTCGACCAACTCGCCCGAGGCGTGCGAAACGAGGTGCAACACGAGGGTCTTGCTCATGTCCTTCCTTGACGAGGAGGCCGTGTCGGCAGCGGCCGTCGACGGCCAGCCGCCGAATCAGCGGTGGTAACCGCCATCGAGTCGCAGCACGGTGCCGTTGATCATCACGTTCTTGAGTACGTGCAGGACCAGCATCGCGAACTCGGCAGGATCGCCGAAGCGGTGCGGGAAGGGGATCTGGTGGGCGAGGCGTGAGTCGAGGTTCTTTTCCATGGCGAACAGCGTCTGCGTGCCGAACAGGCCTGGCGCAATGCCGACGACGCGGATCCCCAGGGGGCCGAGTTCACGTGCGGCGGGCAGGATCATGCTGACCACACCGCCCTTGGACGCGGAATACGCGGCCTCGCCGCTCTGACCGTCATAGGCCGCGACCGACGCAGTCGACAGGATGACGCCGCGCTCGCCGTTCGAGCGCGGCTTCAAACGCGCCATGTCCGCTGCCGCCAGCCGCATCATGTTGAAGGTCGAGATCAGATTGACCTCGACGAGCTGCCGGAAGTCCTCGAGCGGCATCGGCCCATCCGGCCCGATCGTTGGCTCGGAGTGGCCGCGACCGACACAATGCACCAGGACGCGCGCGGCACCATGCGCATCGCGCGCCATGGTCAGGGCGTTCTCGGCGGACAGCGAGTTGGCGACGTCGCAAGGAATTGCCAGGCCGCCGATCTCGTCGGCGACCTTCTGCACGCCGGCCGCGTCGATGTCGATCACCGCCACCTTGGCTCCCGCCTCGGCGAGGTAGCGCGCGGTCTCGGCGCCCAAACCCGATGCCGCCCCGGTAACCACCGCCGGACACGCCCAAAGATCCATCTCCCGTCTCCCTTGCAGGCCGGCCGCCAGGGCCAGCGAAAGCGCGCATTATGGCCTCTGGCGTGCCGGCGCGCAAACGCCGGCAGGGCGCCTTGCACGACCGCACGCCGGCGGCGAAGCCCTCGACGCAAGAGCTTGTGCCTGGCGCACGGGCGTGCAATGGCGCCGTCCTGACGCAAGTATGCCGTCACTCGGCTTATCAGCACGCGAGAGGCACTCTGGACGTCTCCTGAACGCGGAGATGGCCTGCGCTCAAGATGCCCGGGAGCTCCAGATCTGGATTCGCTGACTGCCGAAGGGATAAGTGGCTTCACCGCAGTACTCGAAGCCGGCCGGGAACGACTCGAGCGCTGCTGGCAGTTCGGGCCGGCTGCCGTCGGCGTTCAGCAGCAGTGCGACGACGCTCGAGCCGAGAATGCCGGGCGGCGCGCGCGTCAATACGGCATCGGCCTGGGCGACGTTGTTCAGCCAGGGAGTCGATAGCGGTACGGTTTCGAGAACCAGCGCCACGCCGGGGATGTTGTACAGGCCGAGAAACGGAGCTCCCGAAACGATGCCGCAGGTCCCTGCAGCCAGCTGAAGCTTGCTGACGAAGTTGGCGGTCTCGGGATCGACCCGTACCGATCCCAGCTCGCCGACGGTCACCGCTTGCGATTGCGCTATGAGTGGCGCCTGCAGGTGGTAGGGAGCCCGGAAGCCGCTGCTGATAATCTGCGCCGCAACGGTCGCCACGAATGCGGCGCAGAGGGTCATCGCCAGGACCTTGTCGGCCTTTCTCGGGAAATCGCCAGCCGCCAGCAATGCCAGCGCCACTCCCCAGGGTGCCAGAGATACGATGACTTGCGTGAAGATCGCGTTACCCGTACCGACCGCTACCGTATAGGGGAGAAGCGCCAATCCCGCGACGATGGCGCCAGTTCGCCGATCCGCCTTGCAGACCGGCAGGGCAACGAGCAGCCCCAGCAGAAACAGCACGAACGCCGCCTGCATCTGCAGGACATACTGGTCGACGCCGCCGAGCAGGTAGCGGCCCGAAACCAGGGTGTACAGCAGCGACAGGATGGCCAGGCCGGCAAAGATCAGGCGACGCGTCAGCAGGTACAGCGATACGGCAAGAATCACCACGGCGAAGGCCTCGACGGCGTCAATCGAGTGGCGGCAAAACTCGACCAGGTAGCGGGTCAATCTCGCCCCAACCGGCTCAACCTGGACCATTCGGAACAGTTCCATGCCCTGGCTCAGCGCAAGCCGGGCGTCCGCAATCGTCGTTTGCGTAACCGCCAGGGCAAACGCGCCGCAGGCGAAGCCGGCAAGCACGCTTGCCAGACCGATCATCTTGCGCGGCAGTGATTGACCGGCAACGAGCAGCCAGAACGCCAGCAGGCACAAGGTCGCGACGCCCGACGACGGCTTGCTGACGAACTCGACGGCCAGCGCGATACCGACCAGCAGCAGCAGACCGGTCCGTCGCCACCGGTCGTCGGTGCGCAGTGACAGTAGCAACAGGCCGGCCGCCGCGTAGGCACCCGCCGAGGCCAACAGGTTGTAGCACGGAGAGAGATTGATCGTCGCCGCGTACAGCAGCGCGCCGACCAGCGAGGCGGCGATCACCCGCGAGCGTCCGCCGAGGTCGTCGGCGGAAGGCAGAGGAGTTTGCCGCAGGGCCGAGGTCGCGCCGATCGCCAGCAGCGCTGCGCTGGCCATCAGCAACACCATGCCTGCCGCCCTGAAGCTCATCAGGCTTCCCGTGACCTGCCACAGCGGGCCGGTCACCCATTGCTGCGCGCTGATGTACAGCTTCACGGCGTCGGGATGCATTCCGAGCAGAAGGTAATACGCTTCATCGGTGATTTCCAGACCACGATCCAGCGACCAGAGGCAAAAGGAAATCACCAGCAATGCGCTCAAGAGAACAATGCTTTTCCCTACCCGGTCGATAGCGGAAAGCCACTTGTCAATGACTGTGCTGGATTGGACGGCCGATGTCATCATGAAGACGGGGGAGTCCTGGCATTGCCCGGTTGATCAGCGCAAAGACCAGAACTTGGTTGCCGTGAAATTGAAGACCACCACCAGCGGAATCAGCAGCAGCTGAACATAGAAGGGGTCGAGATGGCTGCCTTCGACGAGATAATTCAGGGCCAGCATGTTGAGGATCAATGACAGCAGGCCGGTGGTCAGGAACTTGACGAAGCGGCTGCGAAACTGGATTGTTTTTTCCGGCTTGAAAACCCAGACGAAGTTTGCGACATACGAAAACAACATGCCGCAGAACCAGGCGCCAGCCAGCGAAATCAGGTAGTTGATCGCCATCACCTTGAGCATCACCGAAAAGATGATGAAGGTGAGCACGAAGTTGGCCGCTCCGACCAGGGTGAATTTCGTGACCTCGATTCTCAGTTGACTCATGGTGTCTTCTGCATCAGGCGGGACGGAGCCGCGGAGCCGCACTGCCTGCCGGCACGTGTCGTTCGGCCTGCAAGCTCAGGATTTTCTGGCAACGACCAGCAGCGTTCCGCCGAAAGGCAGCGAAAAGCCCAGCTTGATCAGCACTTCGTCTACGCGCATCAGGCGATCGAGAAGCCAGTTCAGCAGCGGCGGAAAGGTGACCCGCCGCGCCAGTGCGGCTTCGTCCGAATGCGACGGGTCGCGCCGCTTGTCGAGCCGTCGTGAGAGGTACATCAGCGGAAACAGGGTGAACACGAAAGAGCTGCAGCGCTTCGTCTCGAATCCGCTTGCCGCCAGCTTGCCGAGCAATTCGCCTCGCGAGTAGCGGCGCTTGTGCTTGACGATCTCGTCGAGTTCTCCCCACATGAACATGTGCTGGGGAACGGAAACCACCAGCATCCCTCCCGGGCGAAGCATGGCGCTGATGTTGGCGATCGCAGCGCGGTCGTCGTCGATGTGCTCGAGGACGTCGAAGGCGGTGATCATGTCGAACTGCTCACCAATCTTGCCCTGGGTGACGTCGAACTGGACGAACTCGACGCCGGGAAGGTTCTTCTTGGCGTACAGCAGGCCCTTCAGATAGACCTCCGAGCCAGTGATCTCGAGATCGTTCTGGTCGACGATCTGCTGGATGAAATCGCCGGTGCCACAGCCGATTTCCAGGAATCTGGTCTTTCCGGTCGGCGAACGGTAGCGTTGAACGATGTCCTTGAACAGACGGTTCCGCGAACTCACCCAGAAGCTGTTCTCGGCGTTCCTGTCGGTCAGATCGAAGCCGCCATCCGGGTAGTCGGTGTAGGCCTGGGCGACGTCGGGACTGAAGCACTTGATGCCGTCGATCATCGTGTACTCGAGTGTCTCGCTCACAGGAACTTCTTCCTGACGACGTAGTTTGGCCGTTTACGCACCTCCTCGTTGATCCGCCAGACATACTCGCCGATCACCCCGAGCATGACCATGATCAAGCCGCCGACCAGCAGGATGGCAATCATGATCGGCGCCCATCCGGCGAACGGCGTTTCGCCGCGCAACCACGCGAAGACGATGCTCGCGCTGTACAGCACGCCAAGCAGCGAGGTGATCACGCCAACCAGCGAGATGAACCGGATCGGCAGGTACGAGGCGTCGAGCACCGCGTCGAGGAAATTTTTCAGTTTCTTGCCGAAGTTGTACTGCGATTTGCCGATTGTTCTCTTCAATCGCACGTAGGGGATGAAGCAGGTGCGGTAACCGGTCCACAGCAGGTCGCCCTGGAAGAAGCGGTGCCTGACGTCGATCGCATTGAAGGCGTCCATCACCTTTCTGTCCATCAGCACGAAGTCGAAGCCGCCAGGTGGGATCTGCGGCAAGGACATGCGCAAGACGGCGTAGGCAAAGCGCGAGAACAGCTTGGCCGCCAGCGTATCCGCGCGATCGGTCCGGTAGCAGATGACGATCTCGGCGCCGCCCTGCCACTTCTCGACCACCTGCGGAATCAGCTCGACCGGATCCTGGAGGTCGGCTGAGATGTTGATCACGGCATCGCCGGTGGCTTCCTGGAAGCCGGCCAGCATCGCCGCCATCTGGCCGAAATTGCGGGTGAAGGTAATCACCTTGACGCGCGGGTCGTCGTCACGCAGACGCAGAATCTCCGCCAGCGAGCCATCCTTCGAGCCGTCGTCCACGAAGACGATTTCGTACTCGTGTTCGGCAAGTTCGCCGGCAAACACCGAGTGGATCTTTTCGTGCGTTTTCGACAGCGCGCCTTCGTTGTGATAAACGGCGACAACAAACGAGATTTTCATTTCCCGACTCCGCGTTCGCACATCAGGAAGATGCTCGAACAGAGATCCGGATAATGCTGGCCGAGTTTGTAGCAGCCTTCCAGATAGTCGGTGGAAACAATGTCGGTCTGCAGCAGGCGATCCCACTGGAAGTTGGCCAGGGCCTTGAAGAAAACCCCCGAGCGGTGCCGAACCTGCAGCCCGGCGGCGACCGCGTCGCGCTCCAGGGTGTCCAGGGTGTAGGTGCAGCGATGGCCATGCGCCGCTTCGGCCGGAGTAACCGCTGCGTTGTGCGTGATCAGCCCCATCTTGACGGCGATCTGCCGCGACGGCGCGTTGGCGTTGGGGCAGACCAGGAAGAGGCGACCGCTGTCGGCGAGCCATTCGTCGTTGATCCGCTTCAACACCGCCACCGGGTCATCGAGGTGCTCGAGAACGTGCGTCAGAACGATGTTGTCGTAGCTTTTCGGCAGCGAGGCGTTCTCGAAAAGCGCGTTGACGAAGGTTACCTGATCGCCCAGCTTCGCTCTGGCTTCGGTAACCGCGACATCGGACGCTTCGACGCAGGTGACGTCGTCGAAGTAGGGCAGCAACCGTCTGGTGAAATCGCCCTTGAAACTCCCCAGTTCGAGCAGGCTCCCTTGCCGGAAGAAGGGTTCGAACGAGCGGATCATGTACGGGTGCATGACATCGAAGTCGAAGCCATAGGCGTATCGATGATCCTGCGTATCGTTGATTTCGACGTTGTAGTCACGCTCGCTGTTCATTTTTCCGCCCATCGTCCAAATAGAGATCCATGTCAAGAAAGGCCCCGTCCGCCTTGCCGGCGACAAAGCCGTTCTTGCTGTACAGGCCGATCGCCGCTGCATTGTCCCGCATCACTTCCAGGCTGACCTGTCGCAGACCAGTCGCTGACGCCTGTTTGGCACAGTCGTCGAGCAGACGCCCGGCAATACCCCGGCCGGTCCACCCCCGCAGGACGCTGACACTGGTGATGTAGGCAATGCCTCGCTGGTGGTCGTTGCAATAGGCAGCGACCAGTCCGACCAGGACGTCGCCGGCCCACGCCTCGAAGCGCGTTGCCTTGCCGGCGATCTTGCGAGCATAGGCATCGATCTCGACGCGCCCGCTCAGGGGCGGCACGAAGTCGCCGTCGCAGCGCCGCAGGTGTTCGGCGATCGCCGCCTCCGACGCCTGGTTCACCCGGTAGTCGACCGCCTCGCTCATCGTTCCAGTAGCGCCAGGCCAAAGCCATGCCGTCCGAACTCGTTGCCGTTGTAGAGCAGGTATACCCGGCCGTCGCATTCAAAGACGTGCGGGTAGCAGAGCATGTCGCTATCCCAGTCGCCGGGCGTGACATCAAGCAGCGGGTTGTCGTCGTCGCGGTTCCAGTTGCTCAGGTCGTCGGACCACGCATGGCCGATACGATAGCCACGCTCCTTGTTGTTCCGGAAGTCGGACGACTGGCGATAGCAGAAGAACATGTGCTGCCGACCGTCGATCTCGATCACCGAGGGCAGCGCCTGGCTTTCATCGGTACCGAGGCGGTCGGCGATGATCGGGCGCGCCTCTTCCTTGAGCCAGTTGATGCCGTCGTCGGAAACCGCGTGGCCGATCTTGTAAGTGCGGTCCGGCGCCTGCGCCGGAGCGAACCTCCGCCAGCCGGTACCGAAGATGTACCACATGTGGAAGACATCGCCGATGCGCCTGACAAAACCGTCGCCAACCAGGCAGGGTTCGTGCAGCGATGCCGCCAGCACCGGCCCGTCGCCGATGCGCTGGAACGTGAGGCCGTCATCACGGCTGATCGCCAGCCCGATGGCTGTATCGACCGACACCGAGACCCGGCGATTCCAGCCACAGGTGTAGGCGTACACCGCGTCGCCATGGCGCATCACGTTGATCGGAAAGATGCCGTGTTCGTCGAAGCAGCCGAGGCCGCCGAGCGGGATCACGGTCTGGTCGGAGACGCGGATGATCTCGCGAAGATTTTTCCGCAGGTCGACGAAGGCGACATGGCTGAGGTACTTGCCGTTTCCCGGGTCGACCGCACGGGTCGAAAAATAGACGCGCACGAAATCGTCGAAGACCAGCGTTTGCGGCGATTGCGCGAACTGCACGCAGTCGTTCGGCAGCCGGTGGCGCGACGGATCGAAGATTCTGCCGAGCTTGTTCCACTTCATTGTGCCCATCTCCTACTCCAGCTTGCCGTCGAGCGCGGCGAGACCGAAGCCATGCCGGCCAACCTGGTTGCCGAGGTACGCCAGATAGGTCGTCCCATCGACTTCAAAGACGTGCGGATAGCTGATCATCTCGGCATCCCAGCCTTCTTCCGAAACGTCGATGCCGGCCCTGGCATCGTCGCGCTGCCAGTCGGTGAGGTTGCTGCTGGACGCGTAACCGATGCGGTAACCGTTCTCCTTGCCCCGGTAGTGACTGCTGTAGCGGTAGCAAAAGAACATGTGATAGCGGCCGTTGGCGTAGAACACGTCCGGACTGGCCTGAGCTTCGTCTTCCTCGATGCGGCTTTCGATCAGGTCCCTGTTGAGCTTGTTCCAGTGGATGCCGTCGCGCGAAGTCGCCATGCGGATCTTGTAGACTGGCTCGGCGCGCCCGTCGACCAGCTTCCACTTGCGACCGGCGATGTACCAGAGATACCA
This sequence comes from Accumulibacter sp., assembly GCA_024235695.1. Classification (GTDB taxonomy): domain Bacteria; phylum Pseudomonadota; class Gammaproteobacteria; order Burkholderiales; family Rhodocyclaceae; genus Accumulibacter. The sequence goes on from JACKLX010000021.1 coordinate 36,058, forward strand.
GAGGTCGTTGAAACGGCGGATCTTCGGCCCGCTGAGCACGAAGGGTTCATCCGGCGAATACGACAGCACCGGGCCGCTGCCGAGTTTGCTGAACGTCTCGCCGCCGTCGCGGCTGCTGGCGACGCCAATGGCGACGTTGAACGGCACCGATTCGCAACGCGTCCAGCCGGCGTAATACAGCCGCAGCTCGTCACCGTTGCGGATCGCCGAAACCGGATAGGTGCCGAATTCATCGAACTCGCCTAGCCCGCCGAGGGCGAGGATCGGTTGCTCGGCGACACGTCGCAGCCTGAACAGGTCGGCGCGATCGAGATCGACAAACGCCGAGTAGCTGACATACTGGCCGTTGGCATCGGCCGGCGGCCGACACGAGAAGTAGATGCGGACGAAATCGTCGAACAGCAGGCTCGCCGGCGCCTGTGCAAACTCCTTCAGCCAGCTGCGATCGGTGACCTCCTGCGGGGTGAACACCTTGCCCAGTTTTTGCCACTTGAACATCGTTCAGATCAACTCCCAGTTGCTCGCGACGCAGGCCTGGACGGCATCGAGCGGATTGAACATCAGCACGTCGACGATCGACAGCCAGGGTACGAAAGGGTCGCCGAATTGCGGATATTCGAAAGGCTTCGAGCGGATGAACTTCAGCTCGACGCCGCGCTCGCGGAAGTCCTCGCTGGAATACAGATCGACGCCGCCGATGGCATTGACGTAGGTCGTCGCATCAAGCGCCGCCGACAGCGCGAGCACCTTGTCCTGAGCCTTCAGGTGATGGTCGATGGCGATTCCCGACGAGATCCTGATCGGTGTGTCGATCGCCAGGTGCTCGCAGGTCCGGACGATCGAATGATGAAGGTAGTCGAAGAGGTTGGCCTGCTCGTGGCGCACGATCCGCTCGAGCAGCGCAAAGGTCTGTTCAAAATGCGGCGCGCGCCGATACGCGGCCTTGAACTGGTTGAGCAGCTTGTCGCGCCTGAAATCGGCGGCCAGTTCGCGCGCGCAGACGTCCAGCGAATCCGAACCGCTTTTCAGCGGCAACGAGAAGATCACGTCGCTGCCGTTCTGCAGCAGGCGGTTGCGGTTGATCCAGCCCTTCTTGGTGTACTTGATATTGTCGTACACGACGAACTGGTCAACTGCCGCGATCAGCTGGAAATAGCCGACGTAAGGCAGGAAGTACGGCTGCATGATCGCCAGCCTCATCGTGCTGCGCCGCCGAAGCCGCCAGGGCCTGTTCCTTCGCCGCCGGGCACGGCTATTGCCCCGCGATGAAACGGCTGATGGTATCGACCACGGCGATCTCCAGGTCGGGATAGATCGGCAGGCACAGCACGTCGTGCGCTGCCGCGGTGGCCACCGGCAAGTGATCCCGGTGCGCCGATGGCAGCCCACGATACATCGGGAAATCCGATATCAAGGGATAGAAGTAACGGCGGGGGTGAATGCCGATGTCTTTCAGCCGCTGGTAAAGCTCGTCGCGAGTGATCGGATAATCGGCACCGACCAGAATCGGGAAATAGGCGTAGTTGGCGACCTTTTCACCGCTGTCGCCAAGGCAGCGGATGCCCGCCACGCCGAGCAGCCGTTCGCGATAGGCGGCATCGATCTTCTTGCGGAGCGCCAGCGCCCGATCGATGTACTTGAGCTGCAGCAGACCGAGCGCAGCGTTGAATTCACTCATCTTGCCGTTGATCCCGGGCGCCACCACGGTGACCTCGCCGACGTGGCCGAAGTTCTTGAGTTGGTCGATGCGCACTTTGGTCTTGGCGTCGGGACAGACAATGGCGCCGCCTTCGAAGGTGTTGAACACCTTGGTGGCGTGAAAACTCAAGACCGACAGGTCGCCGTGGTTGAGAATGCTGCCGCAATCGCATTGCACGCCAAAGGCGTGCGCCGCGTCGTAGATCACCTTCAGGTTATAGGTGTCGGCAATCCTCTGGATGGCCTCGACATCGCAGGGGTGGCCATAGCAGTGTACCGGCATGATGGCGGTGGTCTGCGGAGTGATCGCCGCTTCGATCATCGCCGGATCGAGGTTGAGCGTGTCGCGATGGACGTCCACGAATACCGGCTTGATACCGTTCCACAGCAAGGAATGCGAAGTTGCGACGAAGGAGTAGGGGGTGGTGATCACCTCGCCGGTGACGCGCAGCGCCTGCAGCGCGGTGACCAGAGCGATCGTGCCGTTGGTGAACAGGCAGATATGCCTGACGCCGAGGTGCTCGCACAGCGCCTGTTCCAGTTGCTGATGGAAAGGGCCGCAATTGGTCAGCACCTTGTTGCTCCAGATCCGTTCCAGGTACGGAATGAACTCCTCCAGCGGCGGGAGATAGGGCTGCGTTACGAAGATGTTCTTTTCCATGACGGTGTCTAGCCCTTGTCCAGCATCTGCTCGATCGTCCGGCGCACTTCAGCGACCGGAATGGTGTAGTCCGAATGCTTGTTGGCCTCGTCGCCGATTGGTTCGCCCGACAGGAAGACCGGTGAATAACCAAGGTCCATCATTGGCCCCAGCCATCCTCCCCAGTTGAAATGGTTCTTCTGTCCGATGACCAGCGCCTTGACGTCGGGACTCGCAAAGATCAGATTGTTCAGGGCGGACCCGTTCGGTGCCACGACGAACTCGGCGCCCTGGAATATTCGCACCTGCTCCGCGAAGCTGCATTCCTCGAGGAAGACCGCCCGAAAGCCCACTTGCTGCAAGTCGTTCAGGATCTCCTCTTCGTTTACCAGCCGGCGCCAGGTACTGTTCCTGCGCGACAGGAAGATACGGTCGGCCGCCCTCGCCGACTCGCCAAGACGACTTCTGATCCGCTCGCCGATGTAGCGCAGGGCGCCGGCTGTCCAGGACGCCTGCCGTTCGGGCGGCACGGCATGATCGGTAAACAGCTCGACGGGGAAAAAGGTCATGGTCGGCGCGACGACTAGCTTGCCGACCTTCAGTGCCGTTCCTCGCGGCAGGATGTGCAGGGGGTTGGCCACCAGCGCCCGGAGAAAGTCATGATGCGACTTCGGCATGCCGTCATCGACGATGATCGGCATTTCCGCAAAGCGCGGATGTTGTTCGAGATAACGCAGTCTCGGCAGGAATTCGGCAAACCAGTGGCCGTAGCACTCACTCGCCAGTCCGCACAGCATGACCCCTTCCGGCAAGCACTGAGGCGCATCGATGGCTCTTACCAGCAGCGCGTCGTGCCGTTGCGCGGCGACGGAAGTATCGTATTGCAGGCTGACGTAACGTCCGTAACGTCGGTCGGCCAGCAGGTCCGACAGGACGACATCCCGGCCAACGTAAATCAGGCTCGAGCCGCCAACGATCGACGCATCGGCAAGCTCGGCGACATACGGCGCGCTGGCGTCGACCGAGGTTTCCTCGTTCGCCGCCTGCCGGTTCGCGGCGGGCATCACGACACGAATGACTTCGGCCTCGCCAAGCGACTGCAACGAGCTCTCGCCGCTGTCAACTCCGGCAAGCCAGTCTGCCACCGACGAGATGCGGCGAAGCGACAGCCCGTCACCGGCCGTGCCCGCCTTGATTGCGTCCTGCAATTCGCCATCGCGGCCCTGGAAGAAGAGAGACTTTTCGACCAGCGACGATGACACACGCTGTTCGGCTGCCAACGACTCGAAGACGCCGAAGAACTCGGCGCTTTCCGCGCTGTCGCCGGCGGCAACGGCCATCGGCAAGGCGCTGTCGCAAATTTCTTCAGCATGATCCGGGTGCTGCCTGCAACACGCCGTGAACCACTTCAGCGACTCCGGCTTGCGACCAACGGCTTTCAGCGCGTGCGCCAGAAAGAATGCCGCGTAATAGTCGCCGGGATTCATCCGGAGGGCGATTTCCAGGTAATCGATCGCCAGATCGTATTTGGTCGTCTGGTAATAGGCGTAACCGAGAAACGAACAGGCAAGGAAGTGATCTTCCGGCTTCTCGACCGTGGCCAGGCACAGCTTGATCGCTTCGAAGAAGCGTCCCTCATTGCCAAGCGCTATCCATTGCCGGTGGTCGTCGGCGAGATCCCTCGTGGTGGGCGCCGCGTCAGCACCGCCAACAGGCGGCCCGGATCGCTTCGACGGTTCCAGTCCGGCAAGCTTTCGGAGAGAATTCAGAATGGTCATCGGCAAGAAATTCCGGTTCGCCCGGGGAGTCCGGCTGTGGCATCAACCGCCGTTGGCGTGTTGGCGGCGAAGCGCCATTCGAAGCGCTGCCCGGGTCGATCAATGGTGAAGACGACATGATACAGGCACACGCGCCGTTGATCCCTGCCGCGTGCCACGCACAAGACGGGTTCTCGGCCTGGCGAAGCCGTCGAAGCAGGCTCGATCCGGGTCAGGAGCCGCCTGCACCGTCGTCGCCGATCAGCACGCGTGGCGACGCTGGCGGCTCGTTTCTTCGGATAGAATTGGCCCGGTCCAGACGGCTGCCGATACCGCGGCGTATCGCCAGCTCGCCAACTTCCCGGAATGCGGCTTGCCGTCGCATGCGCAACCTGAGCGGCTTTCACACCATGCCTCGTATTCTTCTCCTGACCCTGCTTCTCGCCTCACCTGCGGCGTTCGCCGAGCCTGCGGCGGCGCCGTCACCGGAACGCCAGCAGCAACTCGTCCATCTCGTCCGTCAGGATTGCGGATCGTGTCACGGGATGACCCTGCGAGGTGGCCTCGGGCCGCCGCTGACGCCGGAGGCACTGCGCGAGAAATCAGCCGAGTCACTGGTCGCCACCATTTACGTTGGTCGGCCGGGTACGCCCATGCCACCCTGGCATCGTTTTCTGAGCGAGGCCGAGGCGGAGTGGATCGTCGCGCAATTGCTGGCGGGGTTTCCGACCGAATAGAGCGGTCCGAGCAAGGCTGCGCTGTCGCGCAGGGCCAGCGGCGCCAGGCAGGCGTCGCCGGCTTCAGCGGTGAGCGCTGAATCTCTTGCCGTGAAAGCCGCGGCGGCGACCAACGAACCTCTCTTCTACCGTGCGCGGGAAGGGCGGCGAGTGAGGCGGCGTGTCTTGGCAGTTGATGACCGTTTGCGCGTTGCTACGCGGCAACCACCGCGCCGCTGCCGCCGCCGCTTCCGGCGACGAGGCGATTGACCTCGACCGAGACGTGCGCCAGTTCTTCGTGCTGGCCGAGAACCTGACGGACCGCCTCCGGCGTGACGCTGCCGTCGGTAGTGGTCAGGCTGACGATCACCGCGAACTTTTCGCGGCCGACCCGCCAGACGTGCAGATCGACGATCCGCGGTGCCAGGTCCCAGGCGGCATTTCCGGCGATCGCCTGGCGGATCTCGTCGACCACCGGGTGGTCCATTTCACGGTCGAGCAGCACACGGCCGGTATCCCGGATCAGGCCCAGCGCCCAGCGGGCGACGAGAATCGCGCCGACGATTCCCATCACCGGGTCCAGCCAGTCCCAACCATAGAGCATGCCGCCAAGCAGTGCCAGGATGGCCAACACCGACGTCGCCGCATCGGCAAGCACGTGCAGGTAGGCGGCTCGCAGGTTGAGGTCGTGGCCACCTTGTCCGTGCTCGTCGGCGTGACCGGCGTCGTGACGATCGTGCGGTTCATGCCCATGGCCATGCCCGTGCGCATGGCCATGGTCGTGGCCATGGGCACCATTGAGGATCAGCGCACAGACCACGTTCACCACCAGACCCAGCAGCGCAACGACGATTGCTTCGCCGAAGCGGATCGACTGCGGCGCGAAGATTCGTTCGACCGACGCCGCGACCATCATCGCCGCAACGCCCAGCAGGAAGATGGCGCTGGCGAACCCCGACAGAACCTCGATCTTCCAGGTGCCAAAGGCAAAGCGATGGTCGTGCGCGTAGCGTCGCGCCGCCGCGTAGGCGAGGGCGGAGAGACCGATCGCCACGGCGTGCGAGCTCATGTGCCAGCCGTCGGCGAGCAGTGCCATCGAGTTGAACCACCAACCGGCGGTGATTTCGACCACCATCGTCAGGGCTGTGATCAGCATGACCAGCCGTGTACCCCGTTCGGCGGCGAGATTGCCTTCATCGAAAACGTGCGTGTGGGTCCAGGGAGAGAGTTCGCTGCTGCGCATCGGTATTCCTTGCCGGGTGTGGTCAGAGGTACTTGCTGAGTTCCTTGAACTCGCGAATGCTGTCTTCGACGCTGCTCGTGCCGCTGCGCACCGTCTGTTCGAGGCAATGGTCGATGTGGTCATGGACCAATGTCTTCTTGGCACTGGCGACGGCGCGCTCGACGGCTTGCAGCTGCTGGGCGACCTCGAGGCAAGGGCGACCCGCCTCGAGCATCGTGACGATGCTCTTTAGATGGCCTTCGGCCCTTTTCAGGCGCTTGATGATTTCCGGGTGCGACGCGTGTGCAGTCATGCTTCTTATCCTATCCTGGGGGACAGGATAGATCAAGCCATCGATCCGGCATCGGCCGGCAGCTGACGATACAATGCCGGATCAGCCACCGTCTTGGCCGCTACACCGTCGCACCGTCGAGGTGCGCGCCTTCCAACCCGAAGAGGCAGGGATGAACTTCTCGGACGTACTCAAACAACTGAACCAGGCATCGGCTTTCGAGCTGTTCCGGATGCGCGCGGCGATCAACCGGGTCCTTGAGCAGCCAAGGTGGGTCGCCGCAATTCGCGCACGCCTGCGCGTCGGCCAGACCGTCGAATATTTCGACAGCGAGGCAAACGCCGCCTGCCAGGCGCTGATCCTTGAACTGCGCCGCAAACAGGTGCTGGTGGTCGAGGTCGCGACAGAGAAGCGGTGGTTGATTCCGTACGCGGCGATCAACCTCGATGGCGCCGATGTCCAGATCCGCGAACAAGCGCGCCGTGGCCTCGGTCGCAACGAAGTGGCCGTCGGTGAGGTGGTCGGTTTCCTCGACCGCGAACAGCGCGAACGTAGCGGCCAGATCGCTCGTCTCAACGACAAGACCGTGACCCTGCTGTGCGGTGGGCAACGCTGGCGCGTGTCTTATGCGTTGCTCCACCGGATCGTAGACGGCCGAGCGTTTGACGGCGAGGAATCGCTACCAAAGCTGGATCGATGAATTCCCGCGTCATTCCCGATCTGGCAGCCTCGATCGCCGTACCTGGCCCGTGCGAAGCCCTCGCCAAGCAGAGTCGATCGGCCCGCCTCGATATACAGACAACATGTCGCATTCAGTGAATGGGCGCCGCGGTATGCTGATATGATTGTCTTGTGAACTTCGGAAGTCGGCCGGGCAGAGACGGTGGAGAAGTCTGCCGAAAGTGGTCGCTGGAGCGGCTTGGCTTTGTGCTATCGACCTGACCTGCGAAGTGCCGCCTTTGATGATTGACTCGTCCTGTATCGATCGGCACGCATGGGGGCGGAGCCTGCCGCGGGATGGCTTGCTATGTTCCGAGCGACGCCGGTCGCGGCAGCAGGCTCGGATGTTGCGCGGCAAGACAGTCGCCCCAGGACAAAGCAAACCGCCATCAATCCCCGGCGCTCATGACTGCATCGATCATCGTCCTTCTGGTCGTCATCGCGACACTTGTTGTGGCGGTGGCATGGCGCCTTGCTTCCCGTCGCCAAAGTCTCCCCTGTCCCGTTTGGCTGCGTTGGCTCGTGGAACTCGACAACCCATTCACCAGGACAAACCGGGCCGCGTTCATTGTCGAGACTCTTGCGCTCTCGCCTGGCATGACCGTCCTGGACGCAGGGTGCGGCCCGGGGCGCCTGACAGTTCCTCTGGCGCGAAGCGTTGGCCCGGCAGGTCGTGTGATTGCTTTGGACATCCAGCCGGGAATGCTTGCCCGAGCCAAGACCAAGGCGGTGGCCGCCGGCCACACAAATGTGGAATTTGTCGCCGCCGCTCTCGGTGAAGGCAAGCTCCCCGCCAATCGCTTTGATCGCGTGGTCTTGGTCACTGTCCTTGGGGAGATTCCAAATCGCGCTGCCGCTTTCACCGAGCTGTTTGGCGCCCTCAAACCCGGCGGGGTCCTTGCGATTGTCGAGCTCGTCTTCGATCCGCACTTTCAGTCGCGTAGTACCGTCACGAAACTGGCAATTTCAACTGGCCTTGGTGAACGAGCGTTCTTTGGCCACCGCTTGGCATATGTCATTCACTTCGAGAAGCCGGATGGCGGCTAACCGGTCGCTGCACCGGACCTGCCATGGCAGGCTTCACCTGCTTTCGCGGGCAGGTGATCCATAACGTTGGCTGTACGATGACTCCGGATTCTGAAGAAATGGTATTTCCCCACGAGAGTAACCCGTAACGCCGCGACGTTCTGCCCACGCGCACTGGTCCGGCGCCGACGGCCGCATGGGCGGACCTGCGTTAACAAGGGTCCGGGGCACAGATGTCGCGCTCGCCGACCGGCGCTGGCGCAACGCCAGGCGGCACTTCCGGGCACGTCAGTGGCAGGGGTTCGCCGAATTGACAGGACGCTGGTTGCGCGAGGCGGCAAAAAGCCATTAAACTGGACGTTTCTTGCTGATGGCAAGGCAGATCGTGCCGCTGCGGTTCCGATTTCCTTGCTGCGAGTCAGTCGGGCGGGCTGACGGAGAGCATGCCAGCGTCACCGCCGACCGGCAGAGCGCGCTTGCCGTCACCGGCGCCCCGGAGGTCTTGTTGAGGATGAGCATGTCCAGAAACCGCTCCGCACTTCCCCCCTGGTCTCCACGCCGCCTGGCGATGGCGCTGGAACCTCGGTTGCTGTTCGACGGTGCGGCGCCGGCCGCAGTCGTGGCGGTGGCACAGGACGACGGTGGCGCAGCGCACCACGATGCGCCGGCGGCGGCACCGGTCGACAGCGCGCCGCGCGAGCTGATCGTCGTCGACAGCCGGGTCGGGCAGGGCATCGACCTGGCCCAGGCTCTCGACGGCAAGGCTCAGGTACTGGTTCTCGACCAGCAGTCCGATGGTCTCGAGCAGATCGCCACAGCACTCGACGGGCAGCAGAATGTCTTGGCGATCCACGTTCTCAGTCACGGCGGGCGCGACGGCCTCGTCCTCGGACGAGGCCTTGTCGGCGATAGCGAATTGCGCCGGCAAAGTCCCGTTCTGGCGCGGATCGGCGCGGCATTGAGTGCCGACGCTGACATCCTGCTCTACGGCTGCGATGTCGCCGCCGCAAGCGGTGACTTCATGAATACCCTCGCCACACTCACCCAGGCCGACGTGGCGGCGTCTACCGACGCCACCGGCAGTGCTGCGTGGGGCGGCAACTGGCTGCTCGAAGCCGCCAGCGGGCCAATCGAGGCCAGTGCTCTGGTACTGTCCGGCTTCGATCACCTGCTGGCGCCGCCGGGCATCGTCGACAGCGGTGGCACGCGCTCGACCAGCGAGGACAGCTCGCTGGTCGTCACTGGTGTCAGCGTTGCCGACCTCGATGGCGATGACCAGAGCGTCACGCTGAGCGCCAGCAATGGCACGGTGACGCTCGCGGCGGGCAGCGGTGTGATCATCGATGCCGGCGCTGACGGCAGCGCCGCGATCACTTTCTCTGGCACGCTGGCGCAGGTGAACGCGGCGATCAACGGCATGGTCTTCGCGCCGACTGCCGACTACTTCGGCGCCGCAAATATCGCACTGTCGACCTTCGACGGCAGCACCAGTGTCGGGCCGACGAACATCGTGCTGACTGTAACGGCGGTCGATGACCTGCCGGTGGCCACCGCCGACGCCATCGCCGCCAGCGAAGACGCCGCGGCGGTGACCGGCGACGTGCTCGCCAACGACATCAACCTCGACTCACCAGTCGACACGCTCGCGGTCATCGCCCTGCGCACCGGCACGGTCGCGGCCGGCAGCGGCAGCGCCGGCAGCATCGGCAACCCGCTGGTCGGCGCCTACGGCAGCCTGACGGTGGCCGCCAACGGTTCCTACACCTACACCCTGGACAACGGGCTCGCCGCCGTACAGGCGCTCCACGGTGGCCAGACGATCACCGAGAACTTCGCCTATACGATCACCGACGGCCAGACGCAGGTGCAGGCCGACATCACGGTCACGGTTACCGGCACCAACGATGCACCCATGCTGATCGGCACGCCACTTACGCGCGTCGCCAGTTCGATTCCCGAGAATGCGACTGACGCCGAGAATCCCGGTGCGCCGGTCGGCGCACTGCTGGCCGACGTTGACGGCAATCCGGTCGCCAGTGATGTCGATGCCGGCACCGACCTCGGTGTCGCGGTCTTCGGCAGCAGTACCACCAATGGCATGACCGGAGCCTGGCAGTACTCGCTTGATGGTGGGGCCACCTGGACGCCAGCTGCGGCGTTTTCCCCGACCGCGGCCTTGTTGTTGCCGGCCGCCGCCAGGCTACGCTTCGTCGCCGACGACAACGCCGACGACAGCAAGGAGTCGGGTGTCGCCACCATCGCGTATTACGCGTGGGATGGCAGCGATGGCGCCAGCGCCGGCGACACAGCCGACGTCCGTACGCCCGGAGGCAGCGCGCCGTTCAGCGCCGACAGCCTGACCGCCGACTTCATCGTCACGGCGCGCAACGACGTGCCGACGCTGACGCCGGTCGCGCTGGTGCTGAACGAGGGCGCCACGGCATCGCTCACCGACGCCGAGTTGCCGGTGACCGACCAGGACAACCAGGACGATCAGCTCACCTACCGGGTCGACGTGCTGCCGCTTGAGGGCGTACTGTTCAAGAACGGCATACCGGTCAGCGTCGGCAGTCTTTTTACGCAGGAGGACGTCGTTGCTGGCAAGATCAGCTACCGGCATACCGGTGGCGAGTTGCTGGTCGATACCGTCGACAGCGTCGGCCTGTCGCTGCGTGATGGCGCCGGCGGCGTCATCGATCTGCTGGTACTACCGATCGCCATTCGCGACGTCAACGCGGCGATCGCCATCACCGGAGCCAGTCAAACCGTGGCCGAGCGAATCGGCGACGAGGCAAGCGACTTCACCGTCCTCGACCTCGGCCTGAGCGATGCCGACGGCGACCCGGCGCTGATGACGCTCACCGTCGCGACGCTGCCCGATCCGCTGGTCGGCCGTCTGCAGTATTGGGATGGCAGCGCCTACGTCGACGTCGGCGCCGGGCTGGTGCTGACCCAGGCACAGTTGCTGGCCAGGCCGCTGCACTTCATTTCGTCGGGTGCCGAACCGGCGCTGGTCGCCGGCAGCGGCTTCTCGGGAACACCACAGCCGGTCGCCAGCTTCGACGTCGTCGCCAGCGACAACAAGGCGCCCGGCCCGAGCAGCGATGCGCGAAGCGTCACCCTGACCATCGCCGCGCGCAACGACGCGCCGACGCCGGTCAGCAATCTGTTGACGGTGGACCAGGGAGGGTCGGCGGCGATCACCTCGGCCTTGCCGACGATCCTGAGCAGCAGTGACCCCGACAGCGACGCCGCCAAACGCGTCTACACACTGAACGGTTTCCCGGTTGCCGGGCTGCTGCGCCTCAGCGGCGTCATCATCGGTACCGGCGCGACCTTCAGCCAGGCCGATCTGGACGCCGGGCGACTGACTTACACGCACGGTGGCGGCGCTACCGATAACGACCCGCTGATCGCCGACGACAGCTTCGACTTCTCGGTCAATGACCGCGACGGCGCGATCGCTACCGGGACGCTGGAAATCAACGTTGATCCCGTGACGCCGACCGTACCCGGACCCGGCGGCACGCTGTGGGGGATCACGGCCGAAGGTCTGTTCACCGCCATCAACAGCACTACGCTGACTGGCTCGGCCAGCTACACGCTGACCGGCTTGCCGGCCTACGGTGCGCTGTACCTGAACGCTGTCGCACTCGACACCGGCGACACCTTCAGCGAAGGGCAGCTGGCGGCCGGCGAAGTGGTCTACGTCAACCTCGGCAGCGAACCTGCAAGCTACGCGTTGCCCTTCCACGACGGCTTCGAGGTGAGCCGCAGTGGCGGCGCGATCGCCAGCGGCAGCGCACTGATCGACCTGATCGTCACGCCGGTCGACGACGCGCCGATCATTGCGCAAGCGCAGGGTACGGTCGCCGTCAACCAGGATGGCGGCACCCTGATGGAAGAGAGCGCGGTCAGCGGCGGCAACGACTTCGCGCTGGCCGGGGTAAGCAATGCCGTCAAGCTGACGCTCGCCAATCTGCAGCACGTCGACCCGGATACCCACCCGACGGCGCTGGCCTACGTCCTGGAGAACGCTCCGACCGGCGGTGAACTGCGGCGCTGGGATGGTTCGACCTGGCTGGCGCTGGCCGCCGGCGCCACGTTCACGGCACCCGAGCTGGCCGGCGGCGAGCTGGCCTACTTCCACGATGCCGATTCCGAACTGCTCAGCGACTCGATCGTCGTGAACCTGCGTGACGGTGGCGTCGTGCAGGTCGGCGACGTGCTGATTGGCGGTGGCACGATCAGCGAACAGGGCTTCGTCACCGTCAATGACGGCAGCACGGCGCTGACGATCAACAAGGGCGTGGTCGCTCGCAGCCCGAGCCGGACGGTGACCTTCACCGTCGCCAACGTCAACGACGCACCGCTGGCTGGCGACGGCAACTTCGCGGTGGACGAGGGCTACAACACCGGCAGTGGTGGCGCCGACAACAACCCCGGGCGAATCCGGGTCCTCGACGCCAGCATCATGCCGGCCAGCGACAGCGACAACAGCCTGAATACGGCCACCTACGGGATCGTCAGCCTGCCGGTGCTTGGCACGCTGGAGATCGACACGGGCGGCGTTTTCGTCGCCCTGGTCGCTGGCGACCTCGGTACCGCGACGGCGCAATTCACGCATGCGATGCTGATCGGAGGCAAGCTGCGCTACGTGCAGGACGGTAGCGACCTGTTCACTACCGACAGTTTCACCTGGCGCCTGAACGACAACTCGGCGGTCGCGCCCCTCGCTCGGGACAGCAATGTCGCGACGGTCAGCATCGACATCCGGCCGCAGAACGACCCGCCCGTGATCTTCAACAACACTGGCGCAAGTGTTCCCGAGGGTGGCCTGCGGAACATTACCGAGTTGATGCTCGGTTCGCAGCGGACCGACGACACCGACGTCGACAACACCAGACGGCAGACGCAGTTCCGCGTCACTGCCGGCGTCCAGAGCGGCACCCTTTACCTCGAAAAGGCCAGTGTGATCACCGCTCTCGGCGCGGGCTCATCATTCACTCTGGGCGACATCCAGGATGGCTATCTGAAATACCGGCACAACGGTTCCGAGATGCCGTCGCTCGATCCCTTTGATCGCTTCGCTTTTGTTATCTCGGACGGTAGCGGCGGTAACGAACCGACGGGCACCTTCGAAATCGAGATCCAGCCGGTAAATGATGCGCCGCAGCTTTCCGGGCTAAATCCGCTGACCTATTTCGAGGACGATGGCCCGACGCTGATCGACAGCTCGCTGCTCTTCAACGACGTCGACCTGGCAAATGGGGCCAACTACTACGCCGGAACGACGCTGACGATCGCCTATACCGGCGGCACCGCAGCCGTCGGCGACCAACTCTCGGTACGCAATCAGGGCACGGCATCCGGCCAGATCAGCGTTGCCGGCAGCACGCTGAGCTACAACTTCGGTGCCGGGCCGGTGGCGATCGGCGCGATCGACGGCACCAGCAGCGGTTTCGGTGGCGCTGACCTGCTGATCACCTTCAACGCCAGTGCCAACGTCGTGGCGGTCAAGGCGCTGCTCGAGAATCTGAGTTTTCACAACACCGACACCGCCAACGCCTCGCAAGTCGTCGCGCAGGCGACCCGATCGCTCCGCTATACCTTCGTCGACGGCGGCGGTACGGCGGGCTACCCTGCGGACGACGCCGGTGTCACGCTGCAGGGCGCCGATACGGCCACCGCCACCAACACCATCTTCGTCAAGCAGCGCAACGACGCGCCGGTGATGATCGCCGGCAACACCGTCCTGGCGCCGATCGACGAAGACCAGACCGCCGACGGGCGCAGCATCGAGGTCTCAACGCTGCTCGGCGTCAGCGTCAGCGACGTCGACCACGCGGCCGCCCAGGGTATCGCCGTCGGCAGCGTAGACGCCGGCAACGGCAGCTGGCAGTTTTCGCTCGACTCGACCAATGGCGTCGACGGCAGCTGGAGCAGCGTCGGCAGCGTCTCGGCGACCAGTTCGCTGCTGCTGGCCCCAAGCTCCTGGCTACGTTTCATCCCCGACGGCAAGAACGCCACCGCTGCCGAATTCACTTATCGCGCCTGGGACCAGACCTCCGGCAGCACCGGTGGCCGCGCCAACAGCAGCCTGAGCGGCGAAACGACGGCCTTCTCGACGGTCGCCAACGTCGTTTCGCTGACAGTCACCGCAGTCAACGACGCGCCGCTGCTCGCCGATACGCCACTCGCCATGACCCAGACCGAGGATGCCGGCGCAGCGATCGGCGCGGCGGGAACCTTGATCTCCAGCCTGGTCGGCGGCATCAGCGACGTCGACACCGGCGCGAGCACCGGTGTCGCTCTCTGGCTCGGCCCGGATGCCGGCAACGGCACCTGGCGCTACAGCATCGACAACGGCAGCAACTGGTCAGACCTCGACGCTCCGGACGCCGGTAACGCACGTTTGCTGGCCACCGACGCCCGCATCTATTTCGTTCCGGACGCCAACTACAATGGCGTGCAGGCGGCAGCGCTGACCGTCCGCGCCTGGGATCGCAGCAGTGGCGCCAACGGCGCAGGGAGCGTCGACACCACCACCAATGGCGGCATAGCAGCGTTCTCCACCGCCACCGACAGTGTCTCGCTGACGGTCACCGCGCTCAACGATGCCCCGACCATCGTTAACAGCACGCCGACCATCAGCGCCGGATTCGCCACCGAAAACACCCGCATCGCCCTGGGCGCGATTTTCACGCTCGGCGATATCGACCTGGCGCGTTTCGAAGGCAACAACACGGGGCAGATTTCCCTCGTCGTTGCGCATGGCGCTTTCGTTCTCGACACCACCGGTGTGACCGTTACCGCCGGCAGCCAGGCAACCGATCGCGGTGCTGGCGACTGGGGCGGCGGCAGCAGCACGCTGACCTTTACCGGCACGCTGGCGCAGTTGCAGACGGCGCTGAACAGCGTCGACTATGTGCCGGGTGACAACCCCGACACCTCGGAGACGATCACCGTCACCTTCAACGACCTGAACAACGCCGGAGCGGGAGCCGCCAGCGGCGGCTCCGACATTCATGCGGTCAGTGCGACGGTACTCGTCGACGAGATCGACCCGGTGAACGATGCGCCGACAATCAACCGGCCGGCCACGGTAAGCGCGACCGAAGACGTCCAGTTCAGCTTCGCCGGCGGCAACACCATCAGCATCGCCGACGTCGACGCCCGCAACGGCACGGTCGAGGTCGCGTTGAGCATTCCCAGGGGAAGCATCACTCTGACGCCGGGAGCCGCCACGGTGACCGGCGGCGCAGTCGGTTCCGGCGCCGTTACCCTGCAAGGCACCGTCAGCGCGATCAATGCCGCGCTCTCGACGCTGAAATACACGTCGGCGCCGGACGACAACAGCCTCAATACCAGCGTCGCCAACCGCAGCCTGGCGATCGCCGTCAGCGACCTCGGCAACGGTATCGGCGGGGCCATCACCACAGCGGAAGCGGCCAGCGCCAGCACGCTGGTCAACCTCGCTGCCGTCAATGACCTGCCAACGCTCGACGTCGACCCGCTGACCCTTGGTGTTCAGTCCTCCCGTCTGGCAACCACGGTGCAGCAGAACGTCACGACGGCGATCGACGGCATCGTTCTGGCCGACGACCAGGACATCAATGACAGCGGCTACGGCAGCACCACCCGACTCGTCATCGCGGCGCTGCATGGCACGCTCGCGCTGGACGCATCGGCCGGGGTAAGCGCCGTTCCGTCCGGCAGCCCGAGTGGCCGCGTCCTGACGCTCACCGGCACCATCAGCGCGATCAACGCCGCCGTTACCGCTGGCAATTTCAAGTACACCGCCGACAGCGATTTTTCCGGCAATGACAGCCTGAGTCTGGTCTTCCACGATGCCGGTAACAGTGGTTCGGGCGGTGACAAAACCGCCGCGGCCACCACCCCCTTGCTGGTCGAGGGCGTAAACGACGCGCCGGCGTTCTCGAGTCTCGCCGGCTCCGTGGCGTTCACCGAAGACGGCCCGGCGGTACGGCTCGCCGGCAATGCGACCGTCAGCGACCCCGAACTTGCCAGCTACAACAACTGGGGTGGCGCGGTACTCACCGTACAGCGTACCGCGACAATTGGCTATCCAGGGAACGCCGCCGTAGACGACAGCTTCGGGCTGACCGGCAGCGGCAACGTCGGCGCGAACTTCAATGGCAGCAACGTCCGCCTCGGCGCGACCGTCGTCGGCAGCTTCACCAATACCAGCGGCGTGCTGACCATCACCTTCGACGACGCGACGACCACCGCGCAGGTCAATACCGTGCTGCAGGAGGTGACCTACCACAACGGTAACGACAACCCGCCGTCACAAGTCACTATCGGCTACACCATAAACGACGGCAATACCAACACCGGTCCGACCGCGCAGGGCACCGGAAGCCCGCTGGCACTGGAGGGCAATGGTTCGGTCGACGTCACGATCACCGCCAACAACGACGCCCCGAAGTTAACCGCGGGCTCATCGACAGTGAGCTTCTTCGAAGACGAGGTCGCATTCGTGTCGGCACTGCCGCCAGCGACGATCACGGATCCGGAGCTGTCGTTCTTTGCCAGCGGCGACGGTGACTGGGGCGGCGCCATCCTGTCGGTCAATCGTAACGGCGGCGCCAATACCGACGATCTTTTCGGCGTCACCGGCAGCGGCGACGTCGGCGTCAACTTCGCCGGCAGCGCCTTGCGCATCGGTACCCTGGTCGTCGGCAGCTTCACCAACGCCGGCGGCGCCTTCACGGTCACTTTCGACGCCGGCACCAACAGCGCGCAGGTACAGCAGGTGGCCGACGCGCTGACCTACAACAACAGCCGCCAGAGTCTCGGCAACTCGCAGGACGAAAACATCAGCCTGGCCTGGACGATCAACGACGGCAACGCCGCCGTCGCCGGCACGCAAGGGGAGGGCGGTGCCAAGCAGAACACGCTGATCACCAACGGCATTACGCTACGTGGCCGCAACGACGCACCGGTGCTGGCCGATACCGTGCTGGCGATCAGCGTTCCGGAAGACCATCCCGCACCGCTCGGCGGCGTCGTCGGTACGGCGGTGTCGGACCTCATCGGTGGCGCCAGTGACATCGATATGAATCCGCTGACAGGCGTCGCCATCACCGGCTCCGACAGCACGCTGGGAACCTGGCTATACACCGTGGACGGTGGCACGTCCTGGAGCGCGATCGGCAGTGTTACGGATAGTGGCGCCCTGCTGCTGCGTGACAGCGACCGCGTCTACTTCCAGCCCAACGCCGATCGCAACGGCACGGTCGCCGCCGGTCTGACCCTGCGCGCCTGGGATAGAACCAGCGGCACGACCGCCGGCACCAGGGTGAACACCATCAGCAACGGCGACACCACGCCCTTTTCGACCGCCACCGACAGCGTTGCCCTGACGGTTGGCGCGCAGAACGATGCGCCAACGCGGCTGCTTGCCAGCGTCGACCTGGTGAGTTCGCTCGAGGACGCCGCCAGCCCGAGCCAGGCGACCATCGCCAGCCTCTTTGACGGCGCCGGCGGCAACACCGTGTTCAGCGACGCGAAAGACGATCAAACGGCATTCACTGGTGGTTCCGCGGCCAACGGTTTCGCCGGCGTCGTCATCACCGACAATGCGGCGACCGTTGCGGAAGGTAAGTGGCAGTATTCAGCCAACGGCAGCAGCGGCTGGAGCGACATCCCGACCACGCTGACTCCGGCCAACGGCATGTTCCTGCCCGGCGCCTACACACTTCGCTTCCTGGCCCAGTCCGACTGGAACGGTACGCCCGGCAGCCTGACTGTGCGCCTGGCCGATGATTCGGCCGGCAGCCTGCCTGCGGTGGGCGCCAGCGTCAACGTCGGCAACGACACGACGCTGTCAGGAGGCGGCACGCGCTACAGCAATAGCGCCAACGCGGTAACGCTTGGCACCAGCATCACCTCCGTCAACGATGCTCCTGCCGGTACTGACAAGACCATTTCGGCGATCGAAGACACCGCCTACCGTTTTCAGGCAGGCGACTTTGGTTTCACGGACCTCAACGATAGCCCGGCCAACAACCTTCATTCGGTGCTGATCACGACGCTGCCCGCTACCGGCACCCTGGAACTAGCCGGCTCGGCGGTGACGGTCCTGCAATCGATCTCCGTCGCAGACATCGCCAACCTGACTTGGACACCGCCGGCGGACCTCAACGGCTCCGCCGTTGCGAGCTTTACGTTCCAGGTCGTTGACGATGGTGGCGTTCTTGATGGCGGCATCGATACCGACCCCAGTGCCAACACCATCACCTTCAATGTAAGCGCAGTCGTCGACATCGCCGACGACACAGCCATAACCGACGAAGACACCGCGGTCACCACCAGCGTCCTGGCCAACG
>JACKLX010000022.1 GCA_024235695.1 Accumulibacter sp.
GAGGATATCGCCCAAGCAGTTCGTTGATCTCGCGCAGCGCGGTATCCGGCGAGCACTTGCCGATGGCCGCCCACTTGCTGCTGGTCAGTTTGCCCTCGAATCCGTCGAGCAGGCGGTTGAGGAGTTTCACCTGCCGCGCGTTCAGCGGTGTCGCGGCCCAGCGTTGCCAGAAGCGTGTCTTGGCCAGTACGGCGTCCAGGGTCTCTTGTGCGGTATTGACCGCGCCCCGCAAGGTTTCGAGAAACCACATCAGCCAGTCGGTCACCTCCAGCGAACCCTTTTGCGTGCGCTCCAGGATTTCGTAGTAGTCCCGCCGTTCGCGCTGGATTTGTGCCGACAGACTGTAGAACCGCTGCGGGCTCTCATCGGCACGGGCCAGCAGGAGGTCGCCGAGCGCCCGGGCAATACGCCCGTTGCCATCGTCGAAGGGGTGTAGCGTGACGAACCACAGGTGCCCCAGACCCGCCTTGAGGATCGGATGATCTGCGGTGCCGGTGTTCACCCAGTCGATGAGGCGCGCCAATTCGGCCTCGAGTTTCTCTGCTGGCGGTGCTTCGAAGTGAACACGCTGCCGACCGATGGCGCCGGAGACAACCTGCATCGGTCCGTTCCCGTCATCCCGGAGCATTCCCACGCGAATGGCTGAGAGTCCGCTATAGCCGGTTGGAAACAGCGCCGCGTGCCAGCCGAGCAGCCGTTCTCGCGTTAGTGCGACCTCGCAGCGTGCTGTCGCATCAAGCACCATATCGACTACGCCCTCGACGTGGCGATCGACCGGCGTAAGCGCTCCGATATCCACACCCAGGCGGCGCGCGATCGACGAGCGTACGGACTCGGCGTCAAGGCGCTCGCCCTCTATTTCGCTGGTCTTGAGAACATCCTCGGTCAGCGTCGTCAGGCTGGCCTGATCCCGCAGTGCGATCCCCACATCGGCCAGCCGGCCAATGAGCAGACCCTGGGTACGGCTGACGTCAGCCAACGGTCCGGCCAACGCGGCCAGGTCGTAGCGCCAGGTCGGCCAGTCGGGGGACTGCCAGATGTAGGTGTGATCGCCATTGGTCATGCGGAGATTATGGCGGGCATTGTACGAAGCGGCAAGATATTCACCGCAGTCAGCGCGGAGAATGTTTCCCTATTCGCCGCAGACGCCTACTTCCTCGCTGATCAGATCAGCCAACGCCGCATCGAACGCCAAGCCATCCGACTCACGGGTGGCTTTTTGGCCGGTGAAATCTTGCCAGCGTTGCACAGTGACATCGACGTACTTCGGATCGAGTTCCATCAGCCGCGCGATACGCCCCGACTTCTGGGCAGCGATCAGAGTCGTACCCGATCAGTTCTTGATCGTCTCGCCAACGTAGGCCAGACTGTTCAGGATGTCGCGCCACGGGCGACGCCGACCACCGATACGCATCAAGATAGACCTTGAAAATCATGGGACGGGAGGACTGAAGAGGAAGCCGCGTGAATCGGCAATAAGCTGTATGGATGAACAGTATTTTGCATGCTGGCGACGCGACGCTTCACCCGCGTAAGCGAGCAGATGAACGCGTTGAGCTGAAAGAATGTTGAAACCGCGTCGTGGCACGGACTCAAGAGGTCAAACGGGTGGCGTACGTAAGTGCCTGATAGAGCTAGGTATTGACGCTACGCAGCAGCCTCTCTTGCCCTTGGCAAACGGTCACCGACCAGAAATTTCGCGTTGGCGTATCTGTCTGAACCAAGACGAATGTCGGAAAACTCCCGTTCGGTCGTCTCTAAAAGCACAGCAAAAACAACGACTTAAAAGCTATGCACTAAAATCGCGAAGTCACGAGGTTTCGAGAGAAACGGCCCGTAAGACGCCGAAATCGGCCAGGAATGACATTTGTGGGGTCGGCGAGGTCAACAGGTATAAACGAAAAACCCCGCGGAACATGGCGTTCAGCGGGGTGTTCGTTTTTGGTGCAGAGAGTTACGTGCTACTGGCCTGGCGGAGACGAAGGGATTCGAACCCTTGATGCAGGTTTATGCCCGCATGCTCCCTTAGCAGGGGAGTGCCTTCGACCTCTCGGCCACGTCTCCTAGGAGGGCGTGATGATATCGGTTTCGTCACGACCGGTCAAACTCAACTTGGCTTTTTGCGGCTTCTCCAGGCCAAAGACCTTGTGCAGGACGCGCACGGCGAGTTCGAGGTATTTTTCCTCGATTACCACCGAGATCTTGATCTCTGAAGTGGAGATCATCTGCAGGTTGATACCTTCCTTGGCCAGTGCGCCGAACATCTTGCTGGCGACCCCGGGATGCGACCGCATCCCCACGCCGACGGCGGAGACCTTGCAGGTCGTGGTGTCGCCCGTCAGGTCGCGCGCACCGATCTTGGTCCGGACGCTTTCCAGAATGGCCAGCGCCTTGTTGTAATCGCCACGGTGGACGGTGAACGAGAAGTCGGTGGTCTCATCGCGGCCGATGTTCTGGATGATCATGTCGACGTCGATGTTGGCGTCGGCAATCGGCCCAAGGATCTGGTAGGCGATACCCGGGCGGTCGGGGACGCCGAGCATGGTGAGTTTGGCTTCGTCGCGATTGAAAGCGATGCCGGAGATGACAGGTTGTTCCATAGTGCTTTTTTCCTCAACAGTGATCAGCGTACCGTCACCTTCGTCCTCGAAACTCGAAAGCACGCGCAATTTGACTTTGTACTTGCCGGCGAACTCCACCGAGCGGATCTGCAGCACCTTGGAGCCAAGGCTGGCCATCTCCAGCATCTCTTCGAAAGTGATGGTGTCGAGTTTGCGCGCTTCCGGCACGACGCGCGGGTCAGTGGTGTAGACGCCATCGACGTCGGTGTAGATCTGGCACTCGTCGGCCTTCAGCGCGGCCGCGAGCGCCACCGCCGAGGTGTCGGAGCCGCCCCGGCCAAGCGTCGTGATGTTGCCGTGTGCGTCGGCACCCTGAAAGCCGGCGACAACGACGACGTTGCCTTCGGCCAGCGCCTTGCGAATCCGTTCTTCGTCGATCCTCAGAATTCGCGCCTTGGTGAACGTACTGTCGGTGAGCACGGTGACCTGCGAACCGGTAAAGCTTTTCGCTTTCACACCTTGCGCATGCATCGCCATGGCCAGCAGGCCGATCGTCACCTGCTCGCCGGTCGAGGCGATGACGTCGAGTTCGCGCGGGTCTGGCGAAGGCGAGATCTCCTTGGCCAGTGCGATCAGCCGATTGGTCTCGCCGGCCATCGCCGACGGCACGACGATGACCTGATGACCTTGCGCCTGCCAGCGCGCAACGCGCTTCGCGACGTTCTTTATGCGCTCCGTCGAGCCGACCGAGGTGCCACCGAACTTCTGAACTATCAGCGCCATTGCCAATCCAATTTGAGGTCCCGAAAATGCGACATTCTAAAGCATTGCCTGGCATGGCGGCAAAGGGCTTCCGGCCCGGATGAACCGATCAGCATTAGTCAAATGGTCTAATGGAATGCCACTTGCAATCCTGATCGTTTCGCTTATAGTGTGCCGTGTATTACCAAGGCCATACCGTGTCGATAGGTGGCAGGAGCGCGTCGTTCTGCTGGTTCGCGTGGCGTAATTGTACGAAATGTACGAAAGGATAGTCATGAGCACCGTCAAAGTCGTCGAGAGGGTCGATCCCCGCGAAATTCGTCGCAAGCTTGGTCTGAACCAGCAGCAATTCTGGTCAAAAATCGGTGTCACCCAGAGCGGTGGTTCGCGCTATGAAAGCGGCCGCAACATGCCCAAGCCGGTACGTGAGCTGCTTCGACTGGTGCATGTCGAGCAGATCGACATCCAGCGTCTCAGGCGTGAAGACTTCGAAGTGGTCGAGTATCTGAAGGCGGAAGACCCCGAGCAATTCAAGAGCCTCAAGAAGGCCGCCAAGAGCAAGAGCAAGAAGGCTGTTTGAGCTTTCCCGGTTGCCCTGGTTGCCGGCTTGCCGGGGGTACCGGTCGTTGCTCGCGCGTCGCCGCCGCAAGTTCGCCGGTTGCGCCTCGGCGTCCTGGCCGCTACAGCTGAAGCATCTCCCTGGCGTGCTGGCGGGTGATTGCCGTTATCTCTATGCCGCCCAGCATGCGGGCAATCTCTTCGACGCGCCGTTCGCCGTCGAGAGTCGCCACACGGCTGCGTACCTGGCCCGCGTCGGCCGTCTTGCTGACCAGCCACTGCCAGTTGGCGCGCGCCGCCACCTGCGGCAGGTGAGTCACGCAGAGAACCTGCCGCTCGACGCCCAGTTCGCGTAACAAGCGGCCGACGACCTCGGCGACACCGCCGCCAATGCCGACATCGACTTCGTCGAAGATCAGCGTCGGCACGCGTGCCGCCTGGCTGGTCACGACCTGGATCGCCAGGCTGATCCGCGACAGTTCGCCACCCGAGGCAACCTTGGCCAGCGACCGTGATTGATCGCCGGCGAGTCCGGCAACGCGAAATTCGATCTGCTCGAGCCCGGACGCATTGCCGCCGGCGACCGGCACCAGCGCGACTTCGAAGCTGCCGCCGCCAAGCGCCAGTTGCTGCATAACCTGGCTGACTTCGCGGCCAAGCGTGCTGGCTGCCGCCGTGCGCTCGGCCGACAGGCGTTGCGCCAGTTGGCCGTAGCGCTCGCCGGCGGCGGCGAGGCGCTTCGCCAGGCCGTCGAGATCGGCCGCTTCGCCGAGGACGGTCAACCGTTCCTGGCAGCGTGCGAGCAGGGCGGGCAGTTCGTCCGGCTTGCAGCGGAATTTCCGTGCACAGTCGAGCACTGCTTCGATACGTCGCTCCAGCTCGTTCAGGCGCTGCGGATCCAGCTCGACGTGGCTGGCGTAACGGCGCAGCGCCGAGATCGCTTCCGCCAGCTCGGTCTGCGCCGATTGCAGCAGGCAGGCGACTTCGGAGAGTGCCGGGTCGTATTCGGCAAGACCCTCGAGCCGATTCGCGACCGTGGCCACCCGCGCTTCGCAGGCGGTGTCGCCTTCGGCCAGTACCTGCAGGGAAAGCTGGGCGCCTTCGACGAGGCTCGCGGCATGCGCCAGACGCCGATGATCATCATTCAGTGCCTGCCATTCTGCGAGCGAAAAGCCCAGCGTTTCCAGCTCCCCGAGCTGCCACGCCAATTGCTCACGCTCGGCGGCCAGTGCTTCGATCCCTTGCGAAGCGACATCAAGGCTGTCCCTTGCTTCGCGCCAGTCTCGCCAGGCGGTGGCCACCTCCGCCAGCAAGGGTTCGAGGCGGGCATGCGAATCGAGCAGGGCTCGCTGCGCGTCGCTGCGCAGCAGCGACTGGTGGGCGTGCTGGCCGTGAATGTCGACCAGTCGCTCGGCTACTTCGCGCAGTTGTTGAACGGTCACCGGAGATCCGTTCAGGTAGGCGCGCGATCGGCCGTTGGTGTCGACCAGCCGGCGCAGCAGCAGGCTGCCATCGCTATCCAGATCGTGTTTCCGCAACCACCCGGCAGCGGTTGAGCCGTCGAGGTCGAACTCGGCGGTCACCTCGGCTCGCTCGCCACCGCTTCTCACCAGGCCGGCGTCGGCGCGCTCGCCGAGCGCAAAGGCCAGCGCATCGACGAGAATCGACTTGCCTGCACCGGTTTCGCCGGTCAGCGTGCCGAAGCCCGCCTGAAACTCCAGCTCGAGGCGATCGACCAGGACGAAGTCGCGAATCGTCAGGCGGCAGAGCATGATGTCGTCGGCGCGGGAATGGCTCAATGCTCCTTCGGCCGCTCGCTCCAGTGCAGCTTTTGACGCAGCATCGCGAAGTAGCTGTAGCCGGGCGGGTGAAGCAGGCAGATCGAGTACTCCGAGCGGCGGATGCGGACGCAATCACCGCTCTTGAGATCGACGGTCACCTGGCCATCGAAGTGGGCGCGCGAATCGGTCGCGTACGCCACCCGGATCTCGATCTCGTTGCGGTCGCCGACGACGATCGGCCGATTGGTCAGCGCGTGTGGGCAAAGCGGCACCAGCGCGATGGCCGAGATGCGCGGATGCAGGATCGGGCCGTTGGCCGACAGCGCATAGGCCGTCGAGCCGGTTGAAGTGGCGACAATCAGGCCGTCGGAGCGTAGGTGATAGATGAACTCGCCGTCTACCAGCAGTTCGAGTTCGATCATCCGGCCGATCGCACCCTTGTCGACGACGACGTCGTTCAGCGCCAGATTGGCAGTGACGGTGCGCTCGCCGCGCACCACCTCGGCGTCGAGCAGCATCCGCGTTTCGGGGACGAACCTGCCGTCGAGCAGGTCGTCCATGGCGGTCAACATCTCGCTGCGGGAGATGTCGGTCATGAAGCCGAGGCGGCCCTGATTCACCCCGACCAGCGGTACGCGGTAACGCGCCAGCTGACGCGCGGCATTGAGCATCGTGCCATCGCCGCCGACGACGATCGCCATGTCGGCGTGTGCGCCAAGCCAGGAAAAACTGCCACTCGCCCAGCTGCGGACGTCGAGTTGCGCGACGACGTTACGCGCGGTTTCCTCTTCGATCAGCACCGTCATGCCGCGTTCGTGCAGGTACTTGGCCAGCAGGCGGACGGATTCGGCAATTTCCTGACTGTGGTACTTACCGATCAACGCGATCGTCTTGGGTAGATTCGCGCTATCGGGGGACTCTTGAGGAAAGGCGTGGTTCATGCTGCCAATTAAACCACAATTCAGCTGGCCGCCGCGGCGCCCCGCGAGCGGGCAATTTTTTGTAGAATCGGGCTCATGCTCGACGAACGCGCGAAGATGCTGCTCAAGACGCTGATCGAACGCTACGTGGCGGATGGTCAACCGGTTGGCTCGCGCGCGCTGTCGAAGTACTCGGGCCTCGACCTGTCGGCGGCCACCGTCCGCAACGTCATGGCCGACCTCGAGGAGGGTGGCTTCATCGCCAGCCCGCATACTTCGGCCGGGCGTGTGCCGACCTCGCGTGGCTACCGGGTTTTTGTCGACAGGCTGCTGACCGTCGAGGCGCTGGACAAGGAGCGGGTCGACGCCATCGAGGGGCACTTGCTGTTGTCGCAACCCAGGCAGCTGATCAGCAATGCCTCGCACCTGCTTTCCGGCTTGACACATTTTGCCGGCATCGTCCTCACCCCACGCCGGCGGGTGCCGCAGATTCGTCAGATCGAATTCGTCAGCCTTTCGGAGAAACGCATCCTGCTGATTCTGGTGACTTCCGATGGGGACGTGCAGAACCGACTGCTCTTTCCCGGCCGTTCGTATACCCCGTCGGAACTCGTCACCGCGACCAATTACCTCAACCAGCATTTCATCGGTCGCGATTTCGAGCACATTCGCCGGCGGGTTCAGGAAGAGCTGCAGAAGCTGCGTGGCGACATGCAGGCACTGATGGCGGCAGCTCTTGCCGCTGGCGACGAGGCGATCAAGGGGCCCGAGGACAGGTACGTCATCTCGGGTGAGCGCAACCTGCTCGACGTCGAGGAGTTTTCGTCGAACATGAAGCGGCTGCGCGAGCTGTTCGATCTCTTCGAGCAACGGACCTCGCTGATGCAGTTGCTCGATCTGTCGCACCGCGCCGACGGCGTACAGATCTTCATCGGCGGCGAATCGGGTCTGGCACCACTCGATGAGTGCAGCGTCGTCACCGCTCCCTACGAGGTGGACGGTCAGGTGGTCGGTTCGGTAGGCGTCATCGGTCCGACCCGAATGGCCTACGAGCGCGTCATTCCGATCGTCGACATCACCGCCAAACTGCTCTCCTCGGCCTTGACCTACCAGGCCAACTCGTGATGTCCCGCTATCTTCCGGAGCCGGCCTTTCGCCATGGCTCGCCGACGCAGACCGCCGTTCTGCTGATCAATCTCGGGACACCCGAGGCGCCGACAGCCACGGCCGTGCGACGCTACCTCAAGGAGTTCCTCTGGGATCGGCGGGTGGTCGAAATCCCGCGGCCCGTCTGGTGGCTGATTCTCAACGCGATCATTCTTCGCGTCAGGCCACGCCGGTCGGCCGAAAAATACGCCTCGGTGTGGCTGGCCGAAGGCTCACCGCTGAAAGTGCACGTCGAACGCCAGGCCAAGCTGCTGCGCGGCTTCCTCGGTCAGGCCGGGCACCGGGTGATCGTCGACTACGCGATGCGCTACGGCGAGCCGTCGATTCCGGCGACGCTGTCGCGTCTCAAGGCAGGCGGCTGCACGCGGATTCTCCTGCTGCCGCTCTATCCGCAATACGCCGCGAGTACCACCGCGACCGCCATCGATGCCGCCAGTGCTTGGCTGCAGAGCGTCCGCAACCAGCCGGAAATCCGCACCGTCCGTAGCTTTGCCGATCACCCGGGCTACATCGCCGCGCTGGCCGCCAGCGTTCGCGAGCACTGGGCGCGCAGCGGCCGACCGGACACCTCCTATCGTCTGGTGATGAGCTTTCACGGGCTGCCGCGCTACACCCTCGACAAGGGCGATCCGTACCACTGCGAGTGCCAGAAGAGTGGCCGCTTGCTCGCCGAGGCGCTGGGACTCGCTCCCGAGCAATACCAGATCTGCTTTCAGTCGCGTTTCGGCCGCGCCGAGTGGCTGCAGCCGTATACCGCGCCGACACTACGGGCGCTTGGCAAACAGGGGCTGCAGCGGGTGGACGTGATCTGCCCGGGCTTTCCCGCCGATTGTCTCGAGACGCTCGAGGAAATCGCCATCGAGGGCCGAGCCGAGTTCATCGACGCCGGCGGCAGGGAATACCACTTCGTGCCCTGCCTCAACGATCGCCACGACTGGCTGCACGCGCTGACCGCGATTGCCGTCAACCACCTTCAGGGTTGGCCCACGCAGCTGCCGCCCGAGCAGGCGGCTCTCGAGATCAGTGCCCTGCGCGCCAGGGCGCGCGGCGCGTCCGCCTGACTCAGAGCAATTCGAGCGGCGGTGAGAGGCCCAGCGACGAAGTCGAGAGGCTTCCCTGAACGGCGGTCTGGCCGAGTTTGGCGAGCACCTTGTTGGCTTCGCGCAAGCGGCCGAGAAGCTTGGTCAACAATACCTTGTTGAAGCGTTCCTGCACTTCGTCCGAACTCAGCTCGAGTGCCGAGCTGTTGATTTCCATGAACAAGGTCGGTTCGAGCGTCACTACCGATGCGTGGCGCAGGGTGTCGCTCGGGTGCAGGAAGGCCATTTCGCCGACCACCTCGCTCGAACCCAGGCGGCAAATGACCCGGCCGTTCGACGACACTTCGACGAAGCCGTCGATGATCACGCCGAACTTGCGGTGGTTGTCGCCTTCGCGGATCAGGGTGACTTTCTCGGACAGCTCGCGCCAGACGCTGATCCGCAGGACTTCCCACAACTCGATATCCTCGAACTCGACGAAAAACTCCATCTTGCGCAGCGTCTCGAAGTGCGTCAGATCCTGCTGTGTCTGGTCCTCGTCGAGCATCTGGTAACGTACTGCCGAGAGATCCTTGGCAAACGCGGCGCCATTGCGGTAGCGGCTGTAGAGGTCCTTCTCGAGCGCCTTCTTGATGATCGGATCGAGTCCGACGGGCAGATTGGGGTTCAGCGCACAGACCGACGGCGAGTCCATGTTGACGATCTTGTAGACCAGCGTCGCCGGGTTGTTGGCGCGAAACGGCAGCCGCCCGGTCAGCAGCTGAAAGAGCAGGACGCCAAGCGAATAGAGGTCGGTCTTGTGATTCAGCGGGTAGTTCTTGACCTGCTCCGGCGACATGTAGGCGGGCGAACCGACGCCCATGACGAAGGTCGAGTCCTTGCCCATGTCCTTCTGCAGATTCAGGCCGAGGCCGAAATCGGTGATGCGTGGATTGTCATCGGCATCGAGCAGGATATTGGCCGGCTTGATGTCGCGATGGACGACGCCCTGACGGAAGGCGTGGTCGAGCGCCAGGCAGCACTTGAAGATGATGCCGATCACCCGGTGCATCGGCAGCAGGCGGTTGATCGCACAGAAGCGGTCGAGCGCACCGCCGTCGACATACTCCATCACCAGATAGGCCTGATCCTTCTCGACGACGGCGTCGTACACCTTGACGATGTTCGGGTGGTCAAGTCGCCGGCCGATGGCGTCCTCGGTCTGGAAAATCTTCCGCAAGCGCCGCGACATCGCAGCATTGTTCTCGCCGAAACGGATCAGCTTGATGGCGACCTGGCGGTCTACATCCGGATCATGCGCCAGATAGACGACAGCGGTCGCACCCTTGCCAAGGGGGCGAATGATCTGATACTTGCCGATTTTCTCCGCCATGTAAGTACCACGCGCTATCGAGGACCACAGGGAAAGGCAATGCTAGCAGCGAAACTGCCAGCCAATGTGAAATTATGCGCGAATTGCGTCGTTGTTTGACGAGCGAACGATCACAAAAAGGCTTGAAATCGTCAAACTCGCCCCCAGATCGGTCCAGTTTTCTGGGAGATCATCACGTATGCAAGCACAAGACAAGCCGGCCGACGAGGCCAATACAGCGCCTGATCCAGTGGCCGAAGTGGCTGCCGAGATCGCCGACACCATTGCCGCGGCCGAGAGCGCGCCTGTCGCCGACAGCGCGCCCACTCTCGAGGAAGCTCTCCGCGCCGCCGAGCTGAAAGCGGTGGAACACCATGACGCCTGGCTGCGCGCCAAGGCAGAGACCGAGAACGTTCGCCGACGCGCTCAGGAAGACATTGCCAAGGCGGCCAAGTTCGCCACCGAGCGCTTTGCCCGCGACCTGCTCGCCGTCAAGGACAGCCTGGAGCTCGCCCTGGCCAGCGACACATTGACCGTCGACAGCCTCCGTTCGGGCACCGAGGTCACGCTCAAGCAATTGACCGCGGCGTTCGAGAGGGCGGCGCTGACCGAGATCAACCCGCTTGGCGAGAAGTTCGATCCGCATCGGCATCAAGCGATCAGCGTCATCGAGTCGCCGCAGGAGCCGAACACGGTGGTCACCGTCCTGCAGAAAGGGTATCTGCTGGCCGACCGCGTCCTGCGTCCGGCGATGGTCGTCGTGGCCAAGGCAACGGCTTGAAAATGGTGTGATAACCCCCACCTCAAGCTCGTCACAAGCTTGTCATCAGACATTGCGCCGGCTGGCGAATGTCGTCACAAATCACTGAAATACTGAAAGGATTCTGCAATGGGCAAGATCATCGGGATTGATCTGGGCACGACCAACTCGTGCGTCGCCGTGATGGAAAACGGCAAGCCGAAGGTCATCGAAAACTCCGAAGGTGCGCGCACGACGCCTTCCATCGTCGCCTATCCGGACGAGGGCGAGATTCTGTGCGGGGCGCCCGCCAAACGGCAGGCGGTGACCAATCCCAAGAACACCCTGTACGCGATCAAGCGCTTGATCGGCCGGCGCTTCGAAGAGAAGGAGGTGCAGAAGGATATCTCGCTGATGCCGTTCAAGATTCTCAAGGCCGACAACGGCGATGCCTGGGTCGAGGTGCGTGGCAAGAAGATCGCGCCGCCGCAGGTTTCGGCCGAAGTGCTGCGCAAGATGAAGAAGACCGCCGAGGACTACCTTGGCGAGGAAGTTACCGAAGCGGTGATTACCGTGCCGGCCTACTTCAACGACAGCCAGCGTCAGGCGACCAAGGATGCCGGCCGCATTGCCGGCCTTGAAGTCAAGCGGATCATCAACGAGCCGACCGCCGCCGCGCTGGCCTTCGGCATGGACAAGAAGCAGGGCGACAAGAAGATTGCCGTCTATGACCTCGGTGGCGGAACCTTCGACATCTCGATCATCGAGATCGCGCAGGTCGAGGGCGAGCACCAGTTCGAGGTGTTGTCGACCAACGGCGATACCTTCCTCGGTGGCGAAGACTTTGACCAGCGGCTGATCGACTACATCATCGACGAGTTCAAGAAGGAGTCGGGGGTCAACCTGAAGGCCGATGTGCTCGCTCTGCAGCGACTCAAGGATGCCGCAGAAAAGGCCAAGATCGAACTGTCGTCGGGTCAGCAGACCGAAATCAACCTGCCGTACATCACCGCCGACAGTTCCGGCCCCAAGCATCTGACGCAGAAGATCACCCGCGCCAAGTTCGAGTCGCTGGTCGACGAACTCATTCAGCGCACCATCGAGCCGTGCCGCGTGGCGCTCAAGGATGCCGGCTGCAAGACCAGCGACATCGACGATGTGATCCTCGTCGGCGGTCAGTCGCGGATGCCCAAGGTACAGGAGAAGGTCAAGGAGTTCTTCGGCCGCGAACCGCGTCGGGACGTCAATCCGGACGAAGCCGTTGCGGTCGGTGCGGCGATCCAGGGTGGCGTGCTGCAGGGTGAGGTCAAGGACGTCCTGTTGCTCGACGTGACGCCCTTGTCGCTGGGGATCGAGACGCTGGGCGGTGTCATGACCAAGCTGATCAAGAAGAACACCACCATTCCGACCAAGGCGACGCAGGTCTTCTCGACGGCCGATGATGGTCAGTCGGCGGTGACCATTCACGTCCTGCAGGGCGAGCGTGAGATGGCGGCCGGCAACAAGAGCCTCGGACAGTTCAACCTCTCCGACATCCCGCCGGCGCCGCGTGGCATGCCGCAGATCGAAGTCACCTTCGACATCGACGCCAACGGCATCCTGCACGTCTCGGCCAAGGACAAGGCGACCGGCAAGGAGAACAAGATCAAGATCCAGGCTTCCTCGGGTCTCAGCGAGGAGGAAGTGCAGCGCATGGTGCAGGATGCGGAGCTTCACGCCGAAGAGGACCGCAAGGCGCACGAGCTGGCGGACGCTCGCAATCAGTGTGACGGGATGATCCACACGGTCAAGAAGTCGCTCACCGAGTACGGCGACAAGCTTGCCGACAACGAGAAGGAAAGCATCGAGCGGGCGACGAAGGAAGCCGAGGAAGCGATCCGCGGCAACGATATCGATGTCATCAAGGCCAAGACCGAGGCGCTCGGGACGGCCGCGCAGAAGCTTGGCGAGAAGATGTATGCGGAGCAGCAGGCACAGGCTGGCGCGGCCGAGCATACGGCCGGTGGCGACTCTGCCGGCGAGACGAGGAAGGACGACAGCGACGTGGTCGACGCCGAGTTCACGGAAGTGAAAGACAAGAAGTAGGTCTCCGCCTGAAGGGCGGGGCGTATAATCGCGCCTCGCCCCGTCCCACAATGTGTTCGAGAACTGATGGCTAAACGCGACTATTACGAGATTCTGGGCGTCAATCGTGACGCTTCCGAAGAAGAAATCAAGAAGGCCTATCGCAAGCTGGCGATGAAGCATCACCCGGATCGCAATCCGGACAACCCCAGGGCCGAAGAGAATTTCAAGGAGGCCAAGGAAGCCTACGAAATCCTCGCCGACAGTCAGCAGCGCGCCGCCTACGACCAGTACGGCCACGCCGGTGTCGATCCGCAGGCCGGCATGGGTGGTGGCGGTGCGGGCGGCTTCTCCGACGCTTTTGGCGGCATCTTCGACGAGATTTTCGGTGGCGCGCGCGGCGGACGTTCGAATATCTATCGCGGTGCCGATCTGCGCTACAACCTCGAAGTCACGCTCGAGCAGGCGGCATTTGGTACCGAGACCAAGATCCGCATCCCGACGATGGAGGTCTGCGAGGCCTGTCACGGCAGTGGCGCCAAGGCCGGTACCCAGCCGAAGACCTGCCCGACCTGTCAGGGAAGCGGCCAGGTTCGGCTGCAACAGGGTTTCTTCTCGATCCAGCAGACCTGCCCGAAGTGCCACGGCACCGGCCGCTTCGTTGCCGACCCGTGCCCGCCGTGCCACGGTGCCGGGCGGGTCAAGCAGTACAAGACCCTGGCGGTGAAGATCCCGGCCGGGGTAGACGAGGGCGATCGCATACGGCTCTCTGGCGAAGGTGAGCACGGCGTCAACGGCGGTCCGTCGGGTGACCTGTACGTGCAGATTCATCTCAAGGCCCATCCCGTCTTCCAGCGCGAAAAGAACGATCTGCACTGTGAGATGCCGATCAGCTTCACCACCGCGGCGCTGGGCGGCGAGATCGATATTCCGACCCTCGACGGCGCGGCGAAGATTCGCGTCCCCGCCGAGACGCAGACCGGCAAGGCCTTCCGCCTGCGCGGCAAAGGCATCAAGAGCGTGCGCAGTCATGGGCACGGTGATCTGCTCTGCCACGTCGTTGTCGAAACGCCGGTACACCTGACCGAGCGTCAGAAGGAGTTGCTGCGCGAACTCGAGGAGTCGAGCCAGGAGAACTCGGCGCACCACAACCCGCGCGCCAAGTCGTGGATGGACCGGGTGCGGGATTTCTTCGCCGCAACCTGAGGTCGGTCTGCCCACGGAACGCAGTGCCTGCCGCCAGGTCGCAACCCTCGACGACGCTTGATCGCTGCCTTGTAAGTCGTATGTCAGCTTGTGTCGCCATTCTCCACTGGTGATGACGATGGCTCGTAACGGGCCGTGCGCGCACCCTTGGGGAGGTCGATGGCATGAGCTTGGCAAGAGCACTGCTGTGCGCTGCTCTGTTGAACTGGTTTGGCTGCGTCGCTGCGGGCGAGCCCGGGGTGACGGACAATCGCATCCTGATCGGCATGACGGCACCGTTCTCGGGCCCCAACGGCGCCTACGGGCTCGACATGAAAGGCGTCATCCAGGCCTATTTCCGCCAGATCAACGAAGCTGGCGGGATCCATGGCAGAACGCTGGAACTGCGCGCGTTCGATGACGGCTACGAGACCGAGCGCGCGGTTGCAAACAGCAAGAATCTGATCGGCCAGGAAGGTGTCTTTGCCTTGCTGGCGTCGTACGGTTCAAGTCCGACGACGGCGGCGATGAACGAAGCCTTCGGGCCAGCCAAAGTGCCGCTGGTCGGCACCATTTCCGGTGCCGATTCGCTTCGCCGTCCGCCGCGCGAGAGTCCGAACAATCGCTACATGTTCAACGTGCGAGCGAGCTACGCCAACGAGACCGAAGCAATCGTCGACCACCTCGCTTCGCTGGGGATTACCAGCATCGCGGTGGTCTACCAGAACGACGGCTTTGGCAAGTCGGGTCTTGACGGCGTGGTCAATGCCCTCAAGAAGTATCGGCTGGTGCCGTCGGCGGTAGCGACGATCGAACGTAACTCGGTCGATGTCGCGCAGGCGGTGCAGCAAATCGCCAGGGTTAACCCGCAGGCGGTGATCATGGTGACGCTGTACAAGCCGACCGCTGCCTTCGTCCGCGGCATGAAGAACGCCAATCAGCTGCCGCAGTTCATGACTCTTTCACCGGTCGGCGCCGACCTGCTCGTTGAGGAACTTGGCGACCAGGCGCGCGGCATTGGCATCTCGCAGGTCATGCCCTCACCATGGAACGACACCAAACCGCTGGTGCACGACTACCAGAAGTTGCTCGGACCGCAGGGCAAGCCCTCCTACTATGGGCTGGAGGCGTACGCGATGGCCAGGGTGCTGGTCGACGCGCTGCGCAAGTCAGGCCGGGAGTTGACCCGCGAGAAGCTCGTTAGCGCGCTCGAAAGCATGACCAATCACGATATGGGAGGCTATCGAGTCAGCTACTCGGCGAATGAGCGGCTCGGCTCGCGTTTTGTCGACCTGACGGTGATCGGTGCCGGCGGCCGAATCCTGCATTAGTCCAGTCGTGTCGGCCGGCTGCCGCGCCGATGCGTCGTGATGGTCAGGAGCGTCGCCAGGTCGTGCCCGCGGCGCCATCTTCAAGGACGATGCCGGCGGCCAGCAACTCGCTGCGGATCCGGTCGGCGGCAGCGAAGTCCTTGCGCTTCTTGGCGGCCAACCGGTCAGCAATCAGCGCTTCGATTTGCTCGGCCGACGACTCGCCGTCGCGCGGGGGCGATGCCTGCAGAAAGACCTGTGGATCGCGCGTCAGCAGGCCCAGTAAACTCGCCAGGGCCCGCAACTGCGTGGCCAGCGACGATGAGCGCTGGCGGTTGAGCTCGCCAGCGAGGTCGAAAAGCACCGCGCACGCCTCGGGAGTATTGAAGTCGTCGTTCATCGCCTGCCGGAAGCGCACCGCGTGCGGCTCGTCCCAGTCGACCGGGGCGATGGCGGCATCGGCCGTCTTGAGCGCTGTATACAGGCGGGTCAAGGCCTGCCGCGCGTCGTCGAGATGGCTGTCGGAATAGTTCAGCGGGCTGCGGTAGTGGGCGCGCAGGATGAAGAAGCGCAGCACCTCGGGATCGTAGCTCTTGAGGATTTCCCGGATGGTGAAGAAGTTGCCGAGCGACTTGGACATCTTCTCGTCAGCGACCCGTACGAAGCCGTTGTGCATCCAGTAATTGACGAAGCGGCACCGATGCGCTCCCTCGGACTGCGCGATTTCGTTTTCGTGGTGGGGAAACTGCAGGTCCTGCCCACCGCCGTGGATGTCGAAATGCTGGCCGAGCAGATCCGAACTCATCGCCGAGCACTCGATGTGCCAGCCCGGCCGGCCGTCGCCCCAGGGCGAGGGCCACGATGGCTCGCCTTCGCGGGCGCGTTTCCAGAGCACGAAATCGAGCGGATCTTCCTTGGCGGCATCGATCTCGACCCGTTCGCCGGCGCGCAGGTCATCGATCGACTTGCCCGAGAGCTTGCCGTAGCCGGGAAACTTGCGGACCGAAAAATTGACGTCGCCGTCGGCCGCCTGGTAGGCGAGGCCGTTGCTTTCGAGTCGGCCGATCAGTTCGAGCATTTGTCGCACGTAGGCGGTGGCGCGTGGCTCATGATCGGGTTTCTCGACGCCGAGCGCGGCCGCATCCTGGTCCATGAAATCGATGAAGCGGCCGGTCAGCTCGCCGATGTCCTGGCCGGTCTCGGCGGCCCGTTTGATTATCTTGTCATCGATGTCGGTGATGTTCCGGACGTAGGTCACCTGTAGTCCGCTTGCCCGCAGCCAGCGTTGAACGATGTCGAAGACGACCAGTACGCGGGCGTGACCGAGGTGGCAGTAGTCATAGACCGTCATCCCGCAAACGTACATGCGGACGCTGCCCGGGGTGATCGGCACGAACTCCTGCTTCTCCCTGGCCAGCGAGTTGTAGATCTTCAGCATTTTCGGGCTCACGAGCGCGCCCTGCGCCGACCAGCGTGCGTGTCGAGTGCTTTGGTTTCGACGCAGTTCTTGTTAGAATCGACCGGTTAAGTGACACTCAACCACTGCGCTGCCCAGTATACCATAACGATGCGCTCGATCCCCCGGAAGTCCCTGCCCAACCGCCTTCCAGCGATGATTGCCGGGCTGTTGCTGGTCGCCGGCGCGTCCCTCGCCAAAGCCGACAACCTGCCGGAGGCGCAGCGTCTGAGCAAGCAGGGACAGTGGCCGCAGGCGCTGCAGAAAGTCGACGCCTATTTGGCGGATCAGCCGAAGGATGCACAGGGGCGCTTCCTGCGCGGCGTGATTCTTGCCGAGATGGGACGTTCAGGCGATGCCATCGTGGTCTTCAGCAAGCTTGCCGAGGACTACCCCGAGCTGCCCGAGCCGTACAACAACCTGGCGGTTCTCTACGCGCAGAAGAAACAATACGACAAGGCGCGAACGGCGCTCGAGATGGCCATCAGAACGCATCCGAGTTACTCGACGGCGCACGAGAATCTCGGCGACGTCTACGCCAAACTGGCCAGTCAGGCGTACGACAAGGCCTTGCAACTGGATTCCTCGAACAAGGTGACGCAGTCCAAGCTGTCGATGATTCGCGAGCTGATCGGCAGCTCGTCGGCAGCCGGCGCACGGCCCGCAGCGCCGGCGCCAGCGGCCGGCGAAAGCGGCAGGCTTGCCGCCGTCGACGCATCCCGCGTGCCCCTGGCAGCGATGCCCCCGGCAGCGGTGCCCGCTGCGCCGTCGGCGGTTGCGCCCGCCGTTGTCGCTGCTGCGACCCCGGCGGTGCGCCCTGCAGAGCAGAAGGCGACGGAGAAATCGGCAGAAAAACCGCACGAGAAAGCCGCAGAAAAACCGCTCGCAGCGGCCCGGAGTGAGGCGGCCGGGACGCCGGAGAAGCGGCCGGCGCAAGCCGCACAGGTTGTCACGGCGGCCGCTTCCGAGCCGCCGAAGAGCGCTCCGGCGGTGCTCGGCGGCGACGACGAGGCGGCGGTCAACAAAGTGCTGCAGGCCTGGGCCGATGCCTGGTCACGCAAGGACGTGGCGGCGTATCTCGGTCATTAC
This sequence comes from Accumulibacter sp., assembly GCA_024235695.1. Classification (GTDB taxonomy): domain Bacteria; phylum Pseudomonadota; class Gammaproteobacteria; order Burkholderiales; family Rhodocyclaceae; genus Accumulibacter. The sequence continues at coordinate 17,984 of JACKLX010000022.1, forward strand.
GCGGCCGACTTCGACACGCCGCGGGGAATGTCGCGCAAGGCATGGGACGCGCAACGCCACCAGCGCATCGACAAGCCCGGCAAGCTGCAGGTCGAGATCGAGGATGTCCGCATTTCCTTCGCCGACCACGGGGACCGGGCGACGGCAAGATTCAAGCAGCGGTACACCTCGGCGGCGCTCAAGTCCACGGTCGGCAAGACGCTGGTATTGGTCAAGAGAAAAGGCAAGTGGTTGATCGTGCAGGAGCGCGTCGGCTCATGAACAGGCTGGCCTTCGTTGTCGCACTGCTCGCCATTTGCGCGGCTGGCCCGGCACTGCCCGCGGGCAGCAGTGCGCCGGTCGTCTTTTCCGACTCGGGCCCCGAGCCGCAACTGGCAAGCATCCTTGCCGCGGTCGAGAAGCACCAACTCGATGCTGCGCTTCAGCAAACAGAAGCCCTGCTGCGGCGCTACCCCAATTTCCGATTGGCGCATCTGATCAAGGGCGATTTGCTGCTGGCGCGCGGCAAGCCGTTGGCGACTTTCGGCAATGCCGACAATGCGCCGGTCGACAAGCTGGCCGACCTGCGAGACGAGGCGATCGTTCGTCTCAAGGCGTATCGCGACAAACCGGCCAGCGCCGGTCAGTTGCCTCGTTATCTGCTGCAGATGGCGCCGGAACAGAAGTATGCGATTGTCGTCGACACCGCGAAGTCGCGGCTGTACCTCTACGAGAACGATGGCGGCCGACCGCGCTTTGTCGCCGATTACTACATCACGCACGGCAAGCTTGGGGCCGACAAGGCCCGTGAAGGCGACAAGAAGACGCCGGTTGGCGTCTATCACGTCACCGCCAACCTGCCGGCCAAGAAGCTTGGCGATCTCTACGGCAGCGGCGCCTTTCCGATCAACTATCCCAACGAGTGGGACAAGCGGCAGGGCCGCAACGGCCATGGCATCTGGCTGCACGGGACGCCATCGGACACTTTTTCGCGTCCGCCGAAGGCCTCCGAAGGTTGTGTCGTGCTGGCCAACGTCGATCTCGATGCGCTGGCCAAGAACCTGCAGGTTGGTGTGACGCCGGTGATCATCAGTGATTCGATCGAATGGCTTTCATTCGATGACTGGCAGAACGAGCGGGCAGCGCTGGAGCGCCAGATCGAAGCGTGGCGGCGCGACTGGGAGAGTCGCGACAGCGAACGCTATCTCAAGCATTACTCGAGCAGGTTCCAGACCCGCGACCAGAACTTCGCGCAGTTCGCGGCGCAGAAACGGCAGATCAACGCCGGCAAGCAGTGGGTCAAGGTCGAACTCTCCCGGCAGTCGATGTTTCGCAGCCCGGGGCGCGACGGTGTCGTACTGGTAACCTTCGACCAGCAATACTCCAGCAACAACCTCAATAACCAGATGAAAAAACGCCAGTACTGGATACGCGAAGACGGCAACTGGAAGATCATCTATGAAGGGACTGCCTGATGCACAAGACACTTGCCTCACTTGCCACCGCCCTGTCGCTGTCCTTGTCCGCTGTCGCGGTCGCGGTCGCGGCACCAACGGTTGAAATGCAGACCAGCGCCGGGACGATCGTCATCGAACTCGATTCCGCGAAGGCACCGAAGACGGTCCAGAACTTCGTTCAGTATGTCAACGAGGGTTTCTATAACGGCACCATCTTCCATCGTGTCATTCCCGGCTTCATGATCCAGGGCGGTGGGTTTACACCCGCGATGGACCAGAAATCGGCCCCCCGAAAGGTCGAAAACGAGGCCAAGAATGGCCTCAAGAACGACCGCTGGACGATCGCCATGGCCCGTACTTCCGATCCGCATTCGGCCAGCGCGCAGTTCTTCATCAACCATCAGGACAACGCGCCGCTCAACTACCCTGGGTCGGACGGCTGGGGTTATGCGGTCTTTGGCAAGGTGACGCAGGGCACCGACGTGGTCGACCGGATCGCCAAGGTGCCGACCGGCAATCGCGGTATGCACCAGAACGTTCCCCTTGAACCGGTCGTCATCCAGTCGGTCAAGATCGTCCCCGAGAAAAAATAAGGAAACTCATGATCAAGCTGCACACCAACTTCGGCGTCATCGGAATTGAAGTGGACGCCGAAAAAGCGCCCTTGTCGGCCAGCAATTTCATCGCCTACGTCGAGGCTGGCCACTACGACAACACCATCTTTCATCGCGTGATTCCCGGCTTCATGATTCAGGGCGGCGGCTTTGCGCCGGGGATGAAACAGAAAGCGTGCAATGCGCCGATCAAGAACGAGGCCGACAACGGTCTCAAGAACGAGGCCTACACCCTGGCGATGGCGCGCACCAACGACCCGCATTCGGCGACCGCACAGTTCTTCATCAACGTCGTGAACAATGCCGCGCTCAATTACCGGGCACCCAACGCCGAGGGTTGGGGCTACTGCGTCTTCGGCAAGGTTGTCGAGGGCGCCGAGGTAGTCGACAAGATCAAGGGCGTCAGGACCGGTTCGTCCGGCTTCCATCGCGATGTGCCGGTCGAGGACGTGCTGATCGAGCGCGCCGAGGTTTGCTGAGGCCGACGCCAGCGCCCGCGGTGCCGCACGCCTGATCCGCTTCCTTTGATCCTTTTCATTTCCGACCTGCATCTGGCGCCACAGGCGCCCGGTGTCAGCCGGATATTTCTCGACTTTCTCGGCGGCCGCGCACGCGCCGCCGAGCAGCTGTTCATCCTCGGCGACCTGTTCGAAGCGTGGCCCGGCGACGACTGCCTTGACGATCCGGACGATTCCTTCGCGGCGATGATCGTCGACGCGCTGCACGACCTGGCGGCTGCCGGCGTACAGCTGTCGGTGATGCATGGCAACCGCGACTTTCTTCTCGGCGAGGCGTTTGCCGCGCGCAGCGGCGCGCGCCTGCTGCCTGACCCCTGCGTGTTGTCCTTGCCGGCCTGGCAGTTTGTCCTGTCGCATGGCGACGCGCTTTGTACCGACGACCACGAGTATCAGGCGTTTCGCGCGCGTGTTCGCCAGGCCGACTGGCAGTCGGCATTTCTCGCCCGACCGCTGGCTGAGCGCAAGGAGGCGGTCCGTGCCCTGCGTCGGCAGAGCGAGGCGGCCAAGCGTGACAAGGCCAGTTTCGTGATGGACGTCAATCCGGGCGCGACCGACGATTTCCTGCGGGCCTACGGATACGCCAGCCTGATCCACGGTCATACCCATCGGCCAGCCAGGCACGATCACCTGGTCGACGGCATCCATGTCGAACGCTGGGTGTTGTCTGACTGGAACGACGAGCAGGGCGAGTGCCTGTGCTGGGATGGCGAAACCCTGATTCGGGAGCATCTGCGCTGAAGCATCGTCTGCCCCGTCCGGCCGCGCGCTCGTCGTTCCGGGACGTCGCCGATCATCAGGCGACGCGGCCGCACAGCGTACGGCCGTGCGGAGCGCAGCGATCATGACCTCGCCGGCCGTCGAGATCCTCGGTCGGATTTTCGGCTATTCGTCGTTTCGCGGCCAGCAGGCCGAGGTCGTCGAGCAGATTGTCGGTGGCGGCGACGCGCTGGTGTTGATGCCGACCGGCGGCGGCAAGTCACTCTGCTATCAGATTCCGGCACTCCTGCGGCCGGGCGTCGGGGTTGTCGTCTCGCCGCTGATCGCCCTGATGCAGGACCAGGTCGACGCCTTGCGGCAGGTCGGCGTCAAGGCGGCGTTTCTCAATTCGTCGCTGGACTTCCGATCGGTGGTCGAAACCGAGCACTGCCTGCTGCGCGGCGAGCTCGAACTGATCTACGTTGCCCCGGAGCGCCTGCTCACCGATCGCTTCATCGCTCTCCTCGAACAACTGGCCGCTCGCCGGCAGATCGCCCTGTTCGCCATCGACGAGGCGCATTGCGTTTCGCAGTGGGGGCACGATTTTCGTCCCGAATACATCCAGCTGTCGCAGCTGCACGAACGTTTTCCCGGCGTGCCGCGCATCGCGCTGACGGCCACCGCCGACCAGCTGACGCGAGACGAAATCAGGAGCCGGCTGGGGCTCGAGCAAGCGCCGGTCTTCGTCGCCAGTTTCGACCGGCCCAACATCCGCTACACGATCGTCGAGCGGGACAATCCGCGCCGGCAGTTGCTTGCCTTGCTCGGCGGGCATCCGAACGAAGCCGGAATCGTCTACTGCCTGTCGCGCCGCAAGGTTGATGAGACGGCACAGTGGTTGAGTGCTCAGGGGGTGGCTGCCTTGCCCTACCACGCCGGCCTGGTCGCCGCCGACCGCCAGCGCCATCAGCAGCGTTTCCTGCGTGAGGACGGCGTGGTGATGGTCGCCACCATCGCCTTCGGGATGGGTATCGACAAGCCGGATGTGCGCTTTGTCGCCCACCTCGACCTGCCGCGGAGCCTCGAAGCGTATTACCAGGAGACCGGCCGCGCCGGGCGTGACGGTGAGCCCTCGGAGGCGTGGATGACCTACGGCCTCAACGACGTCGTGATCCACCGCCAGATGATCGAGGACTCGGCGGCGCCGAGCGAACAAAAACGCGTCGAACGGCAGAAGCTCGAGAGCATGCTCGCCTACTGCGAGTCGGCCCGCTGTCGGCGGGTGATCCTGCTCAACTATTTCGGCGAGCAGGCCGCGCCCTGCGGCAACTGTGACGTCTGCCTCGACCCGCCGGTGGTCTGGGATGGCACGGTGGCGGCACAGAAGGCGCTATCGGCGGCGCTGCGAACCGGTCAGCGTTTCGGCGCCGGCCACCTGATCGACATCCTGCGTGGCAAGAATACCGACAAGATCCAGCAGTTCGGTCATCAGCGCTTGCCGACTTTCGGGGTCGGAGCGGAGCTCGACGATCGCGGCTGGCGCTCGGTCTTCAGGCAGCTGCTTGCCGGCGGCCTGCTCGACGCCGACGCCAGTGCCTTCGGCGCACTGAAACTGACCGACAGCGCGCGGCCGGTGCTCAAGGGCGAACTCAGCGTGCAGCTTCGACGCCAGGTCGAGCGGCCGAAAGGCAAGGCGCCGCGGACCAGGAGCGCGGCGGGCAGCGCACCGCCGGATAGCGATTCGCCGCTGGTCGCCAGCTTGCGCCAGTGGCGTCTCGAGCAGGCGCGCGAGCAGGGCGTTCCGGCGTACGTGATCCTGCACGATCGAGCGCTGCGCGAAATCGCCGCCTTGCGCCCGGCTTCGCCGTCGGCGCTGCTTGCCGTTCCGGGCATCGGCGTCGCCAAGGCGCAACGCTACGGCGACGCCTTGCTGGCGCTCGTCGCTGACGCTGCCTGACGGTTCGCGTCAGGACGTCGCCGCTGGTGCCGGGTAGGGATAGAGGGTGTCGAGCGCGACACTGCGCCCGCAAGCCTGCACGATCCGCACGTGTTGCCGACGCAGCTCGCGCGCGTGCCGCAGACCACAGGAATGGGCGATCATCGCCACCTCCTTGTTCATGTTCCGGCAGTATGACGCTACCCGTGCCGCCTTGTCTTCGACGACCAGACCGCGCTGCAGCCGTGGATCGTGCGTCGTGATGCCGGTCGGGCAGGTGTTGGTGTGGCAGCGCAAGGCCTGGATGCAACCCAGGGCGAACATGAAACCGCGCGCCGTGTTGACGAAATCGGCCCCCGCCGACAGTGCCCAGGCGATACGCGCCGGTGTCACCAGCTGGCCGGCGGCAATTAGTCTGATGCGTTCCTTCAGACCACTCGCCAGCAGCGCGTCGGCGACCAGCGGCAGCGCTTCGTCGATCGACATCGCCATGTGATCGGCCAGCGCCTGCGGCGCTGCACCGCTGCCGCCTTCGCCGCCATCGAGGGTGAGAAAATCGGGCGCCGCCTGCAGGCCGCGTCGTCCTACCGCTGCCGTGAGTTCGTCGATGAAGCGGCGGCCGCCGATCGCCGTCTTGACGCCGACCGGTTTGCCGGTCACCGCGCGAACGTGCTCGACGCGGTCGAGCAGTTGGTCGATATTGCCGATGTCCGGGTGACGGTTTGGGCTCTGCGAGTCCCGCCCCTCGGCGATGCCGCGAATGCGGGCGATCTCGGCAGTCACCTTGCTGCCGGGAAGGACGCCACCCTTGCCTGGTTTGGCACCTTGCGACAACTTGATCTCGAACGCGCGCACCGTTGGATGCGCCGCCAGCTGGCGTAGTTTGTCGTCCGCGAGCTGGCCGTTTTCATCGCGGACGCCGTATTTCGCCGTCCCCAGCTGGAAGATGATGTCGCAACCGCCCTCCAGATGGTAGGGCGAGAGACCGCCTTCGCCGGTATCCAGCCAGCAGGCCGCCGCCGCCGCACCACGCGACAGCGCGCGCACTGCCGGCTGCGAAATCGCGCCAAAACTCATCGCGCTGACGTTGACCAGCGACCTGCCGGCGAAGGGCGCCGGACAGTAGCCTTCGCCGATCAGTACGGTCGGTGGTTCCAGCTGTTCGTCCTCGAGAACCGGGAAGGGCGCGTTGACGAAAACCAGCGCTCCGGGCTGATGCAGCGGGTAGGTCGAGCCGAAGCCGATGATGCCGCCCTCGTTCTTGGCCATGCGATAGACCCAGCTGCGCGTCGCCCGGTCGAAGGGCATTTCCTCGCGGTCGCCGAGAAAGAAGTACTGGCGGAAGTACTCGCCGAGCTTCTCGAAGAAGTAACGCAGGTGGCCGACCAGCGGAAAGTTGCGCAAGACCGCGTGCTTCTCCTGCGTGACGTCCTGCACATAAAGAACGAGCAGGGCTCCGGCAACCAAAATGGCCAACAGAACGCCCAGGCCAACCAGCAGTACGTCAAGCATTGGTGCTTCCCTTCAGTGATAGAATCGCCCGTCCAGATCCTCAGTCTACGGGAATTTCCATGCCCCTTGCAGTCCTGCTCGAAGCCGCCATCGAGTGCAACGTCGTGGCCGCGCTGGCCGAGGATGTCGGCAGCGGCGACCTGACCGCGCAGCTGGTTCCGGCCGGCGTGCGCAGTCACGCGACGGTCATCGCGCGCGAGCCGGCCATCCTTTGTGGCAGCGCCTGGTTTGCGCGCTGTTTCGCCAAGCTCGACACGGCGATCGAGGTGGTCTGGCGGGCCAGCGACGGCGAGCGCGTAAGCCCCGATCAGGTAGTCTGCGAACTCGAAGGGCCGGCGCGTGCGCTGCTCACTGGCGAGCGCAGTGCGCTCAATTTCCTGCAGTTGCTGTCCGGCGTTGCCACCAGGGCGCGGCAGTACGCCGATCTGGTCGCCGGCACGCGCGCGCAGGTGGTCGATACGCGCAAGACGATTCCCGGCTTGCGCCTGGCGCAGAAATACGCCGTCAACTGCGGTGGCGGCGGCAACCACCGGCTGGGTCTCTACGACGGCATCCTGATCAAGGAAAATCACATTCACGCCGCCGGCAGCATCGTCGCCGCGCTCGACGCGGCCCGGCGGATCGCCGAGAGTGCTGGCGGCAGCTGCCAGTTCGTGCAGATCGAAATCGAAACACTGGGCGAATTGCAGCAGGCGCTGGATGCCGGCGCGAAAATGATTCTGCTCGACAACCTGGCTCTCGATCAGCTGCGCCAAGCGGTGACGATGACTGCCGGCCGCGCCGTTCTCGAAGCATCGGGCAATGTCAATTTCGAGACCGTGCGCGGCATCGCCGAGACCGGTGTTGACCGGATCTCGATCGGCGGCCTTACCAAGGACGTGCGGGCGCTCGACCTGTCGATGCGTTTTCAGGGCTAGCGAGAGCTGGCCCTGGCGATTGGCTCGCCCGGCGCGGCGGCGACGGTGCGTCGTGAATGCGTTATATAATCCGGCCCGGGCGATGCGAAGCAGGCTGGCACTTGCGGTCTGCGCAAGAAGAGAAAGGGAGCTCCGATGCTATTTGCGCTGTTCTACGTGTTGGCGATCACGATCCTGATCATGCACTTCACCGGCTTCCTGGCGCGCCACAATCTCGAGTGGCTGGTACTGGTGCTCGCCGCCGCGGTATTCCCGGCGGTGATCTATCTCTAGGAGCGCGCCCTCGGGGACGGCTGGGCAGAGTCGAGTCAGCCCTCGCCGACCGGCGAGGCAAATGGCAAGGGCGCCTTCGGCGCCCTTGCCATTTCTCCCGCCGAGCGGGATCAGTGCAGCTCTCGTTCGATGATCGCTTTGACCGCCTCGACGCTGACGTCGATTACCTCGACGCGCTGCGGCAGGTCTTCGATGCCCTGCAATGCCGGCGGCCGTTCGGGCCGGCGGCCGAGAGCCTCAACGATCGTCTCTTCGAACTTGGCCGGCAAGGCGGTCTCAAGCACGACCATCGGCATTTCGGAGCTGCGCAGTTCGCTGCCGACCTTCAGTCCGTCGGCGGTGTGCGTATCGATCATCACCCCCCAGGTCTCGAAGGCACGGCGGATCGTCGCCAGACGGTCGGCGTGCGTGCTGTGGCCGGAGACAAAGCCGAATTCCGGCAGGCGGGCGAAAGACGGTGTGCCGGAGAGATCGAAACTGCGGCCGGCATCGACCTCGGTCCAAAGCTTGCGGATCACCGCCGGATCACGGCCGACCAGATCGAAAACGAAGCGCTCGAAATTGGAAGCCTTCGAGATGTCCATCGAAGGGCTCGACGTGGCGTGCGTTTGCGCGCTGCTGCGCGGGCGATAGACGCCGGTGGCGAAAAACTCGTCGAGTACGTCGTTCTCGTTGGTGGCGAGAACCAGGCGGCCGATCGGCAAACCCATCATGCGCGCGATATGGCCGGCGCAGATGTTGCCGAAGTTGCCCGAAGGGACGGCGAAAGCGACCCGTTGCGCGTTGCCGCCAGCGGTCTCGCTGGTCGCGGCAAAGTAGCCCTTGAAGTAGTAGACGACCTGTGCCGCGACCCGCGCCCAGTTGATCGAGTTGACTGCGCCGATCTTGTAGCGGGCCTTGAACGCGTGATCGTTGGCGACCGCCTTGACGATGTCCTGGGCATCGTCGAACATGCCGCGCACGGCGATGTTGTGAATGTTGTCGTCGTGCAGGGAATACATCTGCGCCCGCTGAAAAGCGCTCATCCGCTCGTGCGGCGAGAGCATGAAGACGCGTACCCCCGCCTTGCCGCGCATCGCGTATTCGGCCGAGGAGCCGGTGTCGCCAGAGGTTGCACCGAGGATATTGATCTCTTCGCGACGCTGGGCCAGCACGTACTCGAAGAGGTTGCCGAGCAGCTGCATCGCCATGTCCTTGAACGCCAGGGTCGGGCCATTGGACAGTTCGAGGAGTGCCAGGCCGCCTTCGCCACTGGCTGCGTTCGGCCGCTCCAGCCAACGCAAGGGCGTGATCTCGCTGGCCGGCGAATCGCTGCGGCCATTGCCGTACACCTGCGGTATGTACGTTCTCGCCAGCAGTGTCTTCAGATCATCCGGCGGGATGTCGTCGATGAACTTCGCGAGCACGGCGAAGGCCAGATCGGCGTACGACAGTTCGCGCCAACGTTCCAGTTCGCTCGTCGTGACCTGTGGGTAGTATTCGGGGAGGTAGAGGCCGCCGTCGGGTGCCAGGCCACCAAGGAGGATTTCGCTGAAGCCTGGAGCGGCCGCATGCGGTGCGTTGGAAGGGGCACCGCGAGTCGAGAGGTAGCGCATGGGGATGACCGTAAGAGGGCTGCAGCAAGCTGCCGACAGGCCCGCAGTCTAGCATGCTCGCGCTGCCGCGCCGGCGCCGCTGGTGGGCCTTGCCGGTCGCCGTGGCGCTCGGCGGTGCCAGCCTTCAGCCGGTGACGACGCAGTTCTTGCCGGCACGCTTGGCAGCGTAGGTCGCGGCATCCGCACGCAGAATCGACTCTTCGAGCGATTCGCTGCGGTCCTTGGCGACGACGCCGGCGCTGAAGGTGATGACAAGGTTGCTGCCCGCCATCGTCGTCGCGGCGAACTGCCGCTGAAAGCGGGAAATCGCCGCCGCCGCTTCGGCAAGCGCGGTGTCGGGCAGCAAGACGATGAACTCTTCGCCACCAAAACGGCACAGGATGTCCGACGGCCGCAAGGCAGCGCGCAAACCCTTGACCAGATGCACCAGCGCCTGGTCGCCGGCCTGGTGACCCATGGTGTCGTTGAGGCGCTTGAAGTCGTCAAGATCGATCAGGGCGATGGCCAGTTCGCTGCCATTTCGACGCGCGCGGGCCAGCTCGCGCTGGCAGGCTTCGTCGAAACCACGGCGGTTGAGGGCGCCGGTCAGGGTGTCGGTAAATGCCGCCTGACGGGCCTCAGCCAACTCGCTTTCGAGTTTTTCGATACGCGCTTCGGCGGCCAGCAGCTGCAGCACTGCCGCTGCCGGGCGCGGCATGTCGGCACGACGCAGGCGCGTGTGCTGTCCGCGTCCGTTGGCGGCAGGCGCCATGGCGTGCGCCTGGTCAAGTAGCGGCAGGGTTGCCAACGCCGGACGCCGGGCCGATCGGCGCGAGGCGTAGCGGGACGAGCGAACGAGCGGCGACTGGTCGTGCTTGAACATCTTGCGTACTCCGTCGGGAGGCCGGGGCAGGCCGGCCATGTTTCCAGCAACGGACGCATTCTACTGAACTTGAGACTTTTTTTACAAAAATCTCGTAACTATAGGTTTATAAGCAAAAACTAGGGCTCTGTTCGCTCATCCCTGGCGGCCAGGAGTGACCGCGACAGGGCGATCACGAAGGACAGCATCGCGACCACCGCCAACCACGCGCCGTCGTCGACGCCGAACGCCAGCAGGACGCCGCCGACGACGAACAGCAGCGAGCGCAGCAGGGCGCCGTCGCGCAGGGCGGCGTGCATGCGGTCGCGGGCGGCCGTGCGCCTGCCTGGGCGGTACCATACCGGCAGCAATTGCGACAGTGCGCCGGTAATCAACGGCAGCAGGAATGCGACCATGAAAGCTGCGATGGCGTCGCGGCCATCAAGTATCGTCAAGGCGTGCGCGATGCCAAAGCCAAGGGTCAGGGCAAAGCCGACCAGGGCCGCGAACAGTGCCGCCGCGGCGCCGTCGTTCATAAGCGTTCGCCAGGCATGGCGCCGTAACCACGCGAGGCCGGTGTTGGCGGTGACGGCCAGCAGCATCAAGGCGCCGGCGATGGCCAGCGGCAGCCAGCCGGCGGCGCCGACGGCGACCGCCAGCACGCCGACGGCGGCCAGCGGCAGTTGCCGGCGCAGTTGTTCGGCGGCCCGGGCGTCGGGATCGCGCAAGACCGTCGGCAGCAGTACCGGCAGGGTGCCGAGCGCCGTCAGTCCGATGAAGCCGAGGGTATTCAGATGCAGATGCAGCAGGCGCAAGGGTCGCCGCAGTTCCGGCCAGTAGCTCATCGCCGGGACCAGGGCAACCGCCAGCGCCAGGCAGACGGTCGCCAACAGGTACCAGCGCCAGCCGGGATGCGGTCGCCCAAGCGTCGCTCCGGCACGAAACAGCAGCCATCCGGTGAAGATGAGGGCCAGCAGCAGGGTGGCGGCTGCCGCCGCCTGCAGGGTGCTGTCGGCGGCCTCACCGACAAAGGCGAGAAAAACGAAGGCGCCGCTGAACTGGAGAAGCAGCGGCAGCAGCCGCAAGCTGCGGGGGGCGCCGCGGCCGCGCGTCAGGACGGGAACGAAATGGCTGATCGCGGCGAAGATCAACGGCACGATGCCGACGGCGAACACCAGATGGGCGATCGCCGGCGTCGAGGTGCTGCCGGTGGACAGCAGCACCAGTGCCGCCAGGAAAACGACGACAGTGGAAAAACCCAGGTAGGTCAGCACGCTTGCGCCAGAACGGCGGCGAGCCCGGGGCCGGTGGGGTGCCGGCGGAGCCGATCATCGCCAGGCTTCATCGCCCCGGCGCTACGCCTGGAGCAATGGTTCAGCCCTTTCTGGCGAAGTCGATGACGATCGCGCCGGCTTCGCGCTGGACATAGTTGATCGCCAGTGCGTCGCCATAGCGGGCCTGCAACTGGGCCAGCAGAGGCAGCGGATCGTGGTCGTTGCAAAAGCGCATCGTCTCGCCGGGGAGCAGGGCGTCGAGGGCGCCAAAGATCGCCGCATGGCGAAAACGTTTGGCGACGCCGCGGGCGTCGAAGGGATAGATGGCTTCGACCGTAGGTTGGTCGCATGCGTGCATGGTGTCCTCCGCAAGAAAATGGTTGGAACAGGCTCGAAAAGTGCATTGTCCGGTGGCCGGCGACCGATGTCTTTGATTTGGGCAGGCAATAACCGTACCCCCGGCGTCATTTTCACGGTGGTCTGGGCGCCACGATTCGCCAGCAAGCGCTGGCTGAGCAGTCCGCTGGCCGCCCCCGGCAGAGCTTCACGACGCCCTCCTTCTGGCGACCGGGCGTTTGCCGGATAATTGCCGGCATGCGTCGCCGCCTGAAAAAATATCTTCCGGATCGCGAGACGATTCGCCGCAACCGGTGGTTGAGCCCGTTCCAGTCGTCGCTGCTGCATCCGCGTTTGTGGCACCTCAACCGTCACTCGGCCGCCGGAGCGGTCGCGGCGGGTCTTTTCTGCGGGTTGATTCCGGGGCCGCTGCAGATGGTCGGGGCGGCGCTGGCCGCTCTCTGCTTTCGCGTCAACCTGCCGCTGGCGCTGCTGGTCACGCTGTACACCAACCCCCTGACCATCGTGCCGCTCTACCTGCTGGCCTACCAGATCGGGCGCCTGCTGACCGGCGACGGCGCTGGCTTCGTTGCCCCGCCGGAATTCAGCACGACAGCTCTGGTCGCCTGGAGCGAGGCGATGCAGGCGTGGATGCTGGCCGTTGCCAAACCCCTCGGCATCGGCCTGATCGCGCTCGCCAGCGCCCTGGCGGTAGCGGGTTATCTGGCGACCCGCGCCGCCTGGCGACTGTATCTGATCAGCGCCTGGCGACGTCGCTGTCGCCGCTGGTGAGCGGTGCCTGCTTCCAGGCTGCCGTGGTGGTCCTGCTGGCCGGTCGCTCCGGCAACTGTCCGAACCGGTGTGCCGGGCCTTGCCTGATTCCAATCGGCGATGGATACTCGCCCCTTTGGTCGTCGACCGGTGCCTGGCGTGGGTGATCGGACGGTGAAAGGAAGCAAGGAGAGGAGCATGGCGACAGCGTCGAAAGCGAGATTCAACTGGCAGGATCCCTTGCTGCTCGAAGCGCAACTGAGCGAGGACGAGCGCATGCTGCGTGACGCGGCGCGCGACTACTGCCAGGGTCGCCTGTTGCCGCGCGTGCTCGATGCCTTCCGCCACGAGCGTACCGATCCGGAAATCTTCCGGGAGATGGGCGAGATGGGCCTGCTCGGCGCGACCATCCCCGCCGAATACGGCGGTGCCGGACTCAATTACGTCAGCTACGGCCTGGTCGCGCGCGAGGTCGAACGGGTTGATTCGGGCTACCGCTCGATGATGAGCGTCCAGTCATCGCTGGTGATGGTACCGATCCACGCCTTTGGAACCGAGTTGCAGAAACGCAAGTATCTTCCGCGCCTGGCGAGCGGTGAGCTGATCGGCTGCTTCGGTCTGACCGAACCCAACCACGGCTCCGACCCCGGCGGCATGATGAGCCGCGCACGCCGGGCAGACGGTGGCTACCGCTTGTCGGGCAGCAAGATGTGGATCACCAATTCGCCGATCGCCGACGTGTTCATCGTCTGGGCCAAGGACGACGCTGGCGCGATCCGTGGCTTCATCCTCGACAAGGGAATGAGCGGCCTGTCGGCGCCGGCGATTCACGGCAAGGTCGGCTTGCGTACTTCGATCACCGGCGAGATCGTCATGGACGACGTCTTCGTTCCGGAGGAGAACGCCTTCCCGGAGGTCAGAGGTCTCAAGGGGCCATTCACCTGCCTCGATTCGGCGCGCTACGGCATCTCCTGGGGTGCGCTCGGCGCCGCCGAGTTCTGCTGGCATGCCGCTCGCCAGTACACTCTCGATCGCCAGCAGTTCGGTCGGCCGCTGGCGGCCAACCAGTTGATTCAGAAGAAGCTGGCCGACATGCAGACCGAAATCACGCTCGCACTGCAGGCCTGCCTGCGGCTCGGGCGGATGAAGGACGACGGCAGCGCGACGCCCGAGATCACGTCGCTGCTCAAGCGCAATTCCTGCGGCAAGTCGCTCGACATTGCGCGCAGCGCGCGCGACATGCTCGGTGGCAACGGCATTTCGGACGAGTTCGGCGTCATCCGTCACCTGGTGAACCTCGAGGTGGTCAACACCTACGAAGGCACGCACGACGTCCATGCCTTGATCCTCGGCCGGGCGCAGACCGGCATCGCCGCCTTCTGAACGAGCCGACGCCTTTCGCGCCACCGGCATCGACCGGTAGTGGCGCACTCTCGCACCTGCGTGTCCTCGATCTCTCGCGGGTGCTCGCCGGGCCGTGGGCCAGCCAGTTGCTGGCCGACCTCGGCGCCGAGGTGATCAAGGTCGAGCGACCGGGCTGCGGCGACGACACGCGCGGCTGGGGGCCGCCCTGGCTGACCGACGGCGAGGGCCGGCCGACCCGCGAGGCGGCCTATTTTCTGTGTACCAACCGCAACAAGCTGTCGCTGACGGTCGACATCACGCACCCCGACGGCCAGGCGATCGTCCGCGAACTGGCGTGCGACGCCGACGTCGTCATCGAGAACTTCAAACTCGGCGGCCTGGCCGCCTACGGTCTCGATTACGCGAGTCTGCGCGCGCTCAACCCGCGGCTCGTCTACTGCTCGATCACCGGTTTTGGCCAGACCGGCCCCTACGCCGCGCGCGCCGGCTATGACTTTCTGATTCAGGGCATGGGGGGGCTGATGAGTGTCACCGGCAGTCCCGATGGCGAGTCCGGCGGCGGCCCGCAGAAGGTCGGCGTCGCGCTGACCGACGTCCTCACCGGGCTCTACGCCGGCAATGCGATTCTCGCCGCGCTGGCCTACCGCGACCGCGACGGCTTCCGCAGTGGCGAAGGGCAGCACATCGATCTGGCGCTGCTCGACGTCCAGATCGCCTGCCTCGCCAACCAGACCATGAACTACCTGGTTTCCGGCCTGGCGCCGAAGCGGATGGGCAACGCCCATCCGAACATCGTTCCCTATCAGGATTTCCCGACCGCCGACGGCGACATGATCCTGGCGATCGGCAACGATGGCCAGTTCGTGCGTTTCTGCGCCGTCGCCGGTCACCCGGAATGGGCCGGCGACGAGCGCTTCAGCAGCAACGCGGCGCGCGTCCGCAACCGCCAGCAGTTGATCCCGCTGCTTCGACAGACGACCGTGCTGCGCAGCACGGCCGAATGGATCGCCGAACTCGAGAAGGCCGCCGTCCCCTGTGGCCCGATCAACGACCTGGCGGCCGTTTTTGCCGACCCGCAGGTGTTGGCGCGCGGCATCCGACTCGATTTGCCGCACGCCAGCGGTGGCAGCGCGCCGCAGGTCGCCAACCCGATCCACCTGTCGGCGACACCGGTTGACTACCGCAAGGCGCCGCCGACGCTCGGCGAGGATAGCGATGCCGTGCTGCGTGCGCTCGGCCGCAGCGAGGCGCAGATCGCGGCCCTGCGGCAAGCGGGCGTGGTCTAGGCGCCAGGCGCCAGATCTCGCGCCAGCCGGATCGACGGCCGCTGAAGGCAGCTCGACCGGGCTGCTGCCGTTTCATCGACTGCTCGGAGTCGGCGCGGCGGACTGCGGCGCGGCACGAAAGCGGCCGACGTCGACCTCCAGCTTGGCGAGCTTGTCATAGAGCGTCTTGCGCGGGATGCCGAGCGTCGCAGCGGCGTTGGCGATGTCGCCGTGTGCCAGCTGCAAGGCGTTTTCGATCAGCAACAGCTCAAAGGCTGCGACGCGCTGCGGCAGCGTCTGGCTGCCGTCCGACGCATCCGGTGACTGCGGCCGCCAGACGCCGAGCACGAAGCGCTCGGCGGCGTGTTGCAGTTCACGCACGTTACCCGGCCAATCCTCGGCCATCAGCGAGTCAGCGATTGCCGGTGGCATGGCCGGCAGCGGGCGCCCGTAACGGTCGGCCGCCTGCAGACAAAAGACGTTGAACAACTGCGCGATGTCCTCCCGCCGCTCGCGCAGCGGCGGAATCACCAGGGTGACGACATTGAGGCGGTAATAGAGATCGGCGCGAAAGCGGCCCGCTTCGCTCTCCGCCTTGAGGTCAATCTTGGTCGCCGCCACCACCCGGCAGTCGAGTGGCACGACGCGGTTGGAGCCGAGCCGTTCGACGACTCGCTCCTGCAGGACGCGCAGCAGCTTGGCCTGCAGGGCGAGCGGCATGCTTTCGATCTCGTCGAGGAAAAGCGTGCCGCCGCTGGCGTGCTCGATCTTGCCGGCACGGCTGCGGGTGGCGCCGGTGAAGGCGCCTGGTTCGACGCCGAACATCTCGCTGTCGAAGATGCTTTCCGGCAGCGCCGCACAATTGACCGCGACGAAGTTGCCACGGCGCCGATGACCGGCTTCGTGCAGTGCGTGCGCGACGCGCTCCTTGCCGGTGCCGGTTTCGCCGTGAATGAGTACGTCCACTTCGGTGTCGCCCAACTCGGCGATCAGCGTCCGCAGCTGGCACATGCCCGGGCTGTTGCCGATCAGCCCGTCGAGTTCCGAGGTCTGCGTCAGCCGTGCCTTCAAGGCGCGGTTTTCGAGCACCAGACGGCGTTTTTCGATCGCCCGGCGCACGACATCGACGAGTTGCTCGGGAGCGAACGGTTTTTCGATGAAATCGTAGGCGCCTGCGCGCATCGCGTCGACGGCCATCGAGACGTCGCCGTGACCGGTGACCAGGATCACCGGCAAGTCGGGGTCGATGGCGACGACGCGCCGCAGCAGTTCGATGCCGTCGATGCCCGGCAGACGCACGTCGGTGACCAGCACCACCGGCTGATCGGCAGCGAGCCGGGCGAGTGCCGCGTCGGCGCGCGCGAAGTCCTCGACCGGCAGATCGGCGAGGGCAAAGGTCTGACAGCCGGCGGCCCGCACCGGGTCGTCGTCCTCGACGTAAATGACCGTCATCGCCAGATCGCTCACGGCATCGTCTCCGTCGTTGTCGCTGCCTGCTCGGCTTGTCGTGCCGTCGTCACGGGCCAGCGCGCGCGCATCACCGTGCCACCGTTCACATCACCTTCGCCGGTGGCAATTTCGAAGCGGCCCCCCGAGCTCTCGACGAGATTGCTGACGATCGGCAGGCCCAGTCCGAGCCCCTGTCCGAGCGGCTTGGTGGAAAAGAAGGGCTGGCTGATCCGGTCGAGAAGCTCGGCCGGGATTCCCGGGCCGTTGTCGGCCACTTCGAGCAGCCGCTCGCCATTGCCGAGCGATGCCCGCAGCTCGATCACGCCGCCGGCGTGTCCGGCCAGGGCATCGACGGCATTGCCGAGCAGATTCGACACGACTTGCTCCAGCGCCTGTGGTTCGAGCGGGAATTCGACCGGCGCTGCCGACACCCGCAGGGCAATGCCTTCGTCCTTGAGTCGCCGCGCGAACCAGCCGACGACGGTGCTGATCGTGTCGCGTACCGATGCCCGGCCGGCCGGCGAGTTCTGTAGCGAGGTATTCTGCCGCGAGGCGAAGATCTTCAGCTGCGCGGTCAGGCGCGCCATGCGCTCGATCAGACCGATGATCTGGTGCAGATTGTCCTTCAGCGGCTCGAAGCGGCCACGTTCCATGAATGTCAGACTGTTGCCGGCAAAGCCACGCAGTGCCGACAGCGGCTGGTTGAGCTCGTGCGCCACGCCGGCGGCCATCTGGCCGAGTGCCGCGAGCCGGTTGGCTTCGATCAGGGCCCGCTGGGCGACGCGCAACTTCTGCTCGGTGGCGACGTGCTTGTCGATTTCGCGCCGCAGGCGGTCATTGGTCGCCGCCAGGTCGGCGGTTCGTTCGGCGACGGTGCGCTCCAGGACCGACTGAGCCGCCAGGCGCTCGCGCAGCCGGCGCGAGCGTTGTACCCAGTACAGGCTGCCCACCACCAGAACGCACAGGGCCAGCCCGACGGCCAGCGTCAGTGCCTGCGCCGCGGCGGTTGCCGGCGCCGTGTCGGCCAGGATCAACATACGCCAGTCGATCCACTGCAGCTGGCGGACCTGGCTAACGAACTCGTGCCTGTCAATCTCGACGCGTTGCTCGTCGAACCATTTCAGCGGCAGCGGCGTCAGCGGTTCGGTGAAATACTGGCGGGCTTGCTGCAGTTCCAGCCGTGACGTTTCGCTCAGCGGTGCCAGGGTGCGGAAGTTCCACGTCTCGTTCGACGACAGCGCCACGACGCCGTGCCGGTCTACCACCATCAGCGTCTCGCCGCTCTCCGCCCAGGTGCGCTCGAGCCCGTTCAGCTCGACCTTGACGGCCAGCACGCCGACCACCCGGCCCTCGGCGAGCACCGGATGGGCGATGAAGAAGCCGGGCACGCGGGTAGTCACCCCGACGCCGAAGAACATGCCGCTGCCGCCCGCCAGCGCCTCGCGAAAATAGGGCCGGAAGCCATAGTTCTGTCCAACGAAAGTATCGGGGGCGCGCCAGTTGCTGGCCGCCAGGGTGTGGCCGCTCGGGCTCATCAGGTACAGCATCGCCGCCCCCGAGCGCTCGTTGATGCGTTCGAGCAGCTGGTTTGCGGACGCCAGCCGAGCCGGGTTGGTGGGGTCGGCGAGCAGTTCGCGCAGTGCCGGATGCTCGGCCAGTACCGCCGGCAGGCTCTCGAAGCGCTGCAACTCGGCAGTCAGGCTGGCCGATGCCAGGGCCAATCGCTGGCTGGCCTGCGTCGACAGTTCATCGATTCCCAGCTGAAAGCGGTACTGGTAGACGGCAAACAGCAGCGGCAAGCTCAGAGCGAAGGCCGCCAACACGTTGCGGACGATACGCCCGCCCCCCTTGCGCGACCCCTCCATCGGCTCAGCGCTGCCGCATCACGGCGAACGGCGTCGGCCGCAGCGCGGTGCACGGACGAACCTCGGTGACGTCGCCATCGGCCGGCAGCAGCGCGGCCAGCGACACGCAGTTCGAGCCGTCGGCGCACCAGTCGTAGTCGCTGGTGTACTCCGAGCGGCTAAGGCGCAGCACGTCGTGCGTGCTGCGCGGATGCCACTGCCAGACACCGTCCCGCAGCACGGCACCCGCCGGCGGCTCCATGCCGGCTCCGTGTCCGCGTACTCGCACCGACTCCAGCACCAGCCCGTTACCGCGCACGATCCAGTCCTCCTCCCAGCGGATTTTCTCGATGGAATGTGTCCAACCCAGAGTAAATGCATTGCTGGCGAGCAGCACACTCGCCGCCGCGCTCGCCAGGCACAGCGCCATCAGCTTATCACCGGCGCCAGCCGGCGCGAACGCCACAGGTGCCAGGCGATGACCGCCGCCGCCAGTGCGAATCCCGCTTCGTCGCTGATCGGCAAAGCGACGACCAGCAGCGACGCCGCGGCGAAGGCCAGCACACGTTCGATTGCGTTCATCGCGCTGCGGAAGTAGCCGACCACGGCCGTGCCCCAGAGGGTGACCGCCAGCAAGGCCTTGAACACCACATAAGCCGTCGCAGCGAGACCCTTGCCGCCCTGCAGCATCAGTTCCGGCGCATAGACCGCCATGTACGGCACGACGAAGCCGGCGATGGCGATCTGCACGGCGCGTACGCCGATCTTCAGACCGGACTCCCTGGCGATCGGTGCCGCCGCAAAGGCAGCGAGCGCGACCGG
This sequence comes from Accumulibacter sp., assembly GCA_024235695.1. Classification (GTDB taxonomy): domain Bacteria; phylum Pseudomonadota; class Gammaproteobacteria; order Burkholderiales; family Rhodocyclaceae; genus Accumulibacter. Next base: position 37,448 of record JACKLX010000022.1, read on the forward strand.
CGGCGTCAGGTCGGCCATGATCCCGAAATAGAACACGAACATGTGTGAAACGATCAGCGGCACGCCGAGGTCAAGCAGCGCCGGTGCGGCGATCGAACTGGTGATGATGTAGTTGGGGATCGTCGGGATGCCCATGCCGAGCACCAGGCAGGTGAGCATGGTCAGCACCAGCGACATGAACAGGCTGTTTTCGCCGACCTGGATGATGTAGCCGGCGAAGGTCGTCGCGCCGCCGGTCAGCGTCAGCGAGCCGATGATCACGCCGACCAGCGCACACGCCACGCCGACCGGCAGCGCGTGCAGCGCGCCGTCGGCCAGCGCCTGCACCGCCAGGCGCAGGGTTGCACGGCCGTCCTGGCGCGGCGCGATCAGCACCGCCAGCGTGGCGATCACCGCGATCACCGGCACGATGCCCATCGCGGCAAACGCCGAGCACGCCAGTCCCAGCGCAATCCAGAACATCACCCGCAGCGAGGTGCCGTTCAAGGCGCGGCTGAACGAGGCGCCGAAAATCAGCACCACCGTCAGCGCCAGACCGACCATTCCCGAGAACATCGGCGTGAAACCGGCAAACAGCAGATAGACCAGGCTGATCAGCGGCAGCAGCAGGTACCAGCGCTTGCGCAGCGCCACCCAGGGGTCGGGGCATTCCTCCTTCGGCAAGCCGTGCAGGCCGGCGCGGCCGGCTTCGAGGTGCACCATCCAGAAAACGGTAAAGAAATACAGCATCGCCGGGATTGCTGCGGCCTTGGCGATCTCGACGTACGCGACGTTGATCGTCTCGGCCATGATGAAGGCCACGGCGCCCATTACCGGCGGCATGATCTGTCCGCCCATTGAACTGGTCGCCTCGACCGCGCCGGCGAAGTCGGCGCGGTAGCCGAACTTCTTCATCAGCGGGATCGTGAACTGGCCGGTGGTGACGACGTTGGCGACGCCGGAGCCGTTGATGGTGCCCATCAGTCCAGACGACACCACCGAAACCTTGGCCGGTCCGCCCTTGGTGTGGCCGACCGTGCCGAGCGCGAAATCGGTGAACAGCTGAATCATCCCGGCCTGCTCGAGGAAGGCGCCGAAGAGGATGAAAAGGAAGATGTAGCTGGAAGAAACATAGACCGGCGTGCCGTAGATGCCTTCGGTGCCGAAGGCGAGCTGTCCGACGATCTGGTCCATTCCGTAGCCGCGATGTTGCAGTACGCCCGGCAGGTATTCGCCAAACATCGCGTAGCCGAGAAAGACCAGGCAGATCAGCGGCAGGGCGAAGCCCATGATCCGCCGTGCCGCCTCGAAGACCAGTACCAATGTGACGACGCCGATCACCATGTCGGCGTCGGTCATGTCGCCGGCACGCTGCACCAGTTCGGCTTCGAATACCCAGTGATAGGTGCCGAGAACGAAAGCGCAGAAGCCGACCGCCTTGGTCGGCAGGCTGGTGCCGGCGTCGCGTCCGCCGCGCCAGGGGTAGATGAGGAAGGTCAGCAGCAGCAGGAAGCCGACGTGCACGGCACGCACGACCGTACTGGACAGTGGGCTGAAGGCGGCGGTAACGAGCTGGAAGAGCGAAAACAGGATCGCGACGTAGAAGACAACGCGCGGGATGCCGCCACCGACGGCGGCGGGCGCGGAAACGGAACTGGTCATGGTAACTCCGGAACAGGATGTGAGCCGGATGATCCAGCCGGCAAACGCCTCGCCGGACGGCCCGAGGGTCGCACCGGCAGGCGACGCGGGATCGCCCGCTTACTTGATCAGGCCGCGCTCGCGGTAATACTTTTCGGCTCCGGGATGGAGCGGAAGCGGCAGGCCGGCGGTGGCGTCCTCGAGTTTGATCTGGCGTGCCGCGGAGTGGGCGCTGCCGAGTCGCGGCAGGTTCTCGTAGAGGCCCTTGGTCATCTGATAGACCTCCTCGGTGGGCACCTTGGCATTGGTCACCAGCAGGTTGTTGATCGCCGCGGTGGCGACGGCGGCGCTCTGACCATCGTAGGTGTTGGCCGGAATGGTTCCGGCGCGGTAGGCCGCATCGCCGACCTTGGCGACGACCTCGGCTGGAATCGCCACGAAGTTCACCTTGACCGACGCCGACAGGTCGCGCAGCGCGGCAACGCCGAGCCCGGCGGACTGAAGGGTGACGTCGATCTGGCGGTTTTTCATCAGTTCAACGGATTCCCCGAACGGCAGGTACTCGACCTTGGCGAAATCGCTGTACGACAACCCGGCGGCCTTGAGGATCGCGCGCGCGTTGATCTCGGTGCCCGAGCGCGGCGCGCCGACCGAAATGCGCTTGCCCTTGAGGTCTGCCAGCGTCTTGATGTCGGCGTCCGCCAGGGCGACGATCTGGATGTAGTTGGGATAGATCGAGGCGACCCCCCGCAGCTTGTCCAGGGGTTTGCTGAAGCCCGCGTCGGCGTTGCCCTTCCAGGCATCCGAGACGGCGTCGGCTAGCGAGAATCCGAGCTCGCCACGACCCGCCTGCAGCAGGTTGAGGTTCTCGGCGGAGGCCTTGGTGGACTGCACCTGGACCTTCGAGTCGGCGATGATCTCGCCGTAGATTTGCGACAGGGTTACACCCAGTGGGTAATACACGCCGCTGGTACCGCCGGTCAGGATGTTGATGAAGGTGGTCGCCGAGGCGGCCGTGGCGACGGCCAGGAACAGCGCGCCGAACGCGAAATTACGGGCAAGCAATTTCATTGAGTGTCTCCGATCATGTGTGTGATTGTTGACCCGTCGGGGTCACGTAGCATGAAGCAAACGCTGTGCCATTCCCTTCTGAACCGACATGCGTCGCCAAGCTGCTGATTTATGGCGATTTTAATGAAACCGTCGGAAACGCCGGTGAGGCTGACGGCGGAATGTCGGAATCATCAGACGCGACGTTTCTGGAACTTCAGAACAATCCGGCTGGGCGCAATCGGGCCTTGCGCGATGCGGGCCTGTCTTTGCGACAACGGTCAGGGCCGGGCGGCGGCGACAAACGCGCCTGCCGGGCCAGGCGAAGCGGCAAACGGGCGGCGGCAATGGCACAATGGCCGCTGACTTCGGCAAGGAGCCGTCAGTGATCGTATCGGTCGTGCCAACGCCAGCCGCAATCCCCGGCGCAGGAGCGAGCTACCCGCAGGCGTCGCGCTGCCGCCGGTCGGCCATTCGGAGGCGACCGTCGTTGGCACGGCGGTGAGCGATCGATGAACGAATCGCCTGCAGCATTCATCGTCCAGGCCAGGGTGGCCAGCGACGTGGGCTGCGTGCGACGCGCCAACGAGGACTCGATCGCCTTCGTTCGGCCCCAAGACGCCGACCTGCGGCAACGCCTTGGCGTGCTGGCGGTGGTGGCCGACGGCATGGGTGGTCACCGCGCCGGGGAAGTGGCGAGCGCGCTGGCGGTGGAGACGATCTGCCACGCTTATTTTGCCTCGCCGGCCGATCAGGATCCCCTGCGCGCCCTCAAGCTGGCCGTGCGCGAGGCGAACGGCGCGATCCATCGCGCCGGACTGGCGGATCGGGCGCTGGCGGGGATGGGCACGACGGCGACGGCGCTGGTTGTAATGTCGACCGCGGTGCTGTTTGCGCACGTCGGCGACAGTCGCCTGTACCGTTGCACGGGCGGATGCTGCCGGCAGCTGACCGACGACCACACGCTGGTCGAGCAGATGGTCCGGGACGGCCTGATCAGCGTTCAGGAAGCGCGTCAGCACCCGATGCGCAGCATGCTGCTGCGCTCCCTGGGAACCTCCCCGGGCGTGCGCGTTGCCGCGCAACGTTGCGCTGCGCCGGCCGTCGGCGAAAGCTTCGTCCTGTCGTCGGACGGCCTGCATGAATCGGTCGAAGCCGCCGACATCGCCGAAATCGTCGCGTCGCTCGCGCCGGAGGCGGCGTGTCGACAGCTGATCGAGCTGGCGCGCGAACGCGACGGCAGCGATAACATCTCGGTCGGTGTGATTGCCATTCAGCCGGCCGATTCGGCCGGCGAGGGCTGACGCTGACCGTCGCCCGGTGCCGTCGGCGGCGCGCAAAGGGCATGGCCGTTCGGATCAATGGCGCAGGGCGACCGTCAGCCATACCGGCAGCGTCAGCATCGCCAGCAGCGTATTCGCGGATACCAGCCAGGCGACGCCGGGGCCGTCGCCGCCCATCCGTACTGCCAGGATATACGCCGAGGTCGCGGTGGGCAGCGCGGCGAAGACGATCACGGTGTCGAAGTAGACGCCGCTCAGGCCGAGGCTGGCAGCAGCCAGCAAGCCGGCTGCCGGCACGGCCAGCAGTTTCACCGCCAGCAGGTAGCACGACGCCAGGTGCGAACCGGAGCTGCCGCGCAGCTTCAGCGCCGCACCGACCGCCAGCAGGCCGAGCGCGACCGCGGCTTCGCTGAGCCGCCCCAGCAGCTGCGCGGCGACCGTCGGCAGGGTCAGGCCGCTGCTGCTGTACAGGAAGCCGGCCAGGGTGGCCAGCAGCAGTGGATTGCGCGCCATTTCGCGGAGCACGCCGAGATTGCCGTGCCGGGCCAGCATCCACACCGACGCGACGTTGGCCAGCGGCACCATCGCACCGATCAGGATGCCCATCGTGGCGATGCCGGTGGCGCCGTGCAGCTTGCCGATCACCGCCAGACCGATGTACGAGTTGAAGCGGAAGGCGCACTGGAAGCGCGAAGCGAAGGCGGCCTGGTGCGCTCCGAACAACGGCGCGCCCAGCAGGCCGAGGACGACTCCGCAAGCGAGTGCCGCGGCGCCGCTGGCGAACAGCGGGGCGGCGGTGAGAAAGTCGATCGGCGTGCTCGCCAGCGCCCTGAACAGCAGCGCCGGAAAGAGAACGAAATACACCAGCTTCTCGAGGCCGCTCCAGAAACTGTCGGCAAAGTCGACCAGCCGGTAAAGCACCCAGCCGAGCAGGATCAGCCCGAAGTCGGGAAGCAGCAGCAGGATGCCTTGCATGGTGTCGGACCTGGCCGGAGCGGTTCAGATGACTTTCTGCGACCGCAGCTCGTCGATTTCGGCGGTGCTTAAACCGGCTTCGCCGAGGATTTGCACGCTGTGCTCGCCGGCGGCGGGGGCGGCGCGGCGTGCTTCGAAAGGGTGCTCGCTGATCTTGAACGGTGGGGCGAACTGTTTGACGCCGGCGACCTCGACGATCATCCCGCGTGCCCGCAACTGCTCGTTGTCGAGGCTCTCCTCGAAACGCAGGACCGGTGTCACGCAACAGTCGACGCGCTCGAAGACGGCGGTCCACTCGGCGAAGCTGCGCTGCGCGAAGATCGCTTCGAGTTCGCGACGGATGGCTTGCCCCTGGCTGCCGGTGGCGAAGGCGAAGGCGGCGAGGTCGGGACGTTCGATGGTTGTGCACAGCGTTTGCCAGAACTTGGGTTCCATCGCGCTGACCGCGAAGTGACGACCGTCGCGCGTCGCGTAAACGCCGTAACTCGGCATGCCGCCGGAGAGCAGGTCTTCACCGCGCGGCAGCGCCTGACCGAGGCCGAGCACCGCCAGCAGCGGGAACAGCGTGTGCGCGAAGACGCCGTCGGTCATCGCCACGTCGACGTAGCGGCCGCGGCCGCTGCCGCGTGCATCGACGACAGCGGCGAGCAGCCCGACCAGTGCATTCAGCGAGCCGCCGAGCAGGTCACCGATCTGGAAGTTGGGTACCGCGGGCGCGCCGCCGGCGACGCCGATCTGGTCGAGCAGGCCGCTGTAGCCAAGGTAATTGAGGTCGTGGCCGGCACGGTCGCGGTACGGCCCGTCCTGTCCGTAGCCGCTGATCGAGCAGTAGACGATGCGCGGATTGAGTGACGATACCGCCGCATGGCCGACGCCGAGTTTGTCCACCACGCCTGGACGAAAGCCCTCGACGATGACATCGGCTGCGCTGGCGAGGCGCATGAAGGCATCGACCCCGGCGGCCTGCTTGAGGTCGAGAGTGAGGCTGCGCTTGTTGCGGTTGACCAGTTCGAAGTAGCTGACGCCACCGTGGACCGCTCCCGCGACGCGCGCGTAATCGCCGCCGCCGGGGTCCTCGATCTTGATCACGTCGGCGCCGAGGTCGGCGAGGTGCATGGTGGCCAGCGGCCCGGGCAACAGTCGCGTCAGGTCGAGGACGCGGAGGCCGGCGAGAGGAGGTGAGCGCATGCGAACAGGCTTTCGAAACGGAACTCTGTTGAACCAAATGGCGGCCGACGAAGGTCGCCACGGCGAAACGCGACGAGCAACGAAGGTCGGCTTGCCAGGGCCCGCGAATTCGCATTGTAGCGCCGGGCGGCTAGCCGTGCGTGCGCCAGCCTGGCCGGGCGCGGCGGCGGCTCTTGCCCTTGGTGCCGTCGCTGCCGAGCGCGTCGCGGCCTTGCGGTGGCGACCGCTGCTGTCGCGCGCCATGGCAACGGGGGTATCATGGATGCCGAAATGCTTACCCCGATGCAATATCGAGAGCGGCAGGATCTGGTCCGGAACCCGCCTGCCGGTCGCGCTGTCCGAATGCACTTGTCCGCCGCGCCCGAGCGGGGCAGCGGTCAAGCTGCCGCTTGTCATCGTTTCCGCCGCGCGCCTGCCGCGCGCCGGGAGACCTGCTTGTCGTCCGTCACCTGAAACTCCCCACCATGCCCAACAGGCTGCGAGCCTTTCTTGCCAGCAAGCTGCTGATCTTCGCCGTGGCACTGGTCGCGCTCTATCTGCTCGGTGGTTTCCTTGCCCTGCCGGCGATCGTCAAGTGGCAGGTCGAGAAACAGGTCCCCGCGCAACTCGGCCATCCGATCAGCGTCGGCGCGGTGCGCTTCAATCCGCTGCTGTTCCGCTTCGAGGTCGACGATCTGACCCTGTCCGATCCGCAAGGCGAGCCGATGTTCGGCTTCCGGCACCTGCTGGTCGATTTCGAGCTGCGCAGCGTCGTCGACCGGGCATGGACCTTCGCCGAAGCGCGGGTCGAGGCACCGGTTCTGCACCTGCGCCTCGACAAGGGCGGCCGGCACAACTTTGCCGCCCTGCTCGAACGCCTGCCGGAGAGCGATCCGAAGCAGGAAGACGCTGCCCTGCCACGCTTCATCGTCAGCCGCATCAGCCTCAGCGACGCGCGCATCGACTACTCGGACGAATCGCTCGAAGAAGCGCTGGTGACGCACATCGAGCCGCTGCAGTTCGAGGTCGACGGTCTCTCGAGCCTGCCCGAGCAGGCGGCAAGCTTCCGGCTGTCGACGCGCACGGCGGCCGGCGAGGAGCTGGAAACGAGCGGCGAGCTGGCGCTCAATCCGATCGCGTCGAAGGGGCGGCTGACGCTCAGCGGCCTGCAGGTCAAGACGCTGGCGAGGAGCTTGTCGCGCCGGCTGGCGATCGATTCGCCAGCCGGCGTGGTCGATTTCGCCGCCAGCTTCGAGCTCGCGGTCGACCGTGCCGGGACGCTCTCCGGCAGCGTGTACGACGTCGCCTTCGACGTCGCCTCGCTGTCGGTGAGCGCCAGCGGCGCTGCTTCGCCGCTGTTGGCGATCGAGAGCCTGTCGCTGCAAGGGGGGCGTGTCGAGCTCGGCGCGCGCGAAGCAGAATTTGCCGCTTTCAGGCTGGTGAAGGGTCGTCTCGCCGCAGCGCTCGATAAGGACGGCCGGATCAATTGGCAGGCGCTGCTGCGCGAATCGGAGGCGTCGGCACCGGCAGGCGGTGGCGAGACCGCTGCCGTCGCCACGCCGACCACTGCTCCCGGCTCGGCCACCCCGGACAGTGCCACCGCCACCGGCGGCGAGCCGCAGGCACCGGCACCCGGACCGTGGCGCGTGGCGGTGGCCAGCGCCAAAGTTTCGCAGCTCGAACTGGCCTTCTCGGACGCCGCGCAGGGAGTCGACGTCAAGGTTGACGCGCTCGGCCTCGAGTTGGCGCCAACCGCCGAGCTCGGTTCGGCAGGGGCGCGCGTCGCGCTGGCTGAGCCCAAGCTGTCGATTGACGGCTTGCGCGTGAAAACCGCCGGCGATCGGCTGCTTGTGCCGCACACGCTGATCGAGGGCGGACAACTGGCAATCGTCGTCGCCGACGAGCGTCTGGAACTGACCATCGACAAGGCCAATGGCCGCTTCGAGGGTATCGAGGCGCAGCGCGGTGCCGACGGCGTGAAGGTGCACGGCGCGACGGTTGCCGGCGAGCAACTCTCGCTGCAGCAGGCCGCTGGCGTCCTGCGGATCGCCGGCCGCGGCGCGCGGGCGTCGGCTGCGGGCCTGGCCGCACGGCAGGGGAGCGACCGGGTTGCCGTGCAGGACGCATCGTTGGCCGTGGCTGCGGTCGCACTTTCGGTCGGCGGGCCATCGTCGGCGACGTCGGCATCGGGTCTCGAGCTGCGCTTCGACGACACGGCGCTGCGCGTCAAGGCGCTCGGCGTCGTCGCGCAGGGGGCCGAGTCCGAAGTCGGCCGCGTCGCGGCGGCAACAGTCGGCGCCGGCTCGCTGCGGCTGTCGCTGGCCGACGGGCCGGTCGATCTGACTGGCGATGGCCTCAGCGCCGAGTTGTCGGACACCATCCTCAACAGCCCGGCCGACGCCAGCGAAATGCTGCGCGCTGGCCGCCTGACCCTGGCCGGTGGCGCTTTACGTTTGCGGGATCGGGCGTTCAGTGTCGCCACGATCGCCCTTGCCAGGGGTGCGGCGCATACCTGGCTCGACCAGCAGGGGCGCTTCAACGGGTTGATCTTGACCCGCAGCGCGGCGGCGGCAGCGGTGGCGGCGGCGCCCGATGCGGCGCCGGCGACCTCGGACGCCTCGGGCACGCGGGCGGCCGACCCGGCCTGGCGAGTCGCCGTCGAGTCGACGGAAGTGGACGACTTCGCGCTGACCTTCGAGGATCGGCGTGGCTTGCCCCGCTTGGCGGTCGGACTCGAGGCGATCCGCGCGCGGATCAAGGCTTTCGAGACCGGCGTCACGTCGCCGATGCAGGTCGAGTTCGAGGCAAGGCTTGCCAGCGGTGGCGAGATTGCGACCAGCGGCAGCGTTCGCGCCGACAACGGCACATCGGACCTGCAGCTCAAGCTGACCGGTATCGCGCTGGCGCCGGTGCAGCCCTACCTGTCGGAGTTCGCCGAGTTGCGACTGGCCTCCGGAACGGTGTCGAGCGCCGGACGACTGCGCTACGGCGACGCCGCCGGCGGCACGGCGCAACTCGCCTACGAGGGCAGTTTCGCGCTTGATCGCCTGCAGCTCGACGAGGTCGAACCCGCACGGCCCTTCCTCGCATGGCAGGCGCTGGCGACCGACGACCTGCGGCTGACCGTCGAACCAAACCGTCTGGATATCGGGGAGTTGCGCCTCGTTCGGCCGTCGGGGCGCCTGATCATCGCCGCGGACCAATCGGTCAACCTCACCGATGTGCTGAGGAAGCCCAAGGGCGGCGAGGTGACGGAACCGGCGAGCGGGCAGCCGGCAGCCGACGAGGCGGCGCCGCCATCCGACAGCGCGGCCGACCCGTTCCCGGTCACCATCGCCCGCCTGCGCGTTTCCGACGGCGAGCTCGAGTTTGCCGACCTGAGCCTGCGGCCGCAGTTCGGCACCCGGATGCACGAACTGAACGGCGTCATCACCGGCCTCGGCACCGATCCGAATGGCAGCGCGAAAGTCCAGCTCGACGCGCGTGTCGACAAATACGGTTCGGCGAAGATTCGCGGCCAGCTCAGCGTTTTTCGTCCGGCCAAGCTGACCGACGTCGAGATGAGCTTTCGCAACGTCGCGATGAACTCGCTGTCGCCCTACACCGTCAAGTTCGCCGGGTACCGGATCACCGCCGGCCGCCTGACGCTGGACCTGCAGTACAAGGTCAAGGACGGCAAGCTGCGCGGCGAGAACAAGATCGTGCTCAAGAAAATGAAGCTCGGCGAGAAGGTTGACAGTCCCGATGCGGGCGACCTGCCGCTCGATCTGGCGATCGCCATCCTGACCGACTCCGAGGGGGTGATCGACATCGGCCTGCCAGTCAGCGGCGATCTCAACGATCCGCAATTCGATTATGGCGCGGTGATCGGCAAGGCCTTCGGCAACCTGCTCGGCAGCATCGTCACGGCACCGTTCAGGGCGCTCGGTGCGCTGTTCGGCGGTGGCGAGAAGGCGATTGACACGATCGACTTCGAGCCGGGAAGCGCCGTCGTCGCGCCGCCCGAGCGCCAGAAGCTGGCGGCGGTGGCACGCGCGATGAACGAGCGACAGGCGCTCAGGTTGATCGTGCCGCCGACCTACGCGGCTGCCGAAGACAGGTCGGTACTGAAGTCGCGCGCGGTACGCAGCGAGATCGTCAAGCAGATGGGCATCGAGCTGGCCGCCGGCGAGGATCCGGGCCCGATCGACACCGCGAACCCGCGTGCGCAGAGCGCGGTCGAGGCAGCGTTCAGCGCGCGCTACGCGCCTGCCGTCTTCGCGGCGCTGAAACGCCGCGCGCTCGATGCCGCGCCGGCCAGCCCCGCGGTCGCCGCGCCCACCGCTGGCGACGGCAAGGCAGCGCCCGCCGCGCCGCCGCCGGGCCCACCGCCGGCGTTCTACCAGACGCTGCTCGATCGGCTGATCAGCGAGCAGCCGATCGAGGACGAGACACTGGCGCAACTCGCTTCCCGGCGAGGTGAGGCGATCGTTGCCGAGCTGACGACGGTCGGCGGTGTCGCCGCGGCACGGGTGGCTCTCGGCGAGGCGCGTCAGGCGACCGCCGCGAACGACCAGGCGGTGACGCTGCAGTTGCAGCTCGAGGTGGCGAAGTGACCGCCGCCGCGCCCGACCTGCTGCGGCGTCTCGAGCGTTTCATCTGGGGCGAACGGGGGGTGGCGCTGCCGGCCTGGCAGGCAGGTTCGTTGCGGCTGGTGCGCACCGTGCTGATTCTGGTGCGCGACCTGGTCGACGGTCAGCTGACGCTGCGTGCGATGAGTCTGGTGTACACCACCCTGCTGTCGATCGTGCCGCTGCTCGCCTTGAGTTTTTCGGTACTGAAGGCCTTCGGCGTGCACAACCAGATCCAGCCGATGCTGCTCAGGTTCCTCGAACCGCTCGGCGAGAACGGTGCCGAAATCGCGCACAACATCATCGAGTTCATCCAGCGGATGAACGTCGGCGTGCTCGGGGCGGTCGGCCTGGTGCTGCTGCTGTACACCGCGATCTCGCTGATGCAGAAGATCGAGGAGTCCTTGAACTACATCTGGCACGTGCACCGCCCGCGACCGCTTGCCGATCGCTTCAGCCGCTATCTCAGCGTGCTGCTGGTCGGTCCGATCCTGGTCTTTTCGGCGCTCGGGATCACCGCGACAGTGATGCGCATCGAGACCGTTCGCGGGCTGCTGGCGATCGACATGCTCGGCCAGGTCGTCCAGAAGATCAGCGGCCTGACGCCCTACCTGCTGGTGATCGCCGCCTTCACCTTCGTCTACGTGTTCATTCCCAACACCCGCATACGCTTCCGCGCGGCGCTGATCGGCGGCATCGCAGGCGGTGTCGCCTGGCAGACCGCCGGCTGGGGCTTCGCCGCTTTCGTCGCCTCGTCGAACCAGTACGCGGCGATCTATTCGAGTCTGGCGATCCTGGTGCTGTTCATGATCTGGTTGTACCTGAGCTGGCTGATCCTGCTGTTCGGTGCCAGTGTCGCTTTTTACGTTCAGCATCCCGAATACCTGTACGCCAGCACCGGCGAACCGCGGCTGAGCAACCGCATGCGCGAGCGGCTGGCGTTATCGGTCATGAGCCTGATCGCCGGCAGGTTTCTGGCCGGCGATCCGATGCCGTCGCTACCCGAGCTCACCCGCCTGCTGCGAATGCCGACACACGTTCTGCAGACCGTACTCGAGGCGCTGGAAGGCCGGCGGCTATTGCTTCAGAGCACCGACGATCCGCCGCTCTACCTGCCGGCGCGCGACCCCTCGCTGATTCCCGTGACGCAGGTGCTGGAGACCGTGCGGATCGCCGGCGAGGAGCGATTCTTCACGCCCGACAGGCTGCCGGCGCCGCCACCGGTCGACCAGGTGCTCGAGCGGATGCGGCAGGCGATTGAGTCATCGGTGGACGGAATCAGCGTTCGCGAGTTGGCGTCTGCCACGATGGCCGACGCCACCGCGTGCCAGGTCGTCGAAGCCGATGACTGAAAGCGAGCAGCGGTGTCACGGATCGCCGCCTGCCGTGCCGCCGCCGCGAAGCGCCTAGAGCAGCTGTTCGAGACGCAGGCGGATGATCTTGCCCGCGACCGCCGCCAGCCCTTCGATACGCACGATCGCCGCGTCGATATTCCGTTCGCGCGTCTGGTGGGTGAGCATGATGATGTCGGTCTGCTGCTCGCCTTCGCCGGGTTCGCGCTGGATCATCGCGTCGATCGAGATGTCATGGTCGGCAAGGATCCGTGTCACGTCGGCGAGCACACCTGGCCGGTCCTCGACGCGCAGGCGCAGGTAGTAGCTGGTGATCACGTCGGCGATCGGCAGAATCGCCAGGTCGACCATCGCATCGGGCTGGAACGCCAGATGCGGCACGCGGTGCTCGGGGTCGGCGGTATGCATCCGCGTCACGTCGACCAGGTCGGCGATCACCGCCGAAGCCGTTGGCTCGGCGCCGGCGCCCTTGCCGTAGTAGAGGGTGGCGCCGACGGCGTCGGCCTTGACCAGTACGGCGTTCATTGCCCCCTCGACGTTGGCGATCAGCCTCCTGGTCGGGATCAGCGTCGGATGGACACGCAGTTCGACGCCTTCTGAGGTGCGTTTGGTGATCCCCAGCAGCTTGATACGGTAGCCGAGTTGCTCGGCGTACTTGATGTCGGCGGCGTCGAGCGCGCTGATCCCTTCGACATGCGCTTTCTCGAAGCTCATCGAATTGCCGAAAGCGATCGCCGACATGATGCTCAGCTTGTGCGCGGCATCGACACCCTCGACGTCGAAAGTCGGATCGGCTTCGGCGTAGCCGAGACGTTGCGCTTCCTTGAGCACGACGTCGAATGACAGGCTCTTGTCGCGCATTTCCGAGAGGATGAAGTTGGTCGTGCCGTTGATGATTCCGGCGATCCATTCGATGCGGTTCGCGGTCAGACCTTCGCGCAGCGCCTTGATGATCGGGATGCCGCCGGCGACGGCGGCTTCGAAAGCGACCATTACGCCCTTCTTCTGCGCGGCAGCGAAGATCTCGTTGCCGTGTTTGGCGAGCAGCGCCTTGTTGGCGGTTACCACGTGCTTGCCGTTGTCGATCGCCTGCAGCACCAGCTGCTTGGCGATGTCGTCGCCACCGATCAGCTCGACGACGATGTCGACCTCGGGGTCGGCGACCACCGCGAAGGCGTCGTCGGTGACCCGGCAACTGCCGTCGGTGAGCCGCCGGGTCTGTTCGACGTCGCGGTCGGCAACGATGCTGACCTGAATGGGGCGGCCGGCGCGGCGCGCGATCTCTTCGGCGTTGCGCTTGAGTACTGCGTAAGTACCGCCACCGACGGTGCCGATGCCGAGAAGTCCAACGTTGATAGGTTTCATAGAGCAGTCAGGAGTGATGGTTGAGGGTGGGCGAGTCAGGTTCGATGCGCCGGCCGATGATTCCCGATTCCGGCACGGCGAGGCTGCGGCTTCGCGGCTTTCAGGCGGCGGTACCGACGCGCTGGCGATAGAATTCGAGGAAGCGGGCAACGCGCGCGATGGCGTCGCGCAGGTCGTCTTCATGCGGCAGGAAGACCAGTCGGAAGTGGTCGGCATGCGGCCAGTTGAAGCCGGTGCCCTGGACCAGCAGCACGCGCTCTTCCTGCAGCAGTTCGGCGATGAACTCCTGGTCGTTACGGATCGGGTAGAGCTTCGGGTCGAGGCGCGGAAACATGTACAGCGCGGCTTTCGGCTTGACGCAGCTGACTCCCGGGATGGCGGTGATCAACTGGTGCGCCAGATCGCGTTGACGGCACATGCGGCCGCCTGGCGCGACCAGATCGTCGATGCTCTGGTAGCCGCCGAGCGCGGTCTGGATCGCGTACTGGCCGGGGACGTTGGCGCACAGGCGCATCGAGGCCAGCATGTCGAGGCCCTCGATGTAATCGCGGGCGTCGCGCAGGTCGCCGGAAACGACCATCCAGCCGGCGCGATAGCCGCAGGAACGGTGGTTCTTCGACAGGCCGTTGAAGGTCACCGTCAGCAGGTCGTGCGACAGGGAGGCAATCGCGGTGTGCGTCGCGCCGTCGTAGAGCACCTTGTCATACACCTCGTCGGCGTAGATGATCAGGTTGTTCCGCCGGGCGATGTCGACCATTTCGAGCAGCACACTTTCCGGATAGAGCGCGCCGGTCGGGTTGTTCGGGTTGATCACCACCAGCGCCCGCGTCCTGGGGGTGATCTTGGCACGCAGGTCGTCGAGGTCAGGCAGCCAGTCGTTCGCTTCGTCACACAGGTAATGGCGCGGCGTGCCGCTCGACAGGCTGACCGCGGCGGTCCACAAGGGGTAGTCGGGCGCCGGCACCAGCACTTCGTCGCCGGTATTGAGCAAGGCATTCATGGCCATTACGATCAGCTCCGAAACGCCGTTGCCGATGTAGATGTCCTCCAGTGTCACGCCCTTGATGTGTTTCTGCTGGGTGTAATGCATCACCGCCTTGCGCGCCGGGAAGATCCCCTTGGCGTCCGAATAGCCCGCCGCGTTGGGCAGGTTGCGGATCATGTCGAGCTGGATTTCCTCGGGTGAATCAAAGCCGAAAGCGGCCAGGTTGCCGATGTTCAGCTTGATGATGTGGTGCCCCTCGTCCTCCATCTGCCTGGCCGTCTCGAGCACCGTGCCGCGGATGTCGTAGCAGACATTGTCGAGCTTGCTCGACTTGCGTACCGGCTTCATGGCGTCGCCCTGTCGCGGCCTGCAGCGGCGGGCAGCAGGCCATCCTTCCGGAACATGTCGCGGATGCCACGAACCGCCTGCCTGGTGCGTTCCTCATTCTCGATCAGCGCGAAGCGGACGTGATCGTCGCCGTGTTCGCCGAAACCGACGCCCGGGGACGCGGCGACCCTGGCTTCGGTGAGCAGCTTCTTGGCGAACTCCATCGACCCCATGGCCCGGTAGGGCTCGGGGATTCGCGCCCAGATGTACATCGACGCCTTCGGCACCTCGACCATCCAGCCGGCTTCGTGCAGTCCCCTGGCGAGCACGTTGCGGCGCCGCTGGTAGGTCATCCGGACGTCTTCGACACACTGCTGCGAACCCTCGAGGGCGATCACCGACGCCACCTGGATCGGCGTGAACGTGCCGTAGTCGTGGTAGCTCTTGATCCGCACCAGCGCCCGGCACAGCTCCTCGTTGCCGACCATGTAGCCAACCCGCCAGCCGGCCATGTTGTAGCTCTTGGACATCGTGAAGAACTCGACGGCGACTTCGCGCGCGCCGGCGACCTGCATGATCGACGGCGCGCGGTAGCCGTCGAAGACGATATCGGCGTAGGCCAGGTCGTGAACCACCAGGATATCGTGTTCCCGAGCCAGCGCCACGACGCGCTCGAAGAAATCGAGGTCCACGCAACGCGCCGTCGGATTGCTCGGAAAACCGAGAATCATCATCTTTGGCTTGGGATTGGTCTCGACGACCGCGCGCTCGAGTTCCTCGAGAAAGTCGACGTCGGGGGTCATCGGCACCGAGCGGATGTCGGCGCCGGCGATGATCGCCCCGTAGATGTGGATCGGGTACGAGGGATTGGGTACCAGAACCGTATCGCCCCGGTCGACCGTCGCCAGCATCAGGTGCGCGATGCCTTCCTTCGAACCGATGGTCACCACCGCTTCGCTTTCGGGATCGAGCGTCACGTCATAGCGCCGCTGGTACCAGTCGCAGATCGCCTTGCGCAGGCGCGGAATGCCCTGCGAGACCGAGTAGCCGTGGGTGTTCTCGCGCAGTGCGGCTTCGACCAGCTTGTCGGTGATGTGCTGCGGCGTCGGGCCATCGGGATTGCCCATGCTCATGTCGATGATGTCTTCGCCGCGGCGGCGGGCGGCCATCTTCAGCTGCGCCGTGATGCTGAAAACGTAGGGTGGCAAACGCTGGATGCGGGAAAACTCTCTCATGGTCCGGACTCGGCTAATGGCAGCACAATTGACGACTGGTCGGGCAGCGTCGGGAGCGGGGCACGCTGGTCTCTGTCCCGTCCCTCGATGCGATCGGCAAAAAAGCTATAATCGTACTTTAAGGTCTGGTGCACCGCAATTTTCATGAAGCTGCAGCTCGAACGACCCGACGGCCTGAACACCTTCACTGCCTATGGCGACGGCTACGTCAGCGTCAATGGCATCCGTCACCACTGCAACCTGGCGGTGCTGCCCGAGTTGCTGATCCCCAACTGGACAATGGCCACCTTCGAGACGCTGAGCGTGGACGATTTCCAGCGGCTTGCGGCGCTCGACGCCGAAATCGTCCTGCTTGGCACCGGTCAGCGGCTGCGCTTTCCGAGTCCCGATCTGCTGCGGCCGCTGGTGCGCGCACAGAAGGGCCTGGAGGTGATGGATCTGCCGGCCGCCTGCCGAACCTACAACGTCCTGATGGGCGAAGGCCGCAAGGTCGCCGTCGGCCTGCTGCTGGTCTGAACGCGGGCGGCAGCGGGGCAACGAAAAAGGGCGGCCGCAGCCGCCCCTTCTTTTTCGAACCCGGGTGCCGATCAG
>JACKLX010000023.1 GCA_024235695.1 Accumulibacter sp.
CATGAACATCGACCGGAAACGCCAAGGTGCCACCCAGCCGCCAGTTCTGCTGCAGATCGTTGCCCTCCACACCATCGAGCGCCGTCCGGCCGCCGGCAAAATACGTCGCGTCGAGCGAGCCCCAGATCCCCCTGACAAAGCTGTAGATCGCGTGCGCCTGGAGCGAATAGAGCGGATCCTGCGAGCGGGTGTTGCCATTGAAGAAGTCGTGGTTGTCGGTGAACAGGGTGACACCGAAATTACCCTCCAGCGTCCACCGGCCCAGCGCCTTGGAAACGCCCAGTTCGGGTTTGAACGACCAGCGATTGCTGCCGAGGTTGACCACCCGGGTGTCGTCGTACTGACCGAGTGGCGCGGAAACCCGCAGGCTGGCGCCGATGATCAGGTCCTGCTGGTAGCCCGCGAACTCGGCCAGCGACAGCGCAGGGGCGCCGTAGAAGTTGACCGACAGCTTGAACACCGGATCGGCGAAACCGGACACGTCGCGCCGCAAGGCTTGCCCTGCGTAATCGGCTGTTCCGGCCAGCTCGGTTAACGGGACGACCATGTTGAACTTGGCCGACTTGCCCCACAGGTCGAGCACGCGTCCATAGCCAAGGACGGCGCTGGACGTTGCCAGCTGCGGATTGCTGACCAGCGTGGAATCGTCAAAGGCCAGACCACCCCGCGTATAGCCATAGCCGACGAGCAGGAAATTCAAGCCGACCGGTGCATTCGAATAGGCGCGCGGCTCCATGTCCTGTGCCTGCGCGATCGGGCAAACGCCGACCGCAAACCCGGCAGCGGCCACCGTCAGGCGCCTTGCCCAAAGCAGCAGTGCTGGGTAGCCGCGGCTGGATCGCGGCGAAAGATGTACGAGCATCGGCAACGGGTCGAAGGAATTGAACCGCACGGCATCGTCGCGACGCCGCGCTGCATGCTCGGCAAGCATAGCACCGGTTGATGGCAGTCTGGCGGCAAGTACGGCGCGAGCGGCAAACGTGCCGCAGCGGGTGCTGACGTGCCCCCGGAAATGCGCCTTGGAGCGCAAGCGGCAAACCGGTTAGTGGAAACCGCCTACTTTCCACGGCAGATCGCGTTCATACTCAGCAGCTCTCCCCATCATCAAGAGGTGTGACCGTGACCATCTGCCCGATTGCCGTCGTCGCCGGCTGCCAGAAATGCCCGGCATTCAGGATTTGTCCGCTCAAGACGGTGCTCGGCGACCAGCCGAAAGCGCCCGGGCCTGCCGCCAGTGGGCCCGACTCTGCCAAGGAAACGAACGGCAAGAAATCGTGAATCCACCGATCACGCCCGACGCCGACAACGACGCCGTCGAGGCCGAGACGGCGGCAGCCGTGAACGAACCGCGACTGTGGATCAACAACGGCTGGACCGCCCGCGTCATCAAGAACGAGGACGACGACGGCTGGGCCGTCGCAATGATCAGGGACGGCGAATCCGAGCCTGCCCTGATTGGCCCGTGGACCATGGGTCGCGACAAGAAGAACCCGAAGCCGCTTGACGTGTCGGCGTTCAACACCCTGGTCAAGACCGCCGGGGAAGTACTGCGTCGTCACGAGCAACAGCGACATGCGCTGTATCACAGGAGCGTCACCGTCGACGCGCCGTCGGGACGCATCACGGTGACGCTCGACATCGTCCCCGACGAATACGATCCGCATGCCGTGCTGGCTGCACAGGACACCTTCGGTGAACAGCTGGCGCAGGTACGCGTGCCGCCGGAATTCAAACTGAGCGTCAGCAGCGCCAGCGCATGGATCGACAACGGCTTCCGCAAACCGACTTGAGCGGCGGCTACCCAGGCGAAAGACCATGAGCACACGAATCATCGGGCTGATCAAACTGGTCGACCCGGCGGCGTTCGCGGACTATCGCAGCCGGGTCGGCGCGACAGTTGCCAGCTACCGGGGGCAGATCACCTATCGCGGCTCGCTGGCTCGGTGCTACTGGAACGAACTCGGCTGCGACGCCTTCGACGCCCTTGTCGAACTCGAATTTCCGACGCTTGACGATGCCACACAGTGGCTGGCCAGTGACGACTACCAGAGCCTGCTGGACGTCCGCAGCAGGGCGATGAAGCTGACGCTGTTTGCCGTCGAATAGGCGCACGGTTCCCCCGCTGACGCGCGACGCCGGTCGCCCAGCACGCGCTGCGCTGCCGATCGGCGCTTGACCAGGCTGGCCTTCCGCCAGCCGATTTGCCACAATGCGATTCCCGTTCGGAGCGCCACCACCATGTCCACACGACAAAGGATTCCGCAGGCAATGGCCGAGAAATTCGCCGCCATCACCGCCTTGACCGACGCTTTCTGCAAGCAGCACCTCAACGAGGAATACCGGCAGATGATCCAGCGCGCCGTTGGCGCCCTGGCCAGGAAGCGGCCCTCGCCACTCTTGTCGGGCACCGAGAAGGTCTGGGCCGCGGCCGCGGTACACGCGGTCGGGCGGGTCAACTTCCTTGATGATTCGTCGACAACGCCGCATTGCAAGCCCGGCGTGATTTATGCGTTTTTCGGGATCGCCGAAAGCACGGGGCAGAACAAGTCGAAAGCGATCCGCGATCTACTCAAGATGGGCCCTTTTTCGCCCGAGTGGACCCTGCCCAGTCGGCTCGCCCGCAATCCACGGGTGTGGATGCTGCAGGTCAACGGCCTGTTGGTCGACATTCGTCAGGCCTCCCCGGAGCTGCAACGGCTGGCATTCGAAAAGGGCTTGATCCCCTGGATTCCCGCCGAGAACCCTGAACCCTGAACACTGAACGAACCGACTGAACCGGATCTTGCCGCGCCCATCGTGAGCGCCGATTGATCGGGCCGTTGCACACGGCCGACCGGCAGATCGGCAAGCAATCGCTCGGCGCCGCGATCCTGCCGGCGCCGCTGACCCAGCGCAACACCTTCAGCGATCTCGGCGAATGGTTCGTCGGCGCCGAAGCCGAGGCCGAACGGGTCAGACTGCTCGAGCGACGGCGCCTGGCAGCTGCCGCGGAGATCAGGGGCGCCGACCTGGCGACGCTGCCTGAGCAGCCGCGGCAGATCAGGGAACTGCAAATCCGCCAGGCGGCCGCCGCAACCCGGCTGCGCGTCGCTCTCGATCAGGATCGCCGCATCGAGATCGGCAGCGAGTCGCTTGAGGGCAGTGGCGAACGACTGCTGCTGGCAGCGGGGGCTGTTCGACGCCGCGACGCGGCATCAGGCCCTGCTCTTCGCCTGCCATCCAGCGAACTGGCGGGAGCTGGGCGTCGGCGCCAGATCGCTGGAAGCGCTGCGCGCCGTGGCACGAACCCGCGACGCTTGCGGCATGACTGATCACGATGGCAAGTGTCGAGGCCTGACGCCGCTGCTCACCCGATGCGCACCGCCGTGCCACTGACCGCCACCATCAGCATGCCGTTGGTTTCGCCGAGCACTTCGTAGTCAAAGTCCAGACCGACGATGCCGTTGGCACCCATCTCCTTCGCCGCCCCGATCATGTCCTCGACCGCCGCATCGCGAGCACCGGAAAGGGCGCGCTCGTAGCCGCCGGCACGACCGCCCACCACGTCTCGAACCGACGAGAAGAGGTCCCGGAAAATGTTGGCGCCGATGATTGCCTCGCCATTCACCACACCCAGGTACTGCTCGATGCGCACGCGCTCGCTGCCCGGCACCACTGTCGCCAGAAAGAAATCCTTGTCCGCCTTCGAAAACCAGCCCATGCCACCTCCTTGCTCAATGCCGTGTCACTGAAACAATCCAGGCGAGGGCCGTACGGCCTTCACCACCCCCACCGCGCGAACCGGTGGACCGCGCGACTTGCGGTCGTGTAATGTACCGCAGGTTGACGGCCGCTTTCGGCCGTCGTGCAGGCAGCGGACAGCCAGGCGTGAACCGGGAAAGAGAATCGGGTGTCCTGAAAGCAATCAAGGTGGTGCACACCATCGCCTGGGCGTTCTTTGCCGCCTGCATCATCGCCATTCCCGTCGTTTCCTGGCGCGGCGAGCAGCGCGCGGCGACGTGGCTCGCCGCCATCGTCCTGGCCGAGGTCGTCGTCCTGGCGATCAACCACTGGCGCTGCCCGCTGACGCTATTGGCCGCACGCTACACGGACGATCGTCGGGCCAACTTCGACATCTGCCTCCCGGCGTGGCTGGCACGGTACAACAAGCACATCTTTGGTCCGCTCTACGTCGCCGGCATCATCGTCGCGCTGGCAAACTGGGCGTGCCAGCCGCGGCCGCCCGGCTGCTGGCTTGTTCACTGATCGCGGGCGAGATTTTCGGCAGGGCTCCGGCGATCGGCACTGGCCGCTTCGCCCGAACCTTCTGCAAACCGACGGGTCAGACGGCGGAACGCCACCCCGGCGAGGACGTTGCCAGCAGCAGAGAGCCGCTTCCCTTCGCTGGCCCCTTCAAGCTTCTTGCACGCTATCGTGACACACGCCGACAGGTTTTCTGCCGCACCGCGCAGCTGTTGCACGGCAAACGGCAGCGGCAGGGCGCCGGCGCGTACAGACCACGACGATAAAGCGGGCTAACGCATGCAGATCCTCTGGCTTGTTCTCGCACTTGCCCTCGCTCTCGCTTCGGCGCCTGCCCGGGCCGACATCTATGGTTATGTCGATGCGCAGGGCGTGGCGCATCTTGCCACGGAAAAGGTCGACGCACGCTACAAGTTGTTCTCGCGCGGCGATGCACTGCTTTCGTCACCATCGCTGGCCATCGGTGAGGGGAGGCCCGAATTGTTGCGCTACCTGGCCCGGCATCCGAACCTGAAAAAGTTCGGTCCCTTTCTCAAGGCGGCGGCCGACGAATTCGCGGTCGATTCCGCCTTGATCAAGGCAGTCATGGCAGCGGAATCGGGCTTCAATCCCGACGCAATTTCAGCCAGGGGAGCCATTGGCCTGATGCAGGTCATGCCGGCCACCGCCGAGCGCTATGGCTTGCGCGGTGACAAGCGGAAGAGCCTGGAGGAGAAGTTGAGCGAGCCGGAAACCAATATCCGCCTTGGCGCGCGCTACCTGCGAGACCTTCAGCGCATGTTTCCCGATCAACAGGATCTGGTGTTGGCTTCGTACAATGCCGGCGAAGGCGCCGTTCAGCAATACAACAACCGCATTCCGCCGTATCCGGAAACACGCAACTACGTGCAACTGGTCACGCAGATCTACCAGTTGTATCGCCCCAGGGCACTGACCAGGAGCCTGCAGAGCGGCATCGTCGCCAACGCCAGAAGCAAGGGCACGCGTCTTCACCTGACGATTCCTGGACAAGGCAACCGGCCGTCTGCAGCGGACGCAGGATCCGACTGATGGCCTCGATGGCGCGACCGGCTGCCAGCACCGGTCGTTCACCCGCCGTCCAGCGA
Source organism: Accumulibacter sp. (assembly GCA_024235695.1). GTDB lineage: Bacteria > Pseudomonadota > Gammaproteobacteria > Burkholderiales > Rhodocyclaceae > Accumulibacter. The sequence goes on from JACKLX010000023.1 coordinate 5,349, forward strand.
ACCGGCAGGGCACTGGAGCAGGCGCCTGCTCGCTCGAGCCGCCAGGGGGTATGGGGTGGTCCGTAGATTTCCTGGCAGCGCTGACCCCCGTGCCCCCGTGCTTCCGCTGCTCATCGATGACGAGCGCCATCAGAATCAGCAAGCAGCGGTCGAAGCACGAAAGAAATCATCAAACGATGCTACCATTGGCACAACTGCAACAAGGAGAAGCCATGCGCACCACTCTCGCACTCGATGATGACCTGCTTATCAAGGCCCAAGCTCTGACAGGCGTTTCTGAAAAGACGGCGCTTGTGCGAGAAGCCCTGCGCGCCCTGATCCAACGCGAAAGCGCGAAACGACTGGCACTGCTCGGCGGCTCCGAGCCACAACTGGAAAACGTACCGAGACGCCAGACGGAGCAAGCATGATTCTGGTCGATACGTCGATCTGGATTGAACACCTTCGCCGTGGTGACGAGCGGCTGACACGGCGCCTAGAGCTGGGCCAGGTGCTGGGCCACGCCTACGTCATAGGAGAACTGGCTCTTGGCAACCTCCGGAATCGCCAGCCAATCATTGGCGCGCTGCAGGACTTGCCGCAGGCAGCCGTCGCTACGGATGAGGAAGTACTGCGTTTTGTCGAGCAGAATGCGCTGTACGGCGCTGGCATCGGCTACGTTGACGTGCATTTGTTGGCAGCGGTGCGTCTTTCGCCAGGAACCACCTTGTGGACAGGGGATAGAAAGCTCCTCGCCGCTGGCAAGCGCCTGAACTTGACAGAAAACCGGCTTCAATGACCAGAGCGGCGCCAGCCAACGACCAACCCCGCCGCCAGCTTTCCGACTGCGGGCGTCCGGCAACGCTCGCTATCAGTAAACGCTGCGCCGTTACGGGCAGCGAGCGAATGCGCCAAGGATCGACGTGGCCCCCTGTTTTCCGGGCAAAGGAAAAGAGCTGACAGCCACTCGCCTGTGTTACAAAGCGGATCACAAAGCAATGGCAATTACCGCCATTTACATGGGCACCAATTCAGCCGGGACGATAGCGAGGTCCGGCAACGCGCAAGGGTTCCAGATTCCTCGGAGGGCCACAGTTCGGATTAAATGCAGCCCACTTCCACCTACTGCTGGCGCGGTTCGCAACTATCCGCCACTGGCTTGAACATTAATTCGGTGTGGCCAGGAGTACTGCCACAGTGGTTCCCAGTACGTCTTGAGCAGTGTCGAGACGGCGTCTTTCCCTTCCACCAGGTAATCGAATTCGGAGAGAAAACCTGGGTAGAGGTTGTCCGAACCGATAACGTAAGCCTCATCGTCAATAATCATGATCTTGGCGTGGTTTCCCGGAGCAGATGGCACCCTGTCGTAGATATAGCCGCTGGCATTAATCACTGCCCGCGCGGCACTGCCGATCACACCTTTCTTGGGTGGCTTTTCGGAAAGCGGCGGCTGTTTAAGGGTGGCGGTGTATCCTTCCGCACTCAGGCGCGGCCATTGATAGGTACCCCCTTCGACTTGTTGATCGCTCGGAACCTTATCCGTGTAGTAGAGCGGGGCTATCGTCAGTCTCTCCAGGGCGTTCTTTCGTCTACCATCGGAGTCTGGCAAAGGCCGATCCGTGGCCACCTCGTGGGTCATGTAGTAGTTCATTAGAGCATAGGTCCGGACTGCGCCCGAGCCGAAGGAATACTGGTCGCCCTCGGCTCCAGCACCGGCATCCAGCGGCGAGACGACCACCTGGACTTCGAGTTCAGGGTTCGCCAGAAGAGCCTCCAGAAGCCAGTGGCAGACGACATGATCGGACCAGTTTTTCTTCCAGGCGCTGACCAGATCCATCTGTGACATTCTGATGGTCTTCTTTGCGCCCTTGATCAACTGTTCTTTCATTAGTTCCGACGCTTGTTGAAAGTCTTTTCCTTCGGGCCCGGTCCAGTATTTGCCGAGGGACAGGACACGCGTCGCCTGTTTGTACTCGTCGAAATACTGATAGCTTTCGTACCGTACACGCTCCGGGAAGACGGGCTCGTTGATTTCCACCAGTGTTTGCAGATCCTTCTCGCGGATGCCACTGGGCTGCGCCGACGGAGCGGGCGCAGGTTTGTCCCTGGTGGTCTGCTGGCCAGCACGATGCATTGCAAGGAGAGCGCGTTGGCGTTGCTTGATCGAGTTCTGGGCGGCTGTCGCTGCCAGCGGATCTGTCGGCATCCCGCGGTCTTTGTCGCGGTTTTTCCACGACAAGCCGTCAAGCTTGAGCCATTCCTTGGTCAGCAGGTCGGTACCGCACTGCCACATCTGGTTCAAGTAGAGCTGCGCGCCGTACGCGCCGTCGCCATGTATGACAGCAGAAACGTCGTGCACGGGCGGGTAGCTGCGGAACAGATCCATGTTGAGGTTGTGTCCGCCGACTAACGCTTCAACGCCATCGACTGCGATGATCTTGGAGTGATTCCATGTCATCTTTGTGTCATCACTGCCGATAACGCTGCTGCCAAACACCTTGGCTTGAAGTGCGGAAAGGATGCCAGCCTCAAGCCGATAGAAGCGCCCCATCCAGATCTCCGGCAACTGTTCCCAGTGCGGCGAACGGTCGCGCACAAGTCGAACGAGCGCTGCCTTGAAAGCCGTGTAGTTGGCAGGCTCGCCAACGGGCACGGTGGGCGTTTGTCCGAAGAGGAAGCGAAACTGGACTGGTTGCCGGCGTCCCATTCTTGTCGACAGGCAGGTATCAATACCGCCTACCACCGCACGTATCCAATCGGGGTCTGGACTATTCAGCGAAGACAGGTCGCACCGGCACTCGGTTTTTTGAATGATTTCCGTTAGGGCGCGCTCGAAATCGCTCTGGCGTTTGCGTGCCTGCGCCATGATCTCTCTGCCAAAGGGCAGCCCCCACACGTGTGGCGTATCCAGAATGCGTATGTAGTTCTCGCCACTCAGGCGGCTGAAGCAATTGCCTATTTTCTCAACAACGCGATCAATTTCACTCATTGTTGCGCCTCGTAACAATGTGCAGCATGAAAATGGATTCCAGCCTTGATTCAAGTTGCTTTGTGAGCGCCATGACTACAGGAATTTCCATTTCACCCAGCCTGCATTCTTGCGTTCATTGGTGACGGGATAGGCCATCGTGTAAGGAGGATCCCCAGCCACGTCGTCCATGAAGTAGGTATTGAAAGGATTCTTCCCGTAAATCGAGGAAACTCTTCGAACGTAGGGGCGATCTGCGAGAATGCTTGTCCGTGTTGCACCACCGCCCATAATGTCGAAGAGGCGATGATTGAGATTGATGTCGATTCTCAAATCGAGAGCGCTGGTGTCCACGGCGCCATTCCGAGGAAACTCCACGCCCCACTTGGTCAGGTAAGCTCGAGCCATTCTGTACACAAGTTTCGGGACCGACTCTACGTCGGCGCTAACATTCGTCGGATCGTACTCGGCGTTTGCTGTGGCATTCCCGGCAACAGTACTATGTCTACCGCGGCATGCAAACAGTTCGTAGCCCTGCGGTTGCGGGTCCTTGGCAGGTTTCAGCGGATCCTTCTTCTGCGACTCATCTGCCAGGTACTTCCAGCGGTTCCAGGGCCAAAACCGGTAGTAAGTAAGCTTGATGTCGTTGTTCGTGCCGATCATCCGGCCATTTGGCCTGGGCACCAAGGCCGAAAAGGGCTTGTCCGCGGGCATGACACATTGATCCCAGGAATAGACACCCACGTAATTCATTACGTTGGGCGGTAACTGCGTCAGAATGCCGTACCACTCGCCAGTACCCGGTACCGGATCGATAGCGAAGATATTGACGGGAATCTGACGAATGCTGTCGGAGCCGTAGGCATACAGGAACCATGCCGCCATGATGGCTTCGACGGCACCCCGGCTATGACCAAAAAAGTTGAACTGCCGAGCGCCGCTGGCTGCGGCGAGGTTTGCACCGTGCAATGCGAGTGCAGGCGCAGACCAACCGTCCAACTGTGTCGCCTTCGAGAGTTGATCACCACCCGAATAGCTCTTGATGTAACTCAATAGCGTCTTGTCGGCCTTGAGGGGAGCTTTGAAGACGAGTGGCTCGCTATCGTGTCGCGGAATACTCCAGTCGTTCTCCCCAACACCCCGTACAGTTACGCTGGGACGAGTAGCGCGAAGATCGCCGGAAATCTCTTTGTGTAAGCGAACGAGGATGTATCCGGTCTGCTCGCAATAAATCCTCTTGTCGCTTTCCGGACGACTAACCTCGCCCTCGTCACGCGTGCAAGCGGTACCGGCAAAGAAGACAGTGAATGCAACCGACGGCGCCGCTGATTGAATATGGGCTGCGCGCCTGTTTTGCATGCGGGCACTGGGCCGCGCCGGCGACTCCACCTTGTCTTTTTCAAGAGGGACAAGCTCAAACGTCTCCGAGTCACCTGCTGATTTGCTGGTAGCCCGCAGGGGAGCCGCCCCTGACTTCGCGTTGCACACATAGCTGCCGTTGGTGGCGATGAGTGCGACATGTTTCTCATCGAGCGGGACAATGCGGAATATCTCGCCTTTCCCCATCTTGTTACTATTGGCGGCAAGCTGGTTATTCTCGTCCTTGTCGCTGCCAACGAACTTTCCATTGGCTGCTCTAAATGCCACTTGCCACTCACCCTGATGTAGCATTTCGAAAGTTTCGCCCTGACCGATGCTACTCCGAGCTGCCTGCAGCGGAGCGTTTCCACTACTGCCAACTGACACATATTGTCCATTATTGGCTTTCAAAGCGACACGGATAAATGAATCGGCATTTTCCTGTTTCGTTTGTTTCATTGCTTTCTCGCTCAATTGTGAATCATATTATCTGCAAGCAAGCAGGCAGGCAGCGCTCGACAGATATGGAGCACCGCGTCGGCGTCGGACCTTTCTTCGTGCCCATACCAACTCACAGCGTCTTCAGATACTCGACCAACGCCTCCTTGTCGGCTGCCGACAATGCGGTCCCGAATTCGTGCCCCTGGTTACTGCCACCCCGGCTGCCGGTATCGAGTTTCGTCCCGACGCGCTGCGCCGCTGGCGTATCGGTGACAAAACCGACCTTGGTCTGGTCATAGACGTCGTAGCCGCGCCAGAACACGGTCGGTCGCTGGGCGGCCGGTTCGAGCAGGTCGCGCAGGGTCGGCACCGAGCCGTTGTGCAGGTACGGGGCTTTCAGCCAGATGCCGTCGAGGAAGGGCACGACATAGCCGATCAGGTCTTCCTCGACCAGGCCGCGTCGCTCCAGACCCATCTCCTTGACGACCTGGTTGGCCTTGATCGCCGCACCCTTGTTCCAGGAATCGAGGCGGCCGCGGTCGGTGCCGACGTCGGCCAGCGCGAGCGGCCGACCGGTCAGCTCGCTGGCGTGGCAGCTGGCACAATTGGCGTCGAACAGCACCTTGCCGGCGTCCGCCCTGGCGGCGTCGACGGCGAAGGGGTATTTCGGCGGCGGCAGTTCGGAGAGATAGCTGTGCAGCCACTGCACCTGCGCGACGAAGTCGTCCTTGCTGGCCGGTGCGGCACCGAGCAGGCCAAGGGCCGAGTCCATGATCACCGAGTAGGCGTCATTGCTGTCGCCGGCGTAGTTCATGCGGTGCCCCTTGTCCCAGACGTACTTCTTGAGGTTCCACACCGACGGCATGTCGGTGGGACCGAAGGTGTCGTCCATCGGCGCACGGATCATGAAGTACTTGGTGAGATTCATCGCGTCGTCGCGACCACGGCCCCAGTCGGGGAAGTCGGGACGGTAGATCCAGGCAAACTGTTGCTCGCGTTCGAGCAGCCGCTTCCTGGTGATCGGGATGACGAAGAAGCGGTAGAGCATCTGGTCGATGAGATCGAGCTCGGTGACGCGATTGATCTCGGCCATCAGGATGTCGGAGTTGAAGCGAGGATCCTTGGCGCAATCGATCAGGTAGCGGAAGAAGGCCTCGACGTTGGTGGTGTTCGCGGGTCCGCCGACGACGAAGATCGGGTTGGAGTCGGGCGATTCGCGGTAGCTGCTGGTGTGACAGACGGCGCAATTGTTGGCCACCCGCGGAAAGCCGATGGTCTTCTTGGTGAAACCCGCCGGCAGCTCGTGCCCCTGCTCCCAGGGCACGCCCAGCGCGGCATAGCCGCCGGGAAGCACCTTGCCGTCCTGCGTCAGTTTCTCGGGAAAGACGCGCGGCAGCACGTAGAAGATCCAGTAGGGAATGCCGGCGTCGTGCTCGGCGCCGATCGAGCCGTACTTGAAGCGGGTCTCGAAGTCGGCGGTGACCCACGCCGGCTGCGGCTGTTCGCGGAAACCGCGGTCCCAGGCGATCCACCCGCCGACGACCGCGACGACGATGATCAGCACGCCGATGGCGCGAAACCAGTTCCTGCAGGAGCGCATGCTCATCGTGGGATCCTCAGAAAGTCTTCAGGAACTCGACCAGCGCGGTCTTTTCGGCCGGACTCAGTTCGGTGCCATAGGCCTTGCCCTCGTGGCCGCCGTTGCCGTTGCCGGGAACGGCGGTGTCGAGCAGGAAGAAGGACTTGCCGCTGACCTCGGCCTGATCGGACACGAAACCGACCTTGACCGGGTCATAGACGTCGTTGCCGCGATAAAAGGTTTTCGGCCGCGCCGTCGCCGGTTCGAGCAGGTCGCGCAGGCTGGGCACCGAACCATTGTGCAGGTAGGGCGCGCGCAACCAGAGACCGTCCAGCGGCATGTTGGCGTAGCCGTAGGTCTTGCGGAAGTGCGTGAAACGCCAGGGATAGCCGGCGTAGAGCGTCGCCTGGTTCACCGCCAGGGTATAGGTATAGGAATCGAGCCGTCGCCGGTCGGTGCCGATCTCGGCCAGCGGCGTCACCTGGCCGACCAACTCACCGCCGAAATCGCTGCCGCTGGCGCCGTGGCAGGCGGCGCAATACGCCTTGTAGATCGGCGCGCCGCTCGCCGCCAGCGCCGGGTCGATCGGGAAGAACTGGCTGAATGCCGGCGGCGTCACGTCGAGGATCCAGTCCTCGACCCGACGAATGCGCGCCAGATCGATGGTCGGCGGCGTCGTCCCGGTACCGAAAGCGGCGCTCTTGTTGCGCTCCTCGACGGTGGTGTTGTTGCCGTCCCAGTGCAGTTGCATTTCATGCGGTTGCTTGCGCTGCCGTTGTCGCCACAGCGAGGGAAAGTCGGCCGGCGCGTCGAACTCGGCTGGGTCGAGATGGGCCATCGGGAAGTTGAAGATGACTTTCGCCGAGTTGAAGGTGTCGACACGCCCGGGGCCCCACTGGTGCTGCTTGAAGACCCAGTCGAAGCGCCCGGCGAGTGCCAGCACGCGGTCGCGCATGATCGCGATGGCGACCGGATAGACGACGTAACGATCGAGCAGGTCGAGTTGCCCGCCCTGGCGCTCGATCTCGGGCAGGATGAATTCCTTCGCGAACTTCGGGTCGGCGGCGCAGCGGAAGAAGAACTCCTCGAAACCCTTCATGTTGAACGTCGCGGCGGGCATGCCGAGGACGATCGTCGGCGGCTGGTCGGCGGCGGTGCGCACCGTACTCGTGTGGCAGACGGCGCAGTTGACGAACACCCGGTCGATGCCCTGGTAACGACGACGCGAGGTACCGACGGGAACATCCCGGTCGCTGCCGTCGGCGTTCTTCTCGAAAACCATGCCGAGCGATTGGTAGCCCTTGCCGGGCAGATACTGCGGGCAGACCTGCGGCAACGCCCGCCAGATCCAGTAGGGGAAACCCATCTCGTGCTCGCCGCCGGTAGAACCGTACTTGAAGTGCTCGGCCGGGCTGTCGTAGTCCACCGCGACGTCGCCAGCGAAGCGTTGCACCAGCCAGATCAGCACCATCGCCGGCAGCACGACGGTGACCACGAAGAGAATCACGAAGCGCCGTTTCCAGGGGCTTTTCACTGCCGGATTCTGCTGCTGCTCGTTCATGCTGTACTCCCTTTTTCGTGTCAGAGCCCACTTGCCCCCGGCGCGCAGCCCGGCTCTGGCAGGTCCGGCTTCCCGCTTTCAACGTGGCGGCAGGCAGGGCCGCAGCGCCTCGTAACCACCGGCCAGCATCGCCGCCAGCTGCGGCGCCTGGCCGGTTTCGGCGCGCAGCCACTGTTCGACCTGTGCCAGCAAGCCGGCACGCAGCGGACTGCCACGCCACGACGCGGGATCGCTGGCAAAGGCCGGCAACATGCTTTCCGGCGGCATCGGCGTCTTGGCACGCTGCTCCGGCGCGACGTCGGCCATCGCCAGGCGAACGTAGAGCCGCGGCGCGCAGTGCCGCAGTCGCGCCGTCACCTCGGCGGCGCTGCCCTGCAGGAAATTCGGCGGGAAGGTCTCCGCGCTCTGGTGGCAGGCCGCGCAGTAGGGCTGAAAAGCGCGCAACAGCGGATCGCTGGCGCTTGCCGACGATTGCCCGGCAACGACGGCCGGCGCCGCCAGTTGCGGCGCTGGCAGTCGCCGGGCAGCCTGGCAACACGGCGGCGGCGGACGGCTGCCAAGTTCGGCGAACAGCGCCGCGAAAAGCTTCTCGCGCGGCAGGGGCGTCGGTCCGAACAGGCTCGCTGCCTCGGGCCCGGCGAGCAGCCGCTCCAGCGCCTGCTGCACGAGGGCAAACTCCTCGCGGATCAGCAGCGTCGCCTCGCCCTGCTCGCCACCAGCCGGGCGTTCGATGTCGATCACGCTGACCGCGTCACCCCCGGCGGTGCGCGGCAGCTGTCCGTCCGCCCGCGGCTGCAGGCTCGCCGCGGTCGCTGTCGCCTGGCCGACGGGCGCCAGCTCGAGATCATTGAGCGCCGTGCCGCCGGGCAACATCAACCGCGTCAGCCGCCCTCCGGCGGGTCGCCCGGCCCGCAAGGACAGCGTGCCGGCGAGCAGCGTCCCGGCTGGCGCCGCGCAGCGCAACACCCAGCGCGAGGCAGCGGGGCTGGCGTCGATGCGGCAGGCGACGGCGATCCGTCGCGTACCGACCGCCGCCGAACGGTCGAGGACCTTGACCAGCTGCCGCCGGTCGGCAGCCGCGACGAATTCCGCCAGGCCGGCGACCAGCGGCTGCAACGCACCGGCAGCGTCGGCGTGCCAGACCGGCTGCTGCGGCCGTGGCAGCAAGGGATCGAAGCGTGCCTGGACATCCGAGTAGGCCACCCGGGCGGCGCTGTCCGCCGGCCAGCTGACCAGTCCCTGCAAGGGATTGCGGTTGGGAATGTCGGCATTGCCGGCAGCCAGTCCGCCAGGCCAGCGGCGGCTCGCCTCGCGACGCAGGGGCGCCGCAACCATCTGCTCGAAACGCGCGTCGGGGAGCCAGCTCTGGCCGCCGGACAGGGCGTAGCGCAAGGCGGCGGCAAACAGCCCGGCACGACAGCGCTGCGCGGCCGGCTGCTTGCCGCCACAGCCGTCTCGCCACAGACGTTGCGTCAGGGCGAGGCCGTTGGCGCGTTCGGTGGCGTTGTCGATGGCGTAGGGTACGTCGATTCCGCGGCCCGGCGGAATGCCGTAGAAGCGCTCGCGCGTCGCCAGCAGCAGCGCGGCGACGGCGGGATTGGCGTTGGTTTCGTCCCACAAGGCGCGCGAGAAGATCGGTGCGCCGTTCTGGTGACAGGCGAAGCAGATGTTGCGGTTGGCGTAGACCACCCGCGGCTTGCCGCCCGCCCGATAGTCCTTGACCAGCTGGAATTCGAAGCGGCCGGCGGCCTCGTTGTAGCTGATCACCTCGAGCACCGCCGATTGCTCCTGATAGCCGATGAACAGGCGATCCTTGAGCAGCGGCGTGGCGGCGGTCGCCGACGGGCTGTCGACGGCGACCACCACCCGCGGATAGGCGAAGTACTCGGGTGCGGCGGCGCTGCGTTGCAGGGATCGACCCAGCGGGATCAATACCCGCTTGGCGGGCGGCAGCGGGCTGTCGGGATCGCGCTGCAGTTGCGCGTCGATGCGGCTCAGCAGGGCCTCGAAGGGGAAAGGCGGATCGACTTCGACGTCAGCACCCCGGCTGACGGCGAACAGCTGATCGAACAGCGAGCGGCCGACACTCGGCAGGTGCTCGCCGGGGTCGGCCGGTTCGACCACGCGAACCGGCGGCACGGCTTCAAGCGCCAGCGCCGGCATGACGGCGGCGAAAGCGCCGACGGTGCCGAGCGCCATCGCCAGAAAGGCCTTGCGAAGAGTCATCACGCGTTCCCACGCCGGAGGGCCCCGGTGGCGTTCAGGATTTCGCGGCAGTGGCGACGGTGCGCTGCTGGGTACCCGGCCAGCAGTCTTCCTGGACCTTGCCGGTGCTGACGAAGTTCTCCCGCGCCTGCTCGTCGGTGGCCTTGTCGTAAAGCGTGAAATTCAGCGCGAAGCCACGGTCCAGGTAGGCGCGACCGAGGTAGAAACCGGGGCGAATCATGCGGATTTCATCGCGCACCTTGAGCCCGCGCCGGCCAGCGAGATAGTCCGGATTTTCCTGGTAGCCGGGAATCTCGTCGGTGAAGAAGTAGTCGATGATGATCGATTCGCGCCGTGAGTCGAGCAGGCTCTGACCGCAATAGAGCTTGGCCGGGAACAGCAGCCAGGTTTCCTTGCCGCCGTAGCTCATCTTCTTCGGCTCGCCTTCGACCAGGCCGACCTTCTTGAGCAGCGACAGGTCCTCGATGCGGTTGCGCAGCACGCGCTCGTCGCGAAAGAACACCTTGCCGCGCCACAGCACTTCGCCGACTTCCTCGACGACCAGCCCCTTGAGGTGCAGCGCGGTACCGGCGAAACCACCGACCATCTCGGAGAGCCTGAACTTGCCGCTGCTGCCGCGCGGCAACAGGATACGGCCTTCGAAAGCGCCGTCGGGAATCGGTCCGGCGGTGAGCCGGGCGTAGATCTGGTCGATCTGTTCCTCGTCGAGCGTCGCCAGGTAGTCCGGCGTTATTTTCGCCAGCTCGGCTGGCGGGATCGGGTACTTGTAATCGACCTGGGCGAGGTCCATTCTCGTCTGGTAACCCTTGCCGTAGGGTGCAAAGGTGATGTTGGGCGGCTCCGGCTTGCTGCACGAAGCCAGCGCGAGGCTGGCAAGGGCGATCATTCCGGTGCGCAGGGTAGCGGTAGGCGACAGTCCCATGATCTCTCTCCGGTCGCTCACAGGGTGACCAGGAAGGCGGTGAGCGCCTTCTTGTCAGCCTCGGAGAGGTCCTCGCCGAAGCGGTGACCTTCATTTTCGATTTCCTGATCGCAGGTCTGGTAGTTGGCGCTGATGAACTCGCGCTGCTCGCGCAGGATATCGACGAAACGCGACGGGTTCTTGACGATCTCGTCGGCCATCGCCTGCAGTGTCGGCACCAGCTCCGCCTTGCCCGCCGCCTGCAGCCTGTCGGGATGGCGTTTGGCAAGGAACAGGTCGCCGACCAGCTGCTTGTGCATCAGGCCGTTGATGTAGCCGGCGCTGGTGCCGGCCGGGATCCTGACCTGGCCAAAATCGAACAGCGGCTTCTCGGTCTTGCCGTCAAGCGGTCGTATGCCGACGTCGATCAACACGTCGGCGTTGGTCAGCGTCCGCTTGCTGCCCCTTTCCTGCGGGTGCAGAAGCTCGAACATCGACAGCTTGTAGAGATCGAAACGACCCTCGACGCTGGGATCGTAGCGGCGGCACTCGGGCTGTTGCGCGAGCAGCTTGCCGCTGGCATCGACGTAGCGGGCGCGGTGGAAATCGTTCTCCTGGTTGACCGGCTTGCCGCAGATCTCCGGACCGATGGCGTTGTTGTGCATGAAGGGCGCGGTCGCCCAGACATTGACCAGCGAGACATTGCGCATATAGCCGCGGCCGGCGTCCTTGAGGTCGTTTCGTTCCGGAATGTCGGCGACCACCGGCCGCTGGCGATAGGCGTCCGACGCGTATTCCATGTACAGGTTGCCGGCCTTGTGATTGGAATGCAGCGAGCGGCAGCGGAAAGTGCCGACCTCGGTGACCGGCGTCGCCTGATCATTGCCCAGAAAGTCGGCACGGACCTTGCGCGGATGCTGTTCGCTGGCGGCGGCAAAGTCGCGGTTCCTGAACGAACCACCGGTACTTTCCGGGATACTCGAATGGCAACGTGCGCAGTTCTCGGCGAACACGGCCTGACCGCGACCGACGGCGCCGGCTCCGAACTCGCTTTCCAGGTCGGCGACGAAGTCGGCGCGACTGTAGGTCTTGCCACCCTGGCTGCCCTTGCGGACGCTGGCCAGGGCCGCGTAGAGGTCGACCTGGTCCGACTCGGCGGAAGCGAAGAAGTCGAGCACGTTCTGCAGGCGATCCTCGATCGCCCTGAAATTCGGGCAGTCGCGTCGGCACTGGCCGATGTCGAAAGGCGTTTGCCCGAAGCCGCGTTGCTCGGGGTCAACCTGGCGCATGTCGGCGAGGTGATTGACCCAGCACTGTTCTGAGCACGAACCGATATTGAAGTACACCCGCTGGATCGCTTCGTGCGCGCCAGTCGAATCCTCGCCGCCCTTGAGGATGTGATGGACGCCGGGGAGGATGACTTTCTGGCCGCCGAGATTGACCGGCGTGGTGTCGTCGTTACGGCTGCTCTTCAGCCAGCACTTGCCATTGCGTCCCGGTTCGCACCAGCACTTGCTCTCGTCCTTCTCGTCGCCGCAGGTCGCCGCCTTGCGCCACTTGCTGATCATTTCACCCGCGAAGACCGGCCGCTGGGCGACGTTGATCAGCGCATTGATCGTCCCCGGGTTATTCACCTGGTCGTGTGAAATCGCCGAAGTGTCGGTCACCCCGGGACGCGCGTGCGCGAACATCTGGTACTCGAGGCTGGTGATCGGCAGGCCCGAGCCGAGCAGTTCGGACATCCGCGTGTATTGGTTGCCGATCAGCCCGACGATGTTCTCCCATTTCGGATGCGCCGGGTCGGCAGGCGGGTTGCGCGGGTCGAAGGCGATATGGCACGAGCCGCAGGAGGTCCCGATCAGGAACGGCGGTTCGACCGAGCCGTCGGCCAGCTTGCTCACCCGCTGGTCCGATTCGATACCGGTCTTCGCGGCGAGCTTGCTGTCGAAGCCGGACCAGGTACCGAGCGCACCGTTGAGCTGTTTCCACCTGGCAGCGTCGAAACGCGGATTGGGAAACTTGCGAATTCCCAGGGCACCGGTCGACGTACCGAATTTCAGGTCGCAGGGCGAATGCCGCTGATCTTCCTTGCCGCCCCGGCTGTGCGGATCGTCGGGATCGAGCGCCGCGTCCCTGAGGCCGCAGGCGGGGTCGATGTAACCGGGTTTGCCGACGTACTTGAGCAGCACGTCGTCACCGGGGCACCAGTCGAAACCGTAGGTTTCCTCGGCCGACCTGGCCGGACAGTCGGCTTCGCCGGGCTTGCAGCATGACGGGTCGTTGATGATTCCCCAGGCCCAGAAACGATCGTCGCGCTGGTCGGCACGCAGCACGCGGAACCAGTCCACCAGTACGCCGATGCGCTGCTGGAAGGTATAGGTATGGAAGCGATCATTGCCGGCGGTGGCCTTGAACCAGATCAGTCGCCCGACGCATTCGGACTCGCTCAGCCCCTCACGGGCACAGGCCTCGTAGTAGGGGGCATCCTGATCGACCATCGAGGCTTCGGGTACCTGCCGCCCGGGCGCCGTGGCGACGGTGCTGGCTGTGGCTGAGCCGGTGTTCTGGGCATGGACATCACCGACGCCGCGGCCATGAAAGAAGGCGATAGCAGCGACGAGAGTTGCGAACGCCGCGAGGGCGGCAAACTGAGCGCGTTTCATGCGTTCTCTCCTGACGGAAAAAAACAGCGGAAAACCCGGGAAATCGCGGATTCAGATTCAGATTCAGAATTCAGAATTTCAGAATTCGTGCAACGGGCAACGAGTATCTGTTCGGGTGCCAGCCCTGTCAAGCGCGGTCAAGACGACCACAAATTGCCAATGGCGTGTCAACTGCTGCTGTTAAATGATCGGACTAGCAAGATCCGAGGCGGCAAGCGTTGTTTCCGCTTTGGCAACCGGCAAGCGCGGTAGTTCGCAACGCCGCGGCGCCACGGTCAGGCCGGCCGCTCATCGGGCATCGTTTCAAGCCCGTCTTTTCCGTCCGAACGCACGGCTTTGGTGTACTCTGACGGAAACCCATCCCGGCAGTACTGAAAACGACCGGCGTCCCTCGGCAAAGCACCTAAGCCGCGGTTTTCAAAGGCGTGCCGAGGAGTCGGGGAAGGTCAACAAGGACCAGGAGCAAGCCTTGGAACAGCTCGTCGCCGTTTGACATCAGCATGAATCTGAACCCGTTTCAGTGGCGGTCGCTCAAGACAAGGGTGACCCTGTTCACCCTGGCCATTTTCCTGGTCAGCATCTGGTCGCTTGCTTTCTATGCCAGATGGATGCTTCGCGCCGACATGGAACGGGTCCTCGGCGACCAGCAACTGTCGACGGTTGCGGTGCTTGCGGAGGAACTGCAGCACGAGCTGAGCGACCGGATGATCGTTCTCGAGAAGGTCGCCCGACGGATCGATCCCGCCATGCTGGCCGATCCCCGGGCCTTGCAGGACTTCATCGAGCGGCACCTGATGCTGCAGGAACAGGCGTTCAACGGCGGCGTCATCGTCTACGCGCTCGACGGCACGGCGATTGCGGAGGTGTCGCCGTCGTCGGAACGGCTCGGCGTCAATTACATGGAGATCGACACCGTCGCCGCCGCGCTGCGGGAAGGAGCGTCGTCGGTCAGCCGGCCGGTGATGGGAAAGAAGCTGCAGGCGCCGGTTTTCGGTATCACGGTACCGATTCACGACGGTCGCGGCAAGGTCATCGGCGCACTCGGTGGCGTGGTCAATCTGGGCCTGCCCAATTTTCTCGACCGAATCACGACAAGCCGCTACGGCAAGACCGGCGGCTACGTTCTGGTCGCGCCGCAGTATCGCCTGATCGTCACCGCCACCGACAAGAGCCGCGTCATGGCGAGCTTTCCCGAGCCCGGCGTCAACCCGACAATCGACCGCTTCATCGGCGGCTTCGAAGGTCCGGTCGTCTACGTCAGTGCGGTCGGCGCCGAAATACTGACCTCGTCGAAACGCATTCCCGTGGCGGGCTGGGATATCGTCGCCATACTGCCGACCAGCGAGGCCTTTGCCCCGATTCGTGCCATGCAGCGGCGGATGCTGTTGGCGACACTGCTGCTCACCGTGCTGGCGGCGGCCCTCACCTGGTGGATGCTCAAGCGCCAACTTGCACCGGCGCTCGATGCAGCGCGAGCGCTGTCGTCCCTGTCGGATGCCAACGAACCGCCGCGGGCCTTGCCGATCACCCGTGCCGACGAAATCGGCGAACTGGTCGGCGGCTTCAACCGCCTGCTGGAGGCTCTGACGGCGCGCGAGAAGGAACTCCAGGAAAGCGAGGCGTTCAAGAACAGCATTCTCAACGCGATGGCGGCGAGAATCGCGGTGGTGAACTGCCACGGCGACATCCAGGCGGTCAACAAACGCTGGTGGCAGGCTACCGTGGCCGAGCACGAGGGCGGCGAGCCCGGCAAGCCGACGCCGCACAGCGCGGTCGGCGACAATTACCTCGAATTTTTCGCGGCCGGCGGCGATTTCGCATCGCCCGAGCAGGCCCTGCGGGCGCGTCAGGGCATCCAGGCCGTTCTCGATGGCAGCCTGCCCAGCTTCAGCCTGGACTACGCCGCCGACTCGTCGCAGCAGAATCGCTGGTTCACGCTGGCGGTGATGCCCCTCGGTCGGGACAGCGGACATGGCGCAGTGATCACGCATAGCGAGGTCACCGCCATCAAACGTGCCGAGCAGTACGAACACTGCCGCAGCCGCGTTCTCGAACTGCTGGCTACGGATCAAGCGCTCGGCGATATCCTTGAAGCGATCGTGCTGGGCGTCGAGCAGCTCGATCCGGCGATGCTCTGCAGCATCCTGTTGCTCGACCGCGAGGGTAAGCGATTGACGACCGGTGCCGCACCCAGCCTGCCCGATTTCTTCAACAGCGCGATCGACGGCAGCGAAATCGGTGCCGACGTCGGCTCCTGCGGAGCCGCGGCTTTTTCCGGCGAGCGCGTCGTCGTTGCCGATATCGCGACGCATCCTTTCTGGCGGCGCGCCAGAAAACTGGCCGCCCGGGCCGGCCTGGGAGCGTGCTGGTCCGAGCCGATCCGGGCATCGTCGGGACAGGTCCTGGGTACCTTTGCGATCTACCATCGGCAGGCGCACACGCCTTCCGACGCCGATATCGCGATCATCGAACAGTCGGCCCGCCTGGCCAGCATTGCCATCGAGAAAAACCTGGCGGCCGAGAAGCTGCGCGACAGCGAGGCACACTATCGCCTGCTGACGGAGACCGTCTCGGACATTGTCTGGCGACAGGATCGCAAGCATTACTTCACCTATATCAGCCCGGCCGACGAGCGTCTGCGCGGCTATCCGGCGAGCGAGGTAATCGGTCGCCATGTGACGGAAGTACTGCCCGCCGAAGGAGTCGCGCTGCTCAGGGAAACCCAGCGGCGGCGAGAGGAAGCCGAGCGAAGCGGCATCAGGACCAGTATTACCCGCTTCGAGTTGCCACAGCTGTGCAAGGACGGCCGGCTGATCTGGCTGGAAGTCCTGTCCACCCCCGAGCGCGATGCGCACGGCACGATTACCGGCTATCACGGCATCAGCAGGGAAATCACTAGCCGCAAGCATGAGCAGGATCAGGTGCGGCAACTGGCGTTCTACGACCCGCTCACCGCGCTGCCCAACCGCCGCCTGCTCAACGACCGTTTGCGCCAGACGATGGCGGCCAGTACAAGAACCGGTTGCTACGGCGCGGTGATGTTCGTCGACCTGGACAACTTCAAGCCGCTGAACGACCAGAGCGGACACGTTGCCGGCGACCTGCTGTTGATCGAGGCGGCCCAGCGCCTGAAGGCTTGCGTACGCGAGATGGACACGGTGGCGCGCTTCGGCGGCGATGAATTCGTGGTGGTCATCAACGAGCTTGACGTCGACCGGGCGAAATCGACCGACAGCGCCAGTGCCATTGCCGAAAAGATACGCACCAGCCTGTCGAAGCCCTACCTGCTGACCGTCCGCCGCGAGGGCGAGGACGAAAGCAGGTTTGAGCACCGCTGCTCGGCGAGTATCGGCGTCGCCCTGTTCATCGATCACCAGGCCAGCCAGGACGAGATCCTCAAGTGGGCGGACAGGGCGATGTACGAGGCCAAGCAGGCCGGGAGGAACGTCATCCGCCTGCATGCCCGCGACCAGCCCCGCGGACGTTCCGGATAGGTTCCGGATAGCCGTCGGAAGAACCGCTGCTGCCGGCCCTGAAACAGCCGACGAGCTGCCCGGCCGCCCTTCGCGCGGTTTCTCGATGCCTTCACCGCGGCGTCTTGCGGCGACTGCTCCGAACGAGTTCGAACGAGTTCGAAAGAGTTCGAACGAATTCGCCGGCGCACCGCGCCGGCAGCGCGTCTGGTCTAGAATGGGCGCTTTGGCCGACTGAGACCCGCCCTCATGATCCGCACCCGTTTCGCCCCCTCGCCCACCGGTTTCCTGCATATCGGCGGCGCTCGCACGGCGCTCTTTTCCTGGGCGTACGCGCGCCGTCACGGCGGCCGCTTCATCCTGCGCATCGAGGACAGCGATCTGGCACGGTCGACACCGGCCGCCGTGCAGGCGATTCTCGACGGCATGGGCTGGCTCGGCCTGACGCACGACGAAGGCCCGTTCTACCAGACGCAGCGGATGGCGGCCTACCGGTCAGTGATCGCGGAGATGCTCGCCGCGGGCTCGGCGTATCACTGCTACCTGGCGCCGGAGGAACTCGACCGGCTGCGCGACGAGCAACGCGCGCAGGGCCTCAAGCCGCGCTACAACGGCGCCTGGCGGCCGGAAGCCGGCAAGACCCTGCCGGCGCCGCCGCCAGGGGTACGGCCGGTGGTCCGTTTCCGCAACCCGAGTGACGGCGTGGTCGCCTGGGACGATCTGGTCAAGGGCCGGATCGAGATCGCCAACGCCGAACTCGACGACCTGATCATCGCCCGCGCCGACGGCACGCCAACGTACAATTTCTGCGTCGTCGTCGACGACCGCGACATGGGCATCACGCACGTCATCCGCGGCGACGACCACGTCAACAACACGCCTCGCCAGATCAACATCCTGCGGGCGCTTGGCGTCGCGGTGCCGCTATACGCACACCTGTCAATGATCCTTGGCGACGACGGTCAGAAACTGTCCAAGCGGCATGGCGCGGTCAGCGTCATGCAGTACGACGAGCACGGCTACCTGCCGGAAGCGGTGCTCAACTACCTGGCACGCCTCGGCTGGTCACACGGCGACGACGAGATTTTCTCGATGGAGCAGTTCTGCGAATGGTTCGACCTCGACCACATCACGCCGTCGGCGGCACAGTTCAACACCGAAAAACTCGACTGGCTCAACGCCCACTACCTCAAACGCGCCGAGCCGGCGCGGCTGGCGGCACTGGTCCAGCCGCGCCTCGAGGCGCGTGGCGTCGCGGTCACTGCCGTACCGTCGCTGGCGGCGATCATCGCGCTGTACCGCGAGCGCGCCAGTAACCTCAATCAACTGGCCGACGCGGCCGAGGCCTTCTACATCGAGATCACGCCGCCAGCCGAACTGCTGGCCAGGCATCTGACGACGGAAGCACGGCCGGCGCTGGCCGACTTCGTCGCCGGTCTCACCGAGATCGACTGGGAGCCTGCGGCGGTCGGCGCACTGATCAGGCAGAGCGTCGCCGCGCACGGACTGAAGATGCCCAGGCTGGCGATGCCGCTGCGGGTGCTGCTCACCGGCCGGGAGCAGACACCGTCGGTGGACGCCCTGGTCGCCCTCTTCCCGCGCGAAACGGTGCGCAAGCGCCTGAGCCTTGCCGGCTAGACGTCGCCGGTAAACTCGCCGCGTGCCGGATAGTCCCTGGCCACGGCGAAGTCGATGGCGCCGAGCAGATCCTGGAACGGCGGGCGTGCAAACGGCATCGTCTGAACCGCGCCGTAGTACAAGGTGCCATCCGGGCGAACCAGGAACACGCCGGGTTCGCTGAACAAGGTCGGTTCTTCGATGCCGATCGACGTCAGACCACGCGAGGTGCTGATGTAAAGGCCCCACTGCCGCGCACTCCGCAGGCTCAAGCCGTACGCGAACTGGACGCCGCTGGCCGCGACCTTGTCGGCCATCTGTTTGCCGCGTTCCTCACTGTCGCTGCTGATCGCCACCAGTTGCACGCCGCGTGACGCGAACTCCGGCGCCAGACGCTCGAGTTCTAGCAGGTACTTCGCGCAGATCGGGCAATGCAGCCCGCGGTAGAAGACCAGCAGGTCGAAGTGTTCGGCGGGCGAAGCCCCGAGAACGAAACGACCACCCGTGGTGAGCGGAACGTTCAGTGCCGGTACCGGATAACGTGGAAGAAGGGCGTTGACCTGCATCTGGAGCTCCTTGTCGGTATGAGATCTGGGGCAAAGCAGAACGGCGTATCGCCGACGCGTCGCTAGCTTTCTTCGTCACCGGCGATGAAACGATAGGTCAGCGCACCGAGCACGCCGCCGATGATCGGCGCCAGCCAGAACAGCCAGAGCTGCGCCGTCGCCCAACCGCCGACGTACACGGCGACGCCGGTACTGCGCGCCGGATTGACCGAGGCGTTGGTCACCGGAACGCTGAACAGGTGAATCAGGGTCAGTGCGAGACCAATGGCGATCGGCGCCAAACCTGCCGGTGCGCGCTTGTCGGTGGCACCGAGGATGATCAGCAGGAAGAACATGGTCATCACGATCTCGGTGACCAGCGCCGACAGCAGGGAATAGCCACCGGGCGAATGCTCGCCATAGCCGTTCGAGGCAAAGCCGTTGGCAACGTCGAAACCGGCTGCGCCGCTGGCAATGACGTAGAGCACGCCACCCGCGACGATACCGCCGACGACCTGCGCCGCGATGTAGGGAGCGAGCTTGTTGGCCGGGAAACGGCCGCCCGCCCAGAGGCCGATCGAAACAGCCGGGTTGAGATGGCAACCCGAGATATGGCCGATCGCGAAGGCCATGGTCAACACCGTCAAGCCGAACGCCAGCGCGACGCCGAGCAGGCCGATGCCGACCTCCGGAAAAGTGGCAGCAAGTACGGCACTGCCGCAGCCACCGAGAACCAGCCAGAACGTTCCAAGAAACTCCGCCGCATAAGCTTTCATCTTCTTATCCTTGTTGTCGGGCCGCGTTACTGATCGTGGCGAGCGGCGCCCGGACGGCGACGATTGCCGTTTCATTGTTGCCATCTTCCTTTTCCCACTGCCTGGCTTTGAACGCACGACTTGCCGGCTGAGCGCCCGGCGGCGCAGGTCCAGTCGAACAACCAAGTTTCCCGGCCGACGGCGATGCCCGCGCGTTCTAGCCACAAATCGTGTTACCGGCGTCAACGCCCGCCAGGGCGTCCCTCGCTGCGCGTCCTCGGCACGGAAGGTGCTGCAAGGCGAAAGTTCACTTCGGCAGCGCTTTCCGCCGCATTGCCCTCGTCCGACGACGGTTCCCCGGCCGTGCGGTCAAATCCACTTCTTCCGTTTGAACAACACGTACTGCACGAGGGCGAAAGCGACCAGCAGGATAGTGACATAGGCGAAGGCAAACTGATTTTCGGTACCGGGAATGCCACCGACATTGATCCCCAGCAGGCCGGTGATCAGGCCGAGCGGCAGGAAGATCGCGGCGACGATCGACAGCACGTACATCGTCTTGTTCATCTGCTCCGACAGGTGGCTGTTGAGTTCTTCCTGGGTGATGGCGGCGCGATCGCGGGCCGAGTCGAGGTCGTCGACGAAGCGGGCCGTGCGTTCGGCAATCTCGCGGATGCGCACCCGGTCAAGCTCGTTCAGCCACGACACGCGTTCGTTCTGCAGGCGCGCCAGGACGTCACGCTGGGGCGAGATATAGCGCCGCATGCTGATCGTCTGCCGGCGCAGATTGGCAAGCCTGGGGCGCAGTTCATGGCTCTCCTCGGTCAATACCGTGTCCTCGAGCTCATCGACGCCATCGTCGATGTCACCGATGACGTCAGCCATCCGGTCGGTCAGCTTGCTGGCCGCCATGACCAGGAAGTCGCCGCTGCTCAGCGGGCCCTTTCCTGCTTCGATGGTCCGGTTGATGTCGTCCATGGCCATCACCCGGCGATGGCGCATGCTGATGATGCGGTGCTCGTCGAACCACATGCGGACCGCCACCATGTCCTCGGGATCGGCGCCAGGATTGAAGTTGATGCCGCGAAGGATCAACAGCAGGGTATCGGCGGCGGCCACGACGCGCGGCCTGGTTTCGACCGCCATCAGCGCGGCGCACGACACGTCATCGATGCCACTCTCTTCGACCAGCCATCGCTTGGCGCCCTCGTCGGCATAATCGAGGTGCAGCCAAAGCAGGCCTTGCCCGGGCTCCCAGGTCTTGACCCGCTGCCAGCCGATGGCCTGCCCGCAGCCCTCCTCCAGAATGTAGGCAAACACCAAACCGTTCCTCGCACTCATCATTTCGACCCAATCCTCTTGCTGGTGAATGGCGCTGGGGAGACGGCCTCCCGTTTCCCTAAGCTGGTCGTCGCTGCCCACCGACAACGACGATCGGCGAACGATGGTAGCGCAATCAGCGCCATCGCCGCTTGCTGCGCCTGCCGGGCACTGCCAGTCCGGCGGCCGGCAGACGACTGCTCGACGCTCAGCGGCCAGGAACGCCGGGCCGCTGGCAACGCGCGTCCTGGTAGGGGCCGCTGGCCATTTCCCACCCCTCACCGGGCTTGGTCTGGGCGCAAAATGCCTTGCCGTCCAGCTTGCTGCGCCACATGAACCAGGGCGCCGGGGCGGCAAGGACGGTAAGGCAGAACAGCGCGATGACGATGGTGATGCTTGCTTTCATGCCTTCATGACTTATGCTTCCCGCCAACACCGGCCTGCCACCCGCATCAGGCAGCGCCCGGCCTTGGTGCGCGTACGCTCGCCGCGCACACCCACGCAAGCGAAACCGATGGCAGCGCCATGAATGATAATGACCATGAGCTCCCGCGTGAAGCCATCGCCGCCCTGGAGCGGGGCAGCAAGATCGAGGCGATCAAGTGCGTCCGCGTGACCAGGGGGGTCGGCCTCAAGGATGCCAAGGAGATCGTCGAGCAATTCCTCGAACAGCTGCCGCGGCTGCAACAGCGCATGACGTCAGCCAACATCGAGATTGTCCGGGGAAAGCTTGGCTGGTTCGTGCTGGCGGCAATGCTGGCCGTGCTGGCCCATTATTTTCTCACCGGCTGATCTGGCGCGGGCAGTACCGGCGGCCACCCGATCGACTCTCGTCGCCGCTCGCGGCGCTTCAATGTCCGTGCCGATGATGGATGTCGGGAAAGTGGCGGTGGCTGTGCGACATTGGCAGATGCCGATGCGGATGGCTGTGCGGCTGCTCGCCCTGCCAGTCGGCCGAATGCGGGTGCTGGTGATGTTCGTCGTGTCGGTGGCTATGGGCGTGATGCATTTCGTGATGACTGTGTTGATGGCGATGCTGCTCGGTCAGGTGCAGCCAGACGCCGAGCGCCATCAATGCCGCTGCCGCCCAGAACGCTGTTGACGTCGACTCGTCCAGAATGACCAGCGCGACGGCGGCACCGATGAACGGCGCTGTCGAGAAATAGGCGCCGGTACGCGCCGCACCCAATCCGCGCAAGGCGAGAACGAACATCACCAGGCTGACGCCGTAAGCGAGCAGACCAAGGCTCATCGCCGGAATGAGCGTCCAGGTCGCCGGCCAGGGGATGCCCAGAACCAGCGCGAGCAGCGTATTGACGCCACCCGCGACCAGGCCCTTGCTGCCGGCAATGAACAGGGCGTCGGACGCCGAAACCTGGCGCGTCAGATTGTTGTCGATGGCCCAGAACAGGCAGGCAGCGCTGATCGCCAGCGGCCCGGCCCAAGTCGTCGGGCCAGCGCCAGCAGCCGGCCACGACAGCACGGCGCCACCGGCAACGATCGCCAGCATGCCGAGGACGATCCGCCGGTCGGCGTTCTCCTTGAAGGCCACCCAGGCCAGCACGGCGGTCAGCACCGCCTCCAGGTTCAGGAGCAGGGACGCGGTCGCGCCGCCGGTGTTTACCAAGCCGTAGAGCAAGGCCACCGGCGCCAGCACGCCGCCGAAAAGCATCGCCCCCAGCAACCACGGCCACTCGGCAGACGCCAGCCCGGACGGCTGCCAGCGGCGATCGCGGATCAGGCGCGCGGCGCTCAGGCTGAGGCCGCTGCCGAGGTAGAGCAGACCGGCAAGCAGGATCGGCGGCAGGTCGCCAAGCAGCAGCTTGGCGATCGGCGTACTGGCGCCAAAAAGGACCGCCGCCAAGAGCGCATACAGCACGTAGATGTTCATCGCTTGCTCCGCCGATCCCGACAACCGGATTGTGCGCCCGAAGCTGCCGGCAAGAATTACGGAAATGTAATTTGATCGTCAGGCCGCCGTGAGCTTAAGCTGTACACAATGCACGATCAAACTCAATCGGCCACTTTGGCCAAAATCAGCCACGAAACGAGACCCTGCCATGAAGCCAGTTCGCATCTTGTCTGCCCTCGCCCTGCTGTCGGTCGGCAGCGTCTACGCCGAGAGCGCCCCGCGCATAGAAGTCTACAAGAACGCCAGTTGCAGTTGTTGCGGCGGCTGGGTCGATCACCTCCGGCAGAATGGCTTCGAGGTGAGCAGCCATGATGTCGATGATGTGTCCGCCAACCGCAAGAAGCTGGGCATGCCGGAGCGACTCGGTTCGTGTCATACCGCCAGGGTCGACGGCTACGTGATCGAAGGCCACGTCCCGGCCGGCGATATCCAGCGCCTGCTCAGGGAAAAGCCGCCAGCCCTCGGGCTGGCGGTGCCGGCGATGCCGCCAGGTTCACCGGGCATGGAAGGCGCCAGCGCCGTTCCCTACGACACCTTGCTGGTCAACCGCAACGGCTCGACGCGGGTGTTTGCCAGCCACTGAGCAGATCATTTGCCGGGCACGACAGCGCTTCCTGCCGCGGTGCCGCCTGGCGCCAGGCAAACGCCGAAACACCTCGAGGGCAACGTTGCAGGTGCCAGGCTGGCACCCGGCGACTGTTGAAATCGGCAGCGAGAGCGCACAATGGCGGCGTCGGGGGTAGCCGCAAGGACGCTCTCGCAAATCACGCCGAGGAGGAAGTTGACCATGGTCATCCGGAGAACCTCACCCACCTGGACCGACCTCAAGGCCACGCTCAAGGATTTCGACCGTAAGGACCTGCTTGGGCTGATCGAGGATCTGTACGCGGCGAGCAAGGAAAACAAGACTTTCCTGCATGCCCGCTTCGGGCTGGGTAGCGACACCCTCAAGCCCTACAAGGCGATCATCGATCGCTGGCTGTGGCCTGACGTATTCAAGAACCAGAACTATTCGGTCGCCAGGGCGAGGAAGCCGATCGCCGATTACCGGAAGGCGGTCGGCGACGCCGACGGGCTCGCCGATCTGATGGTCTTCTACTGCCGGCATGCGGTCGGCTTCAGCAACGAAGTCGGCGTCGACGACGAGGGCTACTTCGACGCCCTGATTGGCATGTTCGAGGAGGCGCTGCAGATGGTCATGACGCTGCCCGAAAACAAGCGAGAACGCTTTCTCGACGAGTTGCGCGAGGTCAGGGCAGCCGGTCGTGACATGGGCGGGGGCGTTGGCGAAGGTCTTGACGAGGCATGGCGGCGCGCCGACCTGAAGCTCGACGCGTAGGCAGGGCAGCCGGCCTGTGCGCGCCGCGCCGCCGATGGCGAGCCGCTCAGACGGCCAGCTTCCTCTTCAGAAATCGCATCAGCCAGCCGATCGCCGGCAGTTTCGCGTAGAGCTCTTCGGCGGCGTCCCAGTAATCACGATGCCAGACCACCTTGCCCTGGTGATCGAACTTGAGATGCGAGGCACCGTGGATCAGCTGCTCCTGACGCTGCCCGGGCGCGCCCTTGAGCCAGAAATGCAGGTCCCAGACGAGCAGCGCGCCGTTATCGTCAACCACCCGTTCGATCACCACGAAGTGTGGCTCGCCAAGCTGCCTGAACATGTGGGTGAAGAGGCGGCAGATCGGCGCCACACCACGCACCTCGTTGAACGGGTCCTTGAAGAACGCGTCGTCGGCGTAGAGTTCGGCAAAGCGCGCGAGGCTCGCCGGCGTGAGGCTTTCGAAGAAGGTGATCAGCGCGTCGACGGCTGCCGCGTTGCGCCTGCCGGCCTCGTTCACGATCCGGCGAAACGGCGCACCAGCGGAAAATAGATCCGGTAGGGCAGGTGCGCCAGCAGCTTGAGCAGCCGCGTGAAGCGCTTCGGGTAATGGATCTCGAAGGCGGTGCCGGCGAATCCGTCGATCGTCGCCTGCGCCGCCTGTTCCGGCGTCAATAGCGCCGGCATCGCGAAATCGTTCTGTTCGGTGAGTGGCGTGGCGACGAAGCCCGGGTTGATCAGCCGCACGCCGATGCCTTTCGGCTGCAGGTCGAGATGGAGCGCTTCGGCGAAATTGATCAGCGCGGCCTTGGTCGGGCCGTAGATCAGCGATCTGGGCAGCCCGCGATAGCCGGCGACACTGGCGACGAAACCGATCTGGCCGTCACCCTGGCGCAGCAGTAGCGGCACGACGCGGGCGGCGAACGAAACCGCCGCAACGAAATTGACCTCGATCATCTGCCGAGCCCTTGGCAGATCGAACTGCCAGGCGCGCATCGGCTGATAGTCGCCGGCGACGTAAAGCGCGACGTCAAGCCCGCTCCATGCGGCCAGCAGGCGATCCCGGGCGGCATCGAGGCTCGCTTCGTCGGTGGCGTCGCAGGGCAACACCAGCGCCCGCCCGGCACCCCCCACCACTTCGGCCAGCCGGGCGGCGTTGCGTGCCGAGAAGGCAACGTAAGCGCCTCGCGCCAGCAACTGTCTGCCAAGCGCCGCGCCGATCCCGCTCGAAGCACCAAGCAGCCAGACACGCTTGCCCGACCAGTCTGCAATTGGTTCATTCATGATTTCAAGACCTCACGACTTCAGCGCTTGCTGAAGCTCAACGTCACCGCACCGAGGCGGAAGCCGAACTTGCGCATTTCCGAGCGATTGAGCATCACCTTGTCGTTCACCAGGAACATCCAGTCGTCGAAATCGACGTTCCACACCCGGCCATCGACTGGCAAGGCCAGCACATAGCGCCAGTGCAGGGCGTTGCCGGCAGCTTCGCCTTGCGCATCACCGACGACGTCGTCGGCCCGACCGACGTAGCGCCTGGCGTCGACGCGGCTGATCGTCCACACCCGGCGCGACGTCGTGCCATCCGACCACGAGAAAGTCTCGTCGAGGGTGCCGACATCGACGCCGTCGCGCTTCTCCCAGCTGGCGTCGATCAGCACGTGAAAGCGCTTGATCACGGCGCCCGAGCGATCCTGGAACATCCCCCAGCCGTCGATCGTGCCGTTGAAGTAGCGGGCGAGGTCGAGGGCCGGTTGCTCGGCCCGGTAGCGATCGACCGGTACGCCAGCGCAGCCAGTCAAGCCAAGAATGCCGCAGGCCAGCCACGCCAGGCAAGAATTCCTCATCACCAACCCTCCAGAGTGCCGCGCCAGCGCCAGGCCAGCAGACCGGCGAGCGTCTTGAACAGCAACGGCAGCAGGCAATAGATGGCGGCAAGGCCACTGGCCGTGCCGGCGACGCCGGGCTGGTAGCCGACCAGATCGAGCAGCGGCAGCGACAGGCCGGCCGCCAGCGCAAGATTCAATTTGCCGACCAGATTCCACCAGCCGAAGTAGGCGCCAGCCTGTGCCGGCCGGCTGCCGGCTCCGTCGGCGCTGCGGCGGTGTTCGGAGAGGTCGGCGAGCAGCGCTGCCGGCAGCGTCAGGTCGGCGCCGAGCGCTGCCCCCGAGAGCAGGCAGACGACCGCGAACGGCCAGACGTCGCCGGCGCCCAGACCCCAGGCCCAGGCGAAGGAAGCAACGGCGACCAGCATCGAGGCGATCCAGCTCCTGACGCGACCGACACGCCGCGCAAGGACGACCCACAGCGGCAGAAAGGCGACTCCGCTGACGAAGTAGAGTGCCAGGAAAGGGCCACTCCAGGTCTCGGCCTGCAGCACGTCGGCGACGTAGAACAGCACCAGCGTCGCCGGCAGGGCGGCGGCAACGCCATTGACCACGAACACCGCCAGCAGGCGGCGAAAGCGATGGTCGGCAAACACCCCGCGGAGGTCGCCAAGCAGGCTGCCGCTGGCTGGCGTGCGCGCCACCGAACGAGGCGAGCCCGACAGGGTCCACGCCGCCAGCAGCAGCAACAGCAACGGGAACAGCTGCGCGAGTCCGGCAAGACCGCGTGCAAGATCGGCCGAGATCAAACCGGGGAGCGCTGCGGCGAGAACGACGCCAAGCAAGCCGAAACCCTCGCGACTGGCCGTCAAGCGCGTTCTTTCGCCGGCGTCACGGCCAAGTTCCGCGCCCCAGGCCTGGTAGGCAACGGTCGCCAGCGAGAAGCCGAAATAGGTGATCAGCATGGAAACGAGCAACCACGACGCGGCGGCTGTCGCTGGCGGCTGCAACAGCGCGAACATGCCGAGCGCCAGACACGGCAGGGCGAGCAGAATCAGCCGTTGGCGATTCGCCGTGCGATCGCTCCAGCCGCCGAGCAGCGGATCCATGCCGGCGTCGAGCAGGCGGCCGGTCAGGAGCAACGCGCCGAGCAGGCTCAGGCTCATGCCGGCGGCTTCGGCGTAGAGCCGCGGAACATGCACATACACCGGCAGGGCTGCCATTGCCAGCGGCAGCCCGAGCGCACCATGAGCG
Organism: Accumulibacter sp.; assembly: GCA_024235695.1. Lineage (GTDB taxonomy): Bacteria > Pseudomonadota > Gammaproteobacteria > Burkholderiales > Rhodocyclaceae > Accumulibacter. Next base: position 33,046 of record JACKLX010000023.1, read on the forward strand.
AGTAGCTGCCGGCGTGGCAGGGTGAACGCTGGTGCCATGGCCAGGCTCACAGCGCCGGGCCCTGCAACAACGCGGCGCGCAAGGCGGGGCTGCGACTGCGGCGGTCCAGCCAGATGGCGAAGAACAGGCGGGCGAAATCGGCGTCAGCGATTTCGCCACGACGGCGGTCGCCATGGTAGAACGCCGCTCCTTGCCCAGGGTAGTGGACGCCGACGATCGTCTCGCCCTCCCTGACATCCGGCAAGACGCGCTGCAGCTCGCCCTGCCAGCGCGCCAGCTGGGCCTCATCGGCTCCCAGCCGGCGCATCTCGTCGAGACTGCTCTGCACCAGGCGATCACGCGGGATATCGCGCCGGTACTGCAGTCGCAGGGCGGTCGGCACGTCGGCCGGCAGCTCGCCGCCCGGCGGCGCGGCGACCCACAGTGTCGCACGGTAAAGCGCAAGGCCCCACCAGCTCATTTCACCGCTACCCCATTGCCGCCAGCCGTTCCCGCCCTCGCGCAGCGCCTCCGGAACGGCCTCGGCGAGCGTGCTGCCGGCCAGCAGGAGAAAGCTGATCAGTGCCGCACGTAGCGTCCTCATCGCCGGTGCGCCAGTTCGAATTGCATGACGTCGGTGGTGCCGCTGCTGAAGCCGGCCTGGCAATACGCGAGGTAGAAGCGCCAGAGCCGGCGAAAGCGCTCGTCGAAACCCTGCGCCTCGATCGTCGGCCACTGCTGCTCGAAGTTTGCCGACCACTCGGCCAGCGTCCGCGCGTAGTCACGGCCGAAGGCGAAAGAGTCGCGAACCTGCAGGCCGGCGTCGGCGGCGCGTTGGCCGAAGACCGAAGGACTCGGCAGCATGCCGCCGGGGAAGACCTGCTGCTGGATGAAATCGGTGCCACGCCGGTAGCGCGCGAACAGCGCGTCAGCAATGGTGATGCTCTGCACCACTGCCCTGCCGCCCGGCACGAGCAGGCGCTGCAGGGTGGCGAAGTAGGTCGGCCACCAGCGTTCGCCAACCGCTTCGAACATCTCGATCGAGACGATGTGATCGAACTGCTCGCCGACCAGATCGCGGTAGTCGCGCAGTTCCAGCCGTACTTGCCGGTCGACGCCGGCCAGCCGCAGCCGCTCGCGGGCAAACTGCAGCTGCGCCGGCGACAGCGTCAGACCGACAACCTGCAGTCCGGCCTCACGCGCGGCGGTTTCGGCAAAGGCGCCCCAGCCACAGCCGATTTCCAGAACGCGCTGACCGGGGCGGGCGCCGAGCCGCTGCAGGATGCGCCGATACTTGGCGAGCTGTGCCGACGCCAGAGAACGCGGTGCGTCGCTGGAGAACAACGCGCTCGAGTAGCTCATCGTCGGGTCCAGCCAGAGGCGATAGAAATCGTTGCCGAGGTCGTAGTGCGCGATGATGTTGCGACGCGATCCGGCACGGGTGTTGGCGTTCAACAGGTGCCGCAGGCGCGCGCTCAGGAGTCCCCACCATTGACCGTAGACCGCCCGCGAAATCGCCTGACGATTGTTGGCGAACAGGGTCAGCAATGCGGCAAGGTCGGGGCTGTGCCAGTGACCGTCGATCGATGCCTCGGCGAAACCGACGTCACCACGCTCGAGCACCCGGTCGAAGACCGACCAGCAGCCGATCTCAAGCATCGCCGAATGGTGACCGGGCGAGGCGTGACCGAAGCGCAAGCGGGCGCCGTTGGGCAAGCGCACTTCCAGGGCGCCTTGCTCGATACCTTCGAGCAGGGCGAGGACCGTCCGCGCGCTGCGCGGCGGCGGCCTGCCGAGTGCCCCGCTCGGCAGGCTGAGCGTCTGTTGGCTGGCATTCATCGTGTGGTCTCCTCGAGTGGCGGATGAGGTTTGCGAAAGAAGGGGACGCGCTTGCGCCACAGGCGGAGCGCCTGCCAGTGAATGCGCAGAACGACACCGAGGGTCAGCAGCGGGAAACGGAAGAAGGCTTTCAGCAGCGGGCCGGTGGCGAGCGCCTCGGACTTGCCGGAAACCGAGGTGTGCAGCAGGTCGCCCGAGGCGTCGCGGTGATCGATCCGCGCCAGGCGCCACACTGGCGTGTGGTCGTCTCCGGCGCGCCAGTGGAAGCGAAAGCGGTAGCTGCCGGCGACGTCCATGAACGGCGACACGTGGAACAGCTTGCGCCGCTCGATGGTTTCACCATTGCCGATCGGCCGGCCATCGGCGTGCGCCAGGAGGTAGTTGTGACGCTCGCCGAAAGTATTGTTGACCTCGGCCAGCACCGCCCGCAGTTGTCCGTCTTGGTCGTGACAGAACCACAGGCTGATCGGGTTGAAGACGAATCCCAGCAGACGTGGGAAGCACTGCAGCCAGACCTCGCCGTCGGCACGGATTCCTTCCTTCTGCAGCAAACGGCGAATCCAGGGCAGTGGATGCGAGCCGTCGCGCGCGCCGTGATCGGAGAAGTGGAAACTGAACAGGTTCCAGCGGTTGACCGCGAACAATGCGCTGCTTGACACTTCGATCCGCGACAAGGGCAGCAGGCAGAAGTACACCGGATAGACGAAACGGTTTACCGCCGGCCGCAAGCGGTGGTGCATGACCTGTCCGAAGTACAGGCTCGCCGAAAGCGTGTTCATGCCGCCAGTTCCGCCGCCCGTCGTAGCGCCGGTCCGGCCACGGCTGCTTCGTCGACACCCTGCCAGGGGGCATGACACGCGAGCGCGTTGGCCACCCGCAGCGCCGACTTGAGGCCGTCCTCGTGGAAGCCGTAGCCATTCCAGGCGCCGCAGAACCATACCCCGAATGCACCGGAGATTGCCGACAGCCGGCGCTGCGCGGCGATCGCCGCCGCGTCGAAGATCGGATGCTGGTAGTCAAATTCGGCGATCACCCGTTCGCCGGCGGGCGCTCGCCGGGGGTTCAGCGAAACCATCAGCGGCGTCTTGAACGGCAGCGGCTGCAGACGATTGATCAGGTACGAAACGCTGACCGGACGTTGGTCGAGCGGGCCGCCGCTCGACAGGTAGTTCCACGCCGACCACAAGGCCGGTGAACGCGGTAGCAGCGCGGCATCGGTGTGCAGAACGGCACGATTCGGGGCGTAGCGAATGGCGCCCAGCAGGCAGCGCTCGTCGATCGTCGCGCCGCCACCGAGGAGCGACAGCGCCTGGTCGCTGTGACAGGCGAGGACGACCTGGTCATGCCGCTCGACCGCCTCGTCGGTACGCACGAGCAGGCCGGACGCGGCGCGGCGAATGCCGCGCACCGGCGTCGCCAGGCGGACATCGTCGAGGCCGGCCGCGAGCTTCCTGACGTATTCCCTGCCGCCGCCGCGTACCGTTCGCCACAACGGCCGATCGAGTACTTGCAGCAGGCCGTGATTGCGGCAGAAACGCACGAAACTGGCGAGCGGATAGTCAAGCATCTGCCCGGCCGGACACGACCAGATCGCCGCCGCCATCGGCAGCAGGTACCACTCGGCGAAGGCGCGCGAGTAGGCTCCGGCGGCCAGATAATCGCGCAGGCTCAGCTGGTCCTGCGGGCTGGCGTCAAGCCAGGCGACACTGTCGCGGTTGAAGCGGACGATATCGGACAACATCCGCCAGAAGTCGGGCCGCAACAGATTCCGCTTCTGCCCGAAGACGGTGGCCAGACTGCTGCCGGCCCACTCCAGCCGCGGCTCTTCGAGGCTGACCGAAAATGACATCTCGGTCTCGACGCTGGCGACGCCAAGGTGGGCAAACATCGCCGTCAGGTTCGGGTAGGTGTGCGTGTTATAGACCAGGAAGCCGGTATCGACCGGGTGGCACTCGCCGTCGAGCGTCACGTCGACGGTGTTGGTGTGCCCGCCGAGGGTCTCGCCGGCCTCGTACAGCGTCACCCGGTGTCTCTGCGAGAGCAGCCAGGCGCTGGCCAGACCCGAAATTCCGGCGCCGATTACGGCGATGCGTTGTCCACCACGGATCTCCATGTCGTCGGCCATCAGGCGTTTTCGCCGCAGATCTCGGCGTACGCCGAGTGGTTGTGAATCGACTCGAAGTTCTCGGATTGCACCGTCCAGTGCGCAATGCGCGGGTCTTTCATCAACCGCAGCGCGATGTCGCGAACCAGGTCCTCGACGAACTTGGGATTGTCGTAGGCGCGCTCGGTGACCCATTTTTCATCGGGCCGCTTGAGCAGGCCGAAGACCTCGCAGGAGGCCTCGTCCTCGGCCAGCCGCAGCAGCTCCTCGGGCGCCATCCCCGAGCGCAGGCGAACACGGATGGTGATGTGCGAACGTTGGTTGTGCGCGCCGTAATCGCTGATTTCCCGGGAACACGGACAGAGGCTGGTGACCGGTGCGACGACCTCCAGGGTCAGTTCGGTGCGCTGCCCCTGGCGCTTTTCAGCGATCATCCGGACGTCGAAGTCGAGCAGGCTTTCGGCGGTCGACACCGGCGCCTTCTTGCGGATGAAGCAGGGAAAGGCGAGTTCGATCTCGCCGCTCCGGGCTTCAAGACGAAGCAGCATCTCGTCGAGCAGGCGCAGCAGGCGGTTGATATTCAGTGGCGCGCGCTTCTGCTCGACGAGTTCGACGAAGCGCGACATGTGCGTCCCCTTGACCTCGGGTGGCAAGCCCACCGACATCGACAAGCTGGCCACGGTGTGCTGCACCTGGCCGGACGCGTCGAGCAGTGCCAGCGGATAACGCAGCCCCTTGACGCCGACCTTGTGGATCGCCAACTGCCGCAGGTCGGCAGTGGCCTGGACATCGGGAAGGAAGAAATACTCTGGTGCGTTCATGGTGTACTCTCGGGTGGAGAAAAGGATGGGCGGTGGTTGACCAGGGACGTCGGCGCCTACCTGGCGAGCCACTGTTCGATGCGCGCAAGCAGGGCCGGATCGTCGGGTTGGACGTGGCTGTCGAAGCTGATCACGTGTTGGCCGCTGCGATCGATCAGATACTTGTGGAAATTCCATTGCGGCGGCTTGCCGGTCGCCTGCGCGAGTTGCGCATAGAACGGGCTGGCGTTGTTGCCGATCACCGTGGCTTTCGCAAACATCGGGAACTTGACGCCATAGGTCAGCCGGCAGAACTCGGCTATCGCCTCGTTGCTGCCGGGCTCCTGCTCACCGAAGTCATTCGAAGGAAAGCCGACGACTACCAGGCCCCTGTCCTTGAGACGCGCGTACAACCTCTCGAGACCGTCGTACTGCGAGGTGAAACCACAGTAACTGGCCGTATTCACGACCAGCAGCACCTTGCCCTGCCATTGACACAGCGAAGTTGACTGCTCTTGCGGCTGCTTCGCCTGCAGCGGCGGGAAGCGGTGATCAAGCAGCGGCGGACAACGCTCCGCGGCGACCGCCGACGACGCGGCAATGACGCTGACGACAAGCGCGAAGGCGAAAATGAACGGCCGAAGGATGGCCTTCTCCTGCAATCCCGCGCTTGCACGAAGGGTCGTCGCGCCTGGCTGGATTTCGACGACCACGGACGCTTTGTCCAGGACGCAAGAGGGCGAGCACGGGGATCGGGGTGGCACTACCGTGACCCACCGAAGACTTGCTCGCAAAGCCAATGGCCGTTGCCAACAACCAGCAGCCCTGGTGCCGATCGAAGTTGTCAACGACCACCGAGAGAGCAGCGCTGGCGTCGGGAGAGCCGAGGCTCTTTCTATAATTGTCCTGGACAAATAATTCATGGAAACGAATATACGTCCCACCACCGCACCTGTCAAGGACTTTTCTTATTTTTGTCCAGGACATCGAGGCAGCGCCGGGACACCAAGCGGCTCGCTCACGACAACCCGGGAACGCTACATGTCGATGACGCCGTCACCGTTGACCGGACGGCCAGGGCAAGGCTGTCTCTCGCCGCCGAAGCGTGTTTGTCGGCTTCGCAGCGAGAACATTCGCGCGGTTGCGGACAGCGCAACACGATCGCGCGGGAACTCGGCTCTGTCCCGGGCACGCCGTCCTGGCAGCAGCCGATCCTCTCGGCGATGCCGGGTACCGCGCTGCCGCCGCCAGCGCACGCGACGGAAGCCGCGTTGGCAAGCAGAGGCGCACCACCAGTCCTGGCGATCACTTGCCTGGTGGGTCTCGCTGCCGCCATGCGCAACGGCGTGTATCCACAGCATCCTGCGACGACTTGTTGCCTCTTTAACCCGTTTACCCGCGCGCCGGCTCGCGCGAAACTAGCGAATCCTGGAGCGCGCTACCCATGGCGCGAGCTTTCTATCGAGGACTGCCGATGAGCAAGCATTTGCCAACGATTCTCCACCTGCTGGGATCGGCGCTCGTCGTCGCCTTGACCGGCAGCAGCCATGCCGAAACCCGGCAGGAACACGTACACCAGATGGCGCATGAGGTCATGCCCTTCGAGCTGGCAAAGACGGTGCACATCTTCAAGATGACCGAGTTCGGAGGCATTCAACAGGTGATCGCCAGGGACCCCGGCGCCGCCGATCAGATCGCGCTGATTCGGCAGCATCTCCAGCAGCAGGCCCGGCGGTTTCAGGACGGCGACTTTTCGAACCCGGCGAAGCTGCACGGCGCCGACATGCCGGGAATAGGGGATCTCCAGAGCGGCTCGGCGCATCTCGAGGTCTCGTATGCCCGTATTCCCGGCGGCGCGGAAATCAGCTTTCGAACGACCGACTTGCGGCTGATAACGGCTCTGCATCGCTGGTTCGGCGCGCAGTTGTCCGAACACGGCGCCGATGCCAGAGCGGATTGAGCGGAAGGCGTATCCATCCGCTCGGTGGGGATGTCCCGGACGAGGCCAAAGCCGGCGACCGCCTAGCCGACCGTGAACGCACCTGCGAAGCGGCGCGATCAGCTCATCATGCCCCGCCCGGCGGGCTCGATCGACCGCCAGCACGCCCGTCGATCGGCGCTCGATCAGCCACTGAGCACTTCGTTTGCCAGGGTCGCCGCGCTGCCCGGTGTTGGCCGACTCATCGTCCAGCCACGGCCCTTCCTTCCGGAACAGGTTGCGATCACGAAGGCGTCAGCAGCGCGTTTCAAAGCGTCGTCGGCCTCGCGCGGCGAATGCTGCAGAGTCACCGGCAGCAATCGTCAATCGTCGCAAGACAGCTCAGAAACGGATTGGCGCTGGTCAGACGACTGCGGGCGGCGCCCGCTGCCGACCTGGCGATGCCGAGACCTCCCTTTGTCGAGTGGCGATGCAGGCAAGGAAGCAGCCGCCGGTTTCAACGAAGGAGATCGCAGGCCATCAGAGTCGGTTGACCGCTTTCGCCCCGTACCGCGCCGAGCAAGCGCTTCGGTGCAACTTCGAAAGGCCACACTACTGGAAAGGCCACTACTGTCCTGGACAGGATGATATTTTTGCGCTATGTTCGACGGGGTTTCGCGACCTCTCGCTTCCCATTCTCCCATTTGCCCAGGACATCATGGAAAACAGCCCGGCAATGAATATCAGCGCCGTTGAGCGCGATACCGGTCTCGGCAAGGACACCTTGCGCGTCTGGGAACGTCGTTACGGTTTCCCGCGACCGACTCGCGACGCGCACGGCGAACGCGTTTACCCGGCCGAGCAGGTCGAGCGCCTACGCCTGATGAAGCGGCTGATCGACCAGGGCTACCGCCCCGGTCGCCTGTTCGCTGCCAGCGATGAGGACTTTGCGGAACTTTGCATGGCATGCGCGTCGCCCCGTCGCTGCGACGGCGGCCAGGGTGAGGGCGTCATTCGCCAGACGATCGACTTGGTCAAGGCGAACGAGGTGCTGCCGCTGCGCCAACTGCTCAACCAGGCGATGATGCGACTCGGCCTGCAGCGCTTCGTCATCGACGTCGTCGCGCCGCTCAATGACGCCGTTGGCGACGCGTGGATGAGCGGCGAGATCGAGGTCTTCGAGGAGCACTTGTATACCGAGCAGATCAAGTCACTCCTGCGGCTGGCGATCGGCAACTTGCCGACCGGCGGCAGAGCGCCGCGGGTTCTGCTGACGACGCCGCCGGACGAACAACACGTCCTCGGCCTGTTGATGGTCGAGGCATTGCTCGCACTCGACGGTGCCACCTGCATCTCACTCGGAACGCAGACGCCTCTGGCCGACATCCAGATGGCCTACCGGGCCCACCGCGCCGACGTCGTCGCCATCTCGCTCTCTGCCGCCTTTCCGGCCCGACAGGTCGGCGCGCTGGTCGGTCAGATGCGGCAGATGCTGCCGCCGGAGGTCGAACTCTGGGTCGGTGGTGCCGGCGCGCAGCGCGCCGCAGCGGAGGATGGCGTCGTCCTGCTGCCAACGCTGCAGGCGGCTCTCGACGCCCTGCAAGCCTGGCGCGGCCAGCGTGCGAAGATCGGCTGAATTCCCGGCAGCAGCGCGAACGCTGGCCGCTACTTTGTCGTGTAGACGGACAAAGCCCTCGCCGCTGTTTAGCGTGAGGGCTTTGTTTTTTTTGGGAGCCTGGCGGTGACCTACTTTCACACATGGAGATGCACTATCATCGGCGCGCCTTCGTTTCACGGTCCTGTTCGGGATGGGAAGGGGTGGGTCCAAAGGGCTATGGCCGCCAAGCATAACGGATTCGCACGCCGCGTGAGGGCGGGGTGCGCAAAATGGGAAGAAGGTGTTGTGACTGAGTTGAGTTGCGGCTTAAGGTTATAGGATCAAGCCTCACGGGCAATTAGTACTGGTTAGCTTAACGCATTGCTGCGCTTCCACACCCAGCCTATCAACGTGGTGGTCTACCACGACCCTTCAGGGGGATCAAGTCCCCAGGGAAATCTTATCTTAAGGCGAGTTTCACGCTTAGATGCTTTCAGCGTTTATCTCTTCCGAACTTAGCTACCCGGCAATACGACTGGCGTCATAACCGGTATACCAGAGGTTCGTCCACTCCGGTCCTCTCGTACTAGGAGCAGCCCCCTTCAAATTTCCAGCGCCCACGGCAGATAGGGACCAAACTGTCTCACGACGTTTTAAACCCAGCTCACGTACCACTTTAAATGGCGAACAGCCATACCCTTGGGACCGACTACAGCCCCAGGATGTGATGAGCCGACATCGAGGTGCCAAACACCGCCGTCGATATGAACTCTTGGGCGGTATTAGCCTGTTATCCCCAGAGTACCTTTTATCCGTTGAGCGATGGCCCTTCCATACAGAACCACCGGATCACTATGACCTACTTTCGTACCTGCTCGACGTGTGTGTCTCGCAGTCAAGCACGCTTTTGCCATTGCACTATTAGCACGATGTCCGACCGTACCTAGCGTACCTTCGTACTCCTCCGTTACACTTTAGGAGGAGACCGCCCCAGTCAAACTGCCTACCATGCACGGTCCCAGACCCGGATTCACGGGCCATGGTTAGAACCTCAAACAAACCAGGGTGGTATTTCAAGGTTGGCTCCACCAGAACTAGCGTCCCAGTTTCACAGCCTCCCACCTATCCTACACAAATCGGTTCAAAGTCCAATGCAAAGCTACAGTAAAGGTTCATGGGGTCTTTCCGTCTAACCGCGGGGAGATTGCATCTTCACAATCACTTCAACTTCGCTGAGTCTCAGGAGGAGACAGTGTGGCCATCGTTACGCCATTCGTGCAGGTCGGAACTTACCCGACAAGGAATTTCGCTACCTTAGGACCGTTATAGTTACGGCCGCCGTTTACCGGGGCTTCGATCAAGAGCTTGCACCCCATCACTTAACCTTCCGGCACCGGGCAGGCGTCACACCCTATACGTCCACTTTCGTGTTTGCAGAGTGCTATGTTTTTATTAAACAGTCGCAGCCACCATTTCACTGCAACCCCTTCAGCCTCCACCCGCGAGGGGCTTCAACCTATCGGGGCGCACCTTATCCCGAAGTTACGGTGCAAATTTGCCGAGTTCCTTCTCCTGAGTTCTCTCAAGCGCCTTAGAATTCTCATCCTGCCCACCTGTGTCGGTTTGCGGTACGGTCTCCTTGTAACTGAAGCTTAGAGGCTTTTCTTGGAAGCATGGTATCAATCACTTCGCGGTCAAAGACCACTCGTTATCACGCCTCAGAATTGATCTTCCGGATTTGCCTGAAAGACCTTCCTACACGCTTGAACCGGGACGTCCAACACCCGGCTGACCTAACCTTCTCCGTCCCCCCATCGCATTACAAAGAGGTACAGGAATATTGACCTGTTTCCCATCGACTACGCTTTTCAGCCTCGCCTTAGGGGCCGACTCACCCTGCGCCGATGAACGTTGCGCAGGAAACCTTGGGCTTTCGGCGAGGGAGCTTTTCACTCCCTTTATCGCTACTCATGTCAGCATTCGCACTTCTGATACCTCCAGCATCCTTCTCAAGACACCTTCAACGGCTTACAGAACGCTCTCCTACCATATGTGCGTTCCCTTTAGGTCACTCCCCCAGCAAGCTGCCCGGGAACTCGCCTTGCCGACGCGTCGCGCCAGCAGCGGCTCGGTTCGAATGAACTAAAGTGGAACGCACATATCCGCGATTTCGGTGCATAGTTTGAGCCCCGTTACATCTTCCGCGCAGGACGACTCGACCAGTGAGCTATTACGCTTTCTTTAAAGGATGGCTGCTTCTAAGCCAACCTCCTGGCTGTCTAAGCCTTCCCACCTCGTTTCCCACTTAACTATGTCTTGGGGACCTTAATCGGCGGTCTGGGTTGTTTCCCTCTTGACACCGGACGTTAGCACCCGATGTCTGTCTCCCAAGCTCGCACTCAACGGTATTCTGAGTTTGCAATGGTTTGGTAAGTCGCGATGACCCCCTAGCCATAACAGTGCTTTACCCCCGTCGGTGATACTTGAGGCACTACCTAAATAGTTTTCGGAGAGAACCAGCTATTTCCGGATTTGTTTAGCCTTTCACCCCTATCCACAGCTCATCCCCTAATTTTTCAACATTAGTGGGTTCGGACCTCCAGTGCGTGTTACCGCACCTTCATCCTGGCCATGGATAGATCACTTGGTTTCGGGTCTACGCCCAGCAACTAATCGCCCTTATCAGACTCGGTTTCCCTACGCCTCCCCTATGCGGTTAAGCTCGCTACTGAACGTAAGTCGCTGACCCATTATACAAAAGGTACGCAGTCACCCCACGAAGAGGCTCCCACTGTTTGTATGCATGCGGTTTCAGGATCTATTTCACTCCCCTCCCGGGGTTCTTTTCGCCTTTCCCTCACGGTACTGGTACGCTATCGGTCGATTACGAGTATTTAGCCTTGGAGGATGGTCCCCCCATCTTCAGACAGGATTTCTCGTGCCCCGCCCTACTTGTCGCAAACTTAGTACCACGATCAGGTTTTCGCGTACGGGGCTTTCACCCACTACGGCGCCACTTTCCAGAGACTTCCGCTAACTCGATCGCTATCACTTGCAGGCTGTTCCCAGTTCGCTCGCCACTACTTTGGGAATCTCGGTTGATTTCTTTTCCTCCGGCTACTTAGATGTTTCAGTTCGCCGGGTTCGCTTCCTCACGCCTATGTATTCAGCGTGGGATACTCCTCGCGGAGTGGGTTTCCCCATTCGGATATCTCTGGATCAAAGCTTCATTGCCAGCTCCCCAGAGCTTTTCGCAGGCTTGTACGTCCTTCATCGCCTGTAATCGCCAAGGCATCCACCACATGCACTTATTCGCTTGATCCTATAACCTTAAGCTCTCTTCCGAGAACTCCAGCTACAGGCAACTCTTTCGTGCTCCCCTGCTCGCGCAGAGGATCGATGCAATCACAACCGTATCACCAGCCTCTCCACGCATCGTGACGACTGCGCTTCACCGGTGATACAACCTTCTTCCATTTTGTTAAAGAGCACTGGCCCCGCAAGGGGTCAGGCCTGAAGAGCCTCGTGAAACCCTTCAGGCCTGACATCTCATCAGACAGATCGCGGCCGTGGTGGAGGATGACGGGATCGAACCGACGACCCCCTGCTTGCAAAGCAGGTGCTCTCCCAGCTGAGCTAATCCCCCGCTAAGCAACAGACCACACCCCCCGGCTCCGCACCAGAAAAGCAGCGATCGTTGCCTACGCACACCGTGGTCCACGCCCAGGCGCTGGTGGGTCTGGTTGGAATCGAACCAACGACCCTCGCCTTATCAAGACGATGCTCTAACCGACTGAGCTACAGACCCCTCCGCTTGTGCCGCTTGTGACAACCGATAGGTTGTGAGCTCTCGATCCAGCTTTTCTCTAGAAAGGAGGTGATCCAGCCGCAGGTTCCCCTACGGCTACCTTGTTACGACTTCACCCCAGTCACGAACCCTGCCGTGGTAATCGCCCTCCTTGCGGTTAGGCTAACTACTTCTGGCAGAACCCGCTCCCATGGTGTGACGGGCGGTGTGTACAAGACCCGGGAACGTATTCACCGCGACATGCTGATCCGCGATTACTAGCGATTCCGACTTCACGCAGTCGAGTTGCAGACTGCGATCCGGACTACGATCGGCTTTCTGAGATTGGCTCCCCCTCGCGGGTTGGCAACCCTCTGGACCGACCATTGTATGACGTGTGAAGCCCTACCCATAAGGGCCATGAGGACTTGACGTCATCCCCACCTTCCTCCGGTTTGTCACCGGCAGTCTCATTAAAGTGCCCAACTAAATGATGGCAATTAATGACAAGGGTTGCGCTCGTTGCGGGACTTAACCCAACATCTCACGACACGAGCTGACGACAGCCATGCAGCACCTGTGTTCAGGTTCTCTTGCGAGCACTCCCAAATCTCTCCAGGATTCCTGACATGTCAAGGGTAGGTAAGGTTTTTCGCGTTGCATCGAATTAATCCACATCATCCACCGCTTGTGCGGGTCCCCGTCAATTCCTTTGAGTTTTAGCCTTGCGGCCGTACTCCCCAGGCGGTCAACTTCACGCGTTAGCTACGGCACTAAAAGGTTTAACCCTCCCAACACCTAGTTGACATCGTTTAGGGCGTGGACTACCAGGGTATCTAATCCTGTTTGCTCCCCACGCTTTCGTGCATGAGCGTCAGTATTGGCCCAGGGGGCTGCCTTCGCCATCGGTGTTCCTCCACATCTCTACGCATTTCACTGCTACACGTGGAATTCCACCCCCCTCTGCCAAACTCCAGTCTTGCAGTCTCAAATGCAGTTCCCAGGTTGAGCCCGGGGATTTCACATCTGACTTACAAAACCGCCTGCGCACGCTTTACGCCCAGTAATTCCGATTAACGCTCGCACCCTACGTATTACCGCGGCTGCTGGCACGTAGTTAGCCGGTGCTTCTTATTCGGGTACCGTCATCTACTCAGGGTATTAACCCAAGCAATTTCTTCCCCGCCGAAAGAGCTTTACAACCCGAAGGCCTTCTTCACTCACGCGGCATGGCTGGATCAGGCTTCCGCCCATTGTCCAAAATTCCCCACTGCTGCCTCCCGTAGGAGTCTGGGCCGTGTCTCAGTCCCAGTGTGGCGGATCATCCTCTCAGACCCGCTACGGATCGTCGCCTTGGTAAGCCTTTACCCCACCAACTAGCTAATCCGACATCGGCCGCTCCCAAAGCGCAAGGTCTTGCGATCCCCTGCTTTCCTGCTCACAGAATATGCGGTATTAGCGTAGCTTTCGCTGCGTTATCCCCCACTCCAGGGCACGTTCCGATGTGTTACTCACCCGTCCGCCACTCGCCACCAGGGTTGCCCCCGTGCTGCCGTTCGACTTGCATGTGTAAGGCATGCCGCCAGCGTTTAATCTGAGCCAGGATCAAACTCTTCAGTTCAAATCCTAAAACCCCCGCTCGACGTTCTCCCTGCCAGCCCAAGTCTCCCCAGACCAGCAAGATTACTTCCGTGCGAGTTACTCCATCTTCTCGGTAGCCCGCCTAAACAAACTACCCCAGACCGAGAACCCACACCTATCGGTTGTCTCATTTTTAAAGAGCTGGTTGCGGGGACAGGATTTGAACCTGTGACCTTCGGGTTATGAGCCCGACGAGCTGCCAGACTGCTCCACCCCGCGACACTGAAGGCAAACATGTCACCTTCGCTCCGCCTTACGTTGCCCACCGACATCTGGTTGGCTCTGCCAAACCTCGATCTCGACAGACGCGTGCTGCGAAGAGGGAGCATTCTAGCAACGCACCGGCCGGACGTCAACAACAAGCCCGCAAATTTGCAGAGTGGCCGACGCCCTCGGGCCGCTGGCCGGCGCAGCAGGACACGGGCACCGTCCGTCGGCGCAGCATGGCCAAGGGTTCCAGGCGCTACCGGTTAGCCGCACCCGTCGGCATCCGTTTTCTCAAGCGCAGCGGACAGCCGGGGCTTGCGCCCCACGAATCAGCCGAGAATATTGGCCAGGAACTCCAGCCGGAAGTCACCACCCACGAAGCCTGCAATTCCGGAAGCAAGCCCCACGCCAACAAACACCAGCGCAAACCAGACCAGCCACCGCCGGCGAGTCAATGCGGCAACGCCGAGCAGAGCCAGCGCCATGTTGATCGAAGCTTCGGCGACGTCCAACTGATCGTCGTGAACATTCAGCCGGTCGTATTCCTGCTCGTAGGCTTCTGCTTTCGCCTTGATTTCCAGCTTCTCACGCTCATACCGGTCCACCTTTTCCCGATAGAACTCGATCTTCGTCTCCAGCAGGGTTCTGGCCTCGGCATTCAGACCGGAATTCCCTTCCCGCTCGACGAGAAGCTGGTCGAGCATGCTTTCGGCGAGCCCCTGCTTGGTGCTCTTGGCCTGGAAATAGGCCCACGCGTTCAGGCTGCCCGCCTGCGCCTGCGCCATCGCCTGACCGACATTGCCGCCCTTGATGTTGAACAGCGCCATGACCGTCGCCAGCACAGCCACCAGCACGGCAATCAGGCTGATCAAGCGGTCGGCAACCTGTTCGGTTTGACCCACGACATCGTCGATCACTTGTTTGACATCCGCCATATCTTCGCCCTCCTTTCACCACTGCGACCATCTCGAACCTGACCCAGCACCGGCATCGGAACACGTCCGTACCGCCCCAGAGCGCCACCGGCCGGCACCGTGAGGCCAGCTGCCTCTCGGCCGCCGCCGTCTTTGCTGGCGCTGCCACACTCCCGTGGCGCCGAATATTAGCTCAGGAGGGGGTGTGCGTAGGCAACTTGTCGAGCCCTGGATGGCGGTCGCTCGGCAGCGAACTCGCGTTCACCGCTGTCGCCCTGCCGACGACCTCAAGACGTCAGCCGCCGACCAGCGAACGGAACGCGTCAGGTAACTCGTCCTGACACTTGGCGCGCACCATCCAGCCGTTGCTGCGAGCGCCGTTTTACCGCTCGCAGCCCCAGGCGCAGCGAGCCGACACCCTACCAGGCGCAAGCAGCTCTTGAAATTCGCCTTGCCCGGCCCTATTATTAGCACTCGCTAGCGTTGAGTGCTAACAACTCTGACCTCGAGTCGCGCCCTCGCAGCGCCAAGGTCTGCTAGTTTTTTGTTCGCTTGTATGCCTATCCCAAGGAGAAACTGCATGAAAATTCGTCCGCTGCATGATCGCGTCATCGTCAAGCGTCTTGAAGAAGAGCGCAAGACCGCTTCCGGGATCGTCATTCCAGATGCGGCCGCCGAAAAACCCGACCAGGGCGAAATCCGCGCTGTCGGCAACGGCAAACTGCTCGAAGATGGTTCGGTTCGCGCCCTCGACGTAAAGGTTGGCGATCGGGTCCTGTTCGGCAAGTACGCCGGCCAAACCGTCAAGGTGGATGGCGAAGAACTGCTGGTCATGCGTGAAGAAGACATCATGGGTGTCGTCGAAGTCTAGTGTTTCGCGGCCGACAAGCTCGCGCCCATCCACGGCAGGACTCGCTTTTCCCGTTTCCGAATCAAGTCATTAAATTAAAGATTTCTAGGAGTAATCTCTATGGCAGCTAAAGACGTCAAGTTTGGCGATAGCGCACGCGCTCGCATGGTCGAAGGCGTAAACCTTCTTGCCGACGCGGTCAAGATCACCCTCGGCCCGAAAGGCCGCAACGTAGTTCTGGATCGCTCCTACGGCGCTCCGACCGTCACCAAGGACGGTGTCTCGGTCGCCAAGGAAATCGAGCTCAAGGACAAGTTTGCCAACATGGGCGCACAGATGCTCAAGGAAGTGGCGTCCAAGACATCCGACATTGCCGGTGACGGCACCACCACCGCCACCGTTCTCGCCCAGTCGATCGTCCGCGAAGGCATGAAGTACGTTGCCGCCGGAATGAACCCGATGGATCTCAAGCGTGGCATCGACAAGGCCGTCATGGCCGTCGTCGACGAACTCAAGAACCTCTCCAAACCCTGTTCGACCAACAAGGAAATCGCCCAGGTCGGAGCAATCTCGGCAAACGCCGATGTCGACATCGGTGACATCATCGCCAAGGCGATGGACAAGGTCGGTAAGGAGGGCGTGATCACCGTCGAGGACGGCAAGTCCCTCAACAACGAACTCGACGTCGTCGAGGGCATGCAGTTTGACCGCGGCTATCTGAGCCCGTATTTCATCAACAACAACGAGAAGCAGAACGCCATCCTGGAAAACCCGTACGTTCTGATCTTCGACAAGAAGATCTCCAACATCCGGGATCTGCTGCCGATTCTCGAACAGGTCGCCAAGGCCAGCCGCCCGCTGCTGATCGTTGCCGAAGACGTCGAAGGCGAGGCGCTCGCGACGCTGGTGGTCAACAATATTCGCGGCATCCTGAAGACCTGCGCGGTCAAGGCGCCCGGCTTCGGCGACCGCCGCAAGGCCATGCTCGAAGATATCGCCGTCCTGACTGGCGGCCAGGTAATTGCCGAAGAAGTCGGTCTCACCCTTGAAAAAGCGACCCTGGCTGAGCTCGGCCAGGCCAAGCGCATCGAAATCGGCAAGGAAGATACGACGATCATCGATGGCGCCGGCGATACCGCCAGCATCGAGGCTCGCGTCAAGCAAGTCCGCACCCAGATCGAGACCGCCACCAGCGACTACGACAAGGAAAAGCTGCAGGAGCGCGTTGCCAAGCTGGCCGGAGGCGTTGCCCTGATCAAGGTTGGCGCGGCGACCGAAGTCGAGATGAAGGAGAAGAAGGCTCGTGTCGAAGACGCGCTGCACGCGACCCGGGCAGCGGTTGAAGAAGGCATCGTTCCCGGTGGTGGCGTCGCCCTGCTGCGCGCCCGTAGCACGCTTTCCTCGACAAGCGGCGACAACCACGACCAGGACGCCGGGATCAAGATCGTGCTGCGCGCGCTCGAGCAGCCGCTCCGCGAAATCGTCGCCAATGCCGGCGAAGAGCCGTCTGTCGTCGTCAATGCGGTTCTCCAGGGCACCGGCAACTTCGGCTACAACGCGGCCACTGGCGAATATGGCGACCTGGTCGAGATGGGCGTCCTCGACCCCACCAAAGTGACGCGTACTGCGCTGCAAAATGCCGCGTCGATCGCCGGCCTGATGCTCACTACCGAGTGCATGGTCGCCGAACTGCCCGAAGACAAGCCGGCCATGGGTGGCGGCATGGGTGGCGGCATGGGCGGCATGGGTGGTATGGGTGGCATGGGCGGCATGGACATGTAGCATTAGCGCCGGCCTGCACGCCGACCAAAAAGCCCCGCTTCGGCGGGGCTTTTTTTTCCAATCCGTCAGGTTCGCCACCGGGAAGTCGGCGCGGTGCTCAAGCGAAACCGTAATGGTCCTGACATGACTTGCTGTGCATTGCCTTGCTCGGGGCGTGTTGATTAGCTGCAGCCCAGGCGCCGTAGTCAGAGCTTTCGGGGACGGCAGCAAACGGTTCGTCGATCGGCAGCGAAGGCAAACCGCCAGCGCCAGTCGGCAGCCACTCCGCCGGGCAACTCGCTGGCAGCGACACGGCGCAAATCGGGGACGACCGCCCGGGGAAGAGCCACCATCACCGAACGCCTATCGCTCCTTGCTGTCTAGCGCCGCCTGGTTGACATCGATCTTGTAGCGCATCCGCAGACCTGCGAGGTAAGCGGCGAAGTCCTCCTGACCGAGAACCGTGGCGATCTCGCGTTGAAGGGCCTGGCGCCGCCCGTCGTCAAGCTTCGCCGGCTGGCTGACCTTGATGATCTGAACCAGCAGGTAGTTGCCGCCACCGACTTCGACGCCGACGAAGGCTGGCAGCTTCCGGACGTCGGTCCGGAAGATCGCCTTCAAGGCGGCGGCCGGCACCTGCCGGCCGTCGAGCCGCGAAACCGTCTTGACCGGACCCCAGTTGAGCTTGCCTTCAGTGCCCTGCTGCAAGGCGCTGAGCTGTGCCTCGCCAGCCTCGCGGGCCAGCGCCGCCGCCGCCCGCGCCTTCAATGCCGCTTCGATGGCGACTCGCACATCCGCGAAGGGCTTGCTGCTGGCCGGTCGATATTCGCTGACTCGCGCTGACAGCAGCGTGCCCGGAGCAACCTCGACAGCTTCCGTATTGCGCTTGTTCTTCAACGAATCGGCCGAAAACAGCGAGGTCAACACCTTCTCGTTGCCAAGCGGGCCCAGAGTCGCCAGCAGCTGCGGATTCGGGTCGCGAGGCAACCATCCCGAGTGCTGAATCTTCAGCTGGAAGCGCTCAACCACGGGCTGCAGGCTGTCCGGCTGCTCATAGACCATGTTGCTGAAAGTCTCTGCGGCTTCCGCGAACTGCCGAGAAGCGACCTGGCGCTTCAACTCGTTCACAATCTCCGAACGAACCTCGTCCATTGCCCGCTGCTTGCCGGCCTTGATACCGGTCAGCTTGATGATGTGATAGCCGAACTCCGACTCGACGATACCGGAAACCTCGTTCTCCCGCAGCGCGAATACGGCTTCCTCAAACGGCTTCACCATCATTCCACGCGCAATGAAGCCGAGGTCGCCGCCTTTTTCAGCGGAACCGGGATCCTGCGAGTATTTCTTGGCCAGATCCGCAAAGGTCGTTGGTGACTTCTGGACCTCGACCAGAATCTCCTCGGCCGTGGCCCGGGCTTTCGCCTTGTCCACGTTGGCGTCGACCAGAATCAGGATGTGGCTGGCCCGTCGCTCGTCGGCCTGCTGGTAGCGATCCTGGTGACTGTCATACCAGGCGGTCACTTCGTCATCGCTGACCTTGACCTTGTTCATCAGATCGTCGAGCGAGAGCACCACGTAGTCGGCCTTCGCCTGCTCCGGAATCTCGAATTGCTTCTTGTTCTCTTCGTAGTATTTCTCCACGGACGCCGGCTCGACCTTGACCTGCGCCGCAAACTGCTCCGGTGTGAAGCGCAACTCGGCGATCTGGCGCTCTTCCGACTGGATGCGGAGCATTGCCTCGGTCATCGTGTTGCCGACGATGGCCGTCTCGCCAATCGCATTGACCAACTGCTGCAGCGTCAGGTCCTGCCGCATCTGCGCCTCGAACTGGCTCTGTGACAGCCCCTGCGCGGCCAGCACGGATTGATAGCGCGCCATCGAGAACTGCCCGTTTTCCTGCAGGGCCGGAATCCTGCTGATGACGTCGCGCAGCAATTCATCACTGGCGCCGAGGCGAGCCTTGGCCGCCTCGAGAAGCAGCAGCCGCTGATCAATCAGCGAATTGAGCACGGCCATTCGCGCTGCCGGCGTATTCATTGCCTCGGGACGAAAGTCGGCACCGAGAGCCTGCCGCAGGCGATCCTGTTGCGCCCGCCAGGCCTGATCGAACTGCTGAATGGTGATCTTCGAGTCGCCGACGCTCGCCAGGTCAACACCCGCCCCGGCGTTGCGAACGTAGGAGTCCACACCCCAGAACGCGAAGGGCAAGGTGATCAGGGCCAGGAAGACCTGGACGACTCTCTTGTTGTTGCGAACGGCATCAAACATCATGGTGGTAACCCGCCAGGTCGTGTGAACGTTGAAGAGACAACAAAAAAGGCGAACTCGCGTTCGCCCTTTGGTAG
>JACKLX010000024.1 GCA_024235695.1 Accumulibacter sp.
AACGGTCAACCCGCCTGCCTGGCAGGCGGGGTTGGATCGGCAGGCCATCACTGACACGGCATGTCCGCATGGTCGCCGGAGACGCTTTGCTCGCCCGGTACCGCCGGTGAGCTCGGGCGCGTTCCTGTGCGTTGCAGCAGCGCCGTTCAGCCGTCCGCGGGCGCCTTGCGGCGGCTTCGCTGCCACCCTGGAGCAGCCTTTTCCTCGCCGCCCGGGACGTCAGCCGCGTCGGCCTCGGCTGAGGCTGCGTCGGCGGTGGGCGCGCCCTTGTCGGCGCCGGTGCCGATCAAGCGATCCTTGACCTCGTTGAAATTTCCCATCGACGCAAGATGCAGGTAGAGCAGTTCGAGTTCGTCGTTGCGCGCGAGTTTCTCCAGCGTCGCGCCGTCGAGCGCCCGCAGCTTTTCCCGGTTGACGGCCAGGAAACTGCCCATCGTGATCTGCTCGCCGGAGGGCGTCGTCACGTTGGCCTGCATCGGCTGCAGCAGTTGCAGCTCCTTGAGGCGGCGGCCGAACAGCCGGGTACGCTCGAGGTGCCCCTGGAACTCCTTGAGAAAGGTGAGCACCTTGTCGACGTAGGGCGTCGGCTTGTCGTCGTCGCCGAAGAGGCGGCTGCCGCGGCCCTCGCGGTTGAAGCCTGGATGCGACTCGTCGATGCACAGCGTCAGCATCTTGCGATCCGCGCTGGACGAGAAGACGAACGGGTAACGCCGAATGAACGCCGGAATGTATTTGGCATTCCACCTGTCGCCGGACGTCAGGTAAAGGTTCTGATCCCTGAGCGCCCCCAGCACCACCACCGGCATCACACTGTCTTCGCCATCGGCGGTGAACACGATCGCGTATTCCGCCGACGCGCGCGGAAACTCGACCGCCATCAGCGGCACGGCGCTGACGCCGGCACTGAAGGCGTAGCTGCCGCTCGCCTCGACGGAGGCGTCGGCATGGCGCGTCGCCGACACGGGCACTGCCGTCTCGTAGATCAGTAATTGCTTCTTGGACACGGGGTAGAACTCCTTTCCTTTAGAGTTGCGTCGTACTCCGGCTTGCTTGGGGACAGCTCAGAGACTGTTGCCCGAGAGGGCAGCAGCACTTGCAGAGCCCTCCGCTGGCTGGATCACTCTTGATCCATTGTAGTCAGGCTCGGCGTGGCGCGGGGCGACGCGTCGACCTGCACGCGGAGCGCCGCGTTGGGGTTGCGCTTCGCTTCGCTCCTGGCAAGGTGGTTGACGAAGTCACCCAGCCAATCCGACCTGGCGGCCGGGCGCACGACGTCGGCGCCGGACCCCTGGCCGCCCAGCGATGCCGACCAGTCGATCACCGGCGGCGAGGCCTTGTCGTCGTCTTGCGCCGGGCGCATTGCCAGCGGCGCCGCTGACGCCGCCGAATACGACGGCCAGTCAAAACCCGACACCGGCAGCGTTGCCGTGCCAGCCACGGGGCCCATTGCCGCGACCGTTCTCACGCCTGCATCGAGCCGTTCGGCCATCGTTCCATCGTCGGTGTGCCCAAGCCCTGCCGCGTGACCGAGCTCGTGAGCCAGTACGCTCAGCAGATCAATATGCCCGACGGCCGCAGCGCTCGCCGCGAGCAGCGTGTCGCCTTGAGCGACGAATTCCGCGTCGTCTGCCGGCGTCGTGTCTACGAACCAGCCATGCCCGGCGGCATCGACGTCGACCAGGATGACACCGTCGCGGTACTCGCCAAGTTCGAGGCCCGGCAAATCAGTGACCCGTACCTCGATCGTGCCCAGCGCAGCCCTTTCCGGGCTGTCGAGATCCATCCGGCGCAGCGCCTCGTCGACCATCGCCTGCAAGTCGAGATCGGCCAGCGGCGCCGCCGTGTCGGCGGCATCGCCTGCGCTGGCCGCCAGCAGGGACTGCCCGCCCGGCAGGAAGAAGGGGTCGTTGGTCTTCACCGCCACGTCGTCGAAGCTGGCATTGCCCGAGCGGCTCAGCAGCCCGAAGCGGCCATCGATCGTCACCGCATTGAACGCCCAGCTGGCGCCGAAGCCACCGTCAACCACCAGGCTGACGGTCGTGCCCTTCAGGGTGACCGTCAGCGTGTGCTCAACGCCGGCGCTCATGGTGCGCAGGGAACGCGCATCGATGACGTAGCCCGCACGCGCCGTGTGGTGGCCGATCTGGATCTCGCCAGCCTGCACGTCGATCGCGACGAACTTGAAGTCGTCGTCCGAGTAGCGGTCGAACACGAAGCCCGCCGTGCCGTCCGTGCTGACCTTGCCGCCGAGTTCGAGCCAGGAGTTGGCCTGCAGCACCGGCGCGCCGATGTCGGCCAGGCTCAACGCTGGCGTCTGCCCGGGCGCGGCGCTGCCCTTGTGGACGCCATTGGCGGTCGTCCAATTGCCGACCGTGGCGGCACCGAAGACCGGCGCTGCGCCCGTGCTGAAGTCCGACATCGACTGGTAGGTGACTGCCGGCGGCAGTATCTGCAGCGCGAAGTTGTCGAACTTGCCCTTCGCCTGGTCGGAGCCGAAACCGTACGCGCCGTAATTGAAGGCGTAGGTCACGCCTTCGATCACACGCGCAGCGTAGGTGTGCGAGAAGACGGCGCTGTTGTCAGCCAGGAGCGTCGCCGTGGTGCCGTTCAGCGCCAGCAGCAGGTTGAAGGTCTTGCCGTACTTCAGACCACCTTGGACTGATCCCTGGGTATCGACGATCCATCCGCTGGCATCGCGGTGGCCCATCACCAGCTTGTTGGTCGAGATGTCCAGGCCGGCGAACTTGAAGTCCTGTTCGTTCTGGTAGTCGAAGATCAGGTAGGCATTGGCCTTCCAGCCGCCGGTGGGCTTGTTCACCGTGACGCTCGCCGCGAGCTCGAAGTAGATGGGCAGTTGTTGCGGCTCGAACACCGCAACTGCGTCGCCGCTGTTGGACGTCGCTGTGACGGTCAAGGAACCGCCGGAGACGCCGAACACGCCGCTGTCGGTCGAGAAGCCCTGCATACGGCCGTTGTTGAAGTTGGCCGTGCGCAGCACGTCGCGCGCGCCACCGGGGATGTTGCCCGGCTGCGGATCGTCTGGCGCGCCGGTCTGGTCCTGCCAGTCGGAATCCTGCTGGCGCACCAGTCCGACTTCACCCGACGGCTCGCCGTTGCGCGCCTCGCCCTCGCCGGTGTCGCCGAAGCGCGTCGGGTCGGCGCCGTCGCTGGCCGACAGGTCGTACAGGAACTCGGCGATCTGCGGTTGCAGCGCGCGGCTGACGGTGCCCAGGCCGAAGGGTGCGAAGGGCACCACGTAGCTGTTGAACTCGCCGGCCCAGTCGATCAGTCGGTCGCCGCCGGTATTGGCGATCAGTACATCGCGGCCGGCGCCACCGAAGGCGCGGTCCTCGTAGCTGACCGCCGTCTCCGCGCTACCGCCCTCGCCGCCATCGGCGCCGATGAGATCGTCGTCGGCATTCAGCAGGTCGTCGCCGTAGCCGCCGTAGAGATTGTCCCGCCCCGTGCCACCGACGATCCAGTCGTTGCCCAGATCGCCGAACAGCGCGTCGTTGCCGTCGGAGAAAGCGGCGACCGTCTGGCCGCCAACCGTGGCCGAGCCCGCTGCAGCCCCCTCGCCGGCCGAGAAGTTCAGCAGCCACTCCACGCCGCTGCCGTCGCGGGTCGCGGCCCCGGTGGCGGCGTCGATCATGACCTTGCGGCGCGGGAAGTACTCGTCGTAGAGCGCAAACTCGGCCGCGCGCACAGCCTCGAAACGCAGCAGGTCGCCAGGGTTGAAAGGCCGCTCGAAGTCGCTGCGGATGACGCCGTCGATGGTGGCGTTCAGCGCGTAGGCGACGGGCAGGGCCTCCGCCCCCGACAGCCCGTCATCGCCGACGCCGCCGTGCACGAAGTCGTCGCCCAGGCCGCCGAAGAGCAGGTCGTCGCTGTCGCTGGCGGGGAAGTGCGGGTCGCTGTTCGACGGATCAACGTTGAATGGCGTCAGGTTCACCGTCTTCTTCAACGCACCGGTGACGTTGATGGTTGCCTGTTGGACCTTGCCCGCCGTCTTGATCGCCAGGTCGCGCTGATCGTCGGGCAGCCACGCCACGCCTGCCAGCGGCTCGCCGCCGGCCGTGCCGTTGCGGCTGCTAACGATGCGACCGTCGTCGCCGAGCAGGCCGTCGATGCCCGTGCCACCGGACATCCAGTCGTTGCCGGTGCCGCCGATCAGGTCGTCGTCGCCGGCGTCGCCGAAGATGACGTCGTCGCCGACCTGGCCGTAGACCGTATCGTCGCCGGATTCGCCATGCACCTCGTCGCCAGCACCGATGTCCAGAGCCGCATCGGGATCGTAGCTGAGGCCCCCCTGCGTGTAATCGAGCAACTCCACGGCACGCGGGATGATCTTGAGGCCATCGTCGTAGCCACTTGCACCCAGCACGCCGTTGTAGGCCGCGCTGTCGTAGTTGAAAGTCAGGTACCCGCCACCCTCGACGCCGTCGACACCGACTAGCCGGTAGATGTTGGCGTTGTCGGCCGCGATGGTGTCGGCGTCCCGTGCGTGCCGGTCGTCGACCGCTTCATTGCGCCCCACGTCAGTGCCGGCGCCGCCGAACAGGATGTCGCGCCCGTCGGGCCGCTGGCTGCGTTCGGTCAGACCGAACAGGCTGGAGCTGCCACCGACGATGTCGTCCTGGCCCAGGTTGCCGAAGACCACGTCGTCGCCGCCGTTGCCCTCGATGTAGTCGTCACCGTCGGTCAACTCGTTCTCGACCGACCCCGTGATGAACAGCGCCTGATCGGCGCCGGTTGCCCGTGTCGCGACGACCGTGCGCACCAGCGTGCCGTCGACCTCGACGTCGCCGATGCTGCCATCCCCCTGGATCACGTCGTTGCCAAGCTGGCCGAAAATCCGGTCATCGTCGGCGCCGCCGGCGATGTAGTCATCACCGAAGCGATCGAGCGGTGTGCTGACCAGAGCGTCGTTCGCCACCCGGAGGTCGTTCTCGACATGGTCGAGCAGCACGATCACCCGTTGCTGCCTCGACACGCCAAGCAGATTGAGCGTCGGGTCGGGCTGGTAGTCACCCGACACCAGGGCCAGACCGTCGTTGCCCTCGTCAAAGACGCCGCCGATCGTAGCCCCCGCGGTCGTGCCGTAGATCTGCGAGCCGATCAGGCTGCGGTGGCGGGCGTCGGACGTGTCCACCTGCCGATAGATCGACGCGTTGTCACCGGCGATCACGTCCTTGCCTGCCCCGCCGTCGATCTGGTCGCCGGTATCCAGGCCGCCTTCGACGTTGTGGCCGCCGATAAGGTCGTCGTCGCCGTCGCCGCCGTAGATCGTGTCCGAACCCTGCTGACCAAGCACGACGTCGTGGCCGGCACCGGCGTAGATCAGGTCATCGTCGCCGGCGTCCGGATCGTTGTAGTCCATCGAGACGAAGGTGATCGGGCCACCGGACAGCAGCGGGAAGTCCAGCGTGTCGATGACGACGCCGACCGCCGTGACGGTGCCCTGATCGCCGAAGACGAGGTCGTGGCCGGCGCCGCTGTGCACCGTGTCGCGGCCACCACCCGCGATGACGAGGTCGTTGCCCGATCCCGTCCGCAGGTCGTCGGCGCCGCGGTCACCGTCATCGTTCGCGGTGATCGAGGTGACCACGCCGATCGGGAAGCGCTGCGCCGCCCACGGGTTGGTGGATACGTTGACCGTCGCTGCAGAGAGCTTGCCGCTGTCCCCCAGCACGACGTTCTGGCCGTCACCCGCATCGACAATGTCGCCGAAGCGCCCGCCGATCACGATGTCGTTGCCGGCACCCGTCGCCACGGTGTCGTTTCCGCCGCGGTCGTCGGTCGACAGGCTCTCGATCAGGTCGAGATCGCCGTTCGCCCGATAGTCGAGGCGCCCGTCGTCGCCGAGCACGATATCCGCGCCCGCGCCGCTCGTGACCGTGTCGGCCCCAAAGCCGCCGACCACGATGTTGGCGCCGTCGCCGACATCGATCCGGTCGTCGCCGCCGAGATCGTGCTCGGTCGACAGCAGCAACTGGATACGGCCCTGCACGTCCCACGTCACCCGGCCGTTGTCGCCGAACACGATGTCGTCGCCCGTGCTCACGGCTTGTTCGGGTTCAGTCCCATCGCGCGCCAGCTGGTTCACCCGGTCATCGCCCAGGCCGGCCAGCACGATGTTGCGCGTGTCGCCAACACCGCTGACGATCACATCGCCCGCCCCGTGGTTGCCATCCGGGTCGCCGGTACTGGCCTCGGTGAGGACCGCCGCGCCGGACCCATTCGTGGTGAACTGGAAGAAGCCGTTGTCACCCAAGATAAGATCGGCGTCGCCGCCGGTTTCGATGATATCGGCACCGTACCCGCCGAGCACGATGTTCTCGCCGTCACCCACCCGGATGTCGTCGTCGGCGCCCAGCGCTCGATTGGTCGTCTCGAAGCGCTTGTAGACGCCTGTCGCGGTCCAGTCGATCCGGCCGTTGTCGCCGATCACCCGGTCGGCGCCGCCGCCGGCGGTCACCGTGTCCATGCCGACACCGGCCAGGATCAGGTTGTCGCCCTCACCCGCCGTGATCGTGTCGCCGCCGCCGGTCGCGTTGACGGTGTCGGTCGTCTTCGCCCACAGCAGCTGCGTCGTACCCCCGGTGTAGGTCACCTCCCCGTTGTCGCCGAGCACGATGTCCGCGCCCGCGCCGGTCGTGACCGTGTCGGCCCCAAAGCCGCCGACCACGATGTTGGCGCCGTCGCCGACGTCGATCCAGTCGCTGCCGCCCTGCGCCGGCAGCGTGGACGCAAAGTCGGTGAGCAGCCCGGCCGTGTCCCAGTTCACGACGCCGTTGTCGCCGATGACGATGTCGTCGCCGCTGCTGGCTGATCCGATCGGATCGGAGAAGCCGACGCGCGTCGGCGCATTCACGCGGTCGGCGCCCAGGCCCGCCAGCACGATGTTGCGCGTCGAGCCGCCGCCAGTGAGGATGACGTCGAGGTCGCCCGTCCCGCCCAGGCTCTGCTCGTCGTCCGTCGTCTCGGCCCGCGCGAGCCGCGTGACGCTGGCGGTGGTCGTAAAGGTGAACTTGCCGTTGTCGCCCAGGATCAGGTCCGCGCCCAGCCCCATGACGATGGTGTCGGAGCCGAAGCCGCCGAGCACGATGTTGTCCCAGCCGGCCGGATTGGTCACCGCGTTCGCACCGGCGCTGATGCGGTCGTCGCCACCGTCGCCGATCTCGATGGTCTCGATCACGCCGAAGGTCATCGGGACGCCGCTGAACAGCGGCGCATCCTCAATGGCCGCCGTCACACGGCCGCTGTCGCCGATCACCAGATTCGCGCCGTCACCGGCAACGATGATGTCGCCGAAGCGGCCGCCGATGATGACGTCGTCGCCGCCAGCGGTGGTGATCTGGTCCTCGCCACCGTAGTCCCTTGTCGAGCGGCTCTCGATCAGGTCGATGTCGGTCAGGTCGCCATCGATCGCGTAGTCGATGATGCCGTGGTCGCCCAGGATGATGTTGTCGCCGCCGACGTCCCCGATGACGTCGCCCTGATGGCCGCCCAGGATGATGTCGTTGCCGGACCCGCCGTGGATCGTGTCGACGCCGCCGTCGCTTTCGCGCGTGGTCTCGATGCGCTCGATGAGTGCCACCGATGTTTCGATCCGGCGCGTGCCTTCGGCCAGGGTGATGATGCCGTGGTCGCCGAGCAGGATGTCGTTGTCGTTGCCGCCGTAGAGGAAATCGGCGCCAGGGGTCGGCGTAGTGTGCACGACGAACATCGAGGCCACGTTGGCCAGATCGGTGCCGCTGGTACCGAAGGGGTTCTGCTGATCCTGCGCGAACAGTGCCAGGCTGACGTTGAACGACGCATCACCGTAGATGTGGTCTTCGCCGGCCTCGCCGCGGATGGTGTCGCCACCGGCGCCGCCGGCCAATTGGTCACTGCCCTGGCTGCCGGTGATGGCGTCGTCGCCCGCCCCGCCGTAGACCACGATGCCGACGAAGCCGTCGCCCTTCGCAGCCATTCCGGACGCGTCGATCGTGTCGGCACCCGGGTTGTTGAAGCGCGTGCCGTGGATCGCACTGGTCGGCCCGCCGTTGCTGTAGCGCAGGCCGTCCTCGGTAGTGTCGCCATAGACCACCAGGGCGCCATGGCCGCGGTCGGTGACGATGAAGCTGTCGCTGCCGCCACCGCCGTGCATCGCGGTGATCGTCGGCGAATCGCCCTCAACGTCATTCTTCTCGTCACGGTCGCCGGTGTCGGCGATGCGCAAGGTCTCGTCGCCCTTGCCGAGCAGCAGCTCGACGGTCTCGAAGCCGTTGTAGGTGATGCCGCCGCCGTAGTAGACGAGTTTCGGCTCGTCGACACTGCCTTCGTCCACCACCCGGTCGCCGCCCATCTCGAAGCCGGTCAGCGCGAGGCCGGCATTGGCTATCGCGTTGTCGTCACTGTCCTTGGTGCGGTAGAACAGGTCGCCCTGGTCCGAGTCGGCGTTGTCGGTGTGGAAGACGTTCAGGACATCGATGTCCGCCGATTCGTCGGTGTCCACGCCGCTGCTGCCGGTCGCGTCGTCGTCGATCTCGCCGGGCAGCAGCACGACCGTGGCCAGGCCGCGCGGCACGCCCGCACCGACGCCGCCTTCGATGATCAGCGGGCCGCGGATGCGGTCGAGGTTCTGCGCCTGCGGTGCGAACGCCTTGCTGTTGCGCAGCGAGTCCGGCACCACGAAGTCCGGGTTGGCGGCGACATCGATATCGACCCAGCCGTTCCAGTTGGCATCGGTGAAGGTGAGGCTGTACTCGAAGTACTCTGCGCCTGCAGCTTCATCGACCGTGGCAAAGCCGTCCGCGGTGCTGAGCATCGTCGACGTGTCGGTGCGCAGCGTCAGCGTCACCGTGGCCGGCGTCTCGTCCGTCGTCCCGGGCGCTCGCGTCAGCCGCACGCGGTAGCTGTCGCCGCTGCCCCCCTCGACCACGCGGGTGCCGCCGTCGCTCTCCTGCACGATCACGCCCGGGGTCTCGTCGTCGTAGACGGTGGCTTCGAGCTCGGCAGCCGCCAGCCCCGCGTAGCGCAGGGTTCCGCCATCATTGGTAGCACGTGCCGCCGAGACGGTGTGCGTGATGGTGGACAACTCGACGCCGTCCAGGTCAGGATCGTCGACCGCCGTAACGTTGACCACCTGCGGTGTCATCCAGTCGCTGTGCGTGAAGGTCAGGGTCGCCGCATTGCCAACGGCGGCCAGCGCAATGACCTGTCCATCGGTCCCCAGCGTCACCGTCACCGTCTCGCCGACCGCCGGCGCCGACGTCAGCGCCACCGAGTAGCTGTCGCCGAAGCCCTTGGCACCCTCCAGCACCTCGGTCAGGCTGTCGGCCTGGCCGTTGTCGCCGAGCGCACGGATGTCCAGCCCTGGCTGGTCGTTGTCGACCACGTCGACGACCATGTCGGCCACCGCCACGCCGTCGTAGGCCGGATCCTCGCTGATCAGGCTGTGGCTGATCAGCGCCACGCGCGGCCCTTCGGCGGCGTCGTCGTCGATGGCCATCACGTCGATCTCGAACATCTGGTTCGGATTGCCTTGCTCGAAGGTCAGCACCACGGCGTTCGTGAACGCGCCGTTGCTGCCACCGTTGCTGCCCTTGACGCGCAGCAGCACGCCGGCGCCCACGCCCGGCAGCTTGCGGTCCGTGCTGCTGATGGCGCCAGCCGACACGGTGAGGTACACCGGGTGGCTAAGCGAGGCCGGCACCAGTGCGATGCTGTAGGTCGTGTAGGTCGCGATCGTGCCGTCCTCGGTCACCCGCAGCGGATCGCCCGTCGGCTGGATGTCGAAAAGCGTCGCTCCCGCCGCCGGAACCACCGTCACGGCGACCCCGTCGACACCCACGCCGTCGTAGCCGAGGTCGCTCGTGCTGCCCAGGCCCTGCGTGATCAGGCCCGAGCGGCCCTGCAGGTCGTTGCTGACGATCGTGCCCTGCACGTCGCCCATCACCTCGATGGTGTCGTTGCCCAGGCCGCCGATCACGGTCGTGACGATGCCGGCGCCGGTGCCCAGCACGTAGATGCTGTCGTCGCCTTCCAGCGCGTCCAGTTCCGCCTGCTCGACGTTGTCGAAAGTGACGTTCAGCCCGGCCCCGAAGATGCCATTGCTGCTGACGACGAAGCGGTCATTGAACGGCGTGCCCAGCACGACCACGGTGTCGAAGCCGGCGCCACCGTCGATGCTTACCGGTGCGTTGATCGCGTAGTTGATCGTGTCGGCGCCGTCGCCGCCCTTCACCTCGGTGTCGCCTTGCTGGAACGCCTCGTCCAGCGTCACGGTCACGAAGGCGCGCACGACGAAGTCGTCGTTGCCGTCCTCGCCCTCCAGCCGCAACGTGCCGGTGTTGTGATAGATGTTGAAGATATCGTCGCCCTTGCCGCCGAACACGGTCGTCGCCTGGCTGACGCCCGTGCTGACATAGGCCACGCCGTCGAGCGCCAGGCTGTCGTTGTCGGTCTGGTAGTCGATGGCGGCGAGGATCGCGGCGCGCGTGGCATCCGGCAGCTCGCCGGTGACCGGGTCGAAGGACGTCGGATCGAAGATGACCGGCGCCACCCCGTTGACCCAATGGCTTTGGTCCGGATCGCGGATCACACCGATGATCACCGGCGTGGTCGCGAAGCGGTCGCCCGTCGCCAGACCCGATGCCTCGGCATCGCGCCGCGTGCCGAAGACCTGGCCGATCTGGAAGGTGTCGATGCCGTCGCCGCCGTCGAGCGTGGTGATGGCGCTGTTGTCGTCGGCGACGAACTTGTCGTCGCCGCCCAGGCCGTTGACGATCAGGCGCGCGTTGATGTTCTTGTCGTAGTTGGCGCGCTCGACCTGGGTGAAGGCACCGTCCACCGGGTTGTTGAGCAGCGCGACCATCTCGCGCCGCAGCAGGAAGGTGTCGTCCGTCTGGTTCGCGACGCCGGCGACCGTGTCGGCGCCGTTGATGATCAGCGTGTCGACACCGTCATCCGCTGCGCCGTTGTCGTGCACGTTGACGAGCGCCTCGCCCATCCCGGCGAAGTTCAGCGTCACAAGGTCCGAGCCGCCCTCACCGTGCAGGTTCAGCGTGCTGCCCAGGCCGTTCAGGTGGGTGCGCACGAAAAAGTCGGTGATCGGGTCCAGGCTCGTGAAGCTGCCGTCCTGCGGCAGCAGCGGCGCGTCGACATTGACCTCGATGAAGTCGTTGCCGGCCTGGCCGTGCACGGTCGTGACGCCACCGGTGGACTTGATCGCGATGGTGTCGTCGCGCTCGTTCGTGACGGCGTTGCCGTCGCCGGCATGGACCTGCGTCGTGCCGGCGTGGGTGCTGTCGATGAACAGCACGTCGGCGCCGGTGCCCAGCCAGAGGTTCAGGTCCTCGGCGCCGGTGTAGTCGACACCGGCCGGCATTGCCAGCCCGCGCAGCGTGGTCGAGGTCAGCGTGCCGGCCTTGGCCGCGGTGTTGCGCGAGTCGTCAATGTTGATCGTGTCGTCGTCGGCACCGGTGTCGATGCCGACGAAGCCGTCGATGTGATCGATCACGCCGACTTTGCTGGCGGCCCCTGGCGGCTGCACCGCCGGATAGTCCGCCGGCAGCGTGGGCGCCATGTCACTGAGGTTGATCGTGTCGCTACCTTCGTGGGTGTTAATGCGCACCGTGCTGCCCAGGCTCGTGGCGTGCACGTTGACGACATCGCTGTCCTCTTCGGTGTTGACGGTCAGGAGCCCGCTGGCATCGTTGACGTTGATCCGGTCCGGCCCAGCAGCCGAGAAGATCGTCGTCTCGGTCGCGTGCGTGTCATTGATGACGATGAGGTCGTCAAAGGCGCTCGTCCACAGCGTGAGTGCCTCGAACTCGGCGTAGTCGATACGCCCTTTGTCCAGGGCCATGCCTTGGAGGAAGTAGCGCGATAGGGCGGCGTCGAAGCCCAGGGTGGCCTCCTTGCGCACCGGCGAATCCGAATCGTCGATATTGAGTACATCGCGACCACTGTCCACGGCGCCACCAAGGATATCGAGCCGGCCATTGATGCTGTCGATGCTGCCCTTCGGCTCGGTGCGCGGTGCTGCCTGCGCCAGCGCAGGCGCCTCGTCGCTGACGTTGACGGTATCGCTGCCATCGCCGCCGAGCACGTAGACATCGCCGTCCATGGCGAGGATGTTGAAGGTGTCGTCGTCGCCGTCGCCGCTCAGCGTCGATTCGCTGTAAAGACCGGTGGCGTTGACCGTGATCGTGTCGTTGCCGGCCTCGGCGTTTACGGCCAGGTCGTCGGTCACACCGTTGATGACGATCGTGTCCGCGCCGGCGCCGGTGTTGAGCGTCGTGTCCTTGCGCCGGCTGTCCGTCGCGCCATGGGTGTTCTGGATCGTGAACGTATCCGCCCCGCGGCCCAGCCCGATCACCAGGTGCTCGATGCCGCCGTAGACGATGCCGGCGGCCATGTCCAGGCCGGTGATCGTGGTCGGCGTCAACATGCCGAAATTGTTGTCAACCTCACCGGTGTCGTCGACATTCAGCGTGTCACTGCTGCCGTCTTCGGTCTGTCCGTCGTCACCCAGGATCGTCAGCAGCTTACCGATGCCGTCCACCAGGCCATCGACGTTGTCGGTCGACGTGGGCGACAGCGTGCCCATCGCGTGGCTGCCGACGTAGATCGTGTCCGACCCGCGGCCGGCCTCGATGTCGGTGACGCCGCTGATCGACTGCACGTTGATCACGTCGCCGCCGTCATTGGCCTGCAGCCGGGTCAGGCCGGCATGGGTGCTCAAGACGGTGAAGACGTCGCCCCCCGCGCCCAGGCCGATGTTGAGCGTCTCGACCGTGTGGTACTCGATGCCCGAAACGCCCATTCCCAGGCCGGTCAGGGTCGTATCGGTCAGGTCGCCCTCGTTCCCGAGCGTGTCGCCGGTGTCGTCCACGTTCAGCGTGTCGGAATTTTCCGTGGCCTCGCCGAACACCACCAGCTTGCCGGCGATGCTGATGACGTTGCCCATCGTGGCCGGAGCGAGGCTGCCGACGTTGATCGTGTTGTGTTCCGTGCCCGTCCCGCTGCGCAGGGTCGTCACGGCGCTGGCGTGGGTGCTCAGCACGTTGAAGCTGTCACCACCCGTGCCCAGGCCGACGTTCACCGTCTCGATGCCGTCGTAGGCAATGCGGCCGCCGACCGTGTCCATGTCCAGACCGGTGATGGCGTCGCTGGTGAGCGTGCCGGCGTTCGCCAGCGTGTCGCCGCTGTCGTCCACATTCAGCACGTCGCCGTCACCGCCGCCGCTGATGGTCAGCAGGCCGCCGATGGCGTTCACGGTGCCGAGCTGATTGTCGTTCGCATCACCGCCGACGGCGCCTTGCGCCTGGCTGCCGACGTTGATGGTGTCCGCACCGCCGCCGGCCGTCACCGTCGTCGCACCGCTGATGAGTTGGACGTTGACAACATCGGCGCCGCCACGCGTCTCCACGACCACGCCGCCGACGTTGCTGGCCAGCGACCCGAGTACGTCCACCTGGTCGGCCTGATTGCCCAGGCGAACCGTCAGACTCTCGACGTCGTCATAGCCGACGTGGATGCCGCCGGTCGTCAGGCCGGTGACGCTGGTCACGAAGGCATGGCTGGTCTGCGCCACCGCACGGATGACCGAGTTGGCGCTGGTGGCCTTCTCGACCCATGCGTTGACCGGGTCCACGGAAGTCAGCGTGATCTCGCCTGAGCTCGCGGTGGCCCCATAGCTGCCAAGGTCTGTCGCCAAGGCCTGCGCGATGCTTGCCAGGCTCTCCTGCGTCGGGTTGACGACGGTATGGCTGGCCAGGATGGTGTTGCCCGCACGAATCGTCCAGACCGCACCGGTCTGAATGTTGCCGGCGCCGCCGAGCAGGCGGATCGTCCTTGTTCCGGCGCTCTGGTCTTCCGACGGGACGCCTGCGACGACCGGTGCGCTCTGGGTGACGAAGGTCGACGTGCTGGTGTCGGCCGGCAGGCTCTGCGGATCGCCGCTGACCGTGTAGCGGTCATCGAAGCTGATCAGCTCGGAAATCAAGCTGCCCGTGTCGGCGAAACCCGCCGCCGACTGGCCCGGGCGAGAGGCCTTGAGTACGTCGATGGCAAAGCGGCTCAGTTCCTTCAACACCAGGAACTGGCCGTTGATCTGGTCTCTCAGCGTCTCGTACTGGGCGCGGAGTGCGTCAACGTTGTCGGCCGCGACGTCACGCGTCGCCTCGAACCCTGCCTGCTGACTGCTCAACAGCCGCTGTTGCCTCTCGGCGTCGTCGGAAAATCTGTCGGCATCGCGCCACTTGGTGGTCAGGAAATCGACCGCCTCCTTCGCCTGCAGATAGCGCTCGTCCTGAGCGTAGCTGAACTGCTGCGTGCGTGTGAACCAATAGAAAACGACGTCGGTTCGCCGGTACTCGGCCGCGAGCAGGATCTCCAGAGCGGTCTTGCGGGCCTTCGCCTCGGCCAGCGCGGCCGCGAAGAGATCCGACTGGATCCGGTTGACGGCGACCGGCTGGGCGATGTCCTGGCCATCCTGGTTCAGCGAGCCGGCCTGGGCGCCTGCGCGCGCCTCGATCAGAATGTTGCCGGTGTAGGCCGGGTGCGCCTCGACGAAGCCCGTGACTGCCGCCTGGCTGGCCAGGAACGATGTCCGGAAGGCATCGAAATTGAAGGTTCCGGTCAGCGCCGTGTCGAAGGCGTCGAAGCGGTTCGCCGCACGGTCGAAGCGCTTCATCGCCAGGACCGAGTTGTCCAGGGCGGTGGTCGTCGGCTGGTTGCCCAGGTAGCGGGCATTGAACAGACTGAAATCGTCGACCAGGTCGACCGCCTTTTGATAGGCGACGCGGACCTTGCCGTAGTTGGTGCTGTTCGAGACACCCGCCAGGGTGGTGAACTTCGCTGCTGCGTCGGTCTGGCTCGGGTAGCCGCCGGTCGTGGTCGTGGCAGCGACAGTGGCGAAGTCCGCGTCGTCGATCTTGGTGCTGAGCGTGGCCACTTCGGCCAGCAAGTCGATGCTGCCGTTGCCGGTGGCGGTGGCAAACAGGTTGTATGCCGGCGCCTTGATGAAGCGGGCTTCGGCCGCAAGCGAAACGTTAACGGCGTTTTGCGTTCTCGGGTCGAAGAAGGTCTTCAGGGCATCCGCGGCGGTCACGACCGCTTGCAGCGTCGTGGCGGTCTCCTGCGAGGCGTGTGTCCGGCCCAGGACGGTGTTGGCATTGGCAACGGCGGTGCTCAGCGCGTTGATCTTGGCCGTGTAGGTGGCCTTGAACCCGCCAGCCGCCGTGCTCTGCAGCGCGTTGATCTTGGCCTGGACATCTGGCGTGAGCTGGCGATATTTCTGGTCCAGCGCGATGGCAAAGCTCGGGTCGCCCACGGATTTGATGAGCTTGGAGGACTGCGGCGTCACGTTCGCCGACAACCGGTTGAAGTCGACACCGACGATCAGCGGATCGACCACCGTCGGATTTCTGACGAATTCGTCGAACAGGGTGTTCAGTTTGGTTTCGTCGAGAAGTCCCCCACGGGCCAACAACTGGTTCTTGTAGATGACGGACGAGCCGATGTAGTCAGCCGTCGCCTCGTCGTACAGGGCCGCAAGCTGCCTGACGCGCCCGATGTTGGTCACGTCCTTGGCCCACAGGTACAGCCACATCTTCTCGTCGCCGTCGAGCTTGCCGCCGCCCAGGTTCAGGCGCTTGTCGGATGCGGCGTACGCGGCGTTCACAAGATCCAGCAACGAGCGGTCCGTGAGCAGATTCTGGATGTCATTCAAGTACGACCTGGCATACGAGGTGCTGCTGACGCCGGCCTCGCCGTACTCCCTGAACTTGGCATTCGGGTTCTGGAAGAACTCCTTGATTTCGTTCAAGCCACCCTTGACGCTCCAATAACCCGAGACCCTGTTGCTGGTGTCCCAGTCGATCTTCCAACCACCGAAGAGGGACCAGTCCTCGTCCTCGTACCGCAGCCAGGTCTTCATGCCCGCGTTGCCCGCGCTCATGAGGTCGAGGATCTCGTCGCCCATGAAGCTGCCGGTGACGAAGGTGCCGCCATGCTGTCCCTCTTCGTAGTAGCGGGCACGCAGGTACAGCTTGATCTGGTTCTCGAGCAGGGCCTGGTCGCGCTCCTGCAGCAGCGTGACGGTGTCTGCGACCGCCGTGTCGAACTCGTTCTGCAAGCCGGTGATGGCCACGCTGATGTTGTCCAGCAGGCCCTGCGCCGCGAAGTCGCGGTAGGCCTCCAGGTCGGTGGCGTTGACCTCCATCGCCTCTTCGCCGTAGGGCACGGCGGCTGCCTTCAGCCGGTTCTGGAGTTCGAGGTTCTCCGAGGCGGTGATGCCTTGCAGGCCCAGGGCACTGGTGATGCGGCTCAGCTGCTCGAAGCCCACCGAGTGCTCGAGCAGGTTCTTGTCGATCGTGACGTCGCGGCCGGTGTCAGCCGAGTCGTTGACGATGATCTGGTCGTTGCCGTCGCCGCCGAACAGGTAAAGCGGGGCGTCGATCTGGTCGACCAGCCCCTGGCTTCCGATGGTGATCACGTCGTCGCCGCCACCCGCGTGCACGACGGTCTCCGCCCGCACCTTCTCGATGAAGATCTGATCGACCAGGCTACCGGCACCGACGCCGCCATTGACCGTGAGGCGGCCGGTGAAGAGATCGTTGTCGATGGTCAGCCGGGTGACCGTGGTGTCCGTGTTGTCGGTGGCTTCCCGAAGGTTCAGGTCCGCGGTCTCGATGCCCGCAAAATGCACGCGGACATCCTGCCCCTCCCCGGCGAGCGTGTTAACGGGATCCGTACGGCCGATGACGATGCCCGTGACGGCACCGATGCCGAAGACGGCATTGATGCTGGCCGTCGTCTTCAGCGTCAGGCCGGTCAGGTCCTTGACGACGGTCCGGCTGTTGCCGCTAAACACCACGGTCTCGGTGTGCTGGGCCTCGAAGGCCACCGCTTGATTGCCATTGAATATGCCCGTGAGTTCGTACAGCTTCTCTCCGGTGAAGGCACGGCTCGGATCCGGATGATCGACCTCTCTCCAGGTCAGGGTCAGCCCGAAGGTGGTGGCGAAGTCCATCAGCTGCGAGCGTGCGCTGACGACCGCGCCATTCACCAGCGTGGTCTGGATGTTGTAGTAGGCGAGCCCGGCGGGCACGATGATGCTCGTCGCCGCTTGCGCGCCAAGCAGATCATTCAGCAGGGTCGGCTGGTAGTAGCGATCGGTGAAGCGGACGTACTCCTTGACCGCATCGGTCAGTAGACCTCGGGCCTCGATGCCGGCGGGATCTTGCGCGGGCCGGGTCAGCAACCGCCTGGTGAAATCGTCCGCCTGGCTGGACAGCGAGATCAGGCTGTCGGCCCAGGTGACGTCCTTCTTCAGCAGCTCCTTGTCGCTAAGCCGCAGCTGGCTGGTGCCGTGCTGGAGGTTGAAGATGATCTGGTCGTTCAGTCCCTCGCCACCCTCGATCATCACCGGCGACTGGAACGCCGCGAGGTCGTACGACGCCGGCATCGTGATCGTCGTCGTGTAGGCCGGGTTCTCGACCGTGAACGGGGCGATGCGGGCGGTGGTGCGGACGCGGTAGAAGGGCAGGCCGTCGACCTCGCCCGAACTGACATACTGACCCAGGGGGTTGCGCTGGACGTCGTAGCCCGCCACGCTGGTGTAGAACTGGTCGAAGTTCTTCGGGAAGCTCTGTGTGATGTCCAGTGCGGGGCCGCCGAAGATGACCGTGTCGCTGCCCGAGCCGGCCTTGATGACCATGTCGCCGATGACGCCCAGGTCCGATCCGTAGACGTAGATCGTGTCGTCGCCGCCGCCGGCGAGCAGTTGCAGGCGCTCGATGTTCAGCAGCCTCTGCAGCTTGACGCCGGCGCCGTAGATGCGCTGCACGCCGTTCTCGGCATAGACGTAGAAGGTGTCGGCCAGCACGGTGCCCACCAGGCTGACCGAGTCGAAGCCGGCGCCGCCGTCGATCGCGACGTTGGCGTTGGCCACGTAGACCAGGCTGTCGACGTCGACCTCGCGCGTGTCGTTGCTGGTGTCGGTGCCAAGGTTGCTGTCCTTGCCGAAGCTGCCACCCACGGTGGCGAGCCGGGATTCGAGATCGACCAGCTCGTCGTCTTCGTTGATCGTCAGCAGGGCCTTGACGAGGAATGTGTCGTCGCCGTTGTCGCCGTACAGGTTGATGTCGGCGATGTTGTGGTTGACCTCGAAGTAGTCGTCGTCGCTGCCGCCGTAGTAGCTGGTGCCGTTGAAGGCGGCACCATTGGTGATCTGCTTGACGATGGTGACGATCTGTCCTTCGACGAGCACATCCTCCGTTTCCAGCACCGACCCGATGAAGAACTGGTCGTCGCCGGCGCCGCCGAAGACGTCGAACTTGGTCGACATGTCGTCGGAAATGAACTTGTCGTTGCCGGACCCGCCGAAGACGGTGCCCTGCTCGACGCTGGCGTAGTTGACGACCTGGAAGTCGGCGCCGGCGCTGAGCGACGACGCGCTGACCTGCATCAATGCATCTTCGTCGTTGGGGTCGAGCTCGTCGTAGCCGCTGATCGTCGGGTTGCCGTGGCCGACGATCAGGCCGTCGCCATGGTTGCCGTACTCGAGCCAGCGGCTGGCCGTAAACGCCTGGTCCTCGTCCTGGCCGGGGGAATAGACGGTGTCGAACTGGATCGTGTCGTCGCCGCGCTCAGTGACCACGCCATTTACGACAACGTTTTCACTGCCCTTGTAGATCAGCGCGTCGATGCCGCTGGCCCCGGTGTCACGGATGTCGAAGAACTGCCGGCCGACGATGGAATTCGGCAAGGACAGCTCCAGCTCGTAGGTGTCGCCACCCTTGTAGCCGTCGAGCAGGCCGCTCTCCGACCAGCCGGAGATCACGAAGCGGTTGGCCCCCTCGAAGCCGTACAGCTCGACATCCTCGAAGATGTCGGTGAAGGTCTCGACCTCGTCGCCGAAGCCGGACTGGCCGTACAGCACCGTGTCGTCGATGCGCAACCCGGTGTCCGAGAGCCAGAAGTCCGCATCCCGGGATTCGATCAGGGTGTCGACCTCACCCACCTCGTTGGGATCGCTGCCAACATCATTGACCTCGAAGAACAGGTCCACGCCGGCGCCGCCGGTGACGCGGTCCGAACCGGTGCCACCGATGATCACGTCGTGCACGGCCGCCAGGTTCGTGCCGATGATGCGGTCATCATCGGCGCCGCCGTCCAGGTACAGATGGCTGACCACCGCACGAGTCACGCCGGTGGCGTCGATGTGGTCGTTGCCGGCGAAGCTGTTCACGCGCACGTAGTCGCCTTCGCGCGTGACGACATTGCCCGTCACTACGTCCGGCTGCAGGTCGAAAACGTCGACGACGACGTGGCTCAGCGCCTGTCCGGTCTGGCTGATCTGGCCGTTGAGCTGCTCGTAGCGCAACGAGGTCTGCGCCGTGCCGTCGACGCCGATGGCCTGGATCGTGCTGACGCGGTAGTGGTCAGCCCCGCTACTACCCTGGATCTCGATCGTGTCCCGCGCGTTGTCGGGGCCGGCGTCGAAGACCTTGAACTCGTCGAGGCCGAGCCCCGAGGTCACCGACGAGGCCACGTTGCCGCTCAGGCCGGCCGTGTCCAGCCGCAGCATGCCCGACGGGGCGGCCAGGCCGGTAACGCGGTAGGCGCCACCGCTGTAGGCGACGGTCAGGGTGTTCACCCCGGCCAGGCTCCTCAGCGCGGTCTGGATGCGATTCGCCGTCGTGGCGGTACTGCCGTCGAGCGTGATGAGCGCCGACGCCTCGTCGCCTGCGCCAAAGCGCAGCCGGAACTGCTGCCCGGTCTGGCCACTGATCGTGAGCAGCCGCGTGATCGAGGTCGCGTCCGAGGCGGCCGTCAGGCCAGCGACGCTGCTGCTGTCGAGCTCCAGGGCGGCCACCGAGGCACCGAGGTTGGTCACCACGTACCATCCGTTGCCGGTATCGAAGCTCACGCCCAGCGAAGCGGTGCCCAGCAGGGCGCGCAGCGCGGTGGCGATGGCCTCAGCCGTGGCGTCGGTGTCGACGCGGTCGGCCAGCACGCTGGCGTCGATCGCGGCAGCGGTCTCGCGGTTGTCCTGCAGCGTGATCACGGCGCCACTGGCGCTGGCCGTGAAATCGGCGCGCTCGTTGAGCTGCTGCGCCAGCGCGCTGGCGATCGTCGCGAGGGTCGCGCTCGCCGGGTTCACGATCGTGTAGCTGACGATGGTCTCACCAGCGGCGTCGACGATCTGCCAGACGGCGTTGGCCTGGATGTTCTCCAAACCAGACAGGGTGAGGGTCTTGTTGACGTCCCCCGCCGCGCCGCCCATTGCACCGGCGTCCATCTCGGCCGCCTTTTCGATCGCCACCTGGATCTCGTCGGACGGTGCGCCGCCGGCGCCGGCGCGCAGACGGATCACGGGCCCGTCTTCCGTGCTGCCGTCCGGCGTGTAGCCGAGGATGAGGTTCTGCGAGGTCGTCGACACCGCGCCGACCAGCGCCTGCGCAGCACCCAGTTGCAGCGCCTCCTGTGCGGCGGTGAAGCCCGACACGCGGTAGCTGCCGGGCGTCGCGCCGGGCGTCGTGCCGGCGGTGACGTTCAGCGAACCGAAGCCTGACAGCGCCGTCTGGATGGCGGAGGCGGTAAGCGCTTTACTGGCCCCGATCGTGATATTGCCGGTGGTCCAGCCGTTGGCGCCGAACTTCAGCGTGAAGTTCAACCCCTCCGAGCCGCCGAGCTCAAGATCCTGCGTGAAGCTGGAGCCCACGCTGACACCGGCGTCCCCGGTGGCGAGCTGCAAAGCCTCGAGGCCCGATACCTTGTAGACATTGGCGGCCGCGTCGTAGTTGACCTCGAACAGCTGAACGGCTTGTTGAACCCCGCCATTGCCGTCGGGGTACAAAATGGCCAACAGTGTGTTCAGCTGCGCCTGCATGTTCTGCGCGGTGCCGTTACCGTCCACCCCGCCGGCACCGTCCGAGACCAGCTCGATCTGTCCCGACGCCTGGCTTGAATTGGCGAGCCTGAGCGTGAAGTGTTGCCCCGCGGTGCCGGCGATGACCAGCTCCTGCAGGGCCACCGCGTCGGCACTCAGGCCGGTGTCGACCAGGCGCAGGTCATCGGCCGAGCCGACCAGCCCCTGCACGTGGTAGGTACTGCCGTACACGCGGCTGTTGGCCTCGCCGGCGTGCCACATCTCCTGGCGATAGGTGGTCGACACCACGGCCGTGGTGCCGACGACGACACCGCTATCCGACGAGCCGAGGACATCGGCCAGGGTCGCACCCGTGCTGCTGTAGGTGATCACCCACGGGTCGTTCTGCGTGCCCGAACCCGTGACCTCGGCGACCGACGCGATCGACTCCAGTCGCTGCAGGGCCTGCTGGATCCGCACCGGCGCGGTCGCCACGTCGATGACAGGCGACTGACCCTCGCCGATCGGCTGCCCGCCAAACGTCAGCGGGAAGTCGGTGCCGCTGTGTCCGTTGAGATGAAGCTCGGTCGTGTACGTGGTGCTCACGACCTTCTGGAAGACGGAGCTCCGGCCTTGGTCGGCCAGGTCCACGAAATTCACATCCGAATCGCCAGAGATGAATGCCGCTGACAGCGGCGTCGCACCGGCGCTGGTGTACTCGAACACCCAGGGCGCATCCTCCAGGCCGAAGCCCTCGATCGCACGTACATCGCCGATACCGGCCACGCCGGCGAGCGCCTGCTGCCACTCGGTCAGCGTGTCGCCGGAGCTGAACGTAACCGGAGCGCCGCCACCCAGGGCGAGGTCGAAGGTGTACGGGGTCTCGGTCACGTCGACGGCGACGCTGACCGCGTTGCTGCCGAGCAGCCTGCGCAACTCGCTTTGCATGGCCTGCGCCGTGGCCGCATGGTCGATCTGGCCGCTGCCATTGTCGACCAGGGTGATCGGCGCGGAGGCCGCGCCATAGGCGCCGAGCTGGAGCTTGAACTGATCGCCCGCACTGCCGACAATGGTCACGTCCTGGCCGATCGCGCCGCCGTCCGGGCCGCGCGCCACCTCGTAGCGGGGGACGATCGTGCGGCCCTGACCGGCCGCGAGCCGCACGTTGTCGACCGCCGTCGTATCCAGCGCCCGCACCAGGATCTCGTCCGCGCCGAGGCCGGCGTCGAGCTTGAGCGTCTCGACCGCGCCCAGGTTGAGCGTCACCAAGGCCGTCGCGCCGTGGGTCCAGTCGACGAGTACGCTCTTCAAGGTGCCGCCGCTGTCGACCGTGGTGTTGGCCTTGACGTCGATGACATCGACAAGACCGTCGTCGAGCACGTAGTTGGCCGGATCGTCGTAGAAGGCCGGCTGATCCAGGACGTAGCCCGCCATCGAGATCTGGTCGCTGCCCGTGCCGCCGTCAAAGCGGTCGGCGCCGTCACCGATCTCCCAGGTGACGGTGTCGTCGTTGGCGCCGCCAAACAGTTCGTCGTCGCCGAGACCGCCGACGAGCAGGTCGTCGCCGGCGTCCCCATACAAGAAGTCGACGCCGCCCTCGCCCATGAGGCTGTCGTCGCCGCCACCGCCGTGCACGGTGTCGCCGTCGTCTCCGGCGAAGACCTTGTCGTCGCCACCGCCGGCCCATACCGTGTCGGCGCCATCGCCGGTGGCGATGAAGTCGGCGCCGTCGCCGGCGGCAACGCCGGCGACGTCGTCGCCGTACACCGTGTCAGCGCCGCCGTAGGTCAGGATCACGTCGTCGCCGTCGCCGCCGACGACCGTCTCGCCGCCGTTGTTGCCGATGATCACGTCGTCATCGGCGCCGCCGTCGAGCAGCACGCCGGCGTAGTTGAACGACACGCCGGACGTGCCTGGATCGTCGTCGGCGGATCGCAGGAGCTTGACGCGGTCGACCCCGGCGCCGCCACGGACGGTGTACGTGTAGGCCCCTGCCACCTCGGTGCCGACGCCGAGCAAGCCGGGGTCGACACGGATGTAGTCGTCGCCAGCGCCACCGTCGACGATCAGCGAAAGCAGCTTGGTCGTGTTGCTCGCATCGACCGTCATTTCGATCAGGTCACCGCTGCCGCCGGACTCGATGTCGATGTGGTCCACACGGCCGTTCAGCCCCTTGAGGACGAACTGGTCGCTGAAGCCACTGCCGCGGGCCAGCACCTTCGAGACCGAGGAGGCCAGGAAGAACTCGGCCTTGGCGCCAGTGGTGACGACGATGAGTTCCTGGTCCGCATGTGGGCCGCTACGC
Source organism: Accumulibacter sp. (assembly GCA_024235695.1). GTDB lineage: Bacteria > Pseudomonadota > Gammaproteobacteria > Burkholderiales > Rhodocyclaceae > Accumulibacter. The sequence continues at coordinate 23,175 of JACKLX010000024.1, forward strand.
AGTGCGACAAGTTGGGCGCTGAGCGCGGTCAGTTCGCCCGATGTATAGGCCTCGAGGTCGATCCAGCCCCGGTCGGCGGCGGTCTGCAGCGACAGGCTGGCGCTGGCGGTCGTCACCTCGACGGTGTAGTTCTGCGGGATGTTGCTCTCGCCGCCGACGTAGTCGAGCGTCAGCACGCCAGCGCCCGGGCTCGTGATGTAGTCCTCGGTCCACAGCTTGCCGTCGAGACTGGCGATGCTGTTCGGGCTGTCGATCGTGCACTCGAAATCGAACTCGGCGATGATCTCGTCGACGAAGCGCTCGCTGGCCTCGAAGATCGTGATCTCGCTGAAACCGAGGTCGATGCCGACCCAGAAGAAGGCCTCGAGGAAGACGCTCAGCTGGCCGTGCATGTCGAACACGCACTCCGGGCCATGGCTGATGCGCGAGAGCAGCTCGTTACCGTACAGTTTGCCGTCCCCGACGACCACGTCCTGCGACAGAAACTCGGTGAGCTTGTCGTTCAGGTCGAATTCGATCAGCGCCTCGATCCCGCCCGTGACGCCGGCCTCGACCAGACCGCCGATACCCAGGCTGGCCACCGCGCCCACCGCGGCGCGCAGCGTGATCTCGGCCTCGTCTTCCGGCGTGTTCTCCTGTCCATGATCGTCGAGGTAGAAGCCATTGAAGATCAGGAAGCTCTGCGCGGGATCGAAGTCCACCGCCTTCCATTGGCTCAGGCCCCGGGTGTCGAAGCCGAAGTCGAAGTTGGTGGACGCAGCGATCTCGCCGAAGAAGCCCGCGTTCAGGCCCGGGAAGATCGGATAGGTTTTCTGGTACTCGAACAGCAGGTTCAGGTCCGGCAGGTCGTAGTAGAAGAGGTCCACCGCGCCGCGGTCGAGGATGAAGTCGAGCAGCGACGCCGGGTCTTCGAGCACCGGAATGCTGAAGCGCTTCTGGCTCGGCAGGGGGCGCTTGCCTTCCGTCGTGGCGGTGTTCGTGCGCGTGTCCTGGCCTTTCTGGTCGGGTCCGGCCAGGGTCTTCTTCTCGGCGGCGGAGAGGCCGGAATCGTCCCGCGTCGCACCCGCGACATCCTCTCCAGAGGTCGGCGCATCCGGGTCCTCGATCGAGGCTTCGGTGAGGTTGAAGGTGCCGAAGTTGATGGCCCCGGCCTGCGACATGCCCTCGATCTTGTCGAGGAAGTCGATCGTGCTGTCCATCACCGCCAGCACCTTCTTGGCCGTGTCGACGGTCGCCGCCGGCAGCTTGAGGTAGGCCAGGTCGATCATCTGGAACTTGGTGATGCCCAGGTCGATCTCGGTCGTCAGGATGTCCACCACCGGCGTGAACGGCTTGACGATGTCGTTGATCGTGCTCAGCGTATCGCCGAGGAAGCTGTCGAAGACGCTGCCGACGTTGAGCGTGACGTCCTCGAGCGTGACCTCGGGCGAGCCGCTGTCGAAGCGTGCGCCGCCGTCGCTGGAGAAGCTGACGTCGCCCAGCACCTGGTTGTACTGGATGGTGGTCTCGACGCTGGGCAGCAGGCCGCCGGCGGCGGTGGCCACTTCAGCGAAGATGCGGGCCTCGGCGACGGCCGAGGCATTGAGCGCCAGCGTCGGCGCTTCGCCCAGCGTCAGCCGCCCGTCGTCCGTGTCGGCGATGTCCAGACCGAAGTGACCGTGCAAGGCCGTCGGGCCCATCACTTCGAAGTCCATCTGCAGGAAACCGAGCGTGCCGCCGGCTGTCGAGCCGGTGGCCAGTTCGGCGACGATATCGAGTGCGATCTCCTCGCCGTCGGTGTTGATGCCGCTGGTGTCGAGGAACACCCCGTCGGCGGCGGAAATACCCAGCCCGATGCCCATCAGGTAGTCGATGGTGGTCAGGATCTCGGCCTCGACCTCGAGGCTGATGCCCGGAATGCCGGCGCTGAAATCGATGTCTATGCCGACCGGCGTGATGCTGCCGTCGCCCTGCCGGTCGCCGACCAGGGCGCCGCCGAACTTGATGTTGAAGGTCAGCTCACCTGCGGGCGAAAGCGTCAGTTCGATGTCGTCGGCACTGGCCAGCCGGCCATCGGCATGCGCGTCGAAAAGCTTCTTGGTAACGAGCTTGCCGCTGGCGTCGTACTGCAGCGCGCCGAACTCGTCGTACACGGGAACGACGGCCGCGAACAGGTCGCTATTGATGGGGCTGAGCCCGTCGAACAGGGCCTGGCGAACCTCGTTGAGCACGGCCTCGGAGACGCTGTTGCCCGCGGCGGCTTGTGCCTGCAACCACTGGCCCAGCCCATCGCTGTAGGTATCGGCGACCTTGTGGCCCAGCACGGAAACCTCGATGCTCCGCAATTCGTTGGCCAGGGCGTCGAAGGGTTCACCGCCGATCAGCGGCAGCTCGATGTAGTCGATGCCATCGGCGACCTCGTTGATCCCGCTGAAGAAGCCCTCGAGCCCCGACAGAAGGTTGGCGGGGTCGTTCAGCAGCCCGAGCAGCAAGGAGGCGGCGTTGAAGTCGAGCTGGAAGTCCGGCAGCTGGACGCTGTAGTCGGTATCGAGACTGAAGGTCAGGATGTCGAGTTCAAAGCCGGCGTCGGCATGCAGCACGTTGTCGGCCACGCCGTCGTTGTCGCGGTCGTCCGTCGTCCCACCCAGCGGCAGGGCCTCGATCGGGAAGTAGAGCGGCAGGTCGAGCACCGCGGCACCGAACACCCTGGCCTGGAAGGCATTGCCGAGCTGGCCGATCGTCAGCCGGCCGTCGCCGTCCGGATCGGCGCCGGGCTCGGCGAAGTTGATCGCCGCGCCCAGATCGATGCTCGCCGAACCGTCCTTCGCGAGCAGCCCGAGCGTCGTCCCGAGGACGTCGAAACCAAGCTCGAAATTGATGGAGGGGGCACTCGCCGTGGCGCTGGCGGTGATGCCGCTGCTCGCGGCGATGTAGTACGCCGGGGCAAGGATGTCGCTGAGGTCGAAGCCGAAGCCGAAGTCGATGCTCGCCGACGCCTCCAGGTTGAGCTTGGCGTCGGCCTCGATCGCCAGCAGGTCGCCGGGATTGAACCCGAGCCACTGATCGAGACCCAGGTCGGCGATATCGAGGTCGAGGTCGTAGTCTCGCGCCACGGCGAACTCGACATTGAAGTCGAACTCGAACGCCGAGTCGCGGTAGGCAAGACTGATCAGATCGACGTCCGCGCCGAGGCTGAACAGCAAGCGCAGCTCGGTATTGAGCTGCGCTTCGAGCTCGTTGATGTTGGTTGCCGAGGCCCGGACCGTGCTGATGATGTTCTTGAGCTGGGCGGCGATGCTGACCGACTCGCTGCCGAGGGCATCGGCCACGCTGACGCCGACCAGCGGCAAGTCGTCGTAAAGCGAACCCGTGCGCAGCCGGTAGGTGGTCAGCGTTGTCGTCGTGTCATCTGCCAGGGTGACGACCTTATCCGTCGGATCCGTCGAACGCGCCTCGGGCACGAAGTCGCCGGGGCTGACGGTGTCGGTGAGGACCCAGCGCTCGGCGTAGACCTGGACCTGCTCGGCCCCCTGGGAACCGGACTCGACGCCCCAGACCTCGGCAGTGCCGTCGGTCCACTTGAACAGCCTGGCCTCGCTCAGGTTGCCGGTCGGGACGACCTGCGTCTGCGGCAGGCCTTCACCCGTCAGTACGGCGCTGTAGGTGCCGGTGGCGAGCGTCGTCGGCGTCGTCGTCCATTGCGACCGGTAGACATCCAGATTGACGCCGTTGACGATGCCGTAGACCTGCTCGTCGACGCCGACGAGATTGTCCAGGCCGGACTCCAGCGCGGCCAGGATCATGTCCAGCGAAATGCCGCGCATCTCGAGCAGCTCGGAGAGACCGCTGACGCGAAGGGTCTGCGGGATCGAGTAGACGAGTTCCTTGAAGCCCGCGTCCCTGGGCAGTTCATGCGAGAACGCGGTAATGTAGGCGGCGTTGTCGTTGAGGCCTTCGAGGACCCCGCCGAGGGTCACCGGCAGATAGACCGCGTATTCGAAGTCGCCATCGAGCCTGGCGTCGATGCAATCGGCACCGGCGTTGCCTTGCAGCGCCGCGGTGTTGAGCTTGCCCGCGAGACCGACCTCCAGGCTGGCATCGAAATCGATGAAGCCGTCGTCGACCGAAACGCCGAAGATGCCGACGTTCAGGTCGATGTCGAAACTCTTGCGCAGGGACGCGGCAAAAGTGCCCTCGGTGTCGAAAACCGCAGCTGCGGTCGTCCCAGGATTGACCAGCATGAGCCGGGTGCGCCCGGTCTGCGCATCGAACGCACCGACCCAGGCGATCTCGAAGGACGTGAAGCCGCCATCGCTGTCCATCAGCGAGACGGTGTCGCCCACCGCGAGGAACGGGGCCGCGTTGCCGTCGACGTACACCTCGCCGGTGCCCGCATCCCAGGCGAGCGACTTCTCGCCCTGCACCTCGTCCACGGCGACGTTGAACGCGTCGTCACCGATCGAGATGTCGGCGCGCACGGTGGGGTCGGACACGAAGAAGTTGCCGAAGTCGTCCAGGCCGAAGTCGAAGTTCAGCCTGATCCCGGCGTCGATCGGCAGGCTGTAGACACTGTCCACCGAAATGCCCAGGTCGAACGGCAGGTCGCCGAAGCCCAGGTCGTCGAAGCTCCAGCCGTCGAAGCTGAGCGCCACGTTCGTGCTGATCTCGGCCACGTCGATCTGGACGGCGAACTCCTGCAGCCCGGTGCCGGTGCGATCGACCGTGATGCCCAGGCCACTCAGCGAGACCTCCAGCGCATCGAGCAGGCCGTCGACGGTGGGCGAGCGCGTGCTGCCCAGGTAGGTGCCGACGGCGAGCTTGAGCTCGTCGACCTTGTTGGCAAACAGCGTGGTGTCCGGCACGATGCCGTTGGGCAGCAGGAAGCCGAGGTCCACCGTGCCGAACGGCAGGTCCACCTTGAGCACCTCGTCCAGCACGTTCTGCGCCAGGTTTCCGGACCAGCCCTTCATGGCCTCCAGGCCATCGAGCAGCTTGTCGACCTCGCTGCCGGACTGCGCGCTGAGCTGGTTCGCCAGGTCGGCCACATCGCGCTCGCCCGGGTCGAGGCGCGATGTCATCACCCCCTCGCCCGGGGTGTGCGCAAGCCCCAGCGCGTGGCCGATCTCGTGGACCATCGCGGTCAACAGGTCGATCTTGCCGGCATCGACCGCATTCGCGACGACGCTGTCGGTATGCCAGCCCCAGCCTGCCGCGCTGCTGTCGAGGTGGATCTGGCGGGTCGCGACGTCGTAGGACGCGAGCTCGTTGCCCGGCAGGTCCGAGATCACGGGCGCGCCGATGCCGTCCAGCTCGGGCGCGGCCACGCCGGCGGCGATCCACAACTGCTTGGCCGCCGCCAGCGCCGCGGCGGCATCGCCGGCCGCCAGCTGATCGGTGCCGGTGCCCGCCGCGCTGGCCTCGAGGCTGCCGAGCTTCTTCGCCAGCGCCTGCTGACCGAGTGCGAAGCCCGACGAGGTCCAGTCGCTGAGCAGGTCGAACTCGAGCCCGTCCTCCTCGGCGGCCTCGGTGTGCAGCGCGATCAGGTAATGCGTGGCATCGGTCCACAGCACGCTGACGCCGCCGTAGTTGCGCAGCGAGGGGTCGCCGAGCGAATCGTCCAGTTCGAGCGTGATGGGCTCGTCTGCCGCGCCGACGATCATGCTGCGCTGCAGCTTCTCGCCGGCCACGACGGTGAACGCGTCGTCGTCCTCTTCGCCGCCGCTGCCGAAGATCAGCTGGTCGCCGGCGCCGAGGCCCATCGCCGACAGGCCGTTCAACTTGTCGGGCGCGTTCTGCGTCGGCCGCTGGACGACATACAGACCCGCCGTGATGCCGGTCCACGCCAGCGGGCTGACCTCGATCCGCCACGGGTCCTGCGCGCTTCCGGTGCCGGACGCCGCGAAGGCATGGTCCGGGCCGAACAGCGTCTCCAGGTTGGCATCGAGCCAGGCCTGGTCTAGCGTGCTTCCGGTCTTGCTGCGGCCGTCGAAGTGCAGCGAAAAGCTGCCACTTGCGGGTGTCTCGAAGGTGTAGACGCGGTGCCGGTAGCTCGACTCGCCGGCCACCAGCGTGACGCCGGTGGCGGTCAACGCCTGGGGCGCGAGCCGGATCTGCCACGGCGTCGCTGCGGAGCCGTCGCCGCTCTCGACCGTGACGACCATCTTCGTGAGCGCCGACAGGCCGGCCGCGACGGTGCTGGCGTCCGTCAGGTCGATGCTCGCCGTCGCATCGTTGAAGGTCACGCCCATCGTCGATGCGCTGGCCTTGTCGAGCGAATACAGGCTGTTCGCCCAGTCCTGCGCCTCCAGCTTCGCGCCGCCCGATGTCTTCTCGATCTCGGGCAGACCGGTGAGGTCCACGCCGCCGATCCGGGCCTGGAGGGCCTCTGTCGCGGCCCGCTTGACGACGATGGTCCACGAACCGCCGTCGTCGGTCACGGCAAAGGACAGTTGCGGCGCGCGCGCCTCGAGCCAGATCCGGATGTCGCTCGCGGTGGTGGCGTCGGTCACGTCCAGCGTGTTGCCGCTATCGCCGGCGTAGGTCAGCGTCGCCGTCGTGGCCGCTGCCGGCTTGGTCAGCGAGAATTCGCGGTAGCGCTGCTCAGGCGCGCCGGCGGTCTCGGTCAGCGTCGCGTTGCTGTCGCTGACCAGGGCTGCTGGCACGTTCAGCACGATCTGCCAGGACATGGGCGCTGCGCCTGCCGTCACCGTGGCGTCAAGGCCGGTCAGGCGCTCGAGTGCCGTCTCGACTTCAGTCGCCGACGTCACGTCGACGTCGATCTCGTCGGCGTCCCCCAGCGTCAGCGTCACATCGCCGGCGTTGGCGTAGCTCAGGGTGTACGCGCCCGCAGCCGCGTCGGCCAGGGCCAGCACGGCATCCGTTGCGAAGGCGTCGCCGATGCGCAACTCGTAGGCGCGCTCGATGGTGAACGGATCGGAGACGGTGCCGCTGCCACCGACGACAAAGTCCTGTGGTCCGTCGGGCATCGCGTTCAGCGCGTCCTGCAGCTGCTCGGCCGAGGCACCCGAAGCGATCGGCGCCGTGCTCGCGCCCCCGTAGAGCAGCTGGTAGACGCCGGTGGAGGCACCCGCGACGACCAGACTGAAGTGCGTGTCGAGGTCCTCGGCCGCGATCGCGACATTGGCGCTCGCCGTCTCGGTGGCGACACGCTTGACGACGATCGTCCAGGCACTGCCGTCGTCGTTGTCGCCGACCTCGAAGGCCAGCAGCGGCACCCGCGCCGCGAGCCAGCTCTGGATCTCGCTCGCCGTCGTGGCGTCGGTCACCGCCAGCGTGTTGCCGCTGTCGCCGTCGTAGGTCAGCGTCGCCGTTGCCGCCGCGGCCGGCCTGGTGAGCGTGAATTCGCGGTAGCGCTGCTGCGGCGTGCCGGTGGTTTCGGTCAGGGTCGCGGAACTGTCGCTGACGAGCGCTGCCGGCAGCGTCAGCGTGATCACCCAGGCGTTGATGCCATCGGCAGCCGCGGTGGCAACCAGCCCCGTCAGCGTCGAAAACGCGGTTTGCACCGCACTTTGCGTCTGTACCGCCACGATAGGGACGACGCTCGAGCCGCCCAGGCTCAGCGTCTCGCTGCCGTTCTGGGCGAAGGAAAGCCGATACTGGCCGAGGCTGGCGTCGAGCACGGTGATCGCCGCGCCTGTGCCTCCGGCAGCGCCGACGCTGAACTGCGCCGCACGTTCCACCAGCCACGGATCGCCCACCGTGCCGCTGCCGCTGACGACGAAGTCGCCCGGCCCGTCGGGCATCTGGTTGAGGGCGTCAGCGAACTCCTGCGTCGTCGTGAGGTCGCTCAGGACAGCGGTCGCCAGCTCGTCGCCGTAGAGCAGCTGCCAGAGTCCGGCGCCGACCGGCTTGACGACGCTGAAGCGGGTGTCGAGGTGATCGGTCGTGACCGTCGCCATCGCGGCCAGGCGCGTGTGCCACGCGCTGCCGCTGCGGTCGCCACGGCCCTCGTCCTCGTCGACGATCATGTCGGCGTCGGGCAGGTTCACGCCGGTGATGCCGTTGATCGAGTTTTCCGAGGGCAGGAAAGTGCTGATGCTCGACAGGTCTATGCCGACGTCCTGCAGGAACTCGAACAGCTGCGTGATGCCCATCAGCCGGTTGCCTTCGATCCCGGTGGCTCGTCCGTAGCTGTAGCTCACGCCTTCGTAGGTGATGGCGTTGATGGTGACGTCGCCGATCGTGAACTCCGGCGTGAGCTCGATCTCGGGGATCAAGCTGAGGTCGATGCCGCCCTCGGCGTCGACGTTCAGCGCCCCGGGATGGTCGACGTACTCGAGGAAGGTCGACCCGTCGTCGTTGGCGGTGACGGTGCCCTGGATCGTGGCGTCGCCGTGGAAGCGGATGGTCGTCTTGCCCTCGCCGAGGACCAGGTTCTCGATGTCGAAGGCGAGCGTGATGTTGCCCGCCTCGCCACCGAAGATGTCCCCCGCGTCGACGGCGCCGAGCGTGAACCCGGAAAGCAGATCGGAAATGGCGCTGTCGCGAGCGATGACGATGTTCGCGGCGACGTCGACCATCGGCATGTCGGGCAGCCCCACCAGGCCCGGCAGGTATGACAGCAGCTGATCGATGCCCGGGATGTCCGACAAGGCGACGCGGTACACGTCGATGGTCATGTCCGACTCGACAGCGCTGAAGTCCAGCGTGTCGAAGCCCTCGGGCATCGCATAGCCGAACACTTCGGCGTCCGGCAGTTCGAGTACCGCGGCCGCACCCCAGATGCCCTCGAACTGATAGGTGTCGGCCCCGCTCTTGCCGACCAGCACGCTGGCGCCCGGCGCCACCGTGCCGTCGAACCACGGGCCGAGCAGCCCTTCGGTGAGCTTGGAGAGGATGAAGGAGTTCTCGATGGTCTCGCTGACGGCGCCAGGCACCAGCTTCTCCGCCAGCAGGTCCTTAAGCTGCGCGAGGACGTTGCCGCCGACGGTGAAGGTGTCGGCCCCGGCGCTGACCCCTGCATCGAGGAAATCGTTGAGGAACCCGGAGAAGCCGCCTTGGCCAGACATCAGGCTCGAGAAGCTGGAGGCCGCGGTGGCCCAGCTCATGTCGGAGCCGACCATCACGTTGAGGCCGGCGCCGTAGGTCACCGCACCGATGCCGCTGATGTTGGCGAAGCCCGGGATCTTCTGCACCGGGTCGGCGAGCTTGAGCGCCGGCACGTCGCCGGCATCGCCGTCGAAGCTGATGATCCACGAGCGCACCGAGCCGCTGACGACCGGGTCGGCCACGGTGAACAGCGAGTGCCCGATGATCGGGATCAGCGCCGCCTTGAGCGCGGCGCCATCGGCATCGAACGCGATGCCATCGCTGGTGCGGTTGCCGTAGGTGACCTGGAAGGTGCCGCTGGCCGTGGCGGAACGCAGCTGCTGGATGGTGGTGGGCGTGCCCGGGTTGCCGGTGACGTAGTCACTGCCGGCCAGCAACTCCACGGCGACGGGCACCTGAGCCTGGACCAGCGGAGCGGAGCCAAGGTCAGTCTTGATCGCCAGCTTCGACGCGTCGAAGGCCGCCTTCTTGACGATGATCGAGAAGCGGTCGCTGGTGCCCGTGCCCGTCGCCTCGCCTTCGAGCGGCTGCACGGTCACGTCGGCGGGGGCGAGACCCGTGATCAGGCTGACGGCCGTCTTGACGGCCTCGGCCGTGGGGCGGTAGCCGATCACGGCGCCGACCTCCGCGCCGTCGTAGGTGATCCTGAACGTGCCGCTGGTGGCGGCGTCCAGGTTCAGCGTCAGCTTGCTGGTGTGGGCGTTCGAGGCATCGCCCGCTTCGACGACGGACACCCAGGCCGGGGCCACCGTCACCAGGGCGCGGTTGCCGAGGTCACCGAAACGGATGACCCACGGCGAGATGGCGGTGCCGTTGCCGGTGACCCGCAGTTGCGCCTTTTCTGCCTCCGGGATCGAACCGAGCGCACGCAGGGCCTCGGCGATTTCCTGTGGCGACGCGTCGGGCGCCAGCGCAGCCGTCGTCTGGCCGTCAAAGCCCAGCGTGAACTCGAAGCCGGGCGAGGTCAGGGTCTGGATCTCGCCGCGCGATGGCTGGCCGTTCTGCTGGATGACGACATGCGCCGCATCGGCGATGACGCTGCCCGCAGGCGCCGTCTTCACGATCACCGCCATCGCCGGCACGTCACCGACTGTGGCGTCGAAGCTGAATTTCCACGGCTTGGCCGTGGTGCCCTCGCCAGTCAGGGCGGCGACCTTGATGAGGCGCGTTGCGCCGCTGCCGTTCGCGGCTTCGAAGTCGGCGATCGCGAACTGCCCGGCCGCCTTGTTCCAGACCACCGTCTGGCCATCGAGCGTGATCTCGAGGCTGCCAGCGGCAGCGACATCGTCCAGCACCAGCGTCTGGATTTCAGCCGACGGCCGGCCTGCAGCCCAAAGTGCGCCGAACTTGACGACGGCGTCAGTGCCGTTGAGCGCCTCGACCTGAAGTGCCTTCTCCGGGGCGAAGCCCGACACCGGCGTCAACTGCCACGGGTCGGCGTAGGTGCCCGAGCCCGTGCCGACGGCAAACCGGATCGGCGACGCCATCGAGTCGATGCGGGAGGTTGCAGCGGCAAGCGCGGCGTTGATGCTTGCCGCATCGGCACCTGCGCGGGTAATCGGCGCGGTCTCGGCGTTGCCGTAGGCCAGCTTGAAGGTCGTCACCGACGGATCGAGCGTCAGGAACTGCCTCGAGAAGTCGCTGCCCGACGCACCACGCTGGATCAGCTCGGCCGACGAGCCGCCAGCCAGATCGACGTAGGTGGCCAGGCCATCGAGCGCACTGCTGGCCTTCTCGAAAAGGCCGTCACCCTCGAGCGTCAGCGTGGGTATCCGGAACGCTCCGCTCAGGTCGACGCTGTTGGACACGAACAGCTCTGGCAGGTCGCCGCCGGCCAGTGAATTGAGGCTGTCGAGCTTGTCGACCAGCCAGGTGAGCCACTGCACGCCCTTCTGCGCGAAGTTCTGGTCGCCGGTCACCTCTGGTCCGAATCCGCTGGTGTCGGCAAAGTCGGCCACCCAGCTGCGGAAGCCCTGACCACCGACGATCGTGCCGTCGAACTGCGCGTCGCCTTCGATGGTGAAGGTGTTCGCCTCGCGCCCGCCGTAGATGGTGGTGTTGGCGTCGATCTTGGTGAACGTGATCTTGTTATATTCGACGTCGCCGTCGTCGACCAGGTCCTTGCCGAGCAGCGGAATCGACAGGCCTGCGGTCTTCACCACCACCAGGCTGAGGACACCGTCTTCTTCCGCGAAGGTGAAACTCAGCTCGTCGGTCACCTGGCGGAAATCGAGGACCAGATTCGCGGCGTTCGCGGTGTCGATCGTGAGGTCGCGGTCCTTGGTGTCCTTGTTGGCGGAGAAGAGCGATTGCAGCCCGCCGACGGCGCCGGCGAGCAGATCGCCGCCGAGCGCCGACGCCGCCCCGGTGAGCGACGCACTCGGGCCCCAGTCGTTGCCGAAGTAGAAGCTGTTGTCGCCGGCCGATGTCTTGATGGCCTCGATGTTCTGGAATTCGCTGTTCTCGACCAGAACGATGTGTTCGCCTGTCGCAATGTCTGCGGCGCTGAAGTCCGACCATGAGGACTGGGTGCCGTCGAACAGCTGAACCGTGCCGCTGGAGGGCTGTCCGCCGGTGAGTCGCTCCTGCGATACGGCGACCGGGTCGGCGCCGGTGAAGCCGGCGTAGTTGTTGTCGCTGATGACGTGCACCATCGGCACGGTGACGCGCTCGAAGTCGAGGGTGTCGGCTTCGCCTTCCCCGCGCAGCTCCGAGACCTTGTCGACGCCCCAGGCATCCTCGAAGACATAGCGGTCGTCGCCGAGCCCGCCGGCCAGCAGTTCCGGCGTGCCGACGGCACCGCCGGCGCCACCCCAGAGTTCGTCGTCGCCGGGGCCGCCCTTGAGATCGTCCGTTCCGGCACCGCCCTTGAGCGTGTCGTTGCCGGCGCCACCGTCGATCACGTCCGCCAGGTCCCAGCCGACGACGATGTCGTCAGCCGCGCCGGTCTTGACGGTCGAGGCCGCGGTCGATTCGATCGTGTCGACCGCTCGTGTGTCATCATCGGTGGCGGTCTTGGGCCGCGTGGCGGCCGCCGTGTCGACGCTGGCGACGCCCTTGGCGTACAGCGCACCGAGATAGGTTTCGTCCACCGTGACGCTGTCCAGGACGACGGTGTCGGCGAAGCGCAAGCCCAAGGTCGCGCCCCCGAGGAAAGCCAGGCGGTGCGCTGCGAAGGCGGTCGCATCGACCGTGTACTGCGCGCCTGTGTTGTTGAGCACCGCCGTCTCGCCGGCGAAGCCCTTGCTCAGCACGAGGTGCCGCTCGGGGCCGGCCGCGCCGGACAGCTTCACGCTGCGCGTGAAACCGTCTTCGACGGTCAGCGTCGCCTTTCCGCTGCCCAGCACCAGTTCCGCGATACCCTGCGCCGTGATGGTCTTTCCGGCGACCGACTTCACCGTCACCGTGTTGCCGGCGCCGAAGGTGATGTCCAGTAGCCCGCCCAGACCCGACAGGTCCAGGATCGACCTGGCCGGGGCGGGCGTGGACGGCGGCGTGGGCGCGGACTGGATGTGCAGGTCGTTCGCCATCGAACTGATGGCGTAGGTGACGACGGCATTGGCATCGCTCGGGGCGACGATCTTCTCGATCACCCCGGTCGCGGTGAGCCGCTGTTCGGCGATCGTCGTCACCAGCGACCCGGCGGGGATGGTGGCCGTGGACGGCGCCACGGCGATGTCGCCGCTGTGGTCGTCGACGGTGATGCGAAGCTGCTGATTGGCACCCTCCTGGCCCAGGTCGACGTGCGCCTTCCCGGAAGCGAGGCCGAACTCGGTCTCGATCGCAGCGGCGACGGCATCGGTCCAGACGCCTTGCGCAATCTCGTTCACCCGCGCCGTGTCGGCCGCCAGCGCCTTGCGCACCTGGGCCGCCTCGATGGTCGTGGGCAGGGCCGCGAGATAGGTCTTGATCGCCGCCTTGAGCTCCGCCTCGCTGCCGACGAAGCCGCTGCTCCACTGCCCCTCCGCGAACAGCGTGATGTCGACGCTGGCGGCCTGATAGTCGGCCGCATCGGCGTCCGAGGCGAACTCGCCGACTGCCAGAGTGAGGGTCTTTGCCGTGACGTTCCAGGTGTTGCTCCCGTCGCTGGTGGGCTTGCTCGGGTCGGCCTGGGCAAAGACCGGCAGGCGCGGATTCATGTACAGCGTCGAAACGCCCTGCTGCGGATCGGCGCGGAGCCAGTTGCCGTCCACCTTGTAGGCGATCGACTTGTCGCGTATTTCGAGGTACGCCAGTCCGAAGACCTGTCTCACTTCCAGCGACATCCTTGCCGCGCGCGCGCTCACGTACTGGTCCAGTGCCGCCTGCACCTGCACCAGCGTCGGCGCGGTCACGCTGACGCTCTCGCGGGCACTGCCGAGCGCCATGTTGAACGCCAGCGCGCCGCCGGCGACGGCCGTGGCGTGGCCGCCGGCATCGACCGTGACCGTCGACAAGCTGGCTGGCGGCAACGACAGCAGAACGTCAAGCTCGTCGCTGGCGGCGCTCACGTCCGCCGGCAACACGACGCCGGTCCGGGTCTGTGTCAGGAGCAAACCGGAGCCATCGATGGCAATCTCCAATTCGCCGGTAAGATCCTTCAGATTGAGCGCATCCGTGCCGGAGGCATCGGTCACCGTGTCGGTGCCCCACATCGGTTCCACGAAGTAGCTGTCGTCGCCTGCGCCGCCATCGAGCGTGTCATTGCCGCCCTTGCCGTAGAGCCTGTCGTTGTCGTCGCCGCCCTGCAGGTTGTCGTCGCCGCTGCCGCCGATCAGCACATCGTCGCCCGCGCCACCGGCCACGGGAATCGCCTGCGCACCGAGCTTGATTTCCTGCCGACCGGCGGTCGTCGTGATCGAAGCGATGTCGGCGACCGTGAATCCCCCGCTCAGGTTGCGGATGCCGCCGATCTTCAGCGATGCCGGCACCGTCAAGTCCACGGCCACCTCGATCTCACCGTTGCCCTCCGGGTAGATCAGATTCAGCTTGCCGGTGAAGCCGCCGTCGGCACGCTCCAGTGCCTGCACGAACCTATCCCTGCCGATGAACAGCGACACGTCGGTCGACGAGGCGGCCTTGCCGATCTTCAGGTTCTGGATCGGCGCCCCGCCGGCCATCACGACGGCGACGCTCGGCGACGCACCACCGAGCCAGCCGAAGGTGTCGGCGCCATTGTTTTGCTTGCCGCCGACGGCGACCTTTGTCAGATCCGGCACGGTGGACAGATCTAGCTCGTTCAGATCGCCTTCGAGTACGAGCTTGACGGTCCTGCCCGTATGCCCCAGCACCAGACCGTCGACCTTGCCGCTGACCGACTTGATCTGATAGGTCGTGATCGGCACCGTGCCCACGCCGGCGGTCATGCCCTGCACCTTGATGTCCTGCCACCCGGCGCCGGCCTCCGGGCTGTCCGGCATGACCGTGACCAGGAGGTCGCGGTCGAACACGGTGAGGTCGAGTGTCTTGACCGCTGCGTCGAGTTTGAACACCTGCGGGCTGTTTCCCAAGTCGGAGGCCACGGCGGTCGCCACGCTGCCGGCGATCGTCGGCCCCAGCAGCCCCTGGAAGGTCGGCGTGGCGGCACCGAACCACACGCCCGCCTCTATCGCGCCCGTGCGGTGCTCCAGCACCCAGTCGCCGCCGAGTCTCTGGTCACCCGTAGGATCGGTGGACGCGGCGACGTCCGCACCGGTCAGGGCAGCCAGATCGGCCACGAACTGCACCCCGGCCTGGCCGTCGGCCACGCTGCAGCCGTACAGCAGCAGGTCACCGTCGGCTGTGAGGGCCCGGCCCCAACCCGCCAGCAGGTCTGAATGCTCGGCGAGATTGACCTGGCTCAGCGTGCCTGTGCCCAGTTGCAGCCAGCCGGCCGCACCATGGGAAAGGATGTGCACCGACGACAAACCGCTGCGCTCGGCCAGAACGCTGCTGATCTGTTGCAAGCCGTCGCCGTCGGCGTCCAGGGTCAGCACCTCGACGCCCCCCACTGCGCCAGCATCGAGGTTCAGGGAGGCGAGCAGCGTCGCATCTGCCGGCACCCCGGCATCGACGAAAACGATCTGGCTGACGGACTCGTTCGCCACGGCTGTGCCACCGACGAGCCTGCTGCCGGTCGGGCCTTCGCCGCGGGCGAGCTTGTTCGTCCGGCCGAGCGTAGCGTCGTCAAGACTGACCAGGCCCCAGCCCCTGTCCGTGGCCAGACCCAGGAAGGCTTCGTCGCCTGCGCCGCTGCCACGGCCACCGCCCTGGCTCGCGTTGAACACAGGGACGCCTTCATCGCCTTCGATGGCGCTGCCTGACAGGTCGGCCGTGAGGATGCCGGTGCCGTCCACGGCTCTGCTGGTCAGGTCGACGATCACGCCAGCGTCGCCGGCGTAATCGCCCGTGTGGACGGCCGCCGGTTCGTTGCTGGCGCGCAATGATGCGCCGAGCACGGTGCCGATGACGCTATCGGGCGTCGCCGACAACAGCATGCGCGGCTCCAGCGCCTCGACCGAAAGGTCCAGTCTTGTCGGTGGCTTGCGTTCGCGCAGCGGCGAGGGGCCAGCTTGCCCTGATCCGAAGGCCTCACCGATGAATTTGCTCAGAAAGGTGCGCTCAAAGGCTCTGCGAACGGCGTGCATGGTATTCATGATGGCAACCTCCGACCGGGAACAGCCGCGCGGAGCAAGAATCGCGCCTGGCATTCTGGTCATTTATGCAGTGGTCACCCTATGGTCCCCCAACGCAAAAAGCAACCATTCCCGTGAAGGGGATTACCCCCGCACAACGCTGCCAAAGGCCGCATATCTCACTGCTTTCATGTGTGTTTTTTTCGCGTGCCAGCGCCCAAGAGAATATTTTTGCTGCGCTGCACGAATTAACCCTTGCACGCCTCGCGATTTCGCGCGCTGCGGACTCCTGGCAAAAAGGGAGATCGGAGCTTGCGCCCGTGCAGCTGGAATGCGGATCAATTCCTCATTCCGACCGCATTGCCAACTCACGTTCGACGAGAGGCAGATCAATCCATGGCTTCTTGCTCAAGGTCATCGCCTGCAGCACCCTGGTCTGCATATGCGGGACAAGGACTTTCTGCCACCGTCTTAGCAGCTCGGAATCGTCCAGCCACTTCAGGATGTTGCGCGCACGCTGCACCGACAGAGGGTGGCGGTCGAAATGCTTGCTTTTTCTTTCGAGTTCCTTCCTGGTTGATCCCTTGCTGAAGAATTCCGCCGTTGTGCGCGCTCGCGCGGGTTGATCGAAGAGCACCAGGAGGGCGGTCGCGAACTCATCAGCGACCTCTTCGTTGCCGTGGAATGGGTAGCCCCATTGCTGCAGCAAAACATGTCCGACCTCGTGCATCATTGCGAAAACGAAGATGTCACCTGCCTCGGCCTTGTCATCGAGTTCCTTCAGCAAGCTCGCAATCTCGACACAGATGATCACCGTGTCATCGCGGGAAAAGGCATTGGCCGTGCCACAGCGTGCGAAGCGAAACTGCAGGTCGTCGAAAACGAAATAGCGCCGCAGGTTGTGCGCGAACTTCGCCATCTGTTGATCCATTCGGGACCTGATTGCCGGGTCCCCACCGTCCGTGGTCTTGTCGCCCGGAGTGGCTCCGGAACGCCCGGTCACCTTGAGTGAAAAGCGGCGTTGCGCGCCACCTTGGCGATTGTCCACCACCAGGTAATAGACGCCGCTCGCGGGGATCTTCACACCCACCTGAAGCTTGCCGATGACCTCACCCGTAAACAAGGATGTCCGGGTGGCTGGCGGAAGCCGCAGGTTGTCTTCGTCGACCAACAGAATCTCGGCCCGGCCATCGATTTCGATGCCGACCGAGAGGAAGGCACCTGCAGGCAGGTTGCTAAGGCGGGTAACGTGTTCCTTTCGGGCATCGACGGTGGCCTTCAGGCTCACCGTCTGTTCCCTGGCAAGAAGGGAACCGGAAGTCATGAGGGCGACAGCAATGATCATCATTGCGCACCGTTGCAATCGCTGTATCAACAATTTCTGCCACCATTCCTTTGATCGGGCATTCAGGCAGCACCGGCTGGTGCCTGAAAAGCATAGCAAGATGGCGGTCCTCCCGGCGAGCCCGGCAGAGGCTGGCAGGATCGGATCTTTGTTGCGAATTGGCAATCCTGTGTCGTGTGGCGGGTGCGAATCCCGTCCTGTTCGCTGCTGGCCGCTCGCCACGGGCCAGGTAAAAAAAGGCTTCTTGCAATGCTGGTATTATTCGCGTTCCATGTTGGCGCAACACCCTGTTTATCTTCTCTCTGTCAGCCACTTCCGTTTCCCGTTGATTCCTGTATGGAATAGCCAGCACCTTTCCCGACATGCATCCGAACACCGCCGATCACGCAGGCGACCCCGTGCCAGCACCAGCCCTGCTCGACTGTCTCGTGGTTCATGCCGAAGCGCCGGTACGGCATCCGGCTTACGGCAGCGGCAGGAAGTGGACGCACGCGGAGCCATGACGCCAATGCCGTCGTCGAGAAAAGGCGGCCTGCAAGACATCACGCGGAAACCATGATGCCGGAAACGCAACCGCCTCCCGACCCTTTCCGTCTGCCCATGCACGACCTGCTCACCGCACAGGCGCTCGTCCACCAAATCAAAGCCTTGCTCGAGGAACGGCAACTCAGCCTGCGTCCGCCACCGCCCGTGCCGACGACCTGTTGCGGTCGCGGCTGCAACGGGTGCGTCTGGCAAGGCTACTTCGAAGCATTGGCCTACTGGCGGGAACAGGCCCAGGCGCTCCTCCTGCCCTGACGCATTGCGGCGGCGGACAGGCTCTCGGCGCTGCCGCAACGGCTGCGGCAACTCAGACCAGCCGTTATCGTCGAGTTCGTGCATCAGCGCGAGAAGCTGGCCGCGCTCGCCCGGCGGAACGCCCGCGCGTGCAAACGAGCTCGGGCAGTTCCCCGGCAGATCCGCGATCAGGCGGCCCTTGTCGTTGTACTTGCCGAAAGGCATGCGCCAGTTGAGCGGCGTTCGAGGCCTCGACGACGCCCGGAACGCGCAGGCTCCGGCGCTGCGCATCATGCGGCGCCGCATGCGGCGGATCAGACGCCACGGTAAATTTGTTCTCGTGCCGGGATCAAGGTGATACGTGACCTGTGGAATTTTTGGTCATGCGCAGGTAGTCGAAGACCAATCGGATATTGCGGTTCAGGTGGCGCATTTTTTCGGCGATGCTGGTTTTGCCATCGGAGAAGTGATGCAGGA
>JACKLX010000025.1 GCA_024235695.1 Accumulibacter sp.
CGTATCGACGATGTTCTCGGCGAACCGCTGCGCCTCGCAGGCGCGCGCTTCAGCGGCGACGCGGCCGGTGATGTCGGTGAAGGTGATGACGACGCCGCCAGTGCCGCTGTCGAAGGCCCGGTAGGGCTTCAGGCGCGCCTGATAGGATCTGCCGGTGATCGACCGCAGCTCACGCTCGCCGGCCTGGCCCGTAGCGAGCACCGCCTCGGCATCGACCAGCAGGTCCGGACCCTCGATATTCGACTTGATATCGGCCAACGGCCGGCCGACATCATTCGCCGTCAGGCGATAGAGGTCAGCCGCCGCGCGCGTGAAGCAGCGGATGAACAACTGCTGATCGAGGAAAATGATGCCGCCGCTGACGTTGTCGAGCAGGTTGTTGAGGTCGCTCTGCGTCCTGGCAAGATGGTCGATGTTGGCCTGCAACTCGCTATTCACCGTCACCAGCTCTTCGTTGACCGATTGCAGTTCCTCCTTGGACGTTTCCAGCTCCTCGACGGTGGACTGCAGTTCCTCGTTGGTGGACTGCAGTTCCTCGTTGGTTGACATCAGCTCCTCGTTGGAGACCTGCTGCTTCTCGATCGTCGCTTGCAGGTTCTCCCAGGTGTGGGCAAGGTCGCGCTCGAGCTCTTCGACGCGTCGCACTTCGGGCGAGGCCGGGTCGAGCGCCTCCTTGGCCGCTTCGCTCGCCGCTGCCCGCGGCAGATCCTGAAAGCTCACCAGCAGCAAGGGCTGATCGGCGTCCGGCGTATCGAGCAGGTGGACGCTCAGGCCGACCGTCTGAAAATCGTCGCCGACGCGCACCGACACCGGGCGCTTGCTGGTCGCGATTCCGTGTTCGGAAGCCTTGAGCAGCGCGGCGCGCAGTTCGAGTTGAAGACCCTCCAGCGCCATATCGACGACGTTCAGCGTCGCTTGTCCGGGTGCCGGGCGCAGGAAACGGCCGGTGTCACCGTGCACGAAGACGATGCGGCCAGCCGGGTCGGTGACCACCGACGCCGGCGCGAAGGACTGCAGCAAGGCCCGGCGGGTGAGCTCGGCGAGGTTGGCCGGCTTGTTCTTCTTGCTCGCCTCGTCGGCGACCCGGCTGGTGCTTGCCATTGGCCACGAGATTCCCGCGCCCAGCCAGAGGCGAGTCGAGGAAGCTGTGCCGATCGCCCGGTAGAACTTCCACTTGCGGTCGATCGGTGCAAACAGCTCGGAATGCCCGCCGACGCTCTCGGCCGGCGACAGGAAGAGGACGCCATGCGGCCGCAAGGCGTAGTGCAGCGACGGAATCAGGCGCTCCTGCAGCGCCGGTTCGAGATAGATCAGCACGTTGCGGCAACTGATCAGATCCAGCCTGGTGAATGGCGGATCCTTGATGAGGTTCTGGATAGCGAAGACGACCATCTCGCGAATCTCTTTCCTGATCCGATAACCGGCGTCCTCCTTGATGAAGAATCGCTGCAGCCGTTGCGGCGTGAGATCGGCGGCGATGTTCGGCGGATAGAAGCCGGCGCGAGCGGTGGCGATCGAATCCTCGTCGAGATCGGTACTGTAGATCTGGGCCTTGAATGGCTGCGGCATGCTGTCCATGATCTCGCGCAGCAGCATGGCAATCGAGTACGCCTCCTCACCGGAGGCGCAGCCCGCCACCCAGACGCGGAAAACGTAATCGTCGGGCCGGTCGCCGGTCAGCAACTGCGGCAGGATGTCGCCTTGCAGGGCAGCGAATGCCTCCGGATCGCGAAAGAAACTGGTGACGTTGATCAGCAGATCCTTGAACAGCGCCTGGCTCTCGTCGGCATGAGCCTCGATGCAGGCACGGTAACTGGCGATGTCGGGCAACTGGTGGTGTACCACCCGCCGCGCGATGCGCCGGCTGACCGTACCCTTCTTGTAGTGTGAGAAATCGTGCCCGGTGGCTGCGCGCAGCAGTCTCAGCACCGCTTCGATCTCGTCGGCATTTTCTGCCGCGGCCGGTGTCGACGGCGCCGGTGACCCTTCCCGGCAGGTGGCGAGCTGGCGCGTGGCAGCCAGCAGCACCGTCGGCATGTCGGCGACCGGAACGACGTGCGTGGCATATCCGGCCCGGATGGCGCTCTGTGGCATGCCGGCGAATTTTGCCGAAGCCGGCTCCTGGACGAGGGTGATACCGCCCGCGCCGTGGATTGCGCGCAGCCCGAGGGTGCCGTCGGTGCCGGTGCCGGAAAGAACGACACCGACCGCGTTGTCACCCTGGTCGTCGGCCAGCGAGCGCAGGAAGGCGTCGATCGGCATCCGCTGGCCGCGTGGCAGGATTGGCGCAAAAAGGCACAGTTGGCCGTTGCTGATGGTCATGTCCTGATTCGGCGGGATGACGTAAACGTGGTCGACGCAGACCACCGCGCGATCCGTGGCCTCGAGCACCGGCATCGCCGTCGAGCGTTGCAGGATCTCGGCCAGGAGGCTGGCGTGGCCGGGGTCGAGGTGCAGCACGAGAACGAAAGCGAGGCCGCTTTCCGACGGCAGGTGGCGGAAGAATTCCTCGTAGGCTTCGAGGCCGCCGGCCGAGGCGCCGATACCGACGATTGGCCAGCGCGTACGCTCGCGGCTCACTGTCGAGGCCTCGGGGCGGCTGGCTGGGCTGGCCGCCGCGGGCGGCCCGACGCCTGTCTTCTGGATACTGTTCACGGTGATATCTCCGATGCCTGGCGTGCGTGCTGATCGCTGGCGGCTGGCCAATCAATCCGGCAGGCTGACGGTTACGGTGGTGCCGCCGTCAAGGACGCTGTCGAAGGTGATCTCGCCACCGTGCGCGCCAACGATGTCGCGCGCCATGGTCAGCCCGAGGCCGGTTCCCTTGCCAACCGGTCGAGTGGTGTAAAAAGGATCAAAGACGCGTGGCAGCGCGCTTTGCTCGATGCCGACACCGTTGTCGCTGACCTCGATCAGCGCCTGCTGGCCGTCGAAACGGCTGCGTACTCGCACCTCGCCGGTCGCGCCTTTGCCCGCGATCGCCTGCACCGCGTTGTTGAGGATCGCCAGCAAGGCCTGCGCGAGATGTCCCGGCAAGCACAGCAGCGGCTTGACTTCCCCCAACTCGCAGATCATCACCGCGCCAGGGGCGAGCTTCTTCTCGGCCATCTTGCACGCCGAGCGCAGGAGTTGGTTGAGGTCTACGACGTCCTCCTGCGGCTTGTCGACGTTGGAAAAGCCCTTGAGGTCGCCGACGATTCGCGCGACCCGATCGACGCCGCCGATGCTGTCGTGGAGCAGCGCCGAGAAGTCCTCGAGCAGGAAGTCGAGATCAGCGTCGCTGCCGAGCGCTTCGCCGCCCGGCAGCGTCTTGAGCGATGCGGCCAGGCTCGCCAGCCGGCCAAGGTAGGTCTCCGCCGTGCGCAGGTTGCTGCGCACAAAGGAGATTGGATTGTTGATTTCGTGCGCCACGCCGGCTGCCAGCGCACCCACCGAGGCCAGTCGTTCGGCCTGGTAGGCCTGGCGCTGGCGTTCGTCGAGCAGGGTCACCTGCGCGGCAACGCGGCCGTCAAAGTCTGCCGAAAGGGAGCGGTAGCGGGCCTGCGACTCGGCCAGCGCGACGTCAAGTTTCGCCAGCGCTGCGAGATCTGCCTGCCCGGCCGCGTGCCGAGCCGCCAATTCGATCTCGAGGCGCAACGGCGCCAGCAGCAGCTGGGCGATTACCGTGGCAGCGGCAGCGCGCGCCTCGGGCCGCGCCGACGGTGCCTGCAGGTAGGCGATCGGCTCATTTTCGCGCCAGACCTCGACCCGCGAGTCGATGGCCAGCCCGGGGCTGCCGCCGATCACCGTGCCGGCCAGGTCCTGGAGAGCGACCGGCGAATCGAGCAGCACGGCCAGTGACGCGCACAGGCGGTCGACTTCCGCCGGCAGCAGCAAGGCCGTGATGGCGCGGTGTTGATCGAAGGTACTGGCTGTCTCGGACACAGCGACCCCGCGGTTCGGTGAGCCAGACGCGCCGTCGGCGGTGTTTCCGGCGGGCAGCGTCGGTCAGGAGTTGTCGGCCGCCGCTGGCGTTTCCCGACGACCATGTCCGCCAACGATACGCCCTTGGCGCTGATCTGTGCGTCTTTTCGGGCCTCCTGCGACATCTCTTGCCGCGGCGGCAATGCGCTGCCTCGCGCGCGGCGCGTTTCAGTCGCGCTTCAGCGCGTCCGGGTCGAGCATTACCGAGCCGTCCGGCCCCCACAGGACGCGCGTGATGCCGGGTTCGAGTGCTTCCAGCCGCCTGCGCTCGAAATCCTCGGCGCTGAGCTGGCCGCGGCTGAGTCGTGCCTGGTCGGCGATTTTTTGCGTTTCGTTCTGCAGTTCCTGGAACGCCAGGGCTTGCGCGATGGTCGCCACCAACTCGTAGTCGTTCCACGGTTTGGCGATGAAGCGCAGGATGCCGGCTTCATTGATCGCGGCGATCAGGCCATTCAGGTCGGCATAGCCGGAGAGGATCAGGCGGGCGGCGTTCGGTTGCAGCTCGCGAAACTCCTTGAGAAAGGCGACGCCGTCCATGCCGGGCATGCGGTAATCGGAAAGTACCAGGTCGTAAGGCATACCGAAGGCGTTTTCCAGCGCCTGGACGGGGTCCATGCAGGTATCCACGGTCAGCGGAAACACCTTGCCAGCAGTGGCGCAAGGCGTTATCGCGAGCAGTCGGCGCAGGGACTTGAGAATGTTGTCTTCGTCATCGACGATCAGAATCCGGGGCATGTCGGGGCTCCTTCTCGAAGCTAGCGCGACTTGCCGTCGCGTCGGATGTGGAGTACCAGAGGCAAGTCTTCACGCTGGGCGTAGGTCTGTATTTCCCGTACCAGGTTGGCGTCCAGCAGGTAGTCCGCGGCGAGCAGCAAGGTGCCATCGCGGGCCATCAGGTCGCGGGCCAGGACCATGCCGGCCTTCAGCTGGTCGACCGCTACCTGCGCTGCCTGCGGCGGCTCTTCATGTGGCGCTCCCAGCAGTTGTAGCAGCGCGTCGATCACCGTCGGACAGTAACGCTTGCCGCGCGACTTGACCAGCAGCGCCCTGGCATCGTCAGGGTTGAATCGTCTGTCCGACAGGGTGCCGATCTGCAATCCGTCGTAGTCGTTGGCGACCGCCAGGATGCGGGCTCCCAGGGGTATGCCGAGGCCCTGCAGGCCATCGGGAAAACCCTGCCCGTCGAAGCGTTCGTGATGCGCCCGGATCAGGTCGGCCGCTCCCTTCAGATCGGCCAGCGGCATCAGGGCATTGGCGCCCGCCAGGCTGTGCTTGCGGTAACGCCCCAGCTCCTCGGCGTTCAATCTCGGTACCGGCTTGGCCAACATTGCGTCGGAGAAGCCGATCTTGCCGATGTCGTGCAGCAGGCCGGCGATGAAGACATCCTGCTGCGCCTTGGCATCGAGCGCCAACTGGATCGCCAGTTTGCGCGCCAGGTCGGCAACCCGGCGGGCGTGCCCGCCTGCCGACCCTTCGCGCAGTTCCATCAGGGCCGAGAAGACCTTGATCGAGACCAGAAAACTCTGCTTGAGCGTGTCGTTGGCCAGATTGAGGAAGCCATTGACCTGTTCCAGTTCGGCGGTACGTTCGCTGACCCGCGCCTCGAGGTCGCTGTTGAGCGCCTTGAGCTCCTCGTTCTGGCTTCGGGTCAAGGCCAGCAGTCGGCTGTTCTCGCTCTGCAGTTGCTGACGTTCGAGGGCATCGCGGACAATCAGCACGATGTCGTTGTCGTCCCAGGGCTTGGAGATGTAACGGTAGATTTCGCCCTTGTTGATCGCGTTGACCGTCGAAGCGATATCGGCATAGCCGGTGAGCAGGATGCGCACGACGCGAGGCCAGGCGGTCCGCACCCGCTCAAGAAACTGCGCGCCGTCCATTTCCGGCATGCGCATGTCGGAAATCACCAGGTCGACGTTTTCCCGCTCCAGCAGATCGAGACCGCCGGCGCCGCTCTCGGACGTCAGAATTCGATAGCCGCAGGGGCGGAACAGGCGGCGCAAGGCGCTGAGGATCGACGGCTCGTCATCGACCAGGAGGAGCGTCGGCGGGGTCGGCGCCGAAATCTGTTCGGTCATCTTCTCGCACCTGTTGTTTCAGCGTTGCAGCGGGCGAGGCGGTTCCCGAGCGCTCTCTGCAAGCGGATCCGCGACCCCGCCGTGGTGATCAGCCGGCCCTCCGGCGAGCGGCGGAATCAGAAGGGCTGGCGCCCGCACTGCCTTGCTCTCCTGTCAGCTCCGCACTGTACCTCATTCACCGCGGCGCTTGTAGGTCTTGTCGCCCTGATCTGGTCGCTCGGCGGCCGCCTTTTGTCACACCACATGAACGCGAAAGGGTATTGTCGGAGTCTTCGCGGTCAGCGGGTTGTTCGGCATGGAAGATCCTGTGTATGTTGCCCCGGCGCAGCTTGCCATTGGCATGTTCGTGATTCTTGAGCTGTCGTGGCTGCAGCATCCGTTCAGCTTCAGCAGCTTCCTCGTGCAGAACGAGGATCAACTGGCCACGCTGCGCCGGCTGGGTTTGCGGCGGATTCGGATCGACCCCTTGCGCAGCAAGCGGGTCGCGGCGACGATCGCGGACGAGCAGGTGGAGCAGGCCGATCTGCTGGATCTGCCGGAGTCGTCGGCGTCGCCGGAGTCGCCGGAGCCAGGGCCCACGCACGCGCCAACGCGGCCGGTAGTGCCGACGGTCGCCGATCCTGCGGCGTCGCGCAGCGAACACCATCGACGGCTGTGCGCCAGTATCGCAAGTGCCGAGCGGCAGGCGGCGCAGGCGGCCCAGGTGGTCCGCCAGACGACCGCCCGCTTTCTCGCCGAACCGACCGTAGCGATCGCCCGGGTCAACGATCTGGTGACCGGGATCACCGACTCCTTGCTTGGCGTCGGTGAGGTGATGGTCCACCTGCTCGGCGAAAAGGACGGCGGCGATGAGCTCTATCACCACTCGCTCAACGTCGCCGTGCTGGCGTTGATCCTTGGCAAGGCGATGGCGGTCGATGTCGAAAGTCTGCGGCTGATCGGCGTGTCGGCGATCTTTCACGATCTCGGCATGGTCGCCATGACGGCGGGCGCGCAGCTCCAGTGCGGAGCGCTCGCTGTCGACCAGGAGGCGCAGTTGCGCCAGCATTGCGAGGCCGGCGCCAGGATGGCGTTGCAGTGTGGCTTGCCCGAGACGGTTGCGACGGTCCTGCTGCAGCATCACGAACACCTCGACGGCAGTGGCTACCCCTATCGCCTGTCCGGCGATCAGATCGGGCAGGCGGCGCGAGTGGTGGCGATCGCCAATCACTACGACCACCTGTGCAATGCGAACCGTGCCGCTGCTGCGGTGACGCCCTACGAGGCCTTGTCGACGATGTTTGCGAGGCAGAAGCACTGGTTTGACGCAGCCATGCTGGCGAGGCTGGTGCGCGTCCTGGGAGTCTACCCGCCGGGCAGCCTGGTGCAACTGTCCAGCGGCGCCATGGCCATGGTGATCTCGGCCAACGCGGCGCGGCCCCTGCGGCCGATGCTGCTCGTCCATGACCCGGCGATCCCTCGCGAGGAGGCACTGATCCTGGACCTCGAGCAAGCGCCGGAGATCAGCATCAGCAAGGCATTGCGGGCCAGCGCTCTGGCGCCGGCGGAGCATGAATATCTCTGTCCGGGGAAACGCGTGGCGTATTTCTTCGGCGAGGATACGCGAACCGGCTAGGCTTGGTCGGCGCTGCCGGTGGCAGCTGTCAGCGGTCCGGGCAATGCAAAGCAGAAGACGTGGCCGCTCAGCTGGTGGTGACGTTCTTGCCGGTGGGCGTGCCATTGGCAGTTGTCGCCGTTGCGGAGTTCGAAGTGACCGCTGCTGCGACCGGCCGCGGCTGCGAAATGCGCGAACAGGGCAGCGCTGGCCTGCGGCGGGGTCGCCGCCTGTCCGGCGATCCAGCGCAGGATCGACTCGCCAGCGGAGGACGATAGCAGTTCGTCCGGCAGCGACCACATGTCGTGCAGGCGGCGATTGATGCGCGACAGCCTGCGTTCGGCGTCGAGCACCAGCAAACCCTCCGAGCTTGCCTCCAGCACCGATGCCATTTCGGCGTTCAATCTTTGCAGCGACGACTCGATGGTTCGCTCGTGTCGAAGGTCGTGCGCCAGTACGAGAACGTAGGGCCAGGCACCGTCAGCGGCCTTTGCGGTGGACTTGCGCACCGGCAGCAAGCTGCCGTCCGCGTGCAGGTATTCGGTCTCGACCGCATGCAGAGCCCGGAAATCGCCCGACGCCATCTCGTCCCAGTAGCAGTGATCCAGCGGCAGCGGCTCGATCTCGCTGATCGCCCGGCCGCTGAGTGTGGCCGCTTCATGGCCCAGCAAGGCGCCGGCCGCGGCATTGGCGGCGCTGATTAACCGCCTTTGCACATCGACCAGCAGCAAGGCGTCGGGAATGGCGTCGATGATCGCCCGGTTGAGCGCTGAAACGCGGGCATTTTCGCTTTTCAGTTCGTGGTGCGCGAAGGCGCCGGCAATCTGCTCGCGCAGCAACTGGTCGTCCCACGGCTTGGTCAGAAACTTGTAGATGGCGCCGGTATTGATCGCGTCGGTGATCGAGTTGAGTTCGGTGTATCCGGACAACACGATGCGAATGGTATCGGGGTACCTGTCCTTGACCTTGCTCAGGAACTGCGAGCCGGTCATGACCGGCATCCGCTGGTCGGTGACGATGACGCCTACCGGCTCTCTTTCAAGGATCGCGAGACCGTCCTCGCCGCTGGTTGCCAGATGGATGACGTAGCCGTCACGGCGCAGCATGCGCTGCAGCGATCGCAGGATGCTCTCCTCGTCATCGACCAGCAAGAGGTGCCGGGCGGCTGTGCTCAACGGTGCGAAACGCAAGTCCATCGGGCGCTCCCCGGCGCTTGTTGGCGGTCGACCAAGCGAACCACGGCGGCGCTTCGGGGCGCGCGCGCGGCCTCAAAGCTCTATTCGATACGGCGTATTCGGGACGGCATTGTACTCTGCCCGATACGCCAGCCTGGCCTGCCGGTCGGCGGCGCCCCACGGACGCGTCGTCTTGCTGGCGTAATTGAAGCACAGCGTCGGCGGCTGATGGCGCGAGCGGGCGATGATCCGCTGCATCGCTTCGGCGTCCGGGTGTCGGAAACGGCTGCCGTTGGTGCTGATCAGGAAGCGCGGGCTGTCGATCAGCGCCAGCAGTTCGTCGCTGATGTTGCCGGCACTGCCGTGGTGCGCGACCTTGACTGCGTCGACCTTGAGAACGTCTTGAGCGCGTTGCTGCAGCAGGCGCCTGATCGATGCGGTGACGACCTCGTGGTAGGCGTCGGCGAGAAAGAGGCACGACTTGCCGGCGGCTTCGAACTCGGCGAGGAAGGCGATCGAACTGCCGTTGGCCGCCGCCCGGTCGACCTTCAGCTGGCGTTCGAGCAGTGCGTCGAGCTCGGGCGTGGTACCGAGCAGACCCTGGCCGGGCAGGTAGGCCTTGCGCTGCGCCAGCTGTTGCCAGGCCGCGTCGAGGTCGCCGGGAGTGACGTTTGTCCCGAGGTCCGTGCGCCACGCCTCGCGCATCCGGTCGAGCGTCGCCGGCGTCGGCGACAGCAGCGTCAGCCGCAGGTCGCCGGCCAGCGTCCGCTCGGGCAGCGGCCCGTCGTCGGGCACCACCACCGCCTGGCCGTCGAAAGCGCCGTTCCACTGTCCCTGCTGGAAGCGACGGACGATCAGCGCGCTGAGGAATTCGCCCTGCTTGCCGCCCAGCACGCGCCCGCCGGGTGAGAGATGGCTCCAGCCGTTGAACCACAGGTCGATCACCCGAATCGGCAGCGGCTGATTGGCGAGCAGGCGCACGATGCCTTCGACGTGGTCGGTATCGACGTGGCTCATGACCACCAGTTCGAAGCGGCGATCGCCGGCGGGCAGGGCGTCGAGGCGCGCCTCGAGGTGCTTGTAGGTGGCGATCGGACCGCCGTCGATGAGCAGCCGGCGGCTACGCGAGCTGTCTCCGTACTCGACCAGCAGGCAGTCGCCGTGCAGCGCCGGCAGCATCTCGATGCGGAAGAATGGATCAGCAGGCATGGAGGATCTCCAGTCAGAGTCGCCAGTCGGCGTCGCCAAAGGCGACAACGCACAAGGCCATCGGCAGGCTGTCGCGCAGCGCCTGGCGTTTGGCTTCGCGCAGGGCTTCGCCCAGGCACGGCGCGGCGGCCAGGCTGCGGTCGGTCGCCTCGGCGTCGCGGGTCGATTGCCGCTGGATGGCCAGCAAGGTCTGCAGCAGCTTCTCGCCGACCTTGACGGCGTGCGGGCCGAATACGGTGGCAATGGTCGACACGATCGCCGCCGCACCCGCCTGGCGGAAATAGCGGATGTGGTTGGCGTAGTGCTGCGCGGTGCTGGCAGTGTCGCAGCCGAGCAGCAGCAGCAGGGGGTAGGGGCCGCTGTCGTCGGCATGGACGTATTCGCGCGGCAGGCGCAGCGTCTTGAACGGCATGCCGCCGATCTCCAGTGCGATGTCCTGGCGCTCGCCGGTGTTGTGCGGAAAGGCGACCAGCAGCGTCGGCCGCGCGCCGATCACCGCCTGCTTCCATTCGTCCCAGCTTGTCGCCACCTCGACGCCGCCGGGCAGCTGCTGGCGCAGCGACGTCAGCAGCGGGTCGATTTCGGCCGCCAGAACCTCCTGGCTGTAGGCCAGCAGCGCCGACTGGTCGAGTTGCAGGCGCAGCCGGTCGCCGACCGGTTCGGCCTGGACGATCACCTCGGCCTGGTTGGGGACGTCGACCGCCGGGTTGTAGACGTGTCGTTCGATGACCTTGCGCAGGCCCCAGAAACCCATCGGGCAGACGTGCCGTCGCGGCTGCTGTTGACCGGCACAGTCCTGCGGGCAGGCGCCGTCGGCGAGCGCCTTTAGCGCGTTCGGGCAGAAGGTGACGCCGGCGTCGTCGTCGGGCGGCTGGTACTGGTAGATGAATTCGAAGGGAACGACGGCGTCGGCACGGGTGCTGACGATCTGGATGTGCGTCTCCTGATCGACGTTCATCCCCTGGCTCTGCAGCGCCTGCAGGTTGTCGATCACCAGGCTCGAATAGAGGTCGGCGCCGAGTCGGGCGAGCTCGATGAACAGCGGCAGGTTGTCGCCTTCGGTCAGACCGCCGCTGTAGTCGGCGACGCTGTGTGCGACGTTGGACAGCAGCTGGTTGATCCTGGCAACGGGTTCGTCGATGCCGCTGAGGTCCTTCGCCCAGGCGCGCCTGCCGGCGATGGCGGTGAGCAGCGGTCGCCCGGCGTTGCTGTGGTTGAGGACGAACGAGGCGTCGAAACGCCGCCGCGAGCCAAGATCGCTCCAGTTCGTGCGGACGCGCGCCTCGAGGCGTTGGCCGATGCCCGGTCTGCCGCCCGAGCGCTCATCAAGCGCTTGGTCGGCGGCCGTGACGCGGCTCTCGATCAGCACCGTCTGCAGCACCCGGCCGCGGTGCAGGACGGTGACCCGGCCTGCGAAGTCGGCGCAGACGCGTGGCGTGAACGCCAGTTCGACGACGCTGCTCGGGCCGGTGTGAGGCAGCAACAGCTCGCCAAGCAGCGGTTGATCGAGCTGTGTCGGTTCGTGAAAGACGAGCTGCAAGCGATGACGCCGCTGCTGGCGGGGCAGTTGCTGCGCCGGAAAGGCCGCCGGCGCCGATTGCCAGCGGGCGTCCGGCGGGCCGATCCGCAGACGCAGCAGCACCGGCACGCCGACCCGCAGGCGCTGCCGCTCCTCGACCAGTTGCCCGTGCTGCCGGCTCCAGAAGCTGTGCTGGACGAAGCGCGACCGGGGTTGTTCGACGGCCTGCGCCAATTCCTGGTCGCGCAGCTCACCGGCCACTTCGGTCAGCGACGACGCCTCGTCCGACTCGTGGTCGAAGCGATAGCGCGCACTGGCTTCGCCAATGTGTCTGGCGAGTTGCTGCGGCGAGACGCTGCGCGCCGACGGAGCCCGTGCGCCTGCCGCGACGCCGCGCGCCGACCCCGGCAGCACGGTTCCGATCCGTTCGGACGAGTCGACGAGTTGTCCAAGCGAGCGTTCGCTGAGCGCCAGTTCGGCGTGCCTGGGCAAGGCCCGCAGGCGTGCCGCGAGCGTTCCGACGGTATGCGACAGGGCGCTGATCCGCCGCAGGTCGTCGCCGAGGAAAGCGGTCACACCGGTGCCGAAGGCCTGTCTCAGGGCGACGTCGAGGGGCGTGTTGTGCGCCAGTTGGTCGGCCAGTCGAATCAGCGCCGCGAGCTGTGCGTCGCTCGCCGAAGCGGCCGGGCCGTCGACGCCAACGACACCTTCGGCAGACAGTTCGTCGGCGACGATGCGCAACAGGGCGTCGAGGGCGTCGCCGCTGGCGTCGAGGCCACCGAGCAGCAGTACCAGCGCGGCGTGGCTCGGCGAACGGTGGCTCAGCAGCCGGGCGGCGGTCTGCCGCAGCGAACCGCTGAAAACCAGGACTTCGAGGCGCGGCATCGCACGGCTGGCGACGCCAAGGCGGTAGGGCCAGTGCGGTCGTGGCGGCGCCGGCAAGCGGGCGATGGCTTCGGCAAGCGGGTCGTCCGGCAGAACGGCGATCATGAACGGCAGCTGCCAGTCGATCCTGCCGTCAGCCGCGAAAGCGTCGGCGACATAGACGCTGCCGGCGGCGACCGCGGGATCGGCCAGGGCCTGCAACATCGGCAACAGGGCATGCCGGCGTTGCCGCTGGCTGCGTACCGCGATGCGCACGCGGCCAGCGGCCTGGCCAGCGAAAGCGGACCACGCGTCGGCCAACACCCTGGCCGCCGGCAGGCCGTGAACCGCGCGCAGCGGCGGCGCTTGCCAGTCGATGATGTCGTCGGCCTGGCGAGCCGCGGCGAGCAGGGCGCTGATTGCCTGCGCCTGCTCGTGGCCGCCTGTCGCGCCGGCCAGTGCGGCCAGGCCCGGCGCGCGCGCCGCTGCCTGCCGGCGGCCAGCCGCCGGCGCGGCTCGCCAGCCGGCGGCAAGCAGTGCGCCGAGCGCCGCCAACGCCTGCGCGAAGCCGGCGTCGTCGACCTCGAGACTCCAACGGGCGAGGCCTTGCCGATCGATCATCTTGGGCGCCTCAGTCGAGCGGCCAGGCGCCGACCGGCCAGCCACGCGGCGGGTCGATGGGCAGTCGGGCGCGCCTGCGCAGGGCGCTGTCGGCGAGCGCGTAGCCCCAGTTGATCAACTGCCCCTGTTCGCGGGCGCTGAAGTTCTTGAGGCGCGTCGGGATGTCCTGCAGCGCGGCGGTGGTGCTGCTGTCGCCGGCCAGCGCTTGCGGGTCGTCGTAGTCAGCGATTGCCGTGCCGATTCCCCAGTAGGCGCCGCGCCGCCGCCCGGCCTCGAAGTCGCCGACCAGCGAGCGCTTGCGCAGCGCACGCGTCTGGTCGATCAGGATGTCGCGCACGCGGCCGAGCTGCAGGAGGTCGTCCTCGAACGGCGACTCGTCGATCGCGAACGGCGCGCCGGCGTCGCTGACGAGCACGATGTCGACATTGTCGAGCAGGGCTTCGAGGCCCATGTTGTCGTAAACGCCGCCGTCGGC
Organism: Accumulibacter sp.; assembly: GCA_024235695.1. Classification (GTDB taxonomy): domain Bacteria; phylum Pseudomonadota; class Gammaproteobacteria; order Burkholderiales; family Rhodocyclaceae; genus Accumulibacter. The sequence continues at coordinate 13,496 of JACKLX010000025.1, forward strand.
GAGCACGATCCGCTGCCGCAGCCTGTCGAGATTGGCCAGTTCGCGCTGCGGTTTCTCCCAGGCGGCGCTCTCGGTCTTCAGTACCACCGGCGAAAAAATCGGCGGGAAAGCGCTGGAGGCGGCGATGGCGTCGGCCAGCAGCACTTCGCTGTTGTACGAGATGCCCAGCACGTAGTCGGCGATGTAATCCTGGCGAAAACGGAAACTGCGGCCGGTCTGCATGTTGGTTGCGTAGAAGATGAAGCGTGGCGCGTGGTCATCGGCGGGCGTCGCGAGTTGCCGCAGCAAGGTGTCGCCGAACAGATCCCTGGCATAACGCCGGGCCAGGAACTCGCCGGAACTGACGAACGGCGTCAGATGGCCGAGCAGCGCCGTACTGACGTCGATCGTTTGCTGGCAGAACTCGCGCACCGGCTGCGCGACGACCTCCTCGAAGTTGCTGGCGTGATCGTCGACGAAGCTGAGCTGGCGCCAGCGGTGGGCAAGGATGCCGGCGAGGATCGAACCGCCGGAAACGCTGGTGACCCGCGCCAGGCGCCGCAAGAGCCCCGCCTCGTTGATCCGCCAGAGGCTGCCGAGGCCGAAGAGCGTCGCCCGGAAACCGCCGCCGGACAAGGCCAGGCCGATCGTTGCTTGCTGCTCGAGCTGCATCGGAAACCTCCTGCTGATCGCCGCCGATACCTGTCAATGGGCTGCCAACGGCACTTGCTGGTCCGCTTCGGCGGCATGCCGGGAAAGTGCCGTGTCCGACTGCAGGATAGGAAATTCCGCAGCAGATGGCGAGAGTATGTCGGTTCGCGGCAAGTCTGGTCAAACGGAGTCCTTGCCAACAGTCGCGGCCGGCAATGCGTCGTCGATGGCCCTGGCGTTCACGCCGGATTATGGAGTGATGGAGTGGGGGCGGTGCTGTCGCTTGCCGCGGTCCTGTCGAGGCAATGCGAAACGGTTGCCCTGACCGGGTTCAGGGAGGATGATGGCGCGAAAGGCGCCAGCTTGTCTGCCTGGCGGCTGATCGGAGATGATCATGACCCGTGACACGCCCTCGGTCGACGCGGCATGCGACAGTCAGTTGCTCGAGTACCGGGCGATCTTCGAGAACGCGGCGGTCGGCATCGTCTACACGCGCGACCGCGTGATCTATCGCTGCAACGAACGCGCGGCCGAGATCCTCGGTTACCCGCGTGAGGAACTCGAGGGGCTGCCGGGGATCGCGACTTATCCTTCCGCCGAGAACTACGAGGCGATCGGGCGCCGTGCCGGACCGCTGCTTGCCGCCGGCAAGGCTTTCCAGTCCGACTGGCAATACCGGCGCAAGGACGGCTCGTTGATCTGGTGTCTTGTGTATGGCCGGGCGGTCGATCCACAGCAGACCGACGCGGGCACGGTCTGGGTCCTCGAAGACGTCACCGAAGCGCGGCGAATGGCCGCTGCCCACAGTCTGGCCATGGCCGAAATGCAGGCGATTCTCGACAATGCGTCGGTGGCCATCGTCTTTACACGCGATCGCAAGATCATCCGCTGCAACCCCGCTTTCGCCGAGCGCTTCGGCTATCCGGACGACACCGCCATTGGCCTCCCCGGGCGGTTGCTGTACCGTAGCGACGAGGAGTACGCGGAGGTGGGCCGGCTGGCCCATCCGCTGCTGTCGACAGGACAGCCGTTCCAGCACGAGATGTACCTGCAGCACGCCGATGGCCGCCCGATCTGGGCGAACGCGATTGGCTACCTGATCGACGCCAGCGATCCGACCAAGGGAACGATCTGGCTGCTCGAGGACCGGTCGGCGTTCAAACAGGCGGAGGAGGCTCTGCGAGCCAACCTGATCGAACTGCGGGAAACCAATCGTCGCCTGGAGGAAACCCAGAACCAGCTCCTGCAGTCGGAGAAGCTGGCGTCGATCGGGCAACTGGCGGCCGGCGTTGCGCATGAGATCAACAACCCGGTCGGTTTTGTCAGCTCGAACCTTCACACCCTCGGCGAATACGTGAACACCTTGTTCGAGTTGGTCGACGCCTACGAGGCAGCACTCGGGCTGGTGTCGCTGCCGGCCGGGGCGCAGGCCAAACTGGACGCGGTTCGCCGGCACGCCGACGTCGGCTATCTGCGTGCCGATGCGCTCGATCTGCTCGGCGAGTCGGTCGACGGGGTAAAGCGCGTGCGCCAGATCGTCCAGGACCTCAAGGATTTTTCGCACGTCGATGCCGGCGAATGGAAGCGTGTCGATCTCAACGCCTGCATCGCGAGCACGCTCAACGTGGTCAGCAACGAGATCAAGTACAAGGCGAAGGTCGAGCGCGATCTCGCCGTGCTGCCCGAGGTGCTGTGCAACGCGCCGCAGATCAGTCAGGTGATCATGAATCTGCTGGTCAACGCGGCGCAGGCGATCGAGACTTCCGGCATCATCCGCCTGGCCACTGGCGCCGAGGGTGACTGGGCATGGTTCGAAGTGGCAGACGATGGCAAGGGCATGAGCGAGGAGGTGAAGAAGCGGATCTTCGAGCCCTTCTATACCACCAAGGCGGTCGGCCAGGGTACCGGGCTCGGGCTCTCCGTGTCCTACGGCATCGTCGGCAAGCACGGCGGGCGAATCGAGGTGTTCAGCGCGCCAGACCAGGGTGCGCGCTTCCGTGTCTGGCTGCCGGTGAACGGCTCACGCGAGGAAGCTGGGGCAGTCGCCGGGTAGTCCCGCTACGGTGGCCGGCGACGCCGGCAGTGGCGCCTGCAAGCGTGGACCGGGCGCCGGCGAGGTTTTTTATTGCCTTCCGACTTGCTAGACTGAGAAGCGCAATCAACGATAAATCAGTCATCGACAGGAGGCCGTGATGAGCAAACGAGCGCTTTGTATGGGCATCAACAACTACCCCGGCACGCACATGGATCTCCATGGTTGCGTCAATGACGCCAACGACTGGGCTGCCGAACTGGCGGGTCGCGGCTTTGCCGTCAGCAAGCTGATCGACAGTCAGGCGACCAAGGCAGCGATGGTCAGCGCCATCCAGTCGCTGATCGGCAGCGCGGTCAGCGGCGACGTCGTGGTGATTACCTATTCCGGGCACGGCACCTACGTGCCGGATACCAACGGTGACGAGATCGACGGGCTCGACGAGGCGCTTTGTCCCTACGACCTGCAGACCGGTGGCGGGGCGCTGGTCGACGACGAGATCAATACCCTGTTCAGTGCGCGCAAGGCCGGAGTGCGGCTGCTGCTGATTTCGGACAGTTGCCACTCGGGTACCGTGACCCGCGCCGCTGCCGCCGATCCCGACGCCGACAACGCGCCGGCTCCGCGCTTCATGCCGATGGGCAACTGGCTGCCGGCAGAAAAGCTGCCGCAGGGGATCAGCGGCCAGCCGCTGACGACGGTGCCGGTGATTTCCGGCGTTTCCCCCTTCGTCGGCGCCTTGTCGCGGATGATGGGCGACCTGCTGCTGGCGGGCTGCAAGGAGGGGCCGAACAACTTCTCCTACGACGCGAGCATTGCCGGGCGACCCTGCGGTGCGTTCACCTACTACGCCCTGAAGGCGCTCAGGAGGTTGCCGGCCAACGCCACCTACGCGCAGTGGCATGCGGCGATCACGCCGGGTTCGCTGCCTTCGGCGTCGTACCCGCAAACACCACAGATCTACGGTAGCCAGGACGCCCGCAACCGGCAGATATTCAGCTGACGCCAGCAGGGTGGCTGGCCGGCGTCTGCCTGGCCGCCTGGTGGCGCGCTGCCTTTGCGCGCCTGGCCGTCGCTGTTGCGCGGTACGAGCATGCCGCGCTGCCGCTCGAGGCTGGCTTGCGGCCTCTGGCCTAGCCCGAGCGACGGTCATCCAGGCCAGCTTGCGATCCGCGGCAGGCGGCGAAGGCTTCGCACGGCGCTAATCATTTTTCGCGATCGGTAGACCAGGCAGACAGCAACTCCTTGGAGGCGATGATGGCCAAGAGCACGATTCTCAATCTCACGGGTCGCCAGGGCGACACCGAGCAATTGCCGACGCTGCTGCAATCGGCTCGCCGCTCGGCTGGCGAGGCGGAAGATGTCTTCCTGCCGCCCGGCTACCTGCAGGTGCGTGCGAGTTTCGAGGTCGGAGCGGCGGTTCGCGGTGGCGCCGCCAGCGCGCAGCAGTACGAAGCGCAGGATGAAGAGGTGCTGGTCGTCGAGCTGGCTGACGGTGGTGTGCTGATCACCAGTGCCGGCAAGCTCAAGGCCTCGCTTGAACGCAGCCGGCCGGAGCTGATCGGCGCGCATGGCGAGATCCTGTTCGATCGGCTGCGCAGCGAGGGAGCGGCCGCGCGGGGAGTGGTCGGTGAGGCGATTGGCGGCCTGGTCAGCAGGATCTTTGCGCTGACCGTTGGCAGAAGCAATGACGCTATCATCGACCTGGCGACGGAAAAGCTCGCCGAGTTGAGCCATGGCCGGGTCGGCAAGCTGGCCGATCTCGGGGTCACCGCGCTCGGTACGAAGGCGCTGATGTGGGCGATCGAGCAGCGGCTCGATCGACAGCCCGGTCTCTACTGCTGGGAAAGTGGACGTGGTGGGCCTGGTGGTCGCGCTGGCGGGTCGGATCAGGATGCTCTCGATCGGGCACAGGCGGCGCTGGCCAAGGCGGCCGATGGCAAGTTGCCGGTGCTGGTCTTCATTCACGGTACGGCTTCGAACACGCTTGGCAGCTTTGGCGACCTGCAGCTCGACGAGCGCGAACTTTGGAGCGTTCTCGAACGGCATCACAGCGGCGGCATCTATGCCTTCGAGCATCGCACGCTCTCCGAGGGTCCGATCGAGAACGCGCTGCAATTGCTCGCCGCCTTGCCGGCGGGCACTCGTCTCAATCTGGTGTCGCACTCGCGCGGCGGCCTGGTCGCCGACCTGTTGTGTGTGGAGGACTTGAGGGAGCGAATCGACCGTTTCAGTGTCGATCTGCCGGGCACCGGCGACGCCGACGAGCGCGAAGCGCAGCGCGTGCGGGGCGAGCTGGAAACGGCGCACGCCGAGCAGCGGTTGCAGTTGGCGCGGCTGGCCGACGAGCTGGCGCGCCGGAAGCTGCAGGTGCAGCGCTACGTGCGCGTGGCGAGCCCGGCGCAGGGGACGCGGCTGGCGAGCGGCAACCTCGACGTCTTTCTGTCCGGCCTGCTGACGCTGATCGGGCAGGTGCCGTTCTTCTTCGGCAGTCCCGTCTACTCGGCCTTCAAGCGGGTGGTCCTGGAGATCGCCCGCAAGCGGACCAACGCCCATCTGGTACCGGGCATCGAAGCGATGCTGCCCGATTCGCCGATCGCCGGCCTGCTGCGCGATTCGGCGGTGCGTGCGGGGATCGAGATGGCGGTGATCGCCGGCGACATCGAGGGCGGCAATCTGCTCAAGCGGCTGGGCGTGCTGTTGACCGATTTCCTGCTTTTCGACAACGTCGATAACGATCTGGTGGTCGATACGGCGTCGATGTTCGCCGGCATTGCGCCGCAGGCGGGGGCGCGCGCGTTGTTCGAGCGCGGCGCCGAGGTCTCGCATTTCCGCTACTTCACCAATATCGACACGCGCGTCGCACTGCGCGACTGGCTGGTCGCCGCGGATGTGCAGCCGCTGGCGGCTTTTCAGGCCCTGCCCGGCGCCTTCGAGCAGCTCGAGCCGCCGGCGGCAAGCGGCACGGCTGGCGTGTCGCGCGGCGCCGAGCCGCGATCGGACTTGCCGGTGGTGGTCGTGCTGCCCGGTGTGATGGGTTCGCACCTGTCGGTGAACGGCAAGGATCGCGTCTGGTTCGACCCCGTCGACATCGCCATCGGCGGCCTCGACAAGATCGCCTGGGAGGCGCCCGGGGTCGAAGCCGAGAAGCTGTTCGACATGTTCTACAGCGACATCTGCACGTATCTGTCGAGCAGTCATCGCGTCGAGCGCTTTGCCTACGACTGGCGGCAACCACTGGACGTGCTTGCCGAGCGCTTGGCCGAGTTCCTCGACCGTTTGCTGCGCGAGACCGAGCAACCGGTGCGCCTGCTCGCGCACAGCATGGGCGGCCTGGTCGTCCGTGCGGCGATCCACAAGCGACGGGCGGTGATCGACGCGCTGATGGCGCGCGACGGCGCGCGGCTGGTGATGCTCGGAACGCCCAATCAGGGTGCCTACTCGATGGTCGAGAATCTGCTCGGCAAGGGCGATACCTTGCGCTCGCTGGTCCGCCTGGACGTCGTCCATGACATGCGGCAGGTGCTGAAGATCGTCTGCGGCTTTCGCGGTGCGCTGCAATTGCTGCCCAAACCCGGTTTCGTCGATGCCTTTCAGGGGCAGCCCGGCGGTGGCGATCCGGGGCAGCGCTTCGACCGCGCCCAGACCTGGCAGGATTACCAGCCGAAGGTCTTCGATTTGTGGTTCGGCAACGGCAAGTCGGCAACGCCCGACCAGCAACAGCTCGACGCGGCGACCTGGCTGTGGCGGCAGGATGGCGAGGCCTGCCCGGCGCTGCCCGAGGCGTACAAGCGGAAGAGCGTCTATGTCTTCGGCGTCGCGCGCAATACCCCCTGCGGTATTCGTGAGGAAAAGGGGCGGCTGAAGATGGTCGGCACTCCCGAGGGTGACGGTACCGTCACCTGGGCGTCGGGGCGTATCGACAACGTTGGCAGTCATTACTACATGGCGGCCAAGCATGGTGACCTGCCGTCGACGCGCGACCATTTCGCGGCCCTTGGCGATCTGTTGCAAAGCGGCGTGACCGCTGCCCTCCCGAGCAGCCCACCGGCAATGCGCGACGGCGAGCAGCCGCAGCCGGTGATCTACGACGCCGGACCGCCGACGCTGGACGGCGCCGAGGCACTCGCCCGTGGCCTGCTCGGCGGCACGCCGCGCAGCCGTATCTCGGCGCGGCCGAAGCGCCGCCTCGAGGTGAGTGTCAGGGCGATGGATCTGCGTTTCCTGACACAGCCGGTGTTGCTCGGCCATTACGAGCAGGATCCGATCGCCGGTGCCGAGGCCTTGATCGACCGTGAGCTGCTCGGCGGCGATCTCAGCCAGCGCCATAACCTCGGCCTCTACGCCGGGCCGCGCGGCGCGGCGACGGTGGTCTTGCGCGTTCCCAACGAACACGAGCACCGACGCGGCAGTCTCAGCGGCGCCATCGTCACCGGCCTCGGCCCGTATGACGGCAATCTGAGCGTCAGCGACCTGACCGAGGCGGTGCGCGCCGGCGTCCTGCGCTACCTGCTGCAGGTCATCGACGTATTGGGCAAGGAACAGCGCGAACTGCCGCTGGCGACCTTGCTGCTCGGCTACAACTCGTCGGCGAACCTGTCGGTGACGGCGTCGGTGGAAGCGTTGCTGCGCGGGGTGATCGAGGCCAACGCCCGTTTCCACGAGACGACGCGGCTCGATCTTCGCGTCAGCCGGGTCGATATCGTCGAGCTCTACCTGGACACCGCAATCACCGCGGTATACGCGCTGCGCAGGATGCCCGAGCGGCTCGCCGATCTGGCGCGGCGCTACGACGTCGAACTGGTCTGCCGGCCGCAGCTTGTCCAGGGCGAGGGACTGCGCCGGCGCCTGTTCGATAGCGGCAACGCCAGCTACTGGCCGCGCCTGATCGTCACCGACGCCACTTGCGGCGAGCTGCCGACCGGCAGCAGCACGGCGGTCGCCGGACAGGTGGCCCAGCAGTCGCGCACGGCGATCGCCGAGCGCCTGCGCTTTCTCTACATCGGCCAGCGCGCCCGTGCCGAATCGGTGGTCCAGCAGCGCCAGCCGGGTCTGGTCGAGATGCTCGTCCGTCAGCAGATCCACAGCGCCGTGTGGCAGGAAGACTTCGGTCGCGTGCTGTTCCAGCTGATGGTGCCGCACGACTTCAAGGACGCCGCGCGGCAGCTCGAAAACATCGTGCTGGTGGTCGACGATTACACTGCCAACCTGCCGTGGGAGCTGATGTTCGCCGACGACCAGCGGACCGCCGGCGAGAAGCTGCCGCTGGCCGTGCGCACGCCGGTGGTGCGGCAACTGGCGGCGACGCAGTTCCGGCGGCACGTGCGCCAGGCACTGGAACGTCGGGCCTTCGTCGTCGGCAATCCGTCGGTCGAGGGATTCGTTGCCGCTTTTCCCGATCCGCGGCGACCTGCTGCGGTCAATCCGCCTGCCTTGCCGGGTGCCGAAAGCGAAGCTTACGAGGTGGAAGCGGTGCTGCAGGGACTCGGCTACCCGGTGGTCGCCGCGATCGGCAGCGACCAGCGCGCCTGCGACGTGCTGACCCGGCTGTACCAGCAAGCGTACCGCCTGGTGCACATTTCGGCGCACGGCGTCTTCGACCAGCTGCACGTCGATGGGCTGCGCCGTACCGGCGTTGTCCTGTCCGATGGCTTGCTGATCACCGCCGCCGAGATCGCGGCCATGGAAACGGTGCCCGAACTGGTCTTCCTCAGCTGCTGCCATCTGGGCAAGGTCGACAGTGGCGGCGAGCCGTCGGCCGAGCGGACCGTTCGCGACGGCAACCGCCTGGCGGCCAGCGTCGCGCGCGAGCTGATCAATATCGGCGTTCGCTGCGTCGTGGTCGCTGGCTGGGCGGTCGACGATCGCGGCGCGATGACCTTCGGCAAGGCTTTCTACCAGAGCCTGCTACTCGACGGCCGTGCCTTCGGGCAGGCGGTTTTCGAAGCGCGGCGGGCGGTCTGGAATGCCAATCGCGAGGACATCACCTGGGGCGCCTTCCAGGCCTATGGCGATCCCGGCTGGCTCGCCGAACCGCGTCTGCCGGGCCGCGCTGGCGAGCAGACCGGCTATGTCTCGCCCGACGAGTTGCTCGACGAACTGGCCAGCCGGCGGGCGGGTCTGTCGCGCGCGACGCAGCGGCGCACGCCGCGCGAGACGGACAGCGAGCTGGAACGTCTGGAGCAACTGCTGACCCAACGCTGCCCGGCGGGCTGGCAGCGCTTGCCGGCGGTGCAGTCGGCGCTGGCGGCGTTGTCGGCCGACCTCGGCGATTTTGACCGGGCACGCGCGGCCTATCTGCAGGCGGTGCAGGCCGAGGACGGCAGCGGCCAGGTGCCGATTCGCGACATCGAGCAGCTGGCCAATATCGAGGCCCGCATCGGCGAACGCGACGGCAACGGGAAACTGGTCGACCAGGCGCTGCTCCGCCTGCAAAGTCTCGACAGCTTGGTTTCGACTGGCGCGCCTGGCGAGGGTGCCGAGCCGCCGATCAATCCCGAGCGTTGCGCCCTGCGCGGTGCTGCCGCCAAGCGCAAGGCGAGCATCTTCGCCCGCAAGCTGCTCGAGCATGGCAGCGGCCGGCGTGCGCGCGACCTGGCAGCGAAGCGGATGGACGACTCGCTGCGGGCCAGCGCAAGCTTCTATGGCGAGGGCGAGGGGCGGCCGGGAGATGCCGATTTTCGGCCATACAATGCGCTCAACCGTCTCGCTCTGAGCGCGCTGCTGCCGCTGAGTGAGGGCGACCGGCAGCTGGCGATCGAACTGGCGCGGCTCGCCGGACGAGCCGCCAGCGAGGCGTTCGGGCGCAGCGCCAGCCTCTGGGATGCGGTGATGGCGGCCGAGGCGCTGCTCGTCGAACGCTTGCTTGACGGCGCTCTGATGCAGGCCGGAGAGGGCGGCGAGGGGGCGATTGAGGAAGTGGCGTGCGCCTACCGCGAGACGCTGTCGAACCTGACGGTCAAACCTCGGGAACTGGACTCGGTAGTCACCCAGGTCTGCCTGCTGGCGAGGTTCTGTAACGCGCAGCAGCTGATGACGACCGCTGACCACGGCTGGCAACGCGCCGCCGACCGCCTGCTCGCGGTCGCCGAGCGGATAGCGCCGGACGCGTGCCCGCGTGCCGATCGCCCCTGAGGCGACTCGCGCCGCCGCCGTCCGGTCAGTGGCCGCGCTGGTCGCTCGTGCAGGTCGGGTCGGCGGCGCGTGCCCCGCCGGCCGTGCTACGGAACCAGTGTGACCGGCGGGATCTTCCAGCTGCCGTCGAGGATCGAGGGATCCTTTTCGCGCGGCCGGTACAGGCGCAGCATCAGGATGAACTCGCCGTCGGGTGCCGGCAGCCAGTTGGCTTCCCTGTCGCCGCCCGGCGATTCGCGCTGCAGGTAGATATCGACCGAGCCGTCCTGGTTGGTCCTGAGCCTGCTGTGGCTGCCGAGGGCGTAGCGCTCGAGTTCGTTGTCGACGAAGAAGAAGTCACTGTCGTACAGGGTCAGTGACCAGAAGGCGTTGACCGGCGGCATCTGGCCCTTCTCGAAATGCAGACGGTAGTCGTTGCTACCGCTGTAGGGCCGGCCCTCGGCATCCGCCACGGACGTCGTGTAGACCTCGTCCTGCGGCCGGTTGGCGCCGAGGCCGATGGTCGCGATGAAGGCGCGCTGCAGGTAGTCGGTACCGTAGATGCCGGTTCGGGTGGTGACCCGCCAGCCGTTTTCGTTGCGACTGTCGCCGGCCTCGACAGCGGCAGTCATCCAGCCGGCAATCTTTTCCCTGGCGATCGTCGGCGCGTCGGCCAGGCCCTTGAGTACCGCGGGATCCAGTTTGTCGGTGGCAAACGCGTGCCCCGGGAGCAGTCCGATGTTGGCCATCCTGGCGACCACCGCCGCGTCTTCGGCGGTCGGTGGATTGGTGACCATCAGTTCGGCGAGCAGCTTGAAGTAAGCCACGGCATCGAGCTGGTCGACCTGCGAGCGAACTGCCAGCTTGTCGTCGACGTCCGGATCGACCCGGCCGGCAGTCACCGCGTATCGCTCGCCGTAGCCTCTTAGCGGCACGGCAGTGAACCTGTCCTGCAAGGCGTGCACGGCCTTGTAGTCATCGGGCGTGCCGCTGCTGTAGATCCGTCCAAGCAGCCAGACGATTGCGGTTGGCGACTTGTACTCGCTGACGCCGGGCGGCAGCTTGCCGCTCCAGCCGGGTCCGGTGATCGCGTACTTCTGGGCGCCGCCGCCGGTGGTGCGCGTGCCGGGCGCCGCGAAGACCGTCGTCCAGCCATCGAGCATCGGCATCAGGAAGTAACGGTCTTTCATCTCCGGCTGGCTGACGATCCACGGTTCCCGGCTGACGTCAAACCACGCGGCGGTGTACAGGGTGTCGGCATTGGCTGCGGGGACCTCGCGGAACGCTGCCGTCGGGTACTCGCGAAGGCGCACGAACTGTCCCATCGGCGCCTGTCTGCCGGTCGGGGCAACGACGTTGGTCAGCACTCGCCGGGTCATTTCCATGGTCACCAGCGGATATCCGAAGATGTAGGCGTCGACGGCAATCTCGCGCGCTTCCTGCTCCCTGGCTGCGGCGGACGGCGCCGCTGGTGGCGCGGCCGGCGCCTCGCCGGCATTGCTGCTGGCAGGTGGCTCGGGAGTCTTCTGGCCGCAGGCAGCGAGCGCCAGGATGGCCAACACGGCGAGCGTGCAAGGAACGAGGAGGGTGCGTTTCATGATTTCTGCTGCCTGCCTTTCTGTACTCGTCGGCTGATCGACCGCCGGCGGATCGGCGCCGGGCGCTCGCCACGGGTGATTCTAGCCTCTTTCATCGACCGGGCAGAGGGTCGGCGGCTGTCGTCGCTGTCGCGACCAGCAGGCGGACAAGTGGCGAGGCCGGGCGGCGATGAGCGCTGCGCCTGCCCTATACTCCGTGTTGTCGGCGGGGCGCGGTGCGGCCTGACGGCGGTTGACGACGATCCACTTCTTGCGGGAGACGCGCATGAAACCACACGCCTTTGTCGCCATGCCCTTCGGCAGCAAACCGGGGCACGATGGCCAGTTGATCGACTTCAACCGCGTTTACACCGAGTACATCCGGCCGGCGCTCGAGGCGGCCGGTCTGGAGGTGTTCCGGGCCGATGAGGAGCCGCGCGCCGGCGACATTCGCACCGACATGTTCCAGGAGTTGCTGGTCGCCGATCTGGTCGTCGCCGACCTGACGCTGGACAACCCCAACGTCTGGTACGAACTTGGCGTCCGCCACGCGCTGCGCGCGCGTGGCGTCGTGCTGGTGCAGGGGCCGCGACCCAACCAGCCCTTCGACATCTATACCGACCGCAAGCTGCGCTATACGCTCAGAGAGGGTGCGCCCGACCCGGCGACGCTGGCGGCGGACTGCGCCGCGTTGACCGCGATGGTCCGCGCGAGCATGGCCAGCTCGACCCGACGCAACGTCAGCCCGGTATTTCAACTGATTCCGAATCTCGAACAGCCGCAGTGGCGGCGACTGCTGCTGGCCGAACACAACGAGTTTTCGGATGCCTACGGCAACTGGTCGCGGCGGATGGAGATCGCACGCCAGAAGAATCGCCCGGGCGACATCCTGGTGCTCGCCGACGAAACGCCGATCCGCGCCCTGCACCTGGAAGCCAAGCGCACCGCCGGCAACGCGCTGCTCAAGCTGAAACAGTACGAGCTGGCGCTCGAGCAGTTCGACACGGCGCTCGCCATCGACGCCGACGACAAGGCGAGCCGCGAGAAGAAGGCGGTTTGCCTGGGCCGCCTGGGGCGCTACGAGGAAGCTCGCGAATGGGTCAGGCAGCTCACCGACGCCTATCCCCGCGACCCCGAGTGCTGGGCGCTCGCCGGCCGCGTCGAGAAGGAAAACTGGATCTCGCGCTGGCGGCAGCCCGGCCTGGCGCCAGCGCAGATGCGGGCGCTGGCGAGCGACGAGAATGCCGCCCTCGGCGACGCCATCGAGCCGTACTACCAGGCGTTCGTCGCCGATCCGGCACATCACTACTCGGGGATCAACGCGTTGACCCTGCAACTGCTGCGCCGGCACTGCGCCGGCGATGGCAGCCCGACGGTTATCGACAACCTCACCGGTGGTGTGCTGTGGGCAAGTCTGACCGCGCAGGAGCGCGATCGCAAGGATTACTGGGCGCGTGCCAGCTACGCCGAGCTGTGCCTGCTGGTCAATCCGCTCGACAGCGTCCGCAAGGAATACGGCAACATGGTGGCGGCGGCCAACCGCGACTGGTTCGCGCTCGATTCGAGCCGGCAAACGCTGACACTGCTGCGCGACATCGACTTTCGTCCGGTCGAAACGGCCGCCGCGCTGGCCATCGTCGAACGCGAGATCGCACGCAGCACGCCGCCTTTCGAGCCACGGCAGGTCTTGCTGTTCAGCGGCCACATGGTAGACGCAGCCGGCCGGCAGCCGCCGCGCTTTCCCGCCGAGCGCGAAGCGCTCGCCGCCGCGAAGATCGCCGAGGCGCTCGAACAGCTCGGCGCCGGCCCAGGTGACCTGGCGCTCTCGCAGGCCGCCAGTGGCGGTGACCTGCTGTTTCTCGAAGCGTGTCGGGGGCGCGGCGTCCGCCTGCAGCCGATGCTGCCCTTCGAGGAGCCGGAGTTCATCGAACGCTCGGTGCTGCCCGCCAGCAACGGCGAGCAGTGGCGGCAGCGCTATTTCGCTCTGACCAACACCCTCGAGGAGGAACCGCGGATCATGCCGGCGGAACTGGGGGCCTTGCCGCGGGACGTTCGGGGCGACGAGGCCAACGCTTTCGAACGCTGCAATCTCTGGCTGTTGTACACCGCCCTGGCGTGGGGAATCGACAAGGTCCGCTTCGTCTGCCTTTGGAATGGTGGTGGCGGTGATGGTCCGGGTGGTACGGCGCACATGTATCAGGAGGTCAAGCGCCGGACCGGGCGGGTGAACTGGATCGATACACGTACGCTGTGGTGAGCGGCGGCGGCGCTGCCGCCGCCCGCTGACGCTCAGTTGCAGCGCTTGGGCTGCGGAATGCCGGTCTGCACCGCCGGGTTGTAGCCAGCGTCGTCACCGAGCATCTGCCGGGCTTCCGGCGCTGCTGCTGCCGCCATCGCTGCCGGCAGCGCTTTGATCATCTTGTCGTACTGGCTGTCGAGGCACTCTTGATTGAGTGGCGCCTGCTGCGAACAGGTCGGGTCGCCGGCGAGTGCGGCCTTGACCTCGGGGTTGTTGCCCAGATAGGCGCCCCACTTGAACTCGAGGAAGTAGACGGTCGCCGGCGCGCAGGTCGCCGTTGCGTGGAACTTGTCCTCGCAGGTCAGTTCGTCGTCGTCCCTGGCGGCTCCGGGAGGATCGCACTTGACGTAGCCGCAGCTGCCCCGCACCCAGGCCGAAAGGGTACGCAGCGGATCGTCCTGCAAGGTGCCGATGCTCTTCGGAAGCTGGGCGGGATCAATCTTCTGGCCGGCGGGATTCTTCAGCCAGACGTCGTGATGGTCCTCCATCAATTTCCAGAACTCGGCCTCGCTCTTGTCTGACCAGTCGTCAAGCAGGTAGGCGTAGACCTTTTTCTCCTTGCTCTTGATGTCGGCATTCCAGACGGCGGTCGACAGGTGGTGGTGGTCGGTCAGGTAGAACACGCCTCCGGGGCCTCGGACCAACGGCACCCAACGGTTGTCGGCCATCAGGTAATCCTGCAGTTTTCCTTTCTTCTCCTTGCCGGAAATCTTCGCGGCCTTGCATTCGACGGCGTCCATGCCGACTGCCGACTGCGTCGGATGGAGATCCTTGACGTCGATGATGCAACCTCGTTTTTTCTTCTCCTTCAGGGTGATGATTCCGTCATCGGGCCGGGCGACCTTGGTGTGCTTGCCGCACTCGGCAATCGCGTGCTCCTTGTCGTCCTTGCCCTTCTTGGCTTCGGCGGCCCCCGTCAGGCCGACCATCAGCAATCCCGATAGCATCATGGTTAGTGCGCGCATCTCGTCCCTCCTTTGTTAAACCAACGTGAAACAGGCGTGGGTTGACCCTCTGATCGGGTCGCCTGCAGTATCGTCGGCAGCAGGAAGCAAGTCAAATCCGGTCACCGATTGGTCGACCGCGGCGGCGGCAGCCGCCCCTCGGTGGCCGTGACAGGCGCGCGGCTGGTCAGCGTGGCGCGCTCAAGGCGCCGATCCGGTAGGCGGCCAGCAAGCGATCGGCGCGCGCCGAGTGGGCGCGTCCCCTGCCCTTGGTCTGATAGGCTTGCGTCGCCTCGCGGCCACACCAGGCGACGATCACTTCGGGGTCGCTGGGGTGATCCGGCAGGTAGCCGCTCAAGTCGTACACCTGGCGATCAATCGCCATCCAGCAGTCGCCCGCCTCGCCATGCCTGGCGACCTCGGCCAGCGGGTACGTCCGGGCGGCCCGGTCTGGCGGCGGCGCATGCACTTCGCCCGGCAACCACCAGCCGCTTGTCGCGAAGCCGCCGACGGCGAGCCAGAACGACAGCGTCGCGAAAATGAACAGACGGCGCATCATCGGAAGTCGAAGCTTTCGAAGTGGATCGCTGCGGCAGCGACAGCGCGTTGCCGCAGCGCCGGGGTGATCCTGGCCAGCAGCGCTGGCGGTCCGCACAGCTGCACCTGCCTTTCGGCAAGCCCGGATACCTGGTCGAGCAGGCGGCCAATGTCGGCTGTGCCTTCGTCGGACACGTCGCACAACTCGAAATGCGGATCCTCGCTGGCCAGTTGTCGCAGCTCGTCGAGAAAGGCGACGGCATCGTTGCCGTCGCGACGCACCGGGCGATACAGGTAGAGCAGGGTGGTCGGCTGCCGGCACGGCTGCGCGCGCAGTCTGGCGACGAATGGCGTGATGCCGATGCCGCCAGCGATCCACAGTTGCGGCGTCGATTGCACGTCCTCCAGAAAGGTGCCGAAGGGGCCTTCGAGCTGTACCAGAACGCCCGGTTCGACGGCCTGGATACGGCTGGAGCAGGGCCCCAGCGCCTTGACGCTGATTCGCAAGCGGCCCTGGCAGTCGATCCCGCTGACCGTGAAGGGATGATATTCACCGCAGCCGTGATAGTGCACGCCGTCACCGAAAGCGGCGAGAACGAACTGGCCCGGCGTCACCCTCATCGCCGTGGCGCAGGGTGCCAGCGACGCCTCGATGATGCCGGCGGCCGGTCTCTCGACCTGCGTGACTCGATAGGGCAGGGCCGCCATACCGAGGTCGCTGGCCAGCAGGCGCCAGCCCAGCGCCACCGCCGCAAGCAGCAGCAGGGCCAACAGCAGGGGTTCGTTGCCGAGCAGCACGTAGACGTGCGCCAGCCCCAGCACGACGCCACCGCCGAGTAGCAGATGAAAGCCTCGCCAGCGCCGGTAGGGCAGGTGTACGGCGAAAGTCGTCGTCAGGCCGAGCATCAACAGCAACAGTCCCGCCCAGCCGAGCCACAGTGGCCACGACTGGGCGCGCGGATCGAGCGTTTGCCATGCCAGTCGTGGTGCCTCGCTCCAGCCGTCGAGCGCCAGCGCCAGCGGATGGCAAAGCAACCACAGGTAAGCCAGCAGACCGCAACGGTGATGCCAGCGGTAGCTTGTCTCGAGGCCTCCCAGCAGCCTGGCCAGACGGGCCTCGCGGACCATCAGCAGCAGGCTGGCGAGCAGCAGGCCGCTGGCCGCCCAGCCGCTGACAATGCCGACGCTGCGCCACGGTGTCAGGCCGTCAGGGAAGGCCCAGCTGACGCCACCGAGGGTGATCGCCAGCGCGGCCAGTGGTGCCAGCGTGCGGCGGGCGACCGCTGCTACCGGCGTCATTTCAGCTGGCCGCGAGCGCGTAGTTTGTCACAGGCGGATTCGCGCGGCTGTTCGAGAACGGTTCCGGTGCGCAGCGCGCGCTCGGCCATCTCGGCGTGATGCCGGCTCTGGTACGCCTTGCAGTCCTGGTAGCTGGTGAAGCTGCGCATCAGGCGCTGGTGCTCGACCCGCTCGTCAGGCGTCATGAACTGCCAGCCGTAGGTGTTGCGACGAGCCGCGTGCCAGGGACCGTCTGCCAGCGCGCCAGGGAGCAGCGCAAGCGACAGCACGGTCGCCAGCAGGGCGTTGAGCACGAGTTTGTTCATTGCCAGAACTCCATGAGCGCGGTCGATCCCCGGCGTCCGGGTTCTGCTGCTGCCGGCCCTGGTCGCGGGTCGAAAGCGGGCGACGACGGGCCAACGATCACTTGCCGACGCGTCACTTGCTCCGGCTCGCTGATGCCCTCGGCAAGCGGCGCAGGCGAGGGGCAAGGGACTCGTCGAGCAGCGCGATCATGATGCCGATTTCCGAGCTGCCGGACAAGTCAACGACGCGCACGGGGCGGGCCGGCGCGGCGAGTTCGGCGGCAGGCAAGAAACCTTCGCCGCGCCGGCTCGGGTCGACAGCCCTGCCGACCTTGGTCATCGGGGAACAGCCGGGGACGAGCCAGCGCTTGCCTGTGCGGCTGTAAGCGACGGGTTTCGACGCTGTAAATATTGCTGTAGAATCGTGCCCTTTTCGTATGCAGCGCGGTGGAATGGCCGCGCGGACGTGGACGCGAAACCGGCCTGCGGGAGATTCTCGACAGCGTGTTTGCCCGCCAGCGGGTGCTTCGAAACCACCCCTGAAGATCCGTTGCAAGGTGAATTTTCCCGGTTTCGAAACAAGGCTGCAGGCCAGGCTGGTGTACAAATCGTTGGTCTGGCCAGGCAGTGCAAGATGGCAACACGGTCTGGCCGCGTGGGTCATATCGGAGGCGCCAGGTCTACCCACCTTTCAGCCCGTATCACAAGGATTCTTAATGGAAACGAACGCTGCTAACACTGACACCGATGCCCCCGTCGAAGCCGGAGTCGCGACGGCAAACGCCCTCGAGCGTCGCATCGATCTGTCGATCGCACTCGCCGACCTCGACAAGGACGTAGACCAGCGCCTGAAGCGCCTCGGCAAGAACATGAAGATGTCGGGCTTTCGCCCGGGCAAGGTGCCAGCGCACATCATCCGACAGCAGTATGGCGAACAGGCACGGCACGACGCCTTGAGCGAAACGCTCGGCAGCCTGTTCAGCGAGGCGGTGACGGCACAGAAGCTGCGCGTTGCCGGCAGTCCCAAGATCGAGACCAGGGATGGCGGCAGCACCACCCATATCGAGTTCTCGGCGGTTTTCGAGGTGTTCCCGGAGATCACGCTGAGTGATCTCGCCGCTATCGAGGTCGAGCGGCCGACTCTTGAAGTCGGTCCTGCGGAAATCGCCGGCACGATAGAAATCCTGCGCAAGCAGCGCGTCCGCTACGAACCCGTCGATCGGGCGGCGGCCAGCGGCGACCGGGTGAGCATCGACTTCCTCGGCAAGAAGGATGGCGTACCTTTCCAGGGTGGACAGGGTCAGGACTACCAGTTCGTGCTCGGCGAGGGCAAGATGCTGGCTGATTTCGAGAATGCGGTGATCGGCACCCGTCCGGGTGAAAGCAAATCCTTCGAGATGACCTTTCCGAGCGAATATTTTTCCAAGGAGCTCGCCGGTCAGACGGTGACCTTCGAGATCACCGTCAAGGAGGTCGGCGAAGCGATCCTGCCGGAAATCGATGCCGATTTCGCCAGGGCGCTCGGCGTCGATGACGGCGATCTTGTCAAGATGCGCAGCGAGATCGAGGCCAACCTCCGGCGCGAGGTGAAGAAGCGCTTGCAGGCCAAGGTCACGGCGCAGGTCATGGATTCACTGTTGCAGGCCAACCCGATCGACGTGCCGTCGGCGCTGATCGAAAAAGAGATCGAACGTCTGATGCAGGTCGCCCGCCAGGACATGGAACAGCGCGGCATGAAGGTCAAGGACTTGCCGATGCAGCGCGAGTGGTTTGTCGAGCAGGCGACGCGCCGGGTGCGGCTGGGACTGATCCTCGCCGAGATCGTCAAGCTCAACGACCTGAAGGCAAGACCCGATCAGGTTCGCGCGCAGGTCGAGGAAGCGGCGCAGAGCTACGAGCATCCGGAGGAGGTCGTCCGCTGGTACTATGCTCAGCCGGAGCGCCTTGGCGACTTCGAGAGCGCGGCGATCGAAGCCAACGTGGTGGACTGGGTGCTGGCCGCTGTCAAGGTGCAGGACAAGCCGGTCGCCTTCGCCGAGTTGATGGGGCAGGCGTCCTGAACATGCAAACGTCGGGACGCAGAGGAGCCGCAAATGGAAATTGACCACCGCAGTAACTGGGACCCGCAGGCGCTCGGTCTGGTGCCGATGGTGATCGAGCAGAGTGGTCGTGGCGAGCGTGCCTACGATATCTACTCGCGCCTGCTCAAGGAACGCGTCATCTTCCTGGTCGGCCCGGTAAACGACGTGACGGCCAATCTGGTAGTGGCGCAGTTGCTCTTCCTTGAAGCCGAGAATCCGGACAAGGACGTCCATTTCTATATCAACTCGCCGGGCGGTTCGGTGTCGGCGGGCTTGTCGATCTACGACACCATGCAGTTCATCAAGCCGGCGGTATCGACCTTGTGCATGGGGCAGGCGTGCTCGATGGGCGCCTTTCTGCTCGCTGCCGGCGCGCGTGGCAAGCGTTTCGCGCTGCCCAATTCGCGGGTAATGATTCACCAGCCGATGGGGGGCTTCCAGGGACAGGCGTCGGACATCGCGATTCACGCCAAGGAAATCCTCTCGCTGCGCGCCAAACTGAACGAGTTGATGGCACATCACACGGGGCAGCCGATTGAACGCATCGAGCGTGATACCGATCGTGACAATTTCCTTTCGGCGCAGGACGCGGCAGAATATGGTCTGATCGACAAGGTGCT
This sequence comes from Accumulibacter sp., assembly GCA_024235695.1. Taxonomy (GTDB): domain Bacteria; phylum Pseudomonadota; class Gammaproteobacteria; order Burkholderiales; family Rhodocyclaceae; genus Accumulibacter. Next base: position 32,912 of record JACKLX010000025.1, read on the forward strand.
GGCCAATCGGGATGCGGGCTGATTCGCATCCGGGCAGTTTCCATACGGATTGACAGTGAGGTAGGTCGAGATGTCAGAGAAGAAAAGTGGCAGTGAAAAGCTGCTCTACTGCTCGTTCTGCGGCAAGAGCCAGCATGAGGTGAAAAAGCTGATCGCCGGGCCTTCGGTATTCATCTGCGACGAGTGCATTGAGCTCTGCAACGATATCGTCCGCGACGAGATCTCCGGCGAGCAGGGCGTCAAGGGCGCCGAAGCGGATCTGCCGACCCCCAAGGAGATTTCCGCGCTCCTCGATCAGTACGTGATTGGTCAGGAGCAGGCCAAGCGGATCCTGTCGGTGGCCGTCTACAATCACTACAAGCGTTTGCGTCACCACGGCAAGAGCGGCGACGACGTCGAACTGGCGAAGAGCAACATCCTGCTGATCGGCCCGACCGGCTCGGGCAAGACGCTGTTGGCGCAGACGCTCGCCAGGATGCTGGACGTGCCCTTCGTGATGGCCGATGCGACGACGCTGACGGAAGCCGGCTACGTCGGCGAGGACGTCGAGAACATCATCCAGAAGCTGCTCCAGAAAGCCGATTACGAGACCGAGAAAGCGCAGCGCGGGATCGTCTATATCGACGAGATCGACAAGATTTCGCGCAAGTCGGACAATCCGTCGATCACTCGCGATGTCTCGGGCGAGGGCGTGCAGCAGGCGCTGCTCAAGCTGATCGAAGGAACCGTCGCTTCGGTACCGCCGCAAGGCGGACGCAAGCACCCCAACCAGGACTTCGTGCAGGTCGATACGACGAACATCCTGTTCATTTGTGGCGGCGCCTTCGACGGCCTCGAAAAGGTCATTCGCGATCGTTCCGAGCGCGGTGGCATGGGTTTCGGCGCCGAAGTGAAGAGCAAGGACAACAAGAAGGCGATCGGTGAGGTGCTGCGCAGCGTCGAGCCCGAGGACCTGATCAAGTTTGGCCTGATTCCCGAGTTGATCGGGCGCCTGCCGGTGCTGGCGACGCTTGAGGAGCTCTCGGCGGCGGCGCTGGTGGAAATCCTCGTCCAGCCGAAAAATGCCCTGGTCAAGCAGTATCAGAAACTGTTCGCGATGGAAGGCGTGGTGCTTGAAATGCGCCCGGCGGCGATGACGGCCATCGCCAGGAAGGCGCTCGACCGGAAGACCGGTGCACGCGGCTTGCGGTCGATTCTCGAGTCCGTCCTGCTCGACACCATGTACGAACTGCCCGGGATGGAGAATGTCTCAGAGGTCGTCATCGACGAGAACACGATCGTCGGTGATGCGCAACCAATCCTGATCTACGCGGGTCAACCGAAGGTCTCTGGCGGCAACTGATGTGCTTGCCGCGGCCTGCGGCTTGAAATACGGGTTCGCGCCTCCATGTGATGGCGTTGAAGCTTAACTTAAAGGGCACAATCGATGTCTGCAACCCCCAAGTTGGCCAGCGAGCCGGTCGAACTGCCGCTGTTGCCGCTGCGCGACGTGGTCGTTTTTCCGCACATGGTGATCCCGCTGTTTGTCGGCCGGCCGAAGTCGATCAAAGCACTCGAAGTGGCGATGGAGGCGGGCAAGAGCATCCTGCTGGTTGCCCAGAAGTCGGCCGTCAAGGACGAACCGGAAGCCGATGATCTGTACGATATCGGCTGTGTGGCGAACATCCTGCAGATGCTGAAACTCCCCGACGGCACCGTCAAGGTGCTGGTCGAAGGAGCCCAGCGCGCACGCCTGGAGGCCATCGAGTCGCGTGAGGAGATGTTTTTCGCGCGGGCCCGCGCGGTGGTCGCCGAGGACGGCGTGAACCACGAGGTCGAGGCCTTGCGGCGTGCGGTGATCGCGCAGTTCGACCAGTACGTCAAGCTCAACAAGAAGATCCCGCCGGAGATCCTGACCTCGATCGCGGGTATCGAAGAGGCGGGTCGGTTGGCCGACACGATCGCCGCGCACCTGCCATTGAAGCTCGAGCAGAAGCAGGAAGTGCTCGAGATGTTCGACATTCGCGCACGCATCGAGCGCCTGCTGACGCAACTCGAAGCCGAGATCGACATCCTCCAGGTCGAGAAACGCATCCGCGGTCGCGTCAAGCGCCAGATGGAAAAGAGTCAGCGCGAGTACTACCTCAACGAGCAGGTCAAGGCGATCCAGAAGGAACTCGGTGAAGGTGAAGACGGCGCCGATATGGAGGACCTCGAGCGGAAGGTCAAGCTTGCCGGCATGGGCAAGGAAGGTCTTGCCAAGGCGCAGGCCGAGTTGCGGAAGCTCAAGCTGATGTCGCCGATGTCGGCGGAAGCGACGGTGGTGCGCAATTTCATCGAAACGCTGATCGGCCTGCCGTGGCGCAAGCGGACACGCACCAGCAAGGACCTGGCAGCGGCCGGCAGGATTCTCGATACCGATCACTGGGGCCTGGAAAAGGTCAAGGAACGAATCATCGAGTATCTGGCCGTGCAGCAACGGGTTGACCGGCTGAAGGCACCGATTCTCTGTCTGGTCGGTCCGCCCGGTGTCGGCAAGACCTCGCTCGGACAGTCGATAGCGCGCGCCACCGGGCGGAAGTTCGTTCGCATGAGCCTCGGCGGCGTGCGCGACGAGGCCGAGATTCGCGGCCATCGACGGACCTATATCGGCTCGATGCCCGGCAAGATCCTGCAGAACATGAGCAAGATCGGTGTCAAGAATCCGCTTTTCCTGCTCGATGAAGTCGACAAGATGGGTCAGGACTTTCGGGGCGACCCGAGTTCGGCACTGCTCGAGGTGCTCGACCCGGAACAGAACTCGACCTTCGTCGACCACTATGTCGAGGTCGAGTACGATCTGTCGGAAGTGATGTTCGTGGCGACCGCCAACACCCTGAACATTCCGGCGCCTCTGCTCGACCGCATGGAGGTAATCAGGCTCTCGGGCTATACCGAGGACGAGAAGGTCAATATCGCCCAGCGCTACCTGCTGCCCAAGCAGATGAAGAACAACGGCCTGAGGACCAGCGAACTGACGGTGGCCGAAAGCGCCCTCCGCGACATCGTTCGTTACTACACGCGCGAGGCTGGTGTGCGATCGCTGGAACGCGACATTTCCAAGATCTGCCGCAAGGTGGTCAAGACGCTGTTGCTTCGCAGAAGCCAGCGCAAGGTGGCGGTCAGCGCGCGCAACCTCGACAAGTTCCTCGGCGTTCGTCGTTTCAATTTTGGTGTTGCCGAGCGCGAAAATCAGATTGGCCAGGTGACCGGACTGGCGTGGACCGAAGTCGGTGGCGAGTTGCTGACCATCGAGTCGGTGGTGCTGCCGGGAAAAGGCAAGACGACCACCACCGGCAAGCTCGGTGAGGTGATGCAGGAGTCGGTTCAGGCAGCAGTGTCGGTGGTGCGCAAGCGTGCCGGCTCACTGGGCATTGACCAGGACTTTTACCAGAAAAGCGATATCCACATTCATCTTCCCGAAGGAGCGATTCCCAAGGACGGGCCGTCTGCGGGCGTCGGGATCTGCACGGCGCTGGTGTCGGTGTTGACCGGTATCCCGGTGTGTTGTGACGTGGCGATGACCGGCGAGATCACCCTGCGTGGCGAGGTGTTGCCGATCGGTGGGCTGAAGGAAAAGCTTCTCGCCGCGGTCCGGGGAGGCCTGGCGCGCGTGCTGATTCCGGAGGAAAACGTCCGCGATCTGGCCGAAATTCCCGACAACATCAAGAACAAGCTGGAGATCATTCCGGTGAGGTGGATCGACCAGGTGCTTGAACTGGCGCTCGAGCGCAAGCCGGAGCCGGCTTCCGGCGAGGTGACACCGACCCCTGCGGTGGCGGCAGGCGTCGCTGCGGAAAACCCTGCCGGACAGGCACTGATCACCCATTGAGCCGAGGCGTCAGCGCCCTTGCTCTGGCAAGATGTCCGCCGCAAGGCCCGCGGCACGGTGGTGGCGGGCCGTTGCGCTTTTCTGTACGCTCAATCAGGGCTTTCCGAGCAAGCCGCGTGCTTTGCTCGCGACCGGCGCGGGCGCGGCGCCCGGGCCTTCTTGGGCGTGACCTGAGAGGGCTGGCTGCGGCCTCGGATCTGGCCAACTGGCACTGGATGCGCTAAACTCGCGCCTCCATGCGTAGGTCACGCGACGGGTGCTTAGCTCAGTTGGTAGAGCGCTAGCCTTACAAGCTGGATGTCGGCGGTTCGAGACCGTCAGCACCCACCAGCAAGCGCGCGAGAGGTCCTGCGGGAATTG
>JACKLX010000026.1 GCA_024235695.1 Accumulibacter sp.
CCGGCCAGCGGCCGATGGCGTTCGCCGAAAGTGCCGATAGTGCCGATGGCGCCACCGGCAACCGGCTGCAGAGGAAAGGCCGAGCGCCGTGAATGCGAGCGATCTGGCGTTGTTCTGGGCCGGCGTGATCGCCGTGTCGATCCTGGTTTACGTCATCCTCGACGGCTTCGACCTGGGCGTTGGCGTGCTCTTCGGCACGACCCGTGACGAGACGCGGCGGCGGCAGATGATGGACAGCATCGCGCCCTTCTGGGACGGCAATGAAACCTGGCTGGTGGTCATCGGCGCCGGCTTGTTCGCCGCCTTTCCCGAGGTCTACGCGGTGTTTCTCGGAGCTTTTTACCTGCCGGTGCTGCTGTTGCTGATCGGGCTGATCTTTCGCGGTGTCGCATTCGAGTTCCGCTTGCGCAGCGAGCGCATGCGGCCCGTCTGGGATCTCGGCTTCTCGCTCGGCTCGACGGTGGTTGCTTTCGTTCAGGGCGCAGCGGTCGGCGCGATGATGCGCGGCATGCCGGTGGTGGACGGACAGTACGCCGGTGGCCCACTGCTCTGGCTGGCGCCCTTTCCGGTACTGACCGGGATCGGCCTGGTGTTCGGCTACGCGCTGCTCGGCGCTGGCTGGCTGGTGCTCAAGAGCGAAGGCGAACTGCGTGACTGGGCCTATCGTCGTATCCCCTGGCTGGCGACTGGCGTGTTGACGCTTCTCTGCGTCGCCTTTGCGGTCACCTTCGACTTCAGCGTCCTGGCCCAAAGCAATCTGCAGGAGCGGCCCTGGGGCCTGGTCTTCCCCGCGCTTGCGGCGCTCGCCTTGCTCGCCGTCGTTCTCGGTGCCCGCGATAAGCGCGACGGGGTGCCCTTTGCCATGAGCGTGCTGTTCTTCGTTGCCGCTTTCCTCAGCCTGGGAGTGATGTTCTGGCCATACATGATTCCCTATGCGTTGACCGTTGCCGACGCGGCGTCGCCGGAAGCGTCGCTCGCGTTTCTCTCTTATGGCGCGCTCGTCGTGCTGCCGGTGATCGCCGCCTACACCATCGGCGTGTATTGGGTGTTCCGTGGCAAGACGGGCAAGGGCTACGGTTGAACGACCGCATCGGGAAAATGCCGGGAGAATCCGGCGGAACGACCGGGGAGGCCTGGATTCGACGGCACCCCCCGGAGCGACACGACTCTGGCCGGATGCTCCCGACCGGGGACCTCCGGTCGCGTCGTGCTGCGGCTGGCGCTGCCTCGGTCAGCTGATCTTGGTCGGCTGGTGCCGGTTGAGCAGTTCTCTTGTTCCCTCCACTGCGCTTTCGGGAACCATGACCTTGACTTGCATTGCCGCGTCATCGCGGTAGATCTGTTCGCGCGGAATGTCGTCATTGACCAGATCGTCAACGACGTTGGCGACGGTGGTCGCGCTGTCATAAGTGGCCGTGATGGTCTTGAGCATCGGAATCTCCTTGTTATCGGTTGGCGATACTAATGAGCCGACGTTACATTTTCCCGCGAGTCCTGGTCCCGTGGCCTCCGGCAGCGAAGCCGCAAGCACGGCCGGCAATGGCGCAGCATCCCCAGTAGGTCTAGCCGGCAAGCGTCTCGATTGCGATGCACGGCGAAGGCGAGAAACGGTGCAATCCGTGCCTCCTCTGCGGCCGGCGATTGCCGTGACGCTGAGGACCCGGCGCTCGCCTGCTGACTATAGCCTCTTCGTCATGTCGTTTCAACCGGTGCCACGAACGGCTTGCCAGTGTCATTTCGAGTACGCGGTGGTCCCGGGCGGTGTGCAGTCACGGCAAGCGTCAGGCGTGCGAAGCCGCACGCCGGCGTTGACTGGCAGGCCGAGAGCATGGACCATCTCGACTTGGTGCCGCCATGGCAAGCGCGTATTGCCTCCACTTCCGGCAGAGCATGAGCCCTGCCGCCGGTCGCGCCGGCCCTCCACATTTCGGAGATTGACAATGAAGATTCGATTTCTGGCGGTGGCGATGATGCTTTCCGCTGTCGCCTTCGCGCCGTCGGCGTTGGCGAGCGGTGTTGGGTCGGTTGCCAACGCCACATTCACCTCGAACGTCACCAACGGTGCGCCGGTCGATTTTCGTCAGCAATTCACCAGTCCGGCGCCGGTGGTCTATTACTACGGCGAGCTGCTTGATCTCGCCGGCCAGACCGTGAAACTGCGCTGGAGCCTCGAGGGCAAGCAAATGCGGGAAGAAGCGGTGAAAGTCAGCGGTGCGCGGCAAGCGGCCTGGTCGAAGATGAAGATGCAGCCGCAATGGACGGGCGACTGGACGGTGGAGGTCCTGGACGGCCAGGGTCAGGTAATCGATCGGCGCAATTTCGCCTACAGCCCTCCTTTGTGATGCCGGCAGTTGACAGGCTGCGGCGTGCCACGCCCTGGTCTCGCCGGGAGGCCGACGGAGCGCCAAGCGCGAACGAGCCCGACGTCGTCGGCTGGCCGCTCGACAGGCGCCGGGAACCGATGACGGCGCGACTCGTACTGTCGGGCTGTCGCGGCGCCGCACTTTCCCGGCCTGGCGACGGCCGCGGCGCGGAAACGCGCTGTGCTGTACGCTGCACTGTATACTGGCAGCCATCGTGCGTAGCCATACGCCAGCGCTATTGAGGGACGATCGACGATGCTCGGGTTCGAACTGGATTTCTGGGACTACGCGACCTTCGCCACGGCGCTGCTTGCTGGCGTCGCGGGATTGATGATCTATGTCTGGATCGCCGGATTGCCGGGCAGGATTGCCCTGGCCCGCAAGCATCCGGAAGCGGAAGCTGTGAAGCTGCTGGGCTGGGCCGGGCTGCTGCCGACCATCTACCCCTGGGTACAGGCGTTCATCTGGGCGTTCAAGCCGACCGAAATCATCGACATCCGCCGCTTTCCCCGGGCCGAGGCCCGGGCCATCGACGAAGAGATCGCTCGCCTCGGCGGCAAGGTCGATGGGCCGCCGACCTCGCCGGTAGTCGAAGCGCCGTCGCCGCAAGACGGTCGCCCGCAGACCTGACGAGGAGCGCCGGTCGTGCTGTTCGGCTTCGTGCTGTTGTTCGGCTACGCGTTCGTCGTGTGGCTGGTCTTCTTCAAGTTCAAGTGGATGAAGTTCAACATCGCCTGGGGCGTGGTTTCCGTCTCGGTCGGCCTTCATCTGTTGCTGATCTTCCTGCTCGGCTTGCGCTACGTCGCACCGTACGCGACCGAGGCGAGGCTGATCCAGCATACCATTCAGCTGGTTCCTCGTCTGCCCGAACCGACCCTGGTGACGGCGGTGCTGGTGGAAGCCAATACGCCGGTCAGGAAGGGACAGCCGTTGTTCCAGTTCGACCGTCGTCCATATCAGTACAAGGTCAATCAGCTCGAAGCGTCGCTGGCCAAGGCCAGGCAGGACGTGCTGGTGATGAAGAACGATATCCAGATCAACGCCGAGAAGGTCGTCAAGCTGCGCAGCGAGTTGAAGTACGCCGAGTACCAGCAGAAGCTTTCTGCGAAGCTGGCCAAGCAGGGCGCCGGGCCGGAGGAAGATGCCCAGAAGTGGAGTGCCCAGGCGGCAGCCTATGCGGCTGGCGTCAAGGAGGCGCAGGCCGAGGAGGAGCGGGCGCGGCTGCGTTATGCTTCCGAGGTCGACGGCGTCAACACCACCGTCGCCGCGGTCCAGGCGGAGCTTGACCAGGCGCGCTACTACCTCGACAACACGCTGATGGTGGCGCCGGAGGACGGCTACATCATCAACCTGCAGGTGCGCCCCGGCATGGTCGCCGGCGAGGTCCGCTTCGGGGCGATCGCGTCGTTCATCTGCGATGCCGACCGCTACCTGCTGGCCAACTTCTTCCAGGAAAACCTCAAGTACGTGAAGCCGGGACAACTGGTCGAGGCGGCGCTCGATCTCTACCCCGGGCAGATCTTCCCGGGCAGGGTGGAAGCCATCTGGCAGGGCAGCGGCGCCGGGCAGATGCTGCCGAGCGGCACGCTGCCGAATTTCTCGTACGTGCCGACCGAGGTGCCGCAGGGACAGTTCGCGGTAGCCATCCGGCTTGATGGCGAGGACCAGGCGAGGTTTCCGATCGGCACCCAGGGGCGGGCGACGATCTACACCAATCCCGACAGCGGCTTCGTCGTCCTGCGGCGAATCGGGATCCGCGCCTACAGCTGGTTCAACTGGCTTTACCCGTTCTCCGGCTGATGCAGGTCGCGTCCTGAAGCCCGCCAGCCGCTTGTGAAAGTCCTCAACCGCGCCGCCCGCATTGCCCCCGTCGCCCTGGTGGCGGTCTTGGCGGGGTGCGCGCTGAAGACGCCGCCAACGCACTCGGAGGTGATCGATCAGGCGTTGCCGGCGACCACCCGCATTCCCGCGGCATGGCCGGCGAAGGTCCGGGTGCCGGCGGATGCGGTCACCGACGATTGGCTCAAGTCGTTCAACGATCCGGCGCTCGACGCGATCGTTGCCGAAGCCCTGGCCAACAACCTCGATCTGCGCCAGGCGGTGGAACGTGTGCGCATTGCGCAGCAGAACGTCGTTCTGGCGGGTGCGCAGCTCGCGCCGCAGGTGGTTGGTCAACTCGCTGCCAGGAGTACCCGCGACAGGGACCAGGACAGCAGTTACAACAGTACTCTGGCGACCGTCGGCGTCGCTTGGGAACTCGACCTCTGGGGTCGGCTGCGCGCCCAAAGGGCGGCTGCCGAGGCGGGTTTCGAGGCCAGCGCGCTCGACTATGCCTACGCGCGTCAATCGCTGGCGGCGCTGGTCGCGAGGACCTGGTACCTGGCGATCGAGGCGCGCCAGTTGGTGGTGCTCAGCGAGCAGACCGTCCAGGCCTTCAGCGAGCTGCTCGATCTGGTGCGGGCAAGGCGTTCTGCCGGCAAGGACTCGGATCTCGACCTGGTCGACGTCAGAGCGAAGCTCGAAACGGCGCAAAGCGAACTCGAGACCGCACGCGAGGCGTACGGCGATGTGCGCCGCGCGCTCGAAGTGCTGCTCGGACGTTTTCCGGCCGCCGAGATCGCCGTGGCGCCCGCGTATCCGCAGTTGCCGCCGCCGGTCGCAGCGGGGCTGCCGGCTGCACTGCTCGAGCGGCGCCCCGACATCGTCGCTGCCGAGCGCGCGGTGGTCGCCGCTTTCCGCCAGCAGGAGGCGGCGACGCTGGCGCTGTTGCCCGATTTCTCGTTGTCGTTGGTTGGCGGCCGTCTGGGCGACAACCTCTTGTCGGTCCTGCGCCTCAATCCGTGGCTGGCGAGTGCCGGCATCGGCATTTCGATCCCGATCTACGAGGGTGGCGCCCTGCGCGCGCAGGTCGAGATCGCCACCGCGCAGCAGGCGCTGGCGGTGGCCCGCTACGGCGCAGTGGTGCTGACGGCGTTCCGTGAAGCCGAGACGGCGCTGGCCAACGAGCAGCTGCTGGCGAAACGCATCCCCTTCACGCAACGCGCGCTGACCGATCGCCTTGCCGCCGTCAGGATCGCCACCACCCAGTACCGGGCGGGACGCCGGGATCTGCTTTGGGTGGTCCAGTTGCAGGCCGAGCAGTTTGTCGCCGAAGCGGCCTTGATCAAGGCGCGTGCTGCCCAGGGCGCCAATCGTGTCCACCTGCATCTGGTCCTCGGCGGCGGCTTCGACGCGACGCCGGCGGTGGCTGTGGCGTTTCCGCCGGCATCCACACGCCACGATCAGGAACGAGCGACGACCACGGCGCGGTAGCGCGCCGCCCTGCCAGGGCAAGCGCCGCAAGGCCCGTACGCTGAGCTGTCCGTAGCCGTCGGAGGAACCCTGGCGAAGCATCGGCGACTGCGGTCAAGAGTGCCGAAGCAGGCGACCGCCGGGCCGCCGGATGACGCGCTGGCCGAGCCTCCGGCGCTGGCATTCCGTCGCAAGTGATTGATTAGTAGATAAGTGTCCTTCGGTGTGCGGAACGTGGGCTAGAATGAAAAACCAATCAGCGGTTTCGCCCGGCCGGCGGCAGGCGAATGAAGGAGAGCCGTCATGAAGCTCGCGCGCGCGGTAGGCGTTTTTCTGGTCGGCGTCATGCTCAGTGCGGCGGCCGGCGCCCAGCAATATCTGCGCATCGGTACCGGTGGTACCGGCGGCACCTATTATCCGATCGGCGTGATGATCGCCAGCGTCGTCTCCGAACCCGGCAAGCTGATCGCCACCGCGCACGCCAGCAATGGCTCGCTGGGCAACGTCATCGGCGTCGCCAGCGGCGCGCTCGAGTCGGGCTTCAGCCAGGCCGACGTTGCGGCCTGGGCCGTGAGCGGAACCGGGATTTTCAAGGGCAGGCCCAGCCTGCCGGAACTGCGCCTGATCGCCAATCTCTACCCGGAAAGCTTGCACGTCGTGGTGCGCAAGGACGCCGGGATCAAGACCGTAGCCGACCTCAGGGGGCGGCGGGTGGCGCTCGACGAGCCGGGATCGGGTACGCTGATCAACGCCCGTCAGGTGCTCGCGGCGCACGGTCTTGGCGAAACCGACCTGCGGCCCGAATACATCAAACCGAATCAGGCCAGCGATCGCTTTCTGGCGGGTACGCTCGACGCCTTCTTCCTCACCAGTGGAACGCCCGCCGCGGCGATCAGCGAGTTGATCGCCAGCGGCGTCGACATCGCCTTGCTACCGATCGATGGCGTGCCGGCCGAGCGCATGCGCGCCGAAAGTCCTTTTCTGCAGCCGGGGACCATCCCCGACGGGACCTATCGGGGAGTCGCCAGCACGCCTACCCTGAACGTCGGAGCGCAATGGATCACCAGCGAGAAAGTCGATGCCGACCTGATTTACCGGGTGACCAGGGCGCTTTACAGTGAGCCGGCACAGAAGGCGCTGGCCAGTGGGCATCCAAAAGGGCGGCTGATCACCCTCGCCAACGCCGTCCGCGGTGCGGCAATACCGTTCCATCCGGGCGCCCTGCGCTATTACCGGGAAGCCGGGGTGCTCAAGTAGCATGAGGCCATGGTTGCGGTTCGGCCCGGCTCAGCTTGCGCTGATTGCGGCCCTGGCGCTGGTCGCGCTGCTGACCTACACGCTTGCCCGCGAACGCGCGACGGCGATCACCGTCGCCCAGGCCGAGACGCGCAACTTTGCCCGGGTGCTCGAGGAGCATGCGCGCCAGACCCTGCGTCTGGTCGACATCAGCCTGGCGCAGGCCGACGCGGCACTGGCTCGCTTGCGCCGTGCCGGCAACTTCGACCCGGCGCAGGCGCGGCAGGTGCTGACCGAGCTGTTGCCGCTCGACCGCCGGGTGCGCTCATTCCTGGTTCTCGATCGTGGCGGCAACGTCGTGCTCTCCACTGCCGCCGACGAAGCGACTGCCGGCGAGTCTCGTGCCGGTCACGACTATTTCGTACCGCATGTCCGCGGCGCCGATCGCGAGTTGGTATTCGGCGTTCCAGAACGCAGCGCGGTCGACGGTGCGTGGCTGCTACCCGTCAGCCGGCGCATCTCGGCGCCGGCTGGTGAATACGTCGGGGTTCTGGTGGCGATGGTCCCGATCGCCTATTTCCAGCCATTCTACGACTCCATCGATCGCGGTCCGGACGGCTTCGTCGCGCTGTTCCTGTCGGGGGGCTGGGCGGCGGTCAGTTCGTCCGATGACCGGGCGCTGGTGAACCGCGACTGGTCGCAGGCGCCGATGTTCCGGGAGCACGTGCCCGGTTGGCCGACAGGTACGGTGCGCGAGCCGGGGCCGTGGGACGAGATCGAACGTATCTACAGTTATCGCGCCTTGAACGATTACCCCGTAGTCGTGGCCTTTGGCCGGTCTGCCGCCAGCACGCTGGCGGCTTGGCGGTGGACCGCCTGGCGCGACGGTCTGTTGCTGCTGACCGGGCTGCTGGCGCTGGCCGGGGTGACCAGGGCAGTGATCAGGCATGACCGCAGCCGTCGCGTCGCCGAGGCGACGCTGGCCGAAAGCCAGGCACGCTATCGTCTGCTGATCGAGCACTCGCCGGTGGGAATAGCCTTGCTGCAGCACGGCCGGCTGGTCTATGTCAATCCGGCCTTGGTCGGCATTCTTGGCGCCGGCTCGGCCAGCGAACTGGTCGGCCAGCCGATCCTGAACTCTGTCCATGCCAATTGCCGGGAGGCCGTTGCCAGGTGTGTCGCCGATCTCGAGGGAGTGCCCGCTGCACCGGTGATGCAACAGGAAGAAGTGCTGCTTCGTGCCGATGGTCGGCAAATCGACGCCGAGCTTCGGTGGGCGGTGATTCCCTACGGCGGTGAAGCCGCGATCCAGATCAGCGTCATCGACATCACCGAGCGCAAGACGGCGCAGGATTCGATCCGCGAGGCGAGAACCTTCCTCGAGGCGGCCGTAGCACAATCGCCCTCGGGCATCCTCATCGCCGACGCGCCCGACGTCAGCATTCGCATGGCCAACCAGGCGGCGCTTGCCATTCGCGGCGGCGATCAGGGTCATCTCATCGGTATCGACGTCTCGCGGCACGCCGCCAACTGGCAGGTCCACCGACCCGATGGATCGCCTTATCCGTCAGAAAGCCTGCCCCTGTCGCGCGCCGTGCTCAAGGGTCAAACGACGTCCAATGAAGAGCTCATCATTCGCGACGAAAGCGGCAAGGAGCGCTGGATCAGCGCCAACGCCGCGCCGATCCGCGGTGGCGACGGCGAGATCTCTGCCGGTATCGTGGTGTTTCACGACATCACGGAGCGCAAGGAGGCCGAGCGTGCGCTGGGTGAATCCGAACGGCGTTTCAGCGATCTGTTGTCGAACGTTCATCTGCTGGCGGTGATGCTCGACGCGAAGGGAAATATCAGCTTCTGCAACGACTTTCTGCTCGAGTTGACCGGCTGGCAGCGCAACGAGGTGATCGGACACGACTGGTTCGCACATTTCCTGCCGGAAGCGGTGCGGGCACCGGTGCGCGCGATGTTCCTGGCAAGTCTGCAAAGCGGCCGCATCGCCGAGCATTACGAGAACGAGATAATCACCCGCAACGGCGAGCAGCGGCTGATCGTCTGGGACAACACCCTGCTGCGTGACGCCCGCGGCCAGATCGTCGGCACGGCCAGTCTTGGCGTCGATATCTCGGCTCGCAAGCAGGCCGAGGAACTGATCTGGAAACAGGCCAACTTCGACTTCCTGACCGATCTGCCCAATCGCCGGATGTTTCGCGACCGCCTGACGCAGGAAATCAAGAAGGCAAACCGCACCGGTCATCGCCTGGCGCTGCTGTTCATCGATCTCGACAACTTCAAGGAGATCAACGACACGCTCGGTCACCCGGTGGGTGACCTTCTCCTGGTTGAAGCGGCGCGCCGCATCGCCGGCTGCGTGCGCGACACCGATACGGTGGCACGACTGGGTGGCGACGAGTTCACCGTCTTGCTCACCGAGCTCGCCGATCTCGACGACGTCGAGCGCGTCGCCCTCGCCATCCTCAAGCAACTGGCCGAGGCCTTTCGCCTTGCTGACGAGGTAGTCGTCATCTCCGCGAGCATCGGCATCACCCTGTATCCCAACGACGCCACGGATATCGACGAGCTTCTCAAAGGCGCCGATCAGGCGATGTACGCGGCAAAGAACACCGGCCGGAATCGTCACAGCTACTTCACGCAGACCCTGCAGGAAGCGGCCCGCAACCGCTTGCGATTGATCAATGACTTGCGCGGTGCGGTGACCGGCGAGCAGTTGCGGGTCCATTTTCAGCCGATTGTCAGCCTCGCCAGCGGTCACATCCACAAGGCCGAGGCGCTGGTACGCTGGCAGCATCCTGGTCGCGGGCTGGTCAGTCCGGCCGAATTCGTGCCTCTGGCGGAGGAAACGGGGTTGATCGTCGACATCGGCAACTGGGTGTTCCACGAAGCGGCCCGCTGGTCGAGACGCTGGCGATCACTTCATCATGAGCGCTTCCAGGTCAGCGTCAATATGTCTCCGGCACAGTTCGAGCGGGACGCCGCGCAGCACGACTGGCTTGGCCATCTGCTGGCAATCGGCTTGTCGGGGCAGGGCATCGTGGTCGAAATCACCGAGGGCCTGCTGCTCAACGCCGACGCGCCGATCATGGCAAGCCTGCTGGCCTATCGCGATGCCGGCATCCAGGTGGCGATCGACGATTTCGGCACCGGCTACTCGTCACTGTCGTACCTCAACAAGTTCGACATCGACTACCTGAAGATCGACCAGGCCTTCATCCGCAATCTGGCACCGGGGACCAGCGACATGGCGCTGTCCGAAGCGATCATCGTGATGGCGCACAAGCTGGGTCTGCAGGTGATTGCCGAAGGCGTCGAGACCGTCGAGCAACGCGATCTGCTGGTAGCGGCCGGTTGCGATTACGGCCAGGGTTACCTCTTCTCGCGACCGCTTCCGCCGGAGGACTTCGAGACGCTCCTGAGTAGCTGAGGAAACCGGCCGATGGCTGGTGGTCGCCTGGTCGCCGCCCGCTCGGCAATGGCCGCCGGCATCGGTGGCGCGTGTCGGCCGGTCAACGGCGTCGCTGGAAGTAAACGTCGTACTTCTGTTTGGCGACCGCCTGGTAGTAGACCCCGGTGAGTCGATCGTTGGCCGGATCGTAGGCGAGTTCGTAGGTCGAGCCGCCGTAGCCGCCGGCGGTCAGCTCGAAGAAGGCGCGTAGCGTGCCGCCCTCGCCGCGCGATGCCTCGGCCCGGGCAAACGGCAACTGGCCCGGATTGAAATAGGTCGCGTCGATCTGGCCGCCCGCAGCGACCCCTCTGATGGCGATCGTATAGCCGCCGTCGGGGCGGACCCAAGCGCCTTTCAGCACCTTGAAGTCTACGGCCGTCTCGGCGGCTGGCGACGGGGCGTTGCCGGCGGCGGCTGCCGGTGGCGCCGCGATCGCGGCAGCGACCGAAGCGACGGTGAGCGACACGGCGAGCGTCAGCAGGATGGTCGATTTGTTCATCTCGTCAGCTTTCATGGGTGATCAGCGCCCGGCCAGTCGGAAGCCCGGTGGTGCTTGCGCTACCGGGGACCGCGTTCGCCGGCCTGAGAGGTTCAGTGGTTCAGAGGTCCAGGGGCAAGGGTTCAGATTTCAGCGGCGAGCAATCGCTAACGCCGGCCGCCAAAACGGCCGCCGAAGCCGCCACCGAAGCGGCCACCGAAGCCGCCGCCGAAGCGGTCACCGCCGCCCCAGCCGCCGCCGCCAAAGCGATCGCCGCCACCCCAGCCGCCGCCGCCACCGAAGCCGCCGGCACTGGCACGGCTCTCGGCATTGCTGCGCGCGTTCTGCTGGCGGTCGGCCCAGGAGGTGTCGCCGCCGGCCGCTTGCCAGCCGTCGGCGCCGTGTTGCTGCCAGCCGCCGTCGCTGCTGCGGTAGGCACTGCCGTCGGCGCCGGCGTAGTGGTTGCCGAACAGGCCGCTCGAAGTATAGCTCTTGGTCTGGCCGGTAGCGGCGTCGTAGGCGGTGGTGGTGTGTTGCGCACCGATCCCTTCCGGGCCAACGGTCGCGGTGGCCGTTTTCGAGATCGAGCTGCCGCCAGGACCGGTCGCCGAGGCACTCGAAGCGTAGGAACGCTGGCCGGTTTCGGTATTGTACGAACCGCCGCGGGCGACGTTGCCGGTGGTGCCTCCGGCGGTGTTGAAGGTTCGGTCGTAGCCGCGCTGCGCCCGGCCGCTATCGGGGCTGTAGCTGCGGCCGGCGGTGTACGCGCCGGTCGTGCCGGTACGCATGTTGGTGTACGAGCCGCTGGCCCGGCTGCCGACCTTGCCGTCGGCGTCGGCATACCAGCTGCGTGAGCCGGCATAGACGGTGTTGCCCCAGCGCCCGTAGACGCTGGCGCTGGTCGAACCGCAGCACGGATAACCCCAGTAGCCGGGGTGATACCAGGCGCCACCCCAGTAGTCGGTGGCCCAGGCGGCGGTCGCCAGGCCCAGGCCGAAGCCGTAGGCGTAACCGACGTAGGGGTTGTAGATCGGCGCCGCGGCCAGTCCCCAGGTGTAGGGCGGCGCGTACCACAGGTTGCCGATCCACGGCGTGTAGTAATAGCCGGTGCCATAGACGACGACGCCGTCGGCGGCCACCACGTTGCCCAGATAACCGGGCGTATAGCCCACGTAAACGAACTGGCTGCTGGCGCCATAGACGTGCACGTAGGTCACGTAGTGCAGCGGCGAATTGACCGGAATGTCGTAGATCACGGCGGGAACGCTGGTCGCCACGACCCACGGACCGGTGAGGCCGCTGGCGGTGAACCAGACGCCGGCCTCGATGGCGTAATAGCTGTTTGGCGTTACCTGGATGATCGGTACCTCGGCATTGCTGACGTAGCGCAAGGGCGTGCCGTCGATCGGGCGAAACTGCGGCGCGCCATCGAATACCGGGGTGAACTTCGGACCCCTGGCGAGTGGTACGGTAGCGGTCTGGGGAATCGAGTTGGCGATCAGCGCTTCCTGTGCCTGCGGCGTGCCGGCCACCGACGCGAGGACGGCGCCGGCCGGCGTGTTGCCGGGAATACGGCTGAAATCAGCCGGCAGCGCGTTGGCCGGCGTATAGGTCCACGGACCGGTCAGCGAAGATGCGCGGTACCAGCGTCCGGAGAGCAGCGTGTAGTAGTCGTTGTTGGCCGTATTCACCAGCACGTCGGCGGTGGTGTTCTCGGCCCACAGCAGGCCGGTGCCGGCGATCGGAACGAAATTCGGCTGGCCCTTGAAGACGATCAGTTCGGCCGGCACCTGGCTGGCGTAGATGGTCGGCACGCCATTCTGCAGCGATGGCTTCGGATTGGCGTGCGGGCCGCCGTCGAGCAGGTCGACCAGACCTTTCCTGGCCAGTCGTCGGGCGAGCTCGCTCAATCCCGAAGGCTCGCCGCTGGCTCTGGCCCACGGACCCTCGAGCGAGGTCGCCGTGAGCCAGCCGTCGAAGACGTGCATGTACCAGGCGCTATCGCCGCGTGTCCGGACGATCAGCGCCCGGGTGTTGATCACCCGTTCGAAGCGGCTGTCGGCGACCGGCCTGATTGCCGGCTGGCCGTCGATCGGCACGAGAATCGCCGGCGTCGTGCTGACGATGACGCGCGGCGGATCGTTGTTGACCTGGAGGGCTTTCGCTTTCACCGTCCCGGACGCGGCGAGTTCGCCTTCGAGCAGAGGCAGCGACATCGTCGCCATCGCGGTCGGCAACTGCGTGCGCAACTGTCGCAGGTATTCGAGCCCGTGATCGGGCACCGTCGGGAAACTGGCCCGGCTGAGGCTGATGTCCTCGAGCGCGGCGGTCTGCGTCACGCGGTCGACGGCGGTGCGCGCCGTCCCCCAGACGACGCCGAAGGTCGCTTCCCTGGCGTCGGTCTTTCGTACCGCGACGGCCACCCGGAAGCTGAGCTGGTTAGCCTGCCAGCTATTGACCTGCGGCAGGTAGACCAGCGCCGTTGCGCCGGCAAGGCCGACCTGGCGTGGCCAGGAGGGGTCGCCGGTTGGCTGGGCGGCGGCCGGCGGTTGTGGCGTGGCGCCTGTCGTCGCTGCTGGCGGGTTGGCCGGAACATCTACCGCCAACGGCGGGTCGAGGAAGGCATTGACGTCGAGAGGCATCGTCGTGTCGCCCGCGCCATCGCCGGGAACGGGCATCGCCTGCTGGTTGGCGCAACCGATCGGAGCGATCATCGCGACGCCGACCAGGCAGGCGAGCAGGCGGCGTTTGGCTGGGTTCATCGTCATGGCTGACCTCTTCGTTGACCCCGATGGGGGAAGAAAATCGATCGATTGAAAGCTTGGCGGCATAGTATGGACGGCCATTCCGCGAGGGTCAACGCGCCGCCGGCGCGGTCGGCGAAGCGCCTCGGCAGGACTCTTGCCGGCCTGCCGAGGCGCCGCAACGCCTGGTCCTGGCGCCAGCGTAAGGCGGCCGCGATGGGCGCGGATTGGTCTGCCAATCTCGCGCAGTGCGTGCCATAATTCGACAAGGATCGGCAAGAACTCGTGCTTTCCAACTCAACGATGGAGAATCAAGATGCGCAATCGTGTCCCGAACGTTGTTTTCAAGACCCGCGTCCGCAATGAGGCCCTGGGTGGGCCGAACCCCTTCGAGTGGAAGGACCTGAGCAGCGACGAAATCTTCAAGGGCAAGAACGTCGTCGTGTTTTCCCTGCCCGGCGCCTTCACGCCGACCTGCTCGACCTCGCATCTGCCGCGCTATGAGGAACTCTACGAGGACTTCAAGGCACAGGGTGTCGATGCTGTCGTCTGCATCTCGGTCAACGACGCTTTCGTGATGTATCAGTGGGGCAAGAGCCAGAACGCCACCAACGTCTTCCTGCTGCCCGATGGCAATGGCGAATTCACCCGCAAGATGGGCATGCTGGTCGATAAGCAGAACCTCGGCTTTGGCCTGCGGAGCTGGCGCTACTCGATGTATGTCGAGGACGGTGAAATCAAGCAGCTGTTCGCCGAGAAAGGCTTCGAGGACAATTGCCCGACCGATCCCTTCGAAGTATCGGACGCCGATACGATGCTGAACTACCTGAAGAGCCGCTAGCCACCAGGCCGTCGGTCGGGGAAGTCGGCCGGGCCTTTCCTGGCCGGTCACCGCGGTTGCCACCGTCGCCACCTTACACCGGCTCAGTCTTCCGGCCACGGTTCGCGCATGCTGACGAATTCCTCGGCGGCGGTCGGGTGGATGCCGATGGTGGTGTCGAAAACCGCTTTGGTGGCCCCGGCGCGCATGGCGATGGCGATGCCCTGCATGATCTCGCCGGCGTCGGGCCCCATCATGTGCGCGCCGACGACCCGGTCGCTGGCGTGGTCGACGATCAGCTTCATGAAGGTCTTTTCGTCGCGCCCGCTGATGGTGTGTTTCATCGGCTTGAAGGTGGACTTGAAGAGGCGAATTCGACCGAACCTGGCACGCGCCTGGTCTTCGGTAAAGCCCACCGTGCCGATGTTCGGCTGGCAGAAAACCGCAGTCGGTATGAAATCGTAGTCGACGGCGTTTTCCAGGCCGCCAAACTGGCGTCGGGCGAAGGCCATGCCTTCGGCCAGCGCCACCGGCGTCAGCTCGATGCCGCCGGTCACGTCGCCGAGGGCGAAGATGCTCGCTTCCGACGTCCGGTACTGCTCGTCGACCGCAATGTTGCCGGCGTCGCTGATCTGCACATTGACGTTCTCCAGACCGAGTCCCTGCAAGTTGGCCTTGCGGCCGGTCGCATAGAGCACCGTATCGACTTCGATGACGGCGCCGTCGGTGAGCAGGACCCGCAGACCGGCGGGAACCGGAGTGATCGACTGGACATTGACTTCGAAGCGCAGGTCGACGCCGGTCTTGGCTATCTCCTGGGCGGCATGGGCACGGATGTCGACGTCGAAGCCGCGCAGGAACAGCGGCCCGCGGTAGATCTGGCTCACCCGCGCGCCGAGGCCATTGAAGATGCCGGCGAACTCGACCGCGATGTAGCCACCGCCGACGACCGCCAGGCGCTCGGGGAAGCGTTCGAGGTCGAAGACCTCGTTCGAGCTGACGGCGTGTTCGCGGCCGGGGAATTCCGGGATGTACGGCCAGCCGCCGGTGGCGATCAGGATCTTCTCGGCCGTGTGGCGCTGTTCGCCGACCGCCACCGTATGGCCATCGACGATCCGTGCGCGGCCATCGATCACCTGCACCTCGGCGCCCAACAGAAGCTTGTCGTAGACGGCGTTGAGTCGCGATATTTCGGCCTTCTTGTTGTCACGCAGCGTCGCCCAGTCGAAAGCGGCGCGTTCGCTGCGCCAGCCAAAATTCCGGGCGTCCTTGAACGACTTGCCGAATTCGGCGGCGTAGACGTACAGCTTCTTCGGCACGCAGCCGACGTTCACGCAGGTGCCGCCGAGGAAACGGTCTTCGGCGACCGCGACCCGGGCGCCGAATCCGGCCGCCATGCGTGCCGCCCGGACGCCGCCCGAGCCGGCACCGATGACGAACAGGTCGTGGTCATAGTGATGATTTCGCACCGATGGTTCCTCCTGGTCAAGTTGCGCAAGTCTACCCGTTCCGCTGCCGGAGAAGCCAGCAACCGTTCGTGCCGTACAGCGGTGAAGGTGGATTCCGTTCGACGAGCGGAGCCTCCGAGTCGCCGCGAGAGCTGCCGCAGGCGCTCGGTGGGGCTTCTCAGAGCAGCGGGCTGAGCAGCTGCACGGCATTCTCCAGCAGCCGGCGCGAGTTCGGCCGGGCGCGCCAGCGGTCGAGCTGCAGCGCTTGCGAGCTGGCCTCGTACTGCCTTTGCATGGCGCGGGTGGCAGCCGAAAACGCCGGGTCGTAGGAGATCATCGAGACTTCGAAATTCAGCTCGAAACTGCGCAGGTCGAGGTTGACCGTCCCGAAAACCGTCAGTTCTTCATCGACGACCATGCTCTTGGTGTGCAGCAGGCCAGCCTGGAAGCGGAGGATGGTGATGCCGACCGCCAGCAGGTCGTCGACGTAGGCGTTGCTGGCGTAGCGGACCAGCCACGAATCGATCTTCTCCGGCACGATCAGGATCACCCGGACGCCGCGGATCGCCGCCGAGCGCAGCGCGGTCAACAGCGTCTCGCCGGGAACGAAATAGGGCGTCGTCAGAACGATTTCGTGGCGGGCGGCATAGATCGCCGCGAGCAGGAGCTGCTCGATGTGCCGGATGGCCGACTGCGGCCCGGACGGGAAGATCTGGACCAGGGCGTCGCCCGCGGCCGCGAGATCGGGCGGTGGCGGCGGTGCGAAGTCCTCGCCGGTCTGCAGGGTGGTCAGTGACAGTGATACCGCTTCGAGTATCCAGGCTGCCGGACCCTCGATGCGGACCATCGCGTCTACCCACTCGCCGACCCCGGCGTCCTGCTTGAAAAACCGCGGGTCGGCGATATTCATGCTGCCGGTGTAGGCGATGCGGCGGTCGATGACGGCGATCTTGCGATGGTCGCGCAGGTCCAGTCGGACCAGCAAGGCACGCAAGGGATTGACCGGCAGGATTTCGACGATCTCGACACCGGCGTCACGCAGTTGGCCGAAGGCCTCGCTCTTGAAGAAGGGGCGGCTGCCCAGCGAATCCATCAGAGCGCAGCACGGCACACCACGCTGCGCCGCATGGACCAGCGCCGCCACCAGGTCGTCGACGAAGCCGCCGTCGCTCCAGATGTAGAACTCGAGATGAACCGAACTGCGGGCGGCATCAATATCGGCAATCAGCGCGCGCATGCTCGAAGCGCTGTCGGGCAGCAGTTGCAGGTGGTGGCCGCCCATCAGCGGCAGGCCAACCGAGCCGGTGGCGAGGCGGCTGACGCTTTCCGCGCCGGTCGTCAGCACGCCCGGGTCGACCACCGTCGTCGCCGGTATCTCGGCCGCCCAGCGGCGAACCTGCGGTTCCATGGCGATCGCGCGCTCCATCCAGGTCCTGCCCAGGCGGCGTTCGCCAATCAGCAGATACATCAGGACGCCGACCGCCGGCACCAGGATGATCAGCAGCAGCCACGCCAGCGCCGTACCGCGCGTCGGGCGGCGCGAAAAGATGCGCAGCGAGACTGCCAGCAGGGCGAACAGGTGCAGTAAGGTCAGGAAGCTGAAAAGCATGCGGCGAAGTATGGGACGTCCGCGTCGGGCGGGTCAAGGAGTGCTACCGGTCGTTGCGTTGCCGGACGGCTGCCGGCCGCCGGCGGCCGGCGTTGCGGGCGTCAATGGCCCGGATCGGCGACCTTCTTCGGCGACCTTCTGGCGGAACTGCGGCGACTGAAGCTGGTGAAGCAGGTCTGCACGTGTCGACCGACGAGTACTTGTGATAGCCTCGCGCTTGCTGTCCTCCGGCAGGCCCTGCGCCTGGTCGCCTGGTCGCGAAAACGAGTTCCCCTTCTTGATGTTGGACGTCTGCATGCTACCCGCTCACCCTGTTCATCCGCACCTCGGCGACGCTCGTGGCGATCGCCAACAGGCGCAAGGCCATTCCGACCGGTCCCGCCTTGACGTCGTTCGCCGCCGCCGGGGAGGCCTCGTGACGGCTGTTCGCTACTGGCTGAGATGGCTGCTGCTGTGGGCGATGGTGACCGCGGCGCCGACCTGGTCGGCCGCGGTGGTGGCCGGCGAAGGGCCGCCAGCGGGCGAAGCGCATCCCGATGCCGAAATCGTCACCGCGCCGGTTGTCGTCGACGGCCGCGTGCTGCTGCGCGTGCGTGGCGTGACCAGCTTTCCGGCCGCGGACCGGGCGGCCGCCATTGCCGATCGCATCGAGCGCCTGGCCAGCGATCCGGCCCTTAGCGCCAGTCAGATCCACGTCGCCGAGGCGGGCGACCATACGGCGATCTTGCTCGGCGACCGCCCGATCATGGTGCTGTTTGACGCCGACGCGCGCATCGAGCGGGTCGAGCGCGAGGAGCTCGTAGAGGCGACCGCCAAGCGGATCGGCGTGGCGATTGCGGAGTATCGCCATGAGCGCAGCCGTGCGGTCTTGCTGAGGCATGCCGTCGAGGCCGCCGCCGCGGTGCTTGCACTGGCGGTGGTGGTGGCGCTGGTGATCTGGTTGACGCGCCGGCTCAACGGCTTGCTCGAGAAGCACTTCCGCAATCGCATCAGCAGTCTGGGAATCCAGTCTTTCCAGATCGTCCGTGCCGAGCGCATCTGGTACGTGCTCGGCGCCGTCGTGTCGGCACTTCGTTTGCTGGCGATTGTCGTCGCTACCGTCGCCTGTCTCGATTTCGTGCTCAATGGCTTTCCCTGGACGCGCGGTTTCGCCAGGGAGCTGACCGGCGTCGTCGTTCGCCCCTTGATCACCATGGGCGAGGCCTTGCTCGCCTACTTGCCCGACCTGGTGTTTCTGGTCATCCTGGCGCTGGTGGTTCGCTTCATCCTGCGCTTGATCCGGGTTTTCTTCAACGCCGTGGCGCACGGTTCGGTGACCCTGGAGAACTTCGAGGTCGAGTGGGCCTGGCCGACGTACAAGCTGGTGCGCGTGACGGTGTTGATCTTTGCGGTGATCATCGCCTATCCGTACATCCCGGGGTCGGATTCGGCGGCGTTCAAGGGCGTCTCGCTGCTCGTCGGGGTGGTCGTTTCGCTTGGTTCCTCGTCGGTCATCGCCAACCTGATTGCCGGCCTGATGATCACCTACCGGCGGGCTTTCAAGGTCGGCGACCGGGTGATGATCGGCGACGTCGTCGGCGACGTGGTCGAGGTCAGGTTGCAGGTGACGCATCTGCGCACGCTGAAGAACGAGGAAGTGACCATCGCCAACTCGCTGATCCTCAACGGCTACGTGGTGAACTACAGTTCGCTGGCCGAGGAACACGGCTTGATCCTGCACGGTACGGTCGGCATCGGCTACGATACGCCATGGCGGCAGGTCGAGGCGATGTTGCTGATCGCGGCGCGGCGTACGCCGGGTCTGCTCGCCGAACCGTCGCCCTTCGTGCTCTACAAGGGGCTGGGCGATTTCTGCATCACCTACGAGATCAACGCCTATTGTCGCGACGCGAGGACGATGCAGAACGTCAATGCCGAGCTGCAGCGCAACATCCTCGACGTGTTCAACGAGTACGCGGTCCAGATCATGACGCCAAACTACGAGACCGACACGCCGCAGCCCAAGCTGGTCGGGAAAGACCAGTGGTACGTGGCACCCGCGGAGCCGGAACGCGCCGCCGCCGCAGTTGCCAAATAGCGTGTGTTCAAACCCGTTCCCGGTTGTGGCAACGGCCGATACCCGGTGCGCCGCAGCCCTGATGAAGAAGGAGATGCAGCCATGACAGGCCCTAATCACCGTTGGCCACGAGCTGCGCTTGGCGGCTTGTTGGTCGGCCTGCTCGCGTCGGGCGGCGTCGCCGCGCAGGACACCATCGTTCCCGACCCGGCCCTGTCGCCAGACGCCGTTGCTCCCGACCCGGCGCTCTCGCCGGAGCAGATCAATCCGCCGCCGGTGCGGTCGCCGTACGCGGTGCGGCCGGACGCGGCGCTGTCAGCGGAGCAGGATCAGGGTCCGCCCGTTCGCTCGCTGGACGCGGTCGCTCCTGACGCTGCCCTGTCGCCGGAACAGATTACCGCCCCGCCGGCCCTGTCGCCTGACTGAGGCGCGCCGCCGATTGCTGCGCATGCGGTCGGTCGATGCAGCGGAAGGGGCGCGCAGGAGCACAGACCTGCAGTACAATGCGCCAGCGTTGCCAGCCAGATCGGTGGTCAGGGAAAACGCCTCCTGGGACCCCGTCAGGTTGCCTGGCCTGTCGATGACGCTGGCTGCAGTTGTAAGCCGTGACCGGGGCGGTGCACCGCTCCGTCGATCGCCGGGCCGTCGCCTTGACGGCCATGGCTCCACCAAGCTGGTGGTCGCTGCCTGAGCAGCGGCCGTCAAACAAGACCAATCAAGGAGGTTGTCCTGTTGCAGAGAATTTCGTCCTACCTTTCAAGCC
>JACKLX010000027.1 GCA_024235695.1 Accumulibacter sp.
CCGCTCCCTATGACGGAGCACAGCTTAAACTACTGTCTGATTTCCAGGGACCACTATAAACGTCGCGAAGATGGTTAGCGTACGGCCCCGCAGTAACCGGTGAAGAAGTAGTGCCAGAGTAGCGCCACCGAAGTGCCGATGGCGTTTCGGCCGTAGTTGGTAGTTGGTAACGCGCCAGTGGTGCGTATGTGGCTTCCGAGGGATCCGTTCGTGGCTGTGTAGCTGCCTCAAGTAGCGGCTGACCTTTGCACTTGCTTTCTTCGGATCGTCTGCGCACGAACGTAGCGAGCGTGGCCGTCAACTTTGCGCGGATGTCGCTGATGGTGAATTCACGAGGGCAATGTTAGCCTCCCAATCCGCGCGGGGTGAAATTGGCGTCGACGAGCCAAAATGGACCGGGTGCGATCGAGGCACGAGCTACCCGCGGCAACCTTCTTGGCGGTGATTCTCCGATGCTTGCAGGCCCCCTGAATCGCCACCAAGCGGTCGATGGCGACCGCTTGTGGCCGTTAGCTCACCTCTGTGGTCCCTCTCAATGGCGCTGCTACCGTTGCCGCACCAGCCGCGAATATTCACGTTCTTGCGACAGCTATGCCGCTCGCTCGGTAACACGGGGCCGTCAAGAAAAGCGGTTCAAATCGTCGTTGCACACGATCCATCCTTGGTCGTCAGGCGGCCCGGCGAAACCGCTCCCACGCCCAGACCAACCAATGGGGTCAATCTTCCGCCGCAAGAGCGGCGGGCTCGACCGCTGAGTGTTCGCAGCCGATAAGACCGTGTTTGTGTTCTCCCGCCCTTGGGTTTGACCACCTGCGCGCGTTGCTTCCGGCGCTCTTTCAGCCAATGTCACCAAGCAGCGATTGACCGTCGATAGCCGCAATCCTCCTCCCGTCAAAGCCGCTTCGGCACCATTTCCCGCAGCCGCTCCCAGACAGCGTCGATGATCAGCATCGAAGCGTCGTCCGGGTGGATCGGCGGATCACCTTTGCCGATGACTGGCATCGCCTTGTCGTTGCCATCCCACAGCCCGAGATCGTTTCGAACCGACATGCTCAGGACGAAGTACCGCTCGACGATCTCCGACTGCGCCATGGCAGCCATTCTGGTCTGCGATCAGCCTGGATGCCGGGAATGCCGACCTGCGCCGCGCCTGCGTCGGCCGGCTGGCGAATCACCTGCGGCGAACATGCGCCGAACGCTGGCGCATCGATTCCCGACAAAGCCCGTACGCAACGGCCCGGCTCCCTGCTCAAGCGTGACTTCTCGTCAATGCACGGTGCACACCATGCAGGGGTCGAACGAGCGCACGACGTGCTGAACGGCGAGCGGCACGCTTTCGCCCTCGCCCACCGGCAGGCCGACCAGCGCCTGTTCCAGCGCCCCTGGCACGCCGGCCGAGTCGCGTGGCGAGAAGTTCCAGGTGGTCGGAGCGATGATCTGGTAACGCGCGATCCTGCCGCTTTCGATGCGCAGCCAGTGACCGAGCGCGCCGCGCGCGGCCTCGACGAGACCGACGGCGTCGGCCTGATCGGGTAGCTGCCACGGACTGCAGAAGGCTTCGTCGGGCGTCAGCGCACGCACCCAAGCCTCCATCGCCGGCACGACCAGAGCGATTTCGAACAGGCGGGCGACGACGCGCGCCAGGACGCTGCCACCCCTGGCCTCGACCAGCGCGCGCAGCAGCGGCTGGCCGGCGACCATCTGGCGGGCGAGCGCGCCGGTCTCGAAGACGCCGCCGTCGTAGCGCGGCGCCTTGCACCAGGTGTAGGCGTCCGGCTGCTCGGCGAACTCGCCGGGCGACGGGCGCGTTTCGCCGTGCCGCGGGTGCAATGGCCGGTCGCCAACCAGCCAGGCGTGCGCGACGTCCTCGCTGATCGACGATTCGCTGAACAGCTGTCGAGCGCCCTGCCAGACACCGCGCGCAAAGAGATGCTGACCCTTGCGGCCGCGGTGGTCGGGCTGACGGTAGGCGCCATAGCTGAGAAAGCTGTCGCTGGCGCGCCCGATGCTGTCCAGACCAAGGTCGGCGGCAATCTCGAGAAAGCGCGGGAAGTCGGCGGGGCGGCCCTGCGCCCAGGCCGCGAGTTGCCCGGCATCGGCGATGGCGGTGACGTTCTCGAGGCTGTCGCCGAAAACGGTGTGGCTGAGAAAGGCACGGAACTCGCGCAGGACGCTGAGCAGACGGACCTTCTCGGTGGCGGTGACGGCGCGGGTCGTGCCGCCCGGCTGCAGGGCCAGGCTGTGCGGCCACTTGCCGGCGAGGTGACCCATCAGCCGCAGCCAGTCGGCGCGGGCCGGCAGCATCTCGCGCAGCGCTTCGCCGACGTCGGCCTTGAAGCGCCGTTCGGCCTGCGCATGCCAGGCGCGACCGCGATACGCCGCTCGCGCGAAGTCGGGCATGAAAAACAGGTAGAAGTGAGTCAGGTGGTCGGCGAGATTCTCGCAGGCGAGGATCAGCTGGCTGGCCAGGCGGCCGTTGGCCGGCATCGGCAGGCCGGTGGCGTCGGCGAGCGCCGCAGCGGCGGCGGCGGACTGCGATACCGAACAGATGCCGCAGATCCGCGGCACGATGACCAGCGCGTCGAGCGGGTGCTTGCCGATCAGGATCTGTTCGAAACCGCGATACAGCGATGAGCAGACCCGGGCCGAATCGACCCGGCCGCCGGCGATCTCCAGGGTCACCTCGAGATCGCCCTCGACGCGATTGAACGGGCCGATGGTCAGCCGGCGACTCACTTCGGACCACGCTTGCGGATGCTCGGCCGGATCACCGCATGATCGGCGCGGGAATTCTCGCGCACCCGCCTTGGCGTCGCCGACTTGGACAGCGCGGCGAGGGCGACGAACCAGGCCTTGGGCATGTCGATCGGCAAGCCGGTTGGAATGCCGGCGACCTTCGGCGTCTCCATGAACGGATGGCCGGGCTCCTCGAATCCGGGTTCGGTGCACGAGATGCAGGCAAAACCGCCGCGCACGCACGAGCCGACGCCGTTCCACGGCCGCAGGTTGCAGTCGGCGTTGGCCTGGGTGCCCTTGCAGCCCATGTTCTCCATCAGGCAGCCGAGGTCGGAAAGCTTTTGCGCGCTGGCCTTGAATTCGTAGAACTCGTTGCGCGGGCAGCCGTGATGAACCAGTTGTTCGCTGTAGAAGCGTGGCCGCTGCCAGGCGTCGAGATCGCTCTCGCCCAGCGCGCCGAGGCTCAGCGACAGCAGCGTATCGACGATCCAGCCGGGATGCGCCGGACAGCCGGCGACGTTGATCACCGGCAAACCCGCCGCGGCCCGGAAGTCGCCGCCGAGCAGACCGCCTTCCTGGTCGCCGTCGAACTGCAGGCCGCAGGCATCGGTGAGGTTTTCGCCCGAAGAGATGATGCCGCCGTAGGCGCTGCAGCTGCCGATGGCGATGACGTGGCGGGCGCGCGCCGCCAGGTCGCGCACCCAGGCGATCATCGGCCGACCGCTGCCCGACAACAGCTGGAAACGGCCGCTGCCGCCCGGCCCGCGCAGCAGCGCACCTTCGACGCAAAGAACGTCGAACGGCACCGTGCCGTCGGCGGCACCGCGCAGCACGGCCAGCGACTCGTCGCCGCTGGCTTCCGACAGACCGGGATGGAAGACCAGTTCGAGGCCGCTGTCGGCGAACTGCGCGAGCACTCCGGCACGACTCTCGGCGCCGAGCAGTGACTGCGTGCAGCCGCCGCAACCGGCGGCCTGTAGCCAGAGCAGTTTCATCCGCGTTCCAGGCCGTAGCGCAGCAGCTTGTGACGCAGGCCGACGCGCGACAGCCCGAGCTCGCTGGCCGCCCGCGACTTGTTCCAGCGATGGCGGATCAGCGTCTCCTTGAGCACCCGCGCCTCGAGCGCCTCGAGGCGCTCCTTGAGGCCGCCGTCGACGGCGATCAGGTCGAGCAGTTCGTCCTCCTGCTGATCGACGGCCGGCGTTCGCAGGATGCGCTGTGCCAGCAGATCGGCGCCCAGCCGCGGCGTGTCGGCGATCGCCAGCATGCGCAGGATCTCGTTCTGCAGTTCGCGCACGTTGCCCGGCCAGGGATACGCCGCGAGACACGCCAGCGCTTCGGTGCTGAAGCCGTCGACCGACTTGCCGAGAACGCGCTGGCTGGCCTCGAGCAGGCGACCGGCGAGCAGCGGCACGTCCATCGCCCGCTGGCGCAGCGCCGGCACGCGCAGCGGCACCGTCGCCAGGCGGTAGTAGAGATCCTCGCGGAAGCTGCCGGCACGCACGTCGGCCTCGAGGTCGTGGTGGGTGGCGGCCACCACCCGCACGTCGACCGACTGCGGTCGCGCCGCGCCGAGCGGCCGAAACTCGCCTTCCTGCAGGACACGGAGCAGCTTGACCTGAAAGGCCGCACTGGTGTCGCCGATCTCGTCGAGAAACAGCGTGCCGCCGTCGGCCTGCTGGAAGCGGCCGCTGCGGTCTTCGTAGGCGCCGGTGAAAGCGCCGCGCTTGTAGCCGAAGAGCTCGGCCTCGAGCAACTGGTCGGGCAGCGCGCCGCAGTTCTCGACGACGAAGGGCTTGTCGGCGCGCCGACTGCAGTAATGGATGGCGCGCGCCAGCATCTCCTTGCCGGTACCCGATTCGCCACTGATCAGTACCGACAGGTCGAAAGGCGCGATCTTCTCGATCAGCTCGCAGACGGCGTTGAGCGGGCTGTCCGGGGTGCGGATCAGGCCGTCGAGACCGAACTCGCGCTTGACGCGTTCGTATTTCATCTCGACGCGCCGGGCGAGTACCGGCTCGGCGGTGCGCAGGTCGAGCGACAGCCGCTGATTCTCCTGCTGCAGGCGATAGACCCTGGCGGCGGTCTGCAGGGTCAGCAGCAACTGTTCGGGCTGCCAGGGCTTCAGCAGATACTGGTAGATGCCGGCCTCGTTGACGCCGGCAATGATGTCTTCGGCGTCGGTGTAACCGGAGAGGATGATGCGCAGCGTATCCGGCCATTGACTGCGCACGCTCTTGAGAAACTCGACACCGGTCGATTGCGGCATCCGCTGGTCGCAGACGATGATCTGCACCCACTCGGTTTCCATGATCCGCTGCGCCTCGTCGGCGCTGGCCGCCGTGAATACCTCGAAGTCGTCCTCGAGCGTTCGCCGCAAGGCCTCCTGCGAGCGCAACTCGTCGTCGACCACCAGCACGGTCGGCAGTTTCGGCCGGGTGTTGGCGCTCATTGCGGAACGCTCCAGCCAAGGTCGCGATGGATCGCCAGGTGCCGCGGCGTCCACGACTGCGGCGTCTTGTGCACGAAGTGGTAGCGGGCGACGTGATAGCTCGGGTCGAAGCCGTAGAAATTGCGCTGCAGCTCGGCCAGTTCCTCGGCGCGATAGCGGGCCAGCGGCTTCGCCGCCTCGTCGGCCTGGCGGCGGGCACACTTGACGTGCAGGCGTCCGGCGAGCTCGGGCGAAGCCGCGAGTTCAGCGGCGCGACGCGCGACGTCGACCCGGAAAGCGTCGCGATCGGCCGCCAGACAGGCGTCGACCAGGCCGGCCGCAACGCCGGCGGCGGCGCTCATCGGCAAACGGTTGCGCATCATCGCGCGGGCGCCTTCGACGCCGACCCTCGCCGGCAGCAGGTAGGTCCAGTACTCGGAGCCGAAGAGGTTGCCCATGTTCCGGTAGTGCGGGTTGAGCAGCACGCCGGCACGCGCCCAGACGAGATCGGCAGCGCGCGCCAGGAAGCAGCCGCCGGCACCGCAATTGCCCTGCAGGGCGGCGATGGTCAACAGGCCGTCGCTGCGGATGATTGCCTCGGCGAGGTCGTCGATGGCATTGATGTTGGCCCAGGACTCGTCGGCCGGCGATTCGGCGGCCTCGATGCTGTGCAGGTGAATGCCGTTCGACCAGAAATCGCGGCCGCCCATCAACACCAGCACCCGGAGCGGCCGCCGCGTCGCCCACTGCCAGGCGGCGAGCAGGCGCCGACACTGGCGGCTGCTCATCGCGCCGTTGTAGAAATCGAAGTGCAGGAAACCGACCTGGCCGGCTTCCTGGTAGCGGATGTCCTGCCAGGTCCGTCCGTGCGGCGCGAAAAAGCCGGCCAGCGGCGCTTCGGGAACGTCGGCCAGCGACGAGGCGAAGACCTGCGCCGCCGGCAACTTGAACGATGCCGCCGGCGCCGCTCGCTGCACGTGCCCGATCCACACCGCACCGTCGACCGTCGCGCGCAGGATGGCGCCCTCGCGCCAGGCGATCACCTCGCCCGGCGGCCCGCCGCGCAGGCTGTCTTCCGGGCAGGCGTCGAAGAGGCGGCAGGGTTCGCCGAACAGGTGGTCGGCAACGCCGGGGAAACCGTCGGCGGCGTTCAGTCTCGCCAGAACCTGCGAGCTGCTGTGGCGCTGCCAGTCGATGGCGCGCTCCGCCTGGCTGATCAGCGGTCGCTGTCGGCCGCGCACGCCGGCGTCGCCGGGGGCCACCGGAGTCGGCGCGAAATGCCCGCCGGCAAAGCGTTCGACGGCCCGCAGGACGGCACAGGTCGCGGCTTCGGTGACTTCGTGGCGATAGAGGCTCGATTTCCTGGCGACACGCATCGGGAAGCATTCGCTGGCCCACACCGGACCACCGTCGAGTTCGCCGGTCGCCTGCAGGACGGTGACGCCCCATTCCGGATCGCCCTCCTGGATCGCCCAGTCGAGCGCCGACGGGCCGCGATCGCCGACGATTCCCGGATGAACGATCAGGCAGCTGTGCTGGCGCCAGATCGACGCCGGAATTGCACGGCGCAGATACGGTGCGACGATCAGTTGCGGCCGGAACAGCTGCACCGCTTCTTCGGCGACCGAGTCGGCAATGTCGAATTCGATCGACACCCGGTGACCACGCGCGCCGAGTTCGCCATACAGGCGCTGGCACAGACTGTTGAAGGCGTGGCACAGGAGGAGGATGCGCACCGTCGGCTCCGTTCAGCAGATGCGCGGCAATTGCTCGCCGGTCAGCCAGTCGACGATGCGGCGGCCGCCGAGGCTGCTGGTCATCTGCACGAAGTGGTGGTGATCGGCATGGACGCTGCCGATCAGGGCCGCGTCCCGAGCCAGTGGATGGGCGCGCATCGCCGCCAGCAAGCGATCGGCGTCGGCCGGCGCAACGATCGCCAGCAGCTTGCCCTCGTTGGCGACGTAGAGCGGGTCGAGGCCGAGGAACTCGCAGGCCGCGGCGACCTCGGGTTGCACCGGCAGGGCGCTTTCGTGCAGCATCATGCCGACTCGGGATTGACGGGCGATCTCGTTGAGCGTCGTCGCGACGCCGCCGCGCGTCGGGTCGCGGAGCGTCCGGATCGCCGCGCCACTGGCGCGCATCGCGGCGATCAGGCGGTGCAGTGCAGCGGTGTCGGATACGATCGGCGCCGCGAAACCGATGCTCTCGCGTTGCGCCATGATCGCCATGCCGTGTTCGCCGATGCCGCCGGAGACGATGATGCGGTCGCCGGGCTGCGCGCGGTCGCCCGAGAAATCCTCGCCGTCGGCCACCACGCCAACGCCGGTGGTGGTGATGTACACACCGTCGCCAGCGCCCTTCTGAACGACCTTGGTGTCGCCGGTGACCACCGGCACGCCGGCATCGGCCGCCGCGCGGGCCATCGAATCGACGATCCGTGCCAGATCGGCGAGCGCAAAGCCCTCCTCGAGGATGAAGCCGGCGGCCAGGTAGAGTGGCGTTGCGCCGAGCACGGCGACGTCGTTGATGGTGCCATTGACCGACAGGCAGCCGATGTCGCCGCCGGGAAAGAAGAGCGGCGAGACGACATGTCCATCGGTGGACATCACCAGCCGACCGGCTGGCATCGGCATCAGCGCGCCATCGTTGCGCTGCCCGAGATAGTCGTTGCCAAGCCGCCTGGCGAACAACTCGTCGATCAGCTGCGCCATCGCCCGGCCACCACTGCCGTGCGTCAGGTCGACGACGCCCTGCTTGAGGTCGAGCGGCCGGACGTAGCCCTGGCGGACGCCGCTCATGGCGCCACCGCCGCATCGGCAAAACGGCCGAAGGTGTAGTGCGCCGCGCACGCGCCCTCGGACGACACCATGCACGAGCCGACCGGATTCTCGGGGGTACACACGCTGCCGAAGATGCGGCATTCCTGCGGCCGCTTGACACCGCGCAGGACGGCGCCGCACTCGCACGCCGGATGGTCATCGACCGGCTGATAGGCGACCGCGAATCGGCGTTCGGCGTCAAACGCGGCAAACTCCCTGCGAATCCGCAGGGCGCTGTACGGCAGTTCGCCGAGGCCGCGCCAGGCAAAGGAGCGGCGCAGTTCGAAGACCTCGGAAACCAGTTGCTGCGCCTTGCGATTGCCGTCGCGGCTGACGGCGCGCGAAAATTCGTTCTCGACCTGCGCACGGCCGGAATTGACCTGCTCGATCAGCATCAGGATGGCGTGCATCACGTCGAGCGGCTCGAAACCGGCAATCACCACCGGCTTGCGGTACTCCTCGGCGAAGAATTCGTAGGGCCGCGTACCGATGATCGTCGACACGTGCGCCGGCCCGATGAAGCCGTCCAGCGGCACCGTTCCCCAGCGCCTGACCTCGGGCGATTCGAGGATGCTGGCGATCGCCGACGGCGTCAACACATGACAGCAGAGGACCGAGAAGTTGGTGAGAGCGAGCGCCCGCGCCTGCTTGATCAGGAGCGCCGTCGGTGGCGTCGTCGTTTCGAAACCGATGGCGAAGAAGACCACCTGCCGGTCCGGCTGCTGCTGCGCCAGCGCCAGCGCATCGGCGGCCGAGTAGAGCATGCGGATGTCGCCACTAGCGCCGCGACCACTGCCCAGGCGGGCCTTCGCCTTGAACAGCGAAAGACCGCCTGACGCCGGCACGCGCAGCGGGTCGCCATAGCTGCACAGGGTGACGCCGACGTCGACCGCCAGGCGAATGGCCATGTCGATTCGCCCGATCGGCAGCACGCAGACCGGGCAACCGGGTCCATGAATCAGGCGGACGTTGTCCGGCAACAGGTCGCTGACGCCATAGCGCGCGATGGCGTGCGTGTGCCCGCCGCAGAACTCCATGAAATGATAGTCGCGACCGCCTCGCGCCGCCTGCCCGATCGCCGCGGCCAGCCCTCTGGCCAGTTCACCGTCGCGGAACTCGTCGATGAACTTCATCGAGCGGCATACCTCTGGTTGGCTGAGTCCATTCGCTGCTACCCTCTCGCGCGGCCGCGCCGCGTCAAGCGACCGTGCCGGCCGCCTCCTGCAATGCTGCCTGGCCGAGCTCGGCGAACAGCGCCAGCGTCTTTTCGGCCTCCTGCGGATCGAGTCGGGTCAGCGCGTAGCCGACGTGCACGATCACGTAATCGCCGACCGCGACGTCTTCGACCAGCGCCAGCGAGATTTCCTTGCCGACGCCGGCGACGTCGATCAGCGCCTGCTCGCCGGGGCGCAACTCGACAATCCGGCAAGGCAGCGCGAGGCACATGCGCCGCCCGCCCCTAGCGCCGCGCCAGGTGCTGCAGGGCGATCCAAGCCTGCCCGACGCTCAAGCCGCCGTCGTTGGGTGGCAACTGGCGCGCTTCGATGATCCGCATGCCCTGCGCGTTGCAGCGGGCACGCAGGCCACGCATCAACACCTGGTTGAGAAAACAGCCGCCGCTGCCGACGACGGCCTGCTGCCGCGGCGCGACGACGCGCAGCCAATCGCCCAGTGCGGCGATCAGCGTCGCGTGAAACAGCGCCGCGCCACGTTCAGCGTTCTTTTCGTCAGCCAGCACCGCCAGCAGCGGCAGCAGGTCGAGCTGGCCCTGCGAGACCTTCCAGCCGCAGTCGAGCGGCAGCACCTCGCCGTAACGCTGCGCCATGCCTTCCAGCAGCATCGCTGCCTGCCCCTCGTAGGCCATCACGGCCTTGACGCCGAGCAGACCGGCGACGGCGTCGAAGACGCGCCCCATGCTCGAGGTCAGCGGACAGTTGATATTGCCGACCAGCATCTGCGCGACCGCCGGCGCTGCCTGCTGGCTGGCAAAGCGCTCGGCGATCTCGCTGCTCCGACCGAGGCGATGCAACACCGCCGCCGCCATTCGCCAGGGCTCGGCCGCCGCCCGGTCGCCGCCGGGAAGCGCCAGCGGCACCAGCGAGCCAAGGCGCTTGAACTGGTCGCCATCAACACGCAACAGCTCGCCGCCCCAGGAAGCCCCGTCGCTGCCAAGACCAACGCCATCGAGCGACAGGGCCAGGATGCGCTCCTGGATTCCGTGTTCGGCGAGTACCGCAGCAGCGTGCGCATGGTGGTGCTGCACGCCCAGCAGTGGCACGTTCCACTGCTGCGCCAGCTCCGCGGCGAAATGCGTCGAGTGAAAATCGGGATGCAGGTCGTGCGCGATGATCGCCGGTTCGACGCCCAGCAGCTTCACCAGCTGGGCGACGTTCTCCTCGAGGAAATCGCAGACGGCGGCGTTGTCGAGATCGCCGATGTGCTGCGAGACGAAGGCCTCGTCGCCACGGGTGACGCAGACGGTGTTCTTGAACCAGCCACCGACGGCCAGCACCGACGGTCCGGCGATCGGCAGCTTGATCGCCCGCGGCGTGTAGCCGCGCGCGCGCCGAATGAACTGCAGGCCACCGGTGGTGATCCGCGCGACGCTGTCGTCGCAGCGGGTGACGATCTGCCGATCATGCATCAGGTAGGCGTCGGCGATCCCGTAAAGGCGCAACAACGCCTCCTTGTTATCGACCACCAGCGGTTCGCCGCCGGGATTGGCACTGGTCATCACCAGGGCCAGATCCTGTGCCCTCTCCAGCCAGCCCAGGCCGGGCGGACGTTTCGCCGCTTCGTGGAAGAGCAGGAACTGCAGCGGCGTGTAAGGCAGCATGACGCCCAGCCAGGCCAGTCCGGGTGCGACCCCCGGCAGAGCGTCGTCGCAGTTGGCGCGCTTGCGGATGAGGATCGCCGGACGCGTCGGCAAGGTCAGCAGACCCGGCTCGCCGATCCCCATCTGGACGAAAGCGGTCGCCGACGCGGGGTTGGCGAGCATCACGACAAAGGGCTTTTCGTCGCGCTGCTTGCGTTCGCGCAACAGTGCGACGGCGACCGCGTTGCGCGCATCGCAGGCCAGATGGAAGCCGCCCAGACCCTTGACGGCGACGATCTTGCCCTGCCGCAACAGGCTCAGCGCGCCGGCAATCGGGTCGTCGGACAGCGGCTGCCCTTCGGCGTCGAGCAGGAAAAGCTGCGGGCCGCATTTCGGACAGCAATTGGCCTCGGCGTGAAAGCGCCGATCGTCGGGTTGGCGGTATTCATGCTGGCATTTCGGGCACATCACGAACGGCTTGAGGCTGGTGCGGACGCGATCGTACGGCAGGCCGCGACTGATCGTATAGCGCGGCCCGCAATTGGTGCAGTTGGCGAAGGCGTACCGCCAGCGCCGGCTGCTGGGCTCGAAGACTTCCGCCAGACAGTCGCGGCAGACCGCCGTGTCGTGGCCGATCATGGTCGCCGCGCGGCCGCCACGGCTGTCGATGATCACGAACTCCCGCCCGCTGTGTGCCGCCAGCGAAGCGTCGCGCGCCACCACGGCATTGACCCGCGCCAGTGGCGGGGCGTCCTGTTCGAGGCGGTCGATCAGCACCTGCACCTGCGCAGCGGCACCGCAGACCTCGATTTCAACCCCGCGTGAGTCATTGCGAACCCAGCCCGCGAGGCCCAGTTCGCGGGCCAGGCGCCACACGAAGGGACGAAAGCCGACGCCCTGGACGACACCGCTGACGCGGATGTTCTGGCAAACAGTGGTCGCGTTCATCTCAGCCTCGCACAGCGACAGGAAGCTGCGCCTCGAGCTCGACGATTCGCCGCCGCAGCGCGGCAATCGTCGCCTCCTTCTGCTGCCGGCGCTCGGCGCAGCCGGCGCTCAGCCAGGCCAGCCACTGGTCGAAGCCAGCGCCGGTGGTCGCCGAGACCTGCATCACCTGCAAGGCCGGATTGACCCGTCTGGCGTAAGCGATCGCCAGATCGACGTCGAAAGACAGGTACGGCAGCAGATCGATCTTGTTGAGCAGCATCAGCGACGCGGCATGGAACATGGCGGAATACTTGAGCGGCTTGTCCTCGCCCTCGGTGACCGAGAGGATCACCACCTTGTGCGCCTCGCCGAGATCGAAAGCCGCCGGGCAGACGAGATTGCCGACGTTCTCGATCAGCAGCAGCGAATCGTCGGCCGGCGACAGTTCGTGCACCGCATGGCCGACCATGTGCGCGTCGAGATGGCATCCCTTGCCGGTGTTGATCTGCAGTGCCGGCACGCCGGTGGCACGGATGCGGTCGGCGTCGTGACTGGTTTGCTGGTCACCCTCGATGACGGCGATCGACAGCTTTTCCTTGAGCGCCTCGATGCTGCGGCAGAGCAGACTGGTCTTGCCGGAGCCCGGGCTGGAGACCAGATTGAGCGCGAAGATCCCCTGCTCCTCGAAACGACGACGATTGTCTGCCGCGTGGCGGTCGTTCCTGGCCAGGATGTCGCGTTCGATCTGCAGCATTCGCGACCGACCGGTCGACGGCAGTAGATCGGGCGAGCGATCGCCGGCTGCCGGCACGGCAGGGTGAGGGTGTGCATGGCGGTGCCAGCCGCCGGGTCCGTGATGATGATCGATGCCGGCGTCGCCGAGCGCCGTATAGTTCATGGTCGACTGACCGGAACGGCCGTGCTGAGCCGCCTGTCGGGGTGGCGCGTGCCCCCGGCCACCGTGTTGAACGTCGTCCTGCTCGGGCAGGGTCTTACCGTCGACGCGCGTTTCCCCGGCGCCGCAACCGCATGTGGTACACATCCGCTGTCTCCTCATTATTATTCAACCTCCAGCTCCTTCACCCGCATCTCGGTACCACCGGTCGCCTGCACCGGGTACCCGCCGCAGGCTGGGCAGGGGTCGTAGCGGGCCGCAAGCGGCACCGTTCGATTGCAATTAAAGCATAAACCTTCGCCCGCCACCTCGATGACGTTCAGCACGGCACCTTCGGCCAGGGTGCCGCGGACCACGGCGTCAAAACAGAAGCGCATCGCTTCGGGTTCGACCGCCGCCAGTTCGCCGATCTCGAGGAACACCGACCTGACGCGCCGAAAGTGTCGTTCACGTGCCGCGTCTTCGACGATCTGCAGGACACCGATGGCCAGCGACATCTCATGCATCGTTCACCGCCAGTTCGCACGGCACGCAGGGATCGAGCGACAAGGCCACCCGGCGAGCCGCCAGCAGCGCCTCGGCACGAGTCCGCGCCGGGCTGCCGCCGAGTTCGCGGACAAACGCGCCCTGCGGGTGAAAATTCCATTCGGTCGGCGCGACGATGAGGTACCGTGCGACCCGATCGCCGTCGAGCTCGACCCGGTGCAGCAAGGTGCCGCGAGCCGTTTCGACACGCGCCAGACCACAGCCGTCGGCGACCGCCGCGGCATCGAGCCAGGCAGACAGTTGCGCCGGTGCGGCCAGCGCCTGCGCCAGCCAGCGCAGGTCGGCGTAGCGCGCGGCCAGGCGCGCCTGCGTCCGCTGCCCGCTGGCGACCAGCGCTGCCAGCTCGGGCTTCGCCGCGTGCCGGGCGAGCGCCCCGGTCTCGGCGGGCTGGCCGGCGACAGTCGGCAGGCCGGCAATCGCCTCGGCGTCGAGCTGGGCCGCCCACTCGGCAGCCGACAGCCTTGGCAGCAGCAACACCGTCGCCACCGCCTGGCGCTGTTCGGACAGCGGCGTCGTTTCGGCGTCCAGCCAGGCGTCAAGCCGGCCTCCCAATGCCGCCGCGGCGGCGGCGTCGTCGACCGCCAGGAGCTGCTTGCGCCAGCGCAGAAACTCGCTCTGCCGCGCCGCCTGACCGCACAACGGCGGCCAGTCGAGCAACAAGCGCCAAAGGTGCTCGCCAATCGCCTCGAGGGCGACCGCCAGGGCCGCGGCCAGCGTGGTCGCGGCGACCGCCGAGCGTTCGGCGCGCGCCGCGCACACCGACAGGCGTGCCGCCGCCTCTTGCGCGAAGCGGCAGATTCCGAACAGCCGGGGAACGACTTCGAGAGCACGTTCGAGCGGCAGGCCACGCAAGGCGCGTGCGGCGGCCGGCCGGGTCGAAGCGACCGCGGCCGCAACGATCCGCCGCCCGTCCCACGTCAGTGTCAGCTGCAGAACTCCCTGTTCCACCGTCACAGTCCCGGAAAGACCCTTCAAACCATAGCAAAAGCCTTTGAATCGATTTTGATTTTGGTCAATCCGCGGCTAGACTGCCGGATTCACAATACGGCCTCGGCGCCCTCCGCGCCTTCTGTCCTCGCCTTCTGTCCTTTTCCCGGATCCCCCTCTGCATGCTCGAAGCTTCGAACCTGGAATGCGTACGCGGTGAGCGCCGCCTGTTCGCCGACGTCAGCTTCCGGCTCGACGGCGGCGAAATGCTCTATCTGCAGGGAAGCAATGGTTCGGGCAAGACCAGCCTGCTGCGCATGCTCTGCGCACTGACGCCGGCGGTCAGCGGCGAGATTCGCTGGCGCGGCAAGCCGATCGGCAAGCTTGGCGAGGAGTTTCGCAGCGAACTGTGCTACCTCGGCCACCACAACGCCATCAAGGAAGAGCTGACGCCGCTGGAAAACATGCGCTCGTCGGCCGATCTGGCGCAGGAGCCGCTGGCCGAGGAGGCGGCGCTGGACGCGCTGCAACTGGTCGGACTGCGCGGCCGCGAGGATCTCGCTTGCCGCTACCTTTCGCAGGGCCAGAAGCGGCGCGCGGCGCTGGCCCGCCTGGTCAACGAGAAGCGCGCGCTGTGGATCCTCGACGAACCCTACGTGGCGCTCGATCCGGCCGCCGTCGAACTCGTCGCCGGGCTGATCGGTGCCCATCTGCAACGCGGTGGGCTGGCCGTCCTGACCACCCATCAGGCGGTCGCCGTGCCGGCCGGCGCGATCCGCGAATTGCGTCTTGGCGACGACGACGCGAACGACGAGCGGCGGTCAGCGGAACGATGCTGAGCCTCTTGCGGGCGGTGATCGGCCGCGACCTGCGGCTGGCCATGCGCCGGCAGGCCGACATCGTTGCCGCGGTATTCTTCTTCATCATCGTCGTCAGCCTGTTCCCGCTCGGCGTCGGACCGGAACCCGAGCAACTGCGCCGGATGGCGCCGGGCGTGCTGTGGGTCGCCGCGTTGCTGGCGACGATGCTTTCGCTGCCCCGACTGTTTGCCGACGATCACCGCGACGGCACGCTCGAGCAGCTGGCGCTGGCGCCGCAGCCGCTGGCGCTGATCGTTCTCGGCAAGGTCATCGCCCACTGGCTGGTTGCCGGCGTGCCGCTGGTCGTCCTCGCACCGGTGCTCGGCGTCCAGTTCGACCTGAGCAGCGACGCCCTGACAGTCCTGACCGTGTCGTTGCTGATCGGCACGCCGGCGCTGTCCGGCATCGGCGCGATCGGCGCGGCGCTGACCCTCGGCGTGCGCGGCGGCGGCGTGCTGCTGTCGCTGCTGGTACTGCCGCTGTACATCCCGGTGCTGATCTTCGGCGCCGGCGCGGTCGACGCGACGGTCAGCGGACTCGGACCGCAGGCTCACCTGTCACTGCTGGGCGCGCTGGCGCTCGGCGGCGTGTTCTTTGCCCCGTGGCCGACCGCCGCTGCCTTGCGGGTGGCCCTCGAATGAAGCGAGCTTCTCGACTGCCGGAGGGCGCCAGTGCGGCGGCTGCCGGGATCGGCCGGGGGCGCGCACGGCTGCGACGGCGGCGGCGATGACACCTGCCTTCTCCGTTTTCCTCGAACTGGCGAGGGTCATCGCGACCCTGATGGTTTTCGTGTCGCACAGCTCGGAGTACTACGAGCCTTTCGCACGCGTCGCCCCGAGCTACTCCTTCGGCCGCGATGGCGTCCTGATCTTCTTCATTCTGTCGGGTTTCGTGATCAGCTGGTGCGCCCGGGAGCGCGAACACTCGTTCGGCAACTTCGTCATCAACCGCGCCTCGCGGATCTACTCGGTGGCCATCCCGGGCTTGGTGCTTGGCGCCTCCGCCAGCCTGGCATTGACCGCCAGCCAGGGATCGCCGCCCGAATACCAGTTCAACGCGCCGTGGCTCTATCTGCCGATCTATCTCAGCTTTACCGGCAGTTTCTGGACGCTGAGCGAAACGCCGCCAGGAAACATGCCCTACTGGTCGCTCAACTACGAGGTCTGGTATTACCTCATCTTTGCCGCCTTCTTCTTCGTCCGGGGGAGACTCCGCTGGCTGGCGGCGGCCGGCCTGATCGTCCTGGTCGGACCGAATCTGACCTTGATGCTGCCTCTGTGGGCAGCGGGCAGCGTCTTCTACTTCAATGCCCATAGGATTTCGCTGTCACCGCGGCCCGCGCGCTGGCTGCTGGCGGCGTCGGTCGTCGCCTACCTGTGGTGCAAGCTCACCCACCTCGACAACCTCGCCGATTCCGCCAACGACCTGCTGTTTCGCCATTGGCTGGGCCTCGACGTGACCCGAAAATCGTTCCTTGGCGATTACCTGCTGGCGGTATTCGTCCTCGCCAGCTTCGTTTTCGCCCGCTACGCGCGCCTCGAGTTCAGCGACCGCTTCGTCCGTACGGTGCGCGAGCTGGCGTCGTATTCGTTCAGCTTCTATCTCTTCCATGTCCCGGTGTTTACAGCCATCGACGCCGCCTTCGGGCTGCACGGCAACACTTCGCTGACCGCCTACCTGCTGACCGTGGCGACGGCGATAGCGGTGATCGTCTTGCTGGCGAGATATACCGAGCACCGGAAGGAACTCTACCGCAGGCTGTTTACCGCAGTCGTCGGCCGCTGGCGGCGAGCGGCGCGAAGCCACCGCAGCGGCGCCGAGTAGAGGCTGGGATGGGACGCGATGCGATGACGTTGTCAGTGAGCGGCTTGCGCGGTGGCGATCACCGACAGCAAGGCCGACCCGCCATCGCGAATTACCCGCCTGCCGCTTGCGGTAGAATGTCGTGTTGCAGTGCACGACCCGTTTGCTCCTGGAAAGCCTCATGAAACCTCGCGTTGCCGTGCCCCACGAAGTTCATCGACCCGAGACCGCGGCTTTGCCGCTTGCCCTTCGATGACTGAACGGGCGATAAACTGGTTCGCCTACGCCAGTCCGCAGACCTTCTACCCGCTCGCCGGCAAGCTGATCCCGTGGTTCTGGGCGCTCGCCGCGCTGTTCGGCATCGCCGGGCTGAGCATCGGCTTCCTTTTCGCACCGACCGACGCGCAACAGGGCGAAGGCTACCGGATCATCTTCCTGCACGTGCCGGCCTCCTGGCTGTCGATGTTCATCTATCTGGTGATGGCTTTCTGGGCCGGCATCGGACTGGCTTTCAACATCCGCCTGTCGGGCATGATGGCGTCGGCTCTGGCGCCGACCGGGGCGCTCTTCGCCTTCCTGTCGCTGTGGACCGGCGCGCTCTGGGGCAAGCCGATGTGGGGCACCTGGTGGGTCTGGGATGCGCGCCTGACGTCGGAGCTGATCCTGCTCTTCCTCTACATCGGTTTCATCGCCCTGCAGGCGGCGATCGACGATCCCCGCCGGGCCGACAAGGCCGGCGCGATCCTGGCGCTGGTCGGCGTGGTCAACATTCCGATCATCTATTTCTCGGTCAAGTGGTGGAACACCCTGCACCAGGGCGCTTCGGTGAGCCTGACCAGGGCGCCGAGCATGGCCGCGATGATGCTGTGGGGGATGCTGCTCTGCGCGCTGGCCTGCTGGATGTACAGCATCGCCGTCGCCCTGATGCGCGTACGAACGATCATGCTCGAGCGCGAGCGGCACACCGACTGGGTGCGCGCGCTGCTCGACGACAAGGCGTAAGGAGGCCGGCGCATGCATTGGAACAGTCTTGGCGAATTCCTGGCGATGGGCAACCACGCCCTCTACGTCTGGGGCTCGGTGCTGGTGATGGCGGCGCTGATGGTGGCGGAACCGATGCTGGTCTCGCGGGGTCGGAAGACTCTGCTGGCGCGTCTTCGGCGCCAGTACCGTGCCGAGCGCTCCGAAGCCACCCGGAGCCGCGCATCAACCACCCTCGGGAGCAAAGCTTGAAACCTCGTCACAAGCGGATGGTACTGATCGTCGGCGGTCTGGCAATTCTCGGTATTGCCGCGACGCTGGTGCTCAACGCCTTCCAGAGCAATCTGGTGTTCTTCTTCTCGCCAACGCAGGTGGCCGCCGGCGAAGCGCCAACCGGCAAGAGCTTCCGCATCGGCGGCATGGTCAAGGAAGGGTCACTGGCGCGGCAGCCCGATGGCGTGACGATGCGCTTCGTGGTCACCGATACCGACCGCGAGATGACCGTTGCCTACCGCGGCATCCTCCCGGATCTCTTCCGCGAGGGCAAGGGCGTCGTCGCCCAGGGCAAGCTCGCCGAAGGGGGCATTTTTGCCGCCTCGGAGGTGCTCGCCAAGCACGATGAAAACTACATGCCGCCGGAAGCGGCCAAGGCCGTCGGCGACGCGCACCAGCGGGCGGCGGCAAACAAGGCCGCGGCGGAAGCCGCCGGCAAGACGCTCGCTCAGTAGCGCCGACATCCGGACGACAAGCTGATGATCCCTGAACTCGGTAACTTCG
>JACKLX010000028.1 GCA_024235695.1 Accumulibacter sp.
AGCGGCCAGTTCGACGCCGGATCGACGACCACCGGTTCAAGCTGCTTGCCGAGCACGCCACCCTTGCTGTTGATCTCGGAGATGGCCATCAGCACGGTCTCCTTGAGCGCCGTCTCGGAGATCGCCATCGTGCCGGAAAGAGAATGCAGGATACCGACCTTGATCGTCTCCGCGGCCAGCGCATTGAACGAGCTCAGCCCCAGAGCCGCCGTGACGGCAACGGCGGAAACGGTTTTCACGAAATTGCGACGTAGCATCTGTTTGCTCCTAGAAAGTTGATGACCGGGAAAATTTTTTCCAGCGAACGGTATTAAGCAATCGCCGTGCCAGCGTTACGAGGCCCCTTAAATACGCACCGCGGAGGCGCCTGATCGTCACTACGCACGCTCGCGGGGCGCGATCCCCGATCCGGGCGCACCAGAACGGGGCGCGCGACCAACCCTCGCCCGACCCGGCACCAGGCGTGCCCGTTCGAGCCGCGTTCCGACCCCCCTCATGCCTCCCGGGCAGCGCTTTCGACCCGCTCGCCGGCAGGCGTCTCGCCGATTGACGGCGACCGCCAACGCCGCATACACTCCGCCGCAAATCGCGGCGCAGCAGCAGGCGGCCGCAGCCTCGGGCCCCACGGCTTTGCCAGGTGCGATTGACTTGCCCGCAAACCACCTCGGCGAAAATGCCCCATTCGATACCTCCCGGCGGATCGCCGGGGACGATCCCGATCGATATCCACTGCGAGCCCCGCTCGGCGACCACGCGTTCCCTGGCCTGGGCCGTCGCCGTATCGCTGATCGTGCACGCCGTGGTGCTGTTCTTTCCCCGGAAGGAGCCGCCCCGCCTGCGCGCGCTGTCGTCACGCTTCGAAGCCACCCTGTCCCTGGCCCCGCGGATGGAGGCAAAACCGCTCCCCCCTGCGCCGCCGGTTCCCCCTGCACGGGTTACGCCACCTCCTCGGCCCAGGCCAGTCAAGCCACCGGAGCCGCCTCGTCCGCCCACACCGCCGAAACGCGTCCAGGCCAAACCCAGC
Source organism: Accumulibacter sp. (assembly GCA_024235695.1). Classification (GTDB taxonomy): domain Bacteria; phylum Pseudomonadota; class Gammaproteobacteria; order Burkholderiales; family Rhodocyclaceae; genus Accumulibacter. Next base: position 1,025 of record JACKLX010000028.1, read on the forward strand.
GCGCCAGCCAAACCAGCCGTCAGGAAGCCGGCAACCCAGGCCGACAAGCCACAACCGCGGCGGCCGGTCATCGCCGTTCCGGAACTGCGTGCCCCCGCGGTCAGCGACTCGTCGCAGTGGTTCAAGGACGACATGAAGGATTTTCTCGACGATCTGGACGCCGAGAACAGGACCGCACCCAGCTCCCGCCTGGCGCAGAGCGCGCTGGCCATGGCCCGCGGCCAGGGCCGGCAGCAGGCGCGGCAGGACGAAGAGGGCACGGCCATGCTCGAACGCGTGCCCGACACCCCGCCGCCACCGCCCTTCAGCCTCGACTTCTACCTCGACGGCGTCGTCAATCGACTCAACCGCAGCGCCGCCTTCGTCCGCAATGACCCGCGAAGCAAGGGCGTGCGCATGGCGTCGGTGCACTTCCGGATCAGCCCCGACGGCAGCCTGAAATCGTTCGCGGTGCTCAACGCCGGCGACCAGCAGGACGAAATCGCCTTCATCAAGTCGGTCGTCGAACGCGCCATCCCCTTCGCCGCCTTCCCGCCGGACATCGCCCGCTCCGCCCGCTCGCTGGGCATGACCATCTGCATCCAGCCGGGCATTGGCGGCGGCTTCGGATTTGCGCGCCTGCCCGAGGGCAGCGGCTGCTGACAGACACGGCGCCAGCCGACCTCGCGGGCCAGCCATGCCCGGTGCGTACCGCTGTGGCAAGATGTCGGCTTCATCGGCGTGCGCATGCCCAAAGCTGCATCACGCGATCGTTTCGACACCATCTTCCGGACGCCTGCGCAAGCACCCATGCCCACCGCCGAGCAACTCGCCCGCGAGCACATCGACCACCTCCTGACCGCCGCCGGATGGGCCGTGCAGAACGTCGTCGCGGCCGACATCCATGCCACGCGCGGCGTCGCGCTGCGCCTGTCGCGCCTCGAAGCGCAGCTCAGCGACGCCGAACGCGCCAGGGTGCGCAGCAGCACCGGCGGCGTCGAGTTGAAGGATCTGTCGCGCGCCATCGTGCCCGCGCTCAACCCGGCCGCCGACCGCTCGCCGCAGGAAGCCGAGGACGCACTGCGCCAGGCCGTCAGGCCGCTCGCCAAGCCGCAACTGCGCCGGCTTCTGCTCAGCCTCAAGGCGCAGAAGGAACTGGTGATCGACATCGTCACCCAGGATCGCCTGCTCGGCGCCGAGTATTCCGAAGCCGCACGCGAGCGCGCGCAGGCATTGCGGCAGGTGGTGCTGGCGCGGACGTTCGCCCCGCCGGGATCAACCTGCGCCGGCCAGAGCGAGCACGTACTCACCCTCACGTAGGCAGGATCCCTTGACGCCGCCCCGCTGTCGCAGTGTTTCTGCTTTTCTGCTAATCTGCAGCCATGAAAGCCACCGTCACCATTACCAGCCGCGGGGTCGTCACGTTGCCGGCCAAGCTGCGCCAGGCGCTCGGCCTGAAGGCCGATGACCAGCTGATCGCCGAGACGACGCCCGAGGGCCTGCTGCTGCGCCCGGCAGTCACGCTGCCGGTCGAGATCTACACGCCCGAACGCGAGCGCGAGTTCGACGAGGCCGAGGCCGAACTGGCGCAGCTGCTCGCCAGCCGGCCCGCACCGGCGCAGCCGGCCAGGCGCTGAAGCACCGCGGCGATGCGGGTGTTTCTCGACGCCAACATCCTGTTCTCCGCCGCCAGGTCCGACGGTGCCGTGCGCACGATGCTGCAACTGCTCGTCGATCATGGCCATGACTGCCGGGCCGACGCCTATGTCGTCGCCGAGGCAAGGCGCAACCTGACCGCCAAGGGACCGCAGGCACTCGACGTGCTCGATGAACTGCTGGCGGATCTGCAGATCGCGGCGGCATCGCCCGCCGCCGAGCAGCGCAGGGAACTGGACTGGCTGCCCGAGAAGGACCGTCCGGTCCTCGCCGCGGCGATCCGGCTCGCCTGCGATGTACTGGTCACCGGCGACCGCACGCATTTCGGCCCGGGCTACGGGCTGACCTTCGGCGGCGTCACCATCCATTCACCGCGCTCGCTGGTCGAGCAACTCCTTGCCTGAACGATGAACGTGTTCACTTTCGTCCAGAGACTCAGCGGTCACTGCCAAGGCAATAGCCTTGCGCCGGGCCTCCGCAGTCCGGCGGCAAACCATAGAGCAACAAGCCCGCGGGGTTGTCTGCGATGGTGAGCCGCAAGCTCCGTGAGTCGGCCAGGGACATCATTTCCAGCCGCAAACAGCCATCGAAGCCATTACCACCACAGGCCGACGCACTGCTGTCCGATCTCCGCCAGTTCATCGCGGAGGCCCAACGCAGCGCCGCCGCGGCGGTAAATATCGGCCTGACGATGCTCTACTGGCGTGTCGGCAAGGGCATCCGCGACGAGGTGCTGGGGCAGAAGCCGGCCGATCATGGCGAGGAGATTGTCGCCACACTGTCGCGACAATTGGCCGCCGCGTACGGGCGCGGCTTCGAGCAAAAAGAACCTGCGTCGAATGCTGCCAACTTGCGGCACATTAAGGCCAGCCTCGACATCTTCTGGCTCAAGGACGACAGCCTCGCCGACAGCGACAATCTGCCGCCACCCGAGGTGATCGCGCAGGAGATCGTCGACGACCTCGAAGCGGCACTGGAACAGTTCCGCTTGATCGCCGGGGATCTGAACGGCAACGCGATGGAGGCCACCACGTGAGCACGAACACGCGATCACCGCTGAAAGACAAGCCACTGCGGCTACCGGGGCAGTCACTGGACGAGGAACGACGAAAGCTGTTTGAGGACAAGCTGGAAATGCCGGTGCTCGCGGCGCTGCTCATCGCTTCCATGACGGCAATGGAATGGTGGCGCTATTACGCCAAGCAACCGCCCTCGCCAAAACTCCTTTCAGTAGTCGCGCTCGCATTTGTCGCGTTTGCCGCCTGGCGGTTCTGGCGCATCGTGCCCAGGCTCCGTGCACTTCGCCAGGGCATGGAGGGCGAACGGGCGGTTGGCCAGTTCCTGGAGCGACTGCGCGAGAGCGGATATCACGTCTTCCACGACGTGATTGGCACCGACTTCAACGTCGACCACGTGTTCCCGGCCCAGTGCCGGACGACCAAGAGAAAGGATCTACCCCCGTGAAAAGCGCGCTATTCGTCGACTTCGACAACGTGTACTCCGGGCTGCGAAAACTTGACCAGACCATCGCCGACCGCTTTGCGCACCAGCCGCTGCAATGGATGAACTGGGTCGTCGATGCTCTCGAACTGCCCGATCACACGCCGACCGGCGCGCGCCGCCGCGTTCTCGTGCGACGATGCTATCTGAATCCACAGGCCTATCAACGCTTCCGGCCGTCCTTCAACGTCGCGGGTTTCCAGATCATCGACTGCCCTGCCCTGACGAGCGAGGGAAAGACGAGCACCGACATCCACATGGTGCTCGATATCGTCGACCTGTTGCAGCACGAGGTCCACTACGACGAATTCATCGTATTTTCGGCGGACGCCGACTTCACCCCGGTGCTGCGCAAGCTGCGCCGCTGGGACCGTCGCACGACCGTACTGGCGATCGGATTCCCTTCGGCAGCTTACCGTGCATCAGCCGATCTGCTCATCGATCAGGACGATTTCGTTCGTCACGCGCTCGGTTTCAAGGACGATGACGAATCCCTCCCGCCGGAGCCTGCGGCAACGTCCACGACCCGCAAGCCGGACGACCGTGCGCTCGCCGCGGCGGCTCGAACCCTTGTGGAACAAACCGTCGCAGAATCGAAGACCCCCGTTGGCATGGCCAAGCTCGCCGCAAAGCTTCTGTCAACGGTCGACGGAATGGATGCCTCGACATGGGCCGGCCACGGCAGCTTCCGGGCGCTGCTCGCGTCATGGAACCTGGCGCCAATGACCATCTCCACAGCTGGCGGTGGCACGGTCTACGATCCGCGCAGACACGCCGCGCCTGAACTCGCGACCACGCCGCCAACGGTTTCCATCGATAGCGAGCTTGCACGCATTGCGAAACTCATCCGGCAGGAAGTCGGCAGGTCGAACGCGCCAGTGCCCTGCAGCCGGATGGCCAGCCTGATCACAACGCACCACGGTGCGATCGCGGCAGACTGGAATGGCAAGGGTACGTTCCGCAAATTCCTGGAGACGCTCAGCCTTGGCACCCTTCAGGTCGACTGGCGTGCAGGGGGCGGCAGTATCCTCGACCCAGCTCGGCCGATACCCGCACCGGCGACCGACAGCAAGGCATTCAATGGCAGCCTTCCGCATTGGGAAAGCGACCAGGACCTGCTGCCCATCGCCACGCGAATTCACGAGGTGTCCGGGATTCCACTGCTGGGGCCCATTGATTATCAGGCGCTCTTCAGGAGTATCGCTCTGGATGTGGCCAAGCATCCGTTCGACTTGAACGAAACCGGCAAGCGTGTGCGCGACCTTGTCCGCGAAGCCGGTCACGGTGGCAGCCGTCTCGACGTGAACTGGATCCTGCGCGGACTCCTTTTGCATGGGCACGTTTTTGGGCGTGGCCAGGACGATTCACAGTCGCTGGCACGCATGACGGCAAACAACGTCCGCTCCTTGTGCCTGCGCGAACAGATGTTTCTCGATATGGCGACCGACGCCGCTATTAAACGGTGGTTGGAAGGTCCGCAGTAAGCCCGACCGCGTCGCCTTGCCACCCTGACCCTTTCTGGAAGATCCGCGCCCCCGCAGAATTGTGCCGACACTGTCGGCATCATTCCCGGCCCCCCAATTCTCGCTACACCGACGCTTGACAGCCTCCGCCTACGCTTCGCCCACTCGAGCGATGATCTTCCCGCCACCCGCAATAGCCGCCCGCCCGGCGCTCGGGGCGCCGCTTTCATAGCGCTGCCAGACGCGCCGGAAATCCCGGGCCGATGAAAAACCGGCAAGCTCGGCGACGCGCTCGACCGACAGTTGCCGGTCGGCGAGCAGTTCGCGGGCGCGGGCGATGCGCAGCTGCTGCTGGTAGCCGACGACGCTGATTCCGGCGTGCTCGGCGAACAGGCGGGTCAAGTGGCGGCCGCTGACGTGGGCGCGCCCGGCCAGTTCCGCCAGCGACCACGAGCGTGCCGGATCCTGCGCGATGGCGTCCTGCGCGCGGTGCACGGCGGGATGCAGGTGGTTGCGGTGGGCGAGCCACGGCGAGAGCTGCGGATCGTTGCCGCTGCGGCGCTGATAGACGACCAGGCGCCGCGCGACGCGGGCGGCGAGTTCGGCGCCGGCGTGGCGCTCGCTCAGGTACAGCGCGAGATCGATGCCGGTGGTGATGCCGGCGCTGGTGAGTACCGGCCCGTCTTCGACGAACAGCCGGTTCTCCTCGACTTTCGCCGACGGCGCAGCGGCCTGCAGGGCGCCGATCAGGGTGTGGTGCGTCGTGCACCGCCGGCCGTCGAGCAGGCCGGCGGCGGCCAGCAGCAGTGCGCCGGAGCAGATGCTGGCGACGCGCGTGTCGGGCCGCGGCGCGCAGCGCAGCCAGTCGACGACGGCCAGCGCCTCCGGGCGTGCGTAGTCCTCGGCCTCGCAGGCGTTGCCGGTGACGATGAGCAGGCTCTGCGGCGGCAGCCGCCCGGGCAGCGCTTCGAGCCCGCCGAGGCCGACGCCAAGGGAAGTGGACAACTGTGCCACCGGCGCGCAGGTATGCAGCACCATGGCGGAAGTCGGCTCGCCATTCCCGGCACGGCCCTCGTCGCCGGCAAGCTCGGCGGCCATGCGCAGCGCCTCGGCCGGCCCGGCGTAATCGAGCAGCAGCACGTTCGGCGTCACGACGAACCACACCGAGAGGCTCATGGCCGCGCCCTCGCCCAGAGCAACAGGCGGCCGGAAAATAGGTTGACCGCCAGCCCGAGCATCAGCAGTGCCGCACCGGCAAGATGCACCGGCCGCAATGCCTCGCCGAAGACCAGCCAGCCGGTGCTCAGGCCGACGATCGGGATCAGCAGGCTGAACGGCGCCACCTGGTTGGCCGGGTAGCGCGACAGCAGACGCGTCCACAAGCCGTAGCCGAGCAGCGTCGCGACCCACGCCAGGTAGGCGACGGCAGCGAAGGAATGCAGGCTGAACGTGCTCAGTGCAGCGGCGATCCTGGCCGGCCCTTCGATCAGCAGCGAGAGGCCGAAGAACGGCAGCGGCGGCACCAGGCTCGCCCAGACGACGAAGGCTAACTGGTTGATCGGCCCGTGCCGGGCGACCGCGCGCGTGACGATGTTGCCGGCAGCCCACATCGACGCCGCGGCCAGGGTCAGCAGGAAACCGAGCAGCGGCATCGTCACGCCGTGTGCCGAGCCGATCAGGACCAGGCCGCAGGCGGCCAGGAGCAGGCCGGCGAGCTGGCTGGCGCGCCAGCTCTCCTTGAGCCACAGCGCGGCGAAGAGCATGGTGAAGAAGGCCTGCGACTGCAGCACCAGCGACGCCAGCCCGGAAGGCATGCCAAGGTGGATGGCGGTGAACAGGAAGGCGAACTGGCCGACCGAGATGCTCAGCCCGTATGCCAGGTAGAGCCGCAACGGCACTTTCGGCGGCCGCAGCAGGAATACCGCCGGGCACGCGGCCAGCGTGAAGCGCAGGGCGCCGAGCAGCAGCGGCGGCACCTCGGCGACGCCGCTCTTGATCACCGCGAAGTTCACACCCCAGACGAGGACCACCAGCAGCGCCAGGCCAAGGTCGAGCGGACGCACGGGCGGGGCTCAGCGCGGCGCCGGGGCGGCGGCGCCCGCCGCTGCCGGACTCGTCTGGCAGGCGAGGGGTCTGCAGACGCGCTGCACCGAGGGCGGATGGCGTTCGAGTTCATCGGCCGGGCGAATCGGCCGGCGGACAAGCTCACCGCCGCAGTTCGGGCAGCGATGCCCAGGCAGCCGCCGCTGCACGCAGTCGGCACAGAAGGTGCATTCGAAGGAGCAGATCATCGCCTCGGGCGAGTCCGGCGGAAGGTCGCGATCGCAGCATTCGCAGTTCGGGCGCAATTCAAGCATCGCGCGCTCCCAGGCTGGCCAGGCAGTCGGCGACGCTGGCAATGCGCGCGAAGCGTCCGGCCAGCACCAGTTCGGTATGCGCCTTGATCTCTTCGGACGAGTACACGCGACCGCTGCGCGCATGCGTCATCGGGAAGGTGAGCGTCGCGTCGCTGACGAAATCGACCTGATAGCCGATGTCCGACCCGACCCGCGTCGTCGTCTCGCAGCATTGCTCGGTACGGATGCCGGTGATCATCAGGCGCTCGACGCCGTGGCGGCGCAACCACAGGTCGAGTCCGGTGTCCGAAAAGGCGTTGTGCGTGTGCTTGAAGAAAGTGACGTCGGGCGAACCGGGCAACCAGTCGAGCGCACGCACCGCACCCGACTCCTCGGTGAACGGGCCGGCCTGCCCGATGTGAAAGACGTGCACCACCGGCACTGCGCGTGCGCGACAGGCATCGTCGAGCGCGAGCAGGGCCGCCTTGAAAGCGGGCAGGTCGGTTTCCGACCAGAAAGGCATCTGCCGGAAGGATTCCTGCACGTCGATGACGATGAGTGCGCTGCGCGTGCTGTTTCCAAGACTGTCTGCGGACATTTCAGGACCTCCTGTGTTGAATGTGCTGCTATGGTACGGTTGTCGGGCAAGCGCGACGATACCGAATCCGGACCACAAGAGGACAAAATCGGCCATGGCATGTGCGGCCTTCAGAGAACGGGGAGCAAGCAATGAGACTCAGGCAATACCAGGTTGACGCCTTTGCGGATCGGGCTTTCGAGGGAAACCCGGCGGCCGTCTGCCAGCTGGACGGCTGGCTCGACGACGCCCTCCTGCAGGCCATCGCCGAGGAGAACAATCTCTCGGAAACGGCGTTCTTCGTTGCCGCCGACGGGCGCTTCGCGCTGCGCTGGTTCACGCCGGTGGCCGAGGTCGATCTCTGCGGGCACGCGACGCTGGCCACCGCGCATGTGATTTTTGAACACCTCGCCCATGCGCAGCCGGTGATCACCTTCGTCACCCGTAGCGGTGAACTGCATGTCCGACGCCAGGGACGCCTGCTGGAAATGGACTTCCCTGCCATCGCGGCGACCCCCTGCGCGCTCCCCGAGGGCATGCTTGCCGCCCTCGGCCGGCAACCGCTCGAAGTGCTCGCCGCCGATGATTACCTGGTGGTGTTCGCCAGCGAGGCCGACGTTCTCGCGATCACGCCGAATCAGGCCTGGCTGTGCCAGCTCGACCTGCGCGGCGTCATCGTCAGCGCACCGGGCAGCGAGGTCGACTTCGTCAGCCGTTTCTTTGCGCCCAAGTACGGCATCCCGGAAGACCCGGTCACCGGCTCGGCGCACTGCGTACTGACCCCGTTCTGGGCTGACCGGCTCGGCAAGACGACGCTGACGGCGCGCCAGGTCTCGAGGCGCGGCGGCAATATCGGCTGTACGCTGAAAGGCCAACGCGTCGCCCTCTCGGGATCGGCGGTCACGGTGATGGAAAGCGAACTGCGCTTCTGAAACCAGGCCGGCGCCCGCACGGTGCCACCGATTCTGAACGCCAGAGAGACCGACCGTGGGGATCAGCGCCGCCGCGAACTGCCGCCGAGGAGCGATCCGAGCAGGCCGCGAACGAGCTGGCGGCCGACTTGCGAGCCGATCGCCCGCGCCGCGCTCTTGGCAGCGGTGGTGGCGACCGAATCGCCGCGCGAACGACCGCTGCTCGAACCGCCGCCGAAGAGGTCGGCGAGACCGCCGAGCCAGCCGCCGCCCGACGATTCCGGCTCGTCTGCCGGGACCTCCTGCGCGCCGGCGTCCTGCGTGCCGGCAGGCTGCGCGTCCCGGAGCATCTCGTACGCCGACTGGCGGTCGATCACCGCCTCGTAGTGGCCGTAGATCGTCGACGCCTTGATCACCGCCTGTCGCTCCTCGGCGGTCTGCGGCCCCATGCGCGATGCCGGTGGCAGCACGAAAGCGCGTTCGACGACATTCGGCCGGCCCTTCTCGTCGAGGAAGGAAACCAGCGCTTCGCCGACGCCGAGTTCGGTGATCGCCGTTTCGGCGTCGAAACGCGGATTGGCGCGCAGCGTCTGCGCCGCCGCCCTGACCGCCTTCTGGTCACGCGGCGTGAAAGCGCGCAGGGCATGCTGGACGCGGTTGCCGAGCTGGCCGAGAACGCTGTCGGGGATGTCGAGCGGATTCTGGGTGACGAAATAGACCCCGACCCCCTTCGAGCGAATCAGGCGCACCACCTGCTCGATCTTCTCGAGCAGGGCCGCCGGTGCTTCGCTGAACAGCAGGTGCGCCTCGTCGAAGAAGAACACCAGCTTCGGTTTCTCGACGTCGCCGACTTCGGGCAGTTGCTCGAAGAGTTCGGCCAGCAGCCAGAGCAGGAAAGTCGAGTACAGCCGCGGCGAGGTCATCAGCTTGTCGGCGGCGAGGATATTGACCACGCCCTTGCCGTTGTCGGTCTGCATCAGGTCGGCGATGTCGAGCATCGGCTCGCCGAAGAAGACGTCGCCGCCCTGGTCGCCGAGGTTGAGCAGGCCGCGCTGGATGGCGCCGATCGAAGCAGCCGAGACGTTGCCGTATTCGCTGCTGAAGCTCCTGGCGTTCTCGCCGACGTGCTGCAGCATTGCCCGCAGATCCTTGAGATCGAGCAGCAGCAGGCCATTGTCGTCGGCAATCCGGAAGACCAGTTGCAGCACGCCGGTCTGGGTGTCGTTGAGCGTCAGCAGGCGCGCCAGCAGGACCGGCCCCATGTCGGAAATGGTCGCCCGCACCGGATGCCCCTGCTCGCCGAAGACATCCCAGAAAGCGACCGGACATTTCGCCGGCGTGTGCTCCTTGATGCCCAGCGCATCGAGACGGGCCTGCATCTTCGCCGAGACGCTCCCCTCGGCCGCCAGGCCCGAAAGATCGCCCTTGACGTCGGCCATGAACACCGGCACACCAATCTCCGAGAAGCGTTCGGCAAGGACCTGCAGGGTCACCGTCTTGCCGGTACCGGTAGCGCCGGTGATCAGGCCGTGGCGGTTGGCCAGTGCCGGCAGGAGGGCCAGTTCGCGGTCTTCGTGCCTGGCGATGGAGAGTGGTTTGACCATGGTCAGCTCCGGAAATTGGTAACGGGACGGAACGACATTTCGAGAGGTGCTAGAATGCCGGGCTTGATTATCAACCATTTGCGGCCAGGTTTGTTGCCCCGGCGACGCCTGCAGACGATCGCAAACAGCAGGGGGCAGCATGGCAGGACATTCCAAATGGGCCAACATCCAGCACCGCAAGGGTCGCCAGGACGAACGACGCAGCGCCTCGTTTTCCAAGATCGCCAAGGAAATCACCGTATCGGCCAAGATGGGCGGCGGCGATGCGGCGTTCAATCCGCGCCTGCGGGTCGCCATCGACAAGGCCAAGGGCGTCAATATGCCCAAGGACAAGATCGACAACGCGATCAAGAAAGGCACCGGCGAACTCGAAGGCGTCGATTACGTCGAGATACGCTATGAAGGCTACGGCATCAGCGGCGCCGCGGTGATCGTCGATTGCCTGACCGACAACAAGACGCGCACCGTCGCCGATGTCCGGCATGCGTTCAACAAGTACGGCGGCAACCTCGGCACAGATGGCTGCGTCGCCTTCCAGTTCAAGCACTGCGGACAGCTGCTGTTCGCTCCCGGCACCGACGAAGCGGCGCTGATGGACGCCGCAATCGAAGCCGGCGCCGACGACGTGCTGAGCAACGACGACGGCTCGGTGGAGGTGATCACCGCGCCGGGGGACTACATGGCGGTCAAGGACGCCCTGGAAGCCGCCGGCTTCGCCTGCGAGTACGGCGCGGTGACCATGAAGGCCGAGAACGAGAACCAGCTCACCGGCGACGAAGCACAGCGGATGCAGAAGCTGATCGACGCACTCGACAGCCTGGACGACGTCCAGGAAGTGTTCACCAATGTCGTCATGGACGACGAGTAGGCAGCCACGCTGCGTCGACTGCTACCCGCTTCTGGATTGGTCCGCCTCGGATGCCGCCGCCTCGGTCGCATCGCCTGGCGGCGCGCCATCCGTAGGGTGGATCCTGGCGTCGCGCCGCTTGTGCCGTGCCTCGCGGGCCACCGCACGCAGTTCGTTGCACTTGCCGACGATATTCACGAGGACGCTGGCCGTCCACGCGAAGGTGAACATCCCCGAGATGGCGATGATCGGTGAAAGCATGTGCCATTCGTCGGACAGGACCAGGTGGCTGCCGAGCGTGGTGTAGGACAACGCCGCGAAGCGTGCGGCAGCAGGCCATCCCGGAATGATCCCGCCGTACACGAGGGCCGCCGACCAGAGAACGATCGACAGCAGGTGCAGACCGAGCATCCTGAAGACGGTGAAGCCGAGCAGCAGGTCAACGCTCCACCAACCCGAACGCTGCTCGACGCACAGCGCGCGCTTTTCGAAGCGACCGCTGAGCAGCCGCATGCCAATCGCTTGCAGGATGACGACGGCGACCAGAACCCCACCGCCATAGACGAGGTCCGGCAGCGGCAGCGCCTCGATCACTGGCATCTTCGCCTCGACGTAGCCCTCAGCCGCCACGAGGTCTCCTGGCAGCCTCCTGACGACCGTCGCCGGAATCTCGGCCAGTTCGTGGGAAGCTTTCTCGGCCCCATGGAACAGCACTTGTGCATCCTTGGCCGGCCGCTCGACGGCTGGCGGAAGCGCCGGCGTGCCGTCTTTCAATCCGTCTGCCAGCGGCACCCTACTGGCTGTGTCGTCAGCCGGCGCTGCCGGGGCCTCGAGCGGGTGCGGCTTGGCGACGCTCTCGATGGTATCGGCCATGCTCGACCGCTCTCCCGAAGTAACTGCCACTGTCGCATCTTCTCACGATGCCGTTGGCCGCACCATATGCCCCTGGCGCCTGCCGCCGGCTGGTCGTCGGCAATCTGCGCCGCTTCCCCCTGGTGAAGGCAGTGGGTGCGCCGGCCCCGGCGCCGCCCGGCGCGACGATGCGCGGCAGATTCCGAGGAGGTGCCGCGACATCACCGTCTTCTTGCACAAGAAGCCGGATGCCGGACTGGATCTGATGACCGCCCTGGCAAGCAGCTCCGTGCCGCGGAAAGACCGGTCCGACTGCGCGCCGCACGCCACCCCAACGACCTGATCGAGGAGGCCGAGATGCTGGGCGGGCGACTTGCCGACAAGGTGGCATCGTTCGCGGGTTCGTGCACCTTCATCGCTCTGTTTTCGATCGTGCTGGTGATCTATGGCGCGATCAACGTCGAACTCGGCGACAAGGCCTGGGATCCCTAGCCCTTCATCCTGCTGCATCTCTTCTTGTCCATGCTCGCCGCAATCCGGGCGCCGGTGATCATGATGAGTCAGAACCGGCAGGACAGGAAGGATCGTCTGCGCAGCGAACCCGACTTCGGCGTCAATCGTCGCGCCCATTCCGAAATCCAGGGTCTGGCCCATCGCATCAAGCTGCTGTTCGACAAGGTGGGTGATGTCGAGGAGATGACGCGCAAGTAAAACAGCGTCCGGGCCGCGAGACCCTTGTCGGTCAGACTCACGCTGTGCAGATACCTGAGGACTCTGGAAACAGCTGCCGCCGAATGGTGACCGGGCATTGGCGTCGAATCACGGGCCGCTGTCGTTTCGCGTGGAAGCGGCGCCAGTTGCCGTGCGCCGCGCCGCGCACAGGACAAACAACAAGGGCCTCAACGCCAATACGCGCAAGGGTCTGGCGCTGGTTGCGATCTTTCGCTGCCAGTCGCGGAGCGGGCACCAGGGAGGACCTTCCCCATAGGGCACCCGCCACCAGGCGACCCGGACCTATGCTTTCTGCCGGCGACGACCAAAGCCTATACCCACCAGCCCCAGCCCCAGCAACGCCAGGGTCGCCGGCTCCGGCACGGTCGGAATGGTGTCGGCCTGGACCGCGAGGTCAGTGCCGACGCTAGTGCCCGCGTTGTTTCCGACATTCCGGATAATCGCCCCGGTGGTGCGGTCGATCTGGTACACACCGCCGCTGTCGCCCGACGCGTAGAGGTCGCCGGTCAGCCGGTTGTAGGCCAGGCCATCGTAGAGCGACCCATTCCACGACGCGAACGCGTCGACATAGGAATATACGTGGTTGTTGCCGGTAAGTACCGAGGCGCCGGCAAGCCGGTAGGGAATGAAAGCACCGTTGCCGTTGGTACCCGTACCGACGAGATCTCCGGTAATTGGATCGAAGGCCAGGTCGGTGTAGAAGGAGTTGACGCCGCCAGGGCCACCGTTGCCGGCAAATGTCCCGACGAAGTCTGTCACCGCGGTGAGCGGATCGAAGCGAAACAGTCCGTTGCGGACGAAATTGGGCTGGGCGTTATCGTACGCAGTGAAGTAGAGTTTGCCGTCCGGTCCGGCGGTCAGGCCATCGAGGTTGCCGCCCAAGCCGGTCGATCCCAGGCTGACGACGTTGGTGATGACGTTGGCGCTGACCTGGATGTTGGTCGAGTCAAGGCTGAAGATGTGAACATCCGACTGATATCGCCGCATGAAATACAGCGTCTTGTCGGGTGTCTCGGCAACCGTGGACCAGCCACCGCCCACGTCGCCGAGTACCGGGTCCAGGAGAGCACCGATCAGCGTGGTGGTGTTGGCACCGGCATCAATGCTCCACAAGTTGCCATCGCCACCATTGGACATCGCCCACAGATCGACCACTCCATTGGCAAAGGCTGTGCCAGTCGCGCATGACCCGGCAACGGCGACGGCCACCCCAAGTTTTCTAAGCATCGCGTTCATCGAATTTCCTTCAAGAGTCGGGAGACGCCGGCAGGCAGGTCCACGGGCGTCAGGGATATAAGGGAAACCAAGGGAAACCACAACCACGCCACAATGAAAGCAAGTTTCACACCATAGAATTCCACCTACTGACTTAATGTGATTTTCCTTCGCAAAAGGATCTCGATGCGCGATGCCGTGTAAGGTTTTTCGACAATGTTTCCAGCCGCGCCAGGCTGGCTTCGGCCCGGCGAGAGATTTTTTCCGGACGGTGCCCACGGGTAGGACAGAGCACGTGGCAAGGGGCGAAAGGTGGTGTTGTCGCGGTCCAGCTGCAGCTGGTCGCCATCAGCCGCCGTGAAGGTCGATATTCCCAGATTGGATGGCTGCGGATTTCCCGGTCGGAAGTTCCCGCCGGGAACCAGACCTTTCCGCGATCGCGTTCACTTGCCCTCTTTCCGGACGCGACGGCGTCGTGCCGCTGGTCATTGCCGCGGGCATGCCGCGGCACACATCCTCCGGGAGCCCTGGTTGTCGAGTCCGCGGCGACCATCAGGGCTGAGTCGCGCCGCCGCTCTCGCCTGCTGCCGTTGCCGCGGACGCCGCCAGCTTGTTCTCATGGTCCGCGATCACGGCATGCACCGAACCGTAGATCGCCTTCGCGCCGAGCAGCTCCGTCAGGCCGTGGCGGTCGAACTGGGCAAGCAGCGCGGGAGAGACGTTGGCAAAAACCAGCCGAATCCCCTGCCCGCGGAGCAGCAGACAGACGCTGCGCAGCATCGCCGCCGCCGAGAAGTCTACATCGCCAATCGCCGCCGCCTCGACGCACAGGCAGTCGAGAGGCGCCTGCGCCGTGGTCTTGGCCAGTCGAAGAACCTCTTCGGCGAATTGCGCGCCGTTGGCGTAGTAGAGGCTATGGCTGAAGAAATAGACCAGGAGACCTGGCGCAATCTGCTGCGGAGCGTCGAGCGGCACCACCTGCCATCCCTTCTTCCGCTTGTCGGCGACGATCACTGCGTTGTTGCCGCGATAGCCCCGGCGCACGTGATCGAGCAGCGACAGCACCATGGCCAGCACGATTCCCTGCTCGACACCGATGACGACGACCGTTGACGCCGTGAGCAGAGCCACCCAGAACTCGGCGCGCGCCTCGACGTAGATCTGCCGCATGCCCTTGACATCAATCATCTTCACCGCCACCAGGAAGACGATCGCCGATAGAACAGCGGTCGGCAGGTCGGCCAGCGGCCCGGTCAGGAACAGCAGCACCAGCAGCACGATGACGCTGGTGGTGAGCTGCGAAATCTGGCTGCGGCCACCGCCGCTGGCGACCATCTCGGTGTTGGTCGGGCTGCCATTGACGATGAAGGTGCCGGACAAGCCGGCGCCAAGGTTGGCCATTCCCAGACCGACCATGTCCACGTTTTCGTCGAAGTGATCGTCGAAGCGGGCGGCGTAGGCGCGCGAAGTCGCGGCGCTCTGCGCGAGAATGACTACGAAGCAGGCCAGCGCAAGGGGCAACAGCTTCCAGATCAGCGGCCAGTTCCAGTCGACCTGCGGCAGCCCCAGCGTCGGCAGGCCGCTGGGTACCGCTCCCAGCGTCTCGAGGTGGGCGCCGAGATCCAGTGCCCAGCTGGCGGCGATGGCAGCCAGCACGGCGATCAGTCCGCCGGGGATCTTCTGCGATATCTTCCGGCCACCGAGGATGATCGCCAGTACCACCAGCGACACGGTGACCGCATAGGGGTTGGTTTCCCCGAGCGACTTCACGTCGTGCAGGATCTCGGCGAGTGGGTGGTTGCCGGTACTGTGCAGACCCAGCAGGCCGGAGACCTCGAGCAGCGACACCTGAACGCCGACGCCGGTAAGAAAG
>JACKLX010000029.1 GCA_024235695.1 Accumulibacter sp.
TAGGATATCGCCTAAGCTGTAGAAGATTCGATCCGGTTTGACAGCTTCTCGCCTTGACGGTGCCTGATTACCGGCGCAGGCACGCTTGTCGTGGCCGCTATTGGCAGCCAGTTTCAGTAGATATCCGGCGTCGCTGCTCGATGTTCCAGCCTTCGACCGGGGCAACACTTGGTGAACACCACCACCATCGACTGCTTACCGACCACGCCTTCCAGATTTCTCAGCCACGTGCGATGCCGGAAAGGAAGTCCTGGCCGGTTTGGCTAAGGTGCGTGAGAAAGACATCCCCCCTACGGGCCGCATCCTCCCGACGACATGCCCGCCGCCTGAGCTTGCAGGCCATTCAGTTGGCGGTGCTGCGACGGTCGTGAGACGCTCGCTACCGGCTATCTGTTCGCCACGGGGCAAGGCATCGCCAAGGCGATCACTTCATGGTCGCGCCGCCAGGTCACGCCGTCCGAATGCACGGCGAGCCACCAGTCTTGTCTGGCGGGATGCGGCGTCTTGCGGGCAAACGCCGCGGGTGTCGGAACGGCAAGACACCAGCTCGGCCGACGATCAGGCACAGAGCCATAGACGATGGCACCGACACCAGCATCCCTGGCTGCACGAGCAAACGACTGCGTCGCGGTGTAGTCGTCGGGGTGGGGCCACGAGGCGGCATCGCTGCTGAAAGGCTGCTCGCGGAGATCAACGGCTGGCGTGTGCACCTCCGCACGGAAGGCCGTGTGCGCTGCCGGGCCGATCCGTTCGAGGCCTTCGGCATCCTGAAGAAAGCGCCAGCGCCAGTATCCCAGTTCGGCGCAGGCTGTCCGGACCGTTGCCGCACCGTAGACGACGCCCGCGTCGAAGACGGAGCGGAAACGAGAGCCGCGACCGGCAGGAGGATATCGCAACGGCGTCGCAAGCAGGTAGTCGAGGCCGCTGGTAGCGTCAGGCAAAGCCGGCTTGCCGGCTTCGAGCAGCGACTCCAGGACTTCCTGCTCGGCGGCGGTGTCGACGATCGTCATCGTTGAAGCGACGTGCTGGGCTTCAATGATGCGCCCGATCGAACCGCGCCAGGCTCGCGCCTCAGACGAGACCGCGAGAGGCGTCGAGGTAGTGGACGACACGAACGAGTCCTTCGGTGGTGCTGATGAGATCAACGGGACGACCGTTGAGCGCTCGGTTGTTGCTGGCAAGCCATTTGACGAGCGAGTCCAGCGAACGGAAGGCGCGGACGAACAACAGGGCCAACTCCCATTCCTTGGGCTTCTGGTCCAGTTGATACGCACCGGCGTACAGTCGGGTGACCGTTGCCGCGCACGCGTGGCGGCTTCCGGTGATCGGCGCAGCAGCGCCGCAGTGGGCGTTCGACATCGCCCTGGCGGCGGCCTGCGGCGAGTGCCTTGCCGCGCCGCAATGGCTACCATTTTTTCCCATGACCAACCGGGGCCACACCTGCATCTGACAGGCTCCCGACTGGCCAGCCTGGCGCTCGATCTCGCCGCGCTGGCCGGACCGTTGGCCGACGTCTGTCTTGCCGAGAGCCTGCTCATTGGCCGGCTGGCCGATGTCGGGATCGCACGGCGTGCTCGGGCGAGCCCGACGACGCTGGCCGAGGATGTCGTCAAGACCAGCGAAATGGCGGGTGAGCGCCACGTCGAGGGTGTCGGCGATAGGGTGCTTGATGCGTCTGCACGCTGCCAGGTCGCACTGACCCGAACGCCTGCCCGGCTGCCACGCGGCCCCGTTTCCGACCAGCTGCAGCGGACTCTCAGCCATTCGCGTGGGAATTCTCCGGGACGACGGGAAGAGACCGACGCAGGTCGTCTCCGGCGCCATCGGGCGACAGCGTGTTCACTTCGAAGCCCGTCCAGCAGGGGAACTCGGGGCCGAATTGGCGCGCCTCGTCGACTGGGTCAACACCGGCACCGAAGGTCATCCGATCCTGAAGGTGGATCTGGGGCACCTGTGGTTCGTCACGCCACACCCCTTCAACGACAGCAACGGGCGGCGGGGAAAGCACGGTATACCAACTCGACCGCCACCGATGAGCGGACCGGCTGGCGACCTCGCGGCGAACGATTACGCGGTCGTCGCGGCGGTCACCGGGGCGACCGCGAAGCGGATGCCGCGTCGGGCCAGCGCGGCCTTGCCGCGGATCGTCAGGTCGCTGATGAAGCGAAACTGCTGCCGTGCGTCGATCGGATAGGCTTTCAGGCGGTAATGGCTACCCCACGGCTGTTCGTGCACGATGACCATGATCGGGTCCTGGTAGTGAAGGTAGGGACTAGTGAGGGCGACGTCCTGCAGCAGCGCCTTGACGGCGGCGGCGTCGTGTTCGGGATGGAGATAGAAATCCGCCACGCACTGGAGCTGCGGACGACCGCAGTTGGCATTGGCGATCGGGTCGTTCCACAGCCGCAGGTGCGGGATGCTGACCTGCGTGTCGTCGGCGGTAAGGATCTGCACCGTGCGCATCCCGACATGCCTCACTTCGCCGTAAAACCCGTTCACCTCGATCCAGTCGCCGTTGCGATAGGGCCGTTCGCCGACGGCGACGATGCCGGCGATCAGGCTGCTGGCGTAATCCTTCAACGCGAAGCCGAGCGCCAGGCCGACCGATCCGAGCAAGGCGACCATGTTCTGCAGCGACGGTTCGATGATCAGCGGCACGATCACGAGCAGCGACGCGATCAGGATCGCCAGCCGCAGCAAGGGCGCCATGGCCAGCAGATAAAGGCGGTTCTGACCATGCAGGTGGTCGGCGAGCCAGTGCAGGAGCTTCTGCAGACCGACGATCAGCAGCGTCGCGGCGACGGCGATCAGCAACAGCTCGACGATGACGCCGGCGTCGAAGGTGTTGAAAATCTTTGTCAGCTGGGAGGTTTCCATGCTCGGCCCCTCAAAAGTCGTCGCGCAGGAAGCCGCGACGACGCAAGAACTCGCGCACCACGCTATAGGCCGCGACGCTGACCTGCCAGCGCTCGCCAGCCATGACCACGACACCCAGGGCCTGCAACTCGAGCAGGCAGGAGGCGATGCGGTGTCGCGGCTGCGGCAGCAATTCGGGCAGCAGCGACGCCGGCAAGCCATTGTGCAACAGCAGGCCGTGCAGCAGGAAGACCATCGCCTCGCCGCCTTCGGCCGGCAGCACGGGCTCGCGCAACGCCGTCGACACCCAGACGATGTCGTCGACTTCGGCGTCCGGAACGGCTGCCGGCAGCGATCCGGCCACTTCTGCGGGAGCCTCCGGCTGCACCTGCTGCTCCTGTTCGGGCACGGCCCGCAGCGCCGATCGCCAGGAATGCAGAGCAACGCCGATGTTGCCACGGCTATGGACGGCGAGGTAATTGACCTCCGGGCTGACCTCGGCGTCGCCCGAGCCGGGTTCCAGGCGCAGCTCCTTGCCGGTGGTGGCGTTGCGAAAATGCAGGCAGTCGCGCCCGGGGCACGACACCAGTTCGGCGAGATAGCGCGACAGGCGCGGCCCGTCAAATGCCTGCAGCGTCAGCGCGGCCGGTTGCGGCAGCGGCCAGACCCGCCGCAGATACGCCCAGGCCCAGCTGTCGCAGCCGATCACACCGCGCCCGAGAGCGCCGCTCGCCGCTCGCTCCAGCAGACTCCGAACGAGCCCCAGGCCGTCGGCGTGGCGCAGGTAGCATTGCTCGAGATTCGGCAGCACCCACAAGCGGTCGGCGGCTGGCCAGTCGTCCAGCCAGCGCCCGTCGTCGCCGAGCAGCCGATCGACGCTTGGTGCCTCGACCACGGCCGCCCGATGGTCGGCCGCCCACTGCGCAAGGATCTGCGCATGGCCGCAATGCGGCTGGCCGATGACGAAGCGCACCGCCTCGCCGACCGGCGCGGCCTGCTGCCATTCGGCCAGCACGGCGTTCAGCGCCGGCACCGCGCAACGCCAGTCGATCGGCCGCGCCAGGTTCTGCAAGCGCGACTGCGACAGCGCCCGCAAGTCGGCCTCGGCCTTGACCGGCGGCAGCTCGGGCTCGCTGCCGCGGCCGAAGATCCGTTTCAGCGACGCCCACCTCTCGAGTGCCGCGGTGGCACCGAGCGGACCCGGCAAGCGGTAATCGCCGAGGCGGACGAACTGCCACGGCGTCGGCGGCGGTGCGCTATCCTGCGGCTGTGCTGGTGGATGTTTTTCGATGCTCATCGGCGATGCCGCTTTCCTGGCAGGCATAATCTGGTCGGGTAGGGTCGGGTCGTCTTCTCGGCGCCATTCACCGACGCACGGCAATGGTGAGCGAAGGCTACCACGAAGCGGTCCGCGAACTGGCCGGCGTAATCCGCGGCCGCCATCGCGCGCCCGCCCACCCGGACAATGAACGGCGCCCGGTCCGCGAAGGGCCGCGCTGCGACCAGCCACAGGCAACCACTTGACGAGGCAAGGGCAACATGGCACAGACACTTGACGTGATCATCATCGGCGCCGGTTCGGCCGGCCTGGCAGCCTTGCGCGAAGTGCGCAAGCACAGCGAGAACTTCCTGCTGATCAACGACGGGCATTACGGCACCACCTGCGCGCGGGTCGGCTGCATGCCGTCCAAGGCGCTGATCGAGGCCGCCAACGCCTATCATCGCCGGCACGCCTTCGAGGCTTTCGGCATTCGCGGCGGCGGCGGCCTGTCGATCGACCCTGCCGCCGTCCTGCGCCGCGTACGTGCGCTGCGCGACGATTTCGTCGCCGGCACGCTCAAGGCCACCGACGAGTTGGGCGAGCGTAATCTGGCGGCCCGGGCGAAGCTCCTGGCGCCGGACACCGTCGCCGCCGGCGGCCGCGAGTACCGCGCCCGACGGATCATCATCGCCAGCGGCAGCCGGCCGATCGTTCCCGACGCCTGGCGTGCCTTCGGCGACCGCATCCTGACCTCCGACACGCTGTTCGAGCAGGCGGTGCTGCCGCGCCGGATGGCGGTCGTCGGCCTCGGCGCGATCGGCGTCGAAATCGCCCAGGCGCTGTCGCGACTCGGCGTCGAAGTGACCGCCTTTGGCTCCAACCCGCAGCTCGCCGGTCTCAGCGACGAAGCCGTCCACCAAACCCTTGCCGAGCTGCTGCAGCGCGAGTTCTCGCTGCACACCGGCGCAGCCGCCGAACTGTCGCCGGCGGCTGACGGCATCGAGCTGCGCAGCGGCGACGTCCGGGTGGTGGTCGACCAGGTGATCGCGGCGATGGGACGGCGGCCGAATGTCGACGGCATCGGTCTCGAAACGCTCGGCGTCGAACTCGATTCGCGCGGCATGCCGCCGGTCAATCCGAACACCCTGCAGGTCGGCGACCTGCCGGTGTTCCTCGCCGGTGACGCGAACGGCCGTGCGGCACTGCTGCACGAGGCGGCCGACGAGGGCCACATCGCCGGCATCAACGCCAGCGCTGCCGAGCCGCGCTGCTTTCGCCGCCGCACGCCACTGGCGATCGTCTTTGCCGATCCGAACGTCGCCGTCGTCGGCCGGCGCTTCGCCGAGCTCGACGGCGAAACGATCGTCGTCGGACAGGTCAGCTTCGCCAGGCAGGGCCGCGCGCGCACCGCGCAACGCAACAAGGGCCTGATGCGCCTCTACGCCGACCGGGCGAGCGGCCGCCTGCTTGGCGGCGAGATGTGCGCGCCGGCGGCCGAACACATGGTCCATCTGCTGGCGCTGGCGATCGAACGCGAGCTGACCGTGCAGGATCTGTTGCGCCTGCCCTTCTACCACCCGGTGATCGAGGAGGGCATGCGCAGCGCGCTGCGCGAGCTGTCGGCGCAACTTCCCGCCGGCCAGGATTCGGACCTCGCATCCTGCGGCGGCTATCAGGCGGAAGCGCTCGACTGACCAGCGCGGGTCAGCGCGGCGACGGCCCGCCCGATCGCTGGCCATCGCCGCGCGGCTCGGCAGTGCTCGTCGAGCCGCGCCGACCTGTGCCGGCCGCCGGCGAGCCGGTACAATTCGCCCTTTACCATCGTCCGCCGCTTGCCGACGCTCGGTTCCGGCCTTGCCACGGCCGGCGACGCGGCGCCGGTGAACCTTCTCCGGAGCCTGCATGGAAGTCTCGATCTCGCCCGTTACCGCCGCCGATGTCGAAGCGATTGCCACCCTGGCACGGCTGGTCTGGCAAGACACCTACCCCGGGATCATCAGCCAGGAGCAGATCGACTACATGCTCGCGCAGCGCTACCAGCCGCCGCTGTTGCGCGAGGAGTTGACTTCGCCACATATCTGGTGGGATCAACTGACGGTCGATGGCCAGCTGGCCGGTTTTGTTTCGTGCCTGCTCACGGCGACCGCCGGCGAGATGAAACTCGACAAGCTCTACGTCGATCCACGCCGGCAGCGACTGGGAATCGGCGCCCGGCTGGTCGATCAGGTCGTCGCCCGCGCGCTGGCCGCCGGTTGCCAAACGCTGATCCTGGCGGTGAACAAGGGCAACGAACGCGCCATCGCCGCTTACCGCAAGCAGGGCTTTGCGATTCGCGAGTCGGTCTGCGTCGACATTGGCTGCGGTTTCGTGATGGACGACTTTATAATGGTCAGACCATTGTCCGCAGGCGCTGCCGGATCCTGACCCACGATGAAGCTGACATTTGTCAAGATGCAGGGACTCGGCAACGACTTTGTCGTGCTCGACGGCATTCGCCAGACGCTGGACCTGAATCGCGGGCAATTGCGCTTGCTGGCCGATCGCCATTTCGGCGTCGGCTGCGACCAGATTCTGCTCGTCGAAGCAGCGACCCGTGCCGACGCCGACTTCCGCTACCGGATCTTCAACGGCGATGGCGGCGAGGTCGAGCAGTGTGGCAACGGCGCGCGCTGCTTCGTCCGTTTCGTGCACGATCAGGGGCTGACCGGCAAGCGCGAAATTCGTGTCGAAACGATCAGCGGCGTGATCGTCCCGCGCCTCGAGGACGACGGCCTGGTCAGCGTCGACATGGGTGTACCGCTGCTGGCGCCGGCGCTGGTGCCGTTTCTCGGCACCAGCGACGAGCCGCTGCAGACGCTGCGAGTCGGCGACCGGGAGATCACCATCACTGCCGTCGGCATGGGCAATCCGCACGCCGTGCAGGTGGTTGCCGACGTCGAGACGGCGGCGGTGGAAGAGTTGGGACCGCTGATCGAATCGCACCCGCTTTTCCCACAGAGGGTCAACGCCGGTTTCATGCAGGTCGTCGACCGGCAGGCGATTCGCCTGCGCGTTTTCGAACGTGGCGCCGGCGAAACGCTGGCCTGTGGCACCGGCGCCTGCGCCGCCGTGGTCGCCGGCATCCGCCGTGGCCTGCTCGATTCGCCGGTGCGCGTGACAACGCGCGGCGGCATGCTGACCATCACCTGGAACGGCCCCGGCACACCGCTGCTGATGACCGGGCCGGCGGTCACCGTATTCACTGGAGAAATCGAAATATGAAATCCGACGACGTCGCGCATTACCTGCAGGACAACCCGCAGTTCTTCGAGGAACACGCCGACCTGATGGCCAACATGGTCGTCCCGCATCCGCACGGCGGACGAACGATCTCGATCACCGAACGTCAGATGCTGGCGCTGCGCGACAAGAACAAGCAACTCGAGAGCAAGATGGGCGAGTTGCTGCAATTCGGCGAGGAGAACGACGGGATCAGCGAAAAGATGCACCGGCTGGCGGTCGGGATGATCGCCGCCGGCAGTTTTCAGGCCGTGCTGCACACGCTCAACTTCCACCTGCGGGATGATTTTGCCGTTCCGCACGTCGCCGTGCGCCTCTGGGATCGGCCGGCCGACAGCGAGGAATTGCCCGAATTCGCGCAGGTCAGCCAGGAACTGCAGGCCTTCGCCGAAACGCTGACGCAACCCTACTGCGGCTCGACGAGCGGCTTCGAAACCTCGTCGTGGTTTGGCGAAGCGTCGCTGCATGTCCGCTCGCAGGCGCTGATCGCGATGCGCAACGGCGGTGGCACGATCGGCATGATCGCCATGGGCAGCGAGGACGGCGAACGCTTCTACGCCGGCATGGGGACGATCTACCTCGAACGGCTGGGCGAGATGGCATCGGCCGCGCTGGCGCGGGTACTGCACTGAACGAGCCGCGATGACCGCCAACGAGCGCGCCGCCGAGGTCAACGCCTACCTCGACGAACTGGCGCAGCAGCGGCGCCTGTCGCCGCATACGGTCAGCAATTACCGTCACGATCTCGAGGCGCTGTGCGCCTTGATCGCCGACCTGCCGGCCGGCGACGGTGGCGGCGGCGGCAGCTTCGGCACCATTCAGACGCCGCACATCCGGCGCTTCGTGGCGCAGCTGCACAGCCGCGGTCTCGGCGGTCGCTCGCTCGGCCGCGCGCTTTCGGCCTGGCGCGGCTTCTATCGCTGGCTCGGACGACGCGGCAGCGCCACGCACAACCCGGTGGACAGCGTCCGACCGCCGAAAAGCCCCAGGGCGCTGCCCAAGGCGCTGTCGCCGGACGAGGCCAGTCGCCTGCTGGCGGGCACCGGCGAGAACCTGCTGGCGATTCGCGACCAGGCGATGTTCGAGCTGTTCTACTCGTCGGGCCTGCGCCTGGCCGAGCTCGCGGCGCTCGATATCTCCTGCCTCGAGGAGCTGCTGGCCGGCGAGGTGCGGGTGCTGGGCAAGCGCAGCAAGCTGCGCATCGTGCCGGTCGGCAGCAAGGCCAGGGAGGCGGTGTCGGCGTGGATCGCGCCGCGTCGGCTGCTGGCCGCGGCCGACGAGGCGGCGCTGTTCGTCGGCCAGCGCGGCCGGCGTCTCGGCGTGCGCATGATCCAGCTGCGACTGGCGCGACGCGGACTGCTGCAGGGCTTGCCGGCGCGGGTGCACCCGCACATGCTGCGCCACTCGTTCGCCTCGCACGTCCTGCAATCGTCGGGCGACCTGCGCGCGGTGCAGGAAATGCTCGGCCACGCCAGCATCGCCTCGACACAGGTCTACACCCACCTCGATTTCCAGCATCTGGCGACGGTATACGACCAGGCGCATCCGCGCGCCAAGCGCAAGGCG
>JACKLX010000030.1 GCA_024235695.1 Accumulibacter sp.
GATGCGATGCTCAGGCTGACGGTCGCCAGCCGCGAATCGAGCAGCCCGTCGCTGGCCCGGTAGGTGAAGATGTCGGCACCGCTGTAGTTCGCCGCCGGCGTGTACAGGAAGGCGCCGCCAGCCGCCTGGGTCAGCACGCCATGCGCGGGAAGATCGACCAGGGTGGCCGTCAGCGGGCTGTGCTCGGCGTCGCTGTCGTTGGCCAGCACGTCGAGCACCGTCGCGACGTCCTCGTTCACAGCCAACCGGTCGTCGACCGCCACCGGCGCGTGATTGCCGTTGGCGAGGCCGAAATGGGCGTCTGCGAGGGTCAGCGAACTGTCGTACGGCCCGAATCCAAGCAGGTCGAAGTAGAGCGTGACCTGCGTCCCCGCCGCCACTCCCGTGAGGTCCGCAGTCACGGTGATCGGAGAGTTCAGCGCCGCGACCTGACCGGAGGCCGATCGTCCGGAGACGCTGACGCCCGGCGCAAAGAAGATGTCGCCGCTGGACTGCACATTCAGGAACGCGTCGGTCAGGCTCAGTCCGCTCGCGGTGGCGATGACCGGGTGCCCGCTGGCGTCGAGCAGGGCGGCCTCGAAAGCATCGGGCGGGTTGCCCGCGAGATTGGTCCTGAAGTCGCTTGAGGAAATCGTAAACTCGAGCGAAGTCGCACCAACCGGAACGACGAAGGTTTGCGACAAGCCGCTGGTGACGGTCGCATTCTCACTCAGCGTGGCCGTGCTGGCGGTCGTCGCGACCGATCCGTTCTCGGTCCAGCCGGCCAGGGGACTGCCGCCGCCGGTGATCGAAAAACCGTTGTTGCCGGTCGGCGAAGCCGGCGGGGCAGCAAGCAGCAGCGCCGGGACAGCAGCCTGCCCGCTACCGACCGCAAGCGAATTGCCGGCGCTGACCACCGTGCCCGTGACGACGGCGGCCGGGAAGGCTGCATCCGGATGCGACGGGGCAAGGCTGTCGGAGCGAACGGCAGCGATGACCTGCACATCCATGGCCGAAGGCAGGCGCCGCACCGACGGCGCCAGGACGTCGTTCATCAGGTCGTCGGGGTAGCTGCTGCCCGCCAGGTGCTGGCCATCGGCCGACAGGCGGGCCGTGAAACCGGGGCCGACGAAGACCTGCGAGCCGGCGACCGTCCCCACCTGCGCGGAAAAGCCGGCCGTCTGCGGATTGAAACCGAGCAGGTGGCCTTCCTCGTGCAGGAGAACGGTGAGCAGGTCGTACTTGCCGGCGGCATCGGAAGCCCCGCTGGCCAGGAAGGCGGTCGAATCGAGCGTCGTCGAGAACTCCGAATTATCGAGCGGCGTCGGATCGACGAACCAGCCGACCCCGCTGGCGTTGCGGTCGAGGACGATGGTACCGGCGGTCGGCAGGCCGTCTGCGCCGACGGCATCGATGCGCGCCTCGCCGAGTTGGCCGTCCGGCAGGTCTTCGAGGCTGACGCCGATCTGCATCGAAGCGGTGCCCTGCAGGCGGCTGGACCAGAGGTCGAAAGCGGCCTGGGCAGTGGTGCCGGAGGCGTCGAGCATGTTCATCGTCAGAACGTCTGCGCCGACGCCTGGAACGGTCACCGTGCCGGTGTCGGCAATGGCGAGATTCCTGGTGCCGTTGTTGAGGTAGAAATTGGCTAGAACGGGATTGCTGGTCAGGGCGAAAGCGCGACGCACGGCGGTGCCAGCGTCGATCAGACCATAGCCGAAGCTCGCGTCCCGAACGCTTCCCGGCGTGCTGCCGACATTGGCGGTCGCACCGTCATAATTGGAGCGGACGACGCTGCTGGCGTTGCTGTGCGCGACAGCCGTAGTGCCGTTGTAGCCGCGGACCACGGTGTAGGTCGAACCGCCGACGACGGGTGTCATCGCGCTGACGAGCATGTCTTCCGAACCCACCGTGATCACCCAGCGCTGCGGTGGTGGGTAGGTGTTTCCGTTCGGAGTATAGGCCGCGTCGGAAACGCTGATCGAAGTCGTCGTCGCGTCCGGAACCGCCGCTTTCAGGACAAGGTTCGTGATGGTCTTGCTGGCAACAAGCGGGCTAGACGTGTCGATCAGAAGCTGCCGCAGGTCGGCGCCTGAAAGCTGCGGCGCGGCGCTCCAGACCAGCGAGGCAATGCCTGCCACATTTGGCGTTGCGGCGGAGGTTCCGTTGAAGTAAAGCGCTTGCGGCGGGTTCGCCAGCGGGTTGCCCACCGGAACAATGCCGTCGCCCCTGACTGCCGGTGAATCCGTCGGCGCGACCAGGGTAAGTTTGGGGCCGAAGTTTGAATACGACGCCCTGCTGATGGCGGTGGCGTTGTTGATACCGCCCGTCGACGTGGTAAAGAATGAAGCTGGCGAACTTGAGAAGACGGTGGCCGTCCCGGAGATCACTGCCCCAATCGCCAGACCATTGCTTTGCGCGCCAAAGAGGCGCGCCCATGCGCCAAGCGATCCGGCGGGGTTATCGATGTCGGTAGCGTGGTTTCCGGCCGCGTAGGTATAAAGGGCGTAGGAATCTGTGCCACCGAGCAAAGCGGTGACGGCACTGATCTGTGCGGCTGCGGCTTCACTCTCGACGCTTGCCTGGAAAACGACCTTCATGCCATTTGCCACGGCAAAGTCGAGGCCCGCCTTGATCGCCTGGTCCATGCTCACGACGGGCTGCTCGACGACATCCTGGATCATCACCTGACTGACCCAATTGATGCCGGCAACTCCCCGCGCGTTCTGCGGGATCGACGCCATGATGCTGATCGATTGGTGGCCGTGGACGTTGTCGGTCACGCCGCCGACGTACGACTGCGAGTTGGTGATCAGTCGGCTCGGCAATAGATCGTCGGCAGCCGCGGGCGTGGCCGGGAGGCCGCTGTCGATGGACACGATGAGGATCTGGCTGGAGCCGGTCGTGAAGCGCCAGGCGTCCGGAATATCGGTGGCGGCGAGATTCCATTGCTGATTGAAGAAAGGATCGGTCGCACGGACCTGCAGTTCCTTCACCGTTCCGTCGGAGAACACCAGTCGCTCGATGCCCTGGCAGTAGATTTCCTGGCCGCTGTCCAGACACAGGTAGTCAAACGCCGTTCCCCGGTAGATCGCCTGACTGGGCGCGGAACTCGCGGCGCTGCTGAAAGCGCTAAGCGACCTGCCGTCGATGCTCGTCAGCTGCGCAGGCAGCACGCCGAGAGCCAGCGTATCGGTACCACCACCGCCAAAGATGACGACACCGTCATTGACGTAGTCAGAGAGATTATAGGTCTGCGGCGCAAACGAGCCGCGAATCATGCCATCTGACGCGACATTGGGCGCCGAAGAAACGGACCGGTCACCCTGGATGGTCATCGACTTGAAACCGACGTCTTCCGCCGCCGCGCCATTCTCGAACTCGATGTGCAGGTAGATCTTGTAGAAGCCGTCGGCCGGGCCTGCGACCAGGGCATCGAGGTTCAGGAGTTCGTCATTTACCTGCAGTTGCTGCCCGGTGTAGGTCTTGAGGAGAACATCGGCGCCGCCAGCGGTCGGTTTCGCCCTGAGCTGTATGCTCTTCACGACACCGGCAAGACCCGACGACGGAAGGCCGAAGCTGACTTTAAGGACGCCGTGCTGGAAGACCGTTTCCGGCGTGCTGTCGCCCGACGCGTCGTAGACGCTCAGCGGATACGACCGCGTCTGCACCGCGATTCCGCCCGGAAAGCCGCCGGTGAGGACTGGCGGACGGTTGCTCCCGGCCGGGATTCCGAATGCGGTTACCCTGCTGCCGTCGGCAAGGGTGTCGGTATGCAGAAGATAGTCGGCACGCAGGTCGATCTGGGCGTTCGCCGCACGATTGCCATTGACCAGCGGCAGGTCGTCGATCGCGTACTTGCGCATGTCCCTGCCCGACGGGTCCGTGCTCAGCTGCAACTGGACCTGCTGGAGCATCGCCCTGGCGTCAAAGACCATCACCCCACCGGAGCCGGCACTCGTCGGCAGTCCCTGGTAGCTGACATAGAGATAGCGACCATCGGCCGAAAGCGCCAGATCGACAGGGAAGCCGTAGGGAGTCGGTCGGGTTGCCGCCACCACCTGCGGATGGTCGCTCAAGGGATCCTTGATGATCGCGACGTTGCCGGCTTCGTAGAGGGGATTGGCGCTCTGGTCCAGATAACCGCTGACGCCCCCGGCATTGAGGCTGGCGCCGTTGAATCCGCCGCCGAAAACCTTGTTGACCTGGTCGGCACGGGCAGCGACAAAGGCGTAGCTGCCGTCGGGAGTGAATACGATGCCGCTCGCGTTGTGCACGG
>JACKLX010000031.1 GCA_024235695.1 Accumulibacter sp.
ATGGCCGCATGACCTCCCGGAAACCCTGAGCGCGCAGCACGGCTCAGGGGCGTCGAGGAAGTCCTGCGCGAACCGGCGGTTGAGCGTCAGCTTGGGGAGTAGACGGCGGTAGACGTTGCTCATGCGAGGAACCCCATCAAGCGTCTCGCCGTAGTTGTCAGATGGTCGATTTTGGGAAGAGAGCGTGGTTGGCAAACCCGCGTTCTTGCAAAGTCACGGCAGGCGTCCTCACGACACCAAGTAGACATGCCCGGCCTCAGGTTCGTCGGGATGCTTGGACCCGACGACGACCGGCATGACCCAGATCAGCTTGCGCAGCGAGCGCGCCGGGCCGTGCACCTGGTTGCGCCAGTGACCACGCCGCCAGTGCGTAGCGACGTGACCATGCGCTGGGATGCCCCGGTGCGTACGCTGTTCGGCGACGCGCTTGCCGCAAATATGCACCGGTACATAGCCAAGCGCGGTCAGCTTCGACTTTGCCCGCATCTGCTCCTTGCCCTTGCCGTGCAGCGCCTTCTGTTTGAGCGAGTCGGGTGTTCCTTCCGGCCAGACCGTATCAATGTCTTCGGGATAGGCCGCGACGTAGCACAGCGCATTGACCACCAATTGCAGGGCCGCTTTGTAGACGGGGTGCCGGCGGCGGGTGATGTCGTCGCGCACGGCCGCCAGCGTCGGGCTGACGTCGACGACACTGACGCCCGCGGGCAGTGCCATGCCGCTCTCGGTGGCCGCCTCCTCCAACGTCGCCGTGATGTCGCCACCGGCGAGCGCGCGCCGTTTCATCAGCTCGGCGAGCCTGCTCGACAGCACAGTGTCGATGGCGGTGGCCAAATCCATTGAGCGAAACTCGCCGACGAAGTCCTGGGTGTACTCAACCTCCGGAAACAGATACCACTGCGCCGACAAGGCTTGCTCGTGCGGGACGGCGGTGACCGTGAAGCGCACGTCGCCGCTTGCGCCGCGCTGCTCGACATAGGCGCCGTCGACCAGCCAGTCCGGCTCGATCTCCAGGCTGGGCTGCGGGCCGAAGTACAGGTATTGCGACGCGTAGGGCAGATTGATGCTGTTCATCGGAATGTCGTCGATGTCCGTCTCGGCCAGCATTTCGGTCAACGCCGGCGGGAAGTCGATGATCTGTCGGCCGGCTTGGATGAAGCGCCCGTAGGCAGTAGCAAGCGTTTGCTCGGCCTCAATGACAAGTGATGGTTGCGGATGGGATTCCTTGCGCTTGCGAGGAAACCGGAGTGAGCGCTGGTTCAATTCGGTGCTCATATGACGAGCAATTTCGTTGAGCTGGTCGATAGTCAACATGCCCGTTGCCGGGTCGACCCGCTGCCGGTACAGCTTGCCGACCGGCTCGGCATAGTCACGGTATGCCTTGAAGCGTTCCGGGTGATAGCGGTACAGCGGCGGTGCTGGCTTCTCGGCAGTCTTCGGTTCGCAGCGGTAGTCCGGTTTGTCGAACAGAAAGCCGATGTCGGCGTATGCCATGACGGGATCGTCTACGTCGCTCGCCCAGCGATCCCACACGACCGGACCGGCGACGTCGTCATGCCAGCCGGTCTCGACGATGATCTCGTGGCCGTGATTGAGTACCAGGACATAGGTTTCGAACGGATGGGTCATGCCTTCGAGGAAATCGTCCAGTTCCTGGGCGCTTTCCTCGGCTCTGGCCATCGCCGCTTGCTGGGATTCGGTGCCCGCCCAGTCGATCTTTCCTTCGGCGTTCAATAATTTGAACAGCCGCTCGAAGCCGGTAACGGCCGAGGGATTCGCCTGGATGCCCTTGGTGAAGGCTCTTACCTCGTCCGTATAGCCATGGGACAGCAGCGCGATCAGGGACTCCACGTTGGTCCATTCGTCGTCTCGCTTTCTCGCCATGCAAGTTGCTCCGGTTCAGGCTGCCGCTTGGTTGTAAAGGGTTAGTTGTTCTGTGCGGCATGGCGTGCCGCAGGCAGGTAGCGGTACAACGTGGATGGTCCCACGCCGAGCCGCCGCGCCACGTCCTCGACCGTGATCTCGGAATCGGCCAGCAAGGCACGCGCTTCTTTCAGATCTTTCTCTGAGAGGGCGCGAGGGCGACCGCCAGTGCGCCCTCGCGCCCGCGCGGCATCCAGCCCAGCCCGCGTGCGCTCGCGGATAATTTCGCGCTCGAACTCGGCGATCGCCGAGAACACGGTGAAGATTAGGCGCCCGCCGGCACTGGCCGTGTCAATGTTCTGCGTCAAAATCTTCAGGCCGATGCCGCGCTGCTCCAGCACCTCGACCGTTTCCAGCAACTGGCGAGTCGAACGTGCCAGCCGGTCAAGCTTCCACACCACCAGGCTGTCGCCGGCGCGCACGTAGTCAAGCGCTGCATTCAATTCCGGCCGGTCGCGCTTGGCGCCGCTGGCGGTTTCCTCAAAGATGCGCTCGCAACCCGCTTGCCGCAGGGCGTCGAGCTGCAGGTGCGGCTTCTGGTCGCGCGTGGAGACGCGCGCATAGCCGATCAGCATCGCTGAATGTCCGTCTGCGCGAAGTCGTTGCCGACAAACAGCAGCGGCTCGCCGAGCGAGGCGGCTAAGGCGTAGACCGCGCAGTCGCCGAAGTTGAGCTGAGCCGGGTGTCCCTGACCTTTGCCATAACGTATGAAGGCCGCATCAGCGAGCCGCGCCTGGCGCTCATCGAACGGCATGACGACGGCGCCGATTTCCTCCAGGAAGCGCTGCAGCTTGCCGACCATGGTCGGATGTTCGCGGGCGCGAACGACAATATGCGCTTCGAGCAGGCTCACCGCCGAGATGCGACAAACCGGGTTCGCTTCCAGCGCCGCTACGATGCGCTCGCGCTCCGGTTCGTGCTTGAGCCAGGCGAGGATGGCTGAGGTGTCGATCACCATACGCCGTGCTCGTTGTAGCCCAGTACTTCATCATCGCTGCGCAGGTCGGTCGGAACGGGCGCGGGAACCGCGTCGACCTCTTTCGCCAGCGCCGCCAACCGCTCGCGCAACGGGGCCTTCCGCGTGGTCAAGCCGCGTAGGCCAGCCAGCGATATCAGGCTTTCCCGCAATACCTCGGTGACGGACACGCCTTCGGCGACGGCGATTTGCTCCGCCAGGCGCTCCATTTGAATGTCTTCGATCACGATGGCCATGATTTTCTCCTGTTACTCGACTACATAGTGGACGTTTCGGGAGAACCAATCAAGGGATAGTTTTGGGAGACGATAGGGCCTCGACTGGATCGATCTGGAAAATCACCAGCGGACCTCCCACAAACGAAGGTTTCCGGGAGGTTATGCGGCCAG
>JACKLX010000032.1 GCA_024235695.1 Accumulibacter sp.
CCCCTTGATGCGATCATCGATCCCGTCACGCGCGGTGATCACCAGCACCGGTACGGTGTTGCCGGCCTGCCGCAGGCGCCGCAACACTTCCAGACCGTCGCGCCCGGGCAGCCCCAGATCGAGCAGCACCGCCTGGTGTCCGCCGTCCTGGAGGACGGCGCTGGCGGTGGCGCCGTCCCTGACCCAGTCTACGGCGTATGCGGCGTCCTTGAGGGCAATGCACGTCGCCTCTCCGATCATGGCGTCGTCTTCGACAAGCAGGATTCGCATCATGCTTTCCGCAGTTCTGAATTCGTCATTGTCTCACCCAGCCGCGTCGGATCAAACCGGCAAGGAGCGCTTGATGCGCGACCAGCAAGAGACGCATCAGCGGCGTGATCAGGGGCTTCCTTGCGGGCAGGATGAGGCAAGCGCTGCACAGAGCGACCAGGGCGGCGCCGAGCATGTCCAGCGGGAAGTGAACGCCGAGGTATATCCGCGCCCAGGCCACGGGCATTCCGGAGAGGGCGAGGGCGCAACCGGCGAGTCGGGTCGGGGCGTGCAGCAGCAGTCCGAAGGCGACGGCCCAGATCAGGCTCAGGTGATCGCTCGGAAACGAGCTTTCCTGGACGTGTGCAATCAGTACCTGCCCGATCCTCGCCTCGAACGGGCGCGGGTGATACCAGAGCAGCCCGATCAGCTGGTTGATCAGCAAAGCGGTCAGGCCGGCGAGCGTCGCGGCGACCAGGTTCTGCCGCGTCCCGGGCGAACCGCGCAGCCAGGCGACGAGCAGGCCTGCGGGAACGATCCAGATCAGGTCGTCGGCCAGGAAACGCGCGCTAGCGACCGTGGTCGCCGAGGCGCCCGGTCCGGCGTTGAGAAGCAGAAACAGCGTTTCGTTCCAGTGTTCCACGGCGGCTCCCGGTCAATGCCTTCTGCCGCTCTCGTTTGCCGTTTGCATCTGCACGGCCGGTCGAGTGCGGGTCAGATAGAGGACCACGCCGGCGATGGTCGCCAGGAACACCGCGCTGGTGGCTACCGTGCCCAGACCGAGGCCGCCGTCGGCAACGGCTTGCGACAGGTAGTCGCCAAACGATGCGCCGAGCGGCCGCGTCAGGACGTAGGCGATCCAGAAAGCGAGCACCGCATTGGCCTTGAAGGCGTAGTAGGCCGTGGCGACTGCGGCGATCAGCGCGCCGAAGAGCAGCGTCGAGGTGGCGTAGCCGAGTTGCAGGCCTTCCGCCGCGAGATCACCGGCAGCGGTGCCGAGGGCAAAGGTGAACAGAATGGCCGCCCAGTAGTACAGTTCGCGGGATGTGGTGACGATGGAGTGCATCGACAGCGTTCTCTCTCTCGCGTACCAGATGGCGAAGGTTGCCAGCAGGGCCAGGCCAAAGGCGATGGTCGTCGTTTCCAGCGCGACGCCGAAGTTGTCCACCAGTCCGTCGGTGATCAGCGTACCGACGATGCTGATCAGCACCACCACCAGCCAGTACAGCCAGGGCACATATTTTCCGGCGCGCAACTGCATCAGCAGGAAGGCCGCCAGCAGCGCGCTCATCAGCAGCGACGTGCCGTTCAGGCCGAAATGCAGATCGAAGTTGAGGAAATCGGCGGCAGTCTCGCCGACGGTCGTCGCCATGATCTTGATGACCCAGAAGCAAAACGTCACTTCCGGGACCTTGTTGAGCATCTCCGTCCGGCCTTGTGTCGTCTGCTGGTAGCTGTGCGTCGTCATTCGAGTTCTCTCCCCGGCTGCCGGTGCATGCGCCGGGGCTGGCGAAAAACCGGGGCAGCGCAGCTGCCCCGGTGTTTCTTCAGGCCATCAATCGTCGCGGTCATGGTCGCTGTCCCGGTCATGGTCATCTTCGCGGTCGGCGGTGTCTTCGACGGCAGCGATGACCGCGCCGCTGATCGAGTTGACCGTCACGTCCATCACCTGCGCGCCCTTGACCGTCACGTCCATCACCTGCGCGCCCTTGACCACTTCCACATCGAACACCCACTGCCCTTTGTGACGCTCGTACTCGGCGCGCGAAGCCTTGCCTCCGACATACTGTTCGGCGGCGCTCACCGCCTGTGCCAGGCCGACCTTCGCGTCGGCGATCGCCAGCGCGTCGTTGTCGTCCGATCTGGCGGCGTAGACGCTGCCGACGGCGCTTGCCGAAAACACTGCAAGCACTGCCAGAAAGCTGCTGTTCTTCATGGTCAGCTGTTTCATGTTGATCTCTCCTTCGAGTCACGCGGACAGTCGCGTGAGGTTCAAGATAGCGATCAAGAATTAGCGCAGACTTAGCGGCAGGGCGTGACGATTGCCGCCCCGGCGCGCAAAGGAATCATGCGCGAACGCCGGGCAGCGGATAAGATCCGCATGCACCGGATGTCCGCCATTTCCGCCACCCGCACGCTCTCATTCCCCGAGCAGGAAAGTCATCCTGCCAGGGGCGGGTCGTGCCCGAGGCCCACTCTGACAAGGACGTGA